>NZ_KQ949109.1:0-79781 GCF_001514305.1 Streptomyces dysideae
GGAGGAATCGCATCCTCGTGCTCGCGGCGCGGAGCGCTGCGGTATCTCTATGTATGTCCGGCCGCGCAGGGGCCGAGTGCCGCTTCTGGCAGACCGGGGCGAGGTGTGCACGCGATGGCCCGTTCACTCGGTGGGGTGATGGGGTGAGAACGTGTGGTGGAAGGTTGTATGGGTGTGTAACGATCGCTGATCGTGAAGCTTGTGGTGCAAGTCAAACTCCTGCCGACGCCCGTGCAGGCGCCCGCACTTGAGGCGACCCTGCATGCCTGCAACGAGGCCGCCTCCTGGGTGGCAGAGGTCGCCTTCGAGCACGGGAAGTTCAAGAACTTCGCCCTGCGCAAGCACACCTACGAGCAGGTCAAGGACCGATGGCGGCTGGGGGCGCAGGCCGCCCAGCACGTGATCAAGAAGACCTGCGACGCCTACACCACCCTCAAGGCCAGCCTGAAGGCCGGAAACCTGGGCCGCCCCGGCTCCAAGCGCTACCGCCGGGCCACCGAAAAGCCTCTCGCGTTCCGGCCCCAGGGTGCCCAGCCTTACGACGACCGGATGCTCTCGTGGCAGATCGCCGATCGTACGGTGTCCATCTGGACCACCGGCGGCCGGATGAAGCAGGTGGCGTTCACCGCTTCGCCCGAGCAGCTGGCCACGCTCGCCCTGTACCGCAGGGGTGAATCGGACCTGCTGCAGCGGGACGGCATGTGGTTCCTGCTCGCGACCTGCGAGGTCCCCGAAGCAGGGCTGAACACCGATCCGGTGGACTTCCTCGGCATCGACCTGGGCATCGTGAACATCGCCACCACCAGCGACGGTCAGATCATGGCCGGGCGTGAACTCAACCGCGGCCGCCTTCGTGAGCGTGGCCTGCGCGCGAAACTACAGAAGAAGAACACCCCGTCCGCCAAGCGCCGCCTGAAGAAGCGGCGGCGCAAGGAGGCCCGGCGGGCCAGGGACATCAACCACAAGATCGCGAAGCATGTGGTGGCCGAGGCAGAACGCACCGGTCGCGGAATCGCCCTGGAAGACCTGGGCGGTATCCGTGAGCGGGTACGGCTTCGCAAGCCCCAACGGGCCACCCTCCACTCCTGGGCCTTCGCCCAGCTGGGGAACTTCATTGCGTACAAGGCCCGCAAGGCCGGGGTGCCGGTGGTGTATGTCGATCCGGCGTACACCTCCCGCACCTGCGCCGAGTGCGGGCACACAGACAAGGCGAACCGGGTGTCCCAAGCCTGGTTCGCGTGCCGGTCCTGCGGATTCGTTGATCACGCAGACCGGAACGGCTCCCGCAACATCCGCGCACGCGCATGGGAGTTGTGGCGACGCGGGGCCCAGTCAACGGCCCCCGCCCCCCGGGAACCCTCGGGTGAGGCCGGACGCAAACGACACGTCACCACCAGTGACGCCCGTTGTGCAAGCCCGGGACTTCAGCCCCGGTGTAGTTGACGGACTCCCAGGAGAGCAGCAGGCGGTCCTTGCCGTACGGGGCGAGGCGGACGTTGACGTGCTCCGTGCCCGGGGAGTTGGAGAGGCGGATCGCCTTGCCGGGGCCGGAGCTGCGGCTCTTCAGGAAGGCGACGGCCACCTGGTGGGTGCCGGTCTGCGGCTTGACCGTCCAGCCCCGGCCGGTGGAGTCGTCCGGGTTCTTCTTGGCGGAGGCGGCGCCGCGGGAGGCGAAGGCGGTGGCGTAGCGGCCGGTGGACGACTTCACGAGGTGCCGGTGCGGCTCGCGAACGTGCCGCCGCAGTAACCCGCCCAGCACTGCTCGCGCTGCACGACCGGCGCGTTGTCGGGGGCGCCGATCCCGGTCGACACGAACAGGCCCGAACGCCAGTCGTCGAAGCAGAGGGAGGTGAAGGCGCCGGCCTTCTCGGCGTGCAGGGCGATGCCCTCGTTGTGGCTGCACCCCCAGCTCCAACCGCCGCTCAGCTCGGCGCCCTTGGCGCTGACGTACGCCAGCTTGTCGCCGAAGTGCCCGTCGGCGAAGCCGCCCGCGCCGTGCACGACGAAGTACGCGCCGTACTTGGTGCCGTTCCAGGTGAGCTGGCCGTCGAGGAGCGGGGCGGTGTCGTTCGTGGCGGTGCCGGTGAGCTTGGTGCGGAAGGTCTGCTTGCCGCCCGTGTAGCGGACGATCGCGGCCGCCGTCTCCTTCCACTTGTTGGTGTCCGCGACCCGCGTCAGCAGCGCGAACCCGTCATTGTGCGCGACCAGACCGCCGACCTCCTTGGCACCCTTGACGACGGTGTCCGCACCCGACCGCTTCCCGGCCGACGTCAGCGGCGTGACATGGATGCCGTCGGATGCGGGCCAGGCCACGCGGAGCGTGCCGTTCGGCGCCACGGCCGTCGCCTTGCGCGTCCACTCACGGGTTTTGTTGTAACCGGCCGACAGATAGGGGAACTTGGCTGGCAGGCTCACCGTGGTGGAGGTGGAGGTGGAGGTGGAGGTGGAGGTGGGGGCGAGGCTGGGAGCGGCTGTGGGCGCGGCGCCCGCCGTGGCATACCAGGCGCCGACCAGGGCGGCGGTGGCAGCGAGGCCGGCGATCACGGGCTTGCGGGCGCCGCGGATACGGCGGTGGGCGGCGCGGCTCGCGGAGGGCGCGGGGGGCGTGCGTCGTGCGGTTGTCATGCCTGCTGGTCACCGCCGGGGGCCGGAAGGTTGCCGTGAAGATCGCATGACCCGGTGTACGCATCGGTTCGGCCGCTACCGAACGGTTCCGCCCCTACCGTTCCCCACATGACCGCCTTCGCCGACCTCCACCACACCGACCGGCCCCTGCTCCTCCCCAACGCCTGGGACCACGCCTCCGCGACCGCCCTCGCGGCCCGGGGCTTCCGCGCGATCGGCACGACGAGCCTCGGGGTCGCCGCGGCCGTGGGGCTGCCCGACGGGGCGTCGGCGGTCCGCGACGAGACCCTGCGGCTCGCGCTGACGCTGGGCACGGAGCCGTTCCTGCTCTCCGTCGATGCTGAGGACGGTTTCAGCGAAGATCCGGGCGAGGTGGGGGAGTTCGCTCGGGAACTGTCGGTCGTCGGGGCCGTCGGCATCAACCTGGAGGACCGCCTCGGCCCGCCCGCCCGGCACGCCGCGAAGATCACCGCGGTCAAGTCGGCGGCCCCGGACCTCTTCGTCAACGCCCGCACCGACACGTACTGGCTGGGTGACGGCGAAGGGGCGATGGCGCGCCTCGACGCCTACCAACAGGCGGGTGCGGACGGCGTGTTCGTCCCGGGCCTGACCGACCCGACCAGGATTGCTGCCCTGGTACGCCACCTCGACGTCCCCCTCAACATCCTCTACTCACCGACCGGCCCCACCGTCCCCCACCTCGCCGACCTCGGCGTACGCCGCGTCAGCCTGGGCTCGCTGCTGTACCGGCGGGCGTTGGGCGCGGCGTTGGAGACGGTGGCGGAGATCGCGGCGGGTGGGACTCCGCAGGGCAGCGCACCGTCGTACGCCGATGTCGTGGCCCTCAGTCGCCCCGCGACCTCAGCAACGACTCCGCGAGCCGCTCGGCGAACGTGACGGGATGCTCCACGGCACCGATGTGTCCGCCGGGGAGCTCGACGAAGTCGCTCTTCGTCTGCCCGGCGATGAACTCGGCGGTGCGGTGGAGGAGTTGGCCGCGTGAGTCGGCTCCGGCGGCGAGGGTGAGGTGCGCGGAGGAGAGGGCGGCGAGGTCCGGGGCGTATGACGTGAACGGGCGCAGGACGTGGGCGAGGAAGATGGCCATGGGGTTGGTCAACTCCTCGTCCCGGGACATGGGTTGGCCTTGGCCTTGGTCTTGCGGACGCTCCTCCGGCACCGTCTCCGTCAGTACGGCGCTCATATGCGTGGCAGCGGCCTGTAGCCCCGCCGCACGGTAAGTGCCGTACACCTCACCGAACATGGCCTGCCATCGCGTCCCGTCGGGCAGCACCCCCACACACGGCGGCTCGTGCACGACGACGTGCCGCAGCCGCCGCGGATGCCGGGCGAGCAGGTCGAGGGCGGGGACGCTGCCGGAGCTGGTGGCGAAGACGTACGCCGACTCGCCTTCGGGAAGCGCTTCTTGGAGCACACGGTGTGCCCCGTCGCTCCAACCCTCCACCCGCTGGTCGGCGACGGGCAGCCCGAGCCGGCCGTGCGCGAGGCCGAGCGGGTCGTAGGTGACGACGGTGAACCGGTCGGCGAGGGCGTCGGTCAACGGGCCGAGCGCCATGGGGTGTCCGGCACCGCCGGGGAGGATCAGGAGCACGGGGCCGGTGCCTTGGACGTCGTAGTGCAGGTCAGTCAACGCTGTTCTCCTCGCGGGGCCAGTTCTGGAGTGCGACGTGCAGGGCCTCGACGGCGCGGTCCCAGGACCGCTGTACGTCGCGCGGGGCGCCGAAGCCGCCGGTGGACTCCAGGGCGCAGTAGCCGTGGAAGGTGCTGCGCAACAGGCGTACGGCGTCGGTGAGATCGGGTTCCTCCAGGCCGTAGGCGCGGAGCATGCCGTAGGTGATCTCGGCGGTGCGGCGGAAGGCCGGGGCGTCGGTCACCAGTGACTGGTCGATACGGATCTGGGTCGCCGCGTACCGCCCGGGCCGCTCCAGCGCGTACTCCCGGTAGGCGCCTGCGAAGGCGGCCAGCGCGTCCTTGCCGGCGCGACCGGCGACCGCCGCGGCGATCCGGTCGATCATCTCGCCGCCCGCGAGCAGTGCGAGGCGGGTGCGCAGGTCCTGGAGGTTCTTGACGTGCGAGTACAGGCTGGCGTCCTTCACACCGAAGTGGCGGGCCAGCGCGGACAGGGTGACGTTCTCGAACCCGACCTCGTCGGCGAGGTCGGCGGCGGCCGCGACGAGGCGGTCGGCGGTGATGCCTGCGCGGGCCATGGGGTCGTCCTCCGGAAAGAGAAACCTAGGGTGTCTAGGTTACATGCTAGTGGATCAAGGTTCCGGGGCGGGAAGGATCCGCGTGGCTGTGCGAGGATGCGGCGACATCCCTCTGTATCTCTCGGAAGGTACCGCCCTGCTGTGGCGGGGCGACTTCCCCAACCCCCGTCAGCTGTTGCGGGCGATGGGGCGCCGTATCGACCGGAAACCTCCCCGGCGAGGTGACAGCCCGGCCGAGTGCTTCCACTTGTACCGCCGGGCTCGCGGTCGCCGTGCCCGCGTTCTGGGCAGGCTCCTGCCCAGCGGGTACGGGCCGACTAGTGACAGCCACCCCGGCAGGTCCACCTACGCACGGATGGTCCCGGGTGGCTCACGGCCAGGCGTGCCGCAAGCCCTCCTCGCCTTCTCCATGAGCGTCACCCGCTGTTTCCGTCACCGCCTCGCTGAACACCGCGTCGATCAGCTCCAGATCCGTGTCTGTCGTGGCCCGAGAGCGGGAGCGGGCGTACGCGATCCACAACCCCGCCGCGAGGACGACCACCGCCCACACCGCGCCCGACGCACCGCCGGCGACGCCCTCAGGGCACGCCCCGACCCGCACGGGGAGGCCCCCGTGATACGTGGGGCCCGCGCACTGCGCCGACGCGGGCGCAGACGGGCCGAGGACAAGGAGCGCAGTGGCGACTGCGAGGGCGGACAGCCGTACAAGACGGAAGCCGTGTTTCACGAGAGCCCCTTCCGCGCCGGGACCTCGGAAGTCCCTGAGGTTCCTCCCAGCCCTTTCAAGTCGATTACTTTCTCCCGGAGTTGCTGTTCGTCGGGTATGAACGAGTCGGCACCGACGCGCTCCCGGTGCCAGCGCTGCGTGGCAAGGTCGAGCTGAGCCTGCTGGAAGCGGACGAGATGCCGCAGGCCGGCCGTGCCGTCGCGGCGCCACACCCTCATTTCCAGGAGCAGGCGGCGGGCCGGGGAGAGCAGCAGCGCGACCTCGGGGCCGGTGACCGCCGCACCGCCGGACGGGCCGGACGCGGCCTCCGCGTGCAGGGCGCGGGCCAGCCCTGCCGCCTGGGCTCTGAGGCCACGCCGCAGGATCAGCACGTACAGGGCGACGAAGACGCCCGAGGTGATGACGGTCATCAGCGGGATCCCCAGCAGCAGACTCAGGGTCTCGTTGTGGGAGAACCACTCCCCCCGGCTCTGGTCGAGCCGCATCAGCACCACGTCCGTCTCGAAGTGCCCGCCCACCGCGGCGAGGAGCCCGCCGCCGACGGCCACCCACCGGTCCCTGCGCTCCGGCAGCCACCGAGCCGCGCCGAACCCGGCCCCGGCGAGCGCGCTGAACGCCACGTGCGCAGCCATCAGGCCGACCACCTGGCGGTCCCAGAACTGCGCGGGGTGGTGTTCCGGGTTGACGAACCCGAGGTAGTGGACGGTCTCGGTGAGGTTGTGGCCGAGGCCGACAGCCGCGCCGACCACCACCCCGGAGACCACGCCGTCGATGTGGCGCCGGAAGAGGAGGAAGAGAACGGCGATCCCGGCGGCCTTGCCGAACTCGGCCACGACGGCGCCGTTGAGGCAGAACAGCGTGTAGATCTCGCGGATGCTGTCCCGCGGGCGCTGGAAGTCGAGGAAGTAGCCGGCGCCGTACCTCTGGAACCAGGTGATCATGACGAGGCCGAAGCCACCGCCGATGAGCACGCCCCAGCCGAAACCGGCCAGCAGCAGCCAGCCAGGCATACGACGGTACAACTGCGCCCGGTGTACGAGGAACAGAGCCGCTCCCGTGGTGGGCAGGCAGAGCAGCAGCTGGGGCAGATTGCTGCCGAGAGCGGCGAGCGGCATCACGGCGAAGGGCAGCACAAGCGCGCCGAGGATCCCGAACTGACAGGCCCGCAGGGTGAGTCGGGGGCGCGCAGTGGCATCGAAACGCGCCATGGGTTCGGCTTGTTCGGAGCCGGTGTCGCCCGTGGGAGCGGCGGTCGCGGCCGTGGCGCGGCGACGGGTGAGCAGCAGAGCGAGCGCGAGCAGGGTCGCGACGCACCAGCCGACGACGAGCAGGACCCTGGTCACCTTGAACGGTGTCGGCTCCGGCAGCAGCCAGATCTTCACCCACGGGGACGGCGAGACGATGTCTGGCGCGGTCCAGTAGAGGATCTGCCCGACGGCGTACGCCACGGACAGCGTGAGCACGACGGCGATCGCGCTCGCCATCCCGTGCCGCGGCACGCGTGGACCCGGGGGCCGATCGGGAGGCGGCGGGAACACTCCGGGGGCGGTGAGGGTCATGAGGCACCTCCGGCCTGCGGTAGCGAGGGCATCTCCGGCAGGCTGGGGAGCGACGGGAAGTCGGTGGGGAAGCTGGGCAGCAGGTCGCTCGGCAGGGCCGTGGGGAGGTCCTCGGTGGGGATGGCGGTCGGGAGGTTGGTCGTGTAGTCGGTCGGGAGGTCGCTGGGCAGCTCGGGCATGCTGGGCAGAGAGGTCGGCAGGTCGCCCGTCGAGAAGTCGCTGGGCAACGTGGGCACGCTCTCCGGCAGTTGCATCACGGGGTCGGTGGAGACGGAGACCACCACGGCGACCGTGGCGGCCACCAGACCGCCCGCGCCGATCGCAGCCATCAGCCGGACGTAAGGCCGAGGACCACGCTCGGGTTCATCCGCGAGGCGGTCCCGGTCCCGGTCCTGCTCCTGCTCCTGTTCGTGGGTCACGGCTTCCTCTCTCGCCGAACGGCCGTGCGGCGCAGGGGACTTGCCGTACCGGCAGCGGACAGACGGCGGCTGCGCCGCCACAGCAGTACGGCGGCCAATGCGACGAGCATCACCGGCAGCAGCACCCGGGGCGCCAACACATCCCGTACGGACAGGCCGGATCCGTCGTCGGCGGCGTCGAATCCGGCTGCTGCCTGACGGGGAGTCGGGGCGCCGAGCCAGAGCGCACCGGAGCCGTCACCGCCGGTCGGCTTGGTCAACGAGGCGTCGATGTCCTTGGTCAGACCCGAGTACCGCGCGTCGAAGGAACTGTCCGAAATCTGCCGCAGCGGCACGGAGGTGAGGTCCACGCCCCCGTACACATAGGTGTACGTGTAGATGTAGTTCCCCTTGGTCACCTTGCGGGTGAAGCGGTAATCGCCCCTCGTGTAGGAGCGGACGTACTGGTCGAAGGTGTCGGTCGGCTTCCAACTCGTCCTGGTGATCCAGGAGTTGATGTCACCCTTGTCGATCAGGTCGCCGTACGTGGTCTGCCGCGCCGCGCTGAGGTCCCGGTACCACTGGGCGGCGACTCGGGCGAGATAGACGCGGCGCAGCTCGGCGTAGTACGAGCCGGTGTTCACGAGCTTCGTGAGCTTCGGCAGGACCAGGCTACGGAAGAGCGCTTCGTTGTGCGCGCGGGTCGCCTGGTCCTCTTGCGGGCAGTCGCCCGCTGCCCCCTGGCCCGCCGGGAGATCGATGTACTCGGACTCCATCCTAACCTTGAGCGGTGCCTTGAGGATGTACAGCTTGTCGCCGTCGCGCCGGACGTCCGCGGGTTCGGGCACGATCCAGACTCGCGACGTCATGCAGGTGCCCTTCCGTCGGGCGTGGTACTCCTTGCCCAGCGCCGTACCCGGGTGGATGAGCCTGCCCACGTCCTTCTTGAGCCGGAGATCCGCCTGGAGCATGATCCGCCCCACGTCCGTGCGGCCCATGTCGGCGTCGACGATGCGGTCGGGTTCGGTCGGGTTGAGGTTCACCCAGAACGTCGAGGGGTCCAGCGCCAGCCACACGAAGAAGGCGTCCGAGGTGAGCCCGGCCGCGTTGACTCCCGTCACCGGGGACGTACCGCCGGTGGTGGAGGTGGGGGCCTGGAACGAGTACTGGAGTCCGCTGCCGTCGCCGGGGTCGGAGAGGTAGCGCAGCTGGAGGGAGGAGAAGTCGATGCCGCCGGGCGCCTGGGCGAAGGGTTCCGACAGCGCCTTCACAAGGCCGCTTTCCGGTATTCCCGCCGCGCCGCCCGCTTTCGCCGCGCCGCCGTCATGGCAGTCCGCCTGCACCGCGCCGGACCGCACGGTGAACGCCGCCTGCTGGCCACGGCCGCCGGACAGCGAGGCCGACGCCGCCTGTTCGGTGCCCGGGGACGCCGGCCCGAGTCCGAGCCCCAGCTGGCAGCTGCCGCCCCCCTCGACCCCCGTCTGGAAGACGTTCTTCGTCTGCTTGGCCAGCCGTGCCCGGCGCTTCGGGTTCGCCACCTTGCGCTCGGCGATCCTCTTGCGCTCCTGTGCGAGTTCCTTCTTGTACTCCTCGTTCTTCTCCGTGGCAGGCTTGGCCGCCTGGATGCGTTCCCTCAGCTCGCTGGATGAGCCCTTGCCATCCTTGACGAGGTAGAAGACGTCCGCGCCTTTCGGAATCCGCGGAGCGCAGGTCGGGCAGGGCGAACGGTCGGTACCCACGGCGAAGACCCGGTCCGGGTTTTCGACTCCTAGGTAGCGTAACTCCCTTATGAGCATGAGCATTTCGGAATGGTTAGCCGGCACGTCACTGGACGCGTCGTTGGACTGCGGGATGACGGCGAACTTCCGGATCTGCGGGCGGTCGACGAGGCCGAGCTGCTCGTAGAGCGCGGGGTTGGTCTTGCTCAACTCGTCTACGTCGACGATCTCGTAGCCCGCGGTGTCCAGTCCCTGCAAGTCAGTGATGTCCACGAATCCGATGGCCATATTCCGCCACGGCTTGTCGTCGAGGCGCCTCGCCTCCCGGCCGACGTACAGCATCCGGCCGATGGGGGTGTCGAAAAAGTCGTCGAGCTGCGTCAACGACTGTCCGGACGGCGTCGGATCCTTGCCCTCGACGATGGCGGAACGCGCCCCCGCCCCCGGTTCCGCCGCCGCGACTTCCGGCTGCAACACAGGAGTCAGCGTCAACAGGACGGCGGTCGTCCAAGCGGACAACCCCAGCAGGACACGGCGTCCCGGACCACGGTAAATGTCAGCGGGCAGCATTGGCTGCGGCTCCTCCCCATGCCCCCGACGGATGTCGCGAAGGTCGTGTCGCGGATGGAACCAGTTCACCCGGGAGGGGTACCCGGCATTGTGCCCCCAAGCGGAGGAGTTCCAACGTGGGCATGTCATATCGCACACAAACGGTTCCCAAGTCCCGCACATGGAAGCCGAGTCACGCACGTGTGCCTACTTCCGGGCCACCCTGAGCCAACCCGGCACATCGACCTCGGCGAGAACTGTCTTGCCGGGTGGCTCGCGGTCCACCACCTCCCATCGGTCGGCTGGGAGCGTGGGTCAGTAACTGTGACTGAGCACGCTGGTTGGCCACTGGGCGCCGTAGTTGGCCATTCCGGCGCCCAGTGGCAAAGAGCACCTGTTCAGTCGAGGACCGCGGTGGCTTCGATCTCGACCAGATGGTCGGGGACGTCCAATGCCGCAACGCCTATCAGTGTGGTCGGCGGGGCCGCGGTGACCCCCAGCTTCGCGGCTGCCCGGGAGATCCCTTCCAGGAGCGGGGGCATCTTGTCGGGGGTCCAGTCGACGACGTAGAAGGTCAGTTTCGCCACGTCGTCGAAGGAGCCACCGACCTCGGCCAGGGCGGTGCCGACGTTGAGATAGCTCTGCTCGACCTGGGCGGCGAGGTCGCCTTCGCCGATCGTGACTCCCTCGGCGTCCCAGGCGACCTGCCCGGCGACAAAGACCAGCCTCGACCCGAATGCGATCGACACCTGCCGGTAGACGTCGATCTTGGGCAATCCGCTGGGGTTCACAAAGGTGATGGCCATGCTGCCTGTCTCCTCGTCCTGAGCGCCTGTGGGCTCGCGTTCGCGCCGACCCAGACGCTCACTCTCTTGTGGTTACTCAGGAACTGTAAGAGAGTGGACGCTGACGTGGAAGAACGCACTTTTCAGTGACTGGAGAACCTTATGGTGACCAAGCAGTTCACAGGCTCGCCCGAGGATGCAGACCTGGCGCGTGCGGGCTCCTTGGCGCGGGAGATCTTCTCCGACGTCGCCAACAAGTGGGCGTTCCTCATCGTCGAGGGTCTCGGTGATCGCACCCTGCGCTTCAGCGAGCTGCGGAACGAGATCGAGGGCATCAGCCACAAGATGCTCACCCAGAACCTGCGCATGCTGGAGCGCAACGGCCTGGTCGAGCGCACCGTGCACCCCACCGTCCCACCGCGGGTCGAATACACCCTCACCGAGCCGGGTCAAGCCCTGCGCGCAACGGTCGACGGAATGTGCGGCTGGACCCACCAGTACTTCGGTCACATCGAGGCCGCCCGCCGCCGCTTCGGCGCCTGACGGCTGGCGCATGCGCCGCCGTGGGCCGGCCAGCTGCTGCTGGGTTCGTGGCCCAGTCGTACGAGCAGCTCGCCGCCACCTACCAGCGCCAAGGCCAGGACGCCGATGCCGGAGCCGTCTTGGTCGCAAAGCATCGCAGTATGCGGCGCACGCTGTCGCCCCCTACTAGGTTGTGGAGCTGCTCCAGGACGCGACGGTGGGCTACGGCTACCGCCCTCTTCGTGCCGCGTGGCTGCTGCTGTGTCTCCTGGCCACCGGAACGGCTCTATTTACCGCCTTGCCACCCACCGCTGTCGGCGACGGCAAGCCACCGCCTTTCCAGCCCGCGATCTACACGCTCGACCTGCTGCTGCCCCTCGTTGATCTGGGACAGGAACGCTCCTACGGTCCGACCGGCATCATGCAGTGGAGCACCGTTGCGCTGATCGGCATGGGCTGGGACGGACACAAGGCCGCGCCATCCACGCGCAGGCGACATCGCTGATCCCCTTCACGCCGCCCGTAGCGCGAAGATCACGTCATTGTGGCGCCTATCAGTCGCCTGAGGCGTATGCCACGAACCCCGTCCAGGCGGTGGGGGAGAGGGCGAGTTGCGGGCCGGTGGTGTTCTTGGAGTCGCGGACGTGGATGGTGGTGGGGCAGGTGGCGACTTCGACGCATTGGCCGGAGTCGTCGCCGCTGTACGTCGACTTGCGCCAGGCGAGAGCCACTTCGATGCATTGGCCGGAGCTGTCGCCGCTGTAGCTGCTCTTGAACCAGTTCAGTCCAGTGGTGCTCATCATGCTCCTCGCATCCGCTCCAGCAGGCTCCGGGAGTCCTCCGGGGTCAGAGCCTGTGAGCGCAGTTTCGCATACCGCATGTGAAGCACACTGATCGTTTTCGGGTTGGTGATGAACTGGCTGTTCTCCTGCCCCTCGCAGTAGGCGAACCACTCGTTCTCGGGGGTCTCCAGGAGCTGGATGGGGCCATCCATGCTTGCGTGGGCGCCGCGCGCCGTCGGCATGATCTGGAGCTCTACATTGCGCGGTTCCGTGGCCTCCAGCAGGTGCTCGATCTGCTCCCGCATGGCGTCCACACCGCCTGTCTGTCGCCGGAGGACATGCTCCTCGACGATGAAGCTGAACGACGTGTTCGGGCGCTCTCTGAGCAGTGACTGGCGCTCCAGACGGGCCGTGACCATCGCCTCGATCTCCGAGTCCGTGAGCACGGGCACGCGCTCGCTGAAGATCGCGCGCGCATACCCCTCGGTCTGCAACAGCCCCGGCACCAACCGGCTCTCGTACGTGTACAGGCTGATCGCCAGCTCCTCCAGCTCCGCCCACTGCCGGAACCACGACGCAAGCCCTTTCTCCCGGGTGGCGTGCCTGTACACCTCCTTGAGGACGCCGAACGCGTCCAGGATCTCCTCCGCGCGTTCGACGAACCGGCGTTGTGGAAACCGCCGACCCTGCTCGATCGACGCGACCGTCGACGGCTGATAGCCGACCAGTGGCGCGTAGTCCTCCTGTGTATGCCCCGCCCGCTTGCGAAAGACCTTGTGCGCCGCCCCGAACGCCTTCAGGCTGTCGGACGGTTCGGGTTCGTTCGAAGCGTTCTCGATGTTGATGGTGCTGTCGGTCATACGGGTTACTCCCGAATGCCTTGGTCCAACCCCGCAAGTCACCCATGGTCACGGACCGTTATCGCCACTGTCCACTCCGTAACTCGTACACCTCGCAGCGTACGAGTTTCGTACCTGGCCGACTGCCGTGCCGTCCGGGACGGTTGAGGCATGCAAGGAGACATCCGGGTCCAACCACCCTTCACCGTCCGTACGTTCACACAGCTCTTCAGCTGCACCCCGCGCGGCGCCCGTCGGGCACGGCAGCTCGTCCCCAGCCGGATGGACGTGTGGGGATACGAGCACGGCGGCGAAGCCAACGAGAACGTGACCCTCGTCGTCGCCGAACTCGCCGCGAACGCCGTGCGGCACGGGCGGGTGCGAGGGCGGGGCTTCCGCGTGCGGCTCGTACTGCGCGAGGGCGTGTTGCGGGTGGAGGTCAGCGACGCCCGAGTCGACAGACTGCCCGTCCCTTCCGTCGCACCGGACGAAGGCGGGCGCGGCCTCCTGATGGTGGCCGCGCTGTCGGAGACGTGGGGCGTGGACCTCCGCCCGGGGGGCGGCGTACAAGACCGTCTGGGCGGAGGTCCCGGTGCGTACGAGCGTCAGCTGATCGGCGCGTACACCACGCCCAGCTTGTCGATCTCGGTGCCCGACCGCCCCGTGAAGCCGACGATCTGCCAACCGGCCGGCGCCGTGAACGTCTGCGTGTCGGACGTCGCCGTACCGGACGACAGCGAGCGGCCCTTGTCCGTGGTGAAGGACGCCGAGAAGATCCGCGTACGCCCGTCCTTCTGACCCTGCGTCAGCTTCACCGAGGTGAGGTGCTCGCCCGACGCGAGGGTCAGGGACGTGGCCGTGCCGCCTGTGCCGCCGTGGGTGAGGGTCGTACCGCCGTCGTGCGTCAGTGACACCGCGTCGAGGCGGGAGGCGCCGCGCAGGGTCAGGGTGCGGGGCGACACCGTGGCCGGGAGGTCGTCCGCGTCGTTGAAGGCCGTGCCGTGCGGGCCGCCGAAGAAGTCGCTTGCCTTCAGGGTGGAGTTGAGGGTGTAGGAGAAGTCGACGGTGTGCGGGAAGTGGTCGGAGAGGTTGCCGCCGGCCGAGTCGAGGAACGACGCCCACTCGTTGTTGTAGCGGGTCGCGGTGAGGCTGAGGAGCTTGCTGCCGCGGTAGAAGACCTTGTCCACGACCTCGCAGTCATTGGTGGGCGCCGTCGTGGGGCACACCAGCGCGTCCGACCCCGACGCGGGCGGCGTACCGCCCTTGACCAGCTTCACCCACGGGTCCGTCAGGCCGTTCTCGCTCACCAGCGTGCGGATGTTGTCGCCGGAGCGGGTGTAGCGGGTGTTCGTGTCGCCCATGACGATCACCGCGTTGCCGGACGAGTTCGCCTGGATGAAGTCCGACAGCTGCTCGATGTTGGCGCGCCGGGCCGCCAGCGCGTCGTCCGTCGAGTCCGCGTTGGTGTGCACGTTGTAGAGGTCGACGAACACGCCCTCGGCGAGACGTACGCGCGCCAGCGAAAAGCCCTTCGGGGTCAGGCAGTTGGTGCCGGTGCAGTTGTTCCACTTCACCCGCTCGAAGTCCTCGAAGGGGAGGTCCGAGAGGGTGTTGAGGCCGTCGCCGAAGGGCACGCCGCCACTCGTCGCGGTGCGGTACGGGTGGTTGTCGCCCGCGTACAGCGCCGCGTGGTAGTTGAAGTCCTCCTGCACGTTGACGATGTCGTACGCCCCGAGGCGCGGGGAGATCAGCGGGGTGTTCTTCTCCGGGTTGCCGGAGCTCAGGCCCTCCGGGAGGCCCGCGACGTTGTAGGTCAGTACGTTGAACGAGCCGGTGGTGGCCGCGGCCGCGGGGGTCGCGCCGGTGGTGGCGAGGCCGGTGACGGCCAGCGCGGCCGCCGCGAGGGTGCCGATCAGTCTTCTCATGGGGAGTGTCTCCGTGTGTCCGGCCGGAGGAGGCGGGGGGTGGGGAAGATGAACGGTGCTCAGGTTCAGTGGCAACCAGTGTGACGTGCAAGGGCCGTTGGGGAAACAGTGAGAGGCGTGACGATCCGACGCGTCCGGGGCGCCCGGCGGACATGCCCCGCTCGTTCACTGTTCATGTCTCGCCTCGATCCTCCACACACGCGGCGCGGATCGCGCGGCGGAAGGCAGCCGCAGAAGGCAGCGGCAACCAGGAGGCTTCGACACCTCCGTGCCCGACGAGGCCCTCACCCCCGAGCAGCAGTCACGCCGCACCCTGCTGCGCCGGGCGGGTCTGCTCGGCGCTGGGCTGGCCGCCGGGAACGTCCTCGGCGGCGCCACGACTGCCGCCGCCGCTCCCGCGTCCGCCGCCGCCACCAACGGCCGTAGGGCGAACGGCTTCCTGTGGCTGGCGGGCGTCCCAGGAGCTCACGGCCCGGGGTTGCGAGGTGCGGCGCGGCCTTCCCGACGTGGCGGGCCGTGCGGTGCGCTACCCGGGGTCCGCCGCGCTGACCGGCACGCTGACGGTCGCGGACGTGCTGTCGCGGTCCGCGATCGACCGCGTCACCGTCCTGGGCGTACCCGGCCGCCCCCGCCTGGACACACCGCTGGTGACACATGATCACGTACGCCCGCAGTGGCAGGACGGCGAGCTCGTCCTGACCGCCATGCCGGCCGTCGGCGGCACCCTCGTCCCCTTCGAGGTGCCGGAACCGACACCGTGCTGCGCGGACCACTGACGCCCTGAACTCCGAGGACACGCCCCGGCGCCCGGTCGGCGCGGCACGCCGGTCCGGGCGGCATGCTGAGCTCCGGTAGGTGGGCGACGGAGGAGGGCGTATGGAAGCGCTGGTCACGCTGGTCGGCGCGGCCGTCGTGATAATCATCCTGCGAGACGTGTTCCACACGTTGTGGCACCCCACCCGCCACGGCGGGCTCAGCAGGATCGTCATGACGGCACTGTGGCGACTGTCCGCCCATGGGATTCCGGGCCGGCGGGCGAAAGGGCTCGCCGGTCCGCTCGGCATGGTGTGCGTGGTGGCGCTGTGGGCGTGCGGGGTGGCCCTGGGATGGGCGGTGGTGTACTGGCCGCACATGCCGGAGGCCTTCGTCTTCTCCGGCGAACTGGAGCCGACCGAGCACTCCCGGCCGGTGGACGCCCTCTACATCTCCCTGGTGATCGTCGCCACCCTCGGCCTCGGCGACATCGCACCCGCGGAGGGCTGGCTGCGGATCGTCGCGCCCCTGGAGTCACTGGTCGGATTCGCGCTGCTGACCGCCACCGTCTCGTGGGTCCTCGGCGTCTTCCCCGCGCTGGCCCGGCGCCGGGCGCTGGCACTGCACATCTGCCATCTGCGCCGCGCCGGTCCCACGGCCGGGCATCTGGACTCCGACGCCGGAGCCGTCCTGCTGGACGGGCTGGCCGCCGAGTTCGCCCGGGTCACCGTGGACTTCGTCCAGTACCCGGAGTCGTACTACTTCCACGACGGACACGGCGATACCTCCCTGGCGCTCACCGTCGGCTACGCCGCCGAACTCGCCGAACGGGCGCGGCGGGCACCCCACCCGGGGGCGAGGCTCTCGGCCACCGCGCTCGACGCCGCGCTCGACGACCTCGCCGCAGTACTCGACGAGCGCTTCCTACGCACGGGGGAGAACCGGCAGACGGTTCTCGCCGCATACGCCCGCGACCATGGCGGGCGGTGAGGCTGTCGGTCCTCATACCCGTACACATCCTGAGAGTTGACTCTCAGGATTTCTGAGAGGACACTCTCACGTCATGGATTCCGGAAACCGTCTCGGCGACATGGAGATCACCGACCCGAAGGCCATGAGAGCCCTGGCGCACCCCGTGCGGCTGGCCGTCCTCGAACGCCTCCAACGGCACGGTCCCGCCACGGCCACCCAACTCTCCCCGCACGTCGGCGCCACCCCGTCCGTCACCAGCTGGCATCTGCGGCATCTCGCGGGCTTCGGCCTGGTCCGGGACGCCGAGGGCGGCACCGACCGGCGGACGCGGCGTTGGGAGGCGGTGGCGCGAGGCTTCCGGGTCCGGGTGCCGGAGGACGCGGAGGGCACCTCGGCGGCTCGGGCGCTGTCCTGGGAGATGTTCGCCCGGGCCGCGGAACTGCCCGAGCGCTGGGCGACCGAGACCGAGCCCGGCCTCGAACCCGCCTGGCGCCGGCTCTCCGGGCTGGCCAACACCCGGATCGTGGTGTCCGCCGACGAACTCGCCGCGATCGGCGACGCGGTGGAGGCCGTACTGGCGCCGTATGTGACACGGGATGCGGGGGAGCGGCCGGTGGGGAGCCGGGGGGTGCGGCTGTTGCGGTATGTGCTGCCGGAGGGCGGTGACGCGGCTGATGGGGCGGTGGACTCCGCCGAGGACTCCGACGGCTCTGGCGCGATCGCATGACGCGCCTGCGTGCGCTCGTCCCGCCGGTCTCCCTCTGGCGTGACCGGCGGTTTGTGCTCTGGTGGGCGGGGGGTGCCGTCTCGCAGCTCGGTGACCGGGTCTCCGAGCTGGCGCTGCCCCTGATCGCCATCGGTGTCCTGGACGCCTCGGCCGGTCAGGTGGCCTGGCTGACCGCGCTCGTCTGGACGCCGAACCTCCTCGCGATCGTGCTGGGCGCCTGGGTCGAACGCCGCGCGGACAAACGGCAGTTGATGATCGCCACGGATCTGGTCCGGGCGGGCGTGCTGCTGACCGTGCCGGGCGCGTATCTGTGGGGGAACCTGACGCTGGGCCAGTTGTACGGCGTCGCCCTGTTGACCGGGCTCGCGAGTGTGGTGGCCGGCTGTGCCTGGCAGCCCTTCTTCACCCGGCTGGTGCCGCGCTCCGCGTACGTCGACGCCAACAGCAAGCTCAGCGCGGCCCGTTCGGCGTCGTTGGTCGCCGGTCCCGCGCTCGGCGGCGGGCTCGTGCAGACGCTGACCGCGCCGGTCGCCGTCCTCGTCGACGCGCTGTCGTTCGTGGTGTCGGCGCTGCTGCTCGGCCGTATCAGGCTCGACGCACAGGCGCCGGCCACCCACCCCGGTACGTCACTCGTGCGCGAGGCCCGCGAAGGGCTGGCCCATGTTCTGAAGGAGCCGATCCTGCGAGCGAGCCTCGGCTGCGCGACGACCCTCAACTTCTTCACCTTCGTCTCGAGCAGCGGCCTGATCGTGCTGTTCGCCGACCGCGTCCTCGAACTCTCCCCGGGCGTCATCGGGTTGGCGATCGGCATCGGAGCGAGCGGCTCCCTGGTCGGCGCCCTGGCGGCACCGTGGCTGTCCCGCCGGATCGGCGTCGGACGCAGCATCGCCGTCGGCGCCGTCCTGTTCCCGGCACCCATCGCCCTCGCCGCCGTGGCCGCCGGACCCATATGGGCCCGTGCCGGGATCCTGGGCGCGGCCCACTTCCTCGTCGGCCTCGGCGTCATGCTGTTCGACGTCAACCTCAACTCCCTGCAGACCGCGGTGATCCCGGACGCCCTGCGCAGCCGCGTGACCGGCGCCTTCAGCACCGTCAACTACGGCGTACGCCCCCTCGGCGCGGTCGTCGGAGGAGCACTCGCCACGGCGATCGGCCTCAGGGCCACCCTCGTCACGGCCGCGGTCGGCGGAACCCTGTCCCTGCTGTGGCTGCTGCCCTCGCCCATACCGGGTGTCCGCTCCCTGGAACGCGACGTCCCGGCCGCCGCCCCCGCCGCGACCTGAGGACGAGGCTCACCGCCCGGTCGTCACACCCGGGTGGTGAGCCTCGTCCTCCGTACGGTCAGCAGCCGGTGGTCCAGGTGTGGGAGTCGCCCCGGTCGCTGGCGGCCGCGTT
The DNA here is from genome assembly GCF_001514305.1 of Streptomyces dysideae. GTDB lineage: Bacteria > Actinomycetota > Actinomycetes > Streptomycetales > Streptomycetaceae > Streptomyces > Streptomyces dysideae. The sequence continues at coordinate 18,502 of NZ_KQ949109.1, forward strand.
GTAGGTGACCTCCTCGCCGGGCTTCAGGCAGATGGTGACGCCGCCGCCCTGCCAGGCGCTGGCGTAGACCTTGACGTGGTCCTTGATGCCCGGGCCCGAGATCCCCTTGTTGGCCCACGAGCTGTCCTCGTCGGCGATGTTGCCCTCCCACCAGCCGTCGTCGCCGCTCCAGCTCACGCCCAGGCCGCCGAAGTCCGCGTCGGTGTAGGCGCAGAAATTCCCCTCGGCGCCGCCGAGGTCCGTAAGGTTGCCGGGGCGGTTCGAGGCGCACGGGGGGCGGATGACGTACGAGGCACAGCGGGCCGAGGACCAGGGCAAGCATCAACCCCCGTCCCGCACCCGCCCGTTGTGGCGGCAGCGGGACTTCGGGATCTTCTGGGCCGCGCAGACCCTCTCCGTCCTCGGCGACTCCTTCGCCCTGATCGCACTGCCCCTGCTGGTCCTCCAGGCGACGGGCTCGCTCGCCCGTATGGGCCTGCTGACGGCGGTGGGCGGGGCGGCCTCGGTGCTGGCGGCGGTGTTCGCCGGGGCGGTGGTGGACCGCGTCGACCAGATGCACGCCAAGTGGCGACGCCCGGCCCGACGTCGGCGGAGTGCCGGGAACCCGGCGGGGATGCTCAGCCGCGCGTTGGTCATCATGGGGCGGTGACGAACACCGCTGAGGCTCCCGGCTGGGACGCCATCGATGCCGCGCTCGCCCCGGTCCACCCGGGGGTCGAGCCCTTCCACGTCGGCTACGTGCCGCCCCGCGGCTTCGAGGGCGGCGCCCTCCAGGGCTGCTCCGCCTATCCGGCCGTAGGTCACTGGCACTACGTGACCTACGGGCTGAGCGAGCTCTACACCCCTGGCGAGGACGACGACCCCGAGTGGTCGGGCTGGGGCTTCGAACTCACCCTGCGGGTTCCGCGCGGCACCGAGGAGCGGCCGCCGCAGTGGCCGTACGGCATGCTCCAGGAAGTCGCCAAGTACGTGAACGGCAACTCCGTGCTCCTGGAGGAGGGACACCGGATCGACTTCCGCCAGCCGGTCACCGGCCACCCCCATCTGCCCGACGCCCCTGCCACCGCCCTGACGGTCTTCGCCTTCACCGCAGACCCCCAGCTCGGCACCATCGACACCCCCAACGGCAAGGTCGCCTTCCTCCAGGCCGTCGGAGTCACCGCGGAGGAGAAGGGCGCCATGTTCGAAAGCGACACGGCCCAGGTCCTCGGCACCCTTACGGCCGGCAACCCACTCCTGGTGACGGACCCCGCCCGGGCGCTCTGAACACCGGGCGGGGGGAGCCGCGCGGGGCGCCGTTCAGTCACCCGTTCACGCCCGCGTAGTGCCTCAGGCTCCACCGCCACAGCAGTCGCGAGCCCAGGTACGCCAGTACGCCCAGCAGGGGTGAGGCCGCCGCCAGCCAGTACGGGACGGCGGTGTCGTGGCCGGTGAGGACCGCGGCCGGGAAGTACGCGACGAACGCGAGCGGAAGGCCGAACGTCAGGAAGCCGCCCACCGCCCTGGGCAGCACGTTCAGCGGATAGCTGCCGAAGGTGCCCAGCAGTTCCTCCAGCCAGATCCCCCAGTAGTCGGCGGCCGGAAAGCGCAGCGACGCGGAGGCCACGACCGTGAACAGGGCCGCCTCCAGCAGCAGTCCGCCGAGGATCGCGACGATCAGGTACGTGATCCGTCCCGCCGTCCAGTCGAGGTCGCTGCGGGCCAGCGCGCCCACCATCAGACCCGCCGCCACCGTCAGGTCGCCGATCGCGTTGGTCGGGAAGTACTGCAGCTGGACCTGGCGGTGGACCGGCATCGGCCGCACCAGGTAGATGTCGATACGGCCCTCCTGGATGTGCCGGCCGAGGCCGTGCATCCGCCCCAGGAAGAGCACGAACAGGCCGTGCGCCAGCATCCGCGTCGCCGGGATCAGCAGCACGTCCGAGCTGTCCCAGCCGCCCATCCCGGTGAACCGGGTGAGCAGCACCGTCGCGAACACGATCACCGACACCTGCCAGATCGCACCGATCGCGATCATCAGCAGGAACTCGGAGCGGTACTCCATCTGGGCGCGGAAGTTGAGGCACGTGACGCGCCACATGATCCGTACGGCATGCATGGACATCAGCCTCCCTGGGAGATGACCCGGCGGGCGGCCCGCCGCCACAGGAACCGGGTGAACAGGGCGAGTACGACCACCCAGGCCGCCTGGATCGCCAGCTGCCCGGCCGCGTCCGACAGCGGGATGCGGCCGATGTACAGCGACAGCGGCACGCTCAGCGTCGCCTGGAAGGGCATGAACACGCTCAGCGTGACGAACCAGTCGGGGAAGAACCACAGCGGCGCGTACACCCCGGACAGCAGGTTCTGGGCGAAGATCAGGATCATGACCGCGGCGTTGTTGCGCAGCGCCCAGAAGCACCACTGGTCGGTGAGCAGCATGATGTAGTACAGGACCCACTGGCCGAGCAGCAGGCTCACCGCGAACACCCCCGCCACGGCAGCGGACCTGGGCGGTTCCACGACACCGGCCGCGAGACAGACCGCGTAGCCGGCCAGCGCCCACGCGAACCCGTACAGCTGCTCGCCTAGGGCGCGCAGGGCGTAGTAGCGCTGGGGCGGCAGCGGACGCAGGTACCAGTAGACGATCGTGCCGTAGTGCATGTGCTGGATCACGGTGTCCCGGCCCGCGAACTGGTCCAACTCCCGCAGCCGGGACGCGAGTACGGCCAGCACGGCGTAGGTCACCGCCTGGCCGCGGTCGAGTCCGGCGGTGGTGCCGGTGTGCGCGTACAGGCCCCGCCACAGGGACGCCACCAGCACCACCTGCACGGTGAGCCGGAGCAGGACGGCGGTCATCCGGGGCGGGGCGTGCAGCTCGCCGAGCGGGGTGACGCGGGCGGCGCGCCAGGCGTGCAGGACGGCCATCACACGGCTCCCGCCTGGACGTACGCGGTCCGCATCACGTCCTCCAGGTCCGCCTCGTCGATGGCGACGCCACTCACCTCGTACCGCTCGATGACCTGCTTGAGGGCCTGGTGGACGGTCGGCGCGTCGGGTCCGTCGGGCCCGAACACCACCTGCGGGCCGTCCTGCCGCAGCACCGCGATCCCCGGCAGTGCCGCGACCTCGGTGTGCGCGTCGGCGAGCGTCGCCCGCACCTGCCAGGTCGAGCCGAACTTGCGGCGGATCTCGTCGAGCGTGCCGTCCAGCACGAGCCGCCCGTGGTTGATCAGGACGACCCGCTCGGCGAGCCGCTCGACCTCGGTCATGTCGTGTGTGGTCAGCAGGACCGTACGGCCGCGCTCCTCCACCTGGTGCCTCAGGAACTCCCGCACCTGCTCCTTCACGACCACGTCCATGCCGATGGTCGGCTCGTCGAGGAAGACGACCGGCGGGTCGTGCAGCAGGGCCGCGGCCAGGTCGCAGCGCACGCGCTGGCCGAGGGAGAGGTGGCGGACCCGGGTGTCCCAGAAGGCGGACAGGTCGAGGATGTCGTCGAACTCCTTGAGGCGGGCGGTGTGTTCGGCCTTCGGCACCTCGTAGATGTCCCGCAGGATCGCGAACGACTCCCGCACCGGCAGGTCCCACCACAACTGGGTGCGCTGCCCGAACACCGCCCCGATGTTACGGGCGTTGCGCTCCCGCTCCCGGTACGGGACGACGCCCGCGACCCGGGCCTCGCCGGACGTGGGCGTGAGGATGCCGGTGAGCATCTTGATGGTGGTGGACTTGCCGGCGCCGTTCGGGCCGAGCAGAGCGAGGAGTTCACCCGCGGCGACGGAGAAGGTCACGTCGGAGACGGCGTGTTTGACGGCCCGCTCCGGGTTGACGAGAGAGCGCAGTGCGCCGGCCAGGCCGGGGCGGCGGACGGTGGTGTGGAAGGTTCGGGAGAGGCCGCGAACCTCGATGCTGACACTCAATCGATCCGTCAACTCCCTTACGATGAAAATGAGTTGAAACGAGTTGCGGCCGGTCGGCTGGGGAGCCGACCGGCCGCGGGCGACGTCCCGACAGTGTCGGAAAGTCGATCAATCGGTCAATCGATTAACTGTCTTCTCACCCGAGGGCCGAGAACACGAACGAGAACTCCGCCGGCTCCGCCCGCAGGAAGTACTGCGGCAGCGGGCCCGGCCCGCACGACTGCGAGCCGATGCCGTGCTGGCCGTGGTCGAGGTTCACCCAGACCGTGTCGTCCGGCGTGAGGTCGGTGAGGTGCTGGGCGGCGTCCAGCTGCTCGGTGGTCCAGCGGCGCGCGGTGAACCAGAACTCCGGGTCGCCCTCGATCCGCAGCCCGCCGAGCTCCACCCAGCGGACGTCGGCGCGGGCGCCGTTCTCCTGCGGGCGGAGGTAGGGCGTCTGCAGATTGTCCACAGTCGACTGCCAGCGGCTGACCGCCGACGCCATCCTGCTGTCCGGATACGCCTCACCGGGACCGCCGCCGAACCACTTCACGGCGTCCGCCTCGGGCAGCCCGAACCGGATGCCGAGCCGGGGCAGCGGCACCGCCCAGTCGCCCTCCGGCGTCACGGACACGGTCAGCTTCAGCCGGTCGCCGTCGGAGGTCCAGCGGTACGCCGTGGCGAGGCCCACCTCCCAGGCGGCGGGCGCCACCCGGGTCCGTACCGTCAGCGCGTCGTCGCTCAACTCGACGCCGTCCAGGCGGTGGCGCATACGGTGCAGCCCGTACTTGCGCCACAGGCTCCCGATACGGGTCTCGGTCTGCCAGTCCATGCCGTCGTCGTTGTCGGTGGGCGCCCGCCACACGTCCAGATGCGGCGCGGTCACCTCGACGCCGCCGATCGTCTTCAGCGCGCCGGTGCGCACGTCGAAGGAGGCCGGGCCGAGGTAGATCAGTTTCTCGCTCGCGGTGGGCCGGTCGGTCGCGGCGACGGAGGGCGCCGGACGCGCCGAGACGGGGAACTGGCCCCACGCGACCTCGTGGTCCTTCCTGCCCCACGCGGTGTCCGACGCCAGCAGCGCCCGCACCGTCCACTGCGTCTCCGCACCGCCACGCCGGTCGGCAGGCGGCTCCGGCAGCTTCACGTCGGCCGACTCGCCCGGTGCCAGCGACGGCACCGACAGCGTGCCCGCCTCGACCGTCTCGCCGTCCACCTGGTACGACCACTCGAACGCGAGCGCCGACAGGTCGGCGAAGTCGTACTTGTTGGTCACCCGTACGGTGCCGTCCGCGCCGTCGCCCTCGATACGGACCGGCTCGATGACCTTCTTGTACTCCACGAGCCCGGGGGAGGGCGTCCGGTCCGGGAAGATCAGCCCGTCGCAGACGAAGTTGCCGTCGTGCAGCTCCTCGCCGAAGTCGCCGCCGTAGGCGTAGCCCAGCTCGGGGTGCTTGATGCCGTGGTCGATCCACTCCCAGATGAAGCCGCCCTGGATCCGCTCGTACTTCTCGAACAGCTCCTGGTAGTCGGCGAGTCCGCCCGGGCCGTTGCCCATGGCGTGCCCGTACTCGCACTGGATGAAGGGGAGTTGACGCCGCTTGTGGGTGCCGCCGTCGAGTTCCTTGCCGATCTGCTCGACCTCGGCATGGTTGGCGTACATCCGCGAATAGACGTCCGTGTCCCGGCAGTTCCAGTCGCCCTCGTAGTGCACGAGCCGCGAGGCGTCCCGGCCGTGGATCCACTCGGCCATCGCCGTCAGACCGCGTCCGGTGCCCGCCTCGTTGCCGAGCGACCAGAACACGACCGACGGGTGGTTCTTGTCCCGCTCGACCATGCGGGCGGCGCGGTCCAGGAGGGCCGGGGTCCAGCGGTCGTCGTCGACGGGGTTGTCGCGCCAGGCCTGCTCGGTGAAGCCGTGGGTCTCCAGGTCGCACTCGTCGATGACCCACAGGCCGTACTCGTCGCACAGGTCCAGGAACGCCGGGTGCGGCGGGTAGTGGGAGGTGCGCACGGCGTTGAGGTTGTGCCGCTTCATCAGCAGCACGTCCTCGCGCATGGTCTCCAGGTCGAGCGTGCGGCCCTTCTCGGGGTGCCACTCGTGCCGGTTGACGCCCTTGAACAGGATCGCCCTGCCGTTGACCTTGATCAGGCCGTCCTCGAGGACGACGGTACGGAACCCGACGCGCAGCGGGACCCGCTCGCCCTCCGTCGCCAGCTCACCGTCGTACAGCTTCGGCGTCTCCGCCGACCACGGCGCGACCGCGACCGTCACCGACTCGCCGGTCGCGACATCGATGTCGAGGCCGGGCACGCTCACCCGCCCGTCGACGTCGGAGTCGACGCGCAGGGTGCCCTCGCCCGTGACGTGGTCGTAGGAGGCGTGCACGAAGAAGTCGAGCGCGCTGCCCGCCGGGCGGTGCAGCAGCGTCACGTCACGGAAGATGCCGGGCAGCCACCACTGGTCCTGGTCCTCCAGGTACGAGCCCGCCGACCACTGGTGGACCCGGACCGCGAGGACGTTGCCGGACGGCTTCAGCAGATGGCCGACCGCGAACTCGTGCGGCAGCCGGGAGCCCTTGAACTCGCCGATGTCCGTGCCGTTCAGCCAGACGCGGGCGCAGGACTCCACGCCGTCGAAGCGCAGGACGGCGCCACCGTCGGCCGGCCAGTCCGCCGGCAGGTCGAAGGTCCGCAGGTGGTCGCCGGTCGGGTTCTCCGTCGGGACGTGCGGCGGGTCGACCGGGAAGGGGTAGAGGTGGTTGGTGTAGATCGGCAGCCCGAAGGCGCCCTGGCCCTGCAGGACCCAGTGGCCGGGCACCGTGACCTCGGCCCAGTCCGCGGCGTCGTACCCGTCCCCGGCGAACGAGTCGTCCTCGGCGTCGGCGGTCGCAGACAGCCGGAAGCGCCAGCTCCCGTTCAGCGAGAGGGACGTCGCGTCCGAGGACGCGTACCAGGCGCGGGGCGGGAGGGCCCCGCTGCCGGGTGAGACGTCCTCGACGTAGTCGACGGATGGGGTGGTGCGGAAAGACATCGGTCTCCTGGTCTTGGGATAAGGAGGTGTCAGCCCTTGATGCCGGTCTGTGCGATCCCCTGGACCAGCCAGCGCTGGAGGAAGAGGAAGACGAACACCAGGGGCAGGATGGAAAAGGCGGTGGCCATGAAGATCAGATGGAAGACGACCGTCTGGTTGGTCATGTAGTTGGAGAGCGCGACCTGAACGGTCCACGAACCCGGATCCTGGCCGATGACCAGCGGCCACAGGAAGGAGTTCCAGCCGTTGATGAAGGTGATGGTCGCCATCGCCGCGAAGAAGTTCAGCGAGTTGGGCACCACGATGCGCCAGTACGCACCCCAATAGCCCAGTCCGTCCACACGCGCGGCCTCCTCCAGCTCCTTGGGGAACCCCAGGAAGTACTGCCGGAACAGGAAACAGGTGAAACCACTGAACAGCCCCGGAATGATGAGACCCCGGTACGTGTCCACCCAGCCGAGCGACGAGACCAGGACGAAGCTGGGCACGAAGGTGACGGCGGTGGGGACCATCAGGGTGCCCAGCACGGCGTAGAAGACCTTGTTGGCGTGCTTGTACGGGATACGGGCCAGCCCGTAGCCGGCCAGGGAGCACACCAGCAGGACTCCGACGGTGTGCAGGGTGGCCACGATCGCCGAGTTCCACAGGGACTGGGCGAAGGGCACCGTGTCGTCGGTGAACAGTTCGCCGATGTTGCCCCACTGGATGTCCGTGGGGAAGAACTTCCAGTTCTCTCCGGTGATCTCGGCGTCCGTGGAGAGGGCGTTGCGGATGATCAGGTAGAACGGGACCAGGAAGAGGAAACCGGCGATCCCGGTGGCGATGTAGAGGCCGGTGGAGCTCATCACGCCGCCACCGCGCCCGGCGCGGCGGGGCCTGCCTGACGACGGCGCGGATTCCCGCACCTCGGGCATCGTGGTGGTCACTTGGACTCCTCCCCCCTTCCGAAGCCCATGATCTTGCCCTGGAGCAGGGTCACGGCACAGATCAGCACGGTCAGGATGACCGCGCCCGCGCTGCCGGCGCCGTAGTCCTGGCTCTCGCCCAGGGCCTTGTGGTACAGCTCGACGAGGGGCGGACGGCCCCATGTGGTCTTCGACAGCAGGTTGTAGAACTCGTCGAAGGCCTGGTACGCGGCGATCAGCAGCAGCAGGATCACCGCGGTGGACGTGGCGCGCAGCTGGGGCAGGGTGATGTACCGGAAGGTCTGCCAGCCCGGCTTGGCGCCGTCGATGGCGGCGGCCTCGTACAGCTCGTCCGGGATGTTCTGCAGCGCCGCGATGAACAGGATCATGAAGAAGCCGGCCTGCAGCCACAGTCGCGCGGTGACGATGACCAGCCAGTACCAGGGCGGATTGGGGTCGGCCAGCCAGGCGATGTTCTCGATCCCGAACCAGCCGAGGACCGTGTTCATCAGGCCGAAGCGGACGCCGCTGAAGATGGACATCTTCCAGATCAGCGAGGCGGCCACGTAACTGCACGCGGTCGGCAGGAAGAACACCGACCGGAAGAACGCCCGCATGAAGCGCAGCCGGTTCACCAGCAGGGCCAGGCCCAGCGAGAGCGCCCAGGTGGTGGGCACGATGAACGCGGCAAAGACGGTGAAGGTGCCGAGCGAGCCGACGAAGTCGTCGTTCGTCAGCATGTACGTGTAGTTCTCGAAGCCGATGAACTTGTCGGGCGTGACGGTGAAGCGGGCCTCGAAGAAGCTGAGCCAGAGGCTCCAGAGGATCGGCGCGTAGACGAAGATCGCCAGGCCGATGAGGAACGGCCCGGTGAAGAGCCAGAAGTTGAAGGTGGGGCTGCCCCGCAGACCCCGCCGCGGCTTGGCCGGTGAGGCCTTCGCCGGGGCGGGGCGCGCGAGGTCGCGCGTCTTGGTCGTCGACATCGTCGTGGTCCGTCCCGCGGTCTATCCGAACAGCTTCTTGAGCTCGCGGTTGACGGCAATGTCGGCCTTGTCGAGGGCGGCCTCCGGGTCCATGTCCTTGCGGACGCAGTTGGCGAAGACGTCCTCGTGGGCGGTGATCATGGCCTGGGTCCAGCCGATGTTGTCGAAGTGCCCGAACTCGTTGAAGAGCCGGACGCCCTCAGCGGCGTTGCCTGTCTTGAGCTTGGTGGCGGACTCCGCGAGCGAGGTGCGCGGCGGAATGTGGAAGCCGTAGGAAGTGGCCCAGTCCTCCTGGTACTCCTTCTGGTCGATCCACAGCCACTTCACGTATTCCTTGGCGGCCTCGACGTTCTTGCCCTTGGCGTTGACGAACATCGACCAGCCGCCGTTGTAGACGGACTGCTTGCCGGAGTCGATGGTCTTCGGGAAGGGGAAGACCCCCCAGTCGTCGCCGAGCGCGTCCTGGATCCCCGGCATCGCCCACATGCCGCAGAACTGGATGGCGCACAGGCCCTGGTTGAGTGAGGAGGGGTCCCAGGACTCGGTCGGTGCGCCGAGGAGAAGGTTGCCGCTGGTGAACAGCTTGCGCATCTTCTTCAGGCCCTCGATGACGCCGTCCGTGTGGTAGGCGATCTCGTTCTTCTCGTTGAGGGTGTCGGCGCCGGCCGACCAGATCATCGGCCTGATGACGTTGTGCAGGTCGTTGCCCATGTACAGGCCCTTGACCTTGCTGGTGGTGAGCTTGGCGGCGGCCTCCATCAGCTCGTCGAGCGTGGTCGGCACCTCGACGCCCGCCTTGTCCAGCATCGACTTGCGGTAGAAGAAGAACTGCGGGTCGTCGATCATGCGGACGCCGTATATCTTCCCGTCCACCGTGTGCGACTGGATGTCCGCCGGGTTGAAGTCGTCCTTGACCGGCTCGATGATGTCGGTCAGGTCCGCCACCTGACCGCTCTTGATCATCTGGATCTGCGGGTGGAACTCGAACAGGTCGGGCGCGTTGTCGGTGAGCAGCGTCGCGAAGAGCTTGCTCTCGAAGTCGGCGCTGGTGATCCACTGCGTGGTCACGTTCGCCTCGCCGTAGGCCTTCGCGTACTTCTTGATGGCCTGCTCGGTGCCCGCCTCGCCGTAGGCGTGGAAGTACTGGGTCAGGTTCGTCCCCGAACCGCCACCGCTGCCACGGCCGTTGTTGCCGCCGCACGCGGCCAGTCCGCCGGCGGCGGTCAGGCCCAGGGCGGCCCGCAGAACGGTTCGGCGGTTCCAGTTGCTGTTGCTCAATGCCGACATGCTGACGTCCTTGTCTCGATGTGTACGGCTGCGGCTCTGTCGCTCAGCGTCAGGTGGCTCAAATGAGGTTGCGGAGCGGGACGTTAACCTTCGGCTAAGGCTTCGGCAAGGGGTTGGACGAAGTCTGTTCGAAGCGTTGTGTAGCGTTCGGAATACCGGACGTGACAAGGTGCGGGCCGCCGCACCGGCGGCCCGCACCTCCCCATCAGGTCCTACGGATCACTGCCGGAACCACGCCTGGTTGGTTCCGCCGTTGCAGGTGTACAGACCCACCTTGCTGCCGTCAGCGGTCGCCTGCCCGCCGACGTCCAGACACTGGCCCGAAGCCTCGCTGACGATCTGCCCGTTGGCGTTCAGCAGCCAGCGCTGGCCCGCGTCACCCGTGAAGGCGGCGGAGGCCGCGAGCCCCGAACTCCCGGCCGTCAGATAGCCGCCCGGGCCCTTCAGCGCACCGCGCTTGTCGTACGACCACGACTGCTCGGAACCGCCCGTGCAGGTGGCGATCGTGGTGCCCGAGGCATCCGCCGTCAGGCACTTGCCGGACTGCTTGCCCTGCCAGGCACCGGTGACCGCCGAGCTCCCGAAGGGCACCTGGTCGAAGACGTACGTCGTGATGGAGCGGGCCGGGAGCGACGCGGAGACCGTGCCGCCGCGCACCGCCGGCTTGGCGACGTTCGCCCAGTTCTCGTCGGCCGAGGTCCGCACCGCCTTGGTCGCCCACAGCGGCTTCTTGCTGTTGAACCGCAGGTCCAGCGCGGTCTCGGTGGTGTTGTGGTTGTTGACCACGACCACCCACTTGCCGTCCCGGTCGTAGGTGCTGACCTCGACCCCGTCCGGCGCGCCCGTCACGTTGTGCATGACCGACCCCGGTTTCACGAACTTGCTGTACTGGCCGAGCGCGTAGTACCGCTTGGTGAAGTAGAGCGTCTGGTTGCCGTTGGTGGCGTAGTCCGGGTCGTAGTAGATCAACCCGTCGTTCCAGCCGTCGTCGTTGCGCGCGTACGGGTCGCTGCCGATCATCTCGGAGAGCGCGACCCACCAGTGGAACGCCGAGTCGTGCGCGGTCGCGAAGTCCTTGTACATGATCCGCGAGAGGTTCAGGCCGCCGTCGATGGTCGGGTCGTACTCCTTGGCCCAGCCCGTGCCACCCTGGCCGAAGCAGCAGATCTCGGTGGACCAGGACTGCTTGCCGACCGACTTCGACGTCTCGTAGATCTTCGCCCGCTGGTCGTCACCGGGGTTGTTGTACGTGTGGTGGGCCAGCTTGGAGACGTACTGGGCCGTGTCCGGCTGTGCGATCCACTCCGGGAGCTCGCTGTTGAAGGCGACCGTGCTGCTGGACTCGTCCGCGATGATGCCGGTCCGCTGCCCGCGCTCCCGCTGCTCGGCGCCCAGCGCCCGCACGATGTCGTCGCGCTGGTCGACCGGTACCAGCATGCCCTCCTGGCCGCACTCCTCGAAGCTGTTCGTCGGCTCGTTGAAGGGGCTGATGTAGTCGAACTTCGCGCCCCGCTTGCGGAAGTGGTCGGTGACGTCCGCGATGTACTTCGCGTAGTCCTCGGTGTTCTCCGCCTTCAGGTAGCCGCCGCAGCTCTGCCCGTTGGTCTTCCACTCGGCGGGTGCGCTGTTAACGAAGGCGACCAGGTCCTCGACGCCGTACGCGGCCGCGTACTTCAGGAACGTACGGCCGCCCTTGTCCTTGCTCCAGTCGTACGTCCCGTCGTCGTTCCGGAAGTCCTCGGGGGCGCGGGACGGGGTGGTGACCGCGGTGCCGCCACCGCCGATGTTGTAGCGGTAGGTGCTCAGGTCCAGGCCGCTGGAGGAGAACAGCAGCCTCGCCACCCGGGCCTGGACCTTCGGGTCGAAGTTCTTCAGGTCGTTGACCCACCAGGCGCCGGATGCACCGATGTTGTCGATGGTCTGCGCGGCGTGGGGGGAGACCTGGGCGGCCGGGGTGTCGGCCGCGGTGGCGGGCGGGGCGGATATGAGAGGGCCGGCGACAGCCAGCGCGGCTGCGGCTGTCAGCACAGCTGACCTTCTGGGGTGGGGGTGAGACACGTGCATCCCTTCCGTCGTCATGAAGGTGGTGCGGTACGGCTCCTTGCGGGGGTGCTGCGTTTCTTTCCGTTCCTCTGCCCGACCGACTGCAGCGCGCCTTCCAGCGCGAACGTCGCCGCGCCCAGACACGCCGGGTCTGTGGGGATCGGGGAGAGGACGATCTCGGTGGCGGCCATCGGCCGCGGCAGCGCGTGCCGGGCGACGGCCTCGCGCACCTCGGCGACCAGGGGCTCGCCGAGGGCGGCCGCGACCCAGCTGCTGAGCACGACCACTTCGGGGTTGAACAGATTGACCAGGTCGGCGATGCCGGCGCCGAGGTAACGGGCGGTGTTGCGGACCACCTCGAGCGCCACCGGGTCGTGCCGGAGCAGCCCCTGGGCGAGCGCGGCGATGGTGGCCGTCTGGTCCTCGGGGTGCAGCAGCGTGCTGCCGGGGCTCAGCTCCCGCAGATTCAGCATGATTCCGGGGGCGCCCACATACGTCTCCACGCAGCCGTGGTTGCCGCAGTGGCACAGGCGTCCGTCCAGAACGATCGTGGTGTGGCCCCACTCGCCGGCACTGTTGCTCACGCCCCGGTGCAGCCCGCCGCCCAGGATGAGGCCGGCGCCCACCCCGGTCCCGAGGTTGACCACCACGGCGTTCCCGCGCCCGCGGGCGGCCCCGAACCACAGCTCGGCCACCGCGACGGCACGCAGCGGGTTGTCCAGGTAGAGCGGGTAGGCGATGTGCTCGGTGAGCAGGTCGAGCAGCGGCACGTCGTGCCAGTCCCAGTTGGGCGCGTACTCGGCGATGCCGGTCGCGCGGTCCACCTGCCCCGGCACGCTCACGCCGACGCCCAGTACCCGGGCGCCCTCGATGCCGGCCTGCGCGACCACCGAGCCGACGGCGGCGGTGACATGGCCGACCATCTGCTCGGGGCGGCTCTCGACGGGGCGGACGTTCTCCTCGGCGCGGGCCAGCACGTTCAGCGCCAGGTCGAACAGCTCGACATGGACGTACGTCTCCGCGATGTCCACGCCGATCAGCGCGCCGCCCGAGGCGTTGACGGCCACGAGGCCCCGGGGGCGGCCGCCCGCCGAGTCCTCGAAGCCGACCTCGGTGATCATGCGCAGTTCGAGCAGCTCGCCGACCAGGGTGGCGACCGTGGCGAGGCTCAGCCCGGTGGCGGCGGCCAGCTCCTGCCGGGAGGTGGGCGACGCGGCGATGATCTGGCGCAGCACCTCGTAGCGGTTCGCGGTACGGATGTCACGTGATGTGCCGCGCTTCATCGAACGCCCCTCTCTGGCAAGCGCCGGTGCGATTCCCTCGGCCGGGGGTCCGGGGGTTGTCCCCGGGAAAACACAGCACCGAGGCCAGCCCCCGTCCCTTCCATGCCCAGGCCGAGGTCGTCGTCGGCACCGGCGCGGCGCAAGGCTATGGCGTGCCGGACCTTTCGACAAGGGGTTAGGAAAGGGGGTTTACGAAGTCCGACGGTGACGACGGCCTGCAGGAAGACACTGGCTGGCTTCAGTCCCCCAGAATCTCCCGCACAAACGCGTTGGTGAACTTCCCCGCCGGATCCAGCTCCCGCGCCAGCGCCCGGAAGTCACCCAGCCGCGGATACCGCCCGCGCAGCACCTCGGCCGGCACGACGAACACCTTCCCCCAGTGCGGCCGCGCGTCGAAGTCGTCCAGCGCCGCTTCCAGCCGCCGCACCACCGGCAGGACGGCCGCCATGTCCTCGACCCAGGTGAAGTGCAGCGCCACGGTGTCCCGCCCGTAGGAGGGGCTCAGCCACTGGTCGTCGGCGGCGACCGTCCGCACCTCGCAGGTCTGCAGTACGGGGGCGACGGTCTCCCGGATACCGTCGATTGCATGCAACGCGTCGACGGCATACGACCGCGGCAGCAGATACTCCGACTGCAGCTCCGCCCCGCTGCTCGGCGTGAACTCCGCCCGGAAGTGCGGCAGCCGCTCGTGCCACGGCCCCGGCACCCCGAACTGCTCCGTGCAGTTGACCGCCGGCATCCCCGGCACCGGGTGCATCTTCTCGGTGGCCGGCGCGGCCCAGGGGAACCGGCCGAGTGGCTGATCCACTCGCCGCTTGAGCCACACCTGCCCGAAGCCCGGACCGCGCCAGTCGGTGAACAGGCTGACGCTGTACGCCGACGCCATCACCGTCTCGAACGTCTCGAAGTCCAGCCCGTCCAGCGGCAGTTCGGTGAAGACATGCTGCTCGACGTCGAAGGACGGCGCCAGGTCGAGGGTGAGGGCGGTGACGACACCGAGCGCACCGAGCGAGGTCACGGCACCGTCGAACCGGGCATCGCCCCGCCCGATGGTCACCGCCGACCCGTCGGCGACGACCAGCTCCACCTCACGTACGGCCGCGGCGAGCGCACCGTTGCCGACGCCGGACCCGTGCGTGCCGGTCGCGACCGACCCGGCCACCGAGATGTGCGGCAGGGACGCCATGTTGGGCAGCGCCAGCCCGTGCGCGTACACGGCGCGGGCGAGCTCCGCGTACCGGACGCCGCCCCCGACCCGTACCGTACGGGCCGCCGAGTCCACGTCGATCACCGGCGGAAAGCCGGCGACCGTCAGCAGGACGCCCTCGGCGCCCGGCTCGGCGATCTCGTTGAAGGAGTGCCCGCTGCCCAGCACCCGCACCTTCGCGCTCCCGGCCACGAGGGCCCCGAGAGTGCCGAGCGAGTACGGGCGGTGCAGTTCCTTGGCGGAGTAGGTGATGTTGCCCGCCCAATTGGTGACCGTCTCCGTCATCCCTGTCATCCCTGCCGTCTGTCCAGGTGGGTGCATGTCCATTGACCCTCTCATTCGCCGCCGCCTACGTTGGAAACCGCTTGCTGTCCCGCTGCTCTGCTGTCCTGTTGCCTTGCTGTCCCCAAGCCGTCGAGCGGAAGGCCACTTCGTTGCCCGAGCGTCCCCAGGCGCTGTTCGCCATGACCGCGGAGAACGTGCCGCACATCTTCCCGCCCCAGGTGCTGGCACGGCTGCGGGAGTCCGTGGACATCGATCCCGGCCTGGTGGCGGAGGACTTAACCGACGAGCGCGTCGCCGAGGCCCTCGCCCGCACCGAGATCCTCGTCACCGGCTGGGGCTGCCCCCGCCTGGACGCGGCCGTCCTGGACGCCGCCCCGAAGCTGCGCGCGGTGCTGCACTCGGCCGGCTCGGTCAAGAGCCTGGCCGGCCCCGAGCTGTGGCGGCGCGGCATCGCGGTCAGCTCGGCGGCCGGCGCCAACGCCGTGCCGGTCGCCGAGTACACGCTCGCCATGATCCTGCTCGCCGGCAAAGACCTCTTCGCCGCCCGGGACCGGCTGCGCGCCGAGCGCACCTACCCCGGCTGGGCGCTCGTCCCCGGCATCGGCAACCACGGCCGCCGCGTCGGCGTCATCGGCGCCTCCCGCATCGGCCGCCGCCTCCTCGAACTGCTGCGCCCCTTCGACCTGGTGCCGAGCCTCACCGACCCGTACGTCGGCGAGACGGAGGCCGCGGCCCTCGGCGTCCCCCTGCTGTCCCTGTCCGACCTGCTGCGCACGTCGGACATCGTGACCATCCACGCCCCCGAAACCTCCGAGACCCACCACCTGATCGGCGCCCGCGAGCTCGCCCTGATGCCTGACGGAGCGGTTCTGATCAACACCGCGCGCGGTTCCCTCCTCGACCACGACGCCCTGACCACCGAACTCCGCACCGGCCGCCTCAGCGCGATCCTCGACGTCACCGACCCTGAACCACTCCCCGCCGACTCCCCCCTCTTCGACCTCCCCAACGCCTTCATCACACCCCACCTCGCGGGCTCCCAGGGCAACGAGGTGTCCCGCCTGGGGCTTACGGTCGCGGAGGAGGCCGGGCGGCTGGTGGGGGGCGGGGCGCTGGCGTATGCGGTGGACTATGCGGCGTTGGGGCGGGAGGCGTGAGTGGCCTGACCGATGTACGCGGCAACTCATGACAGATACGTCAACACGCGCACGCGTGGGGCCCCGGCGCCGCTCACCCGGAGGCGTGGGCATACCGTGAGGAGTTGTACGCCTGAGCCGGGAGGAGACACGGATGGGCAACCGCACCGCACTGGTCGAGGATCTGATGGAGCGATTCCCGCACGTTCCGCGGGAAGCCGTCTTCAAGGAGGATCTGCTCCGGGGCGGGGTGGCTTTCGACCCGTCCGCCCTCAGCGACAACGAGGGTGGTGAGGTCAAGCCGAAGTCGTACTTCATCTTCTCCTTCGACCACGGCACCCTGCCTGAGCTCGGCGAGGCCGCGCTCAGGCGCCCGCCGGAGGAGATCATCCTCACCGGAGGACCGTACGACCTGCGCCGGACCGTGGTGTCCGTGCGCGTGAACCCGGCCTCGCCCTACCGCGTCGCCGCCGGAGAGGACGGCGTCCTCGGCCTCTACCTCGACGGCAAGCGGATCGCCGACGTCGGCGTACCGCCGATGCCCGAGTACTACCGGCACACGCTGTCCAACGGGAAGTCCGTCATGGAGGTCGCCCCGACCATCCAGTGGGGTTACCTGATCTACCTCACCGTCTTCCGGGTCTGCCAGTACTTCGGCGCCAAGGAGGAGTGCCAGTACTGCGACATCAACCACAACTGGCGTCAGCACAAGGCCGCCGGACGGCCCTACACGGGCGTCAAGGACGTGGAAGAGGTCCTCGAGGCGCTCGAGATCATCGACCGGTACGACACCGCCAAGGCCTCCACCGCCTACACCCTCACCGGCGGTGCCATCACCAAGACGGTCGCCGGACGCGACGAGGCCGACTTCTACGGCCACTACGCCAAGGCCATCGAGGAGCGCTTCCCCGGCCGGTGGATCGGCAAGGTCGTGGCACAGGCGCTGCCGCGTGACGACGTGCAGCGGTTCAAGGACTACGGCGTGCAGATCTACCACCCCAACTACGAGGTGTGGGACCGCCGACTGTTCGAGCTGTACTGCCCGGGCAAGGAGCGCTACGTCGGCCGCGACGAGTGGCACAAGCGCATCCTCGACTCCGCCGACGTGTTCGGCGCCCGCAACGTCATCCCCAACTTCGTGGCCGGCGTGGAGATGGCCGAGCCGTTCGGCTTCACCACCGTCGACGAGGCCGTCGCGTCCACCACCGAGGGCCTGCGCTTCTTCATGTCGCACGGCATCACGCCCCGCTTCACCACCTGGTGCCCCGAGCCCACGACCCCGCTCGGCAAGGCCAACCCGCAGGGCGCGCCGCTGGAGTACCACATCCGCCTGCTGGAGGCCTACCGCGCGACGATGGACGACTTCGGCCTCTCCTCGCCGCCCGGTTACGGCCCGCCCGGCCCCGGCCGCGCGGTCTTCTCGGTGAGCTCCTTCATGGACAGCCTCCCGGCGCGGGAGCCCGCGGAGTCCGCGACGGTCTGATTTTTGACGGTCTGATTGAGTCGTAGGGCGGTCGCGTCCGTACAACACACCGGAGTTGTGGGGCCGGAGTGGCAGAGTCGGTGTCATGGGACCGGCGCGGTGCGGCGGGAGCGCCTGTCATGACATCTGAACAGAGAGCTTGTCAGTTGTGTGAGTGACGTGAAAAGCTCGGGTCCTGCCGCGAGGTTCCCCCCAACTCCGTTGCCAATATGGTGAGTTGACCTTGCTTGTGGATGCAGGAGACCCATGCCCGACCTGCCGACCCCTCAGGACGCCACTGAGGCCGCGCTGCTCTCCGAGTGCTGGGACGCGGTGCTGTCGTACGCCGACCTGTGCACGGCCGGCTCCGACGCGGCCACCCAGCTTGCCACGGAGGCGTTCTCGGCCGGCATACGCGAGGTCCGCGCCGGCGAGACCGACCCCGTCAGGAGCGTAGGCCGCCGCCCGGCCCGACTGCCCCGGATCCCCCTGCTGCTGAACGCGGTACGCGACGCGGCGGCCGGTTGGGAGGCCGCCGGACAGGGCCATAGACTCGACCCCGACCTGCGCCTGTGGCTCAACTCCGACAAGGCCGCCCGCTATGCCGGAATGCCCCTGCAGCGCCCGCTCGCGCTGCGCGGACTGCGCGACATGCAGGAACCGGACGCCGCGCTGCTGTGGCTGGCCGAGGTGGAGGCGCTGCCGCTGACCGTGGTGGCCCGCCGGCTCGGTCTCGACCCGGCCACCGTGTCCGAGGAACTCGCCCAGGTCCGCGGCCTGTTCCAGGACCGCTGCCGGCGCAACCAGCAGGACACACCGATGGACGCGCAGTGCCGCAGCTACGCGCGCCTCCTCGACGCCATCACCCGCTCGCCCGCCGCCGGCATCCCGGACGACCTCTCCCGCCACCTCGCCACCTGCGTGCAGTGCGCCGATGCCGCCGCCTGTCTGCGGCTGCACAACGTCGGCCTGCCCGCCGCCCTCGCCGGCGGCGTGATCGGCTGGGGCGGCCTCGCCTACCTGGAGCGCCGCCGCAGAGCCGCCGAGGTACGGCTGGGCGCCGGCCGCCCCGACCAGGGGGACGGCCAGAGCGGACCCCCGACGGCGGCCGCGCACAAGGCGCGCGTCGTACGCAACGGCCTCCTCGTCGCAGCCGTCCTGGTCTCCGTGCTCGCCCTCGCCGTCTCGATGATGCCGGGCGGCTCCGGCGACGGCACCGTGGCGGGCGGCGACCCCTCAGACCGCCAGCCGGTCGCCGACCCCGGCTTCTCCCTGCCGTCCGTCACCACGCCGAACCCGTCGGAGTCCCCGGCCCCGTCGGCGACGCCCACCGAGGACAGGGACGGGGACGAGGACGAGGACGAGAAGGGCGACAAGGGGAAGCCGAAGAACCCCGACCCGGAACCCCAGGGCACCACCTCCTCCACGGCCGGCGGCGAACCGGCGGTCTGCAGCGTCGAGTACGACCTGGTCAACGAATGGCCCGACGGCTTCCAGGCGACCATCACGGTCACCACCGAGGAACCCCTCGACACCTGGCGCGTCGCCTGGTCCTTCAAGGACGGCCAGCGGGTCGGCCAGATGTGGGACGCGAGCTTCGCCCAGAACGGCACCCGCGTCACCGCGTCGGCCGCCGACTACAACAAGACGGTCGCCGCGGACGGCACCCTCGCCTTCGGCTTCCTCGCCTCCTGGCAGGGCAAGAACTCCCCGGGGTACGACTTCACGCTGAACGGGCACGACTGCACGAACGCGTGAGGCGCTCGGGCACGCAACGCGAGGTGTGACCGATGGCTGTCTCTGTGATGGGCGCTGCCCGCATCCTCACACAGGAGGTGAACGAGACGAACCAGGGCGAGTTCAAGGAGCAGACCGAAGTCCCGGAGGACACCGCGTGGGAGGACGACTTCGATGCGCTCCTCGTCCGCGATGCTTGGGACGACTTCGGCTACCGCACCATGTTCACGCTGTGCGTCCGCACGAGCGCCGGCTGGACCGAGGCCGGCACTGTGAAGATCGGCCAGGTGTCGATGGACAGCGACGCGTAGGCCAGCAGGTCCATTCGAGAACGGGTCGGCGCCCGGTGTCAGTGGTCGACCCCATGGGCCAGCCGGAGACAGAGCAGGCCGGTCGCGGTGGCGACGCCGACCAGTTCGTCGCTCACCGGTGCGAGTGACAGCACCTCGGTGCCCAGCCGCGCAGTGTGAACGGGATGGTCCGGGCCGGTCTCATAGCGCAGCAGGCTCTGTTCGTGCGTTGCCACCAGCACGGCGGGGTCCTGTGCGGGTCCGAGCAGCCGCAGGTCGCACACCAGCGTGCGCGGTGGGAGGCGCCAGCGGCGAGTCCGTTCCGGCTCCTCGAGGTCCTGCAGGACGACCTGCGCACTGTCCGGGAGGAAGGCGATCGCGGGCCGGCCATCCCACAGGCCGAGGTCGTAATGTCTCACAAATTCAGGTCCGCTGCCCTCACTCCCTACGGCTGGGACCTCCACTGGGCCGCCGCGTTTGCTCACAATGCCGAGCGCGGTCTCGTGCCCGGCCGCGTGCTGTGCGTCGACCGCGGGCAGTGCGACCTCGCCATGCCGAGGTGCTGCGCTGAAAATCGCTGGTGCATCGTCGGGACGGGTGGCTAGGGTCGTGTTCGTTCCTGCGGCTGCTCCGTGCCGCCGCTGTTCGCTGCGTATGACCTGGGAGGTGTTGACCGATGGCTGTCGTTGAGATGGGCGCTGCCCGCATCCGGAAGTTCATCAAGTCCACCTCCGTGGCCTCCGGCTGACCTTTCTTCTCCCGTGCCAGTGCGCGCGGTGCCGGGGCCACCCTTGTGAAGGGTCACCCCTTGTCTTTCTCTTCTCTCCTGGGTTCGTCCTCGTCTTCCTCGCATCCGCTCGTGCCGTACGGCTGGGATGCGGACCGGGAGGCCGAGTTCGCCCAGTACGCCGAGCAGGGTCTCCTGCCCGGCCGTGTCCTACGGGTCGACCGCGGCCAGTGCGACGTCATCACACCGGTCGGTACCGTCCGCGCGGACACCGAGTTCGTCGTTCCCCGCGACCCGATGAAGGTCGTGTGCACGGGGGACTGGGTCGCCGTCGACCCTGAAGGCAGCGACCCGCGCTACGTGCAGACGCTCCTTCCGCGCCGGACCGCCTTCGTGCGCTCCACCTCCTCCAAGCGGTCCGAGGGGCAGATCCTCGCCGCCAACGTCGACCACGCCATCGTCGCCGTGTCCCTGGCCGTCGAACTCGACCTCGGCCGTATCGAACGGTTCCTGGCCCTGGCCTGGGAGTCCGGGGCGCAGCCCGTGGTCGTGCTCACCAAGGCCGACCTCGTACCGGACGCGGTGACGCTCGCGCATCTCGTCCAGGACGTGGAGGCGACGGCGCCGGGAGTGCCGGTCCTCGCGCTCAGCGCCGTGCACGGCGACGGGCTCGACGTCCTCACCGCGGTCGTCTCCGGCGGTACGTCCGTGCTGCTCGGGGCGTCCGGCGCGGGCAAGTCGACCCTCGCCAACGCACTGCTCGGCGAGGACGTCATGGACGTCCAGGCCACCCGCGACGCCGACGGCAAGGGCCGCCACACGACCACCACCCGCAACCTGCTCGCGCTGCCGGGCGGCGGCGTCCTCATCGACACGCCCGGGCTGCGCGGCGTCGGCCTCTGGGACGCCGAGACCGGCGTCGGCCAGGTCTTCGCCGAGATCGAGGAACTGGCCCAGCGGTGCCGCTTCCATGACTGCGCCCACGAGAGCGAACCGGGGTGCGCGGTCCAGGCCGCGATCGACTCCGGCGAGCTCCCGGTACGCCGCCTGGAGAGCTACCGCAAGCTCATCCGGGAGAACCAGCGGATCGTCGCCAAGACGGACGCACGGCTGAGGGCGGAGATCAGGCGGGACTGGAAGAGGAAGGGGGCGGAGGGGAAGGCGGCGATGGAGGCGAAGAGGGGCCGCTGGAGCTAGCCCACGCGGCGCGGCCGCCGGGTGGTCGTGCCGTGCCGTCTGCGGGTGGTTGTGCCGGCTCGGGGCGGCGCCTGTCCTGAGGGGAGGCGCCGCCCCGCCGGCGCGGGCAAGCGCCCCCACCTCTCGGCCCGGCCCCAACGCCGTGTCCGATTTCCGCCAGCAGGGCCCCTGGACCTCGCCCAGACTGGAACCCATGACGGACGAGGACACCAGGTACGAGGCTGTGCGGAGCAGGGACGCCCGTTTCGACGGAGAGTTCTTCTTCGCCGTCGAGACGACCGGTATCTACTGCCGTCCCAGCTGCCCGGCGGTCACGCCGAAGCGGCGCAACGTACGGTTCTTCGCGACGGCCGCCGCCGCGCAGGGCTCCGGGTTCCGGGCCTGCCGGCGGTGCCGTCCGGACGCCGTACCGGGGTCGGCGGAGTGGAACGTACGGGCCGACGTGGTCGGCCGGGCGATGCGGCTGATCGGCGACGGCATCGTCGACCGCGAGGGCGTCGTCGGCCTCGCGACCCGGCTCGGCTACAGCGCACGCCAGCTGCAGCGCCAGCTCACCGCCGAACTCGGCGCCGGCCCTGTCGCGCTCGCCCGGTCCCAGCGGGCGCACACCGCGCGTGTGCTCCTGCAGACCACCGAGCTGCCGATCACGGAGATCGCGTTCGCGTCCGGGTTCGCCAGTGTGCGCCAGTTCAACGACACGATCCGGACCGTGTACGACCGCACCCCGAGCGAACTGCGAGGCGCCCACGCCGCCCACCGGCGTACGGCCGTCACCCCGGCCGCCGGAATCCCGCTGCGCCTCGCCTACCGCGGCCCCTATCACGCCGCCGCCGTCTTCGACCTCCTGGAACACGAGGCCGTCCCCGGCATCGAGGCGATGACGGGCTCACCCGGTCACCGGACGTACCGACGCACCCTCCGGCTGCCCCACGGCACCGGAATCGTCGCGGTCGACGAACGCCCCGGCACGCCGCAGCCCCGACCCGGCGCTCACACCAGCGCCCGGCCGGCCCGGAAGCCCCCGCCCGGCACCGCCTTGACGTCACGCGGCGGTGCTCATCCTGAGGCTGATCCTCCCGCCGCCACGACGACGCCCGGCGACGCCCACCCTGCCGCCGAGGTCTCGCCCGGCGCTGCTCACCCCGATGCCGGGTCGGGCACCTCCGAGGTCCCGCCCGGCGTTGCCCAGTCTGCTGCCGCGTCCGGTATCCCCAACGCCTCGCCCGGCGCTGCCCGCCCTGACGCCGCGTCCGGCACGCTCGAGCCCCCGCCGAGCGACCTCCACCCCGACACCGCGTCCGGTATCCCCAACGCCTCGCCCGGTGCTGCCCGCCCTGACGCCGCGTCCGGCACGCTCGAGCCCCCGCCGAGCGACCTCCACCCCGACACCGCGTCCGGTGTCCCCAACGCCTCGCCCGGCGCTGCCCGCCCCGCCATCCCCGGCACCTCGGAGCCCTCACCCGGCAGCACCCACCCCACCCCCGGTCCCCGCGCGCCCCGAACCCCCACCCCACCCGCACCGACCCACCCCGGCGGCTGGCTCAACGCCCGCCTGCGCCTCACCGACCCCCGCGACCTGACCACCGCCGTCCAACGCCTCCGGCGCCTCTTCGACCTCGACGCCGATCCGTACGCCGTCGACGAGCGCCTCGGCGCCGATCCCGGGCTTGCCCCGCTGGTCGCCGCCAGGCCCGGGCTGCGGTCGCCCGGTGCCGCTGATCCGGAGGAGCTGGCGGTGCGGGCGCTGGTGGGGCGGGGCGTGGCCGAGGGGCTGGTGCGGCGGTACGGTAAGGCGCTCGACGCGCCCTGCGGCAGCCTCACTCACCTGTTCCCCGAACCGGCCGTCCTCGCCGAGGCCGAGCCCGACGGCCCCCTGGGCAGCCTCACCGCCGCTCTCGCCGACGGTGCCGTACGACTCGACGCGGGCGCCGACCGGGACGACGCGCAGGACGCGCTGCTCGCCCTGCCGGGACTGGACGCCCGTACCGTCGCCGTCATCCGCACCCGCGCGCTCGGCGACCCGGACGTCGCCCCGCCCGGCGCCGGCGTCCCCGACAGCTGGCGCCCCTGGCGCTCCTATGCCGTGCAACACCTGCGTATCGCAGGGGAGTTGGAGTAACCACCATGACCACCACGATCCCGATCCACTGGACCGAGTTCGACAGCCCCCTCGGCCCCCTCCTCCTCACCGCCGACCCCGCCACCGGCGCCCTGACCTCCCTCTCCGTCCGGGGTCAGAAGGGCGGCCGCACCGTCCAGGACGGCCGGCGCCGCGACCCCGCCCTCTTCCGTGCCGCCGAGGAACAGCTCACCGCCTACTTCGCCGGTGAACTCAAGGAGTTCCGGCTGGAGTTGCGCACCGACGGCAGTGAATTCCGGGAGCGTGTGTGGGCGGCCCTCGACGACGTCCCCTACGGCGGGACCACGACCTACGGCGAGATCGCCGCGCGCATCGGCGCCTCCCGGGCCGCCGTACGCGCCGTCGGCGGGGCGATCGGCGCCAACCCGCTGCTCGTCGTCCGCCCGTGCCACCGCGTGATCGGCGCCGACGGCTCGCTGACGGGATACGCGGGCGGCCTCGAGCGCAAGGTCGAGCTGCTCACCCTGGAAGGCGCGCTCTGAGGCTCGTCAGCCCTTGTCGTCCTCCAGGCCCCAGCTGTGGATCCGCCGCGGATGGATGCGGATGACCTCCTCGCTGAAGTGCGGCCCCAGATCGTGCGGACCGGTGAGCAGCTCCGCCTCCCCGCGGATGTCGATCCCGCGCACCCGCCACGGCCGTACGCTCGCGATGTCGTCGACGACCAGGGCGACCTTCGGGTTCTTCCGCAGGTTGCGCCACTTCTTGGTGCGGCCCATGGCGTAGCCGCCGACCAGGATCGTCCCGTCGTCCTGCGGAAAGAAGCCGACCGGGTTCGCCTGCGGCTGGCCCTGGGGATCGACGGTGGCCAGCCGTCCCAGCCGCTGCGACTTCAGGTACGCACGCTCCGCCTCGCTGAATTCCGTCATGGACGTCAGCCAAGCACGCCCGCCCCGCCGGGCACATCGGCTGCGCGACCTACGGCCGTGGGCCTACGTCAGCCCCACAGCACCGCCCCCAGCCACGCCCCCGCGATCAGCAGGCACGTGAACAGCTCCGCCAGCACGCTCGACCCGCCCGAGCGCATCGCCGTCCGCAGTGCGGCCCGCGCCTCGCCGTGGCGGCCGAGACGGAGCCGTTCCTCGACGTAGATGCCGGCCATGAAGCCCGGGATCGCGCCGATCACGGGGATGAGGAAGAAGCCGAGGAGCGCCCCGAGCCCGGCGTACACGGCCATTCGGCGGGTGGCCCCGCTGTGCCGCAGTCTGCGGGGCGGCAGGGCCCAGCGCACCACCTGGGAGAGGAACAGCGCGACCGTCGCGCCGACCAGCACCCACCAGGCGACCGGCTGCGGATCCTTCAGCGCCCACCACAGCACCGCGGCCCACACGAGCCACGACCCCGGCACCCCGGGCACCAGCACTCCGCACAGGCCGAGCAGAAGGACCAGGCCGACCAGGAGGAGGTCCACCACTCCCATCTGTCCAGAGTGCCGGAGGCTCCGAGAAGGCGCAGGTCAGCCAGGTCACTGGGGTTGCTCGCGGGCCACCCAGCCCCGTTCGTACACATGCCACCCCAGTTGCAGCCGGGTCGTCACGCCGGCCAGCTCCATCAGCCGCTTCACCCGCCGCTGCACGGTCCGCAGGCCCAGGTCGAGCTGTTTGGCCACGCTCGCGTCGGTCAGTCCCGCCAGCAGCAGCGACAGCACTTCCAGGTCGGTGTCGTCGGGGGCGGACGGCTCCTCCTCGCTGACGCCTGACGATCCCAGCCGCAGCGGCAGCGCCTCCCGCCACACCGACTCGAACAGCCCGGACAGCAGCTCCAGCAGCCCGCTCGCGTGCACCACCAGCGCGGCCGGCCCCGAGGTGTGCGAGGTGAGCGGTACGAGGGCGAGGCTCCGGTCGGCGATCACCAGCTTGGTCGGCACCTGGTCCACCACCCGTACCTGCTCGTCGCGGCCGAGCGCGGCGGACAGTTCGGCGAGGCCGTGCGGCTGGTCGAGGACCGAGCGCTCCAGCACCACCCGGCAGCGGACGCCGCGGCCGGCCGCCTGCTCCTCGGCGTTGTACTCCATGCCGGTGACGGCGACCGGGCGGCCGGTGACCAGCGCGCACACTTCCTTGCTCGCGCCGAGCTGGATCTGCAGGAAGCGCTGCGACACCGCGGCCGCCCCGACCACCACCTCGACCAGGTCGTGCACGGCCGACTCGGCGGCCGCCGCCCGGTACTCCTCGGCGAGCAGAGCCGCCGTCAACTCCGCCTTCTCCAGCTCGTGCCGACGCTGGGTGAGCAGCGCGCCGAGGGCCGCCCCGGGCGGCGCGGCGACCCAGCGGCCGGGCCGGGCGGGGGACTGGGCCGCGAGTCCGTGCCGCTCCAGGCGGCGCAGCGCGCGCTCGGTGTCGTGTTCGCCGAGCGTCAGCCGCCGCGCGAGGTCGGGCACGTCGGCGGCGCCCACGGACACCAGCGCCCGGTACGCCGACTCGTGCGTCTCGTCGAGACCTATCGCTCCCAGCATCAGGCTGCGTCCCTTCCCGGAAAACCGGCCACGCGGTTCGGCCCGTGGGGGGGAAACGACCACGGCGGGAACCGCCTCGGCACATCATCGCCGTACCACCCGTCACTCTGCCAAGGTGTCGCCACCGCAGCATCAACCACCGCCCGCCTCGCCCGCTTTGGGCAGCGGGGCCGGGGAAACGCAAACTGCCCGGCGACATGTTTCGTGCGCCTGTTCGGGTCCTCACTCGATACGCCGTTCGACACGGCGTGCCGGGTCGGATTTTCCGGATGCCCCGTTTTCATCCGGCCCGTGCGGTGGACAATTAGCGGCATGAGCCAGCAGGGGGGAAAGCCCACCGGGCAAGAGGACGACTGGTGGGGGCAGCTGTACGACGACTCCACCCAGGACACGGGACCGACAGCCGCACCCGACTCCCTGGACGACCGCTTCGCGTCGGCGGCGGGGACGGTGAACGCCGAGGGCGGATCCGGGGGCCCGTCGACCTTCCCGGCGGGGCTGCCGAGGCCGCCGGGCTTCGAGGTGGAGGCGGAGGTGGAGGCGGCGGAGGCTCGGGGGCGTACGGCGCCGACGGCCGGAGGGGGGACCTCGACCGAGACGCCACCGGTCACGACGGTGCCGGCCTCCCGGATGCCTTCCGACGGAGACCGGTTGCCTCCCGACGCGGAGCAGGCGACCGACCCGCCGGCACCGACGCCCCGCACAGGCCGGCCCACCGAAGAACCCCCCACCCGGACAGCCACCCAGGTCGACCTCCCCACTCTCCCCCCGAGGCCCCTCGACTACGTCGGCTCCGGCCCACCCACCTACGACGCCGAACCCACCGCCCTCCCACCCCGCCGACCCGGACGACCTCGACGACCTGGTCGCCGACACCGTCCTCGACGGCGCCCGCTACGGCACCTGCGTCCTCCGCGCCGTATCCGTCCGCGGGGACTCCGCCCGCTACCGGGGCGAACCCCGCCGCGACTCCCTCCTCACCGCCCGCTTCGGCACCGGCGGACACGCACTCGTCCTCGTCGCGATGGCCACCGGCGCCCGCGCCACCCCCGGCGCCCATCGTGCCGCCGCCGAGGCCTGCCACTGGATCGGCCGGGCCGTGGGGCGCAGTCACGCCCGGCTTGCCGAGGACATCCGGGCGGCGCGGCGCGGCGACCTCAAGTCCGGCCTGCACCGCCTCACCGACCGCAGCCTCGGCAAACTCCGTGCCACCGCCGCCGAACAGGGCGTGGACCCGGAGGAGTACGCGGCGAGCCTGCGCTGCCTCCTCCTGCCCGCCGACCCCGACTGCCGTACGCGCGTCTTCTTCGGCGTCGGAGCGGGCGGACTGTTCCGGCTCCGGGACGGCGACTGGCAGGACATCGAACCGCGCGTCACCGACGTCACCGGCGAGCCCGTCGTCGGCTTCGGCGCACTGCCCCCCGGTGCAGGCACCGGCTCCACCGGAGCGGCTGACGCCGCGCCCCCTTTTACCGAGGGCGACCGGCTCACCATGGACCTCGGCATCACCACACCCCCGAGCCCCTACGAGCCCGCCCCCGAACCACCCCGTGAACCCTTCCGCTTCCGCGCCTCCGTGGCCCGGCCGGGTGACACGCTCCTGATGTGCACCGGCGGCCTCGCCGAACCGCTGCGCGGGGAGCAGGACCTGTGCGAGTACCTCGCCGGCCGGTGGTCCGGGGCGGCGCCGCCCGGCCTCGCGGCGTTCCTCGCGGACGCCCAGGTCAGGGTCAAGGGATACGCGGACGACCGTACGGCGGCTGCCGTCTGGGAGGTGTGAGCGGTGACCGTGCCCCGGCCTCAGCTGTAGGGAACCCACTGGCGTGCGGAGGTGTCGTAGGTGTAGCGCGGCAGCCCCTTGATGCTCGTCGTGCGGAACGGGCGGCCGTGGTCGTCGATGCGGACCGTGCCGGTGCGGCCCTGCGAGGACCAGTCCAGTTCGAGGTACCAGGCGCAGTCGCAGGTCTCGGTCCGCGCGGTCACCAGCAGGATCTCGGGGTCCTCGGCGGAGACACGGTAGGGCATCTGGATGGCCGGGATGGGCCCCTCGGCGTCGCCGCCGGCCTCCGAGTGGGCGACGGGCCGGTCGGCGTCCAGGTTCACGGAGAAGAAGCGGGGGGTGAGTGCTCCGCCGCAGCCCTGGTCCATGGAGTAGGAGCTGCCCTGCACCGGGGCGCCGCGCGTGACGACGCGGACCCGGAGCGCCTCCAGGACGACGGCCGTGGAGCTGCGCCCCTGGACCGAGATCTGCACGTTGGTGTCCCGGCCGTGCAGGGCGTCCTGTGCCGCCGCCCATGTCCCGGCGTCCTGCGCGGTCGGGGGCGGCGGGACCTGTGCCGGGGGCTTGTCGATGACGTAGTCGTGGCCGCAACCCTGGTTCCAGACCTGGGAGTTGACGGTCCAGGTGAGGGGGACGACGGGCGCGGACTCCTTCTTTCCCTGGGCCGGTCCGGAGGGGACGCCGCCCTTCCCGGTGGGCTTCGGGGTGGTTTTGTCCGACGGCTTGGCCGTCGACGGTGACCCGGTGGTGGGGGAAGGGCTGGGGGATGTGGTGCCCGGCGGCCGGTGGGAGGAGCTGCCGGGAGCCGTCGTACGGGTGGAGGGCGCGTCCTCGGCGGTGACGTCCCCGGACGGGCGGTCGGCCGGCAGGGCGGCCAGGCTGCCGAGGGTGGCGAGGAGCGCGGTGGCCACGGCCGCGGTAACCAGTAAGCGGCGGCGGAACCAGGGGCGGTGGGGATCTTCCTCCGGGTGCGGGCTCGGGGTCGGGGAGCCGTCCCCAGTGTCGTCCGGGGTGCTGGGCGTGGGCGTGGGCGTGGGGGTGCGCGGCCGTTGCCGGGCCGCCACCGCCAGGAGCCAGAGGCGGTGCAGCTCCAGCCGTTCCTCCGCCGTCGCCCCGCACAGTGCGGCGAAGCGCTCGACGGGGGCGTAGTCGAGGGGGACCGCGTCGCCGGCGCAGTAGCGGTGCAGCGTGGAGGTGTTCATGTTCAGGCGGCGGGCCAACTGGCCGTAACTGCGGTCCGTGCGTTCCTTCAGCCGCGTCAGCAGCGCGGCGAACTCGTGGACTTCGTCCTGTGGTGCCGACACTGTTTCTCCCCGTGTCCTCCCCGTCCCGGGACGGCATCCCAGGCACCCCATATACCTGCACGTCAGATGGCCTGGGATGGTTCCACCGTCGCGGATCGGGCGGCAGTGCTTGCCTCCGCCGCCTGTGACCGCTGATGCTCTTGGTGTCGCACCGACCAGAGCCGGACAGACCATCCGCCGTCGGTGACGTCGGACATCCACGCACTCTTGCACGCACTCTTCCACGGGGGACACCCATGCCCAAGCGCACCAGAGCAGGCGCGCTCACCGCACTCGTCGCCGCGGTTCTCGCGGCCGGCACCGCACTCGCCGCCGCACCGGCCGGCGCCACCACCAAGACGAGCGCGCCGAAGTTCCTCTCGGCGTCCCAACTCCCGCCGCACCCCTCGTCCTCCTGGACCGCGGGCAAGGTCACCGACGGCGTGCCCGACGAGTTCCAGTACTGCCTGGGCGAGGCCCTCCTGGCCTACGACTCCCGCTACCGCGCCTTCCACACCGACCTGGACACCGGTGCCCGGCAGCTGAACGTCGTCGTCGGCAGCACTGCCAAGGCCAAGGCTCTCGCCACCCGGCTGAACAAGGCGTTCCGGAACTGCGCGACGCGCATCGCGGTGTCCGACCCGGAGACCAAGGCCGAGTACCGGAACTACGGCACGCTCCCCGTCGAGGAGGGCGCCCGCGTCCACGGCCTGCACACCGTCACCTCCTGGGGCGCGATGGACATCCGGCTCCTCTCCGTCGGCCGGGACGGACGGACCGTCACCGTCGTGGAGTGGTCGCAGATGGGCGCCTTCAAGGACGCGCCGGTCAAGGCCTTCAAGAAGACGACCACCACGGCCGTCAACAAGCTGCACTGACCGCACGACCATCACGGAGAACGGGGGCCGCCCTCCCGCACGGGGGTCGGGCGGGCGGCCCCGCGGCCGGCCGGCACCAGCGGATTCCGGCCAGTTTCGCGAGCTCGGCGCCCGGTCCATGGGCAGCGTGCGCACCAGCTCCGGGAGGACCTCCGCGTCGAGCACCAACTGCCCCACTTCTTCGTCGAGTACGGCCGGGTCGGTAGACCGGGATCGGTAGAAGGGGCGGCCGTCGGCGGTCACGATGTCGCCCGGGTGACTGAGCCCGATGCCGTGCGGGACGACCGGGGCGGCTGCCTCCGGCGGGGACAGATGCACCGGCTCGCCTCACCTCGCCGGGGCGCGACGGTCAGGTGGCGGTTGTGCGGGTGAACGGCTTGGCAGGGCACTCCGGTGGTGTCGTACTGCAGCCCCTCGCCGGGCACATGCCACCCGGACAGGCCCGCGGCACCCGGCCGACGGCCCCCCGGTGCCTCAGGAAGACACAGTTCAGGCTTCGTCTACCCCGATCGCGGTCCGTCATCCGTGGCCGAACACCTGGGCGTTGACGATTCGACATGACTGTCGCGGGTGCGACGGGGCATGCATCCCGTGAACGTGTTCGAGGCAGGAGGGGAACCGACATCGGCACGCGGGCGGGGGTCATGAAGAGGCAGGCACGAGGAGGCGGTCCCATGGCGATCGGGGCCTTCTCGGCTCAGACAGTGGAGGACAAGGTCGCGAGCGCCATGGATCAGGCGCAGCCGTCCCAGCTCAGGCGCAGACTCGGCCGGGCGGACCTGCGGGCGGTGCCCGAGGCACGCAGGGCCCTGCGCGAGCTGTTGCGGCACTGGGGGAGGCCCGGACGATCGGAGATAGCGGAACTGCTCACCAGCGAACTCGTCACCAACGCACTCGTCCACACCGACCACGACGCGGTGCTGACCGCCACCGTCGGACCGCGTGGACTGCGAGTGGAGGTACGGGACTTTGTGGCCCGTCGGCCCAGACTGCGGGTACCGGACGCCGACGACGGTACGCACGGCAGAGGCCTGGTCCTGGTGCAGTCCCTCGCGGACGCGTGGGGCGTGAAGGCCCACGGCGTCGGGAAAGCGGTGTGGTTCGAACTCGACGCGAGTGCCGCGTGAACGGGACCGGGGTGCGACTCGATCGTCTCGATCGTTGAGTCGCACCCCGGTCCCGTCACACCCGTCCTGGATTTCCGGCCTTCGCTAGCCGAACTGCTGCTCCAGGTCCTTGAGCTTGCGCTCCAGGGAGTCGAGGCGCGGCAGGGCCATTGTGTCGTCCTCCGAAGTGAGGTCGACGGTGATCGGGTCAGAACCGCTGCGAACGGGCTGCAGAGAGGGACGCGAGCGTACGGGCAGTTGCTCCGACGTCGATATGGCAGGCTCCGCGGAGACCTGG
This sequence comes from Streptomyces dysideae, assembly GCF_001514305.1. Classification (GTDB taxonomy): domain Bacteria; phylum Actinomycetota; class Actinomycetes; order Streptomycetales; family Streptomycetaceae; genus Streptomyces; species Streptomyces dysideae. Next base: position 49,893 of record NZ_KQ949109.1, read on the forward strand.
GCGGAACCCCGCTCCAGGGCCTGGGTCTCCACCTGCCGTCCGCCGCCGCGGCCGATGAAACCGCGGTGACCTCGGCTGATGGCCTTGAGCTGGGCCCGCTCCATGCGCTCCTGCTCGCGCCGGCGCAGTCGGGCCGTCTCCTTCTGACGCGCGTCCTCGCGCACCTCGTCGACCGCCTCGTCCAGGCTGCGCACGCCTTCCAGCAGCATCAGCGACCAGGCCTTGTACGTCTCACGGGGAGCCCGCAGCCAGCGGACCACGCGGATCTGCGGCAGCGGCCTGGGCACCAGGCCCTGCTCGCGCAGCGCGGCCCGGCGGGTCTGCTTCAGCGCGCGGTCGAACAGAACGGCCGCGGACAGGGACATGCCGGCGAAGAAGTGCGGGGCACCGTCGTGGCCGAGGCCTCTGGGCGCGTGTACCCAGTTGAACCAGGCCGCGGCGCCCGCGAACGTCCACACGAGTATCCGGGAGCCGAGCGCCGCGTCACCGTGGCTGGCCTCGCGCACCGCGAGCACCGAGCAGAACATCGCCGCACCGTCCAGGCCGAACGGAACCAGGTACTCCCAGCCGCCGGACAGGTTGAGGTTCTGCTGGCCGAAGCCGACCAGGCCGTGGAAGGAGAGGGCGGCGGCCACCGCCGCGCAGCAGAACAGCAGGACGTAGGAGGCGGTGCCGTATATGGCCTCCTTGCGCCGGCGTCGCTCCTCGCTGCGCTCCCACGAGTCGTCCGCGCTCGCGTTCTCCCCGGAGGAGCGCTTGCCGCGCGCGAGCACCGCCACCGCCGCCAGCATGCCCAGGAGTAGTACGGCGCCCGGAAGCAGCCAGTTCAGCGATATGTCGGTCAGTCTCATCTGGGTCCCTTGCATTGGGATAGGGCGTAACGCCCGCCATAGTGGCCCAATCCCACCGGCCCTCAGGGGGTTTCGGGGCAAGAGGCCGCCTAAGGAGGTGCAAGGGGGTGCCCAGGGCGGCGTTCTGCTCGAACTGCCGCTTGAGCGGCGGGAGTTGAGTTCGAATAAGACTACCCGTACGAGTGGTTCCACGGAAAGTTCCTGCGACGTGTGAGGAAATTGTGAAACGCCTGTAACCGGGGCGACTGTCTCGCTCGCCGGTGATCTTAGTGGACCGCGCTCCGGTGGTGAACCAAGTAAGGCTAACCTTACCTAGGGTTGCTTAAATTTGAACTGTCCGCTTCTGGGCCTAAGGTGCTTGACGGATGAGTAACAACCCGCCGTAATGACCCGAAGTACTGACACGTCCGGAGGAGGACCCCGTGAAGCAGGGTGCGCATGGCTCCGCCGGGACGGGGGTTCCCGTTCCCGGGGTCCGGGTGCCGTCGCAGCCTCGCGCGGCGGACGTGAGCCGGGAGCGGGAACGAGAGCAGGCGCGGCTGCGTGAGCGGGGTGCGGTGACGGGTGTCACGCCTTCCGCGGCGCCGGCCGCCCGGGGTGAGCACACTCATAGTGAGCCGCCCATTCCCCGGCCTGTCGTCCAGCGGGCCTCCGTCCGCGGGCAGATCCTCGACGCGTTGCGCACCGCGCTGGTCGCGGGCGAGCTGACTCCCGGCGAGGTCTACTCCGCCCCCGCCCTCGGCGAACGCTTCGGCGTCTCCGCCACGCCGGTCCGCGAGGCCATGCAGCAGCTGGCTCTGGAGGGCGCGGTGGAGGTCGTGCCGAACCGCGGCTTCCGGGTCGTCGAGCGCGGCGCCCGTGAACTGGCCGAACTGGCCGAGGTCCGGGGCCTGATCGAGGTGCCGGTGATGCTCCGCCTCGCCCGTACCGTCCCCGGCGAGCGCTGGGCGCAACTGCGTCCGCTGGCCGAGGCGACGGCCCGCGCGGCGGCCACGGGCTGCCGGGCGACGTACGCGGAAGCGGACCGCGCCTTCCATCGCGCGGTGCTGTCCCTCTCGGGCAACGAACAGCTGACCCGGATCGCCGACGATCTCCGTCGCCGGGCCCAGTGGCCCGTGGCCGGGCGGGGGCGCGGTGATCTGCTGGCGGACGCGGCGGAACATCTGGCGCTGCTGGACGCGCTGGTCGCGCGGGATCTGGATGCGGTGCGGGTGCTGGTGGGGGCGCACTTCGCGGGGGCCTGCTGAGTGGTGGGTGCTACGCGCGTTGATCGTCCGACGATGCCTGCGGCGGCCTGTGCGGGTCATCGGGGGTGCGCGTAGCGCTGTCGGGTTCGGTGGGGGGCGGGGCCGCGCCGGGGGGTGTCCGTCCTCGGTCCGGCGCGGAATCGGTCATCGATCAAAGTGCCCGTGTTGACGCGCCAGCCGCTGCGGGCGGACACCCCCCGACACGGCCCCTTCCCGCCGTACGCGGCTGTCCCTTGTCAGGCCGTGGCCGCCGGCGGTGGGGCCAACTGGTGGGCCAGCCAGGTCGGTACGCCGCCCAGTAGGCGGAACAGGCGCCCCGCTTCCTCCCGTAGGCGTGATGCCTCCGGCTCCGTTTCCGTGTCGGCCAGGGACGCCAGTGCGGGGGCTGTGCCCACCAGATAGCCCAACTCCTCGCGGATGCGCAGCGATTCGGCGAAGCCGTGCCGGGCCTCCGCCAACTCGCCGTCGCGCAGGGCGAGTCCGGCCAGGTGACGCCAGGTGAAGGAGAGGAGGAGGAGGTCGGCGTGGGCCGTTGCGCCCGCGTGGGCGCGGCGGTAGGCCGCTCGGGCCGCTTGGGGGGAGTGCGCCAGGTTCTCCGCCAGTAGGCCTCGGCGGAAGTCGAGGACGGCCCGGCCCGGTGCGCCGGGGGGGATCAGGGCCGCTGCTCGGCCGAGTGCTGCCCGGGCCTCGTCGGCGCGGTCTCGTACGTTGTGGAGCGTTGCCGCGTACGCAAGTTGCCCGCGTTCACAAGCTGCCGCGCCCCGGTCCTCGTCGCCGTCCGCCATGGCCTCGGCGGTGCGCAGGGCGTCCTCGGCCTCTTCCCAGCCCTGTTCGGTGTACAGGCAGCGTTCCACCAGGAGTGATGCTCTTTGCAGCGCGGCGTCCGAGGTAGTTGGCTGGAGCAGGGCTGCCGCGTCGGCCCAGCATGCGCGTGAGCGCAACCGCCATACCGCGGTCTGGAGTGGATCGTCACCGGCGGTCGTTCCGTTACCAGACATGGCGGTATCCGCCACCTTGCCCTCCCCGAGCACGCCATCGAGCTGTTGAGTGGTGGCGGAATCTCAGCACGAATCGCGGGGCTGGGCCAAGGGGGTGGGTGAAGGATTTCACAAAGTCGTGGTGTGGGGGGCCCGGTTGCGCGCCCCTCCCGGACCTCAACTCATCCGCAATGCCAAGAAGAAATCAAGCTTGTCCTCCAGTCGGGAGAGGTCCCTGCTCGTCAACTGCTCGATCCGCCCGACCCGGTAGCGCAGTGTGTTGACGTGCAGGTGGAGTCGGGTCGCGCAGCGGGTCCAGGAGCCGTCGCAGTCGAGGAACGCCTCCAGGGTGGGGATCAGCTCGGCGCGGTGGCGGCGGTCGTAGTCACGGAGGGGGTCGAGGAGGCGGGCGGTGAAGGCCCGGCGTACGTCGTCCGGGACGAAGGGGAGGAGGAGTACGTGGGAGGCCAGCTCCTGGTGGCCCGCGGCGCAGACCCGGCCGGGGCGGGCCGCTGCCACTCGGCGTGCGTGGCGGGCTTCCTCCAGGGCGCCGCGCAGGCCTTCCGCCGAGTGGACCGGCGCGCTGACGCCGAGCGTGACCCGGCCGTCGCCGTCCAGGCCCGCCGACAGGGGGGCCCGTACGGTCTCCAGGAGCGCGTCGGCGAGGAGGCCGGTCTCCGTGCCGTCGTGCTCGGTCGAGACGGCGGGAAGCGGTACGAGGGCGATCGCCTCGTCGCCCGTGTGGGCCACCGCGATGCGGTCGGAGGGCTGGGGGCCCGTCGCCGAGGGGTCCACGAGGATTTCTTCGAGGAGTGACTGGGCCGCCGGGCCGGCCTCGATGCCGCCGCCCTCCCATTCGACCCGGGCCACGATCACCTGCCAGTGCGGGGCCGCTCCCAGGCCGGGCAGCAGGACCGGTGCCGCCACGCGCAGGCGCGCGGCGATCTCGGCGGGGGCCGCGCCCGTCTGGACCAGTTCCAGGACCTCCTGGGCGAGACGGCGGCGTACCGTGCGGGCCGCGTCCCGGCGGTCGCGTTCGACCGCGATCAGTTGGGTGACGCCCTGGAGGAGGTCCAGGCGCTCCTCCGGCCAGTCGCTCGCGTCGGCCTCCACGGCCAGCAGCCAGTCCGACAGGACCGATTCGCGGACGTCTCTCGAGGCCTGGGGGGAGCGGCCGCTGCTGCGGATCGGGAAGAGCGCGTACGGGGTGGTGTCGAGAGTGGCGCGGTGCGGGCCTCGGCGGCCGGTGCGGGCGGCTGCGAGGTGTTCCGCCGCCAGCTTCGCGCAGGTGTCGGCGGGGAGGCCGGGGCCCGCCTCCTTCGGGCCCGCGATCAGCCGTCCGGTGGGGGAGAGGACCCAGGCGCGCAGGTCCAGGTCGGAGCCCAGGAGGTCCAGGACAACGTCCGGGCCGCCGCCTGCCGGGCCCGATGTCATCATGCGGCGGTGGCGGTCCACCACCGCTGCCAGGTCGCCTGCACGCTCCCCCGACACCTGCCGTACGAGGTGCTCGGTGATCGTCGCGAACGCCACCGACTCGTGCACCGCGAAGAGGGGGAGGTGGTGCCGGGCGCAGGCCACGACGAGGTCGTCCGGGATGTCACCGAGTTCCGCCTCGCCGGCCGCCAGGGCCGCCACTCCGGCCTGCACCAGGATCCGTACGAACGGTTCGGAGTCCGCGGCGTCCCGGCGCCAGGCCAGGCCCGTGAGCACCAGTTCGCCGCCCGAGAGGTAGCGGCTGGGGTCCCTGAGGTCGGTGGTCATCACACCGCGCACGGTGCGGTCCAGTTCGTCCTCGCCGCCGAGCAGCCGCAGGCCCAGCGCGTCGGTGTCCAGCAGTGCGCGCAGCCGCATTCTCGTCGCCGCCGTTCTTTGTCTCGAAATCTACGATGGATCTGGCAGGGGCGTGGGGCGGTGAGCCCGGTCGGCTGTGTCCCTGGCCACAAGGGCTGTGCTCGATGTTTCCAAGGGAAAACGAGAAGGTTACTGGTGGCCTCCGTTCATACGAATCTACAAGATGCCCGCCCTGGCCAGCCAACTCCTTCATGGTTTCCGTGACTGACCCCGCTGTCGTACCGGGCTGTGTACTGGCCCTACTCCGCGTAAACAGCACATGAACGAGCCGGGCCCGCCGCACCAGATCTGGCTCAATCCGTACGACCCACGAGACGAAGAAGAGAGCCGGTCATGGACTTCCTTCGCCCCGCCAGCTGGGAGGAGGCGCTCGCCGCGAAGGCCGAGCACCCCACCGCTGTGCCGATTGCGGGCGGCACCGACGTGATGGTCGAGATCAACTTCGACCACCGGCGGCCCGAGTACCTGCTCGACCTGAACCGCGTCGGCGACCTCGAGGAGTGGGAGGTCGGCGAGGAGAGCGTGCGGCTCGGGGCCTCCGTGCCCTACACGAAGATCATGGAGAACCTGCGCGGCGAGCTGCCGGGGCTGGCCCTCGCCTCGCACACCGTCGCCTCCCCGCAGATCCGCAACCGCGGGGGCGTCGGCGGCAACCTCGGCACCGCGTCCCCGGCCGGCGACGCCCACCCCGCCCTGCTGGCGGCCGGCGCCGAGGTCGAGGCCGAGTCGGTGCGCGGGTCGCGGCTGATCCCCATCGACGAGTTCTATACAGGCGTGAAGCGCAACGCGCTGGCCGCTGATGAGCTCATTCGTGCCGTCCACATCAAGAAGGCCGACGGGCCGCAGCAGTACTCCAAGGTCGGTACGCGGAACGCCATGGTCATCGCCGTGTGTGCTTTCGGGCTCGCACTGCATCCCGAGACGCGGACCGTGCGGACCGGGATCGGTTCCGCCGCGCCCACGCCCGTTCGGGCCAAGGCCGCCGAGGAGTTCCTGAACGCCGCGCTCGAAGAAGGCGGGTTCTGGGACAACGGCAAGATCGTCACCCCGTCGGTCGCCAAGCAGTTCGCGGACCTGTGCGCCGCCGCCTGCAACCCGATCGACGACGTCCGGGGCACGGCGAGCTATCGCCGGCACGCGGTGGGCGTCATGGCCCGCCGGACCCTTACCTGGACCTGGGAGTCGTATCGCGGCACCGCCCGCGCCGCCTTCGAGAAGGGAGGCGCTGCGTAATGCGCGTCAACTTCACTGTCAACGGACGTCCGCAGGAAGCCGACGACGTGTGGGAGGGCGAGTCCCTGCTGTACGTGCTGCGGGAGCGGCTCGGGCTGCCCGGGTCCAAGAACGCTTGTGAGCAGGGTGAGTGCGGGTCCTGCACGGTTCGGCTCGACGGCGTGCCCGTGTGCTCCTGTCTGGTCGCGGCCGGTCAGGTCGAGGGGCGTGAGGTCGTCACCGTGGAGGGGCTTGCCGACTTCGCCAAGCAGCGTGCCGAGCACGGTGGTTGTGCGTCCGGTGCTTGCGGTACGTCTCTGCAGGACGCCCAGCAGTGGGCTGCCAGGGGGACCGACTCGCAGACCGGTGAGGGCGGTGAACTCTCGCCGGTCCAGCAGGCGTTCATCGACGCCGGTGCCGTCCAGTGCGGGTTCTGCACGCCGGGTCTGCTGGTCGCCGCCGACGAGATGCTCGAGCGCAACCCGAACCCGACCGACGCGGACATCCGCGAGGCGCTGTCGGGCAACCTCTGCCGCTGCACCGGCTACGAGACGATCATGGACGCGGTCCGCCTGGCGGCCGCCCGGCAGGGAGAGGCGGTCTGAGCATGCCCACCAACGGTGCTCCCACGAAGATCACGCAGGGCTCCCAGACCAAGGGCGGCATCGGCGAGTCCACGCTCCGCCCGGACGGCACCCTCAAGGTCACCGGCGAGTTCGCGTACTCGTCCGACATGTGGCACGAGGACATGCTCTGGGGGCAGATCCTGCGGTCCACGGTCGCGCACGCCGAGATCGTGTCCATCGACACCAGCGAGGCGCTCGCCCTGCCGGGCGTCTACGCCGTCATGACGTACGACGACCTGCCGACCGACGTGAAGAACTACGGGCTGGAGATCCAGGACACCCCGGTCCTCGCGCACGGCAAGGTACGGCATCACGGTGAGCCCGTCGCCATCGTCGCCGCCGACCATCCGGAGACGGCCCGGCGTGCCGCCGCCAAGATCAAGGTCGAGTACCGCGAGCTGCCGGTCATCACCGACGAGGCCTCCGCGACCGCTCCGGACGCGATCCTCGTCCACGAGGGGCGCGACGACCTCCCCCAGTCTCAGCTTCGTTCGACCGGGGGGACCCCCATCAGCGGTCACGTTCCGCACCCGAACATCGTCCACCGGCAGCCGATCATCCGCGGTGATGTCGCATCCGCCGCGGAGCGCGCCGACTTCGTCGTCAAGGGTGAGTACACCTTCGGCATGCAGGACCAGGCCTTCCTCGGCCCGGAGTCCGGCCTCGCCGTGCCCGACGAGGACGGTGGCGTCCAGCTGTACGTCGCCACCCAGTGGCTGCACTCCGACCTGCGGCAGATCGCGCCCGTCCTCGGGCTGCCCGAGCGCAAGGTGCGGATGACGCTGTCCGGTGTCGGCGGTGCCTTCGGCGGGCGCGAGGATCTGTCCATGCAGATCCATGCCTGCTTGCTGGCGCTGCGCACGGGCAAGCCCGTGAAGATCGTCTACAACCGGTTCGAGTCCTTCTTCGGGCATGTCCACCGTCACCCGGCCAAGCTCTCCTACGAGCACGGGGCGACCAAGGACGGCAAGCTCACGCACGTGAAGTGCCGCATCGTGCTTGATGGTGGCGCGTATGCGTCCGCCTCCCCGGCCGTCGTCGGCAACGCGGCCTCGCTGGGCGTCGGGCCGTACGTGGTCGACGACGTCGAGGTCGAGGCCCTCGCCCTCTACACCAACAACCCGCCCTGCGGCGCCATGCGCGGCTTCGGCGCGGTGCAGGCCTGCTTCGCCTACGAGGCGCAGATGGACAAGCTGGCCAAGGAAGTCGGCATCGACCCCGTGGAGTTCCGGCAGCTGAACGCCATGGAGCAGGGGACCGTCATGCCGACGGGGCAGCCCGTCGACTCGCCGGCCCCGGTCGCCGAACTCCTGCGCCGCGTCAAGGCGATGCCGCTCCCGCCGGAGCGCCAGTGGGAGAGCAGCGAAGGCGCGGACGTACGGCAGCTGCCCGGCGGTCTGTCCAACACCACGCACGGTGAAGGCGTCGTACGCGGTGTCGGCTACGCGGTCGGCATCAAGAACGTCGGCTTCTCCGAGGGCTTCGACGACTACTCCACCGCCCGCGTCCGTATGGAGGTGGTCGGCGGGGAGCCCGTCGCGACCGTCCACACGGCCATGGCGGAGGTCGGGCAGGGCGGCGTCACCGTCCACGCGCAGATCGCCCGCACCGAGCTGGGTGTCACGCAGGTGACCATCCATCCGGCGGACACACAGGTGGGCAGCGCCGGTTCGACGTCCGCGTCGCGTCAGACGTACGTCACCGGTGGCGCCGTCAAGAACTCCTGCGAGCTCGTGCGGGAGAAGGTGCTGGAGATCGGGCGCCGCAAGTTCGGTTCGTATCACCCCGCTTGGGCCACGGCCGAGTTGCTGTTGGAGGGCGGCAAGGTCGTCACCGACGGCGGTGAGGTGCTCGCCGATCTGGTGGACGTGCTCGAAGGCGAGGCCGTCGAGGTCGAGGCCGAGTGGCGGCACCGGCCGACCGAGGCCTTCGACCTGCGTACCGGACAGGGCTTCGGACACGTGCAGTACAGCTTCGCGGCCCACCGTGCCGTCGTCGAGGTCGACACCGAGCTCGGGCTGGTGAAGGTCATCGAGCTGGCCTGCGCCCAGGATGTCGGCAAGGCGCTCAACCCGCTGTCCGTCGTCGGGCAGATCCAGGGCGGTACGACCCAGGGGCTCGGCGTGGCGGTCATGGAGGAGATCGTCGTCGACCCGAAGACCGCGAAGGTCAGGAACCCGTCCTTCACGGACTACCTGATCCCCACCATCCTCGACACGCCGACCATCCCCGTCGACGTGCTCGAACTCGCCGACGACCACGCCCCGTACGGGCTGCGCGGCGTCGGCGAGGCCCCCACCCTGTCGTCGACCCCGGCCGTCCTCGCGGCGATCCGGAACGCGACGGGGCTGGAGCTCAACCGGACGCCGGTACGGCCGGAGCATCTGACCGGTACCGCGTAACGCCGGCCGCACCTGCGATACCACGTTCACCTGTGGGCGTTCCCCGGGGCGTGCACCTCTCCAAATCCCGCAAGTCGCCGAAGACAACACGCGGGCCCTATGAACCTTGGGAGACGGCACCATGACCCAGCAGCCAGAGGAGTCGCGAACCATCGTGCGGGGCGCGGGAACCGGATGCCGGGCCTGTCCAAGGCGCTGTTCATCGACGGCGCGGGCGGCGCGATCGGCGGCGTGTCCGGTGCGTCGGGCCAGACGGTGTTCGTGGAGTCGGCGACGGGTGTGGGTGAGGGTGCCCGTACGGGCCTGTCGTCCGTGGTGACCGGCCTGTTCTTCGCGGCCTGTCTGTTCTTCACCCCGCTCACGGCGATCGTGCCGGGTGAGGTCGCGGCCGCCGCCCTGGTGGTGATCGGCGCCATGATGATGAACGCCCGGCACGTGGACTGGTCCGACCGGGCCACCGCGATCCCGGTGTTCCTGACGGTCGTGATCATGCTGTTCACGTACACGATCACGGCGGGTGTCGCGGCCGGCGTCATCTCCTACGTCGCCATCAAGGTCGCTCAGGGCAAGGCGCGGGAGATCGGTGCCTTCATGTGGGCCTGACAGGCATCTTCCTGGTCTATTTTGCCCTCAATCCCATTGAGAGCCGGCTGGGCGTGCACCAGCCGCCTCGTGAACCGCCTTCCACGCAACCGCTGTTAAGGAGACCGAGAGATGCTGGACATCGCCGAGGAGCTGCACCGGTGGGTCGAGCAGGGACGCGACTTCGCCGTGGCCACCGTGGTGGCCGTCGGCGGCAGCGCACCCCGGCAACCCGGTGCAGCGCTCGCGGTGGACGCCGACGGCACGGCCATCGGCTCGGTCTCCGGCGGCTGTGTGGAGGGCGCGGTGTACGAGCTGTGCCGGCAGGCGCTGGAGGACGGTGAGGCGGTCCTGGAGCGTTTCGGCTACAGCGACGAGGACGCCTTCGCGGTCGGCCTGACCTGCGGCGGTGTGATCGACATCCTCGTCACGCCGGTACGGGTGGGTGATCCCGTTCGCCCGGTGGTCGCGGCCGCGCTGGCCGCCGCCGCGGGTGGTGAGGCGGCGGCGGTGGCACGGATCGTGTCGGGGCCGGGGGAGCTGGTGGGCCGGGCGATGCTGATACGTCCCGACGGCTCCTACGACGGTGGCTTCGGCGCCCACCCCGAACTGGACCGCACGGTCGCGGCGGAGGCGGGCGCGTTCCTGGACGCCGGTCGCACCGGCACGCTGGACATCGGTGAACAGGGCTCGCGCTGCGGAGCCCCGATCACGGTCCTGGTCGAGTCCTCGGCCCCGCCGCCCCGGATGATCGTCTTCGGCGCGATCGACTTCGCGTCGGCGCTGGTACGGATCGGCAAGTTCCTCGGCTACGAGGTGACGGTGTGCGATGCCCGGCCGGTCTTCGCGACGCGGACGCGCTTCCCGGAGGCGGACGAGATCGTCGTGGAGTGGCCGCACACGTACCTGGAGCGTACGGAGGTGGACGGCCGGACCGTCCTGTGCGTGTTGACCCACGACGCCAAGTTCGACGTACCGCTGTTGCAGTTGGCGTTGCGGCTGCCGGTGGCGTACGTCGGGGCGATGGGGTCGCGCCGGACGCACCTGGACCGCAACGAGCGGCTGCGGGAAGTCGGCGTGACCGAGCTGGAGTTGGCGCGGCTGCGGTCCCCGATCGGGCTGGACCTGGGGGCTCGTACGCCTGAGGAGACGGCGCTGTCGATCGCCTCCGAGATCGTCGCCAACCGGCGTGGGGGCAGCGGGGTTTCGCTGACCGGGGCCCATACGCCGATCCACCATGACGTGACGTCCGTGGCGGTGGGGCGGATCGGGTCGGTGGCCTGACGCGGCGGTAGAAGCGGGGGTGCGGATTCTCTTTGCGTTGCGCCAGCGAGTTCCACCCGGTGAGGCCCGGACGGGTCCCGGCCGTTCGGCGGCCCCCGGCACCCCGCTCTGCAGCGGTCCCCCACCGGGTTCGGGCGAGCCCCGTCACGCCCCCCTCAACAACCGATTCACCGCCCGCCCGAACACATACCGCGCCGTCCGCTCCACCACCCCGTCGAACACCCCCGGCACCCACCGCACCCCCAACTCCTCCCGCCACCGCACCCGCGTACGCCCACCCGGCCCGGGCCGGACCTCGATCTCGGCCCAGCCCGTGATCACCCGTCCACGCTTCTCCAGATGGCACAGCCCAGGCACGTCATCCCCCGGAGGCCGCCACACCGTCACCTCCATCGGGTCGTCGAAGGCGAGGGGGCCGATGCCCGAGCGGGCGACGACCATCGTGCCCTCGTGGGTGGCGCCGGGCGGGGTGACCGTGACGCGGGTCAGCGGGACCGCCTCGCCGTGGCGGGGCCAGTTCGTGAGGCGGCGCCAGGCCTCGTCCAGCGGCAGCGGGACCGTGCGTTCCAGAAGGAAGTTGACCACGGAACGATCTTAGGGAATCCGGCCTGGTCATCAGCAAACGGTGATCCATCGCTCCCCGCCCCCACCGTCCGCGCCTCACCTGGTAGGACGGTTCACCGGTACACCTTCCCGGGCTCGGCCTTTCCCGGCGCCAGCAACTGCGGCACGGTCACGAACACATAGCCGCGCGCCTTCAGCGCGTCGATGATCCACGCTTCTGGATCAGTGCCGAGTCGTTGGTCTTGTAGTCCTTGGCGGTCACGCTCCACAGGATCTGCGCCATGTCCAGCTCACGGCAGATGTCGTGCACGGTGCCGTTCGTACGGCCCTGGGACGGGCGCATCAGTGTGGGGCGCCGTCCGGTCAGGCGCTCCATCTCCTCGTTCGGGCGTTCCAGTTCCTCGCGTATCTCCTCCGGTTCCAGCCCCGTCAGGATCTTGTGGTCCCAGGTGTGGCTGGCCACCTCGTGGCCTTCGTCGGCCATCCGCCGCACCAGCTCCGGGTAACTTCTCGATGTGTCGTTTGCCGAGGAGGAAGAAGGTCGCCGGGACCTGCTGCTCCTTGAGGATGTCGAGCAGCCGGGCCGAGTTCTCGCTCGGCCCGGCGTCGAAGGTCAGCGCGATGCGCTTGACCTCGCGGCAGTCGACGGTCCCGAACCGTGCCTGGAGGTCTGTCGCGGCCTGGGCGCGGGCGGCGCTGGGGGCGGTGGTGTCCGGCCCCGAGCATCCCGTCAGTGCTGCCAGGGCTGCGGCCGCGGTGAGCATCGCCGCAGCACGGAACCCGGTCCCCGTTCTTTTCCTCTTCTTGATCAAAAAAGCTGTCCCGCCGGGCGTGCCGACGGGACAGCAGGTCAGCGTGGGTCTACTGGCCGTAGAACGTGGCGTCCGCGCGGTCGGTCGCCGTGTTCGGTGTCTGCACCTGGAGCAGGTACTCGTAGTGCCGGACGTAACGGCCCGCGTAGTTGTACGACTCGTAGGAGACTCCCGCCGAGTCGGACAGCCCGGCCCGCCGGTAGAAGCTGGCGTCGGCCTTGAACTGTGCTGTGCCGTCGTTCTTCTCCAGCCACACCTCGAAGTTCTCGTGCCGGAGGTAGTAGCCGGGGAAGTTGGCCGACTCCAGGGATACGGTTCCGCTGCCGGTCAGGCCGGTGACGACCCGGAACTGTGAGTCCGCGAGCGGGGAGACGTTCGCTTCGATCCGGGCGCGGAACTCCCAGTGCCGGATGAAACGGTCCGGGAAGTTGTACGAGGACAGGCGCAGCGGCGTGACCCCGTCGGCCACCGGGATGCCGAAGTCGGGGGTGCCGTCCGCCTTCCAGTACAGCTTCTGGACGCGGGTGCGGCGGTTGGGGTCGTTGAGCGGGTCGCCGCTGATGTCCTTGTAGTTGCGGTCGTGGTAGACGAGGACGTCGCTCTTGCCGTCCTCGGAGACGGTGAAGGAGTTGTGGCCCGGACCGTACTGGCCGGTCGACGTGTTGCTGGTGAAGACCGGCGTCGGACTCTTCGTCCAGGACGCCGGGTCGAGGAGGTCGGCGGAGGCCGAGGCGCTCAGCAGGCCCAGACAGTAGTTGCTGTCGGTGGCGCTGGCGGAGTACGTCATGAACACCTTGCCGCCGCGCTGGATCACCGCCGGACCCTCGTTGACCTTGAAGCCGACCGTCTCCCAGGAGTAGGTGGGCCGCGACAGCCGGACCGGAGTGCCCGTGATCGTCCAGGGGCTGGACATCTTGGCGAGGTACACGTCGGTGTTGTTGTTGACCGAAGGATCGCGCTGCGCCCAGGACAGATAGCGCACGCCGTTCACCACGAAGGTCGTGGCGTCCAGGGAGAAGCTCTCCCACTGGGTCCTGATCTGGCCCTTCTCCGCCCAGGCGGCGGTCAGCGGGTTGGCGCCGGTGCCCTCCAGGACGTACATCCGGATCGCCCAGATGTCGTTGGTGGCGCCGGCCGCGAAGTACACGTACCACTTGCCGTCGATGAAGTGGATCTCCGGCGCCCAGATGTGCGCGCCCATCACGCCGCTGGCGTGCTTGGTCCAGATCGTGGTCTCGGGCGCGGTCGACAGGCCCTGGATGGTGGTGGCCCGGCGCAGCACGATGCGGTCGTACTCGGGGACGGTCGCGGTGAAGTAGTAGTAGCCGTCGGTGTGTTTGAAGATGTGCGGGTCGGCCCGCTTCTCCGCGATCGGGTTGGTGTACGTCACGGCGGGGGAGGCCGGGACGGCCGCCTGCGCGGCGGGGCCGGGGCCGGCGACGCAGGCCGCCAGGGCCATCAGGACGGCCGTGAGCAGCCGTACGGCGTTGCGTCTCAAGGGAGTTCTCCAGAATAGGGCCGGGGGATCGGGCCGGAGGTCGGCCTGGGGGGATCAGGTCGCGGGGACGAGGCGCCACTGCTGGCAGGTGTTGTTCAGCCACGTCCACTGCCGCACGTCGGTACCGTTCGCGGTACCGCAGTTGGCCACGTCGGCGACCTTGCCGGTGCTCTCGTTGACGATCCGGACGTAGTCGCCGGAGGCGGTGAAGACCAGCCGGTAGCGCTGGCACTTGTTGTTCAGCCAGGACCACTGCCGAATGGCCGCACCGTCGTCGGCGGAGCACTCGGCGGTGTCCATCACCCCGCCGGTGGCGACGTTGACCAGCCGGTTGGTGTCGTCGCCGAGATCCTCGACCTTCCACTTCTGGTTGGCGCCGCCGTTGCAGCTCCACTGGAAGATGTTGGTGCCGTTCGCGGTGTTGCCGCCGTTCACGTCAAGGCACTTGCCGCTGTTGCGGTTGACGAGGGTGTACGACGTCGGTGTCGCCGCCGTCTCGCCGGACGGGCCGGGAAGCGTCGTCCCGAGGGCGACGGGGGTGCCGAGGTTCGGGGTGCCGTCGGCGTTCCAGGTGAACTCCTGGGCGCGTGTGGTCCGTCCGTTGCCGCAGCCGCCGTTCGACGCGGAGTTGGCGTGGTAGACGATCCAGTTCTCGGTGCCGTCGGGCGAGGTGAAGAAGCCGTTGTGGCCGGGCCCGTACACGCTGTTGGCGTCACTGCGCTGGAAGACCGGCGTCTGCTTCTTCGTCCAGGAGGACGGGCTCAGCGGGTCCGAGCCGGTCAACTCCAGCTGGCCGAGCTTGTAGTCGGCGGTCTGGCAGGAGCTCGCGGAGTACGTCAGGAAGGTGCGGCCGTTGCGGTAGAGCGGCTCGGGGCCCTCGTTGACGGGGTTGCCCGACCGCTCCCAGTCCAGCGTCGGAGACGAGATGACCGTGAAGGTGCTGCTCGCGAGGGTGTACGGATTGCTCATCGGCGCGATGACCAGGCTCTGCGTACTGCCGTTGACGAAGCCGCTTCCGACCAGGTACAGCCGGTCGTCGGCCTGGAGCACACTCGCGTCGATCAGCCAGCCGCCCGGCGTGAGGTTGGACCCGGTGAGCGAACCCTTGTAGGTGTACGGGCCCATCGGATCGGTGCCGGCGCTCTCCAGTACGTGCGTGCGCTGCGAGTCGCAGCAGGCGACGCCGCTCTGGCCGGCCGAGTAGTACACGTACCAGTGGCCGTTGAAGAGATGCATCTCCGGCGCCCAGGTGTTGGTGTTGCGGGTCGGCGTGGTGTCCGACCACACCTGCACGTTGGGCGCGGTGGCGAGGCCCGCCAGCGTCGGCGACTTGCGGATGCCGAGGATGCCGGTGAACGTCGTGGTGATCAGGTAGTAGTTGCCGTCGTGGTACTGGAGCCAGGGGTCGGCGCCCTTGAACGACTTCAGCGGATTGGTGTACGGGCGGCCGTCCGCCGCGGACGCCGGCTGCGTTGCCGCCACCAGTGTGAGGAGCAGGGTGAGCACGCAGAGCAGCAGCGGTCTGCGGCGCTTCCTGGGGTGGGGCCGAGGCATACGAGACCGTCCCTGTCCGTAATTTCGAACACAGTTCGTGATTCCGGTCAGAAGATAGGAGTGGGGCATGCTCTCGTCAACGGTTTCGTCATATGTGCTTTACACGGATGACGTCGCGGAGGGGTCGGCGACGTGAAAACCATGTTCATTTAATATGGGTGGTGACAGCGCGCCGACCGACCAGGGAGTCCGAGGATGGGAACAGTGGGGGCGATGGAGGACGGTCACGCGCGCGCCGCGGGACTGCGCAGTACGCGCCAACGGCGGGCCGTGCTCGATGCGTTAGGACGCTGCCCCGAGTTCATCTCCGCGCAGGAGCTGCACGCCCGGCTGACCGACGCCGGCGGCACGGTCGGCCTCACCACCGTCTACCGCACCCTGCGGGAACTCGACCGCGCCGGGCTCGTCGACGTCGTACGCGACGACAGTGGCGAGCGCCTCTATCTGCGACGCCCGACCGACGAGCACCGCCACTACCTCATCTGCCGCTGCTGCGGCCGCAGTCAGCCCGTCGACGCGGAGGCCGTGGAGGTGTGGGCGGCCGGCCTCGCCGAGGCCACCGGCTTCGCCGAGCTGGAGCACACCCTCGAACTGACCGGCGTCTGCGCCGACTGCCGCCCCGGAGGGGCGGAGGAGCCGTGCCCGAGACAGCCTGCCTGCGCGCGCTGAAGAGGGGCAAACCTCCGGCACCGTCCCGGCGGTTGCACCGGATGCATGCCGTGGTCCCGAACCCGGGCGCGGGTGCACGCCCGGAGCGGCTGCGTGATGGCGCGCTGGAGTCGGGAGTGCGGGCCGCGCTGGAGGTGCATCAGGCCTGAGCGTCGGGTGGGTCGCCGAGGGGCTGTTCGGTCCAGATGACCTTGCCGTCGGACGTGTAGCGCGTCCCCCAGTGCTCGGCGAACTGCGCCACCAGGAACAGGCCCCGCCCGCCCTCGTCCGTCGTGGCCGCGCGGCGCAGGTGCGGGGCGGTGCTGCTGGCGTCGGAGACCTCGCAGGTCAGGCAGCGGTCCCGGATCAGGCGGACGCGAATGGGGCCGGTGGCGTGCCGGATGGCGTTGGTGACCAGCTCGCTGAGGATCAGCTCGGTGGTGAACGCCTCCTCCGTCAGGCCCCAGTCCGCCAGCGTCCGGGTGGCCGCCGCGCGGACCCGGGCGACCTGCGCCGGATCGGTCGGCACGTCCCAGGCCGCCGTGCGGTCGGCGGGGAGCCTGCGGGTGCGGGCGACGACCAGGGCGACGTCGTCGCGCGGCCGCTCCGGGACCAAGTCGGCGAACCGCGGGACCGCGAAGTCCGCCAGTTCCTGCGAGGTGTGCGTGACGTCGAGGCCGGTGCCGATCTCCAGCCCGGCGTCGTACAGCAGCTTCAGCCGCTCCCGTGCCACGTCCGCCCTGCCGGTGAGGGCCCGCAGCTCGGTGGTGTCCCGCAGGGTCGCCACGCTGCCCGGGGGCCCGCCGTCCCGGTCGGTCGACCGCTGGCTGACGGCCAGCAGCCGGCCCCGCGTCAGGTGCACCTCGTCGGTGGCGTCCCGCCCGGACGCGAACAGCCCGGCCAGCTCACCGCCGATGCCCAGTTCGCCCACCGGCCGCCCCTCCGCGTCCGGCGGCAGCCCGAGCAGCCTGCGCGCCTCGTCGTTGGCCAGCGCCAGCCGCCCCTCTTCGGCCAGGATCAGCACACCCTCCCGTACGGAGTGCAGGACGGCGTCGTGATGTTCGTACATCCGGGTCATCTCGGCGGGCCCCAGACCGTGCGTCTGGTGCAGCAGCCGCCTGCTGACCAGGGCGGTCCCGCCGGCGGCCAGGGCGAGGGCGGCCGCCGCCGAGCCGAGCAGCACCGGCAGCTGGTTCTCCACTACCAGGCCCACCCTGGCCAGCGTGACCCCGGCGGCCACCAGCCCGACGACCCTGCCCCGGTCGTCCCGCACGGGGACCACCGCGCGCACCGACGGGCCCAGCGCGCCCGTGTAGGTCTCCCGGACGATGCCGCCCGCGGCGGCCGGGCCGATGGTGCCGATGTAGTTCTTGCCGATCTGGGCCGGGTTGGGGTGGGTGTAGCGGATGCCGTCCGTGGTCATCACCACGATGAAGTCCACGTCGGACGCCGTGCGCGCGGCCTCGGCACGCGGCTGGAGTACCGCGCTCGGATCCGGGTCCGCGAGGGCCTGGGCAGTGCCCGGTGCGTGGGCGAAGGTCTCGGCGACGGCCAGGGACCGGTTGCGGGCCTCCCGCTTACCGTCGTTTCGGACCTGCAGCACCAGAGCCACCACGGCGGCGACGACGAGGAGCACCACGATCGCGGCCTGCAGGACGAAGACCTGCCGGGCGACGGTGCGCGCGCTCACCATCGAACGCAGGCGGCCGAAGAATCCGGCCATGCCTCATTTCTCACACCGTTCGAGGGGCCGTACCCGCCGGTTGTCTGTAGTAGTCGGAACGAGTGCCTCGCCAGTTCCCACGATCTGCTGTGGCCTGCATCACACATCCGGGGTTGAGCGGGGGGACGGGGCTCTTTCCGTACCCCCGTATGAAGGCCGATGCCCGGATGCGAGGATGTGGCGCGATGACAGCAGGGTGGTGTTCTCGCACGGTACGGGCCGCGGTGTTCGCGGCCGTCTGTGTGCTGCTCGCCGCCCTGGGCCACGTCCTGATGTCCGGCCACGACGTCCCCGCCCCGACCCTCGCCGCCGGCGTGACCGTGACCGGGGGCGTCGGCTGGTGGCTGGCGGCTCGGGAACGCGGGCTGCCGCTGATCGTCGCCGTCGTGGTCGGCGCCCAGACGCTGCTCCACTCGGCCTTCTCGCTCACGGAGCCGACGGACGGCGCCGCGCGCTCCTCGGGAGGCGTGGGGTCGGCGCACGTGGGGTCGGCGCACATGCACTCCATGCCGTCCATGTCCACGGACGCCATGGACGCGGGGCACATGGGGACCGCCGAGGCCGGCGGCGACACGTTGTCCTCCGGCATGCTCGCCGCCCACCTGCTCGCCGCGCTGCTGTGCGGTCTGTGGCTGGCGTACGGCGAACGGGCCGCGTTCCGCATCCTGCGGGCGCTCGCCGGATGGCTGGCGGCACCGCTGCGCCTGCTGCTCGCCCTGCCCACTCCACCGCACCGCCCGCGCCTGCGGCCGCACCGCCGCCGCTCGGACCGGGCGCCGCGACTGCTCCTCCTCTCCCACGCGATCACCACCCGGGGCCCACCCCTGGGGACCGCTGCCGCCTGACGGCAGCCAGCGCCCCGAGCCGCCCGCCCCTGCGGCGCCTCGGGCTTCGGCCGTACGCCCACGAAGGCGTCGTATGCCTGTTGAAGGCGCCGTACACCCGTGCGGGCCGTACGGCCGTGTCCCCAGACCGACACCGGACCGCCCCGCGCGCTCGCGTGCCGCCGGTCCGGTCCCGCGTTCCGAGTTCACCGGACCGCCGCACCTCTGCGTGTGCCGCCGGTCCGGATCCCGGATGACCGAGAAGGACACCAGGTGATCTCTCCTGCCCTGCCCGCCCGCCCCGGCGCGGGCGACGACACGGGATCGACGGACGACTCGATCACCGCCTGGGCGCTCGCCGCCCGCGGCGGTGACGAGGACGCCGTCGAACGCTTCGTGCGCGCCCTGCACCGCGACGTCCAGCGTTATGTCGCCCACCTGTGCGGCGATCCGCAGGCGGTGGACGACCTCGCACAGGACACGTTCCTACGCGCCCTTGGCAGCCTGCACCGCTTCGAGGGCCGCTCCTCGGCCCGCACTTGGCTGCTGTCCATCGCCCGCCGCGCGGTGGCCGACAGCCTGCGGTACGCCGCTGCCCGCCCCCGCCTGTCCGACGTACCGGACTGGCAGCTGACCGTCGAGCTGGCCCAGCCGCGCGACCTGCCCGGCTTCGACGACGGCGTCGCCCTCCTCGACCTGCTGGCCGCACTGCCCGACGAACGACGCGAGGCCTTCGTCCTCACCCAACTGCTGGGCCTGCCCTACACCGAGGCCGCGGAACTGAGCGCCTGCCCCGTCGGCACGGTCCGCTCCCGCGTGGCCCGCGCCCGGGCGACCCTCGTCGAACAGCTGACGGAGCCGGAGGAGACGACGCCGGCCGCGCTGGCGGCCGCCTGAGGGAGAGGGGGTCGGGGTCTGCCGTGTGGGGCGGGCCCCGGGCGTCTGTTCTGTGCGTCGGCTATGAGCGCGCGGATAGCGGGTTGTCGGCCGGTGGCCGGCCGAGGGCGTGGAACAGGGTCGGCGTCGCCGTGTCCAGGCGCGGTCCGTCCGAGGCGACCAGCACGTCGGCGCGCGGCAACTCCCGGTGCGTGGCGGTGAATTCGGCGAGGCCGGGGGAGCCGGTCTCCTCGCCGGACTCGAACAGGAATGTCAGGTTGAAGCCCAGCGAGCCCTGTTCGGCGAGCAGCAGCCGAAGGGCCGCCAGATTGACCAGGTGCTGCCCCTTGTCGTCGGCGGCGCCTCGGCCGTACCAGCGGTCGCCGTCGGCGGTCAGCGTCCAGGGATCGCGGCCCTCGATCCACCGGCCCGGTTGCCGTACTGCGTGACCCGGCAGCCGAGCCCCGCCAGCGCGGGCCCCAGCACCTCGTCCAGGGATGCCTGGATACGGCGTCGCCTCAGCAGCGTAGGACGGTTTCCGGGGCACGGCCATTGCCGTTTGTGACGCGCCGCGTTCTACTTTCGGCAACGCAAGGCCTTGACGATGGGGATTGGTACACCTTCTGCCGGTGAACCTTGCGTACTTCCTGGAAGTCGCCCGTGCCGGCTCGGTGACCGAGGCCGCGCGGGTGCTGAACGTCGCGCCGTCGGCGGTCAGCCGGCAGATCGCCGAGCTGGAGGCGGGGATCGGCGTTCCGCTGTTCGCCCGGCAGCCACGCGGCATGATCCTCACCGGCGCGGGCTCCCGGGATCGGCGTTCCGCTGTTCGCCCGGCAGCCACGCGGCATGATCCTCACCGGCGCGGGCTCCCGGGATCGGCGTTCCGCTGTTCGCCCGGCAGCCACGCGGCATGATCCTCACCGGCGCGGGCTCCCGGGATCGGCGTTCCGCTGTTCGCCCGGCAGCCACGCGGCATGACCCTCACCGGCGCGGGCTCCCGCCTCCTGGCCCACGCCCGCCGGACCGAGGCCGAATCGGCCACCCTGTTGGAGGAGTTGAGGACCGGACCCGGGGCCGAGGAGCGCAGCGTCTCCGTGGCCTGGTCCGAGGGCCACACCGCACTCGGCGGCCAGCCACAGATCAGCCGTGTGAACAACGCTGCGGGTCAATGCACCTGGGTGGCGGCAGTCATCGTGTCGCGGACCAGGGCCGTGTCGACGAACTGTTCGAAGCGGACGATCAGGCCGCCGCGTACGACGAAGTGGTGGGCGGCGCGTACGGCGATGTCCTTGCCCGTGGCCTTGTTGGTGGCGGTGTAGCGGGCCAGGACGACGACGTTCTCGCCGTCGACGACGTAGGTGTCGTCGTGGGCGATCCAGTCGTCCCACTCCTTGCCGAGCGCCCTCGCCCCCGACGTCGAGTGGACCGAGATGGCCGGCTTCCCCCTCGCCGGCACCTACCGCACGCCCGACGGCGTCACCGCGAACGTGATGGAGCACGCCTCCCCCACCCCCGCCGACGTGGTGCGCAGATCCTCCGCGAACCGCTCCCGGTCCTCGGCGGGCAGGGGCGCCAGGAAGTAGCGGCGGATGTTCTCCACATGCACCCGGGACGCGGCGACCGTGGTCTCCTCCCCCCGCGGAGTGAGCCGCACCAGCCGCCCGCGCCGGTCACCGGGGTCCTCGGCGCGCTCGACAAGCCCGGCCGCCTCCATGCGGTCGACCAGCCGCGTCGCGCCGCCGGTGGTCAGCACCTGTTCCTGGGCGATGGCCCGCATCGACAGCCCCGGCTCGCCCGCCCGGCCCAGGATCAGCAGCACCTCGAACATGACATGACTGACGCCGCACTCCTCTTCGAGGGCCCGCCCCAGGATGTACTCCAGGCGGTTCGCGGCCCCCTGCAACCGCCCGAAGGCGAGGACCAGCTCGTCGGCGGCGGCCTCCTTCGCCGTCGAGATCTCCGCCCGCTCGTCCACGGCCCCGCCGCCCTTCACGTCAGCACCGCAACTGATCCCCTGATCATGCCGTGTACCCGGCCGGACCCACGGCTCGCCCCGGCCTCGCGCCGACCGGACGACGCGCGATTGTCAGTGCCGGGTGCCAGGCTGATGTCACACAGGATCGATGTCACACAGGACCTTCGGAAGGAAATCGTCGTGATCACCACTGACCTCACCCCCGGCTCCCCCTGCTGGCTCGACCTCGGTGCCCCCGACGTCCGGGCCGCCGCGGCCTTCTACGGCGCGGTGCTCGGCTGGGAGTTCGCGTCCATGGGCGAGGGCGAGGACTGGGAAGGCGGGATGTTCCAGAAGGACGGCAAGACCGTCGCCGGGCTCGGCAGACTCACCGAGGAAGGCGCCCGCTCGGCCTGGATGATCTACTACAGCGTCACCGACGCGGACGCCACCACCCAGGCCGTGGAGCGCGCGGGCGGCACGGTGCGGGTGATGCCGACGGACCTCGACGACTGGGGCCGGATGGCGCAGTACAGCGACCCGTCGGGCGGCCAGTTCGCCGTCTGGCAGCCAGGGAAGAACACGGGCTTCGAGCTGGCGGACGAGCCGGGCTCACTGTCCTGGACCGAGCTGTACACGAGCGACGCCGCGACCGCGAGGGAGTTCTACGGCGATGTCTTCGCCTGGCAGTTCAGCGACATGGAACTGCCGGGCGGCGGGGGTACGTACACCCTCATCACGCCCGCCGGGCTGCCCGGGGAGCGCATGCAGGGCGGCCTCATGGAACTCCCCAAGGAGAACCTCGCCCTGGCGAACGGGCGGCCGTACTGGCACCCGGTCTTCAACGTCACCGACTGCGACGCCGCGGTCGCCAAGGTCACCGAGAACGGCGGCAGCGTGCAGATGGGACCGGAGGACGCGGAGGGCGTCGGCCGACTGGCGGTCTGCCTCGACCCGTCGAACGCGGACTTCGTGGTCCTCACCCCGACCGAGAGCTGAGCCCTGTCTCATCGAACAACCGTCCTAGACTGGGACCGGAGGTCCGGCCCGGCGGTGTGTCCCGTGCGGGAAGGCGGTGGCGCTCCATGCCGTACGTCGCTGTGAGTGCGCTGAGCCATCCCGGGCTGCTCCGCGAGCGGAACGAGGACAGTCTCGTCGTCGGGCCCTGGACGCTGTGCGCCACCGTGACCGAGAGTCCGCAGACCCTGGTCTTCCCGCTCGGCACCCCCCTCGTCGTCGCGGTCGCCGACGGACTCGGCGGGCATCCCGGCGGCGACGTGGCCAGCGCCCTGGTCGCCCGCCGGATCGCATCGATCGGCGCCGCCCTGAGCAGCGAGGACACCGTCCGCGACGCCCTGCACGCCTGCAACCGCGCCGTGTATCAGGCCGTCGGCGCCGACGAGGTAAGCGCACTCGCCACCATGGGGACGACAGTCGCCGGAGTCGTCGTACAGCCAGGCTCGCTCCTGGTGTTCAACGTGGGCGACAGCCGGGTCTTCGCGGCCTCCGGCAACGGGCTGCGCCAGCTGAGCGTCGATGACAGCCCACCGCTCGAACCCGGGCAGCGAACCACCTCCCTCGTCACCCAGTGCCTGGGCGGCAGCCTCGCCTACCACGACATCCGCCCCCATGTGACGGCCGCTTCCCTGTCGCCCGGCGACCGCTACCTGATCTGCACCGACGGTCTGACCGACCCGCTGACGACGGACGTGCTCGACGAGGTGATGCGGGTGCACGACGACGGCCGGGCGGCCTTCGAGCTGTGGAAGGCGGCCATCGCGGCGGGCGGCCCCGACAACATCACGCTGGCGGTCGTCCGCGTCGGGGAGGAGTAGCCGCGCGGTCGCTTCTCGAGTCTTCCCTGTCGGATCGACGTGTTGAAGCGGATCGAGCAGGGGTGGATGCGTGCCGGGTTGGCGTACGTACTGGGTGCCGAGGCACCGCCAGGTGCTTGTTCTTCGACTTCCTGTGGGGCCGTGAGAAGACATGGCGCGACGCCACAGCAGGACCTGTGGGACTTCGAGGACTGGCGGACCCGCTCGCTGCGGAAACCGCGCCGGGTCGGTGGGGCTCGGCGGAACCGCGGGCTGGCCGCGCTGATCCGGCTGTACGAGTGGGCGGTGCAGCGCGATCACGTGACGGTAAAACCCGGTGATCATGCGGTCGGTCCGCGGCAGGAATGGCCAGCGCGGAATGGCCAGCGCGTTCTGGTGCCGGCGGCCCGGGCGAAGAACGCGCGGACCAGCGAGGTCCGTTGGCTGACCCCGCGGGCGTTTCGCCGCTGGGTGGAGGTCGGATTACGCGGCTGTGACGCGGACGGCGTGCCGTCGCCAGGGTGGGCGGGGCGGCTGGCCGACCGCAACGGCGCCTTCGCTGATCTGGTGATGACTCCCTGGCACCGGTACGGCGTCGACGGCTACCTCTCCCTGCCACGCCTGGCCCCGGCCCCGGGGAGAACAGCCGCGAGCCGATCGCTCCGGCCACCATGGGGCCGTTGCTGATCTGGGCGCTGCGGGTGGTCGACGACTTGGGGTGCCGGTAAGAACGCTGTCACCAGCCGCAAACGGCGGTGATCAGTCCTCTGACCTGGTGAGTTGGGGCAGTTCCGGCGTGCTCGTCGCCTCAGCGAGTGCGAGGCGACCACTCTTGAGTTCGGGCACGTAGTTGTAGATGGTGTTGCGGGAGACGCCGAGGAGCTTGGCGATCGAGGTGACGGTGTTCTCCGGGCGGCCGAGTCGGGCGCCGCGGGCGCGGGCGGCGTCCAGGCCCTCGTTGGTGCCCTGCACGATGAGTTCGCGGATGAACTCCGCCAGGGCCGCGAACACGTGGAAGACTAGGCGCCCGCCGGGCGTGGTCGTGTCGAGCGCCTCGTGCAGCGAGGTGAAGCCGACGCCACGCTTGCGCAGGCCGGACACGATCGCGATGAGGTCCTGGATGGAGCGGCCGAGCCGGTCCAGCGACGGGACGACGAGGGTGTCGCCCTCGCGCAGGTAGTCGAGGGCCTTCCACAGTTCCTCGCGTTCGGCGTTCTTGCCGGACTTCTTGTCGGAGAAGATCCGGATGCACCTTGCTTCGGTGAGTGCGTGGATCTGCCGGTCGAGCAACTGTCCCTTGGTGGACACGCGTGCGTATCCCACGAGGCTGCCGGTCCATACGGCCGGAACGGGGGCAAGGAGATCGGCGGCTGTGGTCGGGCACTGAGCGTCCCAGTTGGCCACTCTGAGCGTCACAGTTGGCCGGGGGCAGCGACCCATTCGGGTGGCTGATGGCGGTTCGATTCGTGTCTGCCGCAGAGCTCGGACACCGGGGCCGGTCCCGGTTCAACCTCAGCGGTCCGCGCTTCGTCACGTAGCGGACAGGCTCCATGCCCCGGCCGAGCGCACCTGGTAGTAGCCGCGGCCCGGCCACTGGAACGTATGCTTCCCTGCGCGCCCCTCGCTCACCGTCACCCAGTAGGCGAGGCGGTCGTTCAGCGCCTCCAACTGGATCAGGCTCGGCCCCGCGTAGTGGAGGACGCCCGGGCCCGGTTCCCCTCGGTAGTGCACGACATCTGATCCGGTTCCGTTGATCTCGTCGTGGAAGCGTGGGACTTCTCGCAGGGGGGCCGCAGTCGCCGTCCACTTCTCCCGATCGCCGTCGGCAAACACGCGGAACGCGATTGCCTTGCTCCCCTCCGGCAGCGGAATCCGGGCGGTGATGGGGGTGCCGTCGCCGGACAGCCGGTACAGGCGTGAGGAGCGCCCCTTCCTGCCCTCGAAGCGTAGGTGGACCCGTGTCTGCCCGTTGGTCGAGAAGACCATCACCGCCGGGCGGTACGACGGCATTTTCAGCTGATAGGTCTGCTCGCCGCTGCCTCCCTTCCCGCTGACCTGCGGCTGGGAGACAGGCGTCGGTGTCGTGGGGCGAGGCTTCGCCTCGCGTGGCTGCGTGCGGACTCTGCTGTCCGGGCCCGGCTGTCTCGGAGTGCTGGGGCTCGGGTTCTCCGGCAGGCGGACCGCGTCCGCCGGCAGTGTGCGCACTCTGCTGCCTGGTTGTCTCGGAGTGCGTGGGCTCGGATTCTCCGTCAAGCGGACCGCGTCCGCTGCGCACACGGCGATGGTGCGGGCTGCACCCCCGGGAGGCGCCCAACTGACGTGCCGGGCGGCCCTACCGTGTCGGGCGTCGAAAAAGCACAGCGGCATGCGCTCCGGCAGCGGTTGGCCGGCGATCAGGGCATCCAGACAGGCCAGCGCGTGCCTGCCCTCGTCCAGCGTGCGCAGGACATCGAGTATGTCCGCCCGCATCTGGCCGCTGGCGACCTCCCGCTTTGCCTGGTCGTATGCGTCGAGGGCACGCGCCAGCTCGGCCCGCATCTCGTCGGTGGCGCCGGGCTGGCCCGGGCTGAAGGAATGGACGTCCAGAGCCTCACCAAAGGCGGTGATCTCGGCCTCGATCTCGGCGAGCGCCGACTCGTCACGCCCGCGCCATGGCCACAATCGGCGGAGCCCCCCGCCCACCCCTCTACACATGGTCGCAATCATGCCGCACGGCCCGACAGGCACGTCCTGAGGTCGGAGGCTGAGCATGGAGCGGCCAACTGAAGCACTCAATGGCCAACTGAGTCGCGCGCCACCACTTACCGATCTTGCTCATCAATCGGTCGATAGATGACCACCGCGCGAACGAACCGTGTGTGCGCGAACATGCTCGGCGCCTTTGTCATCACTCGTGCGTTCGTGCGGTTTTCGGGTTGGTCCCGGCGCTACTGATCAGCATGTTGCTGATGGGGGTCGGAGCCAGCGGTGCTCGTCGAGGAGGACGACATGGTGTGTGGCTGAGGCGTTGCTGCCGGAGTCGGGGGTCTGGTCCCGCTGCGGCGAATCCACAGGAGAGCTCCTGCGAGCAGCACGGTGCCTCCCAGCAGCCAGGGCAGCGGGCCTGACGGAAGGACACCAATGATCAAACCGGTGAGAGCTGCCACCAGTTGCAGGGCGAGAGACTGGACGGACAGCGCGGTGGCCCGGCCCGAACTTGCGACACGGCGGTGCAAGAGGTCGTTCTCGCTCGGCCCCGCCGCGCCAAGCCCGAGGTAGACCAGGCCGTAGCCGACGGCCGCGAGGACCATGGAGCCCACTCCTGCGAACGCTGCGGTGGCGCCGAGCAGCAGCAGGCCGCTCGCGCTCGCGCCGAGGCTCACCATCACCGCACGCTCGCCACTGCCCGCAAGCCGGGCCGTCAGTGGTGCGAGGTGGCTGCCGATACCCGCGCAGATGAATCCGGCGCAGGCGAGAGCGGCAAAAAGCACCGCCCCCGACTCCGACGCGCCCGTGAGGGCTGCGGCACGGCCGGGCGTGAGCAGTTCGATCGCGGCCAGGGCACTGCCAGCGGCTCCTGCGCTGAGGAACACCCGGCGGACCAGCGCATCGCGGCCCCCAAGGCGCAGCCCGCCCACGACAGTGGCCGGGATGCCGCGGAGTACGTCGCGCAGGGTGGCTGCCGGCCGGTGTGGCTCCCGCAGAGCAGTCAGGACATACAGCACGAAGGCGATCTCGACAGCTGCACCCAGCAGCATCGGAACGGAAAGGGGCAGCACCAGCCCGGACGTTGACTCGCTCAGCCGGGCGCCAAGGTCGGGGCCGAGTCCGAGCAGCCAGGGAAGGGCACCACCGAGCAGGGTGCCCGTGGCGAGCGCGGCGGATGTCGCGGAGCCGCCGCGGGCCAGTCCGGTGCGCAGTTCGGCGTCGGGGCCGGAATGCGTCTGAACGGTGTCGACGTACCAGGCTTCGGCCGGTCCGCTGGACAGGGCACGGCCCGCGCCCATGAGGGCCATGCCGAGGCCGAGCAGCCAGGGAGCAGTGCCCAGGCCCACGAGGGTTAAAGCGGCCAGGTTCAGCAGGCCTGCGGCGGCCAGAACAGTGCGGCGTCCGAGGACGTCGGACAGTCCTCCGGTGGGCAGTTCCAGCGCGGCGGCGGTGAGGGAGTGCGCGGCGAAGAAGCCCGCGATGGCCGCCATGGGCATGCCGCGCTCGGTGAACAGCAGGATCAGGGGAGCGATACTCAGTCCCAGCGGCAGCCAGAACAGAACGCAGACCGTGATGTAGCGGCGGCGTGCGGTGCGTATGTCCAGCGTCCCGGTCATGACGCGTCCTCGGTATCTGTCCCCGCTGGGGCAGAGGTGTCCGCCGCAGCGGCGGGGTCGCGCGGTGCCAGGGGCAGCCCGGCGGTGAGGAATACGACCTGCGCTGCGCGCGGATCTTCTGCGTCGCGGGTGGTCAGTTCCTCCAGTTTGCGGTCGAGCACGTCCCAGAGTTCGGTGAGCGACTCGGGGGTCAGGCGGGGCATCAGGTCGTTGAGTCCGGAAGGCTCCACCCACTCCTGACCCAGCCGCCCATCGGCGATATCGGCCTCGTGCCGGGCGAGAGATGCCTCCAGGTGCTCGATCTGGGCTCTGCGCGACAGGCTGACCCAGGCGTGGCTGCCCGGCGTGGCTGCCATTGCCTTGTTGCTCCAGGAGGTCACGGAGTGCACGGCCTGCCAGCGGCGCTCCCGCCCGTCACGGTGCTCGGCCTCAGCGACGAATGCGTACTTCGCCAGCACCCGCAAGTGATAGCTGGTGGAAGCGGATGACTCCCCGGTGCTGACCGCGAGTTCACTCGCGGTGGCCGGGCCGTCCTGCCGCAGCATCCCGAGCAGCCGGATGCGCAGAGGGTGCGTGAGGGCCTTCAGGGCTGCTGCGTCTTGCTCGGGATCGAGTACGCGTTTCTGCTCTTCGCTGACCATGACGGGAGGGTAGAGCGACCCAGAGGCTTTCCAAAAGTATTTTTGCAGAAGTTCTTTTGGGAAGTTGGTTAGCGGCCCGTGTCCGGCACCGCGTCGATGACGGGACTGGACGCCTCACGCGCCCGTACGTTTCCCGGCCCGCTCCTCATCGCTCGCCGTACGGGGGCTGGGCACGCTGACCGCAGTGAGGTTGAGGCGAGCGGCCATGTCGAGGTTGACCTCCCCGTACGGACGCACGTGGGACCAGAACAGCGGGGTCAGGCCGCGCCGGTCGGCGGGCGTGAGGAGGCCGGCCCACTCCGGTTCGCCGAGGATGTCCTGGAGCATCAGGGTGTCACGTAGACCAGGGCCGATTGCAGAATCCGCAGGCACAGGACGAACATCTCCTGCTCGTCGCGCCGGTTGGAGGCGATCTCCCCGCCCTTGCCGTAGGCGATCACGGAGTTCGCGCCGTTGGAGGACTCCATGACGTTCAGGCCCTCCTCGATCTCCCGCTGGAGGTCCCGTAGCCGCAGGTAGCGGGCCACAAAGATGGTCTTCTGCGCGCGGCCGACCTCCAGCATCGCCGCGTAGGTGGGGTGGGAGGCGTTGCGGGTGAAGCGGCGCAGGATCGCCTCGGTGGACGCGGTACGGGTCCGGATCGCGGGGGCGTACTTGATCATCTGGTCATACTGCTGGGCGATGAGTTCCCAGCGGATCGGACGGGTCAGCGCCGGGGTCAGCTGCGGGTAGGCGTCCGGCTCGCCGGCCACCGGCCGGTACAGCTTCACCTTGTTGATCCGCTTGATACGCGGCAGCAGGTCGAAGTTCAGCAGCCGCGTGATGCCCAACCCGATTTCCGACTGGCCATGACTGTCTGTGTAGTTGGCCTCGACATCCATCGTGGTGCCGTGCCGCATCGCGCCCTCGATCATCGCGGCGACCTCCGAGGCGGTGCAGTTGATCAGCTGGGAGTGGATGGCCAGGGACTTCTTCTCCACGTGCCAGTAGATGAGCACCCCGCGGCCGCCGTAGCGCGAGTGCCACTCGGTGAAGAGGTTCTGGTCGTAGGCGCGGACGTGGGTGGAGTCGGAGGCGACCGCTGTCGAGCCCTGGCCCCACAGCTCAGCGTTGCGGGCGGCGAAGGTGCGTTCGCGATCTGGATGGCGATGGCGCGGGCAGCTTCGGCGGACAGGTACCGGCGCCGTACGTAGCGGAGTTCGTCCTCGGTGTGGCCGTGGCCGCCGGACGCCACGGCCTTGATCCCGGTGTTCGTGCCGTACGCGTAGATGACCAGCAGCAGGCGTTCGGCCAGCACCTCCGGCGAGAGGCTGCCGCCGCCGGAGACGGAGGTGACCGCGTCCAGGCATCCGGTCCGCAGCACCGCTTCCTTCAGCATGTCGACGAGCGGCACGATGCCCCAACGCCGCTGTACCTCGGCCTTGATCCTGCGCAGGTTGCGCGGCTCGGGCTGGGCCTCGGCCGCCGTCAGCCGGATCGCCCCGGACTTCCGCTCGGCGATGTCCAGCCAGGACAGCTTGGGTATCTTGTCGTTGAGTAGGGTCAGCTCGGCCGTCATCTGCTCGCGCAGCTCGTCGACGAACACCGCGGCGTCCGACCTCACCGACGCCAGATGGATCGACGCACCCGACACCGCCATCCCGCT
>NZ_KQ949109.1:80444-115009 GCF_001514305.1 Streptomyces dysideae
CGCGCGGCCGCGGCGGCATCCACGAACTGCTCGACATCGAAACCGCCCGGGCTACCGCCGACACCCTCACCACCCTCCACGACGACCTCGCCTCTGGAACCGGGTCTCAGGGCCAGCCGCCCGGAGAGCGATCCACGCCGCCGCCCAGGCCCCGACCTTCGCGGGGTCCATCCGCACGCACCGCCAGGCCAGAGACATCCTGGGCAACCCGGCCTTGACCTCCGCCTTGACCGTCTATGACAACCCGCACTCGTTCCCCATGTGCGTCTACAACCGCGACCGCGCTCTGTGTCACCGGCTCGATGTCACCGACGCCCCGAGCCTGGACCGATGCCAACCGACCTGCGCGAACATCGCGCGCACCGACCGCCATGCCGACGAACTCGTGCAGCACGCACAGGCGTTGGACAAACAGCCCGCCTCGGAGGCGGTGCCCAGCCCGCTCGCCGACCGGCTCACGCGACGTGCCGGGTTCCTCCGGGATCTGGCCGATTGTCACGAGCGCGACCGCATCCACCACCAGGAGCCAATCGCATGAGCCCAGCCCCGGATGAGCGCGACCGTATCCGTGCCGCGATGGACCGCATCCTGCGCGGCACACCTGAGCGCTCCAACGGCGCGCTGACGATCGTCGCTCTCGCGCTCGAAGCCGGGGTGCCGCGCAACGCACTCACCCAGCGGCATACCGACTTGAAGAACGACTTCTACTACAAGGTCCGCGCCCGGGGCCGGACCCCGGACAGCGAACAACGCCTACGCAAGCAGATCCGCCGGCTCAAGGAGCTCCGGGCTGCCGACGCGGAGGAAATCGCCCAGCTCAAGGCCGACGTCGAGGCACTGGTGGGCTCTCTGCAGCAGAGGTGTTCGCGGCGCCCGGAGCCATCCCGTACGCGCGAACCCCTCGGATTCTGCTTCTGAGCTAGTGCATCGACGCATGCGCCTCTGTTGCAGTCATGACAATCTGGTGGGCCTGCCCCGCGATCCGCGAGCCGACGAGTATCCGATGCCGACCGTTCCGTACGGATGGTATGCGGTGCTCCGAAGCGCCGAGCTACGGCCGGACCGGGTCGTCAGCCTGCACTACTTCGGACGGGCGCTGGTCGCTTTCCGCGGGGCCGATGGACAAGCGGCCGTAAGGGACGCGCACTGCCCCCACTACGGCGCGCATCTGGGCGTCGGAGGGAAGGTCGTGGACGGGACCGTGGAGTGCCCGTTCCACGGATGGCGATTCGCTGCGGACGGCCGGTGCGTGAACGCCCCGTTCGCGGTGCGGACTCCCAAAGTGTCCCTCGGCGGCTTCCCGGTGCGCGAGCACAGCGGGCTCATCTTCGTCCACACAGGGCCGGTCGCGCCCTCATGGGAGGTACCGGAAATCCCGGAAGCGGGATCCAGGGACTTCGCCGAGCCGATCGACGACACCTGCCGAGCGCGCATCCACATACAGGAGATGCGCGAGAACATCGTCGACGAGTCCCACTTCCACTTCATCCACGGCCAGAGTGAACCCCCCGTCCAGGACTGGCGGACGGACGGTCCCTTCGCCGAGGTCCGCGGCCGGATCAGCCGGCGAGTTCTCGGCTGGGACATCAACAACACCTTCGACGCCGTCATGTACGGACCCGGTGTGATGGTGGTCCGCACCCACGGGCCCGTCCTCTCGGTGACCGCCGTCGCCCTCTCCACCCCCGTCGACGACCGGACCAGCGAGCTGCGGATGTTGTACTACCTCCGCAAACCGGCCCGGGCCCCGTTCCTGACGCCCGCGCTCAAGCTCGTCTTCCGCGCGGAAGCCCTGGGCGAGGTGCACGAGGAGGTCCGGATCTGGGACTACAAGATCCACCAGCCGCGGCCGGTCCTGCTTCCGCACGAAAAGGGCATCAAAGCGCTGCGCCGCTGGTACGCCCAGTTCTATCCGTCCGGCCTTCCGATCGCGCCGTCGAGCGACGTCGCCTCGCCCGCCGAGGCCGAGACCAGCGACCGGACGGGAGGCGGCGGGGATTCCACGGCGCCCTCGCAGGACGTACGACAGCGCCGCCGGGAACCTACCGGCAGCAACTGAATTGGTCGGGCTACGGGATGCCGACGGCGCCGACCGGTGAGGCGGCGGCGAGACACCGGCACCTACGAGTGGGATCAAGAAGCACGTCAGCGGTGCGCACTCTCCGCGAGGCCCGTCCGGCGGCGTCGAGGACCGCACGAGCCCATCGCAGTTCCTGCGCCGACGGGTCGAACCCGTCCGCGACGGCCGGGAGTTGGGCCGGGTGGATGCACAGCTTGGCGGTGAAGCCCAGCAGTCGGGCGTGGGCGACGTCGACAGTGAGCACGTCCGGGTCCCGCGCGGCGGCGGGCTGCAGGCAGGCGGCAGCGGACGAGGACGCAATACCGGGCATGGTGTGCCCGGCATGCGTCGAAGGCGTGACGTGTTGCACGGGGGTAGCGGTGATCACGGGGCGCGGTCTGTCACCATCGCCTCCACCCATGCTCGCCGTTGTGTAGCGGAGGAGGTCACAGCCGGAGCGTGCGGCGCAGTGCGAGGGTGACTTCGTCGAACTTGGCGTCGCCTTCGGCCTCATCGGCGCGTACCGCGTCGTGGACGCAGTGCCGAACGTGGTCGTCGAGCAGGCCGAGGGCGACCTCTTGCAGGGCATGGGTGACGGCGCTGATCTGGGTGAGGATGTCGATGCAGTACCGGTCCTCGCCGACCATGCGAGTGATACCGCGTACCTGGCCCTCCACCTTGTGCAGCCGGGACAGCTGGTCGTCCTTGTGGCCGGCGTAGCCGCGCGGGGCGGCGTTCGCTACCGGATCCGCGGTGTGGGCATGGTCGGGGATGGTGGTCATCGGTTGTGCCCTCCCTCGTCTGTCCCGTCAGCTGGCGGTGCGGGGTAGCGGCCCTGGTCGGCGTCGAAGGCGGCCGCGCAGTGCGCGGAGCAGAAGAAGTGGCTGCCGGATGCGGTGTCGCGTCGTTCGGCGGCGGCTGTCGGGACCAGATGCATGCCGCACACCGGATCTACGGTCATCGCGTCCGCGCCTGGCGGGTGCTCGTGGCCGGTGCCGGACCCAGATGAGTGGTGCGGCTGTCGCCCGATGTCGGCCGCGGCGGGTGGGGCCGTGCCCCGGTTGGCTGCGGACTCCACCCGGGGTGTGACGGATTCGGGTGTGACGGGTGGCGGCGGGCTGGTGTGCCAGTGGCGCAGGCGGGAGGCGTTGGTCACGACGGACAGGGAGGACAGGGCCATTGCGGCGGCGGCGATGATCGGGCTGAGACGGATGCCCCACAGCGGGTACAGGGCGCCCGCGGCGAGAGGGACCCCGACGGCGTTGTACACCAGGGCGAAGAACAGGTTCTGCCGGATGTTGCGCATCGTGGCCCGCGACAGCCGGATGGCGGTGACGACGCCGGTCAGGGAGCCGGAGATGAGGGTGATGTCGGCGGCTTCGATGGCCACATCGGTGCCGGTGCCGATCGCGAGACCGACGTCGGCGGCGGCCAGGGCGGGGGCGTCGTTGATGCCGTCGCCGACCATGCCGACCGTGCGGCCCTCGCCCTGCAGGCGGCGGATCTCGTCCGCCTTGTGCTCCGGGAGCACCTCGGCCAGTACGCGGGTGACGCCGACCTGGGCGGCGATCGCGGCGGCGGTACGGGCGTTGTCGCCGGTGATGATGACGACCTCGACGCCCAGGCGCTGCAGGGCGGCGATTGCGGCGGCGGAGTCGTCCTTGACGGTGTCGGCGACCGCGAGCACCCCGGCGGGCCGCCCGTCGATCGCGGCCAGGACAGGGGTCTTGCCCTGGGCCGACAGGTCGGAGGCGACGGGCGCCAGCGTGGTGGTGCCGATGCCGACGTCTCCCAACAGCCGGGCGGTGCCGACCAGGACGGCGTGCCCGTCCACG
Organism: Streptomyces dysideae; assembly: GCF_001514305.1. Lineage (GTDB taxonomy): Bacteria > Actinomycetota > Actinomycetes > Streptomycetales > Streptomycetaceae > Streptomyces > Streptomyces dysideae. The sequence continues at coordinate 84,339 of NZ_KQ949109.1, forward strand.
GTGGCCTGGACGCCTTTGCCGGTGACCGAGTCGAAGCCGGTCGCGGCCGGCCACGACAGACCGCGGTCGCGCGTGCCGGTGACGATGGCCTGTGCCAGCGGGTGTTCGCTGTCGGCCTCGGCTGCCGCCACCAGCCGCAGCAACTGCGTCTCGTCGATGCCGTCGGCCGGGTGGACGTCGGTGAGGACGGGTTTGCCCTCGGTGACCGTGCCGGTCTTGTCCAGTACCACCGTGTCCAGCTTGTGCGCGGTCTCCAGGGCCTCGGCGGAGCGGATCAGGATGCCGGCCTGGGCGCCCTTGCCGGTGCCGACCATCACCGACAGCGGGGTGGCCAGCCCGAGCGCGCACGGGCAGGCGATGATCAGGACCGCTACGGCGGAGACCAGGGCGAGGGTGAGCGCGGGGGAGGGGCCGAGGGTGAACCAGACCGCGAAGGTGCCGATCGCGATGGCGATCACCGCGGGCACGAAGTACGCCGACACCGCGTCGGCGAGCCGCTGAATGGGCGCCTTGGACGCCTGTGCCTGCTGCACCAGCCGGACGATCTGGGCCAGCATGGTGTCGGCGCCGACCTTGGCCGCCCGCACGCGCAGGGATCCGGTGCCGTTGACGGTGGCCCCGATGACCGTCTCCCCGGTGTGCTTGGTGACCGGCATGGGTTCGCCGGTGACCATGGACTCGTCCACCGCGGAGGAGCCGGAGAGGACTTCGGCGTCGACGGGGATCTTCTCGCCGGGCCGGATGACCACCTCGTCGCCGACGGCTACGTCCTCGACCGGGATCTCGGTCTCGGTGCCGTCCCGCACGACGCGGGCGGTGCGGGCCTGCAGGCCCAGCAGCGCGCGGATGGCCTCGCCGGTGCCGGCCTTCGCGCGGGCCTCCAGCAGCCGCCCGAGCAGGATGAGGGTGAGGATGACGCCGACGGCTTCGTAGTAGACCTCGCGCACGTCTTCCGGCAGCAGGTCGGGGGCGAGGGTGACCAGCAGGCTGTAGCCGTAGGCGGCGGTGGTGCCGAGGGTGATCAGGCTGTTCATGTCGGCGGCGCGATGGCGCAGGGTCAGCCAGCCCGTCACGTGGATCGGCCGGCCGGTGTAGAACATCACCGGGGTGATCAGTGCCAGTTGCAGCCAGTGGTTCAGCATCCAGCCAGGCACCCAGTCGGCGCCGAAGAGCTCGTGCGCCATCACGGCGAACAGCACCGGGGCCGTGAGCACCGCGCCCACGGCCACCCGGCGGGTCAGGTCCCTGATCTCCGCCTGCCGCTCGGCGGCATCCGCGGCTTCCGCCTCGGCGGCCCCCGTCTCCTCCTCACCCGCCGGAGCCGCGGGCGCGGCGGCGGTGTCATGGCCGTCGGGGGAGGCCGGAGGGGCTGACGCGGGGCCGTCGGCGGGTTCGACGAGCAGTGTGCCGTGGATCATGTTCATGCCGCAGGCGAAGCCGAAGGAGCCCGGTCGGTCCGGGGTGAGCCGCACGGTGGTACGGGTGTGGGCGGGCAGTCCGGCGCTGACCTTGAGCTCGGGGAAGACCACTCGGGAGGTGCACTCCCCGGACTCCCGCCGGTCGAAGACCAGCTCCACCGGCGTGCCCTGGCGGACCTTGAGGATGCTGGGGTTGTAGCCGCCCCGCACCGTCACCTCCACCCGCTGCACTCCGTCTTCCACCCGGGCGGCACCGGCACGGCGTCGGCCGAAGAAGAACCAGCCCAGCGCGGCGATCAGTCCTGCGGCAGCCAGGACTACGACGACATCGATGGCACCCATGGCGGCCCGCCTCCCTCCAGCTCGCTCCTTCAAGCCTCCGCCCGGCTACCCCTACCTGGTAGGGGCTGAACGGCCCACCCGCTTGGGACCGTCCGCCCCCTGCACGCCAACCCCGACAGAGGCACGATGAATGCAGGGACAGAAGCTCCGATGCGGGCGCCGGACCTTGGCGTCCGGACCCGATCGCCGACCGATCCGAAGTAGGTGAACGGCGATGTTCTGGTATGGCCATGACCTCAGCGGATGGGGCTGGTTCGCGATGTCCGCCAGCATGATCCTTTTCTGGGCGTTGATCATCACAGTGGGCGTGCTGTTCTTCCGCGCTGTGAACCGGCCTCACGAGCACAGCCAGGTCCCCGCCGCGCCGCAGACACCCGAGCAGGTCCTCGGGCAGCGGTTCGCCCGCGGGGAGATCGACGAAGAGGAGTACCGGCGCCGCCTGAACGCCCTGCACGGCGGCCCTCTCACCAAACCCTGAGAGCAGGCCGTACTGGCTGCGGCCTTGGTCCTCCGCTGAGAGAGGCTGGTGATGAAACAGCGCAACTACGGCATGTACGCGCTCGCCGCCGCGATCGTGGTCGTCGGAGTCCTGATGGTCGGCGCCTCGCTGGAGAGCCTCCTCTGGCTCGCCCTCGTGGCCGCCTGCCCGCTGATGATGTTCCTCATGATGAAGAGCATGCACGGTCAGGACACGCACGGCGGTCCAAGCCGTGACGACCGGGAAGACGACCCGCTGCACAAGCACGACCAGCAGCACCCCGGATCCGGCCCGCCCTGACCGGCCGGGTACAGGCGTCCACCCCTGGCACCTTGAGGGCCGGTGGCGGCCGGCCGAGCAGCCACAAGGAGGGCGTGATGGCTGACGCCGCATACGGCTTGTGGCCACTCGTGGTGTCAACACCCTGCTGTTCATCGTGTTCGCCGCCGGCTTCCTCCACCCGAAGACCAAGCGGGACTGGCGGGCGATGGGGCGCCCACGGCGCATTCATGGTCGCGCTGTTCACCGAGATGTACGGCACCCCGCTCACGATCTACCTGCTGGGCAGCTGGCTCGGCAACGAATTCCCGCTGCTGAAGGACAGCCACGCCGGCGGACACCTGGGGAACGACCCGACCAACTGGCAGGGTGATCCGCACGTGAGCCCCTTCCACCTGGCCTCTTACGTCGCCATCGGCGCCGGGTACTGGCTGATCGCCGCCGCGTGGAAGGTCCTGCACGAAGCCGCGCAGAAGGACCGGCCGACCACGACCGGCCCGTACGCGTGGGTGCGACACCCGCAGTACGACGGCTTCCCGCTCATCATGATCGGGTTCCTGCTGCAGGGGCCCACCATCACCACCCTGATCATGTTCCCGGTCCTGGTGTACGTGTACGTGAGACTGGCCCGCAGCGAGGAACGCGAAGTCGCAAAGCAGTTCGGCGAGCAGTGGACCGTGTACGCAGCCAACACCCCCGCCTTCTGGCCGAAGCGGCCCCGCAGGACGCCGACCCCCCGGAAAACGGAGACCTACAGCACCCGCGGGTCCGCGCGCAGTTCGGACTCGCACGTCACACGGAGGTGACCCGAGCATGGACGCCGTCGTCTGGACTCTGGTCTTCCTTGGTGACCTGGCCACCGCCGCATGCGCGGTCCATCTCACCCGGCGCCACCACCGCGATCCCGCAGGACTGGTTCCTTCCCTGCACCGCACCGCCCCGATCCTTCTTGCCGCAGGGCTCCTCCCCGTTCCCGCCCTGCTGTCCGGCGACGCGCCCGCCGCAGCCTGGGGGCTGTGGGGCGCCACCACCATCGCCGCCGCCCTGGTCTACGCCGTCGGTGACACCCTGCGCGACCTGGCGCCTCCCACACGAACGGCGTCCGAGCCCGGGAGCCGGCGGTGAGGGGCGGGGACCCGCGGGGAACGCAGACCGGCGGACCGCGGCAGGCGGATGCGGCGCACGCCGCCGCGGCAGGACCAGCGCATCCAACGGCCTTGCATGTGGTGCTGGAGGCGACCGGGATCGAGAAGACGTACCGGCGCGGCGCATGGCCGGCCCGGCACCGGACAGCGGTGCTGCGCGGCGTCGACCTCGCCCTGGCTGCCGGCGAAGTGGGCGGCGGCCCGCTTGACGGCGGCGGGCTGCTGGGCCCTGGCCTGGGCCGCCGCGGCGGCCGCGGTCAGCTGGACGGTGATCACCACGACCAGCCGTGTCGCCCGCCCCCGCCACCACGCCCGGCCCGGTTCGACCACGGCCCAACTGGCCGCGGGGACACGGATGGGTTTGCGGGAGGCCGACCGTAACCGGATGCTGTGGACGCTGCTCATCGCGGTGCCCGTGGTCTTCATCATCCTCACCGTGGCCACCACCCCCGAGGAGTTCACGTCGCTGACCGTACGCGAAAGCTGCCGCACCCTCCTCCAGCGGGCGTGGCTGCCCGATATCCACGGCGGCACCATGGCGCCGATCGCCATCGCATCCCTGGCCATGCTCGCCGGACTGTTCACCGTCCTGAACGCCCGCGCAGGTGACCAGCGCCTGTCCCTCGCCGGGTTCCGTCCCACCGCCCTGCTTGCCTCCCGCCTGACCGTGGTGGTTCTCGGCGCGCTGCTGGCCACCGCCGCCTCCCTCGCGGCCACCGCCACCGTCTTCGACGCCCGCCAATGGGGCCTCTACATCGCCGCGAACGTCCTGATCGCGCTCACCTACGGCCTCATCGGCGTCCTGCTCGGACCGCTGTTCGGTCGCGTCGGCGGGGTGCTCATCGCCTTCCTGGTGCCCTTCATCGACCTGGGCATCGAGCAAAGCCCCATGCTCCGCCCCGACCCACCCGGCTGGGCGCACGCCCTGCCCGGCTACGGCGCCGGGGTGAAGGCGAAGTTCTCGATCACGATGCGCGCCGCGGATGGGCTGGCACTGGTTGCGGCAGGTGGGGAGCTGGTGGTGGCTGGGCCGTTGCCGTTGCCGCCGTTCGAGCAGCTGACCAGGGCGAGCAGCGTGCAGGCTCCCCCCAGGGCAACAGCGGTGCGGCCCCGGTGCGGGCTGGTACCAGAGGGGAGGAGCAAGCCGCCGCCTGGCTTCGGCTGAGTGCTGGGGACCGGGCCTCCCACTTCGTATGGGCGACGAGGAAGTCGGTGCTTGCAGACAGGGTGGTGAGCTGCGGTGTGTCCTCGTCGTCGATGCGGATACCTGTGCGTTCACTGAGCGTCTCGATGAAACCCAGGTAGCCCAGCGAGTCCATTTCGAGGGCGCCGGGCAACCCGGCCAGCGCGGTGCGCGCCTGCGACCAAGTGAAAGAGGAACGATCCCGGTCGTAGGCGGCGAGATTCGCCGGGACGCCCGGTGCGGTGTCCTTGGAGATCGTCTCCCAGTGCATGGGCGCTCCTCCCGACGCCTGCCTCTTTCCAGAGTCGCCCGGCCCGGGCCGGGTCGCACGGCGGGCCGCGCGGCCAGGTCGCGGCTGCTCTCGGCCCGGGCGCTCTATTCGCGGCGCAGCACGACCTTCAGGGCGCCGGTGTCGGTGCCATGGGAGAACACCTCGTAGGCGTCTTCCATCCGGCTGAGGCCGAGGGTGTGGGTGACGAGCTGGGAACGCGCCGCGTCCCGCGAAACCTGGTGACGCGGGCCGCTGATCGGCCGCCGCCCCTGGGCTGTAGCGGGTGTACCAACTCGTCTAGTGCCCCAACAGGCAACGTTCGCCCCGTCGCGACGCCCGGCACGCTCCCCCACTGCCTCAAGGGCGTGGGAGGTGCCGCCACTCGCCGCACCGGCCGAAAGCCCAAGTACATCCAGTACGAGGACCTCCGGCCGGCACGCCGAAAGCACGCACCGGACGCCGCTCCTTGACGGGCAAACGCTGCCTGCCGGGGCACTAGTCCGGCTCCATGTAGGGGCGACGGAAGACCGGGGCCTGGCTGTCGGCGTGCGGGCGGATGGCCGCCAGTGCCTGGATGACCGCGGCCTCCAGGGAGCCGCTCGTGTCGACCCTGACGGCCTCGGACCATGGTGCTTCCGTGGCAGCCATGGCGGCGGCCACGTCGAGGTCGGCGTCGGATGCCCCGGGTGCGCGGGTGGCGAGGCGGGTTGTGGCGAAGTCGACCGGAACCTGGCAGTGCAGGGCGACGAGGTCGGTGTGGGTGTGTTCGGCCATGCGCAGAGCGGCTTCCCGCTGTCGCGCGTCGTGCCAGGTGGCGTCCAGGACGACGGACTCACCCCTGGACAACAGGGCCGATGCGCGGCCGAGCAGGGCGGCGTACGTCTTGTTGGTCCATTCGGGGGAGTACAGGCCCTCACCGTAGGCGGCGGCTGCGGACTGCTCCACCGGGATGCCGGCCAGTTCCTTGCGGAGGCGGTCGCTGCTGAGCAGGGTGACGCCCAGCCGGTCGGCGAGCGCGCCGGCGAGCGTGGACTTCCCGCTGCCCGGGAGCCCGCCGACGAGGGTCAGGCCGACGGCGGAGGCGCGCAGGTGGCGCAGGGCGGTGGTGACCAGTCGGTGTGCTGCCGCCTCTGCGCCGGGTGTGCCCTGGCGTGCCTGGATCAGGGAGACCTTGGCCCGGACGAACGCGCGGTAGGCGACGTAGTGGTGCCAGAGGGAGTGTGGTGCCGGGTCGCCGGAGTACTCGCCGTACTCGGAGAGGAAGAACGCCGCGGCTTCCGGGGCGCCGAGTTGCTCCAGGTCCATGGCGAGGAAGGCGGCGTCGTCGAGGCCGTCGACGTAACGAAGGGTGTCGTCGAACTCCAGGCAGTCCAGGACGCGTGGGCCGTCGTCGAGGCAGAAGATGTCCTCGGCGAGCAGGTCTCCGTGGCCGTCGACCACCCGTCCCTGCTCGATTCGGCTGTCGAACAGGGCTTCGCGGCCGGCGAGGTAGCGGCGTACCAAGCGCTCGGTCTCCTCCACCCCGTCGGGCACGGTGCCGTCGTCGGACAGGGCGCGGACCTGGGCGAAGCTCGCTTCCCAGCGTGAGGACAGTGCGTCGCGCGTCCCCTGCTCGTTCACCTCTCCGCTGCGAGGTGCGTTCGCGTGGTGCGTGGCGAGCAGCCGGGCGACGGCGCGAAGGGCGTCGTCGGTGGCCGTGCCTTCCCGTACGAGTCGGGAGAGACGGCGCTCGGTGGGCATGCGGCGCATCACCACGACGGGCTCGGGCGCGTCCCTGTCCGGGCTGCGGAATTCGCCGACGCCGAGGTAGACGTCAGGCGCGAAGCGGCGGTTGAGGACGACTTCCCGCTCGCAGGCGGCCCGCCGGGCGGTCACCGTTGTGTAGTCGAGGAACGTGAGGTCGACCGGCTTCTTCACTTTGTAGGCCCGGTCCCCGACGAAGAGCACCACCGCGGTGTGGGTCTCGCGCGCCTCCGCACGGGGGAGGGACGGGGGACCGGAGACGTCGACTCGCCGCACCGCCGCCATCGGCTCCCCGTCGTGGCTCGACTCAGTCATGGGGGACGACGGCGACAGGGCAACGCGCGTGGTGGGCGGCGGCCTGGGCCACGGGGCCCAGGCGTGGCGCCAGAGCGTGGTGCCGTCGCCGGCCGACGACCAGCAACTCGGCGCTCGCGGCGGCTGCTACGACTGCCCTGGCGGGGCTCGTGAGGCGGATGGTCTCGGCCACAACCACGCCCGGGAACTTCTCGCGCCAGGGGCGGAGAGCCTGGCTCAGGCCGTTCTGCGCGTCCTGCCTTTCCTCTTGAGTCACGGTGTGGTCGACGCCCCAGGGGGCGTACGCGTGGATCGGCAGGCTGCGGCCATGGACCGCGCGGACGGGTACGCCCCGCGCCGCGGCGGTGGTGAAGGCGAATTCGAGCACATCGTCGCACGGGCCGTGCAGTTTCAGGGCCACCACCACATCCCCTCGTGCACCTGATTCGGGTGTGTGGCCTTCGTCCCGCCGGTCGGCGCGGACCAGGACCACGGGCCGCTCGGCGCGTGCCACGACGGACATGCTGATGTCGCCGAGGAAGTAGCTCTCCACGGGAGTCAGGCCCCGCGAGCCGAGCACGAGCATCTCGGACTCCGACGCCCCTTGGAGCAGCGCGTTCTGGGCGTCGTCGGCGACCAGGTTGCCGACGACGGTGAGGCCCGGGTGGCGCGCCTGGAGTTCCGCTTGGGCGTTGTGCATGAGCCGCTTCGCCCAGTAGTTCTGGTCGACTTCCGCGGGGATGTGGGTCGGTTCCGGCACGAGCAGGGGCCACGCGTGCAGCAGGCGCAGGGTGAGATTGCGTCGCTCGGCTTCGTCGGCGGCCCAGCGAGCGGCGGCCAGGCTCTCGGGTGAGCCGTCGAGGCCGACGGTGAGGACTCGTTCCATGGCGACTGCCTCCATCTCGTACGAAGCTGGAAGGACGAGGCCGGCTGCGGGGCGTGCTCGACGGGACGCACGAAAGTCGGCGCCGACCGACAGAACACGGTGCTTCTACATCGAGGAGTACTCCAGATCTCCTCGCGGCGCATGTGGTCCCCGGCGAGGCGGCGCGCACGAGAGGGAAGTCCGGAACAGAGGAGGTGCGAGCGGTGGCGGTTCCCCTGGTGGTCGGCATCGACGGGTCCGAGGCGAGCCTTGAGGCGGTGGACTGGGCCGCGGACGAGGCAGTCCGGCACGAGGTGCCGCTCCATCCCATGCACGCGGCCGCAGCGGATCACGAGGCGCCCGACCTGGTAGCCGTCGCCTCGGAGCGTGCCAGGAAGGGCGCGCCGACCGTGCGGCTCTCCAGTGAGGTGCTGCACGAGGACGCGGCGTCCGCCCTGGTCGGCAAAGGGCGCAACGCCTTCGCGCTGGTGCTGGGGTCGAGAGGTCTCGGAGACCTCACCGGGCTGCTCCTGGGCTCGGTCAGCGTGGCCGTGGCCGCGCATGCCGACTGCCCGGTCGTCGTCGTACGCGGTGGGGTGGAGCACCGTGCCGACCGGTTCGGGAGTGTCGTCGTCGGACTCGAGGACGGGGAGGGCAGCGGTACGGCCGTACAGTTCGCGTTCCGCGAGGCCCATGTTCGGCACTGTCGGATGGTCGCCGTGCACGCCTGGAGCGTCCCGGTCGGGACCCCGGGGCCTCCGGGCCTGTCCGATACGCCCTCCAAGCCCTGCGGCGCCCGCCGGCGCAGGTGCTGGCTGACGCACTGCGCGAGCCCGCGCGGCAGTACCAGGACGTTCCTGCGAGCAGTGAGGTGGTCGAGAGCTCGGCGCGACGGGCACTCCTGGATGCCGCGGCCGGCGCTGATCTGCTCGTCGTCGGGCCCGCAGGCGACATGGGCACGGGGGTCTGCAACTGGGCCTGGTGAACCACGCGGTGCTGCACCACGCACCGTGTCCGATCGCGGTCGTTCCGCAGATATGAACCGGTGACGAGCGACCAGCAGGTGGGTCGCGTGGCCGGTCGGCAGGGACCTTCGGCCCCGTGATCGGGCTCCGCCGTCGTCGGAGGGTGGTGAGGGAAGAAGACAAGGTGGGGGGACGCACCAGCAACAGCTGGAGGCCAGACCATGAGCGCACAGGAACCGCCGCACGCACCCGGTCCCCACCCATCGCACCAGGAGAAGCGCCCGCCCAGGGGCGCGAACCCGCTGAGGCGTACGTCCGATCGCGTCGAGACCTGGTGCTGCCGTTTCCTGCTGGCGGTCCTTGTCCTCGGACTGCCCGTGGCTTCGGTGAGCACAGGGCTGGCATTCCACGAGTCGACGATGCGCACCGTTCAGGCCCAGTCCGCAGAGCGGTTCCAGGTCACCGCCCGGGTGACCTCGGCCCCCGAAGCAGCACAGGGCAGTACCGCGGACGGGAAGCAGAAGGTACAGCTCAGGTGGATTGGTGCGGACGGTCGGCAGCAGACGGGAACCACGCGTGTACCGCTGGACAAGACCGCAGGCTCGACCGTGCGGATCTGGGTGGACCGGGACGGAACCGTTCGGGACCCGCCGATGTCCGCGAGCAACGCGAATGCCAGCGGCTGGCTGATGGGCGGCATGACGGCGGTCGGTGTGTACGTCGGCTTCGTCGGCGCGCGCAAGGGCATGCGCCTGGCGCTGGACCACAGAAGGTACGCGCAGTGGGACGCCGGATGGGACCGGGTGGAGCCGCTCTGGTCCGCGCGGTTCCGCAGGTGACGGGCGCGGGCTCGCGGGCGTCGTCCGGGAGGTGACGCAGATGTCCGATGCGACGACGACCGACCTCTACGAGGTCACGATGGCGATGTCGTACCTGCGGGAGGGGATGACCCGCCCGGCGACGTTCAGCTTGTTCGTCCGTGACATGCCGCCCGGCCGCGGCTTTCTGGTGGCGGCCGGCCTGGAGTCGTCGCTGGACTTCCTGTCCGGTTTCCGGGTCGACGCCGAGGATGTCGATGCCTTCGCCTCGGCACTGCACCGGCCTCCACGCGATCTGGCCCCGCTGCTGGGCATGGAGTTCACCGGTCAGGTGCGGGCGGTGCCGGAGGGCCGGATCGTCCTCGCGGGAGAGCCGCTGCTGGAGGTGACCGCTCCGCTCCCGGAGGCCCAGCTGGTCGAGACGTACGTGCTCAACCAGGTCAACCACCAGACGACGGTCGCCTCGAAGGCCGCACGGTGTGTACTGGCCGCGGCGGGACACCCGGTCGTGGACTTCTCCCTGCGACGCACCCACGGCCCCCAAGCCGGCTTTCAGGCCGCCCGGTTGAGCGCGATGGTCGGATTCGCCGGGACGAGCAATGTCGCTGCGGCCATCGCCGAAGGGCTGTCGGCCGTGGGCACGATGGCCCACTCGTACATCGAGGCGTTCGGAACGGAGGAGGCGGCCTTCCGGGCCTTCGCCCGGTCCCACCCCGGCCCGGTGACGCTCCTGGTGGACACCTACGACACCGAGGAGGGTGTCCGCGTCGCGGCCCGCGTGCTGCGAGACCTGGACGACGCGGCCCGTGGGCCCGGCTCGGCCGTACGGCTGGACAGCGGCGACCTGGGAGCCCTGGCGCTGCGGGCGCGCGCCCTCCTCGACGCGGCGGGACTGCCGGAGGTGCGGATCATCGCCAGTGGCGGTCTCGACGAGTACGCCGTGGATGAGCTGGTCCGTTCCGGAGCGCCGATCGACGTCTACGCCGTCGGTACCCGTGTCGGGGTGTCGGCCGACGCCCCGTTCCTGGACTCGGCCTACAAGATGGTCGAGTACGACGGCCGGCCGGTGATGAAGCTCTCCTCGGCCAAGGTGACCGCCCCCGGGCAGAAGCAGGTGTTCCGCCGCCCCGGATACGCGGACGTGATCGGGCTCCGTGAGGAGCAGCCACCGGGGGAGGGCGTACCGCTGCTGGAGACGGTGCTGCAGAACGGGAGGCGCACCGTCGAGCGCCCCACTCTGGACGAGAGTGGGGAGAGGTTCGCCGCAGACCTGGCCGTGCTCCCGCCCGCGGCACGCCGCATCCGGGCGCCCCTCGCGCCACGGGCGACGGCCTCCGGACAGCTGACCGCCCTCGCCGACCGGGTCCGGCGCCGTATCGCAGACGAGGCTCTGGCCTCATCCGCGGACCTGCGCAACCACGAGCGGAGCGCAACCGGAACGCAGCGCTCCGTACCGAGATGAGGAGGACAGTGATGCCGCATACCGTGGAATGGAAGGTTCGCCTCTATCTCTTCGAGGAAGAGGGAACGACCAAGGCACGCGTGGTGCTGGACACCGGAACCACGGAGCTCACCGGGCACGGGGACGCGCACCGGAACCCCATGGACACGGACGTGCCGGAGATCGGTGACGAGCTGGCGGCGGGCAGGGCCCTGCAGGACCTCGGCCGGCAGCTGGTGGACGTTGCCGAGCATGACATCGAGGGCATGGGCGCGGCCGCGACCGAGCGGAGGGATCGCCCGGAGACCGGCTGGCCGTTGCCGGATCAGATGCAAGGAGGATGACCGATGACGCTGCCTGCGCACCATCACCATGGGAGGGGCGCTCTCCCGGTATGGGACCCGTTCCGCGAACTTGAGGACCTGCACACCCGCATGGACCGGCTCATGCAGTCCGCCTTTCCTGGCAGCGCCGAACTCGGCACCGCCGGGGCATGGGCGCCGCCGGCCGACATCGAGGACACCGAGGACGCGTACCTGGTGGAGCTGGAGGTTCCCGGTGTGGCCAAGGACGACATCACCGTGGAGGTCACCGCCTCCGAGATCGATGTCCACGGTGAGATCAAGGAGAAGGAACGCACCGGCGTGGTCCGGCGGCGCGCCCGCCACATCGGGGAGTTCGGCTACCGCACGAGTCTGCCGCCGAACTCGGACACCGAACACATCAGCGCCGAGCTGGCCAACGGGGTTCTCACCGTGCGCGTTCCGAAGGCCGAGAAGGCCAAAGCGCATCGCATCGAGATCGCCGGCTGAGTCAGGGGCGGGAGCAGGAACAGCCAGCGGCTGTGCGTCGCTCCGAGCCCGGTCCTGCGCTGCCCTCACGTGCCGGTGGGGGAACTCCGGAGGAGTCTGCTCGGTACGCGACGTGCTCGGCGACCGAGGCCACGCCGTGAACGCTCCGGCACAGCCGCTCGATCACCGGGATCAGGTTCCTGACCTCGACGGATCCACCGAGGCTCACGTGCTCTGCGCGAACCTCGACCGTCACGTCCGAGGCGACAGGACCGAGCTGCGGGGAACGCCTCGACCACGGTCAGGTGCATGTCGCCTCTCCCTTCCGGGCGGAGACAGCCAGGGTCGAGAGGACGGGGCCGGCCCCGGACTGGCCGTCCGGCCACCCGGATCACGGGGTTCTCATCCCGTGCGGCGGCACGCCGCGCGGGACGTTGGGTTACATCAGCATTCTGAGGAAACGGCGGCGATCATGCGAGCTCAACTCGGCGATCAAATCGTGGTCGAGAGCCCTGCCACCGGCGCCACCAGGCGCGACGGCGAGATTGTCGGACTCCACCACGAGGACGGAACGCCTCCCTACGATGTGCGCTGGTCGGACACGGACGAGGTGACCCTCATCTTCCCTGGGCCCGACGCACACATCCATCACATCGAGCACGGGCCCGGGAGCGCACACGAGCCTTCCCGGCCACGCACGGAACAGCCAGGCGTGCAGACAGCTGCCGTGCCCCGCGGCACCCCGCCGGGCAGGCCGCCCGATCCCGGTGACATCGGCCGCCGCATCGCCACCGAACGCACACGCCAGGGACTGACCCGAGAAGAGACGGCCCGCCGCGCCGGAATGGCGCCGGAATACCTGGCGTACCTCGAAGAACACCCGGCCGATCCGACCGTGGCCAGTCTTATCGGCGTGGCGGACGCACTGGGCACCACCACCGTCGCTCTGCGGGGCGGCGGCATCGATCTGCCGCCTGGCCTGGGTCAGGCGCTCCTGCACCCTCAGCTGCTGGACCTTGGCCCCGACGAATGCCGCGCCCGGCTATCCACGCACGGGGTGGGGCGTGTGGCGGTGTCGACACCGGACGGCCCGGCGGTGGTTCCGGTGAACTACGAGGTCGTCGACGATGCGATCGCGTTCCGGACCGCCCCGGGCTCGGTCCCGGCGGCGGCCGTGGGATCGGAAGTCGCCTTCGAGGTCGACCACGTGGATGAGGCCATGAGCCAGGGTTGGAGTGTGCTCGTCGTCGGACCTGCGCGGGCGGTCACCGAGCCGGACGCCGTGCGGAGGCTGGTCGATCGCGCCCACACCACGCCGTGGCCCGGGGGTGAACGCGAGATGTGGGTGTGGATCCAGCCCACGCGCATCACGGGGCGCCGTATTACGGCGGCGGAGCAGTGACGGAGGAGCGCTGGTCGGTTCCTCACCTTCCGTGTGCGTGCCGGGTTCGACCCTCTACTGCTCGCCCCCACGGGCGGCCGGAGTCGTGGACCCGCCGGTGAGCTGGGGCTCGACGTCCACGACGCCCTCAATGGCGCGTACGAGGCGCACGGCGACGGAGATGAGCGAGGTGTCGCGGATGTGTCCACGGAGGGTGACGACGCCTTCGTGGACGTTCACGTGGATGGCGTGGCTGAAGGCCGGGAAGAGGTAGGACACCACTGTGCGTCGGACCTCCTCCTCGATGTCCTCGTCCGAGCGCAGGAAGACCTTCAGCAGATCGGCGCGGCTGACGATGCCCTGGAGCATGTCCAGGTCGTCGACCACGGGCAGTCGCTTGACGTGCCTGACGGCCATGATCCTTGCCGCCTGGGCCAAGGTGGCGTCGGGGTGGACCGTGATCGCGGGGGTGCTCATGAGCTCACCAGCCGTCACGGCTCCCGCCTTGGCGAGATCGGACAGGCGCCGACGTTGCTCGAAGAGGCTCGGGTCGCTGTCGCGGAACTCCTCCTTGGGCAACAGGTCGGCCTCGGAGACGACGCCGATGACGCGCCCTTCTCCCTCCAGCACCGGCAGGGCGCTGACGTTCCACTGCTCCATGGTCTGCACGATCTCCTTGAAGGGCGCGTCGCGTCCGACGGCCACGACCGTATGCGTCATCACATCGCTCACGATGTGCGGGGTCTCGGGCACTCGGGCCTCCTCGTCTCGCCTCGTCAGGGCACTTCGCCCGCGCCGGCTCAGGCCTTCCCTTCGCATGACCTCGAAGTGAGTGGAGGCGGGGCGCGTATCCGGTCACGGATGTCTCACCGAGTGGCACCCAGTGCTGTGTTCCCGGCCGTATGACTCCACGATCGTCGCAAATCGGCCCGGTGCAACCCGGGCCGAGATCTCCCTCCGGGAGTCCGTCCACGTGTCGCGACGGATCCGGGGCGGTGCGACGGTATTCACAGGGCGTTCACGCGGTGGCCGGGCAGGAAAGGCGGTGGGGACCATGGAGCTCCCGCTGGTCGTGGGTGTCGACGGATCGGACTCCAGCCTGCAGGCCGTGGACTGGGCGGTGGACGAGGCGGCGCGCCTCGGGCTGCCCTTGCGGCTCGTCTACGCCTCCCTGTGGGAGCGGTACGAGGGAAGCCGCCCGTCCTTCAGCACCGACGGTCCGGCCGAAGAGGTCATGGCCGAGCACATCGTCGCGTCCTGCGCGGACCGCGCCCGGCTGCGCAACCCAGACGTGAAGGTGTCGAGCGACGTGCTGCCCGACGACGCCGTGTCCGTGCTGCTGCACGCGGCACATGAATCCTCTGCCCTGATCACAGGCTCCCGCGGCCGCGGCGAGGTCGCAGGGTTGCTGCTGGGGACGGTCAGCCTCACGGTGGCCGCCCGTGCGGTGTGCCCGGTCATCGTGGTCCGCGGTGGGGAGCGGAACCGGCAGGGCTCCTTCGGTCGGGTGGTGCTCGGCGTCGGCGACTCCACCGAGGGCTCTGCTGCCCTGCGGCTCGCCTTCCGCGAGGCTGAGGCACGCGGCTGCACCCTGCATGCCGTACGGGCCTGGCGCCGCCGCGCGCATGAGCACGTGGACAGCCCCCTGATGGTGGACGATTCCGCCGTTGCTCACGAGGAACGGGCCTCCGCCCTCCTCACCGACGCGTTGCGTGACGGCGTGCGCAATCACCCAGAGGTGGATGTACTGCGCCAAGCGTTTGAAGGCCCCGCCCACAAGGTCCTCCTGGACGTGTCGGCCGGCGCCGACCTGGTGGTCGTGGGTGCGGTGAGGCGGCACGGTCACTTCGGTCTGCAGCTCGGCAGGGTCACCCATGCCCTGCTGCATCACGCCGAGTGCCCGGTGGCCGTCGTCCCGCAGCGGGTCTGAACTCCGGCGCGCGTCGCACGCTCCTGCACATCTCATGAGGGGAGAAGGCGAGGGCGACAGATGTCGGAGTGGACCTGGGAGTACGAGAGGTACGACCCCGCTGTCGAGCGGTTGCGCGAATCGTTGTGCACGCTCGGCAACGGCTACTTCGCCACCCGCGGCGCGGTGCCCGAGAGCAGGGCGGGCCTGGTGCACTACCCGGCCACCTACGCGGCTCAGCGGCCTCGTCCACGCCTGTGTCCTTGCGCGGGTCAGTCAGGCCGAGGCGTGGACGTACTGCCAGGAAGCCCTGGAACAGGACGTCGCCGACCTCCAGGGCGGCACGACCGGTGAAGGCATCCACCTCGGCGCCATGGCCGGGACCCTGGATCTGGTGCAGCGCGGCCTGACCGGTCTGGAGACCCGTGAGGACGCCCTCCGGCTGGACCCCGTGCCGCTTCCGGCGGTGTCGGAGTACGTGGGGATCGGTGTGCCCGACTCGGAGGAGTCCCCGATCCGTGTGTGGTCCTGCCCGACCGGGCCGTCACCGTCGCACCGGGAGAGACCTGGACGCTCCTGCTGCCGGGGGTGTGAGCATCCTGGTTCTCGGGGCGACCCAGCTCGGTGTGGCGCTTGGTTCCCGGGCCCGACCGGGGAGTCTGGCCAACCCGTTCCTGCTGGTCGCCGTGGGTGCGGCCCTGGCCCTCCAGGCAGCCGGTGTCCACCTGCCTGCCCTGCGGGACCTGCTGGGCACGGAACCGCTTTCGCCCGCCGACCTGGCGATCGCTTGCGGGCTGTCCGGCCTCGGCCACGTGGTCATGCGTGTGCAGGCACGGCTGTGGCCGCAGCGACCACCGCGAGCCGCCTGGACCGGACCGGATGGTCCGGCCGGCCGGCGTTCTCGCTTCGGCCGGCCCGGGTAGCTCCGCTGAGCGCCGTCATCCCGCGTCGAGGCGGTCGACCACGTCTACAACGTCCTCGATCTCCCGGATCCTCTCGAGCAGCTTCGGGACGAGTGCCGGGTCCAGCCTCCCCACCACGGTCACCACGCCGTTGTCCACCGTCAGCTCGATGGAGCCGGGGTCGAGGAGGAATTCGCGCCGGAGGATCCGGGACTCGATTTCCTCGCGGATCTCGGCGTCGTTGCGGATGAGCGACCGGAGCAGGTCGATGCGGCTGACCGCACCCACCAACCGACCGTGGTGGTCCGTGACGGGAAGCCGCTTGAGGCGGGCGCGAGCGGCAGTCCAGGCGGCGTCGGCCACCAGGTCCCCCGGGTGGACGGTGACCGCCGGGTAGGTCATGAGGGCGGCCGCGGTCTCGCCCCGGCTCTTCTCGTAGAGGCGGTGTTCCCGGAGCCTGCCGATGGGACCGGACCGGTGCGAGACGGCCATGACGGCGGCTTTGGCGAGGAGGTCGGACTCGGACACCACCCCGACCACATGGTCCTCGGCATCGACGACGGGAACGGCACTCAGGTGCTCGCGGGAGAGCGTGTGGGCGACGTCCAGGAACGGCATGTCGCCGGGGACCGAGACGGCCGGCACGCGCATGACGTCGCGTACGTGTGGTGCTCCCGGCGCCTGTTCACCGGCCTGGTGCTCGGCGCTGGACGGCGGCGTGTCCGCCGGACCGGCTGCCGGTTCGCCTGCCTCTGTCCTTGCCTCTGTCCTTGCCTCTGCGGCAGCGGCGGAGGCAAGGACGCCGAGATAGCGCCGCAGCATGTCCTGACGGTGCTCTTCCTCCGGTGTCCAGGGGCGGCGCGGCATGGCGTGACGGGCTTCCTGCCCAGTGGCTTGGTGTTCGAAGTCGCTCACGGCAACCTCCGGAAGAGCACGGCCGGTCACCTACCCGGCCAGTGTCCCACCGATTCCAGGTGCACGCCCCTGCACAGCCTGGGCCTGCGTGCGAAGCGGACCATATCCGGCGCGACACCGTCCGTTCCGGAGCGGAGACTTGAACCAAGGGCTGACATGAGGGGAGCCCATGGCGGGATTCCGGGATTTCCTGATGCGCTTCCGCCCGGCGGGATCGCCAGGCCGGGCGGCGCCAGGGGGCGTGCCCGCAGATCGCTCCGCACAACTCTCCGCCGAACTGGAACCGCCGCTCGCACTGCTGGAGCAGGCCGAGGCCGAGGCACAGGCCGTCCGCGAACGGGCCGCCCGCCGCGCCGCGCAGCTGCGGACCGAGGCCGCGCGACAGGCTGAGGAGATCATCGAGCAGGCGCACGCCCGAGCCCACGACGTGAGAGTGGAGGCGGCCGACCGGGCACGCCGTGCCGCCGAGACCGAGGCGGCCGAACTCCTCACCGCCGCCGAGCGGGAGACGGCCGTCGTATGCCACCGGGCCGAGACGCGCATGCCCGCCCTGGTGGACCGCGTAGCAGCGCTCGTGACCGAGGAACTCGGCACATGGCACGCCGGCACGGCCCCGGCGCCCGGCCCGCGCGGGGAGCCCCGGGGAAGGGGCCCGGGGTGAGCGCCGGATGGGTGGCCGGTACCACCCGGGCCCGGGCCATGCGGTCGAGATGTCTCGGCATGACCGGGCTCCGGGAGGTGGCCTCGGCCCCGACGCTCGATGACGCCCTGCGATACCTCGGCGGCACGGCCTACCGGCGCGACCTCGATCCGGAGGCGTCGCTCGCCGAGGCCCAGCGAACGGTCGGAGCGACCCTGCTGTGGCACCTGCGCGTGCTCGCCGGCTGGCAGCCACGCGGTGGTGCCGCGATGGTCCGCGCGCTCGCCGCCGGGTTCGAGATCTCCAATGCCGAGGATCATCTCCGGGCGTTGTCCGGTGCGGCTCCCACCGTGACCTACCGGCCCTACCGGCTCGGCACGCTGGCGACCGTGTGGCCCCGGCTGTCCCGGACCGGATCGCCGTCCGAGCTCAGGGCCGAGCTGGCCGCGTCCGTGTGGGGCGACCCGGGCGCTGATTCCCCCGCCGCAGTGGCCACCGGGATGCGGGTCTCCGCCGCGGTGCGTACCGCGGCGGCCGTGCCGGAAGCCGCGCGCTGGGCGGCGGGGCGGCTCGCTCTGCTGTTCGCCCGCGAGGCGTTTCTCGTCGGCCGCCGACTGACAGAACCCTCCGCCCGGCGGGCCGCCCGGCTGCTCGGGCAGGACGCGGTGCGCGCGGGCTCGTACTCCGATTTCCGGCAGCATCTGCCCGCCACGGCGCGTTGGGCGCTGGAAGGGCTCGACGACGCGGCGGAATTGTGGCGGGCGGAGGCCCGTTGGTGGGACCGGCTCGATCGGGACGGCTCCGAGCTGCTGCGCACATCCCTCCGCGGCGCAGGGCCGGTGGTGGGCGCCGTCGCGGTGCTCTCCACGGACTCCTGGAGGGTGCGCGGGGCGCTGGAGCTGGCCGTGCGGGGAGGCGGATCGCCGGAGACGTTCGATGCTCCGGCCTGAGGTGATGGTCCCCGTCCGCATGCGGCGGGTGGCGATTCTCGCCCCGCGCCCGGCCCTGAGGGAAACGCTGGTCCGGGTCGCCGAGTCGGGCTGCATGGAGATCGACCCTGTCGACGGCGGCGTGCGGGGCCCGGCAGCCAGCAGGCTGCAGCGTCTGCGCGCCGAGCCCGCGGAAGCGGTCCTCAGCGCCGGTCCGCCCGATCTCGACGCACTGGAGCGCGCGGGCCGAGCAGATCTGCTTGCGGGCGAGGCCCAGCTCGAGGAGCGGCTCTCCGGTGTCGTCCGGCACGGCGGGGTCGGGGCGCTCGCCGGGTGGTGCCCTGCCGCCGAGGTCCCCGCGACCGCCGAGCGCCTCGCCGGTGCGGGGGCAGCACTGGTGCCGCTGAAGGGACCCCGTGGTGTCGACCCGCCGACCCTGCTGCGCAGCACCGGCGCGGTGCGGAGATCGTTCACGCCGCTGGTCCGCACATACGGGACGGTGCCCTACGCCGACCTCGATCCCACCCTGCCCGCGGGCATCGTCTACGTGGTGATGTTCGGCGTGATGTTCGGCGACGCCGGGCACGGTGCGCTGCTGCTCCTGGCGGGGCTCCTGCTGCGCGCCGGCCGGCCCCGTCGGGCGGCGCCCCTGCACGGGCTGTGGCCGTTCGTGGCCGGGGCAGGGCTGACCAGCACGCTGGCCGGACTCGCCTACGGCGAGTTCTTCGGCCCGACCGGTGTCCTGCCGGTGCTCTGGCTGAACCCGCTGAACGAGCCCATACGGCTGCTGGCCGCCGCCGTCGCTCTCGGCGCCGCGCTCCTGGCGCTGGCGTACGGGGCGGGGATCGTGAACCGCTGGCGGGAGGGAGGACCGTCGAATGCCCTGTACGCGGCCTCCGGCATCGCCGGAGGGGCGCTCTACCTCGGGCTCGTCGTGAGCGTCGGCGCGGGGCTTCTGGGCCACGCCGGCTACGCGTTCACCGGGGCGGCCGTCGCGGCCACGGGGCTCGTCCTGGCCGGAACCGGAATGTACCTGGCCACCGCGGGCGGTCCGGGTGGCGCCGCCCAGACCGGCATTCAGCTCTTCGACGTGGTGGTACGCATCGGGTCGAACCTCGTGTCCTTCGCGCGCCTGGCGGCCTTCGGACTCACGCATGCCGCACTCGGCGAGGTCGTGTGGCGCGGCACGACCGCGCTGGCCGGGGCGGGAGTCGCCGCGCTGCTCGGGGCGGTGGTGGTCTTCGCCCTCGGCAATGCCCTGGCCTTCGCACTCGAGGCGTTGGTCGCCGGAGTGCAGGCGTTGCGGCTGGAGTTCTACGAGCTGTTCTCCCGGGTCTTCGAGGCACAGGGCCGACCCTTCCGCCCCTGGCAGGTGCCCGTACAACGCACGGAGGTGCCGTCGTGATCACCTGGCTCATCGCCCTTCCCGTCATCGTGGTGGTCTGTCTCGTCACCCGGCTGCTGCTGCGCCGGTCCGGGCGGGCGGCCCTGCGGCTGGTGATCGCCGCCGACGCCCTCCTGTTCGTCGGCGCGCTCGCGCTGCTCGCGGTGGCGCTCAGCAGCGGTGACGCACGGGCCGCAGCCACCGCCGCGGAGGTCGCGCAGGACTCCGGATCCGGTTCCGCCGCGCTGATCGGCGCCGCGATCTCGGTGGCCGGAGCGTCGATCGGGGCGTCGATCGCCGTCGCCTACACCGGCGCCGCGGCTCTGGCTGCTCTCAGCGAGCGGCCCGAGCTCTTCGGCCGGGCCATGGTCATCGTCGGTCTCGCCGAGGGCATCGCGATCTACGGCCTGGTCGTTGCGATCATCCTCATCGGAAAGGCATGACATGGGACGCGTGGCCGCCATCGGAGAACAGGTGCGGGTGGCCGGGTTCGCGCTGGCGGGAGTCGTCGTTCTTGCAGCAGAGGGACCGGACGCGGTGCGGGAGGCGTGGCGGAACCTGCCGGACGACGTGGAGCTGGTGATCCTCACCCCGGCGGCGGCCGACGCGCTCGGCCCTGCGTCGTCGGAGGCCGCCACGCCGCTGTCCGCGGTGATGCCGTCATGAGGACGCCTGCCCCGGATGAGGTCGAGGCCGCACTCGAACCGGTGCGTACCGAGTTGCTGAGGGCTGCCCATGCCGAGACAGTCGCACTCCTGACCCGGGCCGATCGCGAAGCGGCGGAGCTGCTCGACGGCGCCCGCGCCGAGGCCCGGACGATCCTCGAGGAAGCCCGCCGTGAGGGCGAGGCGCAGGGAGCGGCCGCGGCCCGGGACGTACGCGCCCGGGCCCGCCGAGCGGCGCGGGCTCATGAGCTGACCGCCCGGCGGGAGGCGTACGAGGAGCTGCGCCGCCGTGTCACCGAACGCGTCCGGGAACTGCGGAACGCGCCGCACTACGCGTCCGTACTGGGGCGGCTGACCGGGCACACGCGCCGGCTTCTCGGACCGGATGCCGAGGTCATCGTGCACCCCGAGGGCGGCTTGGTCGCCCGCGTTCCGGGGCGGCGGGTCGACTGCACGCTGGATGCCCTGGCCGCGCGTGCACTGGACCGGGCCGGCGCGGAGGCGGAGACGCTGTGGGCGCCGTGAAAGCGGAGGTCTCCACGCGTGTCCTGCGGGTCGCCGGACCGCTGGTCGAGGTGGAGTACACCGAGGGGGCCGCGATGCACGACCTGGTGTTCCTCGGCGAGGCCGGGCTGCCCGGCGAGGTGGTGGCGATCAGCGGTGGCATCGTCACGGTCCAGGTGTACGAGTACACGGGCGGGCTCGCGCCCGGAAACCCCGCGCGCCCCGGGGGAGGACCGCTCTCCGCGCGCCTCGGCCCAGGGCTGCTGGGGGGAATCTTCGACGGTCTGCTCCGGCCGCTGTCCGGCGCCGGGGACTGGCTCGTCCCCGGCGCGGCCCGGGGCGTCGGACAGGACCGCAGCTGGTCGTTCGCCCCTCGGGTGAGGGAGGGGGCACGGGTCTCGGAGGGCGAGGAGCTCGGCGAGGTGGTGGGGGCCGGGCCGGTACGGGTGCGTGTGCTCGTACCGCCGGGAGCCGGTGGTGTGGTGGAGCGTATCGCGGGCGAGGGCGGCTATCCGCAGGATGCCGTCGTGGCCGTGGTGGACGGCACCGAAGTACGGATCGGCACCACCTGGCCCGTACGCCGACCGCGTCCGGTGCGCGAGCGCGGTGGCGAGCCGGCGGTGCTGAGCACCGGGCAGCGCGTGATCGACCTGCTCTTCCCCGTCGCCCACGGGGGGACGGTCGCAGTTCCGGGTGGCTTCGGCACCGGAAAGACCGTGCTGCTCCAGCAGATCGCCAAGTGGTGCGACGCCGACGTGATCGTCTACGTCGGCTGCGGCGAGCGGGGCAACGAGATGGCAGATGTCATCGCCGAGCTCCCCGAACTCGACGACCCGCGGACCGGCGGACGGCTCGCCGACCGGACCGTGACCGTAGCCAACACCTCCAACATGCCGATGATGGCCCGAGAGGCGAGCATCCACACCGGTGCCACGGTCGCCGAGTACTTCCGGGACATGGGACTCGACGTCGTGGTCATCGCCGACTCGACCTCGCGGTGGGCCGAGGCGCTGCGCGAGTTCGCCTCCCGGACCGGCGAACTGCCCGCGGAGGAGGGCTATCCGGCCGGTCTCGCCTCGGCGATCGCCGCGTTCTACGAGCGGGCGGGAGCCGTGACCACGCTCGGAGGCGAGCGTGGCTCGGTCACCGTGATCGGCGCGGTCTCCCCGCCGGGCGGCGATATGACCGAGCCGGTCACCGCGCACACCGAACGGTTCGTCCGCTGCCTGTGGTCGCTGGACCGTGACCTCGCCTATGCCCGGCACTATCCGGCCCTGTCCTGGTCGGGGTCGTTCTCCCGCGACGTGGCGGCGCTCGGCGCCCGGCAGGCGGCGGTAGGAGACCCGGCCTGGCCCGCGCGACGTGCGCGTGTCGCCGCACTGCTGGCCGAGGCGGACCGGCTGGCCGACCTCGTTGACCTGATCGGCATCACCGCGTTGCCCGACCAGGAGCGCGTCAGCGTCCTCGCCGGGCGGCTCGTTCGCGAAGGGGTGCTCCAGCAGAGTGCCCTGTCGGCCCGGGACGCGTACTGCGCTGCCGACAAGACCGCCGCCCTGGTCGACGCCGTGCTCACGGTCGTCGACCGCTGCCGGGAACTGGTCGACTCGGGTGTACCGGCGGCCGTCGTCGAGGACGTGGACTTCGAGCCGGTACTCCGGGCCCGCGAGGAGGTCGGCCCGCATGACTCCGAGGGGGTGGCGGTACGACGGGACGCCATGCTCGCCCGGCTTCGGGAGGTGCGGTGAGGTGAGCGATGACTGCCGCTCGGCTTCGAGCATCTGGGGCGATGTCGAGTACACGGCAATCCGTGAGCTGCGGGGCCCGCTCGCCGTCGTGGAAGGGGTCACGGGCGTCGGCTGGGACGAGTTCGTCCGGATCACCCTGGAGTCCGGCGAGCAGCGGCACGGTCTCGTCCTGGAGGTGGACCGCGGCCTCGCCGTGGTGCAGGTCCTGGAAGACACCACCGGAATGGACCCGAGAGGCATCCGGGTGGCCTTCACCGGAGGGCCGCTGCGCATCCCCGTGGGCCCCGGCTGGCTGGGCCGGGTCTGCAACGGACGCGGCGACCCCATCGACGGAGGGCCACCGGTCTTCGGGCACACCAGCGTCGCGGTCGGCGGCAGCCCGATCAACCCCCTCAGGCGGGAACCACCGTCCGAGCCGGTCCTCACCGGTGTGGGCGCAGTCGACGCACTGACCACGCTTGTCCGGGGGCAGAAGCTGCCGGTGTTCTCCACGGCAGGACTGCCCCATCTTGAGCTGGCGGCACAGATCGCGGCCCAGTCCACCGCCGGCGGGGAGTCGTTCAGCGTTGTCTTCGCCGGCATGGGCCTCACCCACCCGGACGCCTCTTTCGTACGGGACGCCCTGGAGGAACGCTCCGCCGCGGGCGAACTGGTGCTGCTGCTCAACACCGCCGACGACCCGGTGATCGAACGCATCCTCACCCCGCGCCTCGCACTGACGATCGCCGAGGAGCTCGCCTTCACCAGCGGACGGCACGTACTCGTCGTGATGAGCGACATGACCAGCTATGCCGAAGCGCTGCGCGAGGTCTCGGCCGCTCGCGGCGAAATACCGGCCCGCCGCGCCTACCCCGGCTATCTCTACAGCGACCTGGCCTCCCTCTACGAGCGCTGCGGCAGACTCCGCGGACGGCCCGGCTCGGTCACCGTCCTGCCCGTCCTCACCATGCCCGCCGGCGACATCACCCACCCGGTGCCCGACCTGACCGGCTACATCACCGAAGGCCAGATCGTGCTCTCCCGCGAGACGCACGCCCTGGGCGTGTACCCGCCCGTGGACGCCCTCTCGTCGCTGTCCCGCCTGATGCGCAAGGGCGCGGGCCCGGGGCGCACCCGGGCCGACCACCTGGACATCGCGGCACAGCTGCTCGCCGCACTCGCTCGGGCACGTCAGGTCCGTGAACTCGCGGACCTGGTCGGCGAGGCGGCGCTGAGCCCGACCGACCGCCGTCATCTCGTCTTCGAGGAGGCGTTCCTGCGTCGGTTCGTGGACCAGCGGAGAGATCAGTCACGGCCCTTGGACCAGACGCTGGAGACTGCTTGGCAGGTGCTGCTGACCCTGCCCCGGAGCCAGCTCTCCATGCTGCCCGCCGCTCTGCTCGACGCGCATGGCGCCAGGGAGGACCCAGGGGCCGAGGAGGAAGACTCAGGGGAGAACAGCGAAAGGTCCATGGAGTACGGCGAGCGGTCCATGGAGTACGACGAGAGGGGGGCGGTCGAGTGACGACCCCGTCCCCTGTCCCGCCCTCACGCGCCGGCCGCCTGCACCTGCGGCACCGTCTGGCTGTCGCCCTTCGGGGCGCCGACCTCCTGGAACAGAAACTGCGCGTCCTGTTCGCCCGTCACGAGCGCCTGCGCCAGGCCGAGGAGAGCAGCGACAGCCGGTGGCACGACCGAGTCGAGGAAGCCGACACCTGGCTGCTCCGAGCGGTTCTCCTCGGCGGCGAACACGCACTCGATGGCACAGCGGCCGGAGCCGGCCCCGCGACGATCACGATCGACGAGACCTCCACCATGGGCGTCCGCCACCCGTCCGCGGTCACCTGCTCCCTGCAGGACCGCGCTCCCACCTCGGCCGCACCGGCCAACACCGCCCTGGTTCATGCCGAAGCCGCCTACCGCGAGGCGGTACGAGCAGCCGCCGAGTACGCCGTCGCCCGGGCGGCCGCCCGGATCGTCGGAGCGGAGGTGCTGAGCACCCGCCGACGGGTCCGCGCACTGCGACGCCACTGGATCCCCCGCCTTGAGACAGCGCTCGCCCGCGTCGAACTCGCCCTGGAGCAGAGCGAGCACGAGGACGCCGTGCGGCGCCGCTGGGCAGCGCAAACCCTCGCGGAAGGCGGGAGAGGGGCCGATGAGTGAGCGCCGCTCTCCCCGAATGCGGATCGATGACGGACAGACCGCACTGGCCGTAAGGGCAGCAGCCGGGGCGAGGCCGGCTCCAAGGGGCGTCCCGGCGACGCGGACGGCGAGGCGCGAAGGAGAAGACCATGACCACGGCAGTCATCTCGGCCTGGGTGAGTGTCCCCGTCTTGTCCGTGCACACGACGGTGGCGGACCCCAGCGCCTCCACGGAGAGCAGCTGTCTGACCAGGGCGTGCCGACGGGCCATCCGCCGTACGCCGATCGCCAGGGACACCGACAGCGTCGCGGGCAGGCCCTCGGGGACGAGCGCGACCATGACTCCGAGAGCGAGCAGCGATCCGGTGAGCGCCGGGGCCGGTCAGCCGAAGAACACCTCGAACTCGTCGTACAGCGACGGATCGACCACCTTGGTCTGCGCTGTGGCCTCGGGGAGGGGGAGGCGGACGATCCGGGTGCCCTGCAGGGCGACCATGACGCCGAAGTCACCGTCCTTGACCGCGTCGATGGCGTGCAGGCCGAAGCGGGTGGCCAGCCATCGGTCGAAGGCGCTCGGGGTGCCGCCGCGCTGGATGTGGCCCAGGACGGTGGTGCGGGCGTCCTTGCCGGTGCGTTCCGAGATCTCCTGGGCCAGCCACTCACCGATGCCGGACAGCCGCACGTGGCCGAACTCGTCCAGCGATCGGTCCTTGAGGATCATCTGCCCCTCTTCGGGAACGGCCCCTTCGGCCACGACGACGATCGGCGCGTAGTTGATCTTGAATCGGCTCTTCACCCACGCACAGACCTGGTCGATGTCGAACGGCCGCTCCGGGATGAGGATCACGTTGGCGCCACCCGCGACGCCGGCGTGCAGGGCGATCCACCCGGAGTGCCGCCCCATCACCTCCACCACCAGGGTGCGCATGTGTGACTCGGCGGTGGTGTGCAGACGGTCGATGGCATCGGTCGCGATACCGACGGCGGTGTTGAAGCCGAAGGTGTAGTCGGTGCCGGAGACGTCGTTGTCGATGGTCTTCGGCACACCGACCAGGCGGATCCCATGGCGGCTCAGTTCGGTGGCCACGCCGAGCGTGTCCTCGCCGCCGATCACGACGAGCGCGTCCACGTCGTGCGTGGCAAGCGTGTCCTGCACGCGTCGCAGCCCGTCCTCGTGCTTGAACGGGTTGGTGCGGGAGGAACCGAGGATGGTCCCGCCGCGGGGGAGGATCCCCCGCACGCTGGAGATGTCCAGCGGCATGACAGCACCCTGGAGCAAACCGAGCCAGCCGTCCCGTACGCCGATGAAGTCGAAGGCGTATTCGTCGACGCCTTTGCGGACGACACTGCGGATCACGGCGTTGAGGCCAGGACAGTCACCGCCGCCGGTCAGTACTCCGACCTTCATGGTCTTCCTCCCGTCCGCTGGTCACCCCGTCCGGTCGCGGCCTTCCTCGGCGATCGAAAACCGCTGTCGGGGTACGCGGACCTACTTCCAGCCTCCCTCCGTTCGATCCGCAGTGGCCACTCGACGGACGCCGGATCCGGGCGGCTCGCTCGGCGCGGTGTCAGCCGTTGAGTTGCCTCAAGGCTGCCGTGCGCGGCCGCTGAACCGGTGGGTCGGCGCTCGCGGATTCTGTGGGCGCCCCGGAGGGGACGCTGGACGGTCAGCGCCGATCCGCCGCACCCGCTGCGGCCCGCCGGCGTACGTCGGTCAGGTCGACGGCCCGGATCTTGGTGATGAGTTCCTCCAGAGCCTGCGGCGGCAGAGCGCCCGGCTGCGAGTACAGGACGGTCCGGTCGCGGACGGCCATCAGGGTGGGGATGGAGGAGATCTGGAAGGCGCCGCGAGTTCGGGCTGTGCCTCGGTGTCGACCTTGCCGAAGACGATGTCCGGGTGGCGCTCGGCCGCCTTCTCGTAGACGGGGCCGAACGTGCGGCACGGTCCGCACCAGGCGGCCCAGAAGTCGATCAGCACGATCTCCGATCCGGTGACGGTCTCCTCGAAGTTCTCTTTGGTCAGTTCGATGGTCGGCATGGGGATCCGCTCTCCTCTCATATACCCGGTGGGGTATTTAACGGGTCCAACCGTCGCCGGGTCCGGTTTGTTCCAGGCGGACGGGGGTGTTCACGAGTGGGGTTGACGAGCCACGTCGGCCTCACGAAGATCGTTTCCCCATGCGATCGGGCCGTCCCCCGCCGAGCGGGGGACGACCCGATCAGCACCACAGTGTTCTCATGGCACCCGGTTCAGGATGAACACCGGAATCCGGCGCGCGGTCCTGGCTTGGTACGTGCCGGCCGTGGGCGCTTCCGCGACCAGCTCGGGCCACAGGTCGGCGCGGGCGGCGTCGTCGAGTTCGGCGGCCTCCGCGACGAAGGTCTCGGTGCCCATCTCGACGGTGACCCGGGGATGGGCCGTGAGGTTGTGGTACCAGGTCGGATGGGTGGGCGAGCCCCCGTTCGAGGCGATGACGGCGATGCCGCCGTCCGGCCGGGGTGAGCAGGCCAGCGGCGTGACCCGCTCGATCCCCGACCGGACCCCGATGTGGTGCAGGAGCAGCATCGGCGTGCCCGACAGCGAGCCGCCGACGCGTCCCGCGTTCGCCCGGAACTCCTCGATGACCCTGGCGTTGAGGTCGTTCACCTGGTCGAACCGTAGATGAGGCTCACCAGGCCGTCCGGCAACTGCTCGACTTTCAGGAGTTCCAGTCCGTGCCGCTGCTGCGTCCCCGAGAAGAGGGTCTTCCCCTTTCCGGCGATGAGCGGATAGACGATGAGGCGGAGTTCGTCCACCAGCCCTGCGTCGATCAGGCCGGCGGTGATCTGGGCGCCGCCCATCAGGTAGATGTCCTTGCCGGGCTGTTCCTTGAGCGCGGCGATCTCGTCGAGGCCGCGCAGGAACGAGGTGTTCGGCCACTGCGCCGACTCCATGGTGCTCGACAGCACATAGTGCGGGGTCCGCGCGGCGAAGCGTGCCCACTCCAGCTCACCCGGCGTGGGCGGCCGGCCGGTGATCCAGTGAACCCCCTCGGGCTCGTTCTGGATCGCGGTCCAGTACGACTCGTAGCCTTCGTACATCCCCGCGCCGAGCAGGCACGCGTCCACCTGGGCGGTCAGGTCGTAGTCGTCGGACCAGGCCGCCACCCAGTCCGCGTGGCCTTCCGGGCCTTCCGTCTTGCCGTCGACGGAGAGCTTCATCGCTGCGATGAGCTTGCGCATGTCACGCCTCCTGGCGTTCGTTGGTAGGTCGCCCCACCGACGAACGGGCGCCGGAGAAATCGACAGCCCACCGGAGAGACTTTCAGCGGGCCCCGAGCTCGGCCAGCCGGCGGGAGAGGAAACGCCGCTCGCTGTCGGTGGTCGCCAGGTCCAGCGCCTGGCGGTAGGCCGCCACGGCCTCGTCGGTACAGTCCAGGCGGCGGAGCAGATCGGCCCGGGTGGCCGGCAGCAGGTGATAGCCGGTCAGCGCCCCCGACGCCTGCAGCTCGTCGACGAGCTCGAGACCGGCCGCCGGGCCGCGGGTCATGGCGATGGCGATGGCCCGGTTGAGCCGTACCACCGGCGAGGGCAGCAGCTCGACCAGGCGCTCGTACAGCTCGGCGACCTGCTCCCAGTCGGTGTCGGCGGCGTCCGCGGCCGTGGCATGACAGGCGACGATGGCCGCCTGGAGCTGATACGGTCCCGGCCGCCCGCGTCGGAGCGCCGTCTTCAGCAGCTCGACCCCTTCCGCGATTTCGCCGGTGTCCCAGAGGGTACGGTCCTGCTCCTCCAGGGTGACCAGGTCGCCCGCGTCGTCGAGGCGGGCGGCGCGCCGGGCGTCGTGCAGCAGCATCAGGGCCAGAAGCCCGGCGACCTCGCCGTCATGCGGCAGGAGCCGGACGAGCAGCCGCGCCAGCCGTAGGGCCTCGGCGGTCAGTGCCTGCCGCACCAGATCGGCACCGCTGGTCGCCGCGTACCCCTCGTTGAACAGCAGGTAGAGCACACCGAGGACCCCGTTCGTACGTTCCTCGAGCAGGTGGGCCGGCGGGACCCGGTAGGGGATGCCCGCGTTGCGGATCTTGCGTTTGGCCCGGACCAGGCGTTGGGCCATCGTCGGTTCCGGCACCAGGAACGCCCGGGCGATCTCGGACGTGTTCAGACCCGCCAAGGTCCGGAGCGTCAGCGCGACCCTGGCCTCCAAAGCCAGCGCCGGATGACAGCACGTGAAGATCAGCCGCAGCCGGTCGTCGGAGACTCCGCTGACCTCGGCGTCCTCGGTGTCGGGTGCTGCGCCGCGCGAGGTCGCAGCCATCTCCCGCAGCTTCGCCGCGCCGACGGCGTCCCGGCGCAGCCGGTCGATGGCGCGGTTGCGCGCCGTGGTGGTGAGCCAGGCGCCCGGCCGGTCCGGGACGCCGTCGCGCGGCCACCGCTCCAGCGCCAGTGCGAAGGCGTCCTGCGCGCACTCCTCGGCGAGATCCCAGTCGCCGGTGAACCCGATCAGTGTCGCGACGATCTGCCCCCATTCCTGGTGGAACGCCGCGGTGAGCGCCGCGTCGACCGGTCCGGTCACCCTGCCCAGACCGGCCTGATCTCGATCACGCCGTGCGCGGCGAACGGGTGCCGGGCGGCGACCTCGATCGCCTGGTCGAGATCGGCGCACTCGATCAGCGCGAAGCCGCCGATCTGCTCCTTGGCCTCCACGTACGGCCCGTCGCTGATCAGCACTTCCCCGTCCCGGGCCCGTACGCTCGTGGCATCGCCGCTCGGCCGCAGGCGCTCGCCGCCCAGCAGCTCCACCCCGCTGCTCTGCATGTAGTCGATCCAGGCGACGTGGTCGGGGCGGCTCGTGATCTCCCGCGGACCCTGCGGATCGGACTCGTCGTCGCAGATCACCAGCATGTACTTCACCGGACCGGCCGCCTTCCTCCGTGCGTCACCCGGCGAGCTTCCCAAAGGTACTGATCCTGGGCAAGTGGTCGCCGGCTCGTCTCGCCTGGAGCCTGAGGCGTCAGGCGGCCACCCGGCCGGTTGTGCGGCGACGGCCCGCCTCTCGATCTGGGGCCGAGGGACCGTTCGTGGGCGAGGTGCCCCGTCGGCCCTCGTCGACGCGGTGCACGAGTCCTTCGCCCACAGCGTCGCCCAGACCAGCCTGATCGGCGGGATCATCATGGCCGCCGGGACGATGATCGTCCTCGCCGTGCTGCCCGGCCGCCGGAATGCCGCCAGGCACCGGCCGGAGGGGCCGGCGGCGGAAGCCCGGGATGTGGAGTACAGCGACTCCGTCCAGTAGTCCAGGCGGACTTCCGTTGGGCCGACCGCGCATCTTCTGGCGCCAGGCGAGCGGCGATCTCTTCCATGACGGCCCGCGCGCCGTCGGTGTAAGCCTGTTTGGTGTCGTCTCCGCAGCGGCCGATCTCGTCTAGCAGGGCGGCGGAGGGGCATCCGAGGCTGGGGTGGTCCCGGTGCTCGGCCGACAGATGCCTGTTGCAGTTCGTCGACTCCGAGGCGTCTCCAGTCGCACAGCCCCTGTCCCCATATTCCATATTCCGGGTCAAGGCCCG
>NZ_KQ949110.1:0-104294 GCF_001514305.1 Streptomyces dysideae
CTAGGCCCTTCCTGCGCGTCACCCGGGAGTACCTCTACACCGACGCCAACCGGCACCTTCGGCTGCGCCCGGCCGGGCGCAGCCTCTTCAGTCGCCTCTCCACGAGGTGACGTGACGCGGCCAGAGTTGCGGATTCACGTCACCTCACGGCGCATCCTCCCCCGAACCCCGCCGCCGCGCGGTGATATTCGCGGCGATGACGTGCAACCGCCGGTGATGGCCCCGATGAAGGCGACATGTCTCCCCCTTCCTCAGTGGCGCCCCCTAGCACCGCACCGGCGCCCGCCCCTACGAGGTTTCCGCCCGGACTCCTGGCACGTTCCGAGGGTTCTCCCCTGTCAAGAAAACGAATAGACGGGGCCTGCCCCATGCCGTACGCGGGGTGCGCTCTCTGCGGCTCGAGGGTGTGGCGGGCTGCGGTGCGGGTGACGGTGGTAGGGGCGAAGGCTGCGGCGAGGGTGACGGTGATCGCGGCAAGCGCGGCCGTGAGGACGGCCAGGAGAACCTTCACGTGGCCGGGGTGGTGGAGGGCGGCTGTGATGAGGACGGCCAGGAGCACGGTCGTGGAGGCGGCGGCTGTCCTGGTGCGGATGCGGGTCCGGTGGCTGGGGGTCATGGCGGGGCTGGTCTTCCTGGGAGTTGGCTGGTGGCAGTGGTGCTGGAGACCAGTGAGCCAGAGGCGCATTTGTGTAGGGAAAGCCACTTCTCGGGGTGAGTAACAAAGAGGCCGTACTCCGGTTGCGATAGGGACGTACGTTCGCAGGTGACCGGCGGGGACCGCCGTCACTCTTGCGGAGGACGGCGCCGCCACTGATTCGGGATTCGTCGGCATTCGAGCGAAGTTGCAGGTACACGGCTCCGCAACTCCGTACCATGTGCCTGCACTTGACCATCTCGGCCCCTCACCGCACCGCATACAGACCTCATGGAGGCGCGATGTCGTCAGACGGCTCGACCGTGGCGCGCGCTTGAACGGCCCGGATGCGGTTCTGGACGAACTGACCCGGATCCTGCTGCGCCTCGACGGCTTCCGGGACGAGCAGACGCGCCGGGTGCTCCTGGAGGAACTGGCGGCGGAGACCGGTGAACAGATCGAGGTCGGGGGAGCCGATTCTCTCCAGCAGGCGCGCTCCCTGATCCGCCAGTGCACACGGCGGCCCGACGTGATGCCCGTTCTCGTGGACCTGTTGCGCGACTTCCACGGAGACATCGCCGAGACGCTGCGCTTTCGTGAGCTGACGCCCCGGCTCGTCTCGCCCCCGCTGCTCACAGGGGACGAGCGCGACGAGTTGCTGAGCATGCTTCACCCTCGGGAGAACGACAGCTGGCGCGGCGCCTACGCCTGGGCGGCGCCACTGGTCCCGGAGCGGCCGGAAGACCTTCGGCACGCCCTGGAACTACTGGAGGACCTCATCAGTCCGTCCAGGCACGTCCCCCCGCTCGTGCGCTTCGTTCTCGCACTCGCCGATCGTTCGGCGCCACACGACCGTCGGCGCCTGCGGGAGTGGGCGGACCGGGTCGCCGAACGCCTCGGCGTCCCCGCCGTGCGAGAGGCCGGCCCCACCGTCCCCGACCGCCCTGGGCCACGGGAGAGCGTGACCCTGGTCCTGCGTCTCCAGCCCTTTCTGCCGGGGCGTCCGGAGTATCTGCTCTCGGTGTGGCTCGGCCACGGGGACCGGCAGTGGATGCCCCTCGTCCATGAGGACGAGCCGCAGCGCCTCGACCAGATCTCGGCCAGGATCGACGATTTCCTCGTCACCGCGCGCGAGTACGACCGTGACGGACCGAGCCGTATCGAGTTCATGTTGCCCCGCGAACTGATCAACCTGCCCGTGGAGCAATGGCCGGTGTCGGAGTCCGTCAGCGGCCCGGAGCAGCCGCTGGGGTGTCTGTATCCCGTCGTCGTACGGGACCAGGACCGCCAACGCGATCCCGATGTACGCCGGTTGTGGGAGGCCAAGTGGCGGCGGCTGCGGCACGAACACCTGGACGCCTCGTCGTCCCTCCTGTTCGACGCCGGGCGCTCGGACGCGGACCGACGCGACCTGGTGCCGCGGATGCAGCCCGCTCTCTGCGTGTTGTTCGCCGGGACGGCGACCTGGGACGAGCGGGGGAACAGGCTCCAGGAACACCTGGAGGTAGCCCTGGAGTCAGGGGTGCCCATCATGCTGTGGGACCGCAGAGGCGGGATCGAGAGCACGCACTTCTTCAGGGAGAGTCTGGCTCCCGAACTGGCCGACGAGAGGGGACGCGCCAGACTTCCGCACACCATCCTGGACTTGCGCAGACGAACCGCGGAGCTGGACGACACGTACCGGTTCGCCGGCCTCGCTCTGCTCTGGGACGACCCGGAACGCTCCCCGGTTCAGGCCGGAGGGTTCCAAGCACCTATGTGAGACCTCATGAACGAAGGGCAGGCATCGCTGGTGTCGCACGCATGGCACGTCTACCGAGGCACGGGAGTACCGCACGACGGCATCGCGATGCTGCCGGCGCCTCCGCCGTGGCGCGCCCCCTCGGCGGCGGAGTGGCCGTACGGCCATCCGGCGCCGGACACCCGGCTGCGCGGCGCCGTCTACCAGGTCACGCCGGAGATCGTGGACGTCGTCAACGCCGCGCTGTACCTGCGACGGCCCCTGCTCGTCACGGGTCCACCAGGCTCGGGCAAGTCCAGCCTCGCGTACCACGTCGCCCACGAGCTGCGGCTGGGCCATGTGCTGAACTGGCCGATCACCAGCCGCTCCACCCTGCGCGACGGCCTGTACACGTACGACGCGCTGAGCCGCCTCCAGGACGCCAACCTGGGAGCGGACGCGACGGCGCCCGCAGATGACTCGGCCTACTTCGACCATCCCGGCCCGGACATCGGCAGATACCTGCAGCTCGGCCCGCTCGGCACCGCGCTGCTTCCCGGTGGCGTGCCGCGGGTGCTGCTGATCGACGAGATCGACAAGAGCGACCCGGATCTGCCCAACGACCTCCTGAACATCTTCGAAGAGGGCGAGTTCATCATCCCCGAACTCGCCCGCCTCGACCATCCGGAGGCCAGAGTGCAAGTGTATGACAGCTCACGCGAGCGAGTGCGCGTCCACCAAGGACGCGTGTGCGCCGACGCGTTCCCCTTCACGGTGCTGACCAGCAACGGCGAGCGGGAGTTCCCTCCGGCGTTCCTGCGCCGCTGTCTGCGTCTCGACCTGCCCGAGCCCGACATCGAGCTGCTCGTCCGTATCGTCGAGGCGCATCTCGGGCGGGAGGCCGTGGAACGAGGGGCGGCGTTGATCGAGGAGTTCGTCAGGCGCAGGCCCACGGAGGCCCTCGCCACTGATCAACTGCTCAACGCGGTCTATCTGCTGCTCAGCGGCGGAGATGACGGCCTCCGCGAGGCCCGTGAGGGAGACGGCGTGCTGCGCACCGTCATGAGGCGGCTGGACCCAGGGTTCTGATGACCGACGATCTCATCGCCAGACTCCTGACCGACGTCGAGAATCAGCCGACCTGGCAGGAATTGGCCGACGTCCTGTGGCTGGCGGAACGCCTCTCGCGGGAGTCGGACGGCCGCCCCCATACCTGGGGCTGGGAACGGCCACCGGTGCCGGACACCTGGTCCCAGCCGGATTCCGGGCCCCCGGCCGGCCGTACCAAACCACCAGGGGCGGACCCACCGCACGCGGAGCACGTCCAGCTGTACGCGGACGTGCCACGGGACGTGGCTTCCGCGTCGGCGCGCCTGGCCCTGCCCGGCGGGCAGGACGGGGTCGGGAACGCGACGCCGGTGCGGCTGCCGACGACGCCCGCACTGCGCAATGTGCTCGCGTTACGCAGGGCACTGCGCCCCCTGGGAAGCCGTACCCTCCCCGGGCCCGGGCCCGAGCTGCAGTTGGACGAGGAGGCCACCGTGGAGCGCATCGCCGACACCGGGTTCTGGCTCCCGGTGCTGCGCCCCGCTCCGGTGCGCTGGCTTGACGTCGCCCTGGTCGTCGACGACAGCGTGTCCATGGCCGTGTGGGACCGCGCGGTACGCGAGTTCCGGGACCTGTTGGACACCGCCGGCGCCTTCCGGTCGGTCCAGGTGTGGTCGCTGCCCTCGGAGGAGTTCCGCTCGCTCGGGGTCGTCCTGCGGCGTGGACTCCCCGCCCGCGCGTCGACCACGTCGGCCACCTACAGCAGCCCCGGCGAACTCGTCGATCCGACCGGACGGCGGGTGGTGCTCGTGGTCTCGGACTGCATCAGCCCCTCGTGGTCGGACGGCACGCTGGAACAGTTGCTCCGGCTCTGGGGGCGCAGCGGCCCGGTCGCCATCGTGCAGCCCCTGCCCCGCAGGATGTGGGAGCGCTGCCCGTTGAATCTACACAAGGTCACATTGCGTTCGCCCGGCCCGGGCGCCGCCAAC
This sequence comes from Streptomyces dysideae, assembly GCF_001514305.1. Lineage (GTDB taxonomy): Bacteria > Actinomycetota > Actinomycetes > Streptomycetales > Streptomycetaceae > Streptomyces > Streptomyces dysideae. Next base: position 4,391 of record NZ_KQ949110.1, read on the forward strand.
ACCCGGCTCGTGAAGCCCGGTGCGCCCATGCCCGTACCGGTGCTGTTGCTGGACCCCGACTCGATCGGCCCGTGGGCGTCCCTCACCAGCGGGGAGTCGTCGGTCGTCGAATCCCTGGTCACCCTGGTCGGCTCATCGCCCCTGCGGCGGCCGGAGCTCCCGGACGACCCGACTGCGGCGGAACTCTCCCCCACCGAACTAGTGCAGCGGTTCAGAAACGACGCCAGCCCGGAGGCCTACAACCTGATCGTGTATCTGTCCGCCGTCGCGCTGAGTCCACCCGTGATGCGCATCGTGCAGCATCGGATGCTGGCCGACCCGCGCCCCTCCCAGCTCGCCGAGATCTATCTCAGCGGCCTTCTGGAACGCACCGAGGACAGCGTCGGCGCACGAGGTGACGACATCGTCTTCGACTTCCGCCCAGGGGTACGCGCGGAACTCCTCGGCGCGCTCCGCAGCAAGGCCGCACGGCAGATCCTGCAGTACGTCACCGAGTACCTGGAAACCGCGCACGGCTCTCGGGTCGAGTTCGCCGCACTGCTGCGCAACGACGACGACGCGGTCGCGGAGCTGCGCAGACACCGGCCGTTCGCCGAGGTGTCCGCGCACGTGCTGCGCCGACTCGACGCAAAGTACGAGACGGTCGCGCGGAGTCTGGAACGCCACCGGATGCCCGGCCTGACGACCGAAGCGGCAGCGGGCGCCCACGAGGTGTGGGGCGCTGTGCCGCCCCGGCCAGCCGAACTGCTGGACCGTGAGCGGCTGCTGGACGAGCTGCACCGGGCGCTGACAAGCGGTGGGACGGTGCCCCAGGTCCTGTGTTCGCCGGAGGGCGGGGGTGCCACGGCTGTCGCGGTGGAGTACGCGTACACCCTCGGCTCGGCGTTCGACCTCGTCGTGTGGCTGTCTGCGGGGTCACCCTCCGTCGGCGGCGCCGACCGGGCCCGCCTCGCCGACGAACTGGCACGGCGGAGCTGGCAGGGAACCGAACCGTCCTGGCTGGTGATCATGGACGGCGCGGCAGCCGGAGAGGTACTGCCGGATCTGCCCGGCGGCCGCCGCTCGACGCTGATCACCTCTTCGGTCCCAGACTGGCCCGAGGGGTTCGCCGTCCACCGCGTGCCCGCGCTGAGGCGCCGCAAGGCCTTCCCACTGGCCCGGCTGCACGCCACGGAGGTGACAGCCTCGCAAGGCCGATACCTCGCGGAGCGGTTCGGCGGATCTCCCCTCGCGCTGGAGCTGGCGGCCACCTTCCTGGCGGTCACCGGCGAGCTGCCGGAGGCCGGTCCGGAGCGCACCGGGCCGGGCAACGGCTCCTCGACGGCGTCCGACCCGGCGGTCGAAGCGTGCCGGATCTCCCTCGACCATGTCCTGCGTACGGAACCGTCCACCCGGGACCTCCTGCACCGGTTGGCCGTCCTCGCCGCCGGCCCCGTGCCCCTGACACTGCTGGTCGGCCGATCGCAGAAGAAGTCGGGACAGGCCTTCGACCCGGCACTCACCGCGTTGCGCCGCCTCGCCCTGCTGCGGGGCGGTGAGCCGGGCGGTGAGTACGTCTTCGTCCACCCGGCCGTCCGGCGCGCCTGCCGGGAGCGGTTCCCCGAAGAGGAGTTGGCCGAGGCCCGCAGGGCGGTGCGCGCCCGGATGGTCGAGTACTACGGCCGCGACGCCCCGGACGTCCCCGCACTGTGGTCCCGGTTCGGCGCGCTGACCCGGCATCTGGACCCGGTGGGTGCCCTCGGCGACACGGATGCCTACGTCCGCGAGCTCGTGCTGCGCCAACTGCGGTACCTGCGTGCCTGCGGCGACACGACGGGCTGCCGGGTGCTGGGGACGCTCGCTCTGCGGCGGTTGGCCGCCAACTCCGATGCCGGGCATCCCGGTGTGCAGGCGCTGGTGGCGCTGCTCGCGGACGTGTTGGAGGAGTGCGGTGCCGGGGAGGACGCGGCGGCGCTTCGCGCCGACCCCGTGGACTGGTCGCGGCAGGAGCCGGGCGCGACGTGACAGCCACCACGGGGGAACCGTCCACGCCCGCCCGGCCGGACGGAGAGCCGCCCCGGCCCCCGGGCGACTCGGCCGACGCGGCACCGGACGTCGAAGCCGTCCGCGGGGTGCGCCGCCGCGCCCTGAGCATCGGTGTCTCCGGATTCGCGCCCCATCCCGATTTCGGGAGCGAGGACGAGGACGAACCCGATCCCTTTCCCTTCGCCCTCGACCATGTGACGGCCCTTAAGGAAGCCCTCGAACACGAAGCCTTCGGCTACGTCTGCACCACGCTCACCACCCTCGGCACCGAGATCACCGGCACGGCCAACGATCCCGGTCCGACGGCGGCCGCGCTCGGTGCCGCGATGCGCGAGGCCCTCATGGAGTCCTCCGGCGACGACGTGCTGATCGTGCACGTACTCAGTCACGGACTGCCCCGCGCCACCGGGCTGTACGTTCTCGGATCGGACAGCGCGTATCTGCCGGAGACCTCGGTGGACGCGTGGCTGGCGGCGATCGAGGACTTCCCGGGCCGTCCGGCCGTACTCTTCCTCCTCGATCTGTGCCACGCGGGGAAGGCAGCCCGGCAGGACTGGCAGCTGCGTTCCCTGGACGGTTCGAACCGTGCCTGGGTGGTGGCGGCGGCGGGCGAAGCGCAGGTCGCCCTGGACGGACGGTTCACCCGGGCGGTCGCCGAAGTGCTGAACGACATCGCGGAGAAGCGGATCCAGTACGACGACAGTCGCCCCTTCATCGACTACTACTGGTTCGTCGACGAGGTCCAGGCACGGGTGAATCTCCTTGCCGAAGCCTCCGGCGGTCTGCGCCAACGGGTCACCGCCGTCGCGGTCGACAGGGCCGCTCCCGACCTTCCCTTCCTGCCCAACCCGTGCCATGACTCCAGCCGGCGCAACCGTGTCCGCAGCGAGATCGGCGCCGAACTGGGCCATGAGCTGGGCGCGTTCCTGGACGAGGTCGTTGGCCTGGCCCACTTCGCCCGCCACGCCCGCGGCGGGGCGGGCTTCCCCGAGGTGTCCCGGGCCCAGGACGGCGAAGGCCTGTTCACCGGCCGTGCGGCGGAGACAGCTCTCCTGGCCGACTGGTTGGAGGACGAGACCGCCTCGCGGATCTGTGTGGTCACGGGCAGCCCGGGAGCCGGCAAGTCGGCGCTCATCGGGGTCCTGCTCTGTGCCGCCCATCCAGAGCTGCGAGCACGGACGAGGCCGCTGTGGGAGCCACTGGGCCGGTCCGTGACGGTGAGCGCTCCACCGGCCGCCGTGCACGCCCGGCAGCGCACGCTGAGAGAGATCGTCGACGCGGTGGTCCGGCAACTGGGCCTGAGACCAGCGGCACCGAACGGAGAGGCACCCGCCGACTGGACCGTGGAGGCGTTGATCGACGCGCTCCGCCGACTGACGGGCCCGCCTCCCGTGGTGATCGTCGACGCACTCGACGAGATGCGGTACCCGCACGAGGCCGTGACGACGCTGCTCCAGCCGCTCGGCACGGCCGTCAGACCCGACGGCAGACCTGTGTGCCGGCTCCTGCTGGGCGCCCGCGACGAGGAGCCGTTCACGACGCTCGTGGACTCGGCCGCGACATCGGGGGTCCTGGTCGACCTGGACGCCACCCGACCCGAGGACCTGGAGACGGACCTGCGGGAGTACATCGTCAAGCTTCTCTCCGTCGCGCTCGGCGACACCATGGCGGACGGTCCCGCCCAGGAAGCGGTGACCGGGTTCGCCGCCGCCACGGCCAAGGCGATCGCCGGCACCGCGACCGGCCCCTACCTCATGGTGGCGCTGTACACGTCGTACGTACTCCAGGACTCCGTGCGCCCCCGGCTCGGGGACGCGGCCACGGCCCGGGAGCTCGGCGCCGAGGTACCCCTGACACTCCCCGGGCTCCTCGACCTGAGTTTCGGTCAGGACCACACCCATCAGTTGCTGCGTCCGGTGCTCGCGGCCCTCTCGTTCGCGCAGGGCGACGGTATGCCGGTGTCGGCGGTGACCGCCGTGGCCCGGGCGTTCGCGTCCGCCCCCGTGCGGGTGGACGACACCACGGTGGGACAACTCCTGGACGACGTGCGGGCGTTCCTGCGCTCGGTGCCGGACCGGGGCACGATGCTGTACGGATTGCTGCACAAGAGCGTCGCGGACGAGCTGCGCAGACACCCCGTCCCCATGGGGACGCAGTTGTCCGACGCCCCCGAGATCCTGGTCTACGAGGCATTGCTGGGGGCCTTACGATCGGGCCCGGACGACCGCCCGTCATGGAGTGAGCCGCACAGCTATCAGCTTCGCCACCTGGCCCAGCACGCGGTGGACGCCGGCCGGTTCGACGAGTTGTGCGGCGACCCCGAGTTCCTGGTGCACGCCGACCCCGACTGGCTCGTGCCCGAGCTGCGGCACGCCGTCTCGGAGCCGGCGCGCAGTGCGGCCGCCGTCTACCGGACGAGCGCTCATCTGCACCGCCGGGTGGAAGCCGGGCAGCGGCGCCACATCCTGGCCCTCGACGCGGTCCGGCACGAGGCCCGCACCTTCGCCGACCGGCTCGCCGATCCCGCCCCAGGTACCGGTTCCCTCATGCTCTGGCGTCCCTCCTGGGCGACGGGGGGCCGGATCAGCGCGGCCCACGCGTTCACCCTCCAAATGCCGGACAACCGGGTGACCGCCCTGGCGGCGACCACGATCGGCGACACACCGTTCGTCGTCACGGGGAGCAGGAACGGCAGGATCCGGGTGTGGGACACCGGCACGGGGCGACAGCGGGCGTCGTCGGCCCCTCGGTTCGGGGAGGTACAGGCTCTGGTCTGTACGGAGGTCGAGGGTGCCCCCGTCCTGCTGGGTGCGGGCAGTGGTGGTGCGCTGGCGCTGTGGAATCTGCCCGATCTGACGCCCCGGAGCCTGGCGTTGGAGGGGCACACCGCCACGGTGCAGGCTCTCGCGTGCGGCGAGGTGGTGGGCAGTCCCAGCGCGCTGACCGCGGACGAGTCGGGCCGACTGCTGCTGTGGGACCTCCACGGCGACGAACCGGTGAGTCCGTTGCGGCTGCCCCGCGGTCAGGGCCGGATCACCGCGCTCGCGCAGACGCTGGACGAGAACGGCAAGGCCCTCGCAGTCACGGCGGACGACGCGGACCGGGTCCGCTTCTGGTCGCTCGTCACCGAGGAGGAACAGGGCCCCGGAATCCGCCACCCGTCACCGGTCAGGGCCCTCATCGCCCTCACGGCCCGGGGCGCGGAGCAGATCGTGACCGCCGGAAAGGACGGGCACATACGGCTGTGGAACGCCCGCACCCACGAACTGACCGCGCGGTCGGCCGCGCCGCACGATGGCCAAGTTTCCGCGCTGACCTGCGTCACCGGCGAGGAGGGCGTCCGGATCCTGAGCGGCGGCAGCGACTGGACGATCCGCAGCTGGGACCCGGAGGAGGACAACCGCCTGCTGTCGGAGGTCAACCGCTTCGTCGGCCACATGGGCGCGGTGACCGCTCTCGCCCACCCGGAGTCCGACCCGCCGGTCGTCATCTCCGCGGGCACGGATCCGGTGCTACGGGTGTGGAACGTGCCGTGGGAGCGTCAGCGTCCGAGCACGCCGGTCGGACACACCTCCTGGGTCACCGCCCTCTCGATCGCCACGCTCCCCGACCGCGTCCTGCTCGCCTCGGCGGGGGCGGACGGCCACATCCACCGCTGGCACCTCACCAACGGAACTCCGTACGGCAGCACCCCCATCGCCGCGGGCGACGCGCCCGTGCACGCCCTCACCAGCACCGTCCTGGACGGCCGGCCGGTCCTTGCGGCGGGGGGAGCCGACGGCCGTATCCACCTCCTGGACGTGGCCGACGGCACACCGTACAGCACCCCCGTCACCACCGGCACCGGCCCCGTGCACGCGCTCACGGCCACCGACCTCGACGGTCGCGTCGTCCTGCTGTCGGGGGGTGCCGACGGGCTGCTGCTCTGCTGGGACGCGGCGTCCGGTGAGAGGCGGGGGCTGCCGTTCGCCGGCCATCACGGCGGCATCAACGCCGTGGCCCGCGTGGACGTGGAGGGTAGACCTACCGCTGTCTCGTGCGGTGACGACGGCACCCTGCGGACCTGGGACCTGCAGACCGGCCTGGCCACGCGGGCTCCGGTCGCAGCGCACGACGGATGGGCGACGGCACTGGCCTGCACGGTGCGCGACGACGGCACCGCGATCGCGGTCACCGGCGGGCAGGACGGCACCGTACGTGTCTGGGACCTGGCGAGCGGCACCGCGCTGCTGGATCCGCTGGAGGTATCGGGCGGTGTCAACGCTGTGGCCTGCGGCGTCGTCTTCGGAGTACCGGTGGTGGTCGCCGCCGACGACTGCGCCCTGCGCGTCTGGGACCTCGCGTCGGGCCGGCTGCGGGAGAACATCGGGGTACCGGGAACGGTGCCCGCCCTGCTCCTGCGCGATCACCAACTCGTCCTGGGCTGCGAGTGGGAGGTCGTGGTGCTGCGCCATACCGGGAACCGGGAGAGCTGACCGCCTCAGGCGGAGGGGAGGAACGGGCCCAGCTCACGGGCGAGTTCCGGCTGAGCCAGATAGCGTGTCGCCTTGTGCGAGGCCACCAGGCCCAGAGAGACCTCGTAGTGGGCGTCGATGCCCGGGAAGCGGCTGGGCAGATCGCGCGGCAGGGCCACGATGTCGCCCACGTCCGCGATGTTCACCCAGCGTCTGACCTTCGGAGGCCGCAGCCCCTTGTTCTCGTCGTTGCCCTCGCCCAGCGAGAGGCGCTCGAAGAACGCGTGCGGCATGCCGAGCGGCGAGCCGAGCGTCACGAGCAGATCGAGTTCGACCGGGCTGCGCCACAGCGTTTCGTACGCCACGACGGAGCCCAGTGAATGCGCGATCACCACCTTGGGCTTCCGCTCTTCCAGCACCCGCCCCAGCTCCGCGCGCACGGCCGCCCGGCGCGGCGAGTCGGGGTCCGAGACGTAGGTGTCCGCCTCACGGCACAGCATGATCACGAACCGTCGGGCCGCCGCACCGTACCGTTCGGCCAGCCACTCGGCCGCCTGCCGGACGGGCTTGGTGCCCGGGCCCATCGTGACCTCCGTGGGCGCACCCAGCGCCGACACCCACTCCACCAGGAGTCGTTGGCCCCCTGGCGGCAGCAACTCGGCCTCGTCCGAGCCCTGAGTGGTTCCGACGTGGAGCAACTGGGCGTAGTAGGCGGTGTGAAGTGTCCTCGGCTCGGGGGGTAGCCCCAGCGCCTCACTCCACTCGGTGGCGAGCGCCACACCGGCCAGCTCCGCACTGCCGGCCTCGGTCAGGTACCGGTAGCACCGAATGCCGTGAACTCCGACGATCATGTCGCCTCCCCCGCCCGGCACCGACGCCGCGCCCCGCGGGCAGCGTAGGACACGAGCAGCGGCGTAAGCAGTCGAACCCACGATCCCGCGAGGATGCGGCCGACGCCGTACAGCGAGAACAGCAGGAATCCGGCGAAGGTGCCGACCAGCACGCTTCCCCAGCCGTGCCGCCGCAGAACGACGCCGGAGTCCAGGGCGAGTTTCACGTCGCCGAAGCCCACGCTCCCTGGGCTGCACAGGAACAGCAGGGTCAGGGCGTCGGGCAGCCGGTGTGCCGTGAAGTCGACGAGGACTTGCTGGCGCGTCAGGTCCTCAAGGACCGGCTCTCGGTCGAGGATGTAGGCCTACGCCTCCGGCGCGGCGGGTGCTGGTTCCTGCGCCCGGCGGTGCTCGCGGGCCCACGCTCGGGCAGGTGACAGTCTCGTGGAGCTGACCTACGGCGCTGCGCCTCGGAGGCGTACGGAATCGCGGTGTTGACGGCGGCCGTCGCCGAGTGCCGCTGGGCACAACTGCCGACCTGCCGGTCCTCTCATCGCGGGCAGTCCCGGCCGGAATGGAACAGCATGCAGTCGCCGCAAAGCCGGTCGCCGCACTCCTGCCACTGCAGCAGACCTTCGCCCTAAGGGTCCTTCATCGGACCGCCGAGGCACAGCTGACCCTCCCGGCGCCGGGCGAGCCGGTCGGCCAAAACCTGAAGCGCGTCAACCCGGCCGACGAACCCGCTCACCATGACCAACTCGGAGGGCACATCGACGTGCACCAGGCGGCAGGCGGGGGCCATCGCGCTGGTGAAGGCCGCCACCACGGGCGCGTCCTCGATCTCGCAGGCGAGTGAGTGAACGGTCCTCTGGGGCCTGATCTTCTGCCCTGCGGGCAAGGCGCGCCGGGCTCGAATGTCCGCTCTGTAACGGCTGGTCACCCTTCATCCCCGATGAGGTCGGCAGCGGGGCAGCCACCTCGACCAGACCGGCGGCGCGGCTGGCGCGTTGGCTCCGGTCGCCGCCTTCTTCCTGCCGCGCCCTCGAAACCGGGTGCATCGCCGTTACGGCACGGGGATGCTGGCCTTCTCGGGGCACACGATGGGGAGCCGATGGGGTACACCGCCCTGCACGCGGACTGGGGCCGGCTGGATGCGTCGCTGGACGATCTCGGATGCGGCCGGTCCTGGGCGGACGTCCACCGCGTGAAAGGTCTGGAGCTGGCGTGTCCGGAGTGCCGGGGAAGGGTTTTCGCGCGCATCTCCCCCCACCGTGCCAGGCACTTCTACCACCAGGTGCGGCCCCACGACTGCGCGCTGGCGAACGAGTCGCCCGAGCATCACCTGCTGAAGCTGGAGCTGGCCACCGCCGCCCGGGCAGCGGGCTTCAGAGCCGAGCTGGAGGTCAGCGACGAGGCCCGGACCTGGCGTGCCGACGTGCTGGTCTTCGATGGGCGGGACCGGCCGTTCATGGCGCTGGAGGCGCAGTTGTCACCGATGACGCCGCAGGATGCTCGGATGCGGACGGACCGCTACGCGGCGGACGGTGTAGCGGTGTGCTGGGTCTCGGTGGAGAAGCGGCCGTGGGAGCGCGGCGTGCCCTCCCTGCGGGTAGTGCCCCCCAGGAACCGCGGGGAGGCGTGGACAGTACGCCACGGGATGGCGCGCTACACCTGGGTGGCGCCGCACACGCTGAAGACGAAGGCGGCGTGGACCCACGTCTCCTGCTCCCTCGTCGATGCGATCCGGTGGATTCTTCAGGGCCGGGTGCATGCCCATACCGGCCCGGAGGCAACGGTGTGGTGGACCGCCCGCTCCTACGTCCAACTGGCCATCGTCCGGGCCCGGCTGGAGGCCGACGCCGAAGCCGTCCTCCAGGCGGCCGCCGCCGAGCAACGCCGGCAGGCCGCGGACATGCGGGCCGCTTCGGCGGAACGGCGCAGACTGGCTGCCGAGGACCATCGGCAGGCCGCTGAGGAACAGGCGCGGGAAGATCGGGCGGAGCAGGAGCGGCTGACGCCCTTCTTCGAGCACGCGGGTATGGACGCCGCGTTGTGGCCCGCGTTCATGCACATGGTCCGCTCCACTTCCGGCAAGGCCGTCGAGTGCGGCGCCTAGAGCCCCGCCCACGGCAACGGACTGCTCCTCTACAGCCGTCCGCGTAAGGACAGTGCGTTCCAACTGGCCGGTGTGGTGTGCCCTGACCCCTCGGTGCTCGCCCGGTGGCCCGCGGACCTGACGATCCTGGTCCCCGGTCAGGCCTGGCTCTCGCGTATCGAGGAGGCCGCCCGGAGCCCGCTGAAAGTCGCGGTCTTGAATCCGGTCACCAAGCGCTGCGCCTACGAGCGCGTCGGCCCCGGACTGCGACGCTGACAACGAGCGCGTCCCGTGTTCAGGCGTCCCGGGCTGGTCCTCCCCCGGTGGCGTTGCCCACGAGGGCGTCGCGCTGACGGCCGAGCGGTCGTCCGGTTCGAGGCTGGTGGCCGTGTGCTGGTGGATACCGCGTCTTACTTGCGGGAGTAGGCGGAGGGTGTGGTGCGGTTGCCGGCGACGAGCCCGACGACGACTGCCCGGTCTGTTGTGGCCCCGCGGGGCCGGTGGGCGGTGGTCCAGGCGACTTCATCGACGCGCAGATTGCCTTGGGTGTCGTTCTTCGGGGTGAGGTCCAGGACGAGGAGTTGTCCGAAGGGGGCGTTGGTGTTGCTGTACTCGGCGGCCTGGGTGAGGTAGCGGCTTTCGAGGTACTGGGGATCGTTGTCGGTGGCGTCCTGTTTGATTTCGGTGAGGTAGCGCAGGGCTCCGAAGTGTGCCATGACATCGGCGCGGCCCATGCCCACGTCGACGGGTTCGACAAGGACGACGTTGTGCAGGGGGCCTTTTTGGAGCCACTGATGGAAGTCGCGTTGCAGGTCGGCCTCGACGGGCTTGCGGTCTCCCTCGGGTTTGCGCCGGTAGTCGAAAGGGGGTGGTTCGCCCTTCTTGGTGGAGCCGAGGAGGTTGGTGCGGGTGATGTCGGAACGGCTCTTGAGGAAGAGGAGGGTTTGCTCGACCAGCACGGAGAAGGTCTGGCGGACTTCCCCCGTGAACGAGGGATGGGCGGACAACTCGGCCATGAGCTGGTCGAGTTTGGGCACGATGAGCGGATCGGTGGCTTTGAGGCGGGCGACGTCGCTGTCGTGGGCGAAGCCTTCCAGTACGCGGAGCTGCTGGTCGTCGAGTGTTCTGGCGATGCCCAGGGCTTGGTCGTTGAGCTGGAGGAGCAGGGTCGGTGCTAGGCGTTGCAGGCGGGCGAGCACTGCTCCGCCGGGGTCGTCGTCATCGCTGCCGTCGTCGGCGGAGGAGTTGGCGGAGTTCGTCTCGCGCTGGGCCGCGGTCTCGATCGCGGTGAGCAGGGTGATGGCGGTGGCGGCATCGAAGTCGCGGGCGGCGTGCTGGGTTGTTTCCTGGGCGGCGCGGCGCAGTTGTGCCAGGAATGCCTGCTGGCGCAGGAAGCCGTCTTCGATCGCGGGCTGGACCAGCAGGGCCAGGCCTTGGCCTGTGCCGCCGGTCAGGGGGCGGACAGTACGGGCGGCGCTGTAGGCGGCGAGGACGGTGTCGAGGGCTTGCCAGGCGTCCATCCAGGCGTCGTCTTGGAGGGTGGTGGCTGCGGCGCGTAGTTGGAGGACGAGGTGGTGCCAGGCGATTTCTGCTGAGCGGCGCGGTTGGAGCCATTCGGGCTGGTGGGTGCGGTGGATCCAGGCCTGGCGCTGGTCCAGGGTGCTGGCGATCTGGTCGGCGGCGTGGTTGATGGTTGCTGCGTCTGCCCGGCCGAAGGCGAGGATGGCGTCGCAGACCGCTGCGTAGGTGAGGGCGTCGTGGCGGGCTTCTTCGGCCTGGGCGGCGGTCTCGAACTGATGGCGGGCCTGGACGAGATGGGTGGTGACGGTGCCGATGTCCTGGGAGGACAGGGCGCGGCGTAGAAGGTCGCAGCCGAGTTCGAACATCGCGTCCACGTCGGTGGCTTCGTCGTGGGTGAGGTGCTGCAGCAGGGTGCGTACCGTGTCGGCGAAGGTGTCCTCGTCGGCCCAGCGGTCGAGGGTGAGGCCGAGGAGGCGGGGCAGGCGTTCGAGGAAGTCTTCGGGGCCGTCGGTCGGCACGTCTTCGAGCGCCTGCCACAGTTTGAAGGGGGTGACCGCTTCGGCGACCGCCAGGCGTACGGCTCCTTCGAGGCGGGCGGCGGCCAGGAGCGGTGCGGCCTCGATGCGGTCGGGCAGTCCGTCCAGCAGGGCTGCGGTCAAGGGTTTGCCCAGTGCCTTGGCGGCTGCGGGGCTGTGGAGGAGGGCGTCCATGGATGCGGTGAGGTGGAGGACGCTGCGCTGTGCGGCGAGCCCTTCAGGCAGTGCGGTGGCTGCGGGCTGCCATTGGGTGTCGCTGCGGTTGTATGCGTCGGCGACGGCTTCGGCGAGGTAGGGGGCGAAGGGGCCGGCGGCCACGTCGCCGGCCTGGCTGGCGACGGTGTCGGGGGCGAGGCCGAGGGCAGGGAAGGTGATGGGCTGGCCGTCTGCGGCCAGTTCGGTCAGCCGGTCGGCGAGTTGCGGCACGGCAGCCGTCCTTTCCTGCGTGCTGTCGGGTGCGGCATCACCATAGGGAAGCGCCGGGCTTGGCCTGCCGGATGCTGTCGGCGGGCAGGGCTGCGCGGGCCAGGTCGAAGTCCGCGGTGGTGATGACCACCTGCAGGTCGCCCTCGGCTGCGACGGTGGCCAGTTCCTTGAAGAGCTTATGGGCGTCGGCGGACTGCATCTCCTCGGACTTGGGGCTGTCGATCAGCAGCAGGCCGGGGTGGGTGGATACGCCGTTTGCACTACCGACCCTGAGCAGGGCGATGGCCACGGCGATGCGCAGCCGCAGGCGTGCGCCGGCGGTCTGGTCCTTGAACCATTCCTGCTTGCTGCCGAGGGGAAAGATCTTCAGGCGGGCACCGCGGTCGATCGACACCGACTTAAGGGAGGGAACCCCGAACAGGGTCGCCAGCTCGGCGGTCTCGTCGTTGACCTTTTCGAACAGTGCCTCGGCGGCCGTCTTGCTGTCCTTTTCCAGCAGGTCGGCGGCGGCCGCCAGGACCTTGATGGCCTTGGCCTCGCTTTCGTCCAGGGCCGGTTCCTCGGGCTCGCGGAACACGCTGAGGGCGCCTTCCAGCCGCAGCACATTCTCCTGTGCGGCCAGGCGAGCGGGCAGGTCGGCGGCGGACTGGGCACGCCGCAGCTGCTCCTGCGCGCCTTCCAGCCGGCGTGTCAGGCGATCGACGGTGCTCTCGGTCTGTTCAAGGGCCTGTTTGGCTGCCGCTTCGGCGGCGGTGCTCGTCTCCAGCCGCTGCTGTGCCTCGGCGGTGATTTCCTGCGGGTCTTCGTCGTCTCCGGTCACCTCGCGCGCGCATACCGCACAGGTATGGGCGTGCCGTTCCTGCTGGCGGCGCACGTCGTCGATCTGCTGGTCGCAGCGGGGGCAGCTGGTCGGGTTCAGGCCGTGGAAGAGCAGGCGGGCGGTGGCGCTTTCGGTGACGTCGTTGAGGAGCTTGGTGGCCTGCTGGCGTTCGGTGCGCGCCTGGCGGAAGACGCGCAAGGCCTCGTCCCACGTGTCCTGCGCGTCGGCCAGGGCCCGGGCGAGCTGGACCGCGTCGTGGGCCAGGTCGATCAAGGAAACGTCCGCGCCGTCCCCGGGCAGCAGGCGCTGCAGTGCCTCGCGGGCCTGGGCGAGCTCGGTTTCCAGGCGCTCGCGTTCGGATGCGCGTTCCGCAGCCTCGGCGGCGGCCGCCGCGCGGCGTGCCTTGTCCTCGGCGAGGCGCACGTCGTGCACGGTCTTGACGCGGGTGAGGGCGGCGGCCGCGGGCAGGTCCAGGAAGACCTGCAGCAGACGGCCCGGAAGTCCGTTGGAGGTGACCTCGCCCAGCAGTGCCTTGTCGCCGCCGGCCGGCAGGTAGACCGCCCCGAAGTAGGCGGGCCACCCGTGGGTCTGGGTGCTGGTCTCCTTGAAGCTGTTGACCAAGGGCTGCAGATCCATCCGCCCCAGCATCAGGCCGGCGATCTGCTCCGCGTAGCTGTCGGTGCTGGAGGCTCGCAGCAGGACGGTGATGCCCCGGTCCGGGGTGGGGCCGCGCACGCCGGCCAGTGCGGCCGGGTCGGGGCCGGTCAGGACGACGGCCGCAGTGATCTCCCCGTCGGTGAGGTCGAGGCGGAACGCCATGGGCTCTCCCGCGACGGTCGCGTCCAGGTCGATGTGGTGCAGCCAGCTGCGGACACGGCTTTGCATCTCGCTGCGCGGCGTGCCGCGCAGGCACCACGTCAGCAGTTCCAGCACTGAGGTCTTGCCCCGGAAGTTCGAGGCGACCAGCGCTGTCAGACCTGCGGAGAAGGACAGCGTTTTGTCGAACGGGCCCGGCTCGACGTCGCCGGTGCGCTCGCCGGCCACCCGCAGCCGGTGCACCCTGAGCGACCGCGGACGTGCCGGGGAGATGACCAGCGGCAGCCCGTAAGCGGCGAACACGTCACGTACGTTGTCGACCTTCACACCTGCCTTGTCCGCAATACGCGTCTCCAGCAGAGTCTCTTCCTGCACCGTGCTCATGCTCCCCCGCTCCCTGTGCCTGCAGCTGCTGCCGGAATGCCGCCAGCCGGCGGCGCGCCTGCTCACTGATCGACCCGATCCGGCTGCCCCGCGGCGTGTCGGCGTACTCGCGCGTCAGGTACTGCTGCTTCTTCAACTCGTTGCCGCTCTTCTCCCCCGCGAGCCGCAGGACGTCCTCGACGCGCTGCACGTAGTAGCCGAAATCCGGTTCCTGGCAGATGATCTCCCGGGCGACGTGACGGCCGTGCTCCAACAGGAAGTAGTCGTGCTGGCGCACGCGGTTGACCGTTCCCCGCCGCTTGCGCACCAGCAGCCCGGCGCTGCGCAGCACCGCCAGGGCGTCGTCCAGCCACTCGTAGGCGCCGAAGTGGTGGCGCAGCATCGGATAGCGCCGCACCTCCGGCTCCTCGGAGTCCAGGATGCGGCCGGCGAGGTCCAGCAGTGCTTCCTCGGGCTCGGCCTCGTAGGCAGTCAGTAGCTCGTTGGCCAGGTAGTCCGGATTGCGCAGCCAGAAGTCCAGCTTCTGCAGCTTGACCTGCGTCCTCATTACGCCCACTGCCTGCTCCAGGCCGGGCACGGTCTTCTCCGCCTCGGTGAGCGGCTCGCACGCCCCGTCGATCAACAGCAGCAGGCGCACCGCGTCCTGCTCCCGGCTGGTCACCGCAACCCCCGGCCCCTGCTCCGCCCCCTCGTGATCCATCACGCCAGAGTAACCATCCGCATACGAACCTGACCATGGAGTGACGAAATGAGCAGGGGAGCACGGCCGCCGAGGTTGAACGGCGGGCGCGGCGTGGTCCTCCAGGCGCACGCAGCACACGGACCCAGCTCCGCCCCCCCCTGTGCGGGCAGGCGTCTACGCCAGGATGGCGGGGACGGCGGCCTCGGTCGTCCAGTCGCCTTCGAAGAGCGCGGCAACCAGGCAGGCATGGCCGTCGGGGAGCTGGCATGTGCGGTGCTTGGTGCAGGCTTTGGCGAGCCAGGCTCCGATCTTGACGGTGTCGCCGTCGATGCGGATGGACGGGAGCCGGCTCCACGGCGCGCGGGACCGACACAGAGAGGCGAGTCTTCGGCGGAGTCCGGCCGGCGGCTACGGGCGAGGCGCGGCGGCGCAACCCGGTAGGGGTGCCTTGTCAGGCCTCAGCTGCGGACAGCGTCTGCTGGACCAGCAGAGCAAGATGCTGGGGATGAGGGCACGCCTGTGTCATGGACAGTTCCTTCCCGGCGAGGGGGCGTCCGCTGAGGGTGGCGTCGGCCAAGGGCATGAAGTACCAGGTGCCATCCGAACGGTGGAAGTCCCACACGATGCTGTCGCGGTCGGTCAGCTCGATGCGGCAGCCACAGCCGTCTTCGTAGTCCCGGGCTGGAGAGACCGCCTCGGCGGGCGGTCGGCAGCCGGGGATGAGTTTGGCGCTTTCACCCAGCAGGCCTGCCAGCTGGACGAACGTCTCGTGGGTGCTGACGGGCAACGGTCCGGTGTAGGGAGTCGTGGCCAGGATGTCCACCGCCTCGTCACAGTCGTGCGCGTCGATGGCGCCGAAAGCCTCCTGTCCTGCCGCGCCAAGGACGGTCTGGGCCGTGCACAGGCGCTCGGCTTCCCCTGCTCCGTCGTAGTCGGAGGCGGTGATCTCTCCGCGCCCGGCCATGACGTCCAGGCAATCGCTCAGCTTCTCCAGCGCCGCGCCCGCCGCAGCGATCTGGGCGAATAGGGCGGAGGCCGTCACGGCGGCCTGCTGCGGCGTGTACAGGGCCCATTCGTCCTCCAGGGCGGCAGCGAGCCCTTCGGCCGCTTCCGCTCCCACGATCGCCAGAGCGAGGATCTGCCCCGGATCGTCGGGCCCAGGCTCGGTGATCAGGCGTAGTCCGTCGCACACGTCGTCGATCAGGCCTCGGTCGTCCGGCTCCTGGTAGCGCCGCCACAACGGTTCCTGTTGCGGTGTCGGCTGTGTCACGTCGCCACCCGCCCTTCTGTCTTCGGCCAAGCTGTCACCCTCTTCAACGAGTCGGGGCGGGCTGGGTGACCACCCGGACCTGCTGCCTGGCCTCACAGCTTGGGACAGCATGGCGGGAGAGGGGAACAGTCAGGTGCCCGTCCGCAGCTCCCCCCAGGGGCAACGGCCGCATGCCTACAGGGCGCTGGGAGGCTGCTTCGGTTCGAAGGTGCTTCGTGGGGTGCTCGGCTGGGGGGCGGACGCCTGGCGCAGGACCTGAGCCAGGTCGCGGTGTATCCGGTCGGCTTCCCCGCGGACCTGGACGAGGACGTCGCCGCGTTCGGCGACGAGGCGGTCGTAGACGGGGGTCTGCTGGAACACGGTGGGGCGGTTTCCCTTCAGCGGGCGGTACGCCGGACCGGCGCAGCATACGGGCCCCAGACACGCCCCGCTGGCAGCGGGGTGTTCAGGCCAGGACGGCGGGGACGGCGGCCTCGGTTGTCCAGTCGCCGTCGAAGAGGGCGGCAACCAGGCAGGCGTGAGTCTCGGGGAGCTGGCCGGTGCGGTGCTTGGTGCGGGCTTTGGCGAGCCAGGCGCCGATCTTGACGGTGTCACCGTCGACGCGGATGGTCTCGCGGGCGGTGGGGGCGCGGCCTTCGCGGTGGAGGAAGAGTTCCAGGAGCTGGACGGTCTGTTCGAAGGTGCGGCGGGTGCGGCGGGCCGGGGCGAGGGGGTTGGTGTCGGGGGTGAGGCCGAGAGCGGTCATCAGGTGCTGCTGGCGGGGGTGGAGGGCGGCCCAGGTGGTCAGTTGGCGGTGGAGCCAGGAGCCGATCTTCACCCCGGCCAGGAGAGTGTCGCGGGTGAGGGCGGCCGGGTCGGCGCCGGAGGCGAGGTGGGTGCGCAGCAGGTGGTATTTGCGGTGCCAGTCCGCGCCGTGGGGAAGGCGCCAGTCGGAGGCAAGTGCGGTGAGGGCGTCGGCGCGGGCGACATCGAGGGTGTTCTTGGCGGCGAGGTGGCGTTGTTCGGCGAGCCAGGAGCCGACGGGGGTGGTGGCGGGGGCGGCGAGGTGGCCGTGGGTGCGCAGGTAGTCGGCGGCGGCGGCGAGGCGGGCGCGCCATGCGGCGTCGTGCTTGTCCCAGATCATTCCGAGGGCGTCGAGTTCGGCGATCCAGTCGGCTTCGAGGCGGCCGGCGGTGAGGGCGTCGCGCATGGTGGTGATGAAGGTGCCCAGCCGGTAGCCGGTGGGGGCGGTGTAGTCGGTGGGCACGTCGAGGTGGCCGTACTGGTCGCGGTAGGACTGGGCGGCGGCGAGCCCTAGGCGGCGGGAGCGGGAGACAGCCGGGTCGCGGGGATCGAAGGCGGCCAGGTCCATGGCGCGCGCGATGCGTTCGGGGTGGACGGTGAAGTCGAAGTGCCAACGGCGGGCGATGACATCGCTGGTCTCACGTGGCAGGCGGTTGGCCTTGTCCGGGAGTCGCTCGAGGATGCGGTGGTCGTGGCTGGCCAGTGCGCAGGCGATCGCCCAGACGGGTTCGTAAGGAGTGCCGAGGATGTTCTCGCCGTCGGCGCCGGGCGGGACGTAGACGGGGACGATCAGGCTGGCGGTCTTTCCGGAGACGTCCAGGCGCAGGGCGCGGCCCAGGGCCTGGACGCAGCGGATGACGCTGCGGGTGGGGTCGGCGAAGGCGATGGCATCCACGCTGGGGATGTCGACGCCTTCGGCGATCAGGCGGGAGTTGGCGAGGATCGCGCAGTCGGCGGCAGCGAAGGCCGCGAAGGTGTCGGCGCGCTGGGCGGGGGTGTGCTCGCCGTGGGCGAAGAACAGCTCGGGGGTGATGTCCGGGACGAGGTCGGGGTCGGTGCGGGCCAGCAGGCGCAGGGTGTGGGGCAGTTCGCGGGCGAAGCGTCGGGCGTCGGAGACCAGGTTGAAGTAGACCAGGACTTTCTTCAGGCCGTGTTCGGTCATGGCGCGCAGGACGGACAGGTGCAGGGCGGTGGTGCGCAGCGCACTGTCCGGCCCGTCGCCCTCGCCGTCGCCGTTGCCGCCGGGGGTGGGGAGGTTCAGGCGGCGGCGCAGGTCGGCGTCGGTGAGGGTGGGCACCACGATGCGGTAGTCCGCCGCCCGGCCGTCGGCGACGGCCTGGGCGAGGGGGTATTCGAAGACCTTCTTTCCGTACACCTGCTCGTTGTCCATGGAGTTGGCGAACGCGTCCACGTCCGTGTCCGCTGCTGTGGTGCGGCGGCGGGGGCGGGTGACGTCGGCGGACTCGGCGAGCTCCGGCGCGGCGAAGATGCGGGGGGTGGCGGTCATGTAGAGGCGGCTGTCGGCGCGGATGCGCTGGGCGTCGTTGACGATGGCCCACTTCTTGTCGGCCCGGCCGGCGATCCGGTGTGCCTCGTCCATGACCGCGAGGTCGAACGGCGGGACCGCGTATCCCGTGCGCTGGGTCTGTTCGATCTTGTCCAGGGAGTCGTAGGTGCAGATCACCGTCAACGCGGGGATCTGGTCCTCGCCCTGGCCCACCACCGACATCAGAGCGCCCAGCGCGTGCGGGTCAGTGGTCGACATGACGCGGGCGGCGACCAGGTCGTCGCGGCCGCTGGTGTCCAGGGAGGAAACGATCACCATGTGCTCCAGGTGTCCGTCGCGGCGCCATGCCAGCGCGGTCTGCGCGGCCAGGTCCAGGGTGGGGACCACGAACAGCACCAGCCGCGCACCGAGTCCGTCCGCGGTCCGGATGGACACCAGTGTCTTGCCGGTGCCCGTCGCCGACACGAACAGCCCGCGGCTGCCCGCGCGCCGCAGATGCCGTACCAGCCGCTCGACTGCCTCGGCCTGGTCGGGGAAGAGCCGCACGCGCTCGGGGCGGCCGGGGCGCGGCAGTTCCGCCACAGTCATGACAGCTCTTCTCCGAGTCAGTGACTCCAGTAGTCGCGGCGGGGCAGTTCGACCCACACATCGGGCGGTCCAACTACGGCGCGCCTGTCGGTCAGGCGCAGTCCTGCGAAGGCGCAGGCGTAGGCGACGGCGCTGTGCTGGTAGAGGTAGGAGGCCAGCACCTCCGCAGAGGTGTCGTCTTCGTCCGGTGCTCCGCCGGGGTGCAGGTCCGAGCCTTCGATGATTCTGTTCCGGGCAATGCTGCCCTGGTTGCCGCTCTTGGGATTGGCGTACAGGCCGTAGCAGAGGGTGCCGGCGGACAACCGGGTCAGCACACCCGGCATCTGCGGCGCGTATCCCCAGGGCTGGGTGACGACGCAGCCGCCCGGCACGGACGTCAAGCCGACGATGTGCTGGCTCTCGTCCATGTCATAGGCGTAGGGATCCTCCAACATCTCCTGCAGCTCATCGAGGAGTTCGCCGTCCACCACCGGCGTCGCCTGGAGACGGCGCACCGCCTCGGTCGCGTCGATGCCGGCCACGCAGGCCAGCCCCGTGCCGTCGTAGTAGAACTCGCCCAGTGCCGTGGTGAGGCGATGGGCCTCCTGCGCTGCCGCACGCTCGGTGTCGGTCAGGGCCACCCCTTCCGGTACCGGGAACAGGCCCGGCGTCGGCCCGGCCAGGCTCAGCCGCCCTGGTGACCAGCCGCCGATCGACAGCCGCCAAGGATCGGCCCCGGCAGCGGCGAGCGCTCGTGCGTTCTCCGGCTTCCTGGACACGACGGCCTCCCAGAGCGCCGTCACCCCGTCCTCCAGCGCGTCCACATCCGCAACTCGACCAGCCAACTCCGCAACGACCTCCGAGACCCGAACACCGCCGCACGATGCAGCGGCCGACTCCCGCCCCATCTCTCCGGATCGGCGCCTCCACCAAGACGACGGCGAATCTCCTCGGCATCCGTCCAGTCCCAGCCCATGCCGGCCCACCCGTCGCCCGCTGTTGCCACCGATCCCCCTCCGACACATCGCATGCTTTCGCGCTACTTCGTCGACCCCCGATGACATCCCTCAAGGCCGCCGGCAGGCGACCTTATCACCCCGGGACACGCCCCGCACGCTAGATGTGCGTGATTCGTACGCTACTGGTACGCGATAGGAACGTTTCAGGGTAGGGTGAGAGACGGAGGTGCCCCATGTCCGAGTTGTTCGACGCGGTCGACGCGCTGGTCGCGTCCCGCTCCCCGCTGCCGCCGCCGGCCGAGCGCAGGCGGCTGCGTCAGGCGCACGCGCTCACCCTGGATGAGGTGGCCGCTGCCCTGGGCGTGCGGCGGGCGACCGTGGGCGGCTGGGAGTCGGGCAAGGCCGAGCCGCGGCCCCCGGAGCGGGAGGCGTACGCGCGCCTGCTGAAGCAGCTCGCCCAGCTTTACCCCGCCCCCCAGGACACCGGCGCCCCGCAGGAGGAGGCGGCGAGGCCGCAGACGCTCACCACGCAGGCGTCCGCAGCGCAGGCTCAGCCCCCGGCCGGGGCACCGGAGGCTACGGCCACAGCTGAGGCCGAAAAGGCCCCGCCCACTCCCCCGGCGACTGCTGCCGCACCGGCCGCCGTAGCACGTCCGCACGCCGCCCGGGCGCCGCAGACCTCGCGCCGCCCGGGCATGAAGAAAGCCGCCCCCGCGGGCACTGCAGTATCGGGGGGTGCGTACGCGCACGGTCCGCTGCTCGTCCTCGACGCCGACTCCGACCGGCGGGTGACCGGCTACGGCGTCGGCGGTCTGATCATGGACGTGCCCGCCAAGTCGCTGCCCGCGCTGGTGGAGTGGACGCTCACCGAGGCGCGGCTAGGGGCGGAGAAGCTGCACGGTTCAGGCAAAGACGCCGACCCGCTGCTGGTGCTCACCGAGGCCGCGTGCGAACGCTACGGGCTGCCCGCCGCCCTGTCAGATTCCGAGCGGCTCGCCGGACGGCTGCCGGAGGGGCACAAGGTCATCAGGCAGCTCGAGCGCGCCGACTGGCAGCTGACCAAGCGCGGGCTGGGGCCGTGGGCGCGGATCTACCGCCCCGCCCAGGGCAGCCGCCGCCAGTGCGTGCAGCTGTGCATCCCCTCCTGGCGTGCCCTGGACGGCCGTGCCTGGGGCCATGCCGCGCAGCTTTTGTCGCCGGAGCTGGCCCGGGTGCTGGGGGTGTACGCGGCCCGGGTGATGACGCCGGTCGGCTCCACCGCCGTGACCGGGCTGCAGCTGATGACCGCGCTCAGCCCGCCGACCCGCGCGAGCGAGCCGGACGCCGATGGCAGGCGGCACCGCGAGCACCGGCCCGGCTCGCTGGGCAGCGAGCCGGTGGACTCCGCGCCGTGCGAGGCAATTGACGGGCACCCGGTCCTGGCCCATCTGCCCCGCTTCCACGTGCGCGGGCCCGGCGAGAGGCTGTTCGAGGAGGCCTACGACTGGGCGCGGGACCTGACCGATGCCGAGTGCATGCAGCGGCACCTGGTCGGCCTGGATGTGAACCTCGCCTTCGGCGCGGCCGCCAACGGAGCCGTCGTCGGCCTAGCCTCGCCGCCCGTGCACGTCACCCGCCCCGCCTTCGATGCGGCGATGCCCGGCTCCTGGCTGGTCGACCTCTCCCACGTCGACCTCGCCCGGGTGAAGGTCGGCAAGCAGTGGCGCGACCTGGACGGCGTGCTGCTGCCCAGCCCGTTCACGCCGACCGGCAAGCGCCCCACCGGTCCGGCCTGGTACGCCACGCCGACGGTCGCCTACGCCGTCGAGCTCGGCTACGACGTCACACCGGTGGAGGCGTGGGTGCGCCGTGAGAGCGGCCGGTTCCTGGACGGCTGGTACAAGCGGCTGCGCGACGCCTACGTCGCCACCATGGCGGACCTCGGCGTCGCGGAGAAGCTGTCCCCGCAGGAGTTCCTGGAGGCGATGGACGGCTACAAGAGCCGTGATCCGGAGCTGGGGATCGTGGTGGACGCGGTCAAGATGACCGTCAAGGGCGGCATCGGCAAGCTGCAGGAGAAGGCGCGCGGCGGGGGCTGGAAGCCGGGGCAGGCCTGGCCCGCCCTCGCCCGCCCGACATGGCGCCCCGACATCCGCGCCACCGTCATCTCCCGGGCCCGCATCAACATGCACCGCAAGATGCTCAACCTCGCGGCGGCCACCGGCCGTTACCCGGTCGCGGTCCTCTCGGACTGCGCGGTGTACGCGGCCGACGGCCCCAGCCCGCTGGACGTCCTGCCTTACGGCGCCGACGGCAAGACGGTGCCGGGCAGCTTCCGGCTGGGGGTCTCGCCCGGGATGGTCAAGCACGAGGGCACCCAGAGCGTGCTGTGGGGGGCGGACGTCCTCGAACAGCTCGGCGCAGACGGCCATGTCGCCAACCTCGCCCGCTACATCAAGACCGGCGAGGTCACCGCCAAGGACACCGGAGAATAAGGAGCGTTACGGCGATGGTCACGGTCGGGGAGGAACTCGACAAGGCGGTGCAGGGCGCGTTCACGCGTCCCGTTCCCAAAACGGCCGGGGCGCAGATGCGCTACCTGGTCAAGCAGCACCAGCGCAGCACCCAGCGCGTAGCCGAGCTGCTCGGCATCAGCCAGCGCACGGTCGAGCGGTATGTGAAGAACCAGATCAAAACCCCCCGGCCCGAGCTCGCCCGCCGCCTCGCACACGAAGTCCGCACGCGCTGGCAGCCGCAGATCCGTGCCAGGGCGAAGGAGGCCGCGGCCACCACTAGCGGCATCATGATCGATGTGCAGGCGAGGTTCGGCTACACCGCCGCCGCCGGCAGCACCGACCAGGCCCGTGTGCGTCACCTCACCCTCGCCCTGCCGCCCCGTCACGCCGCCCGCCTCCTTGCAGCCCAGGAGGCAGGGGTCGACGAGGACGAGCTGCGTCAGGTCGCGGCCGAGGCCCTGGGTGAGGTGTACTTCCGCGACAACGGCCGCCGCGCCCACGGCCTCGAAGTGGAACTCAAAGACCTCGTCGACCTGCAGTTCGAGCTGTAGCGCGGGCGGGGCACCGGGAGCAGGAGAACAGGAACTGAGCCGAAGCACGATGGTTGTCACCAAGGCAGGCGTGCTGTCACCAGGCCCGCCGGGCGGCGAGTGTCGAGCAGGGTTCCGGACCGCGGTGCAGTCTCAGCTGTCCACCCCGGCCTCCCACTTGCGCCGGCGCAGCACGTAGTCGCTGAAGAGGTGTCGGCTCCGGTCGAGCAGTTCCCCCACCTCCGCATCACCGCGCCGCACGTCCGCCGACGGATGCCAGCGCTGCACGGATTGGCCGGCCCAGGTGCGCAGCTTCACATCCGGGTCCTCCAACAGGCCGACCGCCACCCGTAGCGCCACGATGCCGCCGCGCGCGTCGAGCAGCCGGAATGCGCCCACGCGGACGTGCCGCGGCCGCTCGAGGCCGGTGCGCTCCAGTAGCCAGTCGGCGTGCAGTTCTTTTGCCGAAGGCAGCAGGGCGACGGCCGTCTCGCGGACGACACCGGCGGCAGGGTCGTCGAGGAGCGGCCGCAACTGCTTCGCATCCACGCAGTCCAGTGCCCGCAGCCCTGCCACCGCTCGCGCCCGCACCCCCGCCGCCGGGTGCGCGAGCAGCGGCCACAACAGCCCTGCGTCCGCGCGGTTCCCGCACTCGGCCAGCCCGATGACCGCACCGGGCGGCAACTCGGGGTCGTCCGCGGCCGTGCACCGCTCCCGGTACCAGGCCGCCGGATCACCTCCCTGCTGTCGTACGACATACCGTGCGCAAGCACGCACGAGCGCGGACCGGTCGCTGAGAAACGGCTCCGCGTGCTCTGACCGCCCCGCCCGCCGCAGCGCGGTGACGCCGGCCGAGCGGGTACGCGGGTTGCGCGCGGACAGCAGTGGAGGCAGCACATCCTCGTAGGCCTCCTCATCCCCAAGAACCGTGAGCGCCGCTGTGGCACACAGGTCCTGGACCACGGTGTCCTCGTCCCGGGCGGCCGCGCGGGCCAGCTCGGCGGGACGGAGCAGTCGGCCTTCGACGGCCAGCCGGTAGGCGAACCGACGGACGATGCGGTCGGGGTCAGCGAAGAGTACAGCGAGCTGCCCGTGAGATGCCTGACGCAGAATGTGGCCGAGCGCATCGACGCCGAAGGCGCCTCTGTCGCGGCGGCCGACGCGGAGGATGAGCGGCGCGAGGTCGAGGGCAGAGTCCACGTTGAGAGCTTCGCGCAGCAGCCGCCGGGCCTGCTCGCGCACCGGCTCGACCCAGTCGGTGCAGCGGATCACGACCAACGGCAGCAGGCCGGGGTACCGGACCGACTGGCGCAGGGCCTCCTGACGGATCCGCCCGTCGCGGTGGCAGAGGGCGAGTGCGAGCCGGGACTCGCCGAGCTGAGTGAGGTCGGCGGGCAGTGGGGCGGAGTGTTCCCACCCCGGCAGGAACTGCGGGCGGTACCAGGCCACCTCGCGTACTGCTGCGTCCAGCGCGAGCCAGTCAGCGGGGTCGGCGACATCGAGCGTGCTCTGCAGCGGCGCATCTCCCGCGAGCCGCATCGCTGCCACTGCCCTGTCCTCGATGTCCTCGAGCATTTCCGCCCCTCCAGCAGTCGTACCAGGTGATCGTAGGGGCGGGGATCGCACAGGGCGCTCGAAATACGGCCCGTGATGGCCGAGGGCCGCCGCCCGGCACCCACCACAAGGCGCACGCTCGCCGACAGTCGGGTGGCGACGCCTACGGGGAGTCCTCGGCTCCCGCACCCGTGGTGGGGGGCGTCGCAGGTCATGCGGGTGCGGGCCGTGTGGCCTGCATCGACGCGGCGTACTCTTCGGCCGCCGTGACGTCCTCGGGGGCTGCCCACCCGTCGTAGCGGGTGCCCAGGGCTGTGGTGGCCGTTCGGGGGACGAGGCGGCTGTACAGAAGAGCGTCGACGAACTGTGGGAGATCCCGTTCCTCGCCGTGGTCCCAGCTGGCGTGAACAGGGCCGTGCCAGAACGGGCTGGGGTCGCAGACCTCCGCGCAGGCCACGACGCTGAACCGGCGCACGAGCGGGTGCAGACGGATCCACGGCCCGTCCGGCCCTGCGGGACGGTACAGGCGGGCGGCGGGCACCCGGTCGAGCCAGCGCGCGGCGCGGTGCGTGAACCAGACCACGCCGAGGCCGTCGTCCTGGTAGCGGCGGGTGCGCTCGAGGACCTCGTCGACCGACGCGGAGGAGACCTGCGCCTCCAGAGCGGTCCGCGCTCCTGACAGCGCGGTGACGAGGACGTCGGCCCGCCAGCCGCCGTGCGCGGCGCGCACCTCCAGCTCCGCCCGGTGGCCGGTCTCCCGCGCGGCGGCGGCCAAGGCCCGCTTGAGAGCACGGTGTTCCTCCGTCTCGCCGGCGGCCGCGCAGGTGGTGCTGCGGCGGTCGTGTGCGAAGAACCGCCCACCGCGTCCGGACACCTTCGCGTGCATCGCCAGCCCGCATTCCGTGCAGGCCAGCACCGGCCTCGGCCGCACCCGGTACACCGCCTCCCAGGCCATGCCGACACCGAGACCGTCGAGGGTCACATCCAGCGTCCCGTGCCCGTACAGGCGCGCGGTCAGTGGCATCGGCACGCTCCCCTTTCACTGATCGGCTGCGGGTATCCCTCCAGCCTGCCCGCCCAGTAGCCACAAAGTCGACCGGCCCGCACGTGAGTTGCCCCAGCGAAGCATGACCCGGCACCGGGCGGCGGCCCGCTGGCGCGTGGGGTCCGATCAGGAGACCGGCAGGCGGCGAGGGGCCCGGCGAGAATCACGAGCGGCCTCCGGCTGCGGGCGGACTGTACAGAAATCTGCGGCACGTAGTTACATCTGGTGGGCGTCGATGTCGCCTGCGGTGATCAGTGCGTCGCGTAGTTCCTGTGTGCGGCGGGCGGGAGTTGGCCAATCGCGACCTGGAGGCTGCGGGCGTGCTGGCGGACGGTGTCCCGCCACGGGTCGGTACTGAGGCGACGGGCAGGGCAGTAAGGTGCGCGGCTTCGGGCTTGCCTGGGTGGTGGGCTGCGCGTTCGGCGATGTGGTCGGTGTTGGGCAGGGCGGGTGTATGGCGGATCGAGGCGAGGGTGAGCTGGCAGGGTGAGGACTGGCAGCGGCATCTGCCATCGCCTCCGGTTGCGCAGGTAGTCGATACGATTGATCACCACTTTTGGCGTATGCGTGCTGTTGATCACCAGGGGGAAGCAATCGTGTCCAGCCGTGTTCAGTCATTGCAGCAAGGTGATCCGCAGCGTGTCGGCCCCTACCGCGTTGTGGGGCGCCTTGGGTCCGGCGGCATGGGCACCGTGTATGCCGCGCTCAGCGGTGCTGGGGAGCGGATGGCTGTCAAGGTCGTGCATCCGGCGCAGGCCGCCGCCGACGAGTTCCGTGCTCGGTTCCGGCGGGAGGTCCACCTGTCCCAGCGTGTTGCGGGGGCCTGCCTGGTCCCGGTGCTTGATGCTGACCCCGATGCGCCCAGTCCGTGGCTCGCTACCGCTTTCGTACCCGGTCCCACCCTCGACCGGTACGTGGCCGCCAGCGGGCCCCTGGCCGGGGCCCGTCTGTACACCTTGGCCGCGGGTACCGCAGCCGCACTGTCCGCAGTCCACGAAGCCGGTGTTGTCCACCGGGATGTGAAGCCCCAGAATGTCATTCTGGCGCCTTCGGGACCGATGGTGCTGGACTTCGGCATCGCTCATGCCTTGGACGGGACTTCCGTCACCCGCACTGGCGTGATGACGGGCACGCCGGGGTGGATCAGCCCTGAGCATTACCGCACCGGGACGGTCGGCCCAGAGGGCGATGTGTTCGCCTGGGGTGCCCTGGTCGCCTACGCGGCAACAGGGCGTCTTCCCTTCGGCAGCGGTGCTGCGGACGCCGTGGCTTTTCGTGTCCTGTCCGCCGAGCCCGACCTTGACGGCATGGGCGATGATCTGCGCCAGCTGGTGGATAGGGCCCTGTCGAAGGAACCCTCCAGCCGGCCGGCAGCATCCGAACTCGCACAAGTGTGTGGTGAGTTGCTTGCCAGCCAGACCACAGCCGTCACCGGGCCCGCCGATCTGCCTCAGCCGACGCTGATAGCCGACCTGGTCGGTCTCAATTGGGATCTGCCGTCCGACGAGCCGATCTGGCCTGCCCCCTCGAAACGCACCGGCCGTACTCGCCTGTACCTGGCGGTCGTCGCAGCCGCTGCCGTCGTGGGGAGCCTCGGTGGCGTCCTCGTCGCCACGCAGTCATCCACCGCCGCAGGGGGACCGGCCTCCGCACCCGGCGGTCAGAGAACGTCGGCCGCCGGCCTCACGCCTGCAGCACAGCACACCGCCAGCCCTGAAACCGGCCCCGCGCTGACCACCTCCGACGTACCGGCATCCTCCTCGCCGAGCCCTCGTTCATCGGCTGCCCCCTCCCCCGCTTACACCCGCAGCGACAGCACTCAGCCAACCGTTGAGGAGTGGGCCGCCGCCCGGGTACCGGCCACACAGGCGGAGAAAGCCGCCGCACAGCGCCTGCGCGAGGGCGCTGCTCCCGTCCTTCAAGGGCAGCAGTACATGGGCGACGAGGTGACCGTCACGTTCAACCCCTCGGCGCAGACGATGTTCGTCACCTTCGGCCCTGGCATCTACCCCGAAGGGCAGAGCTACCAGGACGATGCCGGCTGGACCGACATCGTCCGCGGTCTGATGTTCGGCAGCTGCGCAGAAGCCCAGCAGGACTTCCACGACGACATCACCTGGCCCTACGGTCGTGCCGCCGTCGTCTACCGCGAGTCCATGGCCAGCCCTCTCATCGCCAACTTCCGAGAAGTCACCCACACCGACAGCTGCCGCGTATAGCCACAGCACCTCCGCGGAAACCACGGACTCCTACTGCAGGGCCGCAGGGGGCGCGCGGGAGTGTCTAATTTAGACACTCCCACCGCACGCCGGTGATCTGCATGATGGCGTGCGGATCACCCCGGTGCCGTCTCGAGTCTGGCGCTGGCGGATCATGCGTACGACGTCATCGCCGTTCGACTGCCCCGGGGAGTGGGCTGGCGGCGCCCCGGGCCACCTGCAGCGCCACCGCCAGCCGCGGGCGCGGCGCGGGCCGACGCTGGCCTGTGGACACCGCACCATCTCCCGTCAGGCCGCGGCCGAGATCCAAGCCAGCGGCAGCGCCCCCCTCTTGAGCCGTCAAGGGGCACGGGGAGAACAGGTCCGGCCGATCCGAGCCTCGCGGCTCGAGACCATCTGCTTCCCCGGGCCCTGTCCCGCGCGCCGTCGTCCCCGTCACTCGCCCGGCATCAAAGCGTCGTCGCATATTCGGCGGGGAAGAGGTCGGCGAGGACGCCGCCTGCCGCACAGAGTTCCTCAAGGGCTCCGCGGGTGAGTGGCCGAGCCGACTCGGCCAACGTCTCGCCCACGCCGGGCAGGTAGGCGATCGTCTCATCGGTCACGAACGCGAGACGCCAGCCGCAGTCGGCGGCGATCAGGACGACTCCATCGCACCGGCGATAGTGCCGTGCCGCGACGACCAGACGGGGCACGCGCGCGTCGATGAACGGGGTGGTTATGCCGCGGACATCGAGCCGGAGCTGGACGGCCGTTACACCCGGCGACGCTGCCAGCCTCAGCTCGTCCAGGCCGAACTCTTCAGCCGTGCGGGCGCACCAGAGGTCGTCGTCGATGAAGTCGATGGCGGCGAGTAGCTGATCGTCGGCCACGTCACAGGTGATGTTTTGTCTGGTTATAGCGGATAGGTAATGGCTTGTCGTCTCGGTCGGATCGAGCAGGCCGTGGGCGAGGGCCGCCGCAAGGACCGGTTTGACGGCGACGACGCGTTCGCGCCGGTCGCTGCCAGGCTGAATCACCAGCCAGCACAGAGCCGCGACGGTTTCGGGCAGCCAGGCGGGCAGCCGGTTGAGCACTTGCGTTCGGGTCGGCTCGTCGAGCTGGTCGAGCCAGCCGTCGCCCTGGCCGGTCCCTACGAACGGCCGTAGCCACAGCTGCCATATCTCGTCCAGGTCGTCGTCGGTGAGCTCGGCTCGCTCCGGGTGGCGGGCTTGGTCGAGGCGGAGGTGGGCGAGGGTAATGGTCATCACGGCGAAGTTCCCGGCGGGGGCGAACGGATCGACCCATACAAGGCGTGGATCGGTTTGCGCGGCGGCCCAGCGGCGCAGGACGTTCCGGGCGCGCACCCTGATTCGCGTGGACGGCTTCCAGGAGCGGGGCGGCCTGTGCTGACCGTGGTCAGGTTGCTCGTGTGTGCGGTCGAGGAGCTGTGCGAGCAGCGAATGCGCGTGCGGGCTGGCCGTGGCGGGGGTACGGGCGCGGAGTGCCTCGAGCAGTTCGACGAGCGGTTCGGCGCCATCGAGCGTATGGCGCCTCCACACGCGGTTGTAGACACTCGCCCGGGGGTCGCGGGCGAGCTGTTCACGTTCGAGGCGGTCCCACAGGTCGTCATCCGTCTGTTCACCGTGCTCGCCACGGGCCTCCGCTGCGGTACCGGTGGTCGTGGCCAGTTCGCTGACGTCCATGGTGAGGTTGCGGTGCAGCCGGATGAGCGCCCGGCCGAGAGGTGTGTCCAGGTCTGCGCCGTGGAGTTCGGGGGGAATGTCGCCGCCGGAGCGGGCCGAGTTCTTGATGAGCGTGGCGGCGAGGGCGGCGGGGTCGTCGACGATGACACGGTTCGACAGGACTTGCTTGTCGGCGTCGAGGAGTTGGACAAGTCGGCCTTCCAGCGGCCCGGCGGTCAGCGCACGGCCGTTGTCGCCGACGGTGAGGGGCTGGCGGCATGTGAGGTCGTCGAGGAGCCAGTCGTCGCTCCAGGGTGGCTCGGTCGTGATCTCGATCCGGCCATCGGGAAGCGCGGTGGCGGTCACAAGCTGCACAGTTGGGGATTCCGGCTCCGGGTGGGTGCGGAAGCTGAGGGACGTCAGAGCTCGGAGACTGTGTTCCCGGACCGTCGTGCCGGGCGGCACGAAAGCGACCCGAACCTCATCGGCCTCCAGCGGGGCTAGGACGGCGAGTTCGATGTTGCCTTGGGTGGCGTGGGTCAGCCTGAGCGCGGCGCTCGAGAGGTTCGCCGATCCGGACACCAGCCACGCTCGCGGTCCCGCCAGAATGCCGATGAGCTTGGCGTGGACGAACTGATCGGGCTCATAGGCAGCCACGGACACGCCAGCGCCGCTTGCGGCAAGCCGCTCGGCGAGTCGCTCGCCGTTGACGCTGGTCGACCCGGTGACGAAGAGGTTCACCTTTTCGGGCTTCAGCATGTCGAGCAGGGCGCCGACTGCGACGGCATTGGCGTCGTAGAAGGGAGCGGCCAGCCATAGCTCGTTCACCCGAGCTCCCGACTCGGCGACTACGGCTGCGAGCTGGTCGGCGATCGGGGTGTCAAGGTTGTGCAGCAGGGGCGATGGCACGTGCTGGGTGGCCACGGCCGGGGACGGGATCTGGCCTTCGAGGTGCTGGAACCGTGCTGCGAGCGTGGTGTCACCGACTATGCCGACGAGGCGCCGCATCCACGATCGCCACGCGGCGATGGCGGCGTCGCCGACCGGGGTGCCAGACCGGAAGGTGGTGAACGCCTCGCGGCCGTCGTCCAGACCTCCGGCCAACAGGTTTCCGGAACCGACCAGCAGCGTGGCCCTGGCACCGGTGACCGCCAGATAGGATTTGGGGTGGAATGCCCCGCTGATTCGGACACCGCGCAGGAGCCAGCGGCGGTTCACCGGTGCGAGCGTGTCGGCGCGCTCCGCTGGTATGCGGGAGAGGCTGGTGGTGAGACGCCGGTGGTCCGCCAGCACGGCGATGTTGAGCGGCGGTTCGCCGAGCCGGGCGAGGAGGAACTCGTTGAACAGTGCGAGATCCATGGTGTACGTCGTGGCCCATAGCGCCTGCGCGCCGCCGGTGAAGAGTTCGACGATGGGCTGGACTCTGGGTATCACCGGACCGTTTTCGGGAGTGTCCGTCATCCGAGGACCTCTTCGACGAATCTCATGCCCCGTGCGGTCAGAGTTGCAGGACATTTATCGTCGTCGGTCTCGCTCCACAAGCCGAGGTCCCAAGTGAGGGACGACAAGGGCGCATTGCGAACAGCTGCCAGCGGGAACCGCCCGATTCCATGGTCGTAGAAGCGCAGCAGGCCGTCCTCCCAACGGAAGCGGAAGGTGAGTTCCGGCAGCTTCGAGTACGCGATCCGCTCATGGACGGGGATGACGAACCGTGACACCAGCCACCACAACGTGTCCGCCACAGTGGGGCTATCGGCCAGATGGCTGCCCAGGGCTGCGATGACGCCAGCGATCGAGGGCTGCCATCCCGACCTGATGCCGGCGGCCTTCTGCCAGCCGTCTCCTGCGCGGCCTTCCATCCGGCGGGCCAGCTCAAGCACCACCACAAGACCGGAGGAGGCGGTATCGAGCCGGCTGGTGAGCCGTCGCAGATCGTCCAGCGGTGCAGTTGCCACATCCACGTCGGTGCCATCGGTATCCGGAACGGCGAGCGTCCCGGCCGCCAGCTGGGCGGCGAGGGCCGTGGTCAAAGAGGTCGGGTCAAGGTCCGGTTGCCCGGCAGCCAGACCAGCAGCGACCCTGCGCACCTCATCCCAAGTGAGGCCCCGGCCAAGATCACGGGTGCGGGTCAGGCCGGCTCGGCAGAACTCGGACCAAACCGAGCAAAGCGCCTCCTGCCAGACGTCTTTGGCTATCAGCGCAGCCCACTGACCCGCTACCACGGCATGGGCTTCGCTGCGGGGCGCCGGCGGCGACCACAGCGCGTCCCGGTACGCGGTCTCCGAGGCGACGACGCTCGGGTCAGTGTCGAGGAGCGAGAGGTAGTGGCCAACGCTGAGGCGCCGTTGCCGCACCCCCGCCTCCGAGAACACCTCCCCGACCACTGTCGGACCATCGTCGACGCCCAGCAGTTCGCTGTTTTCACCGACCACGGTGGAGAGCACTTCGGCGTCCGGGGTGTCCGTACCGAACAGCGCAGCGTGGACGGCGTCACGCTCTTCAGGCAGCTCCCGCAGTCGACACAAACAGGCGACATGGGCGTACTCATCGATCACATCAGCCGGCAGGTCGTCGGCCGTCCACATGACACGCTGGTAGTACGCGGTGTGCTCCACGGCCGACTTGAATGTGTTCGCGAGCCGCCGAGCCCGGTCGGTGTCGTAGAGCACGTCGATGGGGATCGGCCGACCGCCGAGCAGCGTCCCTGTTCTGGCCACGATGCCGAACTCGGCCATCGGCGAACGGTAGTACAGCCCGTAGCCGCCAAAGGCGCTCTCCACCGATTCACCCCGCCCATAGGGCCCCGGCCCCATCGCCAGGCCGCTCAGTTTGCGGGCCCCCACCGGACTCGATCCGCAGTCCCGGGGGCAGCGCAGTACAGCCAGGCCGTACTCCCACTCCCGACGTTTGATGAATGCCGACAGCGTATTGCCGTCAGCCGCGAGGTGCCGGTCGCGGTACTCGGCGAGCAGGAAGGCGTGGAACGAGAAGTAGCGGGCCCGCCGCGACAACTCCAGGATGCCGGGAAGCAGGACCGGCATCAGCCGGTCCTGCGTGGTCGTCTGGAGTCCGAGCGGGTCCCGGCCTTCTTTGAGTTTCAGCGAGGCCTCGATCCAGGCGGGTGCAGGCACCTTCGTCCCGTCTGCCCTCAGCCCCTCAAACTGCACTGTCACCTGTTCGCGTCTCCCATGCGCCGACTGCAGAGGTTCACCGTAGAGGTCCGGTCGCGAGCAGGGCACGACCGAGAACTCGAGTTCCGAAAAAACGCCGCAGCTGTTGGAGGAAGGAGCGCAGCAGGTCAGTGGCCCGGTACCCGCCGCTACCTGAAATACCAGCTGCAGCAGGCGCTCAGGCCGCGAAACTGCCCGCGGTGGCAAAGGAGCAGGCGCCGTCCGGGGCTGCCAATCGTCGGTATTTTCGCCGCCTGTGGCCGTTCTGAACGTGCTGCCTCATGACCGGCAAACCCGCCGCGCCCGCACGGCGACATGGACGGCGACACCCTGCGGTCGCGGCCCGAGGGTGGCAGGACCGTGCCGTGCAGCCGCACTGGTCCGTCGGGCGAGCAGCAGCTGAGCGGGCCCAGCCCATAGGATCGGGCTCTGCCAAGAAGGGGACATATCTGTGGTGATGTCAGCGCCGGACGCGCTCGAGGTCGGTCAGTTGGTCCGGGTGCGCGGGCAGCAGTGGGTGGTGTCGCAGCTGCACCGCAGTCGCCAGCCCGAGGACCAGTTGGCGGCCGCGACGCCGCCTGGGCGCACACTCGTGACGCTGAACAGCGTCAGTGATGACGACCTGGGCGAGGAGCTCACCCTGGTATGGGAGGTCGAGCCGGGCCGCGAGGTCGTTCCCGCCACCCAGCTGCCCGCGGTGACCGAGACAGGCTGGGACGACCCGCAACGCCTCGGCGCGTTCCTGGACGCGGTCCGCTGGGGCACCGTCGCCAGCGCCGACACCCGGACCCTGCAGTCCCCGTTCCGCTCCGGCATCACCATCGAGGAGTACCAGCTCGAACCCGTCGCCCGCGCGCTGGCGATGCCCCGAGTGAATCTGCTGATCGCCGACGACGTCGGTCTGGGCAAGACGATCGAGGCCGGTCTGGTCGTCCAGGAGCTGCTGCTGCGCCACCGGGCCCGCCGGGTGCTGGTGGTGTGCCCGGCACCGTTGACCTTGAAGTGGCGCGAGGAGATGGCGGAGAAGTTCGGCCTGGACTTCGTCGTCCTCGACGCGTCGGCGCTGCGCGAACTGCACCGCACGCACGGGCAGGAGGCCAACCCGTTCTCCGTCCACCCACGTGTGATCATCAGCCTGCCCTGGCTGCGCACACCTCGGGTACAGCGGCTGCTCGACGAGGTCCTCACCCACGAGACCCGCCACCCGGGGTTCTTCGACCTGCTGATCGTTGACGAGGCCCACCACTGCGCCCCGCCCGCCCCTGCGCGTGGCCGCGGGTATGCCGTGGACAGCCTGCAGACCCGGGCCGTGCGCCGCCTGGGCGAGCACAGCCAACACCGGTTGTTCCTGAGCGCGACCCCGCACAACGGCTACAGCGAGTCATGGCAGGCGCTGCTGGCGATGCTGGACCCGCAGCGCTTCACCAGGGGCGTGCCGCCGGATGAGGACATGCTGGCGCAGGTGATGGTCCGGCGGTTGAAGAGCAAAGTGCTGGACGCCGACGGGCAGCCGGTGTTCCCCGCCCGGACGCACCGCGCCGTCGAGGTGGAGTACACCGAGCAGGAGCGGCAGATCCACGATCTGCTGGAGGCGTACGCGGGCCGCCGCCGCCGGGCGCCCGGACAGGTCGCCGTCCGCGCCAATGACCTGGTCACGCTGCTGCTGAAGAAGCGGTTGTTCTCCTCCCCCGCCGCGTTCGCGCGCACGCTTGCCGCCCACGCGGCGAGCGTGAACAAACCGGGCGGCAGCGTGGCGACCGCCGGGCTGCCCGCCTGGCTGGACGAGGCCCTCGGCTGGGACGACGAGATCGAGGACACGCCCGAGGAGCACGCGCCTGCGTCCCCGGATGCGGCCGAAGCCGCTGGTGTGCAGGGCTCGCTGGACGAGCACGTGCACGACCTCGTCGGCCGCGCTGCCGACGTCGGCGCCGGCGCGGACCCTCAGGACGCGGACCTGCTGGAGGAGATGCTCGCCTGGGCAGACCGCCACGGCGAGCACTCCGACAGCAAGGCGAACGCCCTGGTCGCCGAGCTCGAGACGATCTGCCGCCCCGGCGGCGAGTGGAACAACGAGCGGGTCATTGTCTTCACCGAGTACCGCGACACCCAGCGTTGGCTGGCCGAACTGCTGGCCTCCCGCGGGCTGGGCGGCGAGCACATGGGCCTGCTCTACGGTGGGATGGACACGGCCCGACGTGAGCACCTCAAGGCCGCCTTCCAGGCCGACCCGCAACGCGACAGGGTCCGCATCCTGCTGGCCACGGACACCGCGAGCGAGGGCATCGACCTGCAGCGGCACTGCCACCGGGTGATTCATTACGACATCCCCTTCAACCCCAACCGTCTCGAACAGCGCATCGGCCGGGTGGACCGGCGTGGCCAGTGCCACGAGGTCGAAGTGGTGCACTTCGTCGGCACCGGCTGGCAGCGGGCGGAGGCGAACTCCTACGAGGCCGACCTGGAGTTCCTCAGCCGGGTCGCGGTAAAGGTCGCGACGGAACGCGAAGACCTGGGCAGCGTGAACCCAGTGCTCGCGCACGCGGTCGAGTCCCGGATGCTCGGCCGGCCCGTGCTGGTCGACCCGCTGGCAGTCACCCCGAGCAGTTCCGTGGTGGCTCTCAAGGGCGAGCAGGACCTGCGCGAGCAGGCCCGCAAGCTGCGCCTGCAGCTCGAGCACAGCAAGGAGCGGCTGCACGTCGGGCCGGCCAACGTGCGGCGGGTCGTGGACACCGCGCTGGAGCTGGCGGCCCAGCCTCCGCTGGCCGACCGAGGCAACGGCGAGATCGACCCGCCGGTGCTGCACGCCGGGTGGGAGCGCACCGTGCTCGGCCTGGCCGATCCGCTCAGCGGCGTGATGCGCCCGCTGTCCTTCGACCAGGCCGTCGTGGGCGACCGCGACGACATCGTCCTCGCGCACCTGGAACACCCGCTCGTCGCCCAAGGTGTGCGACTGCTGCGCAGCGCCATCTGGGGCGGGCGGACCTCGCTGAACCGGGTGTCCGCTGTACGCGCCGCACTGCCCGCGAAGACCGGAATCGAAGGTCTGCTGGTGACGGTGTTCTCCCGGCTGGTAGTCGTCGGCAGGGACGGCGCCCGCCTGCACGAGGAAGTCGTCCTGACCGGCCGCGAGATTCCCGCTTCGGGCCGGTCCCGGCGCCTGGAGCTGGAGCAGCCCCGCTACGCCGACCTCAGGGATGCGGTGGAGCGGGCGCTGGAGCCCGATGCCTGCCATCCGGCGCCCCCGGAGGCCAGATCGGCTCTGGCCGGGCAGTGGGAGGAGCTGATGCCACGCCTGGCCGAGGACGTCCGCGTACGCGCCGCGGAACGCCTGGCCACGATGAGCCGGACCCTGCAGAACCGGGCGACGGACGAGACCCGCAGGATCCACGCGGTCTTCGACCAGCTCCAGGTAACGCTCTCCAACGCCCTGGAAGGGCCCGGCCCGACCCAGCTGAGCCTGGAGGACCTGGAAGGCGAGGAACGCAAGCAGCTCGACCGTGACCGCAGGGCATGGGAGGACCGCCTGGCCTCACTCGACGAGGAACGCGAGCGGGAGCTCACTGCCACCGAGGCCCGGTACGGCGATGTGCGCGAGCTGGTCTTCCCATTCGCCGTCGCCCTGATCGTCCCCGAAGCGGAGGAAGCCCGATGAGCACCGCACGACGTCCTGGCACCCGGGGCGCCGTCCGCCGCCCGGGCGGCGTCAATGAACAGATTCGCCGCCGCCACGCCTGGCTCGAACTCCTGCAGACCTCGGGCCCGTTCCTGACCCTTCCCGTGGTGCACCGGGTCTTCCCCAACGGGCTTCCGGTCGTCCCCGCAAGTGACCGGGCACTGCTGCGGCTGGCCATCGAGGAGGTCCTGGAAAACGCTGGCGCCGACCGGCGCCGGCTGGTGACGACCGTCATGCACGACGTCCTGGACTGGCGGCACCGCCTCGTCGAGGGCGACGCCATCCCCGACTCTCTGGCCGAGCCGATCCAGGAGCACGGCCTCACCGTGCGCGCGGACTTCGCCTTCTTCATTGAGGACAACGAGGCTGGCGGTGCCGCCGCCTCCGGCCCGGACGGCGACCCCAACTCGGCGGACGACGAGGACGAAGAGGACGGCAGCGAAGAGGACGGCAGCGAAGAGGAGACGGCAGCCCAGGGGCCCTGGCGGCTGCTGGGCATGCTGTCCCCGTGGGGCTTGCACCCACTCGCCCGTATCACCCAGGGCGGCTGGACCGCTAGCCCGGTGGAACGCCTCGCGGTGCTTCTGCGGGCCCGGGACGTACCCGTCGG
The DNA here is from genome assembly GCF_001514305.1 of Streptomyces dysideae. Lineage (GTDB taxonomy): Bacteria > Actinomycetota > Actinomycetes > Streptomycetales > Streptomycetaceae > Streptomyces > Streptomyces dysideae. Next base: position 41,023 of record NZ_KQ949110.1, read on the forward strand.
CCTGGTCACCGACGGCCGCTGGTGGGCCCTGGTCTGGGCCCCGCGCGGCGGCACCACCGGCTGCGCCGTGTGGGACGCCAGCCGGTGGGGCACCGAACCCGACACTCTGCGGGCCTTCGTCGCTCTGCTCCAGCGCTCCCGCTTCCTCTCCGTCACACAGGCCGACACTCTGCCCGCGCTGCTTCAGGAGAGCCTGATGCGGCAGGAGGAGGTCACCGAGAGCCTCGGCCGACAGGTCCGCGACGCTGTCGAGATGCTCGTGGGCACCATCGACCGTCTCGACGCCGACAGCGGGCGGACTCTGCTTGCCGACGTGGACGACGACGAGTTCTACGCCGGCATCGTCACCGTAATGATGCGGGTGGTCTTCCTGCTCTTCGCCGAGGAACGCCGCCTGCTACCCAGCGACGACTCCCTCTACGTCGCCGCCTACAGCGTCAGCCGACTCGTCGACCAGCTCGAATCCCAGGCCAGCCTGCTGGGCGAGCAGGCCCTGGAACACCGCACCGGCGCCTGGCACCGCCTGCTCGCCGTCACCCGCGCCGTTCACCAAGGCGTCGCCCACGAGGACCTGCGCATGCCCGCCTACGGCGGCAGCATGTTCGACCCCGACCGCTTCCCCTGGCTGGAAGGCCGCCGCGGCACCGCAGCTGACCCCGGCAGCCAGGTACCCGCCGTCGACGACCGCACCGTGCTGCGGATGCTCCGCGCCGTCCAGTACGTCGAGGCTGGCGGAGAGCGCCGCCGGCTGAGCTTCCGCGCACTGGACGTCGAACAGATCGGCTACGTCTACGAGGGCCTGCTCGAACTCGAGGTGCGCACCGCCGACGACGTCGTCCTGGGCATGGTCCGGCCGCCGAAGTGGCCGCGAGTAACCAAGGGCGAGTGCGAGGTGGCCCTGCCCGACGCGTTGAACATCCTTGTTGATATGGATCGTGGCCCGACGCTGGCCGAGTGGGTGGCTGTGCGTACCGGCTGGTCCAAGGCCCGGCTCGACGCAGTGTTCTCCACCCCGCTGGAGCAAGAGCGCCGACAGGCGGTACTGCGCGCGGTCGGCGGCGACCTCGAACTCGCCGACGCCATCGGTCCGTTCGCTGCTGTCCTACGCTACGACGAGCGCAGCCTGCCAGCCGTCATCCTGCCCGGCGGACGCTTCGTCGCACCAAGTACCAGGCGCGCGGCCAGCGGCACCCACTACACCCCCCGCTCCCTGGCTGAGGACGTTGCCGGTAACACCCTCGAGCCCCTCGTCTACCGGCCCGGCCCGCTGGAGACCGCCGACCGCAGCGCCTGGCAGCTCCGCCCCTCTACCGCAATTCTGGAACTCAAGGTCGCCGACATCGCCATGGGCTCCGGTGCGTTCCTCACCGCCGCCTGCCGCTACCTAGCGGACCGCCTCGTGGAGGCGTGGGAGGCGGAAGGCCGCCGCGACGCTCTGGAGGCCGTACGCCGACGAGCAGGACACAAACTGTCCTCGGACGCCGAGATCGAACAGGTACAGGTCGAGGCACGACGCCTGATCGCCGAGCACTGCCTGTACGGCGTCGACATCAACCCGCTCGCCGTCGAAATGGCGAAACTGTCGCTGTGGCTCATCACCATGGACCGGGAACGGCCCTTCGGCTTCCTCGACGACCGCCTCAAGACGGGCGACAGCCTCCTCGGAGTAGCGCGCACCGACCAACTGGAGGCTCTGCACATCGACCCCGTCGCGGGACGAAAGCTGCACCAAGGGGCGGTCCTGGACCTGACCACAGGTGTACGGCCATTGCTCCAGCGCGCCGCCGACCTACGACGGCGGATCACCGCCGCGCCGGTCGTCACCATCCGGGACGTCGAACACAAGGCCCGGCTGCTCGCGGAGGCGGAGGAAAACAGCAGCCAACTGCGACTGATGGCCAACGCAGTCACGGCCACCGGCCTGCTGGCAGCAGCGGCACGACCCAAAGACGTCGAGAAGCGCTTCCTCCAACTGTCCTGGGCGCTGAGCCAGGACAGCAATCAGGAGGCTTTGGCCAAGTCCGTGGCCGTAGACCTGCAGGCCGGGCGGCCCGAGGTGACCAGCCCGCGCGAGCCGCTGCACTGGCCACTTGCATTCCCTGAGGTCTTCGCCGACACACCGACCCCAGGATTCGACGCCGTGATCGGAAATCCGCCGTTCCTGGGCGGGAAGAAGATCACCGGGAATATGGGCAAAGAGTACCTGGCTTGGCTCCAGCGCTGGGACGGCGGCGGCATTAAGGGCAGTGCGGACCTTGCGGCCCGATTCGTCCTGCGCGCACAGCGCCTACTCTCCGCACGTGGCCAGCTCGGGTACATCACCACCAACACGCTGGTCCAGGGCGACACCCTGGAGGTCGGGCTGGCCCAAGCGGCAAGCAGGGGGATGACGCTCCGGCGGGGGCAGAGCAGCCACCCCTGGCCGAGCAGCAGCGCCAACCTGGAGATCGTCAATGTCTGGGGCAGCCAAGCCTCGCTATTCGACACGAGCCTTCGATGGCTGGACGGTGAGGAGGTCCCGGCGATCGGGAGCGACCTGGAACCTGTCGGCCGCGTGAGCGGGCCACCACGACGGCTCGCCGAGAACAATGGCCTCGCGTTCCAGGGCAGCAATGTTCTCGGCTTGGGTTTCACGCTCGACGCCGATCAGGCCGCCGAGCTGATCCGTCGGGATCCGCGTAACGCGGAAGCGCTCGCCCCCTACGTCATCGGCAGGGACCTCAACCAGCGACCTGACTGCTCAGCCAGCCGATGGATCATCAATTTTCACGGATGGACCCTAGAAAAGGCCGAGGAGTATCCGGACCTGATCGAAATCGTAAGGCGGCTGGTCAAGCCGGAGCGAGAGAAGAAACAGGACGCTGGATATCGTAAGTTCTGGTGGCGACATGCCCGACGAGGATCAGAAGATCCGGCGATCTCAGCCCTCGACCGCGTGCTGGCACTGACGATCCACAGCAATGCGGTAATGCCGGCGCGAGTCGAGACTGACGCCGTTTTCTCGCATGCGACGGTTGTCTTCGCCTTGGATGACTTCGCCAGTTTTGCGTACCTGTCGTCAAGCTTTAACACCGTATGGGCCGTCCGCTACGGCTCTACGATTCGACACGACATCCGCTACACGCCCTCCGACGTCTTCCTGACCCTCCCCCGTCCCGACTCCATCCCTGAGATGGAGCACCTCGGCGAACGGCTCGACGTCGAGCGGCGTGAGCTGATGCTCGGCCGTGGTTGGGGTCTGACGACGACGTACAACCACGTCCACGACCCCGCCGACCGAGACCCGAAGGTGCAGGCTCTGCGGGAGCTGCATGCTGAGATCGATGCAGCGGTACTCGCAGCCTACGGCTGGTCGGATCTGGACCTGGAGATCGGGCACCATCGAACGAAGATCGGGACACGCTGGACGGTCAGCAAAGAGGCCCGGTTCGAGTTGCTGGACCGGTTGCTGGAGGAGAACCACCGGCGTGCGGATCTGGAGGGCGAGCTATGAGCTGGCCGCGACTGTCAGTAGGGGGAGTTAAGGCCACTCCGATCGATCACAGAGGAGTGGCGCGGTGACCTCAGGCACGGCCGACACGGCTGCGGACAGGACGTCTTACCAGATCCGCGAGGAGCTGGAGAGCCTGCTGCAGCGTGATCTGCACGGGCCGTGGGACGGCCCGGAGGAGGAGTTGCCGCCAGGCGCCAGCCCTGCAGAGCGGTATGTGCTGGGTCGGCTTGTCACCCGGGATGTGCCCTCCGAGCAGCCTGAGGACGCCTGGGACCCCGATGATCCGGGTCTGGTGGACCTTGAGGTCGTGGAGGCAGTGGACGACGACGAGGCGCCTGAGGCGCCCGCCGCCGTCCGGTCCGGCTCGATGGCTGCCTCGGCCCTCGGGCTGTCCTTCATGGTCCCTGCCGACGTCGCGGCCGTCGTGGTGAAGGCTGAGTGGGGCCGCTACGAGCGGGTCACCTCCGAGGTGCACGTGACCGAGCAGGGCAGACCCCGCAAGGTCTGGCGGCGGCGCCCTGCGGGCGGACCGGTCGAGGTCCGCCTGGACACCGACACCGTGCTCGATCCCGTACCGCCGGATGCCGAGCAGCCCGAGGTGACGCTCCGCACGGTGGTCCGCCACCGCGGCAACCGACGGATCGTGGACGTCTCACTGATCAACTCCCAGGCGGCACCCGCCTCCATGCCGGACACCGCACGGCTCTACCAGGTCCACCTGACGGTCACGGCCCTGGACGGCGACTCTTCCGTATTCCTGGGACACAACGACCCGGAACTGGGCGACCGCCCGTCCAGCAGCGACCCGGAGCGGCTGCACCTCGCGTTGCTGCACCGTGAGCAGCGCGACTACGCCCATGGGCGGCAATGTGCGGTGGACGCCGAGGTGCATCCCGGCGAGGTGCGTGCCTGGCAGCTGCGCACGACCTGCTTCCCGGCCGCGGATGTCCGCCTCACCGTTCCGGGCGACACGTCCGGCATGCCCGGCCTGGTCCTGGACATGGCCAGGCTCGGCAGTGCAGAACTGGCCCGTGACGAACTGGTTAGGGCGCTGCGGCCGTTGGCCACCGGCTACCGCTCCTGGCTGGCGGAGCAGGCGCGCCGGATCGACGAGGACTCGGAGATCGGGGCGTACGCCGATGCGGCGCGGCCTGCCTTCGTACGGGCAGGAGAGATAGCGGACCGGCTGGATAGGGCTATCGATCTGCTGCGGGACGATGGTGTCGCGCGGGAGGCGTTTCGCTTCGCCAACCAGGCGATGGCGCTGCAGCGCGTGCGGGGTGATGTGGTGCGGGCCCGGTTGAACGCGCCCGAGACACCGCTGGGCCGGCTGCTGCGGGAGAAGGATGTACCGAAGAACCGCAGTTGGCGTCCCTTCCAGTTGGCCTTCGTGCTGCTGTGTCTGCCGGGGCTGACCGATCCGGGCCACAGGGACGCGTACCGGTCGGTGGACGACGGGGATGTGCAGCTGCTGTTCTTCCCGACCGGTGGTGGCAAGACGGAGGCGTACCTGGGGCTGACCGCGTACACCTTCGCGATCCGTCGTTTGCAGGGCGTGGTCGGCACTGGGGAGGAGGCACGGGACGGCACGGACGGTGTCGCCGTGCTGATGCGGTACACGCTGCGGTTGCTGACGGCGCAGCAGTTCCAGCGGGCGGCGGCGCTGGTGTGTGCGTGCGAGTGGCTGCGGCAGGAGCGGTTGGCTGCGGGTGACGGGCGCTGGGGTACGACGCCGTTTCGGGTGGGTCTGTGGGTGGGCAGCAAGGTCACGCCCAATAACTTCGAGGAGGCCAAGCGGCAGGTCGAGGATGCGCATGACCGGGAGAACGCGCTGGGTGGTCCGCTGCAGCTGATCGCCTGCCCTTGGTGTGGATCGAGGCTGACCGGGGCCTGTTTGAAGACCGATAACCTGCGGCGGCGGGTGCGGGTGTTCTGCAGCGATCCGGAGGGGGACTGTCTCTATACCGAGCGGCGCTCGGGCGGGGAGGGTCTGCCGGTGCTGACGGTGGACGAGGAGATCTACCGGCTCACTCCGTCGCTGGTGATCAGCACGGTGGACAAGCTTGCGCAGTTGCCGTGGAAGGACGCGGTGGCGCCGCTGTTCGGTCTGGTCGACACCAGGTGCGCGCGGCACGGGTGGCGTACGCCGTCCTTCGAGGGCTTTTGCAAGAGTCGGCACCCGGCGGCGAGTGGGTTGCCTGCGGCTTCGCCCGAGCCCGCGATGCGGTTGCGGCCGCCGGATCTGGTGATCCAGGACGAGCTTCATCTGATCAGTGACGCGCTGGGCAGCCTGGTCGGTCTGTACGAGACGGTGGTGGACCGGTTGTGCAGTCGGCCGGTGGGCGGGGAGGCCGTGCGACCGGTGCTGGTCGCCTCGACTGCGACCGTGCGGCGGGCGCGGGATCAGGTCGAGCAGGTCTTCGCTCGGGGGCTGACGATCTTCCCACCGCAGCTGCTGGATGCGGGTGACACGTTCTTCTCCCGCTCGGTGCCTCCCGGCCCTGACACGCCGAGCCGGCGGTACCGGGGTGTGTGCGCGACAGGTGAGCGGTTGAAGTCGATCGAGATCCGCTTGGTCACGGCCTTGTTGGAGCACGGTCAGGCGCTCTTCGACCGGTACGGCGCTGCTGCGGACCCTTACCTGACGGTGGTGGATTACTTCACCTCCACCCGTGAACTCGCCGGCATGAAGCGGCTGGTGGACGACGACGTCGCCGACCGGCTGGCGAGCAGGCAGGTCCGCACGCGTCGTCGACGCCCCAATGTCAGCGAGCTGACCAGTCGCATGCCCAGCAGCCGCATCGCCGGGACTCTCGCGGAACTCGAGCGGTCCTTCGACCCGCGCTCGGACTCCTCGGAGGCGCTCGAGGAGTTCCGCCGTAACCCGGAGTCCCGTAGCCGGGTGGTCGGGCGTGTCCAGCCGTTGGATGTTCTGCTGGCCACGAGCATGTTGCAGGTTGGTGTCGACGTTCCCCGGCTGGGGCTGATGGTCGTCACGGGACAGCCGAAGAACAGTGCCGAGTACATCCAGGCGACCTCTCGGGTGGGCCGTGATCCGCAGCGGCCGGGCCTGGTCGTCACCCTGTATCAGTGGAGCCGTCCTCGCGATCTCGCCCACTACGAGTCCTTCGGCTACGACCATGCCACCTTCGGCATGCGGGTCGAGGGGCTGACGACCACTCCGTTCAGCGACCGGGCCCTGGACCGCGGGCTCAGCGGCATACTGGCGGCGGCCGTCCGGCACTCCGCCTTCGGTTCCCTGCCGAACACGGCGGCCCACGACGTGCCCTTGTCCGGGCCTGCGGTGACCGCCCTGCTGGATGCCCTGGAGCAGCGGGCTTCGCGGGTCCTGCATGACGTGCCGCAGGCTTCGGCTGTCCGCCAGGCCGCCCAGTACCGTCTGGATTCCTGGGCCCACAAGCGCAAGGTCCTCCCGTCCGGCCGGCTCGGCTACGAGGAGGCCGCGGACGTCTCGGGTCTGCTGCGTGGCCCGGACGAGGAGGGCTGGGATCTGTGGTCTGCGCCGATGAGTCTGCGCGAGGTCGAGCCCGAGATCGTCCTGCAGCTCGACCGGCGTGACCGCAGCCTGGAGTCGCCGCCCGCCTGGAGTTACGACCGCCCGCCCGCTGGAGGGACCTCGTGAAGCTGACCGCTGGTTCCTCCGCGACCGGGTGGCGCGACCCGAGCCGGATCGGCCAGGTGCGCCCCAGCCATCTGATGACCACCGCCGGTGTCGGGTCGGTCGTGGACCTGCCCACGATGAGCGTCATCGTCCGCAGCCTGGATGCCTGGAGCCCGGAACGGCAGGAGACCATCCAGGAGCCGCGGCTGCTCACCGAGGTCCAGCGGGTCCTGGGTCAGCAGGTCAGGGCCTTGCGCAAGGCTCCGTGGGACCCGTCTGAGACCGACGATCCGTACACCCGGGTCGGGGTGCCCGTCACGCCTTTCCCGGGCTGGGTGCGCTGTCCTCGCTGCCACCGGCTCGGCCCGCTCGACCCGCCGGGCCAGTTCGAACTGGTGCACCGTTACGGGCGTCGGCCGGACCTCGCCAAGTGGGTCCACGCTCAGTGTCAGAAGCAGGCCACGACACGGGACGTCAACAAGCGGGCCTGCGTCCCGGCCCGCTTCATCGTCACCTGTGAACGCTCCGGGCACTTGGACGACTTCCCCTACGTGGAATTCGTGCATGCCAACGCCACGCAGCCCTGTGGCGGCGCCAAGCTCACCATGATCGACAGTGCCAGCACCCTCGGGCCGCAGGTTACCGTCAAGTGCGCGGAGTGCGGGGCGGCCCGCAGTATCCAGGAGGCTGCCGGACAGGACGGCTGGCAGAAGCTCCCCGTCTGCCGCGGGCGGCACCCGCACCAGCAGCGGTTCGAGCCGTGCGGGGCCAACTTGCGGCTGATGGTGCTCGGCGCGTCGAATCTGTGGTTCAGCGTCACCGCGAGTGCCCTGCACCTGCCGCAGTCCGAGTCCGTGGAGGACCAGGTCCGCAGCCACTGGGAGATCTTCGGGGAGGTTCCCTCGCAGAAGTTCCTGCAGGTGATGGTCGACGGGATGAACGAGTTGCGGGGCTTGCGTTCCGTGCCGTCGGAGGAGCTGTGGGCGGTGGTCGAGAAGATCCGCGCGGCCGGCGGCCCCCGGACCTCCGAGAGGTCCGGTGACCTCTTGGAGGACGAGTGGCGGCTGCTCGCCAAGCCGACCACGCAGCGTCAGGACGCGGACTTCCGCGCCGTGCCGACCGCGACGCCCGCCGGGTACGACCAGTTGCTCGAGCAGGTGGTCCAGGTCACCCGGCTGCGCGAGGTCCAGGCCCTGGTCGCCTTTACCCGTATCTCGGCGCCCGACCGCCGCGACCTCGCGCCGCGCAACCGCGTGTCCTTGTCCCGCGGCACGATCCAGTGGGTGCCGGCGGCGGAGCAGCGCGGCGAGGGGATCTTCCTTCAGTTGCGAGAGGAGGCCGTCGCGCGCTGGGCCGGCAAGGTCGCCGACCATCCGCGGCTCGTCGCCCTGAAGCAGGCGCACCAGCGGTGGTGCCACAACCGGGCCCAGCCGTATCAGCCCGGATTCCCCGTGGCCCGCTTCGTCCTCCTGCACACCTTCAGCCACCTGCTGATGCGGCAGGTGGCCCTGGAATGCGGCTACTCCTCCTCCAGCATCCGAGAGCGTCTTTACATCGGCCGTCCGGCGCAGCCCGCCGCAGGTCTGTTGCTGTCGACCGCAGCCAGCGACAGCGAGGGCACCCTCGGGGGTCTGGTCGCCCTCGGCAGCGCCCGCTACCTCAAGCGGCTGCTGGACCAGTCGCTTGAGGACGCGGCCCGCTGCTCCAGCGACCCGCTGTGCGCCGAACACATTCCCGAGGACCCCTCGGACACACTGCACGCCGCAGCCTGCCACGCCTGCCTGTTCGCCTCGGAAACCAGCTGCGAGACCAACAACCGGTGGCTGGACCGGGCGTTCCTCGTCGACATCACCGGCGATGGCCTGGCCTTCCTGCCATGACATCACCAGGCTCCCTGGAGACCCTCACCGCTGAGCTCGCCGGGCAACTGCCGTACGGCGACATCAAGCAGCTCGCACACGCCTGCCGGAAGGGACGATCAGGCCTGCGTTCGCTCGAGGCCCAAGTCGCCGGCATAGCGGTCCGCGCCGCCTGCCGCCGCCTGCGCACCCACCTGCCCGGTGACGCCGACGGCGGGTACGCGGCAGGCCTGCTGCTCGGTGCCGCGCAGGCCCGGCTGAAGTACCGCTCCGACCATGACGCGGATGTCGTCTGGACCGGCCCGGCCTCCGGCGTGCAGACCTCCCGGCTGACCTCCGCCGTAGTCAGCGAACTCATCGACTCCGCACGCACCGAGCTGCTGCTCGTCAGCTACGCGACCTTCCCGCCAGCGTCACTCACCGCCGCCCTGGCCTCGGCAGCCGCCCGCGGCGTGGAGGTGACACTTCTGCTTGAGCAGCCGGCCGACAACCCCAACTTCCACGGGACCCCCGCGTTCCCCACGCTCGCGGCTGCCCGGTGGAACTGGCCGATCGGGAACCGAAAGCCCGGCGCCGCATTGCACGCCAAGATCATCGTGGTGGACCGGCAGGTGGCCCTGATCGGCAGCGCCAACCTCACGGGCCACGCGTTCGAGAAGAACCTCGAGTGCGGCATCCTCCTACGCGACCCGGAACAAGCCAACGCCATCGCCCGCCATCTCGGCTCTCTCCGCGAGACCGGCATCCTCACACAATCAGCATGACACCAGGCCTCATCTGGGGGAGAGACGAAGCCAACTACGCGAACAGCCGACTGGGGCGGTGATCACCGTGGCGCGGTCGGTGGTTAGCAGGCCGTGAAGGACCACACCCGCTGGGCAGAACTGCCCCGGGACGCTGCTCGATCTGTGATCATGCGGTGCTGAGGACATTTTTGGTAAGGCCCGCCGACGAGATGGTCAATGAATACCCTCGTAGTCGGACAGCCGAAGGACGGTGCATGGACGAGGGTGCTGGTCGCGGCGGCGCGAAACGGGTAGCGCTGTCTGTGGGTTTGTCCGTGGCTGCACAGTACGAGGACGGCGTACTGGCGCTCGGTGAGCTAGACCCGCTGGACGACGCGCCCGTGCACGCTGCGTCGGTATCCGAGGCGCTAGGCAGGTTCGGCTACACCGAGACGTGGCATCCGGGCGAGGCTGCAGACCTCGGTGAGAAGGTCCGCAGCGCTGTCCGATGCGGTGACACGCGGGTGCTCGTCGTGCACATTGTCGCGCACGGCAGGCTGGCCGAGACCGGCGAGCGAGATCTGCACGTAGTAGCCAGCGATGGAACAGACCTCGACGACCCGGTCTCCACATGGATCAGCCTGATCGAATCGCACCCCACCAAGCCGCGGCCCTTCACGCTGTTCATCCTCGACCTGTGTCACTCCGGTGCCGCAGCGACGCTGTCCTGGCACCAGCAGATGCGGGTCGGTGACCGCCGCGCCTGGGTGATCGCTGCCTCTGGGCGCGAAGACAAGGCCTTCGGATACCGGCTGAGCCGCGCCACGGCCATGGTGCTCGGTCAGTACCTTGAAGGCACCCTGGCAGTGGACCCGTCGTACCAGTACATTCCGCTGCCAACCATCGCCCAAGAGATCGCTCGCGAAGTCGCGCAGCTCAGTAAGGCCGAGGGCTACGCTCAAGAGGTAGCGGGCAGTAGCGTGCCGCTCACGGCACCCGTTCATGACCTTCCGTTCTTTCCAAACCCCAGACATCGCAGTCAAGAGAGCATGCTGTCGGAAGTCGACGTCGGCATTGCCTCCATGCTCGACGAAGTCTTCGATCCTCGACACTTCATGCTGCGCGGTGCCAGCGCGGAGCCTCTGCAACGCGGGGTGTCGGGCCAGGGATACTTCCGCGGCCGAGACGCTGAAGTCCGCACGTTGGCCACCTGGTTCAACGGCCAGGGTCCCGGCTTTCGACTCCTGACCGGCAAGCCCGGGGTCGGTAAATCCGCGCTGCTGGGTGTCCTGGTGTGCGCGGCGCACCCGATTTTGCGCGGAGCCACGCAAGGCCTGTGGTTTTCGCTGTCGGTTAAACCGGGCCGAAACGAGCGGCTTGCCGTGGTCCACGCTCGCCGTCGTGACCTTGCGCAAATCACCGACTCCATCGCCCGCCAGATGGGGGCCGCCGAGAAGGACCGCCCTGTCGACGGATGGGACGCGCAAGGTCTGCTCAAGCTGGGTCAAGCAAATCCCGGCCCTCCCTACACGCTGGTGATCGATGCCCTTGACGAGGCTGAACGGCCGGAGGACGTCACTCAAGCCCTGTTGCTGCCGCTGGCCCGTGCCGCCCTCGCGGACAACCCGGGGGTCCGACTGCTGGTCGGCACCCGCTCAGATCGACGCTTTGCCACGTTGGCGCAATTCGCCAACGCCTCCGGGGGGTTGCTCGACCTCAATCATGCCCAGCCACGCGAAATCTACGATTCGCTGCAGCAGTACGTCGTCGACCTGCTCGCGGTCGACACCCTCTACGCTGAATCGGAAGCTGCGGGCGCCGCAGCCGCTCTCGCCGAAGGAATCGCAGCACGCCTCACAGGCATCAACGCTCCTTCCCAGCACGCTGACGAGGCCGAGCCCCTGGAGTGGGGAGAGTTCCTGGCTGCAGGACTGTACCTCCGCCATGTCCTCACCTTGCCCACCCAGCACGACCCCGCACTCGCCCGTGAACTCGGACTCGACGCGCCTGTAGAGCTGCCAGAACTCCTTGAACTCGACCTTGTCGACCGCGCTGACCAACCGCACCTCCGCCCTGTCCTGGCGGCTCTGGCCCACGCCGAAGGCCGAGGCATGCCAGAGCGGGCCCTCGCCCACATCGCCCCCGCTTTCATGCTCCCAGAGTCCAGCGACAGCTCTTTGCCGATCGGCCAGCTACAGGCAGCCTTGGCGCAGGCCCGCTTCTACCTGCGTCGCGACATCGACATCGACGGCACCACCCTCTACCGGCTCTTCCACGAAGGACTCGCCGAACGGCTTCGGGCCGAACCATATGGCCGACAGGAGCAGACCCGATGAGCACCGCCGCGCCCGAGCCGTTCGCCGCAACCGTCTATGAGCGGCTCCTTCAGTCCATCCCGACGGCCGATGACGGCAGACGCGCCTGGCAGGTAGCCGACCCATACTTGCTGCGCCATGCCGCACAGCACGCCGTGCATGCCGGCAGGGCTGGCGAACTCCTCCAGGATCCCGCGTTCCTCATTCACGCCGAGCCCGACACAGTCAACGCCATCCTCCGCAAGGCAACCACCCAGAACGAACGACTCACCACCGCCGTCTACCGCACGTCCTACGCGCTCCTCCGCAAGCTCGCCCCCCATGAACGCCAGCAGATCCTCGCCCTAAATGCCGCTCGCTACCACGCCCGCGAGCTCGCCGCGGAACTTGCCCGCAACGCCGGCTGGAGCCCGTTGTGGGCAACTGGCTCGCAGGTATCGGCAGCAAACACTGCCATCCTCACCGGCCACACGGACGCGGTGAACGCCGTAGCCACCGCACAGATGGACGGCAGCCCCATCGCCATCACCGGCAGCGACGACCACACCGTCCGCGTATGGGACCTCACCACCGGCCGCACCACCGCCACCCTCACCGGCCACACGGACGCGGTGAACGCCGTAGCCATCACAGAGATGGACGGCAGCCCCATCGCCATCACCGGCAGCGACGACCACACCGTCCGCGTATGGGACCTCACCACCGGCCAACCGATCGGCGAGCCCCTCACCGGCCACACCGACTGGGTACGCGCAGTGGCGGCCGCAGAGATAGACGGCAGCCCCATCGCCATCACCAGCAGCGACGACCACACCGTCCGCGTATGGGACCTCACCACCGGCCGCACCACCGCCACCCTCACCGGCCACACCGGCTGGGTGAACGCCGTAGCCATCACAGAGATGGACGGCAGCCCCATCGCCATCACCGGCAGCGACGACCACACCGTCCGCGTATGGGACCTCACCACCGGCCAACCGATCGGCGAGCCCCTCACCGGCCATGTCGGCTGGGTGAACGCGGTAGCCACCGCACAGGAGAACGGCCACCCAGTCGCCGTCACCACCAGCAACGACCACACCGTCCGCGTATGGGACCTCACCACCGGCCGCACCACCGCCACCCTCACCGGCCACACCGACTGGGTGAACGCGGTAGCGACCACACGGATGGACGACGAACCGATCGCCGTTACCACCAGCAACGACCACACAGTGGTGCTGTGGGGCCTCACCACCGGCCAACCGATCGGCGAGCCCCTCACCGGCCACACCGACACGGTGAACGCGGTAGCCACCGCACAGGTGAACGGCCACCCGGTCGCCATCACCGCCAGCGACGATCACACAGTACGTACGTGGGATCTGACCTCCGGCCGCACCACCGCTGTCCTCACTGGCCACACCGACTGGGTGCGCGCGGTGGCAACTGCGCAGATGGACGACCAGCCCATCGCCATCACCGGCAGCGACGATGAGTCGGTGCTGGTGTGGGACCTAGCGACCGGCCGCACCGCCGGCGTCCTCACCGGTCACGCCGGAGGGGTGTTCACGGTAGCGACCGCGCAGATGGACGACCGGCCCATCGCCATCACCGCTGGCCACGATCGTTCGGTGCGGATGTGGGATCTTGGCACCTGTGATCTGATCGGTGAACTTCATACCGGCCTGACCGATTGGGTGCGCGCGGTGGCGACGGCGCAGGTCGACGACCGGCCCATCGCCATCACCGGCAGCGACGACCACACCGTCCGCGTATGGGACCTCACCACCGGCCAGCCCATCAGCGAGCCTCTCATCGGCCACACCCGCGGGGTGCGCGCGGTGGCGACGGCGCAGGTCGACGACCGGCCCATCGCCATCACCGGCAGCGACGACCACACCGTCCGCGTATGGGACCTCACCACCGGCCAGCCCATCAGCGAGCCTCTCATCGGCCACACCGGCGCGGTACTCACAGTCGCGACGGCACAGGTCGACGACCGACCCATCGCCATCACCGGCAGCGACGACCACACCGTCCGCGTATGGGACCTCACCACCGGCCGCACCACCGCCACCCTCACCGGCCACACCGGCGCGGTACTCACAGTCGCGACGGCACAGGTCGACGACCGACCCATCGCCATCACCGGCAGCGACGACCACACCGTCCGCGTATGGGACCTGGCCGCTGCTTCCTGCCTAACGGCAGTGCACCTTCCCAATAGCCCAAGCTGCGCAACGATCGGGCCGGACAGTACCGCCGTGCTGGGAATGGGTTACGAAGTCATCGCACTCACTTTGGCACCAATCTTTAGGAGAGAGCCCTGAACTGCTCCACGTCCCGCCCCCTCCGCGTCGTCGCCGTCCACGGTGTGGGCTATCACGATGGCCGTTCCACAGCTGATCAAGTACGCGCGACTCAAAACACCCTGTGGGCTCAACACCTCGCCAGCGGGCTGCAATTGCCTACGAACAGCTTCGACCTCGACTTCGCATACTATGCCGCGCTACTCAACACCGGTCCCACTGTCCAGGGAGCAGCCGACGCAGAGGAACTGAGCGACCCACTGGCCAAGGAGTTGATGGCGGCGTGGCTGAAAGAACTCGGCGCCCCCACGCCCGTTACCCAAGGCGCACTGACGCTGCCCGTGCGGTATGCCGCCTCGTGGGTGGCGGAGAAGTTCAGCCTCGACGGCCGGCTGACACAGCTGTTCATTCGGCTGTTCTTCCGTGAAGTGGCTCTGTACCTCCGTGCTGACGACGATCAGGCGCGCTTGGCCGCCCGCGAAGAAGTAGCTGCACGGATAGCCCAGCATCGTCCCCGAGTCGTCATTGCCCACTCCTTGGGCACAATTGTCACCTACGAAGCCCTCCATGCACACCCAGAGCTACACGTTGAACTGTTGCTCACACTGGGTTCCCCACTCGCCCTGCCTCACGGCGTTTTTGACCGCCTCACCCCCCGCCCCACCGGCCCCTCAACACCACTCGGCGCCCGTCCGGACAGTGTGGCCCGCTGGGTCAACATCGCAGACCCCGGGGACCCGGTAGCCATTCCCCCACTCCTCGCCCGCGCCTTCACCGGCATCGCCCTGGACCTCACCGACTCCATCCACGCGACATACGGGTTCCATCACGCCAAGAACTACCTGTCTTGCGCAGCCACTGCAGCAACGCTGGGGCCCTACCTGGGCGCGTAACGGTGCGGGATTGAAGGGCGGAGCAGCAAGTCACGTACGCCGCGCAGTTCTACGCCTCAGTCGCCGACCGGCGCCCGACCCAGGCCTCGCACACCCTCGGACGGGTAGCCATCGAAGTCAACGGTCTGTCGCATCATGACTTGCCCACCCTGAACTCTGCCTCAGGCGTCGGCCCGGGCGCGCTACGTTCCTCGTCACACCGCTTCGGTAGAGCCCATGCGCCTACCCTCGCGCTTTCACGGAGCGGGGTCTGTCCAGTGACCGCACAGACCCCGCTCCGGGATCTCGTGCCGCCGGTGGTGGCTATCGCTTCTACGCGTCCCAACCAGTGAGCTCCCGGCGGTGGTCGGCGTTGAGTCGGTTGATCAGGATGTCCCCTTCGGAAGTCAGGACGTGTGGCTGGTGCGCTCCCATGTCGGCCAGTAGGTCAGCGACGAGGGTGTAGGCCGTGACCACGGCCTCTCGCCTGTCGGTGACGATGGCGGAAAGGTCCGCCGTGGTCTGCGCGGGGGTTTCGGGGAGAGGCGCGGCGGGGCCGTCTGGGAAGGCTTCCTCTGACGCGACCAGGCGCACAGGCCCGTCACTGCCGTCAAAGCGGTGGAGCGCAGCGGAAAGCACCAGGTCACCGGCTGCCCCGGTCTCCGCCGCCCAGGCTGCCGCAGCTTGTACCTGTGCCACGAGATCAAGTTCGAGTCCGCGGTGATACAGCCGCTTGGGGCCGTCGGAGTTGTACTGATCACTCTGGAGGCTGATGTACCGGGCGCCGTAGAAGCTTCCATCCTGGTGGAGTTGACCGGTTACAGCGCCCTCGAAGCGAACTTGGCGGCGTCCGACCAGAACAGGGCGTTCCGGCAACGCATTGGTGGTCACTCCTCCACAGGCGATCTTGTAGAAACGGCCGAACGCCGCGTTCCGGTCCGCGTGAGTGGTCAGAGGGTAGGTGCCTCGGACGGCCGGAACTGCGGCCAGGCTGACCCAGCCCGGGGAGTAGGTCGCCCTGGGGCTGCCGCCATGCTCGGTGCTGGTGAGATAGGCCGACAGGTAGCCGAAGCCCGCCTCGGCGACCTGGTGCAGGCGGTCGACGTCGTCGGAGGCGGCCTGGAAGCGGTCACGGTAGCGCTGCGCGATCTCGGATTCGGCGAGGGTTCGGGTCGTGGTGCCGTGCCGGACGTGGACGCGGAAGTTGTAGTCATTGCCCGGAGCCGCGACCGCGTGCGGGGCCTGGGTGCTCGGGGGCACGGTGAGCACCCAATAGATCTTGCCCGCCTTGGTCGCGGACTTCACCGGTCGCACGCCCACGTTGGGTACGACGGGCTGGACCCAGTTTGCGAGCACCGAGCGGATCCATTCCTCACCGTGGCCTTGGACCGGGTCGAAGGGGGCCAAGTCGTGGGCATGGTCCTGCTTGCCATCGTCAACGCCGATGACGACCATGCCGCCGGCGGTGTTGGCCATGGCTGACACGTCCTTGGCAAGTTCCTTCTTGCCCGCGTCGCTGCCCTTGTAGAAGTCCTTCTTCCAGTCCAGGTCGACACTCTCGGGGATCTGGCTCTCGACCGCACGCTGCAGATCGTCCTCGGTGAGGTCGTCGGGGTGTCGTCCCAGGGCGGCGGTGAGCCGTGCGGGCAGAGCCATCAGTACTCCAGTGTGTTCACCACGTGCTGCTGACGATCGCCAGCCAGATCACGCTAAACGGGATCACCTGGCCGTCACCACGCATTTCCGGAACCGTGCCCCCTCTCCCGCATCGCGCGCGGCCCGCCGTCGCGCGCGAGGAACACCAGCGGCACCCGATCCCCTCGCCCTCCGCCCGGGGCCTGTCCCACCCACCCACTTCTCTGTTCTTCCTGCTGTGGGGCGTGGACTCGGGGGCGTAGAGGGAATGTCGCCCGCCGACCAGAGCAGGGGCAGCGTGGTGACCTGCGAGTTCGCGGGCAGGCACGGCAAAGGGTGCAGACGGGCTTGCGGCTGTTTGCTGGCCGATAAGACGGATGCATCGGGCCAGCGACGCTGTGGCGATGAGGGCCTTGGGGCTTCGGTTCTCAAGGGCCTTGACGGACCAGTCCAGAGCGTCGTCGACATGCTCTGCGCTGATCACACAAGATGAAGCTTGACGCTGCCAAGGAGCGCTCGGATCGCGACAGCGAACGCGCCTGCTCGCTGCGGGATGCCCTCAAGCAGGCGCGACGCGCAATCCTGGACGACGAGAACGCGCGCGTCCGCGAACTCCTGGAGCCGATCGAGGATGAGGTCGCATTCCTCCACAGCGCGGCGCTCCGAACTCGGCTGAAGACCAACTTCGACCGCACCCTCCAGTGGTCCTTGATCTACGGTTACGCCAGCCGGAGGGAAGTCGTGGAGACCTACCTCGGTGATGCCATCGCTGGCCTCGAAGCGGCCGTGAGAGGCGACCGTCTGCCAGTTCCCTCCCACAGAGCAGCCTGGCTCGACATGATCCGCGAAAGCGTGCTCCCGGAACCTCGCCACTACAGCGAGGTGGGGGTCGAGATGATGGAACAAGGAGTCGATCCGGATTTCGAGGAGCTGGCCTACGAGGAGTTCTGCGAGCGGCGAGAGAAGGAGCAGCGTCGCCTGCGAATTCCCTCGCGGAAGTCCAACCCCCTGTGAGGAAGCGGGCCGTCCATGGTTTGCTGCGCCCCGCTGATCTCATGCCACGTGCGTCATCGCATGTCGTGCATCGGGGCGCGGAGAGGATTCCCATCGGGGTGATCACGGATCCAGGACAGGCCACCGATGTCCAGACGTTGGCGAGTACGCGTGACGGCAACGTAGGCGAGGCGTGCCTCGGCATCGTCAATGGGACCAGGCAGAGCACGACCCGTGTCGTCTGGTGTTTCGCTGTCTTTGGGCGGGGTGAAGTCGTCTGCGATTTTCACGCAGGCCCATTCGCGGCCTTTGGCCTTGTGGGCGGTGGAGACGGTCACCTCGGCCCTGTTCTCGGGGACGAGTTGGGCGACGGCGGTCAGGATGGCGTCGATGCCGTGAGTGTCGACGAGGTCAACCAGCGGCTGAAGGTCGCGCCCGGCCGTGTCATGGGTGGCGTAGTCCTGCAGTTCGCCCCAGGAGGGGAACAGGACCAGTTCGGGATGGGTGGTGCGGCGGCCTTCCTTGAGGTCGCGGGCAGCTAGGGCCAGGGCCCGCAGGCTGTCTCCTCCCCCGGCAAGTGCTACCCGGTGTCCGGCAGCCAGCAGGTCCATGACCTGGATCATGGCGCCGACGTTGGTGCGGCACAGTACGGCGTCAGGCTGGGTGAGGGGGCCGAGTTCGGTGGGCACGGTCTCGGTACCGGTGAGGCGGATGGGGGCGTCGGCGATGGCCAGCCATCGGTTGGCCTCGTCAGCGAGCTGGGGGCCGAAGCGGAAGGACTGGGACAGGACGAGCTGGGTTCCGTCGAAGCCGGTCATGACGTCTTTGGCGCCGCGCCACTGGTAGATGGCCTGGGCTGAGTCGCCGACCATCACCAGCTGGGCGTGGTCACGCTGGTTGAGGAAGATCTGTTCGACGACGGGGTTGGTGTCCTGGGCCTCGTCCAGCAGGAGGAAGTCGGTGTCGATCTTCGGCTGGGTGAGGGCCCAGATTTTCAGGTAGTGGTCGTGGTCGAAGCGCACGACGCCGTCGTCCGGGTGCTGGAGGTCGCCCCAGGCCTTGCGGGCGAACGGGACGACGTGGGCGGCGAGTTGAGCGTGCAGGGTACGGTCTTCGAGGCCGCGCAGGTGGGGGACGTGGTGGCGGGTGATCTCGGGGTCGGCGGTGTGGCAGAAGCGGGCCACGGCGCGCAGCACGGCGTTGGAGAGCGTTTTTTGTGACAGGTCGCGTTCGCCGATGCGGATGGCTTTGGTGATGCCGAGGGCGTGTCCGGTCTGCCAGGCCGGGCGGCGGGGCGCGTTCAGGCGGCGGGTGTAGCGGTGGCCGACGGCGGCGTAGGCCAGGGCATGGGCGGTCTTGCACTGGACTGTGGACGGGAATCGGGAGCGCGCATCCTGGGCGATGGCCCGGTTGTAGGCGAGGTAGCGGCCGCGGCGTTGAGTGGCGTGGGCGAGCTGGGCCAGGGTGGTGGTCTTGCCGGTGCCTGCTCCGGCCTGGAGGGCCAGGTGGTGGCCGGCGTGAAAGGCGTCGGCCGCGGCCTGCTGTTCGTCGGTGGGGTTCAGCATGGCGCGACTCCGGGGGTGTGGGCGAGGGCACACCCGACGGCTGCCAGAAAGTGGGAGGCGGGGGTGTGGGCGAGCAAATGCTGGACTTCCTGGTCGAGGCGGTTGGCCTCGTCGCTGGCGTGTCGCGCCAGGGCTCGGTGGAGGGCGAGCTGCACGAAGCGGCGGGGCGGCTGTCCCGCGCGGTCGGCCGCGGCCCGGAGAACCGTTTGTGTGACGGGCGGGAAGGCGACGTTGAGCAGGATCTGCCCGCTGGAGTCGGGGTAGTGCGTGGTGATCACGTCGATGGGCAACCGTCCGCCCATCCGGTGACGTAGCCGGTTGAGGGCCTTGCCCGGGGTCTTGGCCGGCACCACGGTCATGAGATGGGTGGCGTCGTGGTTGGCTGCAAGCGGCATCGTGCGGGCGGCCTGCTGGAGTTCGGCGAGGGTGAGGGGTCTGGTCAGGGTGATGTCCAGGGCGTGGTGCGGCATCGTCACGCCTTCCCGGGGCGGCCGGGCGTGGGGTGCGGCAGGCGGGTGTGGATGTGTTCCGTGTGCTGGAGGGGGTCGAAGATCTGCCATCCGGCCAGGGCGAGGTCGGCGGCGCCCGGGGTTGCGGCGTGGGCGGGGCAGCGTTGGGTGCGCCAGCGCAGCTGCTCGGTGTACGGCAGGCGGCTGAGGTCGTAGACGGCCATCAGAGCGGCGGGCAGGGCGAGTTGCCCGCGTTGGGGGCTGGTGGGCAGCAGGGTCCAGGCGCCTTGGGGGGTGTGGGGGGCAAGGACGGGCTGCGGGCAGCGGTGGCGCTGGCGGGTCTGGGCCACACACCGGATGTCTTCGATGGGGGTCTCGGCGAGGTAGCGGCCCAGCAGCAGTTGCACGACGGGCCGGGTGGGACGGCCTGTCGTGCCGGCGGGCGATCCGCAGGCAGCGGCCGGGGTTGGGGTGAAGGCGCCGGTGTCGATCAGGCGGCGGGTGCGGACGGCGAGTTGGCGGCGTAGCGCCTGGATGTGCGGGCCGGCCGGGGCGGTGGGGGTGCGGTGGGGGCAGAGCACGGCGTGCGGGATGCGGCACCAGGCGCTGCCGTCGCCGTGCGGGAGGGCAATGCCGCTGCTCAGGTGCCAGCGGCAGGAGGCGGGCACGTGGGCGGTGGCCAGTTCCGCCGGGTGCAGGGCGATGGGCCGCTGGTCGGCGCGCGGGTGCCAGTCGATGCGGTGGCCGCACCCGCGGCAGCGGCCGCTCTGGCCGGTGCGCAGCAGCCGGCTGGGGCTGGTGGCGGCCACCCGCAGCGGGCGGCGCGGCTGGCGGGTGCGGGGGCTGCCGGTGGAGGCGGTGTTGGGGCGCATGGCGGGACCGTGCCAGGCGCCACGCCGCGGTGACGGGGTGGGCGGGGGTGGTGTCCCCCGAACGGCCCAGCGGTATCGAACTCCCGCGCGCCTGGGCGGACATGCGTTCTGCGGCTGCTCGCCGGTTCGGGTGATTCGTGTGTGGCTCAGGGCTGGGTGCGGCCGGGGGTCAGGAGCCGTTGAGCCCGGGCGGGGCGTGGTCGTTGCAGAGGGTGCCGAGCAGGTGCTCGATGGGGATGTCGAAGGCGTGGGCGAGGGCGTGCCAGGTGGTGACGCTGCCGGTGGTGCGGCCGTGCTCGAGGTCGATGAGGGTGCGCCGGGCCAGGCCGCTGCGGCGGGCGAGTTCGTCGAAGGTCCATCCGCGCTCGTTCCTCAGCTGCGCCAGCGTCACGCGCAGCGCGGTGAGGTCGGGGTCGGGCGGCAAGATCGTCACTCCACCATCCGACGGTGCAGGACCCTGCCCTGTCAGTGCAGACTTCTGCACTATCTGCGCAGGTGGGCCCTGCCGCCGCGGCCGCTGCGCGAGTGCAGAGATCTGCACTACGGTGCGGCCGACTCCCGCTTGCGCCTGCCGGGAGAACCCCCCGCCCCGGCGGCACAGACTCAGACGGGAGGGCGACGAGCCGATGCGGCTTTCCGGTACGCATGCCGCGATGCGACGCATCTGGACGGTGCAACTGCGCCCGCAGCCGGGCGGACCGACTCTGGCCTGCCCGCACTGCCCCACGCACAACCACCCACTGCAGGCCGCCTCCGCACGGTCGGCCGCCCTGACCCATCTGGCACGCCACGCCCGCGCCGACGCACTGCCCCGGCACCTGCGCACCTGTCAGTGCCGGGCACGGGGCTGCCACTGGCACCCCCGCCACCGCGGCTGCTCAGGTCCGGTACTCCTCGCGCTGACCTGCGACCGCGGCGGCCGCGCGTGGCGGCTGGCCGATGCCTGCGCCGCATGCGCGGCCGCCATGAGCCACACCGCCATCGTGCCCCCCACACTGCTGAACGCCGGCCGCACCCAGTCCGCCTCCGGCAAAACACGGCCCGCGCGCAGTACGCCGCCGTACGGGCCGGGCGAGCAGCAACGGGTGCGGGAGATGCTCACCTATCTCGCCGCCGCACTGCCCCGGTTCTCCTCCCCCACCGCCCGGCTGCTGGCCCTGCAGTGCGCCCTGCGCGCCGACCGCCAGGGGCGCGTCCGGCTGCCGGGGGGCTTCCTGCGCGGCATGCGGCTGCACGGCCGCACGGAACTGTGGCAGGAGCTGGAGCACGCCGGCTGGCTGCACTGCCCGACCGGCAAGCACTCCCGCCTGGAGGCGCAGCTGCTCGATGCCGCCGTGCTCGGCCAGGCCCCCGGGCGCACCGCACGGCTCCGCGCCGCCCAATGGGCGCTGCACCCCGCCCCGTTGACCGTCCCGCCCGCCCTGCCACCGGCCGCGCAGCTGACCACGCTCGTGCTGGCCGCTCACACCCGGGCCGGTGCGGGCCGCACCGACCTGGACGTCCTCGCCCGCCTGTGCGGACAGTCACCCCAGCAGACGGAGGACCTTCTCGACCGGCTGGTCCGCACACGCCTCCTGGCCGCCTGGCACCACCGGGACAACGACGAGATTTCCTGGCACCTGCCTGAGCACCGGGAATGACTGAGCAGCAGCAGCCCGCCCGGCACGGCGTGCCGGGCACGCTGCGCGTCGGCCATAGCCCGATGGCATTCAGCGTCCTCGGTGCTCTTCGGCGGGAGGGCAGGCCCCCGGCCTGCGGGGACAGGAGAGAGGCAGGACTTGCGAAGGCCGATGCAGTTGTCGAGGTGTCCGTTGTCCGTCCGTCCCCGTTCCGGAGAGGAGGTCCCGTCTCTAACTGCGCAGGTCGCGCGGGCGAGCAACCCGGGCGGTACGACAGCGATGTGGGTTAGAAGTCGAGTTCGACGTAGTCGATGTCGGTGAAGGCCACCTGCAGGCCGGGGGCGCGCCGTCCGCGGTCTTTGAAGTAGATCTCCTGCAGGCCTTCGGCAGCGATCTCTTGGAGCTGTTGGTCGGTGGCGCCGGCGGCGTGGGCGTCGAAGAGGCGGGCGGCGTAGGCGGGCGGCAGCTGCTGGGTGATCAGGCGGATGCGGGCGTCGTCGGTGGTGCCGGGGGCGGCGGTGAAGCCGAACCGGGCGCGCGTTTCGATGACGATGCCGCCGGTGGTCGCGGCCTGTTTCTTGGCCCGTTCACGCACCCGGGGCTGCCAGCGCCGGCGTACCTCGTCCGCGAGGCGTGCGGCGAGGTCCGGGCGTGGCTGCTTGATCTGGCCTTTCAGGTAGCGCTCGACGGTGCGCTGGGAGATGCCCAGCGCTTGGGCTGCGGCCCGGGTGCCCTTGGCGCTTTTGACGAGGAACCGCATCTGGGCCTGGGGGGACTTGGGCGGGTGCCGGGTGAAGGTGCTGGTGGTGGCTTTGTCGAGGCTGTCGCCGAAGATGCCCATCGCGGCCCGCCTATTCTCCGCCCGCGGCGGCGTCGGTGCCTTTGATGTGCCGGGCTGGGTTGTGGCCCTCGTCCAGCATCTGCACGGCCCACATCAAGGGCTGGGTGCCTTCGTGCTTGACCATGCCCGGCGATACGCCGAGGCGGAAGCCGCCGGGCAGCGGCTTGTCATCCGGGGTGCGTGGCAGGAAGTCCAGCGGGCTTGGCCCGTTGGAGAGGTAGACGGCGCAGTCGGACAGGACCGCGATGGGGAACAGCCCGACGCTTGCGAGTGTGAGCATTTTGCGGTGCATGTTGATGCGGGCTGCGGCGATGACGGCGGCGCGGATGTCGGGTCGCCAGGTGGGGCGTTCCAGGGCGGGCCAGCGCTGGCCGGGCCGGTATCCGGCGCCCTGTGGGCGCTCCCTCAGTTTGCCGATCCCGCCCTTGACGGTGGCCTTGATGGCGGAGAGTACGGCGGCCTGGGCGGGGTCGGTGGGCTTGTGGTGGTCCATGGCGGTGAGGAAGTCCGCCTCGGGCAGGTGGGAGGTGACGCCGAGTTGCTCCATGGTGGTCAGGTAGGCGTCGCGCAGGCGGGTGTACCAGGGGTCCAAGTACGGGCCGTTGTCGGGCCGCAGGTATGCCTCGAGCGGTGTGACGGTGTGGCCGAGTTCGGTGGCGTAGGCGAGGGTGGGGGTCGCGTACCAGGCGGGTCCCTCGGGTCGGGTGCCGTTGGGGGTGAACGGGTTGGGCAGGCGCGCATCGAAGTCGATGTGGGAGAGGTCCACCAGCCAGCTGCCGGGCAGGGACTTGTCGAAGGCCGGAGCCGTGACGTGGACCGGTGCGCCGAGGCCGACGGTCAGCCGGTTGACGGCCGCGGCGAAGGCCATATTGACGTCGATGCCGACCGCGAACGGCCTGGCGCATTCGGCATCGGTGAGGAGTTCCGGGTCGCGGATCCATTCGCAGGCTTCCTCGTCGAGGACCTCGGCCGGAATGCGCTGGTGCCCGCGCGGGTACAGGGCGGCGACCACGGGATGCTCGTCGGGGGCCTCCGGCGGCGCCGGGTCGACCGCGGCGGTGAGCGAGCCGGGGCCTGGGCCCGAGGCCCAGGTGCCGGTGGCGGGGTCCTTGACGGGGCGGGTGGGCGGGCGCAGCGCGGTCATCAGTTCCAGGCCGCAGACGGCCGCGGAACCGCGCGGGGTGATCACGCGCGTGGCGTAGTCCCCGAGGATCTGGGCCAGTTCGGGGGCCGGCCGTTGGTGGGCGCTGCCCCAGGTGCGGGTGTCGAGTGCGCCCCAGGGCAGGACGGCCAGCTGCACGCACTGGCGTCGGCCGTCGTGGGCGGGCCGGTAGATGCGCGCCCAGGGGCCGAGGCCGCGCCGGGTCAACTGCCACTTCGCGGCGGTGATCTGACGTACCACCGGGTGGGTCTCGGGCAGCCGCAGGCCCCGGCGGTCTTCCAGGGCGGGGGGCAGGCCGAGGCGGGCGGTGGCCTCATCGGTGAGGACGATCAGTGGATCGGAGTCCTTGCCGTGGCGGTGCAGCCGCTCGGCGCCGAGCCCGGACTCCTTCACTGCCCAGTCGACCAGCTGCGGGAGCGTGGCCGCGGGGCAGTCCAGCAGCACTCCGTCCGGGCAGTACGCGATGCCGTGACCGTCCAGCACCGCCAGCGGCCCGTTCGGGAACGGTGCATCGGCAGCAGGCGCGGCTGTCTTCGGCCGGGCCGGGCGCCGCATCACCGGCCGGCGTGATGCGTCCTGGGCCGGGGGTGCCGTACGCGGAGCCGTCACAGGGCCCTGTGCTGCCGGGATCGACCGGGCAGAGGGCGGCTCCGGTGGCGCGGGCCTGCTGCCGGGAGGCGGGGCGGGTGCGGGATGGCGCTGGGCGAGGCCCTCGAGCAGCCTGTGGTAGGCCTCGAGGCGCTCCCCCTTCGGCTCGGCGCGGCCGGCCTCCCACGCCTGAATGCTCGGCACGCGCGTGCCGAGAGCCTGGGCGATGGCCGCCTGGGTCAGCCCGGCGGCCTCGCGCAGCCGCACCCGCTCGGCCGGGATGGGCAGCACGGTGCCGCCGTCGACGGCGGCGAGCAGCGAGTCGACGGCGGCGAACAGTTCCTGGGGCTGGTCCGTCATCTGCGCACCCCCTACCTGACGCCCTGGCGGATCTCTTCGAGGCGGGTCATCAGCCGCTGATAGCGCTGCGAGGCGGCCTGGGAGGAGTTCAGATCCTGATGCCGGGCGATCTGCCGCCAGTCCATGCCGCGGCGCCTGGCCTCGATGACCACCTGGGCTTCCAGCCGGTCCAGCTGATGGCGCATGCCCTCGAACAGGCCGAGCGCCGCACCCACATCGTCCAAGGTCACGTCCACCGCCTGTCCACCGCTTTGCTGATGGTCGGCGGCCACCCTCAACAGCCGCCCCAGCAACGCCGCGTCCTGCTCCAGACGGCGCGCCGGCGCCCAGTGGGCGGCGGGGTCCTCCGCGAGCGCGGACAACCGCCGGCGGGCCTCGTCGTGAACATCATGCGCCATGCCGCCATTCTACCCCAATGACTCAATGAAACAACGTATTGTTGTTTCATTTTCTTCCGCAGGATGGTCGGAGGGCGAGCCTCCTGCCACTTGGGGAACCATGGGGACAGTCCTGTTCAAGAGGGGACACCGGATGCACTCCTGCAGATCTCTCGCCGCATCCGTGCTGTCGGCCCGGGCTGCAAGCTGTGCGAGATCCTGATCACCATGGTGCGAGGGTCCGTCCGTCGGAGGTTCGGAGTCGCCTGAGGCGCAGGGTTAAGGCCGGACCGCCTACACCGATTTGTCGACCACCTCGGGCCAAGTTCCTGTCTTCGCCGTGGGGGCCGACAGTCCAGCATGTACGCAGCAAAAGCAGCGGCCCGTTCTTGGTACGCACCTGGTCGAGTTGTTCGCGAGGCACGTCATTGGGAACCACTCGGAGATACATTGAGTCATCTCACACGTGCTCACCCGACTCATGGCGCGATGGCGCCGGACTCCGCGCAGCGTCAAGCGGACTGCCCTCGTCGGCATCCCACTGGGAGGACTTGGCTTTCTTGCCGGCCTGGCGGCCGAAGCCCACGGTTTCTGGGATAACCACGCCTTCCTCACAAACGTCGCCTCAAGCCTGGTGTGCTTCTTCTTTGCGCTTCCAGTAGCGCTTTTGGTCATCAACGAGTTGCAGCAGCACCTTTCGCAGGCGGCCGCAGAGCACCGGGCGCGCCAGCGCGCCTCACTGGCAGGCCGGAACATGGTGGACACGGTGATGGCACCCTTCAGCGTCGCGGATCCGGCACAGGTCAGGGCCGAGCTACTGGCGATCAAGGCGTTGCACCACGAGATGCGGGCCCAGTTTCCTGCACCGGCACCGCACGTACTGGCCACGCCTGGTCCGATTCCCGCCCAGCACTACCAGAACAAGCTGATCGAACGTAACCGGCGTCTCGAGGCGCTGACGGGCATCCCCGTCTCCTATCATGCGGCCACCACCAATTGGACTGGCGGCATTATCGAAAGCTGGGGTCAGTGCCAGAGTGCGCAGGCCATCGCTGCCGACTGCGGCCTGCAGTGGCCGGAGCGAGCCACCGCTATCACACTGGCCGGAGAGTTGCCGCGTCTCGGCCGCGGCCCTCAGGAGGCCTTCCGCGCCGTGCCGTTTACGCACGCACCGGACGAAGCCTGGTCACGGAGGAAGGCCGAACTTCCCGAGGTCGACCGTTGGATTGACGCAATGGTCGCGATCCTGGATGTGCTGCCCGGCTTGCGGCTTGCTCCTCAATAGGGGCACAGTCGGCGCTCGGAAGCTGTTCTGCGATCATGCTACCCGGGTCTCTGTTGGCCGAGGAAGTACTGCGGTGCGGTGTGCGGACGGCGCAGGTAGGCCGTGTTCGGCAACCAGTTCCTGAACGATCCGCACAGGTCCCGCAGCAGGGTGCGGACTTCGTCCTCGCCCCAGGTGTACTCACGCTGGTAGTAGTCGATCTCATAGGTCACATCACGGAACAGCTCCCACAGACTGAAGCCCTGGGACCTGATCTCGTCCGAACCCATGCCACCACTCCCCCACCGTCGGCCCGCCGTCCATGGTCCCAACTCCGTCCCGCGCCGTACAGACAGCGCACGGTCGTCGTACCGTCTCCCACCCGGCCCGGGAAGTGACCGTCGTACTCGCACGCACTGCGTGTACCGTGCTGGCCGGGGCGACCTCGCTCCTGGTACTCCAAGCCCGGCAGGCGCTACTGAACGGCGCCTCCCCGCTCGTCCGTACTGGGCCACCCACAGGCGGGTTTCGCTCCTGCCGGGGGCGGTGCGGTCAGCTGCGCTGCGGGGTGTGGCGGGTGGTGGGGTCGATGCGACTGAGTACCCAGCGGATGAGGTCCTTGCTGAGGGCGAGGTCGGGGTTCTCCTCGAGTGCGTCGTGGAGGAGGAGGGTAATTCTTGCCCAGTTCCGGAACGATCCGTGGCCGGCCATGTCATCGGCGTAGAGGATCAGTTCGGGCTGCGTACCGGCCCAGGTCTGCTGGTAGGCGGGGATGATGGCCTGGACTTCGGTCGGCGTGAGAGGGCTGAACTGGTACCAGTCGAGGATTCGGGAGTGCAGGGCCGGGTTGTTGAGGATCTTCTGCCGGGCGTTGCCGCTGCCGACGAAGATGATGGCCGCTCGGCGGGCGTCGTCGCCCCACAGGTTGCGGAAGTATTCCAGTGCCTTCGTCCCGAGTCCTTGTACTTCATCGATGAGCAGGACGCGGGGCTCTGCTTCGAGTGCGTCTTGGATCTGCTGGTCGCAGGGACCGACGGACTGCGGTGGTTCTCCCGGCAGGTCGAGGCGGCGCCAGAGCTGGGTTCGGATTTCGTTCATGTTTGCGCCGTTGTTGTAGCGCAGCCGGACGGTGGTTTCGGGGGCGCGGCGGCGTAGGACGGTGTGGACGGCGAAGGTTTTGCCGAGGCCGACGTGTCCGTGGATGCAGACCATGGCGTTGTGCTTGATGGCCTTGAGGATGCGGGCTTCGGTTTCGGCTACGGCTTTGGTGGCCATGGCGTTGGCTCCGGTGAGACCCAGGTAGTGGTCCTGGCTGGGTGGGGGGAGCTGGCTGGGGCGGGGGGAGGTGGTGGGGGTGCTCACGGCTGGTCCTGGGTGTGGGTCGGCGGTTGGGGTGAGGGCTCGGTGTTGGGGTTGAGGGGAAGGGTCCATTCGGCGTCGGGTTCGGGCAGTTGGATGAGGTCGGGCAGTGCCTCTGCTGCCGGGTCGAAGCCGTCGAGGGCCCGCAGGTGCTCGATGGCCTCTTCCTCGGGCATCACGTCCAGGGGCACGGGCGGGGAGGGGCGGGTTGCGGCCGCGTAGCGGGTGTTGCGGTTCTTCTCGGCCTTCTTCAGCTGGGTGCGCAGGCGGTCGGCTTCGCGTCGCCGGGCTCGTTTGAGGTTGAGTGTTTGCTCGCGGGTCGCTTGTCCGGCCATGACGGCGGCGCCGAGGTGGCGGCCGGTTTGCGGGTCGTAGAGCTCGACGCGGTGATCGTGGTGCGGGAGGTAGCGCAGGTCTACCTTTTCGCCGACGCGGCCGTGCATCCAGTCGGCGATGTAGTTGCGTTTCTGCCAGCGGACACCACCGTTGTTGATGACCAGGGGCTTGCCGTGGCGTTCGAGGGTGTAGGTGTGGAGGTCTTCGGCGGTGACGGTGTCGATGAGTGCGGGGTCGGCGTCCCACGCTTGGCGGGGAGTCTGGCCTCCCAGGCCCCTGGGGGTGTTCTCGTGGTTCCAGCGGTGAACCCATTCGAGGACCCGGCCTACGAACGCTTCGAAGTGGAGCAGTGGTTGGTCGGGGTCGACGGGTTTCCCGCCGAGGAGGGTGGGTGCGTGGGTGTAGCCGGGCATGCCGGCGAACAGTGTCTTTTTGATGGCTCCGTTGACTGCTTCGACGTTGCCTTTGCCGTCGGGGTTGAAGGGGGGCAGGGCGATGATTTCGGATCCCAGGACGCCGAGTGCTTCCTTGACTGTGGCGCACAGGAATTCTCTGCCGCCGTCGACGCGCACGTACGTGGGGATGCCGCCGAACGGCCCGTGGTGTTCGTCGATGAGGACGGCGTCGCGGATGGCGACGAGGACGCCTTCGCGGCTGGGGCGTTGCGGGCTGATGGCGAGGCCGCAGATGGCTGAGGTGGCGCAGTCGACGAAGAAGGTGATCCATGGTTTGCGGATGTGGCCGTCGATGCGAACTTTGACGCTGGCTTCGACGTGGTCGGTTTCCCAGGCGTAGTTGCGGTGGTGGCGGTCCCGTTCACCGGACACGTCATAGCGTCGGCGGGCCTTCTCGCCGCCGCGGAGGCCGGCCCGTACTCCGGGTGTGAGGGCTCTGTTCGCGGCGCGGTGGAAGGTGGGCAGGGACGGGACGGGGTGGCCGTCGGCGCGTAGTTCCCTCCATGCGGCGGTGGCGTTGCCGCGCCAGCGGGCAACCGCGTCGAGCATGAGCGGGGTGAGGATGAAGCAGGGTCGGCTTCGGGGTTGGTAGGTGCCGTTGTTGGCGCGGGCGTTGGCGAGCCAGCGGTCGACGGTGCGGGGGGCGACGCCGAAGGCGTCGGCAACGCCGATGAGCCGGGAGCGGGTGAGCCGTTCTGACTGCTCGAGGGTGTAGAGGCGGTGGATGGCGGCAGCGCGCAGGGCGTTCTGGTCAGGGATTTGTGGCATGACGAATGTGTTTCCTGGTTGGGGTCAGGCGGGGGCGAGTGAGAGAAGGCCGGCTCCGTAGGTCTTTGCCCTGCCGATGCCGTTCTTCAGTGCGTGGGTGAGGAGGCCGGTGTCGGTGATGCGGGCGAAGCCGTCGAACTGGGTCAGCCTGAAGTAGGGGGCCGAGCGTGCGAGGTGGGTGCGAGGGAAGGGCCTGGGGAGGGAGGAGATGGTGACGGGTTCGAGTCCGGCGTCTGTGGCGCGGTGTTGCCACCAGGCGATGGCGTCGTCGCCGGTGAGGTGGGTGATTTTGCCGCGGCGTTTCCCGGTGACGGGGTGGGGTGTGGGATTGCCTGCGGAGCGTGCGGTGGTGGGGGCGGCGGTGATGCGGTAGCGCATGGTGCGCCCGGGGGTGAGGAAGTTCAGCAGGGGGGTGAGGTCGATGGTGCGGGCTGTGCCGTAGTTGGTGGGCAGGGTGGTGAGGTCGGGTGTGTGGGCTGTTTGCACGAGGAGGGTGGGTCCGGGTTCTGTGCGGAAAAGCAGGCCGGCTGTGGCCCGGGGGGTGGGGCCGGCCTGGTCGGGGACCAGGCACATGAGGGTCTTGTGGAGGCTGTTGACGTCGGCGAGGTCGGCTCTGGCCGCTGCGTGGTGGGGGTCGATGGTGATGCGGGTGAGGCTGGTCATGCGGGTTCTCCGTGCATGTACGTGGTGAGGGCGTCGATCGGTCGGGGTCCGGCGCAGAGGTGGGCGGGCAGGTGCTCGGTGCTCATCCACAGGGGGCGTGGCAGGTGGCGTCGGGCATGGCGGGTGAGGTTGGTGGGTTCGCTGGTGCTTTCCCGGTCGGGCGGGGTGGCGGGGTCGGCGCCGGGGGGCGGGTGTTCCCAGACGAACGTGGTGGGCACATGGGTGTCGGTGGAGCCGGGGGGCCGGTTACGGGTGAGGGGGGTGCGGGTGAGGAGTTCGTCGACGGGGTCGGGGCTGCCCGCGTTGAGGACGAGGGGTTCGTCGGGCAGGCAGACGCGGCGGCCGAGGAACAGTCCGAAGCGGGGCCGTTCGAGGGTTTCGGCGATGTGGCTGATGAGGAGGTCGGGTCCTTCGACGGCGACGGTGAAGACGGCGCCGGTGAGGTAGTCGCGGTGGGAGACGAGCGTGGAGGCGGTGAGCTTGCGTCGGGTGCCGTCACCGGTAAGGAGGCTCTGGTCTTTGGGGCGGCCGCCGCCGACGGTGTGGAAGTCGCGGTACAGGGTGCCGGGCTGGTCGACGCGGATGGTGAGGGTCAGGTCGCGGTGGCTCGGGGAGGTGGTGTCGCCCGGTGCCCGCAGGTGGGGGTAGAGGTCGAGGGCGTGTTCGCGGGGGCGGCCCTGGGCCGCGGCGAACATGCCGATGAGTGAGGAGCGGGTGGGGAAGGCGCACGTGTCGCGGTAGTGGAAGACGCCGCGTTCGCCGTAGGACTGCAGCAGGCCTGCCAGGCGCAGGACAAGGCCGGTCACGGCCGGCCTGCGGGGGTCAGAGCGGCGGTCGCGGCGGTGGCGCAGGCGGCGGCGAGGTCGTCGAAGGACGTGTGGTGGGTGCCGAGGTCCTTGATGGGCTTGGCGAAGGTCCCGGTATGTCCGTGGGCGACGAGGCGGCGGGTGCCGAGCAGGCGGGTGATGGTGGCGGCGTAGTCGGTGAGCGTCTGGCGGGCGGGGGCGGTGTAGCCGCCTTGAGGGGCGGCTTTGACTGGCTGTTCGAAGGCGGCGCCGTAGGAGACGGAGCGGCGGTCGCGGACGGCGTAGTGGACGAGGTCGGGGACGGTGTGCGGTGCGGTGGACGTTTTTTTGCCGCCCGGCATGCTCAGGATGAAGTGCTGGACGAAGAGCTCGACGAGGTCGTTGACCGTGTCGGCGGGGGCGCCGGATCCGAGGTTGTGGTGGAGGTCGGTGATGTTGATGGTCGCGAAACGGTAGAAGACGCTGGTGGTCAGGAACGCGGTCTGGAGATGGGCGCTGCCAGGGTCTGCGTCCTGAGGCAGGTCTTCCACCGCGGTGAAGAAGTCGGGCTGCGGGTCGCTTTGGTGCACGGAGAAGGCGGGGGCCATCTGTACGGCTGCTTCGACGTGGCCGGCGGACAGTTCGGCGAGCATCCGCCCGAACAGGTTGATGCTCGCGGTGCGGCGGGTCAGGTGCGCGGCGAGGTCTTTGGCGGGCAGGACCGCGTCGATCTTCGTTTTGGGGGTGTGGGCGGCGAGTGCTTCTTCGAGTTCGGTGCGGTGTTTTTCGCACAGGGCGACGAGGTCGTCGATGACGTCCGTGGGGAGGAAGAGCATGGCCTGGGTGCGGTAGCCCTCCTTGTCGTTGTGCTTCAGGCCGCCCTTCTTGGCCGAGTGGACGATCTGTGCCGAGGCGAACACGGCGAGGTCCTCGGGCCACTGGGCTTCCTGCAGTTTCCGGGTGACGAGGGGCGGCACCTCGCGGGTGCGGGCAGCGTGCTCGCCCAGGTCCTGTTCGACGTTGAGGCGGATGGGGCGCTTCCATGCCTGGGAGGAGACGAGGGCCCGGATCGCGTTCCCGAAGGAGATGGTCTTGGGATCGCCGTCCGCGTCGCGGTTGAGGTTCGCAGCGGTCACAGGGTGGAGGATGTGCAGGTCGAGAAATCGTGCCGGGGTGTGCATGGGTGTGCTTCTTTCACTGGGGCGGCGGGCATGGCGCGGATGGGCCGCGGGGTACGGGGTGCCGTGGGCCGTGTGAAGGGCCGGGATCGGTCTGTGTGCCGCCGGCCGGTCCGGGCGGTCGGGCGGCCTGGGCGGTCGGGCGAGGCCCGAGGGGTACCGGACGGTTCCGGGGCATGGGCCGCCGGGCGGCCTGCACCGGGGTGGTGTCCCGGTGGGGAGCGCCGACATGGAGGGGTGGGGCCGGTTGGGGCGGGGGTGTCAGGAGCGCCGGGGTTCGGGGGTGGCGAGGTAGAAGGCGTCGCGCCAGCGCAATCCGACCTGGTCACGCTGGTGGGGGCGTTGCACCAGGTCGTGGAGGAGGACACCCCAGTCGGGGGTGATGCCGTCCTTCAGTAGCTGTGTGACAGGTGCGGGCAGGCGGCGGTGCAACTGGTCGTCGCTGAGGCGGGTCAGGACGCTCAGGAGATCCTCGGTGCGCTCCGCTCCGTGGCCGGCTCGGTGTACGGCGGTGGCGAGGGTGGCGCCGAAGTTCGGCCTGGCGAACCAGGCCGCCGGATCCGGCGGCGATGGTGCGGGGGCCGGTTCGACGGGGGCGACGAGGCGGACTCCGGGATCGTCTCCCAGGGTCATGAGGCCGGCGTCGTCGTCCGGGTCAGGGCGCACGCCCGGGGTGTGGGCCTGGGGCCCGGCTGTCGCGATGAGGCTCGCGACGGTGTAGTAGGCGCGGCGTCCGGCGCGGCATGCGGTGCGCCGGGCCAGGTAGCGGTCCATGGGGGCGCATTCCTCGACGGGCCGGCCCCTCCCTCTACTGAGGCGGACGCGGGCGCCAGGTTCGGCGCACAGGAGGTGGACGTGGGCGACGAACGCGTCGCAGGAGGCGCGGTGTTCGGCTGCGGTGGGCATCAGGCAGCCTTCCGGGGTGCTGAGGGCTGGCGGTAGAGGTCCCTGACGGCATGGGCCACGGCGCGGCCCGCGGAGGGGTGACGGATCCGGGCGGCTTCGGTGACCTCGCGCAGGGCGGCCGCAGCTGCGGCCGCAAAGGCGGTGGGTGCCCCGGTGCCGGGCTCGTCCAGAAGCCGCCAGAACACCGTCTCGGCCCTCGGCCAGTACCGGGTCAGAGCCTTGCCCGCCCAGGGGGGCTGCGTGGTGCGGCTGCGGGCGACGGTGTCCCAGGCCTGTTTGGCGACGGTCGCCAGCCGGTGTGCGGCGTGTTCGGCCTCCCGGCAGCACTCGGCGATGCGCTGGGCTTTGACCGGGTCGTGTTCCTGGGTCCAGTTCAGCAGGGGCGGGGTGAGGGCGGTGTACCACTGCCGGTCGATGGCCTTGCCGTCCTGGTCGAATCCGTGGACGCGGATCCGCAGGCTGCGCCGCACGGGTTCGGGAAGGTCGTTGAGGGTGTCGAAGATGGCCGGCCGGCGGTGCGTGCCGTGTTCATCCGGAGCCAGGAGCAGTGTCTCCAGGTCGCGCCACCATGCGCGGGACGCGTCGGCACGGTGGATGGTGCGGCGCCGGGCGACGTTCTTGCGTTCGGGGGTGAAGCGGTAGGCGAGGTAGGGGTCGGTGGTGATCTGCTTGGGCTGCTGGGTGGCCCAAGTGATGTAGGCGTCGGTGACGGTGGTGCCGCCCTGGCCAGGCACGAGGAGGATCGCGTGCCGGTTCTGTCCGGTCAGTTGTCGGCCGGGCCAGGTCGGCGGGCGGGGCGGGGCCTGCGGGTCGGGCGGTGCGGGTTCTTCCCACGGGCAGGCGTCAGCGCCGGGTGGCTGCTCGTCGCCGGTGAAGGCGGGGACACCGGTGAGGAGCGTTTCGTGCAGGGTGCGGCCCAGGGGGTGGAAGGAGACGCTGGAGCGCAGGGGCCCGCTGGTCTGCTTCATGCTGGTGGCACCGTCCAGGGTGCGGGGGGTGCCTTTGCCGGAACGCCCGTAGTAGTGGTGGATGAGCAGGATCTGCAGGGCCTCGGCGGTGGGAACGGGTTCGGCGGTGTGATGGCTGTGCGGACTGAACCAGGCCAGGTTGTTGCCGGCGGGGCGCCCGGGCACGAAGACGTTGATGCCGGTGCTGTGGGGGCACTGGGTGCGCAGCGAGGGGTCCTGCAGCCAGGGCCGGACCGGGTCGAAGACGTCCCAGCCGTGCTGGTCGAAGTAGGCGTGGACGGCGTCCGGATCGAAACGGCCCCGGACCAGGCAGCGGCGGCGCAGGGCGTTCCACTGGGAGGCTGTGAGTTCGGGGTCGTCCAGGCCGGTGATCCGGGCGGTGAAGACGGCCGCGACCCGCAGCAGGGCTGAGGCTGCCGGCGGGTGGGGCAGGGCGAGATCGTCGATGCGGTGGGCGTCCAGGAACAGGCTCCGCAGGCCCACTTGGTCGTACTGGTGACCGGAGCGGACGTCGATCCAGGGACTGTCCGCTGCGCTGAACGTGGCGGGCGGGGATAACGAGGGCAAGGGGGTGTCTTCCGGAAAGAGGGAGGAACGTGAGGAGGCGGGGTGCGGGCCGCCGGGACCAGGGCATGTTCTCGGCTGGTTTGCTGCGGCGGGGCAACGCGGCGGCCGGGACGAGCGCGGCCGGTGCTGTGCAGGGGGCATAGCAGCGCCCTTGTGGGGCAGATCGGTGTGCGATGTGCGACCGGGCGTTCGGTGGTGTGCGGCACAGCGAATCATGTCGCCACAGCGCTTCACGACCGGTGAGAAAGTCCGACTATCGAAGGGTGGCGTGATGCTTTCAGCCCTGAGCATTACGTGCAGTGATCATTGATGGTCTTTGCGGTGCAGGAGGCCGAGTTCTTCGTCCATGCGGAGCCAGTGATGACCGAAACGCTGTTCACTCTCCCGTGTTGAAGAATCAGTGGGCAGCAGCACGGTGTCGGCGAGAAGAGGATGCTTCTTCCAGCTTTCGGGCGGCTGATGCCGGTCGGAAGCGCGGGTGACCCAGGCGGCCGGGACGGGGAGTGTGTGTTCCAGGATGCTGCGCAGGTGGCGCTGGCTGAGGTGTTCCTGGTCCGGGAGCGGGAGAAGGCCGGCTGCGTCGAGGGTCAGGGTGCCGTCGGGGCCGCGGTAGCAGGGCAGCAGGCGGCGGGGCAGGATGCCGGGCCGGGTGGCCGCCTGGGCGGTGGTGAGGTGCTGACGGTGCAGGTCGGCCAGGGAAGAGACCCGTATCGCCGGGGGCGCCAGGTGGATCGCGCTGAGCTGCTGCTGACGACTGGTGCGGGTCTGGTGGGTGGCTGCCATCTGCTGCAGACGCGTCGTTTCCGCCGCGAAACCGGAGGTGACGCCGTGGACCTGTTCGACGAGGGCCTGGACATCGTCGGGTACGACAAGGGGTTCTTTCTCCAGGGTGGGGAGGAGCCGGGCGGTTTCGTGGAGGGTGACGGCGGGCTCGACCGTGCCCCACCCGGGCGGCAGAGCGGTCACGCCGCGGGAGTTGACCGGGTTCAGCACCGTCAGCGTCGGGCTGTTGTCACGGTCCCACCAGGCGGGGCGGCGATCCTGCCCGGCCCACAGACGGGTGAAGCGGCCCAGGCGCCCCAGGCGCTGCAGCAGGCGGGCCAGAGAAGTGAGATCGCTGACCATCAGGTCGACATCAAGGTCCAGGCTCATGTCGAGGAGGCTGGTGGTGACGAAGACGAGGCGTGCCGGGCGCGGGCCGGTGGGCCCCAGCCGGGTCCGGAGGTCTCGCAGTGTGCTCTGCCGTCGCCGCCCCCGGAGCCGGGCGTGGACGAGGACCAGGTCGTGCGGTGGGCCGGTCCATGTGCGGCGCAGGTACTGGTAGGTGTCCTGCGCGTCGGCGACGGTCGCGCACACCACAGCCGCGCATCCGCCGTGGCGGGCCACCGGCTGGAGTGTGTCGGCGATCACGGCCAGGCGCTCCCCGGGGTCGACGGTGCGGCCGGCCTGTTCGAGGCGCCGGTAAGTGACCGGGCGGATGCGGAGGTGAGCGGTCCTGCGCTGGGCGGCCCTTTGCCGGCCGTGGGCCGGTTCGGACATGCGGTGGGCGGTGGCGGTTGCCGCGTCCGCGAACAGCCATCCGGGGTAGCGGGGGGCGAACGAGGCGCCGTGGAGACCAGTTTGGCCGGCTCCGGCCAGGTAGGCCCGTACCAGCTCGGTGGCGGTGGACGCAGGCATCGTCGCCGACAGCAGGACAACCGGGCAGTTCAGGGCTCCCAGCCAGTGCAGCAGGCGCAGCAACTGGAGCTGGCTGAACGGGTCCAGCGCGTGGGCTTCGTCGACCACGACTGTCTTGCCCGACAGGGCCAGCATGCGCAGCGCACTGTAGCGGACGGGGAGGACAGCCATCTGTGCCTGGTCGGTGGTGGAGACGGTGTACTGGGCCAGGAGCGCGTTGTCCCCTCCGCGCAGCCATCGGTCCGGGCCGGCGGTGCCCGGGCCGGACTCCGTCCCGTCGCCGGCCGCAAGGTCGTCCGGGCCGTCGGTGAACGGGTTGTCGGGTGGTCCGTCCAGAACGGACATGTCCGCCGGGGACAGGCTTCGGCCGGTGTAGGCCTCGTTGAGGTCGCTGTGGTGGTGCACCAGCATCACGGGGGCGTACTCGGGCCGGTGGGCGCGCACGTACCGGTCCAGGACCTCGTAGGCCTGGTCGGCGGCGGCCGTGGCCGGGAGCAGCCACATCACCCCCTGAGTGCCACAGTGCTCGTTGAAGATCCGCGCCATCTCCAGGGCGGTCACGCTCTTTCCCGCCCCCATGGCATCGGTGACCACCGCGATGCCACTCCCCCGCTCGGCGACCAGCCGCGGCAACTCCTCCATCACGGAGGCCTGAAGAGCGTTGGGTTCCTCAAGTCCCGGGTGGGCGGTGGTGAACGGGACCCGGTCCAAAGCGAAGCGGGTAAGGCCGAGCCGCTCGACCTCCTCCTCGGCCTGCCTGCGGGCGTGACTGTGGTGCTCGGCAGCCCCGAAGGACGGAGTGTCCGCGTTGGGCACCCAGTACCGGCGCTGGCTCGCGACACGGTCGGCAACCATCGTCAGACCCGTGATCAGCACCGCAGCCTCGACCGACATCCGATCCGGAGCCTCGTCGACACCGAACAGGTGCCACAGCAGCCGGGTGTAGCGGCGGCGCAGGTCCTGCCACACAGGCCCGCCCAGGGTGGCCTGCACCCGGTGGACGGATGCTGCCCCGTCCACGTCGAGTTGCAGGAACCGGCCGTGGTGCCCACCCAAAGACTGAGCAGCACGGACAGCGGGACTGTCGTTACCGCCGACGGCGAATCCCAGCTCGCCCAGCAGATGCAGCCCCGCATGCATCGACGCGCGCGCGTGCGGCACGTGCACCACCAGGCCCATGTCCGCCAGCAGATCCTCCCCCAGCCGTATGCGTACCAAGGGCACAGAGGACTGCCAACTCGGAATCAGCTTGCCGATGTCATGCATGGCAGCCAGGAAAGACACCAGCGAACGCGCTTGCTCCTGCGAGACGTTGAGCCCGGCGCTGATGACCTTACGTTGGCTCGGGGTCAGGAACCGGTCCCACAGCACCGCGGCCACCGCACCCACATCGATCAAGTGGAACAGCAGCGAATACACCCTCAGCGTCGCACGATCGAACTTCCCGCAGGGACGACGGTCAACACCGTCGTACCGCGCGTCCTCAACAGCTCCCATCCCCACACGCTGCCGCCTCCCCGAACCCACG
Source organism: Streptomyces dysideae (assembly GCF_001514305.1). Lineage (GTDB taxonomy): Bacteria > Actinomycetota > Actinomycetes > Streptomycetales > Streptomycetaceae > Streptomyces > Streptomyces dysideae. The sequence goes on from NZ_KQ949110.1 coordinate 79,115, forward strand.
ACAACATGATCACGCAAAAGCGGAGCAACCAGCCTCGCGCCCGCTAAAATCCACGCTCTACCCGTACATCTCGTACGGGCTCACCCTCTGATGTGACATATTTCCCTAGCCGGTCGCGAGCAAGCGACTGACAAAGTGCCCCAGAGTGCCCAGGTCAAGAAGGGTAGAGCCCGCGCGAGCGGGAGTGACGCGTACGTGGACCGCTGCATCGTCCTGGTGGACGCGTAGAGCCCGCGCGAGCGGGAGTGACCCGTGCCGCTGCCACTCCGGTGGCCACACCGGGTTGCAGAGCCTGCGCGAGCGGGAATGACTCGCCCTCCAGCCACACCAGCGACTCCGGCCGATATTAGAGCCCGCGCAAGCGGGAGTAACTGGGTCTCCTGGTCCTCTGTGTTCAGACGCAGGGATACGACTCGGGGGCCGAGACCCGGCTGGCGACACCCGTGCCGTAGAACCTGCGCGAGCAGGAGTGCCCCGGCCACTGTCGCGGCCTTCCCGACGACCTCGCGGTAGAGCCCGCACGGGCGGGCCTGGCCCATAGACCGAAGCCGTCGCGCCGGGCGAACTTGGGGCAAATCCCGCGCGAGCGGGAGCAACTCCGCTCCCTGGCCTCTGTCTTCAGACACAAGGGCACAGCCCGCACACGGCTGGAGTAGCCTCGAAGCCGGGACTCGGTTGGCAACACCACCACGTCAAGCCCGCGCAAGCGGGGATGACTCGATCGCCGCCCTCTGGGAGGCAATCGGCTTCCGTTAGAGCCCGCGCGAGCGGGGATGACTCGATCTGGCGGACCTCGTGGGGGTTGAGGTGGACGTAGAGCCCGCGCGAGAGGGACTCGGCCTTCTGACCCTCTGTGTTCAGACGCAGGGGTACGGCCCGCGCTGGGCTGGAGTGCTTCCGAAGGCCGAGATCCGGCCGGCAGGGCAGCCCGCCGTGGAGCCTGCGCGAGCAGGAGTGACGCGTGGTACCAGTCCTCGGTGGTGTGTTCGAGGACGTAGAGCCCTCGCGAGCGGGAGTGACGCGGCGATGTCTCCGAGTCTGTTTCGACGTTGGGGCAGAGCCCGCGCAAGCGGGAGTGACGCGGCCGGGTGCAGGGTGGGCCCGCCCTCGATCAGGTAGAGCCCGCGTGAGCGGGAATGACTCGAAGATCCCCGGATCCTGGCTGGAGGACCTCTCGTAGAGCCCGCGCGAGCGGGAGTGACGCGGTGGCATAGGTGGTCAGGACGACTGCGTCCGCGTAGAGCCCGCGCAAGCGGGAGTGACTCGGCGATATACTCCAAGTTCACTTCGACGTTGGGGTAGAGCCTGCGTGAGCGGGTGTGACTCGCCCTCCAGCCACACCAGTGACTCCGGCCGATAGTAGAGCCCGCGCGAGCGGGAGTGACCCAGACTTCCTGTCCAGGACGGTGACCGCCGCGTTGCAGAGCCCGCGCAAGCAGGAGTAACTAACCGGGGCAAGGTCCCCTGAGTCGAGGTGAAGTTGGAGCCCGCGTGAGCGGGAGTGACCCGACCGCCCTGGCCGAACGGCCCCGCACGATCCTGGAGAGCCCGCGCGAGCGGGAGTGACTCGCCGGTGAGCCAGACCTCGGAGTCGGGGTGCAGGCAGCGCCCGCGCTCGGAAGTAGACCGGATTCAAGAGCGTCCGCACCGCAGCCGCCGCGGTAGAGCCCGCGCGAGCGGGAGTAACTCGCGCATGAGGCCGATCTTCTCGGCCTCCGTCTCGTAAAGCCCGCGCGAGCGGGAGTGACTCGATCCGTGACGCCAGCATCGGTTCACGCTTGAGGTAAAGCCCGCGCGAGCGGGGGACACGGAACTCCAATGAGATCGTTTCATCTTGAACTCGCAGGTTGCGGTACTGGTGTGAGCCCGTGATGCGGTGCTCGTGCTGACAGGTGGAGTGATCGCCGTCGGGTGATCGTCTGTCACCGCTGGACTTCGCAGTTCGCCAGAACGAGCAGGGCCCGTAGCAGCGTGGTGGCGTGATGGGCGTTCATGCGGACCTTGGTCAGAATGCGCCAGGTCTTCAGGTTCGCGAAGCCGTGCTCGACGGCGGCACGTTCGCGGCTGACCAGCCGGTTCGCCTCCTTCTCGGCGTCGGTGAGGCGGTGGGAGCGGGTCGCCTTGCGGCCGGTGATGATGACCGGAGCATCGTCGGGGTCGTCGTCGAGGCCGACGAAGCCGAGGTCGGCCAGGGCACCGAGGCCGGCCTCGCGTAGATGCCTGGTGATGTGGTCGTGGCGGGCGGCGGTGATCTCGCTGGCCCGGCCAGGGCGGGCGGAGGAGATCCAGATCAGGTTTCCCTTCTCATCGGTCAGCGCGAGGAAGAGCAGGCCATGGGCCTTGTGTTTCCCGCTGTAGTTCTTGCGGTTGTCCGCCCCGGTGCGGCGACGGGTGCGCACAAGGGTGCCGTCCAGCAGGACCACCGCACCGCCCCGACGGGCGATCTTCTTCAGGGCGCGGTCCATTCGCGGGGCCCGGGCAGCGAGCAGGTCGATGACTTCCAGGACCCAGCGGCGGACGGTTGCGGCCGAGACGGAGTTGCCGCCGGCCATGTCGGCCAGGCGCTGGTCGTGGCGCAGGACGGCCAGCACGACGATCGCCTGCGTGCCCGGAGCGGCCTTGCGCCAGCGCGTGCCCAGTTGCTTGCGGCGCCGGCGTATCAGTCCGCCGACGAGATCGACAGTCCGCTTCGACACAGGAAGCCGGACCTGGTAGACAACACCGGGAGAGCCCTCGGCGGGCGGCTGTTTCTTCACACAAACGCCAACTCCCGCTGGGGGCCCTCGTGTTACGGCCGGAATCGGCCGCTCTGCCCCAGCCGGCGATCAACGCGGCAGGTACCGTCCCGAGCCAGTCCGGGTCAGCCAGCCCCGGTCGGACAGCTTGCGCAACTGGCCGCGGACCGGCTCGACCTTTGCCGGGGTGTTCTCCCGACCCAGCGCGAGCGCGACGTCCTTGGCCATCACCGGCCCCGACGCCTTCGCGACGATCTCCATGATCCGCCGGTACTCCGGCGTGAGCACCTCCGCCCCCATGCCTTCCTCGCGGTCCGGGGTCAGCCGCATCCCACCCGCCCCGTGCGTCACCACCGCCGGCTCCGGCTCCACGATGCCCGACGGCCGCCGTCCCCCGTCCGTCGCCTCGGCCCACTGTCCGAACACCACCTCGGCCGCCTCCAGCCGGCCCAGTTCGGCGTCGATCTCCGCCAGCTCCTTGCGCAGCAACTCGGCCCGCTCGGTCAGTCGCATCCGCCGCTCGATCGTCCACGTCAGCACGTCCACTATGCGCCTCCCTCCCGTTGCGGAACCTACGAGACGCCTCGGGTGGACCGCCCCAGAACCCGCGAACCGGCCCGTGGCAGACGAACCACCTGCTAACGATCACGTCCGAGAGCAGCACGAGTGCGTCAATCTCCACGCCCGGCACGCGACCAGGCTCCTGCGGGCCCTGTTCGTCCTCACGGACCTTGAGATCGCCAGGGTGGGCAGGCTCGCTGTGCAGGTACATTCCCTTGACAAGGCATATCGTTTATCGTTGGTATTGATAAACGATATGCATGCTGCCGGTCGACAGGGGGAATCATGGGTGCCAAGTCCTGGTGGAGCCAGACCGACAGCCGGTTGCTGGAGGCAGCTCTGGGCCTGGCTGCTCTGCTGGTCGGCGTCTTCGGAGTGCTGCTTCCGGCCCTCGGGGTGGCCGGTCTGATAGATCCGATGGACACCCGAGAGGTTGAGCCCGAGACGCCGCCCCGGGTACCGGGAACCGTGACCGACGCGGTAACGGGCCACGGTATGACCCTCACCGGCGCCCACCGGGCGGATCTCGTCTTCGCCGACCCCGACCTGAGTCAGTGCCTGCTGCTCGCCCTGCCGGAGATCGTCGGCAGCCTGCTCCTGCTCCTCATCCTGGCCCTCCTTTTCAAGATGGCCCGGACCCTGCGCGGCGGCGACGTGTTCGTGCCGGTGAACGCCCGACGCCTGAGCGTCATAGGACTCGCGGTACTGGTGCAGGCCCTCCTCGCCCCGGTACTGCCGGCGCTCACCACAGAAATGCTGGTCAGCGGTACCTCCATGGCCGAACAGATCCCGTTCTCGGTCACCTTCACCGGCGAGTACGTGCTGCTGGCCTTCCTCGTCCTGGCGCTGGGAGAAGTCTTCCGGCGCGGAACGAAGCTGCGCGCCGATACCGAGGGGTTGGTCTGATGCCACCAGAAGAGGAGCATCGGGTCCAGGTCCACCTGGACCGACTGCTGGCCGAGCACGGCATGACCCTGTCCGAACTGGCGACCAGGGTCGGGGTGACAGTCGTCAACCTCTCCATTCTCAAGAACGACCGGGCGAAGGCGATCCGCTTCTCCACCCTCACCGCGATCTGCCGCGAACTGAACTGCCAGCCCGGCGACTTGCTCAGCATCCGCAAAGACTGACCCTCCACGGAAGACCTGAACAGCGAGATCTCGATCCGTCGCGCACGTCGCCAGCCGGACCACGGAAGCCATCTGGCCTCGTTGTCAGACGATCACGATGCTCGGCAACCGCCCACGACCTGCACGAGAACCGGACACCGCACTCACACCAGCCGCGCGACCAGCAACTTCAGGATGAAACGGGCTCAATCTTCGTCGTCGCAGGACTAGCGCGCGAGGCTGACGCGGGTTCGGCAACAACCTGGCCCAGTTCGCCGAGGCCATCCCTATCCGCCAGCTCAGCATGCCGACCGATAGGGAGCCGTCACGGCGGGGCGGCACCCACAGCCCGGCGCGAAATCGAGTGGAGGCCATACTTGAAGACCACCTATAGAGCAAAGACGCAGGTCACAGCCGCCCTCGTATTGTGATTCTCGTGGAGCTGAACAGGCAATTCTCATAGCCATGCGTCAGTCATTCTCGTCCAATGTCAGGAGCAACTCCCCCACTTCCCCTGCATACAGACGCTCCTGGTACTCATCGAGAATGACACCTGGGTGAGAACTTCACGAGACAGGACCGTGAGAGTCAGCACCCACTCCACCAGCTGCGGGACCGTGGTCGCCGGGCAGTCCAGCAGCACACCGCCCAGGCAGTACGCCGTGCCGTCCCCATCCAGGACCGCGAGAGGGCCGTTCGGGAAGCGTGAATCGGCTACGGGTGCGGCCGCCTTCGGGCTGGCCGGACGCCGTGACGTCGACGCCGACCTCGAGGCGCCGGCCGGACCGGACGCAGCAGATGCAGGACGGTGGAGGCGCGGGGAGCTCCCGTGGCCAGGCGCCGCGTCGTCAGCAGGCCTGTCGGCGAGCGCAGGCTGCTCGGGTGCGGGCGCGGGACCGGTGAAGGTCTCCGGCACGGGCTCGGTGACCGGTTCGGCCGGGTGCTTGGCCGCCCAGCCTTCCAGCAGCCGCAGATACGCCTCACGGCGTGGCGGGCGCGGCTCGGAGCGGCCGTTCTCCCAGTTCTTTACCGTCTGCGTCGTCGTCCGCAGTACCTGAGCCAGCCGCGCCTGCGTGACACCGGCCGCCTCCCGCAGCCGGGCCCGTTCCGTCGGCGACGGCAACTCCGGCTCACCCGCCAGCAGTTCATCCACCGCCGCGAACAGCTCATCCTGACTCGGCCGGTCCGCCATCGCCACCTCCACCACGGACCCTAGCATTATTTAACCCTGGATTTAGCCATTGGGCGCTCTTGTGCGGCAGCGCCGCGACGGACCAGGTGTGCTTTGACTCCTACTTGGCCACCTTTGCAGCTGGCCTCTGATCAGTCGTCACCACATCGCTGCGCTGTCAGAGCAGCAGCTGGAGCCAGTTCGGGAGCTCCGCCCCTGCGGTGCGCCCCAGGCCCGTGGCGATTCCGCCGATGAAGCCGAGGATCACGACCGCGGCGGCGCGGCGTAGGCGGGAGGTCTTGCGCTGGGGAGCTTCTGGAGCCGTCTGGGTCATGCTGCGAGCTTGAGGCGTGCGGAGGGTGGTGCGCAGCGCGCAACAGTTGCCAATGGAGGGCAACGCGTTGCCAATTCGTGCGCAACAGTCTGACAGGCCCAAGTGGTGGCCGACACTGGGTCAGTGACGACCAGTAGACGTCGAAGTGGGGCCGGCGCCCTCGGCCCGCTCCACCCGGATGCGGGCCCGGAGCGCCGGGAACTCGCCCTTGCTCTGCGCGAGTTGTTTCAGAGGCTCGAAATGCCCCTGCGGACGTACGCGAACAAGGAAGCGCGCGCCGCCAGCTCCGTAAGCCGCACGCTCAGTGGCGAGCGGCCCGCGCAGGAGGACTTCGTGAAGAACCTCCTCCACGACGCGGGCGAGCCCCCTCGGCCGCCGCTGTCCGAGGAGGAGACCGCCCGGGTGTGGGCGTTGTTCCGCAAGGACGAAGAGAGCCGCCTGGATCCGGCGAGCCGCATCCGGCTCCTCGAGCGCAGCAGGCGCGAGCTGGAGGAGCGCCTGCGCGAGTTGGAGGACAGCCGGGCCTTCGCAGACACGGACGGTACCGCGGCCGAGCTGGACTCCCTGCGCCACCGGCTGCACCAGCGCGAGCAGGAGCTGGCCCAGGTCGAGCAGGAGCGCGATCAGCTTGCGCGGCGCATCGGGAAGCTGCTCGCCGAGGCCGGACTCCGGGACGGTCGCAGGCCCGTGGTGATCCGGTCGTCGTTCGCCCGGTGGTACGCCCCGGAGGCACGGCCCGATCGGGGGCGGTACTGGCCCGCGTACGTCGACGTCCTGAGGCGGCGGGGGTGGGCGGACCCGAGGGTGGCAGACCTGGACGAGGCGACGGACCAGGTGGTGGAGAAGCTGGCCGACCCGAGCGCGGCGGAGGCCTACCAGGCTAAGGGCTTGGTGATCACGCCCGTGGGGTCCGGCGCGAGCGCCCACATCACCGGCACCGTGGCCAAGGCGGTTGACGCGGGCTACCGCCTGGTCATCGTGCTGACGGGACCGAGCAACACGCTGCGGTACCAACGGCAGCGGACCCTCGACCGCGATCTGGTGGGGCGGGAGAACATCCTGCGCGGCGCAGACGAGTCCGAGGACTCCGAGTACGGGGACGATCCCGACTGGTTCAAGGCGGACGGGTTCCTGCGGCACGGTCGACGTCCCGCCTCGGAGGGATCGTTCGACATCGCCCGTCTGACGACGCGCGACAACGACTACGCCGGCCTGCGCCAGAGCCTCGCCGCGCTCCAGTTCGAGAAGCGGATGCCGCAGCTGCCGCTGAACGATCCTGAGAACCTGCACGCCACGGCCGTACGGCTCATGGTCGTGAAGAAGAACAAGACCATCCTGTCCAAGCTGGTCAAGGATCTGCAGAGCATCCAAACGCCGCTGGCGGAGATCCCCACGCTGATCATCGACGACGGCACCGAGTGGGATCCGGGCGTCGTGAACACCCACAGGAAGGCGACCGGAACGGGGAAGGCGGGCCTCACGTCCGTCCAGACCGCCATGGCGGAACTGCTGGGCCTCTTGCCCAGGGCGCAGTACGTCGCCTACGCCACGTCACCCTTCGTCGGCACCCTCATGGACCCAGCCGCCTCGGAGGACCTGTTCCCGAGGGACTTCATCGTTTCCCTGCCGCGCCCCGCCGGCTACGTGGGTGTGGAGGACTTCCACGACATCGACTCGGACGTCCCGGAGGAGCGGCGGACCTTCGCCAACTCTCCGGAGAAGGCGCACGTCCGCAACCTCGTGCTCCGTGACAAGGACGATGACCAGGGCGAACGACAGGCGATGGACATGTTCGTGCTGACCGGCGCGGTGAAGCTGTACCGGGCCGCGCGTGGCGGGGGCGAAGCAAGAACCGACTATCGCCACCACACCATGATCGTTAACTCTTCTGATCGCGTCATTCGGAAGCGGGAACAGGCAGCGCGCTTGCGCCGCCTCTGGTATGAGGGCTCCTACGACCGGGCCGACGGTCTGGGACGGCTCCGCGAGCTGTACGAAAGGGACGTCGAGCCCGTTTCCTGCGAGCGGGCCGACGGGCTGCCCGTCCCCGAGTCTTTCGACGAGCTCGTACCGTACGTCGTTGCTGCGTGGTCGCGGATCGACTCCGACGGCAACGCCGTCGTGATCGAGAGCGGATCCACACACGACGAACGTGGCGGGTATGAGCTGGACTTCACGCGGCGGCACATCTGGAAGATCCTCGTCTGCGGCTCACGGCTCTCCGGCGGCGGCACCGTCGAGGGTCTGACCGTCATCTACCAGGGGCCCCACACTGATAGCGCGGTGGTTCTGGCCGGGATGGGACGCTGGGCCGGTTTCCGTATCGGCTACCGGGACCTGATGCGGCTCTACTTCGCGCGGGTCCCGAACGATGCCGATGGGGGCCTTTTCCACGCCTTCGCGGCGATTTTCCGCGACCAGCTCTCGTTCCAGGAGGATCTGGCGCGCTACGCCGTCGAAGTCGACGGCAGGCCACAGCTCACGCCCGCCCAAGTGCCCCCGCTGCTCGCGCAGCACCTGGGCGCGGTGGATCCGGAGCAGCGACGGAACGCTCTCTTCAACGCCGAACTGGTCGAGATCCGCTCGCCCGGCCGGTGGATCGAGCCGCTCGCCCACCCCGTGGACGCGGCGGCGAAAGCCCGCAACGTCCAGCAGTGGCGGCCACTGCTGGACGTCCTGGCGGAGCCCCGCGTGCTCAGCGGTCGATCCACCTCCCTCCGCGCCCGCACCGGCCTGGTCCCGCACGCCCGCCTGATGCATGTCTTCTCCGAGCTGGAGGGCACCGGGCCGCAGTTGCGCCCGCACCTCCGCTACCTGGAGCAGCTGGGGCGGGAGCCCGGGGGCCAGTGGCTGCTGGTCGTGCCGCAACCCGATGGTGACGGACCCACGGCATCGGTTCTCGGCTTTGAATCGCTGCCACTCTTCCGCCGAGCGCGTCGGGCCGACCGGGGGGACAGCTTCGGCAGGATCACGAAGCCGTCGCACGAGTCTGCGGTCGAGGCTGCAGTGGGTCGGGCCGACGGGGCGTTGTCGCTCCTGGGGGCGGTGCTCCTGTATCCCATTCACGAAGGGGAGGACGGCTCCGTCGACGAGGGTGAGGCGGACCCGTCGCAGATCGTCTTGGGGGTCGGCATCTACACCCCGGAGAAGGAGGAGGGCCCGTTGCTTCGCTTCGTGTCCGTACGCAGCCCTTGATGCGACCGGCGTTAAGCCGGGGATGTCCCCTCGGCCCCTGGGTCGGCGGCGGGACGCCAGCACGACGCAGCAGACCCCCAGGTTGGCCAGATTCCTGGCCAACTATGAAGCAAGGTCTCATCAGGCAGCCGGCTCGTGATGGCAATGGGCTGCGGTCCAAGACGCAGGGGATATTTCTGTCAACTCGGCTGCGGCGGCGAGGACTTGAGTTTGGGTTGACTGCATGCATGCAGGCGACGAACGACGCTGTTCGAGGCGGCGGCGATACAGCCGTAGATGCCAGCCGACTCGATGCACGCTTTCGAGACCCGCTGGGGCGCGCACACCAGCTCCCGTGGCTTGAGGCTGCGCAGGACGTCGTCTTCGAGGACGGTCCGGCGATACGTCCGTTTCCCGTCCGGTACGGGCGGCGTGTGGCTCCGGGCTGGTGGTGGTCGTCGACGACCGGGCGGCTGGTGGCGTACGGGTCCGGTGTCATGCGGACCGAGCTCATGCTGCTGGACCGGGATCCGGCGGTGGTGGCGCTGGTCTGCCGGCCGGTGGAACTGGTGTGGCGTGAGGAAAGCAAGGTCGTCGGTCATGCACCGCAGCTGATGGCCCGGCTTCAGGACGGCAGCGGCCTGTTGCTCGACTGCGCCGGACGCAGCGGGCCCTCTGCCCGGCTTGCGGCGCGGGCACGGGTTGTGGCGGATGCCGCCAAGGCAGCGGGCTGGTCCTACCGGCTCGCGGGGCCGCCGGATCCGGTGCTGGTGGCCAATGTGCGGTGGCTGGCGGGTTACCGGCATCCCCGGTACGCCGCAGGGCCGCGGATGCCGGCCCTGGTGGAGGTGTTCGCCAGTCCGCGGCCGGCGGTGGAGGCGGTGTGTGAGCTGGGTGACCCGATCGCCGTGTGGCCTGCGGTCTTTCACGCGCTGTGGAGCGGTGTGCTGCGGGTGCGGCTGGACGAACCGCTGCACGAGCGTGTCGTCGTCTCGGTCGCACGGCAGGAGGCCGAAGCGGCGTGACGCAGGCTGTTGTCGAGGTCGGGGCGCGCCTTCGCTACGACGGACGGGTATGGACGCTCGCCGTGCTGGAAGGCGCGCGGGCCACGCTGGTGACCGACGAGGGCGCCTCGGCGGTGGTGCTGCTGCCCTACCTGTTCGCCGATCCGTCCTTCGAGGTGGAAGGCGGGACGGCGCCGGGGAGGGTGCCGCCGTTCGGCCTGCTGGAGGCGCTGCCGGAACAGGTGCGGGAGCGGGCTCTGGCGTGGCAGCGGCATGTGCGGGAGGTGGAGACCGGCTTTCCTGATGCGGTCGGGCAGGGCGCCCCGCGTGAGCAGTTCGATCCGGCGACACGGAGCCTGGCGCAGCGGGAGCGGGCGAAGGCCGAGGAGTTGAGGGCGGCGGGCTGGGCGGCGAGTGCGGCGACGGTGCGCCGGATGCGGGCGCGCTACCGCAGCGAGGGCTTGTGGGGGCTGGTGGACGGCCGGGCTGTGCGACAGCGGTCGGCGGTGGGGCGGGCCGATGAGCGGGTGGTCGCGGCAGTCAGGAAGGGGCTGGAGGGACAGCGGGAGCGGTCGACGGGCACGCTGGTGCGGCTGCGCCGTCGGGTGGGGTGGCTGCTGGAGGAGGAGTACGGCGCCGGGGCGGTGGCCCTGCCGCCGGCGTCGACGTTCAACCGGCTGGTGCACGCGGTGGCCGACGGACAGGGGCTGCTGGGGACAGCCACACAGCGGCGGTGGCATGCGTCGCGGCCGGCACCTCCCTTCACGCCGACGGTGGCACTGCGGCCGGGTGAGCTGGTGATGCTGGACAGCACGCCGCTGGATGTACTGGCGGTCCTGGACGACGGTGTGACCGGCCGTCTTGAACTGTGCATCGCGCTGGACGTGGCGACGCGCAGCATCTGCGCGGCGGTGGTGCGTCCGGTGGGCACGACGTCGGTGGACGCGGCGATGCTGCTGGCGCAGATGGTGGTGCCGGTGGCGATGCGGCCGGGCTGGGATGCGGCACTGTCCATGCAGCGGTCGGTCATCCCCTACGAGCGGCTGATCGCGTTGGACGCGCGGCTGGAGCAGGCTGCCGCCCGGCCGGTGATCATGCCGGAGACGGTGGTCGTGGACCAGGGCCGGGTGTATGTGTCGGCGTCGTTCGTCTCGGCGTGCGAGAGCCTGGGGGTGTCGGTGCAGCCGGTGCCGCCGGCGAACGGCCCGGCGAAGGGGAACGTGGAGCGGACCTTCCGCGCGATTGCCGACGGGTTCAGCCAGTACCTGCCGGGCCACACCGGCTCCGATGTCTCCCAGCGGGGCGCGGCCGCGGAGCAGGATGCCTGCTGGAGCCTGACGCAGCTTCAGGAACTGCTGGACGAGTGGGTCATCTGCGGGTGGCAGGAGCGTCGGCACGAGGCGCTGCGGCACCCGATGATGCCGCGGGTCGCCGTCTCCCCGAACGAGATGTGGGCGGCTTTGGTGGCGGTGACCGGGCATGTACCGGTGCCCTTGTCCGCCGACGATTACGTCGAGCTGCTGCCTCTTCGGTGGCAGGCCGTCAACGACTACGGCGTCCGCTTCGGCTACCGCACCTACGACCACCCCGGCCTGAACCCCTACCGGCGCCGCCGCTCACCGCGGGCGGACAAGAACGGACGGTGGGAGGTCCACCACAACCCCTACGATCCGAACCGGGTGTGGGTGCGCCTGCCCGAGGGATGGCTCGAGGTGCCGTGGGTCCACGCAGGGGCGGTCAGGCGCCCGTTCACCGCGTTCACCTTCGACCACGTCCGCCGCACCGTGGAACGCCGGCATGGCCGTGAAGAGCACGAGGCGGCGATCGCCCAGGCACTCGATGCGCTGCTGCGCCGTGCCAGCCAGGGACTGGGCAGCAGGCGAGAGCGGACGGTAGCCGCCCGGGCCCAGGCGGCCGCGCAGATGACCGATCCCTCCCCCGCCACCACCCCGCAGCAGTGGCCTGCGCCTCTCGCGCCGGGGGCCTCGTTCGGGCTGCCCGGTTCCTTCACCGTCCCGCTTCAGGATGCCGACGGCTGGGACGCCGACGACAGCCTGGACGACATCGAGGACAACCAGGACGACGAGGACTACCTTCTCGCCGCCCTCGCCGACGGCCAGGACGCCGCGGCAGCCCACGCGGATGAGGCCGAAGCATCCGAGCCGACGGCCGAAACGACCCAGGACCAGGCCGCCGAGCAGACCGTGGACGCCGCCGGGGCGGGCGGCATGCGCATCTACGACCCGTACCAGGAGGCCCAGGCATGGTGACAGCGGCCCAGCCCGCCACCACGAGCACTTTCAGTCCGCTGACCACGTGGGACGGATGGCAGCAGTTCGTCGACACGCCCCACGCACCGGCACGGGACGCCGACGACCAGGAATGGACGCTGGAGCAACGGGAGGACTACCACGCACGGTTCGTGGTGCTGAAAACCCCCGCCATGGACACCATCTCCACCGCGGTACGCCGCCTGCTGCTGCTCAACCGCGGCCAGCAGGGCGGAGCCAGACGCGGCCTGATCATCTCCGGGCCGGCCACCACCGGGAAGACCACCGCGATGCAGCAGCTCGGGCGCACCGTCGAACTCGCCGACCGGCGCCGCCACCCGAACCAGGACGGGCGTCTGCCGGTTTTGTTCATCACGGTGCCGCCGTCCTCCACCCCGAAGATGCTCATCAGCGAGTTCGCCCGCTTCCTCGGCCTGCCGATGCTGGAGCGGATGAACCAGATCCAGATCACCAACGCCGTGTGCGAGCTGCTGTGCGAGATGGGCACCCAGCTGGTCCTGGTCGACGACGTACACCTGATGGACACCCGCAGCCGGGCTGGCGCCGAGACCTCCGACCAGCTGAAGTACCTCGGCGAGCGCATCCCGGCGACCTTCGTCTACTCCGGCATCGACGTCGAATCCTCGCCGCTGCTGACCGGCGTGCGCGGCTCCCAGCTCGCCGGCCGCTTCAAAATCGTGCGCAACCAGCCGCTGCGCTACGGCAGCCCGGACGACAAGCAGATCTGGCACGACCTGGTGCACGGCATGGACAGCGCCCTGCGGCTGCGCCGGCACCGGCCCGGCACGCTGGTCACACACGCCGCCTACCTGCACGCCCGCACCGGCGGCCGGATGGGCAGCCTCTCCCACCTCATCCGCGAAGCCGCCCTCGTGTCCCTGCTGGACGGCACCGAGAAGATCACCAAGAAACTGCTCGAACAGATCGAACTCGACAGCGCCGCCGAACAACGGGCCCGGGCACCACACCGCCACCGGATGCCCTCGCAACGCCAGCCCTGACCGGCGGTGTCTGCCTCAACCGTCCCTACCGATTCCCCGTTTGGCCATGTCGGATGCCGGTACATCCGACCCCGCCAGGAACGACTTCTGCTCCCTGATGCATGACTTTCCTTCACCACAGCCGCAGCCGCCGCGTACGGCTGCGGCACGTCCGGGGCCGGTGCGGCTCGCGCCGCTGCAGGGCGAGACGAACCTGTCGTACCTGGACCGGCTGGCCGACCGCTACCGCCTCGGGGTCAGAGACCTCATCCCGGCACTCCTCCAGGTCGGCGGAGGCCTGTTCAAGGGCTACCGGACGGACGGCGAGGTGTACCTCAACGCCGAAGCCCGCGCCCGCATATCGGCGTTCTGCCGCGTGCCCGAGGAGATCCTTCAGCGGGCCCTGCCCGCCTGGACCGCCCAAGAGCCCGTCTCGCCGGACGGGGCGGGTGCAGCCGGGCGGTTCCGCTTCGGGGCCGTGGTGCCGTCCGCGGGGGAAGGATGCCGGCTGTGCACGGCCGCACGCACCGGACGTACCAAGCCCGCCCGGGTGTATCTGCAGCCGCACACCCGGATCTGCCCGCGCCACCGGCGCTGGATGCTCGGCACCCACTGGATCGACGGCGGGCCGGCCGACACCGAACAGGTCGACCTGGCGGAGCTGCCGCAGATGGCCGCGGCGCACCGGCGGCATCTGGATCTGCTGCGCCATCGACCGGACGCCGCCCGCGCGTTCGAGGTCGCGCATGCCGTGATCGTCTCCTGGTGGGCGCAGCAGTGGCCCGAAGAAGAGCAGTGGCCGCGCCGGGCACTGCAGCTCGCGGCGCCAGGGGCTGATCCGGGCTGGTGGCGGCTGCTGGCCCGGGACGCGGTCACCTACCCGGAGACCGTCGCCCTCACCTCGGTCCTCACCAGCGAACGCACCAGACAGCGGCTGCTCGCCGACACAGGCGGACACCTGCCCCACACGCTTGCCCACACCCCTGCCCTGGTCAGCCAGTTGGCGCGGGCCACGAACCGGCCGTGGCTTGCCGAGCGGATCGCCTCGACCTCGGCCGGTCCTTTGCTGCTCTGGGTGCAGCACTGCGTACGGGCCGACGCGGACGCAGCTGTCGCCGACCGGCGGTGGACGCTGCACATGGCGCACCGGCCCCGGCCCATCGCCCGCGAACTCACCGCCTACCGCGACGCCGCACAGCAGCCGGAGAAGGCCGCGGGCGCAACGCGGCTGCACCTGGGGCTTCGGCATACCTCGGACCAGGCCTTCACCACCGGCCTGGCACACGCCCGCGCCTACGCCGCCGTCCACGGCCATCTCGCCGCACCGATCCACAGCCGGTTCAACGGCTTTGCCCTGGGCCGGTGGCTGTCGAACCACCGGAAATTCCCCGCGATGCCACCCGAACACGTCGCGGAACTCGAGGCACTGGATCCGTGGTGGCGGCCGCCGTGGACGGTGATGTGGCAGCGCTTCTACTACCAGGCCCGCGACCACAGCCGCGCCCGCGGAACCCTGCGGCCCGAACACGGCTTCCCCACCACCGGCTTCGGCCTGGGCGAATGGCTCTACAACCAGTGCACCGGCTACGACCACCTGCACCCCGGCCAGCAGCGCCTCCTGACCGACATCGGCCTCACCCACGAAGCCGTACAGGCGGCCCGGCCCCGCCGCAAGCACATGGCCACCCACTTCCAGCGCGTCCTCGCCTGCGCCCGCGCCTACGCCGACACCCACGGCACGCTGGTGACCGCGACCACCGACACCATCCAGGACGGGCTGAAGCTGGGGCAGTGGCTGTCCAACCAGCGCAGCAAAGACCGCGCCCACCAGCTACGTCACGGCACCCCCTCCCCCCGCGCGCTGGCACTGTCGGCGATCGACCCCTGGTGGAACCCGCCCTGGACGCTGGAATGGCAGCGCTCCTGGCACCAGGCACGCACCCACGTCGACGGCGGTCACGTCCTGGATACCGCGGCCGGGTTCCCCGGCACCACCAGCGCACTCGCCACGTGGCTGACCACCCAGTGCGCCCAGTACGACACCCTCCAACCCGACCAGCACGACCTGCTCGCCCGCATCGGAATCACCGCGGCCCAGGCCCACGGCGCCGCCGCCCGGCCCGCCGAAAACGAGGCCGACTTCGCCACCGCCCTGGGCTACGCACGCTCCTACCACGCCATCCACGGCACCCTCGCCGCCGCAGTCGACACCGTCCACGACGGCTTCCAGCTCGGGCGGTGGCTGCGCCGGCAACGCCAGCACGCCCGTACCGACGCCGACCGGGGCGCCCTTCTGTCTGCCGCAGCGAAGGCCCTGACCGGGATCGACCCTTGGTGGTGCCCGTCCTGGAGCCTGGCATGGCAGCGCGCCTGGCAGCACATCCACGACCAGATCAAGGCCGGCCACCGGCTCGACGCCGACCACCACTTCCGCAGCTTCGCCCCCGCCCAGCGCACCTGGCTACGCACACAACGCAACCACCACGACGACCTCCACCCCGGCCAGCAGCGCCTCCTGGCCGACATCGGCCTCACCCGCGACAGCGCCCGCACCCGGCCCCTCAACCCCTACGCAGAAACCGCCCTCGCCCACGCCCGCGACTACGCCGACACCCACCACACCCTGGCCGTGTCCTACTCCACCGTCCACGACGGCTTCCCTCTCGGCCGCTGGCTCAACGACCAACGCCAACAGGCCCGACGCGAGACCACCCCCAGCGCCCGCCACCAGGCCCTCGCCGCGATCGACCCGTGGTGGAACCCGCCCTGGGACCTGGCCTGGCAGCGCGCCTGCGCCCGCGCCCGCACCACACAAACCCGCCCCCACGGTGTCCCGGCCGACGTACGAACCTGGATCAGAGCACAACACGCCGCCTGGCCCCACCTACGCCCCCAACAGCAACAACTCCTGACCGACCTGGACATCACCCCCGAAGCCGCCGCCCGCCGCCGGACCAGCCGCGTCTACCCCATAAGCCCAGGCCTCGCCCACGCCCGCGCCTACGCCGCCCTGAACGGCCACCTCTCCCCCAGCGCAGACACCCACCACGACGGCTTCCCCCTCGGCAGATGGCTGGTGCAAAAACGCCGCGCAGCCCGCCAAGGCCGCCTCTCCCCCACCACCAGCCGAGTCCTTGAGGACCTCGACCCCTGGTGGAACGCACCCTGGCCCAGCATCTGGCAACGCACCTACCAGCAGGCGAAGTTGCACCACCACACCGGCCAGCCCTACTCCCCCGCCCTCCAGCGGTGGACTGAGCGGCAACGCACCCGATGGACCACCCTCCACACCACCCAGCAGGAGCTTCTCTCCGCGGTGGGCATCCTTCCCGCATGAACTGACGCGGCCACAGCTGCTCGGCCCGGCATGCCCAACTGCCCTGCTCTGCATGGCCGGAAGGAAGAAACTCAAAAAAGTTCTGGCATCGAGGTCACGCAACGGTCCCCTCACAGGCACTCACCCTCGAAAGACGAGCCCGCGTTCACCGATCAGGAGCCCCAGCGATGCCGGAGTATGAGATTGCAGCCCTCGCCGCCGGGGCCGGATACCTCACCAGCGTGCTGCGGATGTGGATCCGGGTGCACGGCCGCACCAGCATGGCCCGTACCCGCAGCAGGCATCGCAGCGAAATGATCCGGGGACTGCCCAGCGGCAGCCGGGTCATGGACGAACACGACAAGATCACCATTGAAGTCGGCGGCCCACGGGCGGCTGGGAAGCAAGGGGGCGGCAGTGCCATCGTGGGTGAATGAATGGTCGGCACAGGCGGCCTGCCGTACTGCTGATCCGGACGAGTTGTTCGTGCAGTCAACGGCACAGGACCGGTCCAAGGTGGTGTGCACCGGCTGCCCCGTGAGAACTGAGTGCCTCGCCGACGCACTCGACAATCGAGTCGAGTTCGGCGTGTGGGGCGGCATGACCGAACGAGAACGGCTCGCCCTGCTTCGCAGGCGTCCCACCGTCAAGTCCTGGCGTGCGCTGCTGCAGAGCACACGTGCCGAGCCCGAGCGGGACACCGGGCTGCTTGTCGAAGAACGGCCCAGGCAGCCCAAGGAGCAGCAGGGTCTGTCACTCGAACAGGAACAGCAGTACGGGGCCCTCTTCCGAGTCCGCTTCGTTCCGACCGTCGGATTCCTGATCGCCGCCGGTGCGAGTCGGCACGACGCTGAGGACGCTGTGCAGAGCGCCTTCGTGCAACTGGCCCGGGCCTGGGAGTCAGTGACACACCCCGAGGCCTGGCTGCGGACCACCGCCTGGCGCATGTGGCTCAAGGCCAAAGGCAAGGAAAGAACCTGGTCCTGGGATCCCGCCGACCTGCCTGAAGCGGGCGTGCCTGCCCCATGCAACGACATCGCCGAGCAGATCGACCTCGTGCAGCTGCTGCGGCGGCTTCCTGTTCTGCAGCGCACGGTAATGGCCTTCGAGATCGACGGGGCAACGCCCACACAGACGGCCGAAGCACTGGGAGTCCCGAGCGCCAACGTCCGGCAGAACCTGCGCCGGGCGCGTCACAGCCTCGAGCGCATGCTCCAGGAACAGGACGAAGGAGGTGCGCTGTGAGCAACTCGCCCAGGCGCAGTGCCGCCCAACCGGTAGATGGCGTGCTGGCCTCGGCCATGCAGCGCCTGACCAACGCGTTGGACACGACCACCGACGTCGACGGCAGGCTGACAGCCGCCTTGTATGCCGCCGCCCTTCCCCCCGCGCCCCCCGTCAGCCCCTCAGTCGACACGCTCCTCGACCGTGGCCGGCAGGAACTGCAGGCAACCCTCGAGGCCACCACAGACGTCGAAAGCCACCTCATCCTGGCCCTACACGAAATCGACCTCGAACCGCAGACCGGCAGCACCAGCGACGAATAAGCACACAAGCACAGCCGATAGATCCACCCTCGACGACCTCACCAACCCCGATACCGCCTGACCTGTCTTAACGAGTAGCAGCTCACTGGAACTGCACCCTGCTCGATCAACCTGCACACACCCACGTACGCGCAGGTCAGGCAGACACCGCATCACCCAGCCCCACACTCCAAGCACCCCAAAGGCACCACGAACATCACCCAGAGGAACTGAGAAGCCCCAGCTCACAGCCACAGCAACACTCAGAAAGACCGGGTGACGACAGTTTGCCTGCGCCCGGCGGCTGGCGAAGGCCCCGGGAGACGCCTTGGACGGCGTCGATGGTGCTGTAGCGGGGAGCGGCGAAGACGACGCCGTCCAGGTCGGGAAGGTCGACGCCCTCGTTCAGGAGGCGGGCGTTGGACAGGACGGCGACGTCGTGGGCCGGGTCGTCGAAGGCGGCCAGCAGGGACTGGTTGAGGGTGTCGTTCTGCTCGCCGGTGACGGCGTGGGACCACAGCTGCGTGCGGCGCAGCGGTTCGTGGACCTTGGCGGCGGTGGTGGGCAGGGTGCGGGCGAAGCCGTCGGCGGCTTCGACGCGGTTGTGGAACGCGAGGATGCGCCGGAGCCTGTGTTCGGCGACGGCGCGCAGGAGGGCGACTTGGACGGCGGCGTTGCGCAGTCCGTCCAGGTGGGCGCTGCCGGCGGGGTGGGGGTCGTTGAGGATGGCGAGCAGGTCGCGGTCGGTGTCGTCGACGGTGACGACCAGGACCTGGTAGTCGGCGACGATGCCACGCGCGATGGCGTCGGCCAGGCCCAGGCGGTAGACGATCGGGCCGAACACCTCCTGGTGCTCCATGGTGGCCAGCGGGACGCGACCGGTGTCCTGGGCAGTGCCGGTGCGGGCGGCCCAGATCCTGGGGGTCGCGGTCATGTACAGGCGGGTGGTGGCACGGATCAGGGTGTCGTCGTGGACGGCTCCCCAGCCGTCCGCGAAGCCGGCGCACGTGCGGTGCGCCTCGTCGGCTATCAGCAGGTCCCAGCGGATGGCGCCGAGCGCGCGGGCGTCGGTCAGGTGACGCAGGGAGGCATAGGTCACGATCACGGTCGCGGCACCGCGCCGCTGTTGGACGGCGGGCAGGATCGTGCCGGGATCGCTGGTCATGCGTACGGTCTGCCAGGGGATGCCGCTGTCGTGCTGGGACAGGGAGCACAGGCCGAACAGCAGGCCGCGGTAGCCGGCTTCGCGCCATTTCAAGGCGGTCTGCACGACCAGTGCCTTGGTGGGCACCAGCACCACGGTCGCGCCGGTCGGCGCGACCGATTCGGCGGCACGCTGGGCGATCAAGGTCTTGCCGCTGCCGCTCGCGGAGACCACCGTCATCCTCCGCAGGCCCGCGCGGGCACCGGCCTCGATCGCTTCCAGGGCCTCGCGCTGATGGGGGCGTAACTGCATCTCGCTCCTCGGCGTTCGCGGCGCACCGCCCGGTTCGGCGGCCGCGGATACGGGTCGGCTTTGGTCGCCGCCCGCGGACCGGGCGGCGACCGAAGCTACCGAATGAAGCGGTCCGCGTGCACACCGCTGCCTGCCGGCCGCCCGCCGCACCTGGGTGCTGGAGCCGACCCGTGCGGTCGGGTGCCCGCGCGGATCAGGTGCCCTCGTGGGCCTCAGCGACCGCTCCGACTGCGCCGCGGACCTGACGGTGATGCACCTAGAGGAGATCCTCGCCGACAAGCTCACGTGCCTCCTGCAACGGCAGTCGATCCGCGACCTGTTCGACCTCACCCACTCCACCCGTGTTCAACGATGAGATCCCGGTCCGACCGGAACAGTGTGGTCTCCGCCTTCCGCAACAAGACCATCTCCTCCACCCGCACCGCCCGACCCCGACCACCCACCCCGAGCAGCAGCGCACCTACGTCCGGACGCGGGGGCAGCAGCCTCATGCCAACAGGGGATTCGACATACCAGAAAGATCGGAGTAATCACCCAAAGGGTACATTTTGACATGGCGTCAGTCGACGCGCTCCCAAGGAAATCCTCTCTCCATCTCCAACATCCTCGGGGTAACCACAGCACAGCAGTTCAGCGAACCTAAGCGAGACCAGAGGTCGAGCAACTTAGCCATACCATCCCAGGTCAAACACCGAACCAAAGTATCCTCGATGAACTCTAAGCAGTGCACTTCAAGGCCATGTTCATGTCGTAACTAGAGAGAGGACTGACAGGTGGCGGGCACAAGGGATCGGATGTGTCGGTGAACTCCCTCCACGGCGGTGCGGGTGTGGCCTTCAGCCGTTCGCGGCGCTCCGTCGTGTCACCAGTCCCCTGGTAGAGCCACCAGTCCTTCGCCGTCCCCGCCATCGAGGCACCCCCTGGTTTATGGTCGGGTTGGGTCCGCTGCCGCCGAGCCGTGCAGGGACCGGACGTCCATCGTGTGGTCGGGATCGTCCCACAGCAGCGCCAGCCGGCTTTCGGTGTCGACCGAGGCCCGGGTGCGGCGCAGGGCGTGGACCTGCCGGGGCAGGGTCAGCACGTTCGTCGTCGGTGTGCCATCGTCGGCGGGGTCGAGCAGCGCGGCCAGTTCCGGTTCTTCGGCACCGCGCGCCGCCGGGCCACCGTCGCGCCACCACACAGTTACCGGTACACCGCCCTCCAGTGTCGCGTCGAGCACGTCCGCCGTACGGCTGCCCGAGGCCACCACGCAGGCGGGTGCCTCCGCGATGCCGAGGTTGACGCCGAGCATGTCGGTAATCTGATGGTCCGTCACCACGCTGACGGAGTCCGGGAACCGACCGCCCTGGGTCCGCAGCCAGCTCCACTTGCGCAGCCAGGCCGCTCGGGCATCCTGCCGTTCCTCCGGACAGCGGACGACGACTTGGTACAGGACTCCGAGAGGGCGGGTCCGGCCTCGCCGGGCGGGCATGGCCCACTGGTCGAAGGGGACCTCAAGCAGCTCGAACGGCACATGGAACTCGACGCGTTCGACGCAGGTGTGCGCGTCCGGGGCCGACGCGGCGCCGAACGCATGTGCCGTACACCTGAGTTGGCGGCCCAGCTCCTCGCGGACCTGATCGAGGGTCAATGGGCCCTGCGACTCCCAGATCACCGTGGCGGTGGTGTCCCGGCGCAGCCACATGCGCGCCACATGGAAGTCCTCGCTGTCGGGAGCGGGATCCAGGCGCAGGTGCAGCACAGTGCTGCGGGCCGAGGGCGGGGGCGGCTGGAGGGGCTGTGCGCCCAACCGCTGACGGGTCTGCTCCACCCACGAACACAGCCTGGTGGCCCAGTCCGGATCGGTATCCCGGACGCGGTCGGCCAGGAAGCGCACGAACGGCAGGGTAAGCGGGGTATCCGGCCGGCGCCCCTGCCGTTCGTCGAGGTCACTGGCGATGTCGATCAGGCTTTGTCCGGGCAGCCCCTCGTGGACCGGAGCCGCGCACCCGGTGACCGTGAACGCCCAAGCGTAGGCGTCGTAGGTGTCACGGGGCAGGGTGCGGTCCGCGAACACCGCTCCGAGGCCGTCCCAAGCGAGCTGGTCGAGCCGGGCGGCAGCTGGCGGGAGAGGTTGCGGCCCGTCGAGGAAGGAGCACTCGGCCCAGTCACGATCCCGGATGAACTGCGGAAGCTGCCAGCCCTCATTGTTGCGGCGCAGTTCCTCGAAGCGCCGATGGATCCGGCGGGCGATGTCCGGAAGGCTGGCCACGGAGTCGAGCAGGGTCCGGTCCGCGAGTTCGCTGAGCAGCACGTCGGTGAACTGGCCCGCTGCGCGTTCCGCGTCGTTCTTCGCGGCCTCGCCCTCGCGGGAGGCGTACAGCTCGAACTGGCGCCGTCCGGCCTGGAGGGTGCCGCCCCCGTAGTCGATACTGCCGAAGTTCAGGGCGCTGCCTCGCGGTACCTCGACGCGGCAGGCGTCGACCAGGGCCGCCTGAAGCGGGAAGCAGCGGCTCTTCACCAGGTCGGTGCGCCACCAGTGCAGGGCGGAGTCAAGGTTGAGGTGTCGGATCTCCCCACGATGAGCGTCGGCGCACGGCAGCATCATCTGTCTCTTCCGAAGGAAGCCGTGCCCGGCCCAGTAGATCCACAGCATGTCGCCGTCGCACTCGGCGAGTTCGCGGAACAGCGCGTTGCGTACGTTCTCTTCGGTGGCGGGTCTCCATCGGTCCTGTAGGGCGGCGAGCTGCGGGGTGGCCGACCAGTCCAAGCACTGCAGGTCCAGGGGCGACAGCAGAAGCCGGACGTTGTCCGGCGGCACCTGTCCCGGGCCGGTGAGCCACTGGGCGAACCTCAGGGCGTCGCGCGCCGCGCCTCGCAGGTTCCAGCCCGGGCTGAGCTCGTACTGCTCGACGCCGACGACGAACGCGAACGTCCGCTCCGGGCACAGGGTCTCAGGGAGGATGCTGTTCAGGTCGGTCACTCAATCTCCGCCACGGCTCGCGCAATTCCGTCGTAGACACCGCCGGTCTTCCAGTACGCGCTGTGGCACAGGGGGAACGGCTGGCGGCTGCTCA
Source organism: Streptomyces dysideae (assembly GCF_001514305.1). Classification (GTDB taxonomy): domain Bacteria; phylum Actinomycetota; class Actinomycetes; order Streptomycetales; family Streptomycetaceae; genus Streptomyces; species Streptomyces dysideae. The sequence goes on from NZ_KQ949110.1 coordinate 101,828, forward strand.
CCTCGTGGTCGGTGACCCTGGCGTCGCCGGGGAAGACTGGTTCCGCGAGGAAGGCAAGCATGTCCTGCCGGTCGTAGACGTTCAGCCAGCGGGGGAAGCCGTCGGGCAGGGAGTCGTCCGGATCCAGCCCGGCGAGGGCGCCCAGTTCGTGCAGGAAGGGGGCCTGGGAGCCGACAGTCACCAGGAGCAGGGGTCCCCGGACGGGCGCTCCACATGCGGCGCTCTGCGCAAGCAGGTCGACGAGCGCGACACCGCCGAGGCTGTGTCCGATCAGCACGGTCGGTCCGTCGTCGGCGGTGATCGCACGGTGCAGGTGGTCGCGCAGGGCCTGCCCCCTGGCCTGGTAGCGGAGGATGTCACCGAGGAACGGGGTGGCTCCTCCTGTGATAGGCCCCCGCCACAGGTTGAGGGCGGGCTGGGTCGTCACGCGTAGGGCGAGCTTCCCGAGCAACGCCGCCGCCCGGCCGCCAGGCATCCGCGCGTCGCCGCCCAGCCTGGCCGTGATCACTTCGACCATGCGGTCCCGCTCGGCGCCGGTGCACTCCGCGTCGGCGCCGGCCCGGGCCAGTGCGCCGGCCATGAGCGCTCTGGCGACCGCGACGGCCAGCTCCCGGGCCGCCGGTTCATCGAGGGCCTGCACGGCGGCACGGTTCGCCTCGTCCGAGGCGAGGGTGGTCTCCAACGCGGGAGGGTAGTGGCGGGCCAGATCTGTGTCGTGCAGCAACTCGCGCAGTTCATCATCGCACTCGCGGCCGAAGGTCTCCAACGACAACGACCGGATCGGCCAGCGCCTCCACAAGATCGGGATCCGGCCCAAGCAGGACCGCTCCACCGCGCTGTTCACCCTCGCCACCGAAGTCCCCGCCGCGATCCTCGCCCGAATGCTCGGGGTCCACATCAAAGTCGCCGTCCAGTGGCAGCAAGCATCCGCCGGGGACTGGGCCGCCTACGCCGCCGACGTCAGTCGGCGCAGGGACGGCACCATGTCCACGCACGAGCCGTAACCGGCTCAGCTCAGGTGAGCGTCGGCGCAGAGCCCCTGGCGGCATGGTCGACCGCTGCTGCGGCCAGCGCCTGGATGATCGGGTGGGGCCGGGTGCCGTCTCCCGCGAGCTCCGGCTGGAACAAGGTGGCGAGGAAGAACGGGTGGCCCGGCAGCTCGGCAATACGCACGTCACCCGCCTCGTCAACGCCGCTGAAGCGCAGTCCGTGCGCACGCAGCACATCCAGATAGACCGGCCTGAGGCCATACGAGCAGTGGTACCGCTCGACAGTCCGCTCAGCTCCCAGGACACGCTCCGCCAATGATCCTGCCTCTACCTTGACCGCGCCTTCGTGACCGACCAGGGAGCATGCCAGCGGGACGATCAGCAAGTCGTCCGCCTCCGGTTGATTCTCCGCATGGTCAACGCCGGAGAGCCCGCACACGTCGCGCGCGAACTCCAGGACCGCGTGCTGGAAGCCACCACAGGTGCCCAGAAACGGGATCCCCTGCTCACGCGCGATGCGGGCCGCCGCGATTGCCCCGGCCTCGCTGCGATACGGGCTGCCGGGCACCAGCCAGATGGCATCGAACCCGGCAAGGGCGCCGGCGGATTCTGCGTCCTGCGTCGGGACCCAGTACGCATCCAGGACCAGTTGGTCGCGCTGGGCCAGTGCGTCGAGAAGACCGGGGATACGGGCGTGGGCTCGCACGCTGGGCGAGCGGTCGCCCACCAGCGCGACACGGGCTGTCGAAATATTCAAAGGCTCAGGCATGCAGACATCCTGCGCCGGCAACCGAGTCCAGCACCAACGATGATCTGTGACCCTTCCATTAGCGATACTGATGGACATGGATCCGCACCTTCTCCGCACGTTCGTGGCCGTGGCACGCTGCGGATCCTTCTCCGAGGCGGCCCGCGAACTGGGCTACACCCAGTCGGCGGTGTCCCAGCACATCGCCGCGCTCGAGAGCGACCTCGGAGCAGTCCTGCTGCAGCGGCGTCCGGTCTCTGCGACGGGTGTCGGCGTCCGGCTGCTCGAGCACGCCGGGCCGCTGCTGCTGCGACTGGACGCCGCCCGCGCGGACATCGCGCGCCTGACCGCAGCACCCGCCGCCCGCATCGTCATCGGCGTCTCACCGCTGGCCATGACGTCACAGCTCACCGGGACGCTTGCAGACATGCGCCAGACACAGCCCCTTTTGGAGGTGACGGTGCGTGTCGTTGGTCGCGAGGCCATCACCCGCGAAGTCGCGACCGCAGCCCTGGACCTCGGCCTTGTCGACGGCATGGCCGCTCCCAACGACCCACTCCACCTCCCCGACGTCGGCCCACTCACGGCGATGGCCGTCACCGAGCAACCGCTGGCCGTCGCGCTGCCCGATCAGCACCCGCTGGCCGGCCGGACCAGCCTCCGCTTGACCGACCTCACCGACGCCAGATGGATCGACGCACCCGACACCGCCATCCCGCTCGCACAGTTG
>NZ_KQ949110.1:104964-108595 GCF_001514305.1 Streptomyces dysideae
AAGCTACGCCTCGGGTTTCCCCGACGACCTCGCGTTTGAGGACTGGCTGGCCCGGTTGGACACTCTCGCCGACGCACACGAGCGCCTACGTGAAGGCGAGCAGGTCAGCGGCCCGGCAGCCGAGACCTACCGGCACCGCGTCCAGGCCGCCACGCGCTTCGCCGGCCGAGTCCTGCGCACCAAGCGGCACGCCAACGCCATGCTCGCCAACCCAGACTTGCAGATCTTCCCCGGCAAGGGCATGACCTGCGTCCTGGACCCGAAAAGAGCAGCCTGCCGCCTACGCAGCGAGGAGGACGGCACCCGCCGCACCCCCGATCTCGACGACTGCCGCCCGAACTGCGTCAACATCGCGCGGACCGACCGCGACATCGAACGCGTCCACGTTCAGATCGAGCGGCTACGGCCGCTCGTCGACGACCCGCTGGCTCCCGTCTTCCGCCACGCCCGCGAACAGCACGAACTCGACCGCCTGGAACGCATCGTCACCGCCCACGACCACACTGGAGACCACGATGGCCACTGACCGCGACGCCATCACCGCAGCGATCCAGCGGCTGCTCGACGGCCGTCCAACCCGGTCCACTGGGGCGCTCACCACGCTTCAACTCGCCGCCGAGGCAGGCGTCAAGCGCTGGGTCCTCACGCACAAGCACGTCGACCTGAAAGAAGAGTTCACCCGCCGAAAGTCCGAGGCGAACGGCATCCCGCCCGCGTTCCAGCATCTGCACGCCCGCGCAGCAGCCGCCGAAGCCGCCGCCCGCGCCCTGAGGAAAGACAACGGCCGGCTCCGCTAGCGCATCGCCGTCTACGCCCAGGTCATCCACGAACTCCGCACCGAGCTGGACCGGCGCACCGACAACAGCACCCAGCCCAGCCCCGTCCGGAGCCTCCCCACCAGCATCACCTGACGCGCGAGGCGGTCGCGGCGCTGACCGTTTCCCAAGCCTGGTACGTGTCACAAGAACTGCGATGCGTGTCTGGGATGGGGAACTCCGTCGACCGCATCAGCCGGTCGAGTGCTACCGGCCCGGCCGCTCGGGCTCCATCCGGAAGCAGACCAAGCGGGTCTTCGCGGCGGCCGTGCGCAGCTCGTCGTCGCTGGGCTGCCGATCGCCTGGGAGGCCGAGCATCAGCCCCTTGGCGGCCTTCGGGCCTTTGCGCCGGCCGAACTCACCCAGCAGGGCGGCGACTTCCTCAGGGTCCTCGACGACCGTCGGTACGGCGCCGTGGTCCTGGCCCCGGATGCGCAGCCGGACGGCGGACCCTTCGCGCATGCTGGGGATCCAGCCGAGCTGGGAGGACATGGCGAGCACCGTGCCGGGATCCCAGTCGAAGTAGCCGATGGGGACCGTGAATTGGCGACCCGTCCTGTGCCCCTTGTACGTGAGCAGCATCAGGCGCCCGCTCAGCGGCTTGTGGAAGCGGGAGGCGAGCAGCGGCCGTACGACCTTGTTGGCGGCTCGGAAGAACTTCACCAAGGGTGACCTGGCCGCGTTCGCCGCGGGTGTGCCGGAGGTGCTCACCAGATGCCGCCGGGGACAGTGTGGACGATCTCTGCCTGGTCGCGCTTGGTGTAGGCGTCCCAGTAGTGCTCGGCTATGGTCTCGGGCTCGGTGCCGGGACCGCTGCCGATGAACACCCCGATCGCCACGTGCGCGGCGTGCACCCCGCGCTCGGCGAGGTCGACGCCCAGGGCCATGGCGTAGTTACGCAGGGCCGCCGCCGCGACGCCGACGCTGCCGAACGCGCCGCCCATCGGCCGGATGGAGGAGGCGCCCGTGGAGAACAGCAGGGTGCCACTGCCGCGTTCGAGCATGGCGGGCAGCACCTGACGGACCGCGGCAACCGCTCCGTACAGGTAGTAGTCGAGCTGCTTGTGGAGGTCCTGCGCCGTGGCGTCGACGGCGGCGGCACCGGCGAACGTGGGGTCGGCGGGCGAGTACTCCAGTACGTCGACGGCCCCGAACCGGTCGGCGACCGCGGCGAGCGCCGACTGCAGCGAGTCGGGACGCGTCACGTCCGCGGCGAAGCCCGCGGCCTCGATGCCCTCCTGGGCGAGCTGTGCGGCGAGCGCGTCGAGCTTGTCCTGGGTCCGGGCGACCAGGGCGACCTGGAACCCCTCCCTTCCGAAGCGGCGGGCGATGGACAGGCCCAGGCCTGGGCCTGCCCCGATGACGGCGATGACGGGCATGGGTGGTGCTCCTGTGGTCGGACGGGCCGGATGGATGAGGGCACCTCCCGCCCCGACAGCGGTCAGGACTGAAAGTCGAGGGCAGCCTCATGTTCTTGGATCGTAGCAGAGAATATGAGGCACCCCTCCGGTTGATAGGCTGAGGGACATGGCCATCGACCGTCCGTCCGCCTCCGCCGGGAACCCGGCCCCTGCCCGCCCCCTGCGGCGCGACGCGCAGCGCAATCGCGAGGCCCTGCTCACCGCGGCCCGCTCCTGCTTCGCCGAGCAGGGCATGGAGGCCCCCCTGGAGCAGGTGGCCAAGCGGGCCGGGGTCGCCATCGGCACGCTGTACCGGCACTTCCCCACCCGGCTGGACCTGGTGCAGGCGACCTTCGCCAAGAAGCTGGCCCTCTGGCGGGAGGCCGCCGAGAAGGCCGTCACCATGGACGACGCCTGGGCGGGGCTGTGCCACTTCCTGGAGACCATGTGCGAACTCCAGTCACAGGACCGGGGGTTCAACGACCTGGCCTCCATGCGGTTGCCGGAGAGCGCCTGCCTGGCGGGCGCCCAGACCCGCATCCGCGAACTCGGTGTACACATCGTCGCGCGTGCGCAGGAGCAGGGCAGCCTGCGCCCCGACCTCACCCCCGAGGACCTTGCCTTCGTCATCTGGTCGCACAGCCGCGTCACCGAGGCCACCCACGCCATCGCCCCGGACGCCTGGCGCCGCCACCTCTACCTTCTGCTCGACGGCTTCCGAACCGACCGCGCCCACCCGCTGCCGGCACCGCCGCTCACCGAGGAGCAGCTGTACCGCGCCATGACCAGCCTCGGCGGAAACGGGGCCTGCGGCGCCTGACCGTCGGGACGGCGGAGCCAGGCCGTCGTGACCTTACTGACTTCGGCTCGTCAGGGTGAATCTTTGCGAAGTCCCTGAAGGGCCTGGAGCGGTGGCTGTATCCCGTGCTGTGTGAGGTATGCGGATGGGGGCGGGCTGACCACTGCGGGGCGGCATCGCCGGGAAACGGTACGGATGCAGGCAGCCGAGCTGTTCGAGCAGAAAATCAAGCCGCCGGAGGTCGCAAGGCGCCTGCGGGTGAGCCTGAAATCGGCCTACCCGTGGCACCAGCTGTGGCGGGACGACGGTCTTGAGGCTCTGGCCTCCCGTGGCCCGAGCGGGTCGCGATGCCGTCTGTCGCCGCGCTGCTTGGAGAAGCTCGCCGAGTATCTCGAGCAGGGGCCGACCGCGTATGGATGGGTGGAGGACCAGGTGTGGACCGCGGCGAGGGTGGCCACGCTGATCGGCAGGAAGTTCCACGTCTCCTACAGCGTCTCGGGTGCCACCCGGCTGATGCACCGGCTCGGCTTCAGCCCGCAGGTCCCCGCGCGGCGGGTCGCCGAACGCGACGAGCAGGCCGTGACCGCGTGGAAGGAGGCGACTTGGGCTGAGAAGGG
>NZ_KQ949111.1:0-56200 GCF_001514305.1 Streptomyces dysideae
GTCCCCGGGGCGTTGTTCCCATGTGCCCCGGGGCACTCCGGTTAAACGAGGCGTTTCGTCGCGGCACGACGTACACTGGTCGGTCCACCGCAGGCCGGCTCCCTTAGTGGGAGCCGGCCTGATCGTCCCTCAAGGAGGTGCGCCAGGATGACCAGTACGGTCCCCGCGCTCGGAACCCGTACGGGCGAAGGCTCTGCCCTGCAGGCCGTGCTCCTCGACATGGACGGAACCCTGGTGGACACGGAGGGTTTCTGGTGGGACGTCGAGGTCGAGATCTTCGCCGGCCTCGGTCACACCCTTGACGACTCCTGGCGCCATGTCGTGGTCGGCGGCCCGATGACCCGCAGCGCGGGGTTCCTGATCGAGGCCACCGGCGCCGACGTCACCCTGCCCGAGCTCACCGTGCTGCTCAACCAGGGCTTCGAGGACCGCATCGACCGCGCCCTGCCGCTGATGCCGGGGGCCGCCCGGTTGCTGACCGAGCTGGTCGAGTACGAGGTCCCGACGGCCCTGGTCTCCGCCTCACACCGGCGCATCATCGACCGGGTCCTCACCTCGCTCGGCACCCAGCACTTCGCGCTGACGGTCGCCGGTGACGAGGTGCCGCGCACCAAGCCGCACCCGGACCCGTATCTGTTCGCCGCGGCCGGGCTCGGCGTCGATCCGGCCAGGTGCGCGGTCGTCGAGGACACCGCGACCGGCGTCGCGGCGGCCGAGGCCGCGGGCTGCCATGTGGTGGCGGTGCCCTCGGTGGCGCCGATCTCCCCGGCCGCCCGGCGGACCGTCGTGCCGTCGCTCGAACAGGTCGATCTGGCATTTCTGCGCGGGCTGATGTCGATCTGACGGCGGCCGATGACGGAAATACGCGACGTGTTCACCCAGTGTGCAAGGCCGATAGCGGGGGCATTCCGCGCCCCCGTCTCCGTACGTCTCCGAAGGAATTCGAGCCGAGCCGGATGGCTGAATTCCGGCACACACCAAGACCGTTCAGTTGGTGACGTTCGCCACTTCATGAGGGGTCGACAGGCGGTCTTTCCTGTGGCGCCAACCCTTGCTGGAGGGTTCTGAGCGCACCCTTGTGTCCCAATTAGTGGGATGCCGCACGAATCCTTCCGCTGTCGGGTTTTCGGTGTGTCCACACCCGGTTTCGCTGCGTGATGGGGGCTCAACTCCGGTGACTGCGAACCCTCCTGCTGGTGCGGACTAATCTCGTCGCGAGAACATCGCCTTTACCCCGTGGGCCGCTGCGAACACCCCCGCATGCCGGGTGCACGGACTTGACAGCTCTGGAGAAACTCGAGCATGAACCGCAAGACTTTGGTGCTGCCGGCCGTCGTCGGCCTGCTCGCGCCGGTGCTCGCCGCCTGTGGTGGGGCCGACGGCGGGAGCGATGGCGACGGCATCGTCGTCGGCACCACGGACCGGTTCACCGCCTCCAGCGAGGTCCCGGCCCCGCTCGACCCGGCCTACGCCTACGACGTCGGCCTCTGGAACATCCTGCGCCAGACCGTGCAGACCCTGATGATCCTGCCGAAGGGTGACGGCGCCCCGGTGCCCGAGGCCGCCGAGAGCTGCCGATTCACCGACACCGGCAGCGAGCGTTACGCCTGCACCCTGCGCGAGGGCCTGAAGTTCGCGAACGGCGACGACGTCACCGCGGCCGACGTGAAGTACTCCATCGACCGCGCCATCAAGATCAACGCCGACACCGGCCTGGTCTCCGCCCTGCTCTCCACCCTCGACACCGTGGAGACCCAGGGCGACCGCGAGGTGATCTTCCACCTCAACACCGCCGACGCCACCTTCCCGTACAAGCTGACCACCTCGGTCGCGGGCATCGTCAACCCGGACGACTACCCCAAGGACAAGCTGCGCGACGGCTTCCACATCGACGGCTCCGGCCCGTACACGTTCCAGGCCGAGGAGAAGGACGGCGTCCTCGTCAACTCCGTGTTCACCAAGAACCCCAACTACAAGGGGAGTCTGGAGGTGAACAACGACAAGGTCGAGCTGCGTGCCTTCACCAGCGCCGAGGACATGGGCACCGCCCTCGAGAAGGGCGACATCGACGTGATGACGCGCACCATGTCGCCGGAGCAGATCCAGAAGCTCTCAGCCGACTCGGACGACAGCATCGGCCTCGTCGAGATGGCCGGCCTGGAGATCCGCTACCTGGGCTTCGACACCGACGCCCCGACCGTGAAGGCCAAGGCCGTCCGCCAGGCGATGGCCCAGGTCATCAACCGCAGCGAACTCGTCTCCAAGGTCTACGGCACCCAGGCCGAGCCGCTGTACTCGCTGGTCCCGGCCACCATCACCGGCCACTCCAACGCCTTCTTCAACAAGTACGGCGACCCGAGCGTGGCCAAGGCCAAGTCCCTGCTGACCCGGACCGGCATCACCACGCCGGTGAAGCTGACGCTGCACTACACGACCGACCACTACGGTCCGGCCACCAAGGAGGAGTTCGAGGTCCTCAAGAAGCAGCTCGACGGCAGCGGTCTGTTCGACGTCACCATCAAGGGCGAGCCCTGGGACACCTTCCGCCCGGCCGAGAAGAAGGGCGACTATGAGGTCTACGGCATGGGCTGGTTCCCGGACTTCACGGACGCCGACAACTTCCTCGCGCCGTTCCTCGACAAGGACAACACCCTCCGTTCGCCGTACGCCAACAGCCGGATCCGCAACACCCTCATCCCGGAGTCCCGCCGCGAGGCCGACCGGCTGTCCGCGTCGACCAGCCTGACGGACATCCAGGACATCGTCGCCGAGGACGTACCCGTGCTGCCCCTGTGGCAGGGCAAGCAGTACATCGCGGCCCGCGGCGACGTGACGGGCACCGCGTACGCGCTCAACTCCTCCTCGACTCTTCAGTTGTGGGAACTCGGCCGTGGCGTGAGCGGCTGAGGTCTCCCTGCCCGGGGTCCGGGACGACGGCTCCGGGGTTCTTCGAAACCGACGACAAGGCACTCGCAAGTGAATATCCGTAACCAGTGGCCGGTCCTGCCCGTCGTGGCAGGGCTGGCCACCGGCCTGCTGACCGGCTGCGGCACCCAATCCGGTGACTCCGAGGGGACCGGTTCCTCGGTGGTGATGGGGATGTCCGACGACGTCCTGGCCACCGACCCCGCCTCCGGCTACGACCCCGGCTCCTGGCTGTTGTTCAACAACGTCTTCCAGTCGCTGCTCAGCTTCCCCAAGGGCGTCACCGAGCCGCAGCCCGAGGCCGCCGAACAGTGCGTCTTCACCGACACGTCGACCAAGGTCTACAAGTGCACCCTGAAGGACGGCCTGAAGTTCAGTAACGGTGACGCGCTCACCTCGGAGGACGTCAAGTTCTCCTTCGACCGCATGCTGAAGATCAACGACGAGTCCGGCCCGGCGATCATGTTCCCCATGCTCGACAAGGTCGAGGCGCCGGACGACAAGACGGTCGTCTTCAAGCTCAACACCCCGGACGCCACCTTCCCGAGCAAGGTAGCCTCGGGCGCCGGCTCCATCGTCGACCAGCAGAGCTACGACGCCAACGGCCTCCGCAAGGACGGCGAGGCGGTCGGCTCCGGCCCCTACAAGCTGGACTCGTTCACCGAGGACGAGGCCGTCTTCTCGGTCAACGAGCACTACAAGGGCACCGCCGAACCGCAGAACTCCGGCGTGACGCTGAAGTTCTTCCACGGCGACCAGAGCGCCCTGAAGGAGGCCCTGCTCGACAGCAAGGTCGACATCGCCTACCGCGGTCTCACCTCGAGCGACATCACCGACATCCAGAACGGCTCGCCCGACTCCGGTGTCGAGGTCGTCGAGGGCACCAGCGCCGAGGTCCAGCACCTGGTCTTCAACATGGACGACCCGGTCGCAGGAAAGGCCGGTGTCCGCAAGGCCATCGCCCACCTGATCGACCGCGACGCCCTCATCAAGGACGTCTACCAGGGCACGGCCACCCCGCTGTACTCGATCATCCCGGCGGGCATCGCGGGCCACAACACGGCCTTCTTCGACACCTACGGCGCCCGCCCCTCCAAGGCCAAGGCCGCCGCCGCCCTCGCGGCCGACGGCGTCACCGGCAAGGTCAAGCTGACCCTCTGGTCGACCCCGTCCCGCTACGGGCCGGCCACCGACCAGGAGCTGAAGACGATCGCCGAACAGCTCAACGCCAGCGGCCTGTTCGAGGCCGACGTGCAGTCCGTCGCCTTCGACCAGTACGAGAAGGACATCGCCGACGGCAAGTACGGCGTGTACGTGAAGGGTTGGATCCCGGACTACCCGGACGCCGACAACTTCACGGCCCCCTTCTTCGGCAAGGGCAACGTGCTGAGCAACAACTACAGCAACCACTCCATCACCGGCACGCTCATCCCGCGCACCGCCGCCCAGAGCGACCGCGCCGCGACCGACGACGACTTCGGCCGGCTCCAGGACATCGTCGCCGAGGAACTCCCCGTACTGCCGGTCTGGCAGGCCAAGCAGTACGCGGTCGTCCGGGACGACGTGTACGGCCTGGAGTACTGCCTCGACGCCTCGACGGTGTTCCGCTTCTGGGAACTCAGCAAGGCCTGACCGTGAGCGGTTCGCTGTACGACACACCGTCGTACGGCGAACCGCTCACCGCCGGTTGCTCACTGTGCGCCGGGACGCACCAGCCCGCTCTCGTACGCGTACACCGCGGCCTGCACCCGGTCGCGCAGCCCCAGCTTGGTGAGGACGTGCCCGACATGGGTCTTCACCGTGGTCTCGCTGACGAACAGGTCGGCGGCGATCTCGGCGTTGGACAGCCCACGCGCCACCAGCTTCAGCACCTCCACCTCACGCTCGGTCAGCGTGTGCAGGGTGTCCGGAACCGGCTCGTCGCCGGACGGCAGATGCGTGGCGTACTTGTCGAGCAGCCGACGCGTGATGCTCGGCGCGAGCATCGCCTCACCGGCGGCCACCACGCGAATGGCCTGTACGAGCTCATTGGCCGGGGCGTCCTTCAGCAGGAACCCGCTGGCGCCCGCCTTGAGCGCCTCCACCACGTACTCGTCGAGGTCGAAGGTGGTCAGCACCAGCACCTTCGCCGGGCCGTCCCGCCCCGGCCCGGTGATCTGCCGGGTCGCCTCCACCCCGTCCATCCGCGGCATGCGGATGTCCATCAGAACCACGTCGGGCTGCAGGGCCCGCACCTGGTCGAGAGCCTGGAGGCCGTCTCCGGCCTCGCCCACGACCGCGATGTCCTGCTCGGCCTCCAGAATCATCCGGAAGCCGGTGCGCAGCAGCGGCTGGTCGTCGACCAGTAGGACGCGGATGGCCACGTAAGTCTCCTTCGCTAGTCCGGCCCCATTCTGCCCTGCGGCGCGTCGCCCGACTCGGCCGCCCTGACCGGCAGCGGATACGGCGGGGGAGTGCCGCCGAATTCCGGGCAGTGGGCCTGGTGGTCGCACCAGCCGCACAGCTTGGTGGGCCGCGGCCGCCAGTCACCCGTCTCCGTCGCCTGCCGGATCGCCTCCCACAGCGCCAGCAGCTTGCGCTCGACGCGCTCCAGGTCGGCGAGGACGGGGTCGTACGTCAGGACGTCCCCGCTGCCGAGATAGACAAGCTGCAGCCGCCGCGGCACAACGTTCTTCAGCCGCCAGACGACAAGGGCGTAGAACGTCATCTGGAACAGCGCGCCCTCGGCGTACTCGGGCCGGGGCGCCTTGCCCGTCTTGTAGTCGACGATCCGCACCTCACCCGTGGGTGCCACGTCGACCCGGTCGATGATCCCGCGCAGCCGCAGCCCGGATTCCAGCTCGGCCTCCACGAACAGCTCGCGCTCGGCGGGCTCCAGCCGGGTCGGGTCCTCGAGGCTGAACCACCGCTCGACCAGCCGCTCGGCCTCACCGAGCCAGCGTGCCAGCCGCTCGCCGTCGGGATCGTCGGCGAACAGCTCCACGACCTCCGGCCTGTTCTCACGCAGCCGGTCCCACTGGCCGGGGACGAGGGACTTGGCGCGGGGCGCGGTCCGCTCGGCGGCCGGGGCGTCGAAGAGCCGCTCCAGCACCGCGTGCACCAGCGTGCCCCGGGTCGCCGCCTCGCTGGGCTTCTCGGGCAGCCGGTCGATGACCCGGAACCGGTACAGCAGCGGGCACTGCATGAAGTCGCCGGCACGGGAAGGGGACAGGGAGGCGGGCGGTATGGCGGGGACGGCGGTCGGCGCCACGGCGTCATGGACCGCCCCGGACCGACCCTGAACCGCCACCACCGGCGTTTCCACCGGCGGAACTTCGCTGCTGTGGGCCTCGGCCGCACCCTCCGTGCTCGTTTCCATGACCACAGACCATACGGCCCGCCACTGACAGTGACCCAGCCGCGGCCGTGACCGGTGCGACGGAGGAGGAAACACAGGGGGTGCCGGGGCGGAACGCGTGACGACGGACGCATACCATCGACCCAGACCCTCCCGTCCGGCAGGCGCGGGAGACGCATCGAACGAGGGGACACCGTGGACGAGAGCGGCGGGAGCGGGCAGCCGCGGTCCGGCACCGACGAGTCGGCCGAGCGCCGGACGGCCCGAGTGACCCCGGGCCCCGACGACCCCACGCCCGCCCCGGCCGACGAACACGCCACGGACCCACGCCGGTCCACCCTCGACGACACCGCGCCGCACGAGACGCCGGGCAAGCCCGACACCGCCGCCGACGCTGCCCTGCGACAGCCCTCGAACGGCTCCGCAGACCCTGTCGTGGGCCCGGCCGCCCCGGCGACGGCCTCGGGTGCCGAACTCGACGGTGCCGCGCCCCGGCAGAGCTCGAGCGACGCGACCGACGGCGGTGAGGTTGGGCAGAGCCCGGTCGGCCGTGCCGGAGGCGAGGCGCCCTGGCCGAGTCCGGCCGGCCATGCCGAGGGGGAGACGTCCCGGCAGGACGCGACCGGTTCCGACGACAGCTTCACGGACCCGCAGGATGCGGCCGGGGCCGGGGCCGGGGCCCAGCAGGGTGGCGGCGATGCCGCGCACCCGGTATCCGAGGACCCCCCGCTCACCGACGCCGACCCCGATGGCGCCGAACTCGGTCGTCCCGCCGACGACCCCGCCGGCGACGCGGGCCACGCCGCAAACAGCACCGGCCTCCCCGAGGGCGACAGCCCGTCGCCGCCCGCCTCCGACTCGGCCGACCGTAAAGCGTCCCATGCCGACGCCGACGCCGACGCCGACGCCCGTGCCGCAGGGCAGGGCCCTGACTTGGGCAAGCGTCTGCCCTCCCCTGCCGCCGACGCCGGTGCCCGTGCCGCCGGGCAGGTCCCGGACTCGGGTGAGCGTCTGCCCTCCCCTGCCGCCGACGCCGGTGCCCGTGCCGCCGGGCAGGTCCCCGACTCGGCCGAGCGTCCGGCCCGCCCCGCCCCCGCCGCCCCCGACCACCCGGCCGAGAGCCGGCCGACCAACCCCGCGCCCCAGCCCCCGGTCGATCACCGCACCCTCGCGCAGTCCGGGGTGACCAAGGGGCGTCCGCCTAGGCGGCCCCAGGAGTCGTCGCGGGGTGGGCTGCTGATGGGGCGGCCGTTCGGGGTGCCCGTCTATGTCGCGCCCAGCTGGTTTCTCGTCGCCGCGCTGATCACCTGGGTGTTCGGCGGACAGCTGGACCGCGTGCTGCCCGAGCTCGGTGCCGCCCGCTATCTCGTCTCCCTCTTCTTCGCGGTCGCCTTCTACGCCTCCGTGCTCGTCCACGAGCTCGCTCACACCGTCGCGGCCCTGCGCTTCAAGCTGCCCGTCCGCCGGATCCAGCTCCAGTTCTTCGGCGGCGTCTCCGAGATCGAGAAGGAGTCCGACACCCCGGGCCGCGAGTTCGTGCTGGCCTTCGTCGGACCGCTGCTGTCACTGGTCCTCGCCGGCGTCTTCTACCTCGCCCTGCAGACCGTCGAACCCGGCACCGTCCCCGGCGTCCTGCTGGCCGGCCTGATGATCTCCAACCTCATCGTGGCCGCCTTCAACCTGCTCCCCGGCCTGCCCCTCGACGGCGGTCGTATGCTCCGCGCCATCGTTTGGAAGATCACCGGCAAGCCGATGAGCGGCACCATCGCCGCCGCCTGGGTCGGCCGCGCGCTCGCCGTCTCCGTCCTCATCGGGCTCCCGCTGCTCACCCAGTCCGGCGCCCTGGGCTCCGACGCCGTCGACAACGTCGGCATGGACACCGTCATGGACGCCCTGCTCGCCGCCATCCTCGCCGCGATCATCTGGACCGGCGCCGGCAACAGCCTCCGCATGGCCCGGCTGCGCGAACACCTGCCCGAACTGCGCGCCCGCACCCTCACCCGCCGTGCCGTCCCGGTCGAGACCGACACCCCTCTCTCCGAGGCCCTGCGCCGTGCCAACGCCGCCGGTGCCCGTGCCCTGGTCGTCGTCGACGCCGACGGCAACCCCCTCTCCCTGGTCCGCGAGGCCGCCATCGTCGGCGTACCGGAACACCGCCGCCCCTGGGTCGCCGTCGGCGGCCTCGCCCAGGACCTCACCGAGGGCATGCGCGTCTCGGTGGAGCTCTCGGGGGAGGACCTCCTCGATGCCCTCCGCGCCGCCCCCGCCAGCGAGTACCTGGTCGTCGAGGAGACCGGCGAGATCTACGGCGTCCTGTCCGCCGCCGACGTCGAGCGCGCCTTCGTGAAGGCCATGGCCAGGCCGTCCTAGTGGTCGGCGGCCCCCACAAACCCCGGTAGGCTGTTCACATGTCCGAACCGACCGGTGCCGCCCGCAGGCGCGGGCCCTTCAAGGTCGGGGACCAGGTTCAGCTGACCGACCCCAAGGGCCGCCACTACACGTTCACGCTCGAGGCCGGGAAGAACTTCCACACCCACAAGGGTTCCTTCCCGCACGACGAACTGATCGGCGCTCCCGAGGGCAGCGTTGTCCGCACCACCGGGAACGTCGCCTACCTCGCGCTGCGCCCCCTGCTCCCCGACTACGTCCTTTCCATGCCCCGCGGGGCAGCCGTCGTCTACCCGAAGGACGCGGGGCAGATCCTCGCCTTCGCCGACATCTTCCCCGGCGCACGCGTCGTCGAGGCCGGCGTCGGCTCCGGCTCGCTCAGCAGCTTCCTGCTGCGCGCCATCGGCGACCAGGGCATGCTGCACAGCTACGAGCGCCGCGAGGACTTCGCGGAGATCGCCCAGCAGAACGTGGAGCGCTACTTCGGCGGCCCGCACCCCGCCTGGCAGCTCACTGTCGGCGACCTCCAGGACAACCTCAGCGACACCGACGTCGACCGCGTCATCCTCGACATGCTCGCCCCCTGGGAGTGCCTGGAGGCCGTCTCCAAGGCGCTCGTCCCCGGCGGCATCCTCTGCTGCTACGTCGCGACCACCACCCAGCTCGCCCGGACCGTCGAGTCCATCCGCGAGATCGGCTGCTTCAATGAGCCGACCGCCTGGGAGACGATGATCCGCAACTGGCACATCGAGGGCCTGGCCGTCCGCCCGGACCACCGGATGATCGGCCACACCGGCTTCCTGCTCACCGCCCGCCGCCTCGCGGACGGCGTCGAGCCGCCCATGCGCCGCCGCCGCCCCGCCAAGGGCGCCTACGGCGAGGACTACGCCGGCCCCAACGCCGACGGAGGCTCCGGCCGCTGAGCCGCCCGGTACCGCAGTCAACGTACAAGCGCTGTGGCCGAGTTCCCGGACCTAGCCGGGAACTCGGCCACAGCGCCTTTCTGTTGACCCGCTTGACACGACGGCGCCGACCGACAAGCTCCCACGGTCACCTGCCGCAACCCGGCACCACAACTCCACACCCCCGCCGTTCCCCCTCCCTGTGACGTGTGGCACCATGCTGGCCACCCCCCCACCGGCACAGCCCTCACAGGAGACACTCCTAGTGCAGCAATCCGCCGTCCCGGAACTGGCACACACGCACACCCGCCCGATCCACTGGGTCGCGACGGCCACCGCTCTCGCCGGGGTGATGGCCCTGTCCTCGCTCCTGCAACCGGATTCGGCGACGGCGGCCCAGGCGGCGGGCCCGGAGTCGCGGACCGCTCCCGCGGTCACCGCAGCCCCCGATCCGGCGGGCGTCGACTTCCCGCTCGAGTGCGGTCCGGTGAAAGCCCTGGTGATGAAGAAGGCCTCCGGGGACCTCGACGGCGACGGCAGGCCGGAGACCGTGGCCGTCGTGCACTGCGACTCCGCCATGGGCACCCCGCCCGACGCCGTGTACGTCCTCACCCGGGCCGCGGACACCGCCGAGCCCCGCCTCGTCGCGACCCTCGTCGCCACACAGGAGCGCCGCACCGTCACCGAGCTCACCGTCACGGACGGTGAGGTCCTCGCGACCATGCTGGGCTACTCGTCGAGCGACGTACCGAGTTGCTGCCCGGACCTGAAGGACGGCGTGAAGTGGGCCTGGAAGAACGGCGCGTTCGTCCGCTCGACACCCGCCGGAGCCCGCAGCGTCTGATTCACGCCACCCGGCGTGTGAGAAATCAGACAGTCGTAACAGGCGGTGTCTGTACGGTCACTCCGCGTTCGGACCGTAGATCTCGACCCTGTCCGAAACCCGACGAACGTGGATGCAGTCGCCCGGGCACTCCTTCGCCGAGTCCACCACATCTGTGAGAAGCGGCAGCGGAACGGGCGTTGTGGCGCCCTTGTCCTGCAGGAGTTCGTCCTCGGCGCTCTTCACATAGGCCAGCCCGTCGATGTCCAGCTCGAACACCTCGGGCGCGTACTGAGCGCAGATCCCGTCGCCGGTACAGAGATCCTGGTCGATCCAGACCTCCAGCGCCTCGGCGCCGACCTCGGCTGCCTGCTCCACGCTCATCTCTCCTGCCGTTTCTGCGCCGAGCCGTACGGGAATCCGGCCAGCTCTGACGGGTGTTGAACGCTTCGAGCCTACCTGTGGCGGCTTCCCAATCATGTTCGGTGGGTATTCCCCTGGCGTGAGGGAGAGCGCAAGGGTGAAGATCGGACACACCTCGACAGTCTTTGTGATCTAGGGGTTTCAATCGACACCCACCCAGGTAGGGTCTGGAAGCGTCCAGCTCCCCTTGGAGGAGGTGAGGACCGTGGCAGCCCACGACGACGACATGAACCGCGGCATCCGCCCGGGACGAGGGTCCGACGACCCGTCCGGGCAGATTGCCTACCTTGAGCAGGAGATCGCCGTCCTGCGACGCAAGCTCGCCGACTCTCCGCGACACACGAGGATTCTCGAAGAGCGGATCGTCGAGCTGCAGACCAACCTGGCCGGCGTGTCCGCCCAGAACGAGCGACTCGCCAACACGCTCCGTGAGGCCCGCGACCAGATCGTGGCACTCAAGGAGGAAGTCGACCGGCTCGCGCAGCCGCCGGCCGGCTTCGGTGTCTTCCTGCAGGCGAACGAGGACGGCACCGCCGACATCTTCACCGGGGGCCGCAAGCTCCGGGTGAACGTCAGCCCGAGCGTCGAACTCGACGACCTCAGGCGCGGCCAGGAACTGATGCTCAACGAAGCGCTCAACGTGGTCGAGGCCATGGAGTACGAGAGCGTCGGCGACATCGTCACCCTCAAGGAGATCCTCGAGGACGGCGAGCGCGCCCTCGTGGTGGGGCACACCGACGAGGAACGGGTGGTACGGCTCGCCGAGCCGCTGCTGGACGTCACCATCCGTCCCGGCGACGCCCTGCTGCTCGAATCCCGCTCCGGCTATGTCTACGAGGTCGTACCGAAGAGCGAAGTCGAGGAACTGGTCCTCGAAGAGGTCCCGGACATCGGCTACGAGCAGATCGGCGGCCTGGGCAACCAGATCGAGATGATCCGCGACGCGGTCGAGCTCCCCTACCTCTACCCGGACCTGTTCAGGGAGCACGAACTGCGGCCGCCCAAGGGTGTCCTGCTGTACGGGCCGCCCGGATGCGGCAAGACGCTCATCGCCAAGGCCGTCGCCAACTCGCTGGCCAAGAAGGTCGCCGAGGTCACCGGCCAGGCCACCGGCAAGAGCTTCTTCCTCAACATCAAGGGCCCCGAGCTCCTCAACAAGTACGTCGGCGAGACCGAGCGGCAGATCCGCCTCGTCTTCCAGCGTGCCCGTGAGAAGGCCAGCGAGGGTACACCCGTCATCGTCTTCTTCGACGAGATGGAGTCCCTCTTCCGCACCCGAGGCTCGGGCGTCAGCTCGGACGTGGAGAACACCATCGTCCCGCAGCTGCTCGCCGAGATCGACGGCGTGGAGGGCCTGCAGAACGTGGTCGTGATCGGCGCCTCCAACCGCGAGGACATGATCGACCCCGCCATCCTGCGGCCAGGCCGCCTGGATGTGAAGATCAAGATCGAGCGTCCGGACGCCGAAGCGGCGAAGGACATCTTCCAGAAGTACCTCACCGAGCGCCTCCCGCTGCACTCCGAGGACGTCGGCGAGCATGGCGGCGACAGGTCCAGCACGGTCCAGAGCATGATCCAGACCGCGGTGGAACAGATGTACGCCGAATCCGAGGAGAACCGCTTCCTGGAGGTCACGTACGCCAACGGAGACAAGGAAGTCCTCTACTTCAAGGACTTCAACTCCGGCGCCATGATCGAGAACATCGTCGGGCGCGCCAAGAAGATGGCGATCAAGGACTTCCTGGAGCACAGCCAGAAGGGTCTCCGCGTCTCCCACCTCCTCCAGGCCTGCGTGGACGAGTTCAAGGAGAACGAGGACCTGCCGAACACCACCAACCCGGACGACTGGGCCCGTATCTCCGGAAAGAAGGGCGAACGGATCGTCTACATCCGTACGCTCATCACTGGAAAGCAGGGCGCGGACACCGGACGCTCCATCGACACGGTGGCGAACACCGGTCAGTACCTGTAAAAGACAGGGCGGCTGCGGGTGCCCTCACCGGGTACCCGCAGCCGACTGTTTTTCGGGCGACGACTGGAACAAGGGGCGCGCAAGGCAATGACGCAAATGATCTCCCCACCAGCGCAAAGGCGTTCTAGGCTCTTCGGTACCGCCGAGTCGCGCAGTGCGGGGACGGGCACCGCATACGCACCGGAGCGCCAGCGGTACTTGAGCGGCGCCCCCGACCGAGGGCGCCGCCGGGCAAGGAGGGCCGCATGACCGTACGGCGAGTAATGGGCATCGAGACGGAGTACGGGATCTCCGTCCCCGGCCACCCCAACGCCAATGCCATGCTCACCTCGTCCCAGATCGTCAACGCCTACGCGGCGGCGATGCACCGGGCCCGGCGGGCCCGCTGGGACTTCGAGGAGGAGAATCCGCTACGGGACGCGCGAGGATTCGACCTCGCCCGCGAGGCCGCAGACTCCAGCCAGCTCACCGACGAGGACATCGGCCTGGCGAACGTCATCCTCACCAACGGAGCGCGGCTCTACGTCGACCACGCACACCCCGAATACAGCGCCCCAGAGGTCACCAACCCGTACGACGCCGTCCTCTGGGACAAGGCCGGCGAGCGGATCATGGCGGAGGCCGCGGAACGGGCCGCCCAGCTGCCCGGGGCCCAGCCGATCCACCTCTACAAGAACAACACCGACAACAAGGGCGCCTCCTACGGCACGCACGAGAACTACCTGATGAAGCGGGAGACCCCGTTCTCGGACATCGTGCGCCACCTCACGCCCTTCTTCGTCTCCCGCCAGGTCGTCACCGGAGCCGGCCGCGTCGGCATCGGCCAGGACGGCCACGAGCACGGCTTCCAGCTCAGTCAGCGCGCCGACTACTTCGAGGTCGAGGTGGGCCTTGAGACCACCCTCAAGCGCCCGATCATCAACACCCGCGACGAGCCGCACGCCGACGCCGAGAAGTACCGCCGGCTGCATGTGATCATCGGCGACGCCAACCTGTCGGAGATCTCCACCTACCTCAAGCTGGGCACCACGGCCCTGGTGCTCTCGATGATCGAGGACGGCTTCATCGCCGTCGACCTGGCCGTCGACCAGCCCGTACGCACGCTGCACCAGGTGTCGCACGACCCGTCCCTCAAGCGTCTGGTCACGCTCCGCAGCGGCCGGACACTCACCGCGGTCCAGCTGCAGATGGAGTACTACGAGCTGTCGCGCAAGTACGTCGAGGAGCGGTACGGCTCGGACGCCGACGACCAGACCAAGGACGTCCTGTCCCGCTGGGAGGACACGCTCAACCGGCTGGAGAACGACCCGATGAGCCTCGCCGGCGAGCTCGACTGGGTCGCCAAGCGCGAGCTCATGGAGGGCTACCGGCGCCGTGACAGCCTCGAGTGGGACGCCGCCCGGCTGCATCTGGTCGACCTTCAGTACGCCGACGTACGCGCCGAGAAGGGCCTCTACAACCGCCTGGCGGCCCGTGGGCGCATGAAGCGGCTGCTGAGCGACGCGGACGTGGAGCGGGCGAAGGCGAAGCCGCCGGAGGACACGCGCGCGTACTTCCGCGGACGCTGCCTGGAGCAGTACGCGGACGACGTCGCCGCTGCCTCCTGGGACTCGGTGATCTTCGATCTGCCGGGCCGGGACTCCCTCCAGCGCGTTCCAACCCTCGAACCGCTTCGCGGAACGCGAAATCACGTCAAGGAGCTCCTGGACCGCTGTCGCACGGCGGAAGACCTGGTCAGGGTGCTGTCCGGCGGCTGACCCGGCACCCGGACCGAGGCGGCCGGGCAGGGTGGAAAACCCTGCGCCCGGGAATCATCGAGGTGGCTCCCGTACGGTGAAGAAACCACGGGGCCGATGTCAGACCCGGCTTGTAGGGTCTGATCATCACCGATCGGCAGGATGCCGACCTGTCGACCATGTCGGGCGAATCTGAGCGGGGTGAGGGTTATGGCAACCAAGGACACCGGCGGCGGACAGCAGAAGGCCACGCGTTCCACCGAGGAGGTCGAGGAGCAGGCGCCCGAGGCGCAGGCTTCGGAGGACCTCAAGGAGCGGCAAGAGAAGCTGAGCGATGACGTGGACTCGGTGCTGGACGAGATCGATGATGTGCTCGAGGAGAACGCAGAGGATTTCGTTCGCTCCTTCGTGCAAAAAGGTGGAGAGTAGGCCACCTTTCCCTTCGAATCGAAGGCTGGCGGCTAACGGGGGCGTCGAGTGCAAGAAGAGCAAGGTGTGAAGCGCTGTCCGCGGTGCGAGGAGGAGAAGCCTCGGACAGCCTTCGCAAGGAATAAGGCGATGGGTGATGGGCTGCAGGTCTACTGCCGGGAATGCGCGTCGGCGTACCACCAGGCGCGGCAGGTGGCCAAGGGGCGCAACGTGCGGCCGCGAGTGGATGTACCCGCAGGCCACAAGTACTGCCGCACGTGCGGCAAGATCAAACCGCACAGTGAGTGGACGCGGAATCGCAGCGCTTCGGACGGCCTCGCGACGCTCTGCAAGTCATGCAAAGCGATCAAGGGGCGGGCGGGCCATCTCAAGCGCCACTACGGCATCACCGAAGCCGAGCGCAACGAGATGATCGCCTCTCAAATGGGGCTCTGCGTGATCTGCCTGAAAGCTCCGGCCGTACATGTGGATCACTGCCACGAGACGGGTAGGGTCCGTGGCGTACTGTGCTTCAACTGCAATTCGGCCATTGGAAAGTTGGGAGACGATCCCGACGCCGTCCGCCGGGCCGCCGCTTACTTGGAAGGAATCGCGTGGAAGCCAACACTCGTAGCACCGGGCGTCTACCAGCTGCCTTCCTGACGCCTGGGTCGTCGTCCTTCATGGACTTCCTGTCCGAGCACCAGCCGGAGATTCTGCCCGGCAACCGGCAGCTCCCGCCCACCCAGGGTGTGATCGAGGCGCCGCACGGCACCACGATCGTCGCCGTGACGTTCCCGGGCGGTGTCGTGCTCGCCGGTGACCGTCGCGCCACCATGGGCAACGTCATCGCGCAGCGCGACATCGAGAAGGTCTTCCCGGCCGACGAGTACTCGGCGGTGGGCATCGCCGGTACGGCGGGTCTGGCCGTCGAGATGGTCAAGCTGTTCCAGCTGGAGCTGGAGCACTTCGAGAAGGTCGAGGGTGCTCAGCTCTCCCTGGAGGGCAAGGCGAACCGCCTGTCGACCATGATCCGCTCCAACCTGGGCATGGCCATGCAGGGCTTGGCCGTGGTCCCGCTCTTCGCCGGGTTCGATGTGGACCGCGACAAGGGCCGCATCTTCTCCTACGACGTCACCGGCGGCCGCTCCGAGGAGCACGGCTTCGCGGCCACGGGCTCCGGCTCGATCTTCGCGCGCGGCGCCATGAAGAAGCTCTTCCACGACGGTCTGACCGAGGCCGAGGCCACGACCCTCGTGGTCCAGGCCCTGTATGACGCGGCAGACGACGACTCGGCGACCGGAGGTCCCGATGTCGCCCGCCGGATCTACCCGATCGTCACCGTGATCACCGAGGACGGATTTCGCCGGCTCACCGACGAGGAGGGCTCCGAGATCGCCCGCGCGATCCTGGAGCGGCGCCTCGAGCGGCCCGACGGCCCGCGGGCCGCGCTGCTGTAGCGGGCCCGGACTCTTGCCAAGGTGATCCAGTGAATTCGACGGAACTCTAACGAGAGGGACGGATAACCGGTGTCGACGCCGTTCTATGTCTCACCCCAGCAGGCCATGGCCGACCGGGCGGAGTACGCCCGCAAGGGCATCGCCCGTGGCCGCAGCCTGGTCGTGCTGCAGTACGCCGACGGCATCGTCTTCGTCGGCGAGAACCCGTCCCGCGCGCTGCACAAGTTCAGCGAGATCTACGACCGGATCGGCTTCGCGGCCGCCGGCAAGTACAACGAGTACGAGAACCTGCGGATCGGCGGCGTCCGGTACGCCGACCTCCGTGGGTACACCTACGACCGCGACGACGTGACCGCCCGCGGCCTCGCCAACGTCTACGCCCAGACGCTCGGCACGATCTTCTCCAGCGCGGCCGAGAAGCCGTACGAGGTGGAGCTGGTCGTCGCCGAGGTCGGTGAGACGCCCGAGGGCGACCAGATCTACCGGTTGCCGCACGACGGCTCGATCGTGGACGAGCACGGCTCGGTCGCGGTCGGCGGCAGTGCCGAGCAGATCAGCGGCTTCCTCGACCGGGAGCACCAGGAGGGCATGAGCCTCGCCGAGGCGCTCAAGCTTGCCGTCCGCGCCCTGTCCCGGGACACGAACGGCACGGAGCGGGAGATCCCCGCCGAGCGCCTGGAGGTCGCGGTCCTGGACCGGACGCGCCCGCAGTCCCGCAAGTTCAAGCGCATCGTCGGCCGCCAGCTCGCCCGGCTGCTGGAGACGGGTGGAGCGTCCACCGAGGCCGAGAGCTCCGAGGAGGAGTAGCGGGCCTCACCCACCACCCCGCCCCCCCCTGTGCCCCGGCCGACCGCTCGTCCGGGGCACAGGGCGTTCAGGAGGCGCTCGGCGGCGCCGTGGAGCCCCGTACGACCAGCTCGACCGGGATGTCCCCGGCCTGGGGTGTACGGCTCTCCAGGACCGCCAGCAGGGCCTGCATGCCCCGCTCCCCGAACAGCTCGGAATCCAGCCGCACGGTCGTCAGCTCCGGGTCCAGGGCGGTGGCGAGGGCGAGGTCGTCCAGGCCGGTGACGGAGATGTCGTCCGGGATGCGCAGGTCGAGGCGCCGGGCTGCCTTGTAGGCGCCGGCGGCCAGTTTGTCGTCGTCGCAGACCAGCGCGGTGGGCCGGGGCCCGGAGGTGGCGAGCGCGGCCTCCGCTGCGGTCCGGGCGCCCTCGATGGAGATCGGCGCGCGGGCCGTCCGTACCGATGTCCCCGGCACCGCGCCGACCCGGGTCGCCAGCTCACGCGCGCGTACCTCGAACGTCCAGGACGGCACGTCCGCCGCCAGGTGCAGGAAGTGCCGGTGCCCGAGATCCAGCAGGTGGTCGGCGACCCGCCGGATGCCGTCGGCGATGTCCAGGTTCACCGTCGCCGCGCCCAGGCTGCCCTCCGGGTCGCTGTCCAGCATCACCAGCGGCAGCTGGTCGCCGCGGATCGCGGTGAGGGCGTCGGCGGCCATGGAGGAGGCGATGACGCCGTCCAGGGCGGCCTGGGCGGAGGCGAAGGGATCGCGGGCGGGGCCGATGCCCTCGGGGGAGGGGTAGAGGACCACGCCGAAGCCGTGCCTGGCGGCGACGCGGGCGGCGCCGGTGTAGACGCCCGCGAAGAATTCCGTCGTCAGGGCCGGCACGACGAGGAGGACCGTGCGGGTGCGGCCGAGGCGGAGGTTGCGGGCGGCGAGGTTGGGCCGGTAACCGAGCTCACGGGCGGCCTCGCGGACGCGTTCCGCCGTGGTCTCCGAGACCCGCCCGCGCCACTTGTCGCCGAGCACCAGGGAGACCGCCGCCTGGGAGACCCCGGCGGCCTGCGCGACGTCACGGCTCGTGGGGCGGGTGCTGCCTCGTGCCACCGTGGGCCTGCTCTTTCGTCTGGACGCCTGAACAGCGGACATGGTACGTATGAGAACCGAAGTTATACGTAAAACGTCAGCGGGTCGGGGCGACGGAGAGGGCGGGGCATGGTCGCGGGATACCTGGAGATCCTCAGGGCGAAGCACGTCACCCGGCTGCTCGCCGGCACCCTCGTGGGCCGGCTGCCGTGCGCGACCGCCCCCATCGCGATCGTGCTCTTCGTGCGCGCCGACGGCGGCTCCTACAGCCTCGCCGGGGCGCTGGCGGCCGTGTACGGCATCGCCAACGCGGTGGGGCAGCCGCTGCTGGGGCGGCTCGTGGACCTGTACGGCCAGCCGCGCGTACAGCTACCGGCGGCGGTCCTGTCGGCGCTCGCCATGGCGGTGTTCGCCCTCGTGGGCATCGGGACGCTGCCGCTCGCCTATGCGGGCGTGGCAGCCGCCGGACTGTTCACCCCGCCCCTGGAGGGCGGGCTGCGGGCGTTGTGGCCGAGTGTCCTGCGCCGGGAGGAGCAGGTGCACACCGCGTACTCCATGGACGCGGTGGCGCAGGAAGTCATGTTCACCGTCGGGCCGTTGCTGGTGACGCTGTGCACGGCGCTGTGGTCGGAGCGGGCGGCGCTGCTCGTGCTGAACGCCGTCGGGGTGCTCGGCGCGCTCTCCGTGGTCGTGTCGGCGCCCTCGCGTGCCTGGCGCTCGGCACCGCGTGAGGCCCACTGGCTCGGCGCGCTGCGCTCACCCGGACTCCTCGCGATGCTGGGCGCGTTCCTGTTCGTCGGCATCGCGCTCGGCTCCATCACGGTCGCCGCCGTGCCGTACGCCGACGACAACGGCGGTGACGTGGTGTACGGCTGGCTGATGGCGGCCATCGGCCTGGGCGCGCTGATCGGCGGCGGGTTCTACGGGGCGGCGCGGTGGACCGGCGACCCGGCCCGGCGACTGCAGGTGCTGGTAGCCCTCCTGGCGGTGTGTTACGTGCCGCTGATGCTGATGCCCGGCCCGGTCGCGATGACACTGCTCACCGTGCTCGCCGGTGTCTTCCTCGCGCCGGTCCTCGCCTGCGCCTTCGTGCTCGTCGACCGGCACGCGCCGGCCGGCACGGTCACCGAGGCGTTCTCCTGGCTGGTGACGACGTTCACGGTCGGTATGTCGGTCGGAACGGGCCTCGCGGGGCCGGTCGTAGAGGCGGGCGGAGCCCTGTGGGGGTTCGCCGTGCCGGGTGCCGCGGGCGGGGTGTCGCTGGTCGTTCTGCTGGCCACCGGGCGGGTCCTCGCAGCTGCCGCCGGGGGAGCGGTGGTTGCGGCTTCATCGGAAAATGATCCAAACCGTGCCGCCGAACCTCGTTTCAGCTCAGGGGATCGGGCGTAATGTTCAGTCATGGACCGCCGCATTTTCGGGCTGGAGAACGAGTACGGCGTCACGTGCACGTTCAGGGGACAGCGCCGCCTGTCGCCTGACGAGGTGGCGCGGTACCTCTTCCGCCGTGTCGTGTCATGGGGCCGCAGCAGCAATGTCTTTCTGCGAAACGGCGCCCGCCTCTATCTCGACGTGGGCTCACATCCGGAATACGCGACACCCGAATGTGACAACGTGACCGAACTGGTCACCCACGACAAAGCGGGCGAGCGCATTCTCGAAGGACTCCTGGTGGACGCCGAACGACGCCTGCACGAGGAAGGAATCGCGGGCGACGTCTACCTCTTCAAGAACAACACCGACTCGGCGGGCAACTCCTACGGTTGCCACGAGAACTACCTGGTGGCCCGGCACGGGGAGTTCTCCCGGCTCGCGGACATCCTCATCCCGTTCCTCGTCACCCGTCAGCTGCTGTGCGGCGCCGGCAAGGTGCTGCAGACCCCGCGCGGTGCGGTGTACTGCGTCAGCCAGCGGGCGGAGCACATCTGGGAGGGCGTCTCCTCGGCGACGACCCGCTCCCGGCCGATCATCAACACCCGGGACGAGCCGCACGCCGACGCCGAGCGCTACCGCCGCCTGCACGTCATCGTGGGCGACTCGAACATGTCCGAGACGACCATGCTCCTCAAGGTCGGCGCGACCGACCTGGTGCTGCGCATGATCGAGGCGGGCACCGTGATGCGCGACCTGACCCTGGAGAACCCGATCCGGGCGATCCGCGAGGTCAGCCACGACATCACCGGCCGCCGCAAGGTGCGCCTGGCCAGCGGCCGGGAGGCCTCCGCCCTCGAGGTGCAGCGCGAGTACTACGAGAAGGCCGTGGACTTCTGCGAGCGCCGAGGCATCCGCACCGGCACCGTGGAGCAGGTCCTGGAGCTGTGGGGCCGCACCCTGGACGCGATCGAGGCCGAGGACCTCGACCGGATCGGCACCGAGATCGACTGGGTCATGAAGTACAAGCTCATCGAGCGGTACCGCGCCAAGCACAACATGACCATGTCGCACCCGCGGGTCGCGCAGATAGACCTCGCCTACCACGACATCCACCGCCGCCGCGGCCTGTACTACCTGCTGGAGAGGAAAGGCCAAGCCGCCCGTATCTGCAACGACTTGAAGATCTTCGAGGGCAAGTCCGTTCCGCCGCAGACCACTCGGGCCCGGCTGCGCGGCGACTTCATCCGCAGGGCCCAGGAACAGCGGCGGGACTTCACTGTCGACTGGGTCCACCTGAAGCTCAACGACCAGGCACAGCGCACGGTGTTGTGCAAGGACCCGTTCCGTTCCGTGGACGACCGGGTGGAGAAACTGATCGCCGGTATGTGAGCAACAAGTTCCACAGAATCCCCCACTCTCGAATCCGCTCGAGCGGGAGGGGCCCCCATCGGAACGCAACACGGGCGCCGTACGTTTCCCGTACGGCGCCCTTCTCACGCCGTAGAGTTGCGCGCACGCCATCACAAGATCGATTGATTACGAGGCCCCCACCGTGCGCCGACGCTCACTTCTCATTGCCGTACCCGCAGGACTGGCCACGCTCGCCGCATGCGGTGACGACAAGGCCGACTCCAGCGACAGCGCGTCGCCCTCGCCTTCGGCTCCGTCGGCCGCGCCGTCACCGAAGATCGTGGACGGCCCGCTGCCGGCGATCACCGAGGGCGCGAAGTTCGGCGAGAAGCCCACGGTCGCCAAGGGCAGCGGCGACCCGTCGAAGGACCTGGCGGTGAAGACGGTCATCGCGGGCAACGGCAAGACGGTCGCGGAGGGCGACTTCATCGTGGCCCACTACCTCGGCCAGATCTACGCCACGGCGAAGGTCTTCGACAACTCCTACGACCGCAAGACCGCGCTGGCCATCCAGCTCGCCCAGGGCAGCATCATCGACGGCTGGCGGTACGCGCTGGCCGGGAAGAAGGCCGGCAGCCGCGTCGAGATGGCCGTCCCGCCGACCTGGGGCTATGGCAAACAGGGCAACCCGCAGGGCGGCATCAAGGGCACCGACACCCTGGTGTTCGTGGTGGACGTGCAGGGCGCGTACGCCGCCACCAGCTCCGCCAAGGGCACGGACGTCGCGCAGGACAACGTCGACCAGCCCAAGGTCGGCACCAACACCGACGGCAAGGCCCCGTCCATCGAGATCCCCAAGTCGGTCGCGCCCACCAAGCTCGTGGCGAACTACGTCATCGAGGGCGACGGCGAGGAGGTCGCCGCGACCGACAGCGTGCTCGTGCAGTACAAGGGCGTGCTGTGGGACGGCGGCAAGGAGTTCGACTCGACGTACGCCCGCAAGACCCTGACGTCCTTCTCGCTGCAGGAGGTCGTCAAGGGCTGGGCGCAGGGACTGACCGGCAAGAAGGTCGGCAGCCGGGTCCTCATCGTCATCCCCCCGGCCCTCGGCTACGGCGACAACCCGCCCAGCGGCAGCGACATCAAGAAGGACTCCACGCTGGTCTTCTCGGTCGACATCCTGGCGAAGCTGTGACCCCGCGGAGATGCAAGACTGTGCCTGTTGCCTTTCCACAACAAGCAGGAGAGTAAGACGTGAGCATCGACAAGCCCGAGATCGACTTCCCGGGCGGCGAGCCCCCGGCGGACCTCGAGATCAAGGACATCTGGGAGGGCGACGGCGCCGAAGCGCAGGCGGGTCAGACCGTCACCGTGCACTACGTCGGTGTCGCCTTCAGCACGGGCGAGGAGTTCGACGCCAGCTGGAACCGCGGTACGCCGTTCCGCTTCCCGCTGGGTGGCGGCCGCGTCATCAAGGGCTGGGACCTCGGTGTGCAGGGCATGAAGGTCGGCGGCCGCCGCCAGCTGACCATCCCGGCCCACCTCGCCTACGGCAACCAGAGCCCGACCCCGGCCATCAAGCCGGGCGAGACCCTGATCTTCGTGGTCGACCTGCTCGGGGTCTGAGCAAGATCCGACGCGGGTTCCGACCGGAGCCGATCACCTGGGGCCCATGCCTGTCCGGGCATGGGCCCTCGGCTTTTGCCACGCCACTTCGGGGCGGTACGGTCATCGTTCGTAGGCACCATAGGGACCACAGAGGAAGACGTAGGGCGTCGATGGCCATTGCCAAGGCCGAGCGGCTCATGAATCTGGCGCTGTGTCTGCTCGGGACGCGGCGGCCGCTGAGCAAGCGTGAGCTGCGCGATTCCATTGAGGCATACGTCGAGGCCGTCAGGCCGGGAAACGGCGCGGCCGTCAGGCCGGGAAACGGCGAGGCCGTCAGGCCGGGAAACGGCGAGGCCGTCAGGCCGGGAAACGGCGCCGCGGGCTCCGACGACTCCTTCAACCGGATGTTCGAGCGCGACAAGGACGACCTGCGCGAGCTCGGTCTGGTCATCGAGACCGTGGAGAACCTCGACGGCGAGGTCGGCTACCTCGCCCGCCGCGACAGCAACCGCCTCCCGCCCATCACCCTGGACGCCGAGGAGGCCGCCGCCCTGGGCCTGGCCGCCAAGGTGTGGCAGCAGGCCCGGCTCGCCGGCGCGGCCAGCGGCGCCCTGCAGAAGTTGCGGGCGGCCGGGCTGCCCGAGGATGTCGACCCCTACGAGGCGCACGGCGCCCTTGAGCCCCGGATCCCCGTGCACGAGGCCGCGTTCGAGCCGCTGATGCTGGCCTGCCGCGACCGCCGCCCCGTCGTCTTCGACTATCGCAAGGCCACCGCCGCCCGCCCCGAACCCCGGCATGTCGAGCCATGGGCGCTGGAGTGCTGGCGCGGCCACTGGTACCTGGCCGGCTGGGACCGCGACCGCAGCGCCGAGCGCGTGTTCCGGCTGTCCCGGATCACCGGCAAGGTGCGCACCCGCAGCGGCCGGTACACCGCCGACGTCCCCGATGTCGTCACCGTGCGGGAGACCGTCGCGAGCTGGGCGGGCGAGACCGCCGACCGGTCCGCGCTGATCCGGCTGCGCACCGGCGCCGGGTACCCCCTTCGGGCGAAGGCCGGCGCGGTGCGGGAACTCGGCGACGGATGGGACGAGTTGGAGATTCCGTACGGCCACGGGCTCGACGCCTGGCTGGTGGAGTTCGGGCCGGACGTGGTGGTGCTGGAGCCGGCCGAGCTGCGCGCGGACGTGGTGGACCGGCTGCGTGCCGTGGCCAAGGGCTGAGGGGGAGCGGACACACAGTGGCAGGCAAACCGGTCAGACCCACGAACGCCATCGACCAGACCCGGCGGATGCTCTCCCTGGTGACATATCTCAGGGAGCGCCCCGGCGCCCGCGTCGAGGACGTCGCCCGCGCCTTCGGCATCACCGAGGACGAACTGGTCTCCGACCTCGATGTGCTGCCCATGTGCGGCACCAGCTTCCGGGGCGGTGACCTGCTCGACATCGACACCGACGGCGAGCGGATCTGGTGGCACAACCCAGCCGCCCTCGGGGCGGAAGCGGCCGAGCCGCTCAGGCTCGCCGCCGATGAGGCGACCGCACTGCTGGTGGCCGCCCGGGCCGTGTCCACCCTTCCCGGCCTGCGGGAGGGCGACCGGCAGGCGCTGCTGCGGGCCACCGCCAAGGTGGAGGCCGCGGCCGGTGAGCAGGCGGGCGCCAGTTCCCGGCTGTCGGTGACCTTCGAGTCCGAGGGCGGTGTCTTTGCGGACGTCGACCGGGCGATCTCCGAGCGGCGCCGGCTGTGGATCCGCTACTACTCGCCCGCCCGGGACGAGGTCACCGAGCGCGAGATCGACCCGATCCGCCTGGTCAGCGTCGGCCACACCTATGTGGAGGCCTGGTGCCGCCGCTCCGAGGCGCGGCGTACCTTCCGGCTCGACCGGGTCGCCGAGATCAGGATCCTGGACGAGCCGTCCGCGCCGCCCGAGGTCGAGCTGCGTGACCTGTCGGAGGGGCTCGTCCAGCCCGCCGCCGAGGACCCCGAGGTTGTCGTCGAGGTCGGCCCCGGCGGGCGCTGGGTGGCCGAATACTACCCGCACGACAGCGCGGATGAGCTTCCGGACGGCGGGCTGCGTATCTCCCTGCGGACGCCCGACCCGACGTCGCTGCGGCGCCTGGCGCTCCGGCTCGGGCGCGACGGCCGCATCGTCTCGCCGCCGGAGCTCGCCGACAGCGCCCGCCGGGCGGCCCGCGAGGCGCTGGCGGCGTACGACGGGGTCGAGGCGCAGGGCGCGAGCGGGGCGCACCGGGTTCACGACGGGCAGTACGGCAGGCAGGAGCAGGAGCTTTGAGCGAGTCGGCGGCGTCTGGTGTGCGGGAAGTGACGGTGGCGTCCGCGTTCGCCGGGATGAGAAGCGTCTCCCCGGTGGTGTTCAAGGCGGGCTGCCCGGACTGCCGGGGCCGCTTCGAGCTCGCCGCGAGCGCCCTGCGTCTCGCCATCGGCGCCAGCAGCCGCACCACCTTCTACTCCTTCACCTGCCCCGACTGCGGCGCCGCGGTCCGCAAGCCGGCCGGCGAGCGGATCGTCGAACTGCTCACCGGGGGCGGGGTCAGGACGCTGCGCCTGCACTCGACCCTCTAGGCTCGGCGTCATGTTCTGGCCGATGTTCGCGGTAGCTGTGGGTTTCCTGGGTCTGGCCGTTCTCGGTGTGCTCGCCGTGCGGGTTTTCCTGGAGGCGCAGCGGCTCGGCAGGCAGGTCACGGACTCCGCGCAGCGCATCAGCCGGGCGGCCGAGGATCTGGAACGGTCGACGGTCAGCGCGGCCCGCGCTGTGGACTCTCTGTGAGTACGGCTGTTCATCGCATGTGAGTCCTGCGGCTGAGGCGTTTTGGGCGACTTCGCCCTGTCATCCGGGGGGCTCCGCCAGGTACGCTGCTGGTCGCGGCCCGGAGAACGAGGCCCGGACCGCGGACCGGGAGTATGCACAGGCATTGCCTGACGTTTACTCCTGCGGGTTACGATCGCCCAAAGCCGATGGTCGGATCTCTGTTCGACCAGTCGGACACAAGGACTTCCTGTCGCCTCGGTGAAGAAGGTAAAAGCTATGGGTAGGCTCGGCCCCACCGAGATCATTCTCATCCTCGTCGTGATCATCCTGCTGTTCGGCGCGAAGAAGCTTCCGGACATGGCTCGGTCACTCGGCAAGTCCGCCCGCATCCTGAAGAGCGAGGCCAAGGCGATGAAGTCCGAGGGCCAGGACAACACGTCCACGGCCGCGGCCCCGCCGAACGACGACCAGCAGCAGCCCCCGGTTCAGCGCACCATCCAGGCCGCCCCCGGCGACGTGACGAGCTCGCGCCCGGTCACCGAGCCCACGGACACGACCAAGCGCTGACGCAGGGCCGGACATCTCCGGCCTGCCGCACGAGATGAGGACGTGGGTTGCTCAAGTCTGCCCGCAACAAGGAGAAGGATCCCGAGGGGCGGATGCCCCTCGCGGAGCACCTGCGCGAGCTCCGCAACCGGCTCGTCAGGAGCTTGCTGGCGATCCTCGTCATGACGATCGTCGCCGCCTTCTTCTACAAGGACATCATCCAGTTCTTCACGGATCCCATCCTCCAGGCGGTGGGATGCGAGTCCAGCTTCGCCGAGCTGAACACCAACGAGAGCCAGTGCGCGCGCATCGTGCAGAACGGTCTGATGAGCCCGTTCACACTCGCCCTCACGGTCTCGCTGTCGTCGGGTGTGGTGCTCGCCAGCCCGATCTGGCTCTACCAGCTCTGGGGGTTCGTCGCCCCGGGCCTGCACCGGCACGAGAAGAAGTACAGCCTCGCCTTCGTGGGCGCCGGCTTCCCCCTGTTCCTCACCGGGGCCTACTTCGCGTACTGGTCGCTGCCCAAGATGGCGTCCGTGATGCTCGAGTTCTCGATCATCGGCAGTGACAACCAGCTGCCGCTCGACGATCTCCTCCAGCTGATCATGCGGATGATCGTCGTGTTCGGCCTCTCCTTCGAGCTGCCGCTGCTCCTGGTCATGCTGAACTTCGGTGGCGTGCTCTCCGGCAAGAAGATCGCCGGCTGGTGGCGCGGGATGATCATGGGGATCACGGTCTTCGCCGCGGTCGCCACGCCCAGCACCGACCCGATCTCCATGCTGGCGCTCGCGGGCCCCATCTGGATCCTGTACTTCGCGGCCACGGCCATCACGCTGCTCAACGACCGGCGCCGTTCTCGCCGTGACGCGATGGGCCCCGCCGACGACGAGGCCTCCGACCTGGATCTCACGCCCGAGGACGTCGGCGAGGTCGAGGCGGTCTCCGCCAGCCGGGCGCTGCCCGAGCAGGCGACCACGGACCGGGTCAACGGTTATGACGACGTGACCTGAGGACCAGGACACAGTCTGGGACACAGCTCGTAGGGTCACTCCCGTGACCAGCGAGATCATCCTCTTCGTCAACCCCACCGCGGGGCGCGGCCGGGGCGCACACGCTGCGCAGCCGGCCGCTTCCGCGTTGCGGGCCGCCGGATTCACCGTGCGGACGGTCCTCGGGGAGAACGCCGACGACGCCCTCACACGCGCGCGTGCCGCCGTCGCGGACGGCACCGGCGCCCTCGTCGCCGTCGGCGGCGACGGCATGGCGCACCTCGCCCTGCAGGCCGTCGCCGGCACCCGCATCCCGCTCGGTCTGGTCGCCGTCGGCACCGGCAACGACTTCGCCCGCGCCCTCGGGCTGCCCGTGCGCGACCCGGCCGCCGCGGGCCGGCTGATCGCCGAGGCCCTCAAGGGCGCCCGCCTCCGCGAGGTCGACCTGGGCCGGGTGGACGGCCGCTGGTTCGGCACCGTCCTCGCCTCCGGCTTCGACTCCCGGGTCAACGACCGCGGCAACCGCATGCGATGGCCGGTCGGCCGCTTCAAGTACGACCTCGCGATGCTCGCCGAACTCGCCGCCTTCAAGCCCGTGCCGTACCGGATCACCCTCGACGGCGGCGAGGTCCGGGAGGTCGAGGCGACCCTCGTCGCCGTCGGCAACGGACCGTCGTACGGCGGCGGCATGAGGATCTGCCCCGGCGCCGATCTCAGCGACGGGCTGTTCGACATCACCGTGGTCGGGGACTGCAGCCGTACGACGCTGCTGCGGGTGTTTCCGACCGTTTACCGGGGCACCCACGTCGACCACCCCGAGGTCACCGTCCTGCGGGCCGCCCAGGTCGAGATCGCCGCCGAGGACGTCACCGGGTACGCGGACGGAGAGCCGCTCGGGCCGTTGCCGCTGACCGCGCGCTGTATACGGGGTGCTCTGCGGGTCGTAGGGCCGTGAGCTGCGGGGATCCGGGGTTTGCGGAGACCGGATCCGGATAATGATCGTCCTGTTGTCAGTGGGGCCCGGTACGCTCGAAAGCACGATGACAGAGGACCTCTCACCGGCCGAGCGGTATGCCGCTGCCCGTAAGCGTGCTGCCGAGCAGGCCACCGCGCTCGCCTCCTTCCGCGAGATGTACGACTTCGGCCTCGACCCCTTCCAGATCGAGGCCTGCCAGGCACTCGAAGCGGGGAAGGGCGTCCTGGTGGCCGCGCCCACCGGCTCCGGCAAGACGATCGTGGGCGAGTTCGCCGTCCACCTCGCCCTGCAGCAGGGCAAGAAGTGCTTCTACACGACACCCATCAAGGCGCTGTCGAACCAGAAGTACGCCGACCTGTGCCGCCGTTACGGCACCGGCATGGTCGGTCTGCTCACCGGCGACAACAGCGTCAACCCCGACGCCCCGGTGGTCGTGATGACCACCGAGGTGCTGCGGAACATGCTGTACGCCGGCTCGCAGACCCTCCTCGGCCTCGGTTATGTGGTCATGGACGAGGTGCACTACCTCTCCGACCGCTTCCGGGGCGCCGTCTGGGAAGAGGTGATCATTCACCTGCCCGAGTCGGTCACCCTGGTCTCGCTGTCGGCGACCGTGTCGAACGCCGAGGAGTTCGGCGACTGGCTCGACACCGTCCGTGGCCACACCGAGGTGATCGTCTCCGAGCACCGGCCCGTGCCGCTGTTCCAGCACGTGCTCGCCGGGCGCCGGATGTACGACCTGTTCGAGGAGGGCGAGGGCCACAAGAAGGCCGTCAACCCCGACCTCACCCGGCTGGCGCGGATGGAGGCGACCAGACCGTCCTACCAGGACCGCCGACGCGGCCGTGCCATGCGCGAGGCCGACCGGGAGCGGGAGCGCAGACAGCGCTCGCGGGTGTGGACGCCGGGGCGGCCCGAGGTCATCGAGCGGCTCGACGCGGAGGGGTTGCTGCCGGCCATCACGTTCATCTTCAGCCGGGCTGCTTGCGAGGCCGCCGTGCAGCAGTGTCTGTATGCGGGGCTGCGGCTGAACGACGAGGAGGCTCGGGAGCAGGTGCGGGCGCTTGTTGAGGAGCGCACCGCCTCCATCCCGACCGAGGACCTCCATGTCCTGGGCTACTACGAGTGGCTGGAGGGCCTGGAGCGCGGCATCGCCGCCCATCACGCGGGCATGCTGCCGACCTTCAAGGAGGTCGTCGAGGAACTGTTCGTTCGCGGGCTTGTGAAGGCCGTGTTCGCGACCGAGACACTTGCTCTGGGCATCAACATGCCCGCCCGGTCTGTGGTGTTGGAGAAGCTCGTCAAATGGAACGGCGAGCAGCATGCCGACATCACTCCTGGTGAGTACACCCAGTTGACCGGGCGGGCCGGGCGGCGCGGTATCGACGTCGAGGGTCATGCCGTCGTGCTGTGGCAGCGGGCGATGAGTCCCGAGCATCTCGCGGGTCTCGCCGGTACGCGTACGTATCCGCTGCGGTCCAGCTTCAAGCCGTCGTACAACATGGCGGTCAACCTGGTCGAGCAGTTCGGGCGGCACCGCTCGCGCGAGCTGCTGGAAACGTCCTTCGCGCAGTTCCAGGCCGACAAGTCGGTCGTCGGGATCTCCCGTCAGGTGCAGCGCAACGAAGAGGGACTGGAGGGCTACAAGGCCTCCATGACCTGCCACCTCGGCGACTTCGACGAGTACGCGCGACTGCGCCGTGAACTGAAGGACCGCGAGACCGAGCTGGCCCGGCAGGGTGTGGCGCAGCGGCGGGCCGAGGCGGCCGTCGCGCTGGAGAAGCTGAAGCCGGGCGATGTCATTCATGTGCCCACCGGCAAGTACGCCGGGCTGGCGCTGGTGCTCGATCCGGGCCTGCCCGCCGGGCGTTCCAACGGCCACCGCGGCTTCGAGCACCACGACGGGCCGCGCCCGCTGGTGCTGACCGCCGAACGGCAGGTCAAGCGGCTGGCGTCGATGGACTTCCCGGTGCCGGTCGAGGCGTTGGAGCGGATGCGGATCCCGAAGTCCTTCAACCCGCGCTCGCCGCAGTCCCGCCGGGACCTCGCGTCCGCGCTGCGCACCAAGGCCGGGCACATTCCGCCGGAGCGGGCCCGCAAGAAGCGGTCCCAGGCCGCCGACGACCGCGAGATCGCACGGCTGCGTACGGCGCTCCGGGCGCATCCCTGCCATGGGTGCAACGACCGTGAGGACCACGCCCGTTGGGCCGAGCGGTATCACCGGCTGCTGCGGGACACGTCGCAGCTGGAGCGGCGTATCGAGGGGCGTACGAACACCATCGCCCGGACGTTCGACCGGATCGTCGCGCTGCTCACCGAGCTGGACTATCTGCGGGGTGACGAGGTCACCGAGCACGGCAAGCGGCTCGCTCGGTTGTACGGCGAGCTCGATCTGCTGGCCAGTGAGTGCCTGCGGGCCGGGGTCTGGGAGGGGCTCGCCCCTGCCGAACTGGCCGCCTGCGTCTCGGCGTTGGTGTACGAGTCCCGGGTTGCCGACGACGCGATGGCACCCAAGGTGCCGTCGGGGAAGGCCAAGGCCGCGCTGGGGGAGATGGTGCGGATCTGGGGGCGGCTGGATGCGCTGGAGGAGGACTTCCGGATCAGCCAGACCGAGGGCGTCGGGCAGCGTGAGCCGGATCTGGGGTTCGCCTGGGCCGCGTATACGTGGGCCAGCGGTAAGGGGCTCGATGAGGTGCTGCGGGAGGCGGAGATGCCGGCCGGGGACTTTGTGCGGTGGTGCAAGCAGGTGATTGACGTGTTGGGGCAGATTTCCGCCGCTTCTGCCGTCGAGGGGTCGACTGTGGCGAAGAACGCGCGGAAGGCTGTTGACGGGTTGCTGCGGGGGGTTGTGGCCTACTCGTCGGTGGGGTGAGTTGTCGACACCGCCCCGCCCATCCCGCGCAGGGACCGTCAGCAGCACGACGAGCAGCAGAGTGTGGGGCCGGGCCGCGATGGCCCGGTCTCACTTCCCCCACCCCGGTCCTGCGCTCGTGGTGTCGTCCGACCTGTGGACCGCTCTGTCATCGGACCTGCCCCTCCCGAGTCGCCTGACGGGGGCTCGATGGTGGCGGACAGGCCCTGAGCGGCGACTGCGGTCCTATGGCCTCGGGTCCCGTCGTAGATACGCGCGCCAGCCGCCGTACGCCGTGATGTCCTCGGCGCCGCTCAGCGCGCCGGGCTCGCACAGGAACCCGGGCACGCGGGTGCCGTCCGCCAGCTCCACACCGCCCAGGGCCATCGGGCGGGGGAGCGCGGCGAGGAGCCGTCCGAGCCCCTCCGCCGGGAGCCGCCACACCTCGGCCTCGATCGCGGCCCCGCCCTCGCCGATGTGGACGAGGCCCGGTTTGGGCGGGGTCGTCGACAGGGCGTGCAGGCGGTAGCCGGGGGCGGTGGTGGTCGTACGGTCGAAATGGGCGCCCAGGGAGAGGAGTTGGGGGTTCAGGGGCTGGTCGGAGAGGTGTGCTCCGACCACCGCCAGCTCGACCTCCGGGCTGCGGACGGACCTGCTCTTCGGACTGATCGAGGGCGTCATCCTGGTCCACCGCTCCGATCCCGAACGGCCCGCGTCGGTGTTCGCCGAGGCCACGGCGGACGCCGCCCTGCGCATCGCCGGGATCTGAACACCCGTACCGGACCGTGCCCTTCACCCGTCACGGTGAGTGGTTTTCGTACGCCCGTACGTCGTGACCCAGTGTGTTCGAGAGAACCCTGAGCGTGTAAATGGAGCCGAGCGTACTCCCCTCGCGCGTCCCGTTTCAGGTGCTCGCTGAATATGACATGGCGATGATCCGGTCGGACTAAGCTCGCCCGCAGCGCACCGAGTTGAGGCATATTCGTGCGCTTGTTCCCAAAAGCGCAGTAGATCCAGACACATCCATGACATACCCCCCTGCAAGCTCCCCCGACACCCAGCCGATTTGTTTCAGAGGGCCCACATGGTGAGCGTTCAATCCCCACCCCGCAGCCGGGAACTTCCGTACGCGCGTGTGCTGTTGCTGCCGGCCATAGTGATGGCCGCGGCGACCGGAGCCGCCGTCGCCCTGGTGGCGGGACCGGCCCGACTGGCCGTCGGCGTCTGCGGTGCCGTGGCCACGCTGCTGGTGCTGGCCACGGCGGCCGAAGCGGTGCGCCGTGGCCGCGTCCTGCGCGGCGTACGCGCGGAGCACGCCCGTCACACCACCTATCTGGAACGGCGCATCGCCGGCCACGACGCGCAGATGGAGCGCCTCGCGAGGGAGGTCACGCCCGCGGCGCTCCACCGGCTGCGCGCCGGAGATTCCCCCAGAGAGGTGATTCACGGGATCGGCGAGATCGACCCGTCCTACCGCGAACTTTCGCAGGCGCAGCTCCACATGCTGAAGACGCTGCTCGACATCGTCGACCACGAGCATGCCGTGCGCGATTCCGTGCAGCGCTCCTTCGTCGACATCGCGCGGCGCGTCCAGGCCATTGTCCACCAGCAGGCCAAGGAACTCCGCGAGATGGAGGAGGACCACGGCCGCAACCCCGAGGTCTTCGACGACCTGCTGCGCATCGACCACGGCACCGCGCTGATCGGCCGCCTCGCCGACTCGGTCTCCGTCCTCGGCGGCGGCCGCCCCGGACGCCAGTGGCCCGAGCCGGTCCCGCTGTACAGCGTGCTGCGCGGCGCCATGTCCCGCATCCTGGAGTACCGCCGCATCAAGCTGGAGTCCATCGCCACGGTCAACATCCGCGGCATCTCCGTCGAGCCGGTCATCCACGCCGCCGCCGAACTCCTCGACAACGCCACGCGCTACTCACCGCCGCAGACCAAGGTGCACGTCACCGCCACCGAGGTGCAGACCGGCATCGCCGTCGAGATCGAGGACGCCGGCGTCAGCCTGAGCGAGGAGGCCCGCGCCCGCACCGAGGGCCTGCTGGAGCGTGCCAAGGCCGGCACCGACATCCAGGACCTGGGCGAGTCCCCCCGCCTCGGCCTGGCCGTCGTGGGCCGCCTGTGCACGGCGTACAACATGGAGGTCTCGCTGCGGTCCTCCGCGTACGGCGGCGTCCGCGCCGTCCTCATCGTGCCGCGCGAGATGATGACCACCCAGCCCGCACCGGGACTCGCCCACGGCATCGGCGCCACCTCGGTGCCCAAGGCCGCACCCGACGCGCTTCCGGGTCCCAAGCGCGCCCCCAAGAAGCGGCGCCCCACCAGCCCGCGCATCCCCGCCTCGGTGTCCATGGAGGACGACGTCCCCGAGGTCACCGAGTGGACGGCGAACGGGCTGCCGCAGCGCCGCAGCCGGGTCAAGACCCCGCTCAGTCAGCGGTACGCCGAACAGGCGGCCATCGAGCGGGCCGAACGGGAGGGCAGGCCGACCGTCTGGTCGCAGCACAAGCCCGAGCACAAGCCCGAGCCCGAGCCGGAGCCCGAGAAGGACGAGCCCGCCCCCGGAGCGTGGGTCGAGGCCTTCTGGAACGGACTCAAGCGCGACCCGGCCCCCACCGCATCCACCCAGCCGACCAACGAGCCGGCCCGCGTTGAGGCCGACGACGAGGGGGACCTCAAGTGATCCAGCAGCGAGCCAACTTCGACTGGATGCTCAAGGATCTGGCCGACGGCGTACCGGGCATCGAGATGATCGTGGTGCTCTCCGCCGACGGCCTGCGCATCGCCCGCCACGGCGGCGACCCCGACACCGCGGACCGTGTCGCCGCGGCCTGCGCGGGCCTGCAGAGCCTGGCGAGTGCCGTCGCCACCGAGCTCCCGGACAGCGACGGCAAGATGAAGATGGTCCTCATCGAGATCAACGGCGGCTACTTCTATCTGATGGCCGCGGGCGCCAACGCCTATCTCGCGGTGCTCTCCGACGTCGTCGCCGAACCCGGCCTGATGAGCAACCGCATGCAGGACCTCGTCATCCGCATCGGGGCTCACCTGACCAGTCCGCCCCGACGCAACGGGCACACCGTATGACTCCTCCGCAACGCCAGCGGCGCTACCCCAGGGAAGAACCCCCTCCGAAGCCGACACCGGCGCCCGCCAAAGAGAAAGAGGGTGACGGCAAGCAACCGGAGCGGCTGTACGTGGTCGCCGGGTCGGACGACGGCGAGCGCGCCGACCTCGACCTGGTCACCTTAATCGTGGCGAACGCCGAACCACCGCCCTCTGCGACGCCCGAGCAGACGGCGCTGCTCCGGCTCACCATCACACCTCTGTCCGTGGCCGAGCTGTCGGCCTATCTCAACCTGCCGTACAGCGTGATGACGGTCCTGATCACCGAGATGCTGACGGCCCAACTGGTGACGGCGCGCGCCCCGATCGTCCGCCAGGCGCTGCCCGACCGTTCCCTTCTCGAAGCGGTGATGCATGGACTTCAAAGGCTCTGACACGATCCCGGGCCCACGCTCCGAGGACCAGCTGCCCCACACGGCGCAGGCCGCGGTCAAGATCGTGATCGTGGGCGGCTTCGGAGTCGGCAAGACGACCATGGTCGGCTCGGTCAGCGAGATCAAACCGCTGACGACCGAGGAGACCATGACGCAGGCCGGCGTCGGGGTCGACGACAACTACGGCTCAGAAACCAAGACCGCCACCACCGTGGCCATGGACTTCGGCCGCATCAGCATCACCGAACAGCTGGTGCTCTACCTCTTCGGCACCCCCGGCCAGGAGCGCTTCTGGTTCCTGTGGAACGGCCTGTTCGAGGGCGCGCTGGGCGCGGTGGTGCTGATCGACACCCGCCGCCTGGAGGTCAGTTTCGACGTCATAGGGCGCCTGGAGGAGCGCGGCGTGCCGTTCGTGGTCGCCGTCAACA
Source organism: Streptomyces dysideae (assembly GCF_001514305.1). Lineage (GTDB taxonomy): Bacteria > Actinomycetota > Actinomycetes > Streptomycetales > Streptomycetaceae > Streptomyces > Streptomyces dysideae. The sequence goes on from NZ_KQ949111.1 coordinate 34,637, forward strand.
CCTTCCCGGACGCGCCCCGTTACCCGGTCGCCGACCTGCGTGCGGCGCTCGACCTGTCGGCGGAGATCCCCATCATCGAGACCGACGTGCGGCGCCGCGCCGCCAGCCGGGACGTGCTGATGACCCTGATGCGCTTCCTGCACTCGCTCGCCATGTCGGGCGCCCTCAGGTAGGGCCCGGCTACCCCAACTCCCCAGACACCGCATCCACTTCGGAGCGAGAACTGTGACCCCTGAATCCCACTCCATGACCGGTACGGACGACCCACTGCTCGGTCCGCCACCCGGCTGCCCCGCCCACGGACTCGGCCCCGGGGGGCTGCACCGGCTCTACGGCCCCGACGCGGCGGACCTGGAGTCCCTGTACGAGAATCTCCGCGACCAGCACGGCCCGGTGGCGCCCGTCCTGCTCCACGACGACGTACCGATCTGGGTGGTCCTCGGCCACGCCGAGAACCTGCACATGGTGAGCGCGCCCTCGCTGTTCTGCCGGGACAGCCGCATCTGGAACCCGCTGCTGGAGGGCATGGTCAAGCCCGACCACCCGCTGATGCCGCACATCGCCTGGCAGCCCATCTGCTCCCATGCCGAGGGCGACGAGCACCTGAGGCTGCGCGCCGCGGTCACCGGCGCCATGTCGACCATCGACCACCGAGGCGTCCGCGGGCAGATCAACCGCTACACCCAGCGCCTCGTCAACCGCTTCTGCGAAGAGGGCACGGCCGATCTCGTAAGCCAGTTCGCCGAGCACCTGCCGATGGCCGTGATGTGCGAGATCCTCGGCATGCCCGACGAGTACAACGACCGCATCGTCGAGGCCGCCCGCGACTTGATCAGGGGCACCGAGACCGCGATCGCCAGCAACGCGTACCTCATGGACGTCCTGATGCGACTCACCGCCCGGCGCCGGGCCCAGCCGGAGGAGGACTTCACCAGCCACCTCATCAACCACCCGGCGCGGCTCACCGACGACGAGGTCGGCCAGCATCTGCGCGTCGTGCTGATCGCCGCGTACGAGTCCACGGCCAACCTCATTGCCAACGTGCTGCGCATGGTGCTCACCGACCCGCGCTTCCGTGCCCAGCTCAGCGGCGGCCAGATGACGGTGCCCGAAGCGGTGGAGCAGTCCCTGTGGGACGAGCCGCCCCTCAGCAACGTCCTCGGGTACTTCGCCAAACAGGACACGGAACTGGGCGGCCAGCGCATCCGCAAGGGCGACGGACTGCTCCTCGGGATCGCGCCGGGCAACGTCGACCCGCGCGTACGCCCCGACCTCTCGGCCAACATGCAGGGCAACCGCTCCCACCTCGCCTTCGGCGGCGGTCCGCACGAGTGCCCCGGCCAGGACGTCGGCCGCGCCATCGCCGACACCGGCATCGACGCGCTGCTGATGCGCCTGCCGGACGTTCAACTCGACTGCGACGAAGATGAGTTGGAGTGGCGGCAGTCGATGGCCTCACGCCACCTGGTGGAGTTGCCGGTCCACTTCGCACCGAAGCCGCCGCAGGACGTGACACAGAAGCCGAGCCACGCTCCGGTCCTGCCCCAGCGCGCCACCTGGCACGTCGGCACCTCCCAACCGCAGCCGACGCCCACCCCCGCCGCGCCGGCGCCGCAGCCGGCGGCCCCGCCGCAGTACCCCGCGCCGACGACGCCGGAACCGGCCCGTCCGATGGGTGCCTGGCAGCGCTTCCTGCGCTGGTGGCGCGGTTACTGACCACCGGCCCACTCGCCGTGGGAGTGCCAGGCCCCGAGGGTCCGCGCACTCCGGAACCGGTGCGCCGTCCCCGTGACCGGATCGGTGAACTCCAGCGCCCGCGCCAGCAGTTGGAGCGGCCGCCGGAAGTCGCCGGCCGGCACGGGGTCGGCCACCACCGGATACAGCGGATCACCGAGGATGGGCACGCCGAGCGCGTTCATATGGACCCGCAGCTGATGGGTCTGCCCGGTGGCGGGCACCAGCCGGTACCGGCCAAGACCGGCGCGGTGCCCGACGACCTCCACCCGGCTGACGGCGTTGGGCTCGCCCTCGACCTCCCGGGCGGCCAGTACCCCACGCTCCTTCAGGATCCGGCTGCGCACCATCCGGGGCAGGGCGAGGTCCGGATCGTACGGCGCCACCGCCTCGTACTCCTTGCGCACGCGCCGGTCCCGGAACAGCGTCTGGTACGCGCCGCGCTCCTCGGGCCGCACCGTGAACAGCACCAGCCCCGCGGTCAGCCGGTCCAGCCGGTGCGCGGCACCCAGCGCCGGAATGCCCAGTTCCCGGCGCAGCCGCGCCAGCGCGGTCTCGGTGACATGGCTGCCGCGCGGGGTGGTGGCCAGGAAGTGCGGTTTGTCGGCGACGACGATGTGCTCGTCGCGGTACACGACGTCGACCGGGAACGGCACCGGCACCTCGTCCGGCAGCTCCCGGTGGAACCACACGAACATCCCCGGCACATACGCCGCGTCGGCCGCCACCGCCGCCCCGTCGGCCCCGACGACGAGCCCGTCCGCGAGCATCCCGTCGATGACGCCCGCTCCCGCCGGGAGCCGCTCCACCAGGTGATCACGCACCGTCGCCCACGTCCCCGCGGCGGGCAGCCGCACCCGCACCGGATCGACCCCGTCGCGCTGCGGCAGGGGAGAGGGCGGGGGCGGGGTGCGGCGTCTCATCACGATCAAGCGTAAGACCCGTCGAACGCGCTGATCAGCCGAAAACCCGTTGGGCCCGCTCCCGCCCGTTGGCAGGATGCGGCCATGCCCTACTTGACCAGCCCCGCCCTGCCCACCGGAACCCTCGCGAGCACCCCGCAGCCCACCCTCCCCGCCGGGGACGGCCTGCTCCTGCGCCCCTGGCGGCCGTCGGACGCGCCCGCCGTCCACGAGGCCTTCCAGGACCCGGTCATGCACCAGTGGCACGCCCGTGCCGCCGACTCCGTGGACGAGGTCGGCGGCTGGATCGAGCAGTGGCTGAAGGACTGGACCGAGGAACGGACCGCCCAGTGGGCCGTCGTCGCCGCGGACCCCGACCGCCTCCTGGGCCGCGTGGCACTCCGCGAGATACGGCTCGACGACGGCCAGGCCGAGGTGGCCTACTGGACCACCTCCGCGGCCCGCGGCCAGGGCGTCGCCGCCCGCGCTACGACCACCCTCGCCCGCTGGGCCCTCGCCGACACCGGCTTCCACCGTCTGGAACTCCTGCACGCCGTCCGCAACGAGGCCTCCTGCCGCGTGGCCACCAAGACCGGCTTCACCCTGGAGGGCACCAAGCGCAGCGCCCTGCTCCACCAGGACGGCTGGCACGACATGCACCTCCACGCGCGCGTGCGGGGCGACTGGCCGACCTACACGGCCTCCTGAACCGCCGGCTCCGGTACCGCGGCCGGAGCCGCCGTCCGCTTCCGGTACGCGCGGAACGCGAGGCCCAGGGCGAGCGTGCTGCCCAGGAACAGCACGGTGAACCACTGGAAGTACCAGTGGCCGCCCGCCGGGTCGTACACCGCGGCCCGCGGCCAGGCCAGGTTGACCGTGATGAACAGGCCGTACAGCAGCGCGAGGGCGTTGACCGGGACGCCCCAGCGGCCCAGGGAGAACAGGCGGGCGCTGTTTCGCTCGCATGACGCGGCCATGTCCGGACCGGTCCCAATTCCTCACGCCCCCGCGGCAGCAGAAGCCGAAGGGGTGGCACCTGCGAAGGTGCCACCCCTGAGAGGTCGTCAACCGGCCTGCCCGGCCCGGGTCATGCGGCGGGCGCCGTGCCCTCCTGCTCCGCCTCGATGCGCGCGTTCCACTCCCGCTTGGCGGCCTGCCAGCCGTCCTCGTTGTGGCCGAGCCGCCAGTAGCCGGAGACCGACAGATCCTCGCGCGGAATCTGCAGCCCGACCCGGAGCAGCCGGCGCAGGTCCTTCACGAAAGCCGCCTCGCCGTGCACGAACGCGTGCAGCCTGCCCTCGGGGAACTCCAGTGCCCGTACGGCCTCCACCAGCGCCTCGCCGATGGGCCGGCTCCCGCGGTGCAGCCAGACGACCTCCACGTCGGAGTCGATCTTCTGCTCCTCCTCGGGCCCGGAGACCTCCACGAAGGCGTGCACCCTGGCACCGCCGGGCAGCGACTCCAGAGCGCGGGCGATCGCGGGCAGCGCGCTCTCGTCACCGACGAGCAGATGCCAGTCGGCGCTCGGATCGGGGGCGTAGGCGCCGCCGGGGCCCAGGAAGCGGACCGTCTCGCCCGGCTGGGCGCGCATCGCCCACGGGCCGGCCAGGCCCTCGTCGCCGTGCAGCACGAAGTCCAGGGTCAGCTCACGGTGTTCGGGATCCCAGGCACGCACCGTGTACGTCCGGATCACCGGCCACTGCTCGCGCGGGAACTCCGCACGGATCCGCTCCATGTCGAAGGGCTCCGGATAGACCGCGCCCTCCGCGGGGAACAGGATCTTCACGTAATGATCCGTGCAGGTGCCCGCCGCGAAGTCGGCGAGCCCCTCGCCGCCCAGCACCACACGCTGCATGTGTGGGGTCAGCCGTTCGGTACGGACGACCTGCGCGGAGTGGGGCTTCCGCGGCTTGCGGGCAGGGCGTTCTGCCATGACGGCCTCCCTCTTTTCAAGCTTAGGTTTACCTAAGTTAGCACCTCTCCCCAGTGAATACCTCCCCCACCCCTTCCCGGTTTTCTCACACCTCCAGTGTCGTCAGCAGCCGCTGCAGTGACCCGCCCAGCCCCCAGCGGACCGCCAGCGCGTCCAGCGCGGCCGGATCGCGCGGTGCCCGCGGCAGCGCCGGGTCGACGTCCGGCAGCGGGACGTCGTCCGCGACCCGCACGACCGTCGGCGCGACCGCGAGGTACGGCCGTGACTCGTCGAGCCGCTTGCGCTGCGACGGGGTGAGCTTCGCCTTCGGGTCGTCGACCGCCGCCATGATCCCGGCCAGGTCACCGAACTCGGCCAGCAGCTTGGCAGCCGTCTTCTCGCCGATGCCGGGCACGCCCGGCAGGCCGTCGCTCGGGTCGCCGCGCAGCAACGCCAGATCCGCGTACCCCCGCCCGTCCACCCCATACTTCTCGCGCAGCCAGGCCTCGTCGGTCAGCTGGAGCGTGCCCACGCCCTTCAGCGGGTACAGCACCCGCACCCCACGCGCGTCGTCCACCAGCTGGTACAGGTCGCGGTCGCCGGTGACGATGTCGACCGGGCCCTTCGCCCGCGCGGTGAACGTGCCGATCACATCGTCCGCCTCGTACCCCTCGACGCCCACGCGCGCGATGCCGAGCGCGTCGAGAACGGCCTCGATGACCGGCACCTGCGGCGACAGCGTGTCCGGCACCTCCTCCTCGTCCGGGCCCACCTCGTGCTCCTCGGCGACCCGGTGCGCCTTGTAGGAGGGGATGAGCTCGACCCGCCACTGGGGCCGCCAGTCGGCGTCCATGCACGCCACCAGCAGGTCGGGCTGGTGGTCCCTGACCAGGCGGTCGATGAACTCCAGCAGCCCGCGCACGGCGTTCACCGGCGTGCCGTCCGGGGCCTTCACGGAGTCAGGGACGCCGAAGTAGGCGCGGAAGTAGAGCGACGAAGTGTCAAGCAAAAGACATTTTTTTGGGCGGGTCGACATGCGCCCAGCATGCCACTGACGGCGGGTACGACGCCCGGCTCGACGGCGCCGCCAGGAGCACGCTGAAATCCCGCCCACCTGCCACGGGGAACGACAGGGGCGGGGCGGGTACGACCTGAAGAAGCTCGAGGACCCCGAGGGTGCCTGGGGCCAGGGTGAACAGATCCGCGTCGTGGGCAAGAAGGACTTCGGCCAGGAGTTCCCCGAACTGCACGGCTGGCTGGAGGACTTCAAGATGACCGAGGAGCAACTCGCGTCGCTCGAAGTGGAGATCCAGAAGGGTGGCGCCGGAAACGAGAAGGCGTCCGCACGCCGCTGGATGGACGCCCACCCGGGGATCGAGGACAAGCCGGCCCTGGTGGCCGGATAGTCCCCACCGGATCCTGACCGACAACTCCGACTGTTCCGACTACTCCGCGAAACCGACCGGTCACCACCGGTCCGGGGGGTGGGCCCCGTCGCGCAGGCGGGACCCACCCCTTCCGCCGTTCCTCCGCCACGACAAGGATCCGGCCAACCACACAGCGCTACGTCGTCCCCCTGACCGGCCGCGCCAACCCGCCATGCCACCCACCTACTTCACGCCCCGGCGCGAGCCCGCCGGCACCGCCTCCCACCAGGCCTTCCGCTCCTGACAGAAGGGCGAGAAAGGCCCGGGAACACAGCGGGCGGCCAGCGCATTGAACTGAGAGAAGGGTGCTCCGTGCTGAGCGAGGGTCAAGGGTGACGCGAGCGCGCCTCCAGACCTCGGCCCGTCCCGGGAGGTGATCCACTGGCGCGAACTGTGAGGTCGTACGCTCCCCAATGTGTCGTCGATGTGACGGGCGCCTGAAACGGTTTGCCGAACATGCGTAGGGTGCAGAGAACTCAACAGAAGGTGTGCGTGGGACGACCTGCGCGAGGACAGTGGACCGACGAGCGAAGGAGGGAGCCGGAGCGATGGGCGACCACAAAGAACAGCCTCTTCGGGTGGGCGCGGCCGTGCGGCGGCGACGCCGTGCGCTGGATCTCACCCTCGCCGTCGTGGCCGAGCGCAGCGGCCTGTCGGTCCCCTTCCTGAGCCAGGTGGAGAACGAGCGGGCCCGCCCCAGCCGAAGCTCCCTGGAGAAGCTCGCCGACGCCCTGCGCACCACCGCGGTCGAACTCCTCGCCGCCGCCGACCCGGCGTGCAGCGTCGACGTCGTCCGCGCGGAGACCACGGAACTGGCGCCCGAACCCCAGGCGCGCTCCCTGGTGCGCGGTCACCATCAGATGCACGCCTCGGAGTTCACCGGCGACCATGACGCGGGCCGGGAGTTCCAGTACCGCAACGACCAGTTGATGTACGTCGCCGACGGCGCCGTCGAGATCGAGGCCGAGGGCCGCGCCTACCGCCTGGGCCGCGGCGACACCCTGTACCTCACCGGCGGGGTCCGGCACCGCTGGCGGGCGACCGAGCCGGACACCCGCGTGATCGTCGTCGCGGTGGCCGAGCACATCGAGGCGGTCCAGGACCGCCGACGCTGATGCGGGCCGTCTCACTGGTGCCTTCCCTGACGGAGGCCGTGGCCGTCTCGGCGCCCGGCGTCCTGGTCGGTGTCACGGACTGGTGCAGCCATCCGCCGGACCTCGAGGTCGCCCGAATCGGTGGCACCAAGAATCCCAAGGTCGAACAGATCCTCGCGCTCGCCCCCGACCTGGTGATCGCCAACGAGGAGGAGAACCGCGAGCCCGACGTCGCCGCCCTGCGCACGGCGGGCGTCGAGGTCCTGGTCACGGAGGTGCGGGACGTGGCGCAGGCCTTCCCGGAACTGGCGCGCGTGCTGGCGGCGTGCGGGGTGACGGCCCGCCCGCGCTGGCTGGACGAGGCGGAGTCGGCCTGGTCGTCGCTGCCGTCGCCGGAGCGCCGTACGACGGCGGTGGTGCCGATCTGGCGCCGTCCGTGGATGGTGCTGGGCCGCGACACCTTCGCGGGCGACGTACTGGCGAGACTGGGCGTGGACCACGTGTACGCACGGCATGCGGACCGCTATCCGCGCGTCCCGTTGGAGGAGCTGCGGGCGAAGGCTCCGGATGTCGTGGTCCTGCCCGACGAGCCGTACCGTTTCACGGCCGACGATGGCCCCGAGGCCTTCCAGGGCCTGCCGTGCGCGCTGGTCAGCGGACGGCACCTGACGTGGTACGGCCCGTCCCTGGCCGAGGCGCCGGGGGTGCTGGCCGAGGCCCTGCGAGCAGCGCACCGCTGAGAAGACCGCGCGTGGTCTGTACGGCGGCGACGCCGAAGGCGCCGACCAGCACGACGTACAACCCGGTCGCGAGCCAGTCGTAGACGACGAGCCCGGTGTGCCGCCCGAGCGCCTCCGCACCGGTCACACAGGTGTCGACGGGGAAGGTGAACGCCCACCAGGTCATCGCGAACCGCATCCCGTGCCGCCGTGCCCGTACGACATGGGCGGTGGCCAGCCCGAACCACAGCAGCGCGAAGCCCATGACGGGCACGCCGTAGAGGACGGCGAGGACGCCGAAGCCCTCGCTGTAGGGGGCCGGGGCGACGTCCGCGAACTTGTCGACGGCGGTGGTGGACTGCCCGAGCGGTCCGAGGACCAGGAACAGGGTCGGCGTGAGGGCGAGCGGCAGGGGCCCACCGGTGAGCAGCCGGGCGAAGACGAGGGGAAGCACGAGGAGCGTCGCGAGGAGTCTGAGCCCGAACAACGCGAAGCAGGCGAACAGCAGGGTCTCCCGTGCCTGCCCGGCCGGCAGATACGGCACCAGGAGCGGCCCGAGGGCGGCGGACACCATGGGCGCGACGAGCGGCAGCAGCCACACGGGCGTGGCCTGTGACGGCTCGATCCGATGGCGTACGGCCATGAGGTACGGGACGGCGAGGGCGGCGGCGAGCCCGATGACGGTACCGGCGCCGAACAGGACGACGTCGAGAGCGACCGCGGTACCGGTCCCGATCCAGTCGTGCCCGACGGTCACGGCGCCGCCGCCGACGGCCAGCAGGCCATGGCGAGGCAGCCGTAGAAGGGAGCCGTGGCCGGGTCGAGGAGGTGGGCGCGGGCCTGGTCGCGATGATGGGTCCAGTGCAGGGCACGGGCGCCGAGCAGGGCGAGGAGGAGGGCGAGGGAGAGGGCCCAGACAGCCGTGCAGGCGGAACGCAGGCCCGGGATGTGCACGGGCAGCGAGGCCCCCGCGGTGGCGACGATGGCGGTGCCCATGACGGTGGCGTACCAGTTGGGTCCGAGGTGACGGACGGCGGTGACCATGGTTTCCACGGTGTCGCCGGTGGTCGTCCGCGACCAGGGAGTATGTCTCTGTGAGGGCATAAGCTGAGGTTATGAGCAGGACGGGCAGAAGCAGAACGGAAGAGCAAGGGGGCGACGACGCCACCCGGCCGGGGGTCGGGGGCTCGCTGGCCCACCGGGTGCCGGAGCTGGGTGCGCTGGAGCTGCTGCTGGCGGTGGCGCGGCTGGGGAGTCTGGGCGGGGCGGCGCGGGAGCTGGGGATCACACAGCCGGCGGCGAGCAGCAGGATCCGGTCGATGGAACGCCAGCTGGGGGTCGCGCTGGTGGACCGCTCACCGCGCGGGTCGCGGCTCACGGACGCGGGTGCGCTGGTGACGGACTGGGCGCGGCGGATCGTGGAGGCGGCGGAGGCGTTCGACGTGGGTGCGCAGGCCCTGCGGGACCGTCGTGACTCGCGGCTGCGGGTGGCGGCGAGCATGACGATCGCGGAGTACCTGCTGCCGGGCTGGCTGCTGGCCCTGCGTGCGCAACGCCCGGACACGGCGGTGTCGCTGCTCGCCGGGAACTCGGCGGCGGTGGCGGAACGGCTGCTGTCGGACGAGGCGGACCTGGGCTTCGTGGAGGGGCTGACGGTCCCGACGGGCCTGGACTCGGTGGTGATCGCCCACGACCACCTGATAGTGGTCACGGCACCGGGCCATCCCTGGTCACGCCGTCGGCGCCCCCTGGAGGCCACGGAGCTGGCGGCGACGCCACTGATCCTGCGCGAGAAGGGGTCGGGCACGCGTCAGGTCCTGGACGTGACGCTGGGCGGCTTGGCCCGCCCACTGATCGAACTGTCGTCCACTACGGCGGTGAAGGCGGCGGCGGTGAGCGGTGCGGGTCCGGCGGTCCTCAGCGAACTCGCGGTGGGCGAGGAACTGGCGATGCGGCGCCTGGTGAGCGTGCCGGTACAGGACGTGTCGCTGGCGCGGGACCTCAGGGCGGTGTGGCCGACGGGACACCGACCGGTGGGGCCGGCACGGGAGCTGCTGTCGCTGACGCGGGGATAGGTGACCGTCTTCCAGGGGGCGCCGCCCCCTGGACCCCCGGCCTGTGCCCACCCACCACCCGTCTCGCTTGGGAGAATGGCCGGCCTCGCACCTCTCAGCGCCGGCGAAGGGGCGGAGCCCCTGGGGATGGGGCGGGTAGGGGCGGCGGGGGCGAGGAAACCCTTGGCGAGCCTCAGCCACGGCCCGTCACCATGAACCGCATGACCCCCTCAGCCCCGCCCGCCGCAGGCGTCCGCACACCGTGGGAAGACCTTCCCCACCTGGTCCGTGACGCCCTCGCGCACGTGCTCGGCACCCCCGTCACCCACGCCGAAACCCAACCCGGCGGATTCTCCCCCGGCGTAGCCGCCCGCGTCCGCACCGTCGAAGGCCGGCGCGCCTTCGTCAAGGCGGTCAGCGCGGAAACCAACCCCCACAGCCCGGACTTCCACCGAGCCGAGGCCCGTAACGCCGCCGCCCTCCCACCCACCGTCCCCGCCCCCCGCCTCCTCGGCACCTACGACGACGGCACCTGGGTCGCCCTGGTCTTCGAGGACGTACCCGGCCGCCAGCCCCATGTCCCCTGGCGGGAGGCGGAGTTGCGCCCCGTCCTGGACGCCGTCACGGAACTGAGCCGCACCCTCACCCCGTGCCCCGTACCCACCGCGCCACCCGCCGCGGAGTCCCTCGCCGAAACCTTCGACGGCTGGCGGCACCTACTCGACACGGCACCCGCACCCACCCCCGCCGTCGACCCCTGGGCGGCCGCCAACCTTCCCCGCCTCGCCGAACTCGCCGCCCCCTGGCCGGAGGCCACCGCCGGCGACACCCTCGCCCACGCCGACCTGCGCGCCGACAACATGCTGCTCACCCCCGACGGCCGCGTCGTCTTCGTCGACTGGCCGCACGCCCTGCGCGCGGCGCCCTGGTTCGACCTGCTCCTCATGCTGCCCTGCGTCAGGGCACAGGGCGGACCGGACCCGGAGGAGGTGTTCACGAGGCATCCCCTGGGCCGGGAGGCCGATCCGGACGCCGTCACCACGGCGCTGGCCGCGCTGGCCGGCTTCTTCGTCGAGCACTCCCTGCGTCCAGCGCCCCCGGGCCTGCCCACCCTGCGTCCCTTCCAGCAGGCCCAGGGTGACGCGGCGCTGGCCTGGCTCAGGACGCGGCTCGGACCAGGGCGCGCATGACCCGCAGGTCCTCGCCCATCTCCGGGTGCCACTGCACGCCCAGCACCCACCCGACCGCAGCCGGAAGTTCCAGGGCCTCGACCGTCCCGTCCGCCGCGTACGCCGACGCGACCAGCCCCGTACCGAGGCGGTCCACGGCCTGATGGTGGTACGTCGGCACGGACGACTCCTCCGGCACGGCACTGGCGTACAGCGTCCCCGGCACCGGCTTGACCGGATGCCGGCCGAAGACGCCGACCGCCTCCACATGCCCGTCGACGTGCTGCGTCAGCGTGCCGCCGAGCGCGACGTTCAGCAGCTGCATGCCCCGGCAGATCCCCAGCAGCGGGACGCCCGCCGCGAGGGCCGCGTCGATCAGGGCCAGCTCCCAGTCGTCACGCGCACGCGCGGGCGGCCCGGTCCGCGGGGCGCGCTCCGCGCCGTAGCGGACCGGCTCCACGTCCGGGCCGCCCGCGATGACCAGGCCGTCCAGGCGTGCCACGGTCGCCGCGGCGTGCTCCGGGCCGTCCGGCGGAAGCATCGCGGCCAGGCCGCCCGCCGCCTGCACCAGCCGGGGGTAGCCGGCGGGCAGCAGGGCCGCCTCCAGCTCCCACACGCCCCAGCGCGCCCCGGACTCCAGATAGGTGCTGACACCGATCAACGGCCTGGCCACATGCACTCCTTCGCACTCCTTCACCAAACGACGGTCAGTCCCGTGCCAACTCTGCCTCGGCGGCCGCCAGCGCCGCGAACTCCTCCTCCGGCGCCTTCGCCACCAGATGCTTACGGCTGTACAGACCGAAGTACCCGATCGCCACCACGTACACCGCGAGCGCGATGAACGCCGCCGTCACATCCACCAGGAACGTGGCCACCAGCGCCGCGCAGGCCAGCACCAGGGCGACGGAGGACGTCAGCACGCCACCCGGCGTGCGGTACGGCCGCGGCAGCTCCGGCTCGCGGCGGCGCAGCACGATGTGGGACAGGGACATCAGGGCGTACGAGATCGTGGCGCCGAAGACGGCGATGTTCAGCATGCGGGCGCCGTCGCCGGTCGTCGCCGCCAGCAGGAAGCCGATCGTGCCCGGCACCAGCAGACCCAGGTACGGGGCCTTGCGGCTGCTGGTGAGGGACAGGAAGCGGGGGAGGTAGCCGGCGCGGGACAGGGCGAACAGCTGGCGCGAGCCCGCGTAGATGAGCGAGAAGAACGACGCCACCAGGCCGGCCAGGCCCGCGTAGTTCACGATCCGGCTCAGCACCGTCGGCTCGCCGTCCGGCTGGAGCGCCTCGACGAGCGGGTTGCCGGCCTCCTGGATGGCGTTCGCGCCGCGCGCTCCGGCGGCGGCGAAGAACGTGACCACGGCCAGCACCACCAGGATGCCCATCGACCAGCGGATGGCCTTCGGCAGCGTACGGGCCGGGTCCTTGGTCTCCTCGGCGGCCAGCGGCACACCCTCGACGCCCAGGAAGAACCACATGCCGAACGGGAACGCCGCCCAGATGCCGAGCAGACCGAAGGGCAGCCACGAGCTAGCACCGGCGGCGGAGGCGTCGACCGGGATGTCGTCCAGCTGCCCGAAGCTGAAGTCGGGCAGCGCCGCCGCCGCGAACACGATCAGGGCGACCACGGCGATGCCGGTGACGACGAAGCTGAACCGCAGTGCCTCGCCCACGCCCCACAGATGGATGCCGAGGAAGATCGCGAAGCAGACCAGGTACACCGGCCAGCCGGACTCCAGGCCGAACAGGCCCAGCGACTCGACGTAGTCCCCGATGAAGATGACGATGGCGGCGGGCGCCAGGACGTACTCGATGAGGATCGCCGTACCGGTCAGGAAGCCGCCCCACGGACCGAGCGCCCGGCGTGCGAAGCCGTAGCCGCCGCCCGCCGTGGGCAGGATCGAGGACAGCTCGGCGAGCGCGAAGACCATGCAGCAGTACATCGCGCCCATGAGCACCATGGCGATCGCCAGACCGCCGAAGCCGCCCTCGGCCAGACCGAAGTTCCAGCCGGAGTAGTCACCGGAGACGACGTAGGCGACGCCGAGTCCGGTCAGCAGCACCCAGCCGGCGCTGCCGCGGCGGAGCGTCCTGCGCTCCAGATAGTCGTCCGCCTCGTCGGCGGCGGGGGTACTTGTGGATTCCAGGGACATGGGTAGGACTCTCCACGGGGCGGGGACACGGATCCATTCCGGGACCGGTGGGGTGGACCGGGCCTCGGCTCAATGGAATGGATCCACACCTTTGCGGTGTCGGTGGTGGGAAAGCAATACCCGTGCGTTACGCGTCCGTAAATCCGCACTCTCCCCGCACCTGCCCGAGGAACCCGCGACTCACCCCAGGAACCCGCGCAGCAGCGCCGCCGTCCCGCTGCAGTGCTCCCGCATGATCTCCCGCGCCTCGTCGGCGTTCCCCTCGATCACGGCCTCCACCAGGGCGGTGTGCTGCCGCTGGGAGTGCTCCAGATTGCGTACGAGCAGCGGAATGCAGTCCAGGAGGTCGTTGACGTTCGCGCGCACCGCCGCGTACTGGGCGGTGAGCGTGGGGGAGCCGGACAGCTCGGCGAGGGTGAGGTGCAGCAGCGTGTCCAGGCGGCGGTACTCGGTCAGCGGCGCGTCATGGGTGCGGGCGAGCGCCTCGCGCAGCCGGTCCGCCTGCTCCTCGCCCAGCCCGTGCGCCGCGCACAGCCCGGCCGCGCCGACCTCCAGCACCTCGCGGAAGCGCAGCGTGTCCTCGACGTCGACGCCCTTGAGGCGGCGGCGCAGCTCCTCCTCGCCCGGGGTGTCGGTGCGGGCCAGCACGAACGTCCCGCCGTAGCGCCCGCGCCGTGACTCGACCAGGCCCTGGTCCTGCAGGACCTTCAGCACCTCGCGCAGCGTCACCCGGCTGATCCCGAGCCGGTCGGCCAGCTCCCGCTCCGCCGGCAGCCGCTCGCCGCCCGGCACCAGGCCGAGCCGGACCACCTGGAGGATCTGCTCCAGGGCCTCCTCGAAGCCGTTGCCGGCCCGCACCGGCCGCAGGACCGACGTCAGCCGGTCGTCGGCCCCCGGAGCCCCCTGCTCCGTGCCTGCCTGCGACATGTGGCCGAACCCCCTTCCCAATCAATGGTTACGAGCAATACCTTATGGCTTCCGGCTGACCGAAGAAGCCGAAGGAGGCTCTCCCGTGGCAGACCGCACACCCCCGCTGAGCGTCGAGGAGCTGCACGCCCTCGTCGCCGGCGGAGAGATCGACACTGTCGTCCTGGCATTCCCCGACATGCAAGGGCGGCTGCAGGGCAAGCGGTTCGCCGCCAGATTCTTCCTCGACGAGGTGCTCCAGCACGGCACCGAGGGCTGTAACTACCTCCTCGCCGTGGACACCGAGATGAACACCGTCGACGGCTACGCGATGTCCTCCTGGGACCGCGGCTACGGCGACTTCGCCATGCACCCCGACCTGAGCACCCTGCGTCGCGTCCCCTGGAACGAGGGCACGGCCATGCTCATCGCCGACCTCGCCTGGAACGACGGCTCACCCGTGGTCGCCGCACCCCGGCAGATCCTGCGCCGCCAGCTGGAGCGCCTCGCCGAGCACGGCTACACCGCCCATGTCGGCACCGAGCTCGAGTTCATCGTCTTCAAGGACACCTACGAGCAGGCCTGGGACGCGAACTACCGCGGGCTCACCCCGGCCAACCAGTACAACATCGACTACTCGGTCCTCGGCACCGGCCGCATCGAGCCCCTGCTCCGCCGCATCCGCAACGACATGACCGGCGCCGGCCTGACCGTCGAGTCCGCCAAGGGCGAGTGCAACCCGGGCCAGCACGAGATCGTGTTCAAGTACGACGAGGCCCTGGTCACCTGCGACCAGCACGCCATCTACAAGACCGGCACCAAGGAGATCGCCGCCCAGGAGGGCGTGTCGATCACCTTCATGGCCAAGTTCAACGAGCGTGAGGGCAACTCCTGCCACATCCACCTCTCGCTGGCCGACTCCGCCGGGAACAGCGCCATGGCCGGGGACGGCCCCGGCGGCATGTCCGACGTCATGCGGCACTTCCTCGCCGGGCAGCTGGCCGCGCTCCGCGACTTCTCCCTGCTCTACGCCCCCAACATCAACTCGTACAAGCGGTTCCAGCCGGGCTCCTTCGCCCCGACCGCCGTCGCCTGGGGCTACGACAACCGCACCTGCGCCCTGCGGGTGGTCGGCCACGGCCGCTCCCTGCGCTTCGAGAACCGGCTCCCCGGCGGCGACGTCAACCCGCACCTCGCGGTGGCCGGACTGGTGGCGGCCGGCCTCTACGGCATCGAGCAGAAGCTGGAGCTGCCCGAGGCCTGCGCGGGCAACGCCTACAGCGCCGACTTCGAACACGTCCCCACCACGCTCCGCGAGGCCGCCGAGCTCTGGGAGAACAGCCCGATCGCCAAGGCCGCCTTCGGTGACGAGGTCGTCGAGCACTACCGCAACATGGCGCGCGTCGAACTGGACGCCTTCGACGCCGCGATCACCGACTGGGAGCTGCGCCGCTCCTTCGAACGCATGTGAGGCCCTTCTTGTCGCACGAGTACGAGCTGGAAGTACTGAACCCGGCCACCGAAGAGGTCGTCGCCACGGTCCCTGCCGCCTCCGCCGCCGACGTGGACGCCGCCGTCGTACGCGCCACGAAGGCACAGGCCCTCTGGGTCGCCCTCGCACCCGGCGAACGGGCCCGGCTGCTGCGCCGGTTCGCCGTCGCCGTCGACGAACACCTCGAAGAGCTCGCTCAGTTGGAGGTGCGGGAGGCCGGGCACACCGTCGGCAACGCCCGCTGGGAGGCGGGCAATGTCCGCGACCTCCTCGACTACGCGGCCGGGGGAGTGGAGCGGCTGACCGGACGCCAGATCCCGGTCGCCGGCGGCCTGGACGTGACGATCCTGGAACCGCTGGGCGTCGTCGGCGTCATCGCGCCCTGGAACTTCCCGATGCCGATCGCCGCCTGGGGTACGGCCCCGGCGCTCGCGGCGGGCAACGCGGTCCTCCTCAAGCCCGCCGAGGCGACGCCCCTCACGGCCCTCCGGCTCGCCGAGCTCGCCCTGGAAGCCGGGCTTCCGGAAGGCCTGTTCCAGGTGCTGCCCGGTCACGGTTCCGTCGCGGGCAACGCCCTCGTCGAGCACCCGGGCGTCGCGAAGATCGTCTTCACCGGGTCAACGGCTGTGGGCAAACAGGTGTTGGCGAAGGGTTCGGCGCTCCTCAAGCGCGTCACCCTCGAACTCGGCGGCAAGAGCCCCAACATCGTCTTCGCCGACGCGGACATCGAGGCCGCCGCCGCAGCGGCTCCCATGGCCTTCCTCGACAACTCCGGCCAGGACTGCTGCGCCCGCACCCGCATCCTCGTCCAGCGCTCCGCCTACGACCGCTTCCTCGACCTCCTGGCTCCGGGTATCGAGTCGGTGCTCGTCGGCGACCCGGCGGACGAGCAGACGCAGATGGGCCCGCTGATCTCCAAGGTCCAGCTGGAACGCGTGCGTTCGTACGTGACCGATGACCTGGGCGGCATCCGCGGCAAGACCCCCGAGGGCCCCGGCTTCTGGTTCCCGCCCACCGTCCTCACCGGCGTCGACCCGCACGCGCGCGTGGCCGTCGAGGAGGTCTTCGGCCCGGTCGCCGTGGTCCTGCCCTTCGAGGACGAGGCAGAGGCGATCCAGCTGGCCAACGCCACCGACTACGGCCTGTCCGGCTCGATCTGGACGAGGGACGTCGGCCGCGCCCTGCGCGTCTCGCAGGCCGTCCGCGCCGGCAACCTTTCCGTCAACTCCCACTCCAGCGTCCGCTACTGGACCCCCTTCGGCGGCTTCAAACAGTCCGGCATCGGCCGCGAACTGGGCCCGGACGCCCTGACCGCCTTCACCGAGACCAAGAACGTCTTCATCAGCACGGAAAGCACGGAGGCCTGAGCCGCTCATGACCGAACAGACCATCTGCCGCCGCCTGGTCGGCCGTACCGCCGTCATCACCGGAGCCGGCAGCGGCATCGGCCTCGCCACCGCCCGCCGTCTCGCCTCCGAGGGCGCGCACGTCGTCTGCGGCGACGTCGACGAGCAGCGCGGCAAGGCGGCCGCCGAGGAGGTCGGCGGGATCTTCGTCAAGGTCGACGTCACCGACCCCGAGCAGGTCGAGGCCCTGTTCAAGACGGCGTTCGACACCTACGGCAGCGTCGACATCGCCTTCAACAACGCGGGCATCTCGCCGCCCGACGACGACTCCATCCTGGAGACCGGCCTGGACGCCTGGAAGCGCGTCCAGGAGGTCAACCTCACCTCCGTCTACCTGTGCTGCAAAGCCGCGATTCCCTATATGCAGCGCCAGGGCAAGGGCTCCATCGTCAACACGGCGTCCTTCGTGGCGCGGATGGGCGCCGCCACGTCCCAGATCTCGTACACGGCGTCCAAGGGCGGCGTCCTCGCCATGTCCCGCGAACTGGGCGTGCAGTTCGCCCGTGAGGGCATCCGCGTCAACGCCCTCTGCCCAGGCCCGGTGAACACCCCGCTCCTCCAGGAGCTGTTCGCCAAGGACCCGGAGCGCGCCGCCCGTCGCCTCGTCCACATCCCGGTCGGCCGTTTCGCCGAGGCCGAGGAGATCGCCGCCGCCGTCGCCTTCCTGGCCAGCGACGACTCGTCCTTCATCAACGCCACCGACTTCCTGGTCGACGGCGGAATCTCGGGGGCGTACGTCACGCCCCTGTAGGGCGCGTCCTAAAGTGCCGGAATGAGCATGACGCCCCCGCCCGGCTGGTACCGCGACCCCAAGGCTCCCCACCTGGAGCGCTGGTGGGACGGAACGGCCTGGACCGACCACCGGCGCGCCCCCGAGGTCCCCGGGGCGCCGGTGCCGGCCGCGCCGTCCGCCGGCGGGGCCTCCGGGCAGCGGGCCAAGGTGATCTCCCTCACCGTCGCCGCCGTCGTCCTCGTCGCCGCGATCGTCACAGGCGCGATCGTGCTCGGCGAGGACGACGGCGGCGCACAGGTGAACACCGCCCCGACGCCGGCGACCTCGGCGCCGGTCACTCCCACCACGGACGCTCCCTCGCCGTCGCCGTCGCCGTCGGCCTCGACCAGCGAGCCCTCCGCAGACGACCCGGCCGTCGTGGAGGACCAGCTCAACGGCATCACCCTGCCGCTGCTCGACGGCTGGGTCCGGCCGCAGTACGTCGCCCAGGACGACGTCCTCATGACCACCGACGGCACCTACGACTGCCCGGGCGACCGCGGCCTGTGCCGGCACGGACTGGTCATCTCGCGCACGGTGACCGCGAACGATGAGCAGTCCCCCGAGGCCCTCGCCAAGGGCGACATCGCGGACGCGGCCGACGACGCCTACGACCGCGACCGGATCGGCAAGCGCCCCTTCGGCGGTATCGAGTCCCACCAGGTCGTGAAGTCCGGCCCGGTCGCGGTGGCGGGCCGGTCCGGCTACTTCGTGCGCTGGCGGGTCAAGACGGCCAAGGGACCCGGCGGTTACGTCCAGTCGCTGGCGTTCCCGTCCAGCGTCGGCAGCGAGTCCCCGGTCATCGTCCGCTATGTCTTCGACGCCGGTGAGGACGGGCCGCCGACGGCCGACATGGACCGTTTCACCCAGGGCATCCGGTCCGTCGACGATCCCGGCGCGGGCGGCGGCGTGGGCAGCAGCATCGGCCCGACGGACTGAACCCGCCGGCCTACGGCCGACCGCCTACAGGAAGGTGTGGCCTTCTCCGCGATACGTCGGCACGGTCGCCGTCACCGCGTCCCCTTCCACCAGGTGCAGCACCTCGAACCGCTCGCACAGCTCACCGGCCTTGGCGTGCCGGAACCACACCTTGTCGCCGATGAGCAGATCGTCGGCCGGGGAACCGAGCAGCGGCGTCTGCACCTCGCCGGGCCCCTCCTGGGCGTCGTAGCGCAGCCCCTCCGGCAGATACGGCACCGGCAGCCGGTCGGGCCCGGCCGCACCGGAAGCGGGATACCCGCCACCGAGGACAGTGACCACCCCGACCCCCGGCCTGCGCACCACGGGCTGGGCGAAGAGCGCGGCCGGACGCCCGCTGAACGACGTGTAGTTGTCGAACAGCCGCGGCACGTACAGCCCCGACCCGGCCCCGATCTCGGTGACCGAGTCCTCAGCGGCGGTGTGCTGCACACTGCCGGTCCCGCCACCGTTCACGAACTCGAGCCCCGGCACCACGGCCCGTACCGCCCGCACCACCTCGGCCCGCCGCTCGGCGAGTTCACGCTTGGCGGTGGCCTGCATCAGCCGGACCGCACGCGACCTGAACGGCCGCCCGGCCACGGCGTCACCGACACCCGCGATGTGCCCCTCGTACGCCATGATCCCGACGACCTGGAACCCCGGCCGCCGGTTCACCACACGGGCCATGTCCGCGACCTGGGCGGCGGAGTGCAGCGGCGACCGCCGCGCCCCGACCCGCACCCGCCCGCCGAGCATCTTCAGCGAGGTGTCCAACTCCAGGCACACCCGCACGACTTCTCGCCCGCCGTCCCGAGCCTCGTCGATGAACCGGAGCTGGGCGGGGTCGTCGACCATCACGGAGACGGCGGAAGCAAGCTTGGGATCACTGGTGAGCTCGGCGAACGCCTTCCGGTCCGCGGACGGATAGGCGAGAAGAACGTCGTCGAACCCGGAGCGCGCCAGCCAAAGGGACTCAGCGAGAGTGAACGACATGATGCCCGCGAAGCCGTCCTTCGCGAGCACCCGCTCCAGCAGGGCCCGGCAGCGTACGGACTTGCTGGCGACGCGGATGGGCTTCCCGGCGGCGCGGCGGACGAGATCGTCCGCGTTGGCGTCGAAGGCGTCCAGGTCCACGATCGCGAGAGGGGCGTCGAGATGGGCGGTGGCCCGGTCGTAACGGGCCCGGTCGGCGGCGCGCGCAGTCATGAACGCAGCCTGCCAGACAGGATTACCGCAGGGTAGGGGGACGTTCCGGGCAGATGCCACGGGGTCGTGGACTGGTTCCCGTTCGCCCAGGATCAACCCGTAGAGTGACGCGCACGCACGTGATGAACGGGTCCGTGGCGCGGTTGAGCCGGGATGACGGTCCACCCGTACGGGTATGCGTGCCCAGGGAGGGACGCGTCCGCGCCGGCCCTGGCCGGGCGGAGACACGGAACAACGGCCCGCGCAGGAGACCAGGCCCGGGCCCGAGGAAACGGGGGGTGCATGAGCACGGAAGCGCCACGCCGCGCCCCCGTCCCACCATGCCCCACGACCCCGCCCCGCCCGACGACGCCACCGAGGCCGACGGTGCCACCGACGACGGTGGAGACACCGGCCGACGCAGCGAACGGGCCGAACGAAGGGCGCCGGCCTGCGGAGAGGCCGGTGCGTGAGCCAGGTCCGATGCGGGGTGGCTCTGCCGCGGAGGCAGGCTCGGGCCGAGGCGGCGCTGCGACGGGGCCCGGCTCGGGCTCAATGCAGGGCGTTACCGGGGAGCCGGGGCGCGTGGTGAGCCAGGGGCGACAGAGCACGGGCTCATGGCAGCCGGGCACCGACGCGAGCTCGGGCGGGTCCGCCCCGACGCCGGGTGCCTCGACGGACGATCGCACGGCCCCGGCGGATGGTTCCTCGGGCCGGCGTATGTCGGCGGCTTCGGCGGATGGTTCCTCGGGCTCGCGGGCGTCGTCGGCGCCCACGGCGAACGGCCGCCCTTCGGACCCGCGTACGTCAGCCGCGTCGACGGCCGGGAGCGGATCGGGCGGGCAGTCGACGCCCCGGCGTGACGGTGCGGCCGACGAGGCTCGTGCGGGGTCCTCCGGTGGCCGCACCTCGGCCCCGTCCTCGGCCACGGGCAGTTCCCACGGAGCCTGGTCGCCCTGGCACGGCACGCAGACCCACCCGGACCGCCCCACTGCCGCCACCCCGGACACCGGGTTCCGTTTCCCGAGCCTGCGGGCCCCGTCCTCCGGAGCTTCCGCCCCCATGACCCCGCCCCCGCCACGCGCCTCGTCCCGCTTCCCGGACGCACCGCCGTCGGCAGGACAAGAGGAGCACCGCGAGAACACCGGGTCGCCGACCCCCGAAGGCGTACCACCCCGCCCGACGGACCGCCCCCCGGCACCCCCGGAGACCGCCGCGGAGAAGACCTTCCGCCTCCGCCCGATCCCGGCGAACCCGTCCGATGTCGGCCGCGGGGGTTCATCCGACGCGCCCCCGAGGCCGGACTCCGCGCCGCCCCAGCCCTCCGGTCGCCCGGGCTCGGTTGGTGACACCCCTAGGCGGGGCACCGCGCCGCCCCAGTCTCCCGGCCGCCCCGGTTCGCCCGGCGCGCCTCCGCGGCCGGCCAACGGCCCTGACTCCGCACCCGCCCAGCCCTCCGCCCGCCCGGGCTCGTCCAGCGTGCCTCCGAGGCCGGCGTCCGGCCCTGGTTCTGCGCCTGCTCAGTCTCCTGGCTGGTCGGGTCCGGCCGGTGTGTCTGCCGGGTCGGACAGCGACTCTGGCCGCGATCCCGGCCGGCCTTTCGGTCGTTCGGGTTCTGCTGATGCGCGCGCCGGTTCCGACTCTCGCTCGGGTTCCACATCCGCCCAGTCCTCCGCCCG
>NZ_KQ949111.1:56930-69442 GCF_001514305.1 Streptomyces dysideae
CCGCACCGGCTCCGCCGACGCCGGTCTCCGCACCGGTGTCCCCATGGCGCCCGCTCGGCCCGGTGTCCGGTCGGGGGACCCGGTCACCGATGCCGCCCAGTTCTCCCCGGATCCGGCCTTCTCCTGGAACGCCCCCATGCCCCCGGGAGCGACCCTCGGGGGCGGGCGGCCAGTCGTGTCGTTCGGGGAGCCCGAGGGGTACGACGAGCGGGCGCGGCCGCGTCCGCTGGGGGCGCGGGTGCGGATGCGTACCGTTGCCGCGGCCGCTTGTGTCGTCCTCGGGCTTGGGCTCATCGGCGGGGCCATGACGGGGAGTTGGCTCGTCGGGGACTCGGGGGGCGACGGCGCCAAGGACAGCTTCGCCACCGCCGGGAGTCTGTGGCACAGCGTTCCGGTCGATCAGTTGTTCCCGCGGAACGTGGAAGGGAAGGGCGCCGGTCCCGGTGACGCCGACCGGACCTGGACGCGGATCGCCGTCGCCCCGGACAGCGGCTGCGCGGACGCCTTCGACCCCCTCCTGCGCCAGGCCCTCGCCCCTGTCGGCTGCCAACGCCTCCTGCGCGCCACCTACGTCGACGCCACCCAGAGCTACGTCACCACCGTCGGCATCCTCTTCACCAAGGCCGACGCCGCCGCGATGAGCGCCCTCGACACCCGGTTCAGCAAGGAGGGCCTCGGCCGGCGTACCGACCTCATGCCCCGCCCGTACGCCGCCAAGGACACCCTCGCCGCCGGCTTCGGCACCGCACAGCGCGCCTCCTGGACCGTCTCCGTCCTCACCGACGCTCCCGTCGTCGTCTACGCCGTCTCCGGCTGGGCCGACGGCCGCACCGTCGACGACCCGCAGCCCGCCGTCACGGCCATGGAGTCCGGCGACACCAACGCCCCCGCCCAGGCCGGCCTCGGCCACGAGGCCAAGGGCCTCGCCGACCGCATCGAACGCGCCCTGCGCAAAAACGCCACCCCGGCCTCGGAGCAGCCGTCGTGAGAGCAGCCACCCGCACCCGCCGCGCCAGAACCCTCGGCGTCCTCCTCGCCGCCGCCCTCGCCCTCCTCCCGTCGACCACCGCGCACGCCGACTCCATACGCGCCCAGCAGTGGGTCCTGGACGCCATGCACGCCCAGGAGGCCTGGCAGACCACCAAGGGCCGGGGCATCACCGTCGCCGTCCTGGACACCGGCGTCGACGCCGATCACCCCGACCTCGTCGGCAACATCCTCGACGGCAAGGACATGGTCGGCTTCGGAGCCGAGCGCGGCGACCGCGCCTGGGCCCGGCACGGCACCCAGATGGCCGGCATCATCGCCGGCCACGGACACGGCGCCGACGACGGCGACGGGGTCATGGGCATCGCCCCGGAGGCCAAGATCCTGCCCGTCCGCGTCATCCTCGAGGACGGCGACCCGTCCCGCGCCAAGGCCCGCAGCACCCGCGGCAACGCCCTCGCCGACGGCATCCGCTGGGCCACCGACCACGGCGCCGACGTCATCAACCTCTCCCTCGGCGACGACTCCGACTCCGCCCACCCCGAACCCGCCGAGGACGAGGCCGTCCAGTACGCCCTCAAGAAGGGCGCCGTCGTCGTCGCCTCGGCCGGCAACGGCGGCGAGAAGGGCGACCACATCTCCTACCCGGCCGCCTATCCGGGCGTCATCGCCGCCACCGCCGTCGACCGCTACGGCACCCGCGCCTCCTTCTCCACCCGCCGCTGGTACGCCACGGTCAGCGCCCCCGGCGTCGACGTCGTCATCGCCGACCCCGACCACAAGTACTACAAGGGCTGGGGCACCAGCGCCGCGGCCGCCTTCGTCTCCGGTGCCGTGGCCCTGGTCGAGGCGGCCCACCCGGGCCTGACCCCGGCCCAGATCAAGAAGCTCCTGGAGGACACGGCCCGCGACGCCCCCGCCGACGGCCGCGACGACTCCCGCGGCTTCGGCTTCGTCGACCCGGCCGCCGCCATCAAGGCCGCCGCCCGCATCGAACCGGAGAGGCTGCAAGCGGCCGCCTACGGCGAGAAGTACTTCGGCCCGGGCCCCGACGCCGCCGAGTCGGGAGACGACACGTCGAGCTGGACCGCCCCGCTCGTGGGCACCCTGGGCGGCGTCCTGCTGGTGGCGGCGGTGCTGCTGTGGCGGGGCCGCCGCCCCCGCCACGACGACTTCTGACCGCCGGGCCCGCTACGCGGACGGCGACGCGGCAGCCGCGGCAACCCCCGTGAACACCGACACCGCCGCCTCGGCCGCCGCCTCGACCAGCGAAACCCCGCCCGTCTTCGTCGGGTTGCCGTCGGACAGCACGGCGACCAGACAGTCGTGCCCGCCCACCGTCACGCGCCCGATGCTGTTGATGTCCCACAGCCCGGTCGCGGTGCGCGGCAGCCAGCCGTTCTTCAACGCCCACTCCGCGCCGTCGGCCGCCGCCGACACGCCCCACTGCTGGCCGACGGCGATCTGCCCCATCAGCCCCCGCAGATACGCCCGCGAGGCCTCGCTCAGCTCCGAGTCCTCCCCGAACACCTGCCGCAGCAAGGTGAGTTGATCGGCCGCCGTGGTCTGCGTCAGCCCCCAGTACATGGCGTCGCCGCCCTCGGTGTCCGTCAGCCCGAAGCGCTTGTTCGCCGTGTTCAGCCCCGCCGCCAGCCCGATCGTCCGCCACAGCGCCGACGCCGCGGTGTTGTCGCTGTTCTCGATCATCGTGGTGGCGTACGCCTTCTCCGCCGCGGTGAGCCGCCGCCTCGCGTCCTGCGCCTGGAGCAGCAGCACGGCCAGGATGTCGACCTTCACGATGCTCGCCGTGTCGAAGACACCGTCCCCGTACGAGGCGCCCTCACCCGACTCCAGATCCAGCACCGCCACCGACACCTCGGCGCCGTCCTCGACGGTCACCGACGCCATCGCCTCGGCCAGCAGTTCGTCGTAGTCCACCGTCGGCCGCGCCACCGGTTCCACGGAACCCTCCCCACCCGACTGCACCGACACCGACACCGACGCCGAGGGCGAGGCCGACGGCGTCGCCGCCGACGATACGGCGCTCCCGCCCGAGTGCGCCTGCGCCGTCACGTACACGGTCCCCCCGGCCGTACCGCCGAGGACGGCGACAGCGGCGAGCGCGGCGTACAGCAACGTGCGGCGGCGGGGCCGGCGGACTTCGGAAGACTCCATGCCCGCGATGGTCGGGGCGCCGACTGTGCGGGCCGTTAGACGGACGTTAGATGTGTGTCAGGGAAATCTGAGATTCCGGTGAAGAGGGTCACAGTCACGTTTCCGGGCCCGCACAAGCCCAGCAGCATCCCCCCTATAGGGTCGGTGACCGTGGCGAACAAGAACATTCCCGACCCCGGCTACTCCGACGACGACGGCTCCGCCGACCCCCGGCTGAGCGCGGCGCTCGCCGCCTGGGCCGAGGACCGCACCGCCGTGGCACCCGTCCTGGACGCCCTCAGGGGCAGCCGGCTGCTCGTCCCCGTCGTGGCCGTGCTCGGCGAGGTCGAGGAGGGCGAGAACGGACTGCGCCGCGAGAAGACCAGCGACATGGCCGTCCCCACCCTGAAGGCCGGTGACCGCACCGCGCTGCCCACCTTCACGTCCACCGACTCCCTGGCCCGCTGGGACCCGACCGCCCGCCCCGTCGCCGTACCGCTGCACCAGGCCCTCCAGGCCGCCGCACACGAGAAGGCGGACACGGTCGTACTGGACATGGCCGGCCCGGTGCCCTTCGAGCTGACCGGCCCCGCGCTGCTCGCGCTCGCCGAGGGCCGCACGACGGCCGACCCGCTCGCCGACCCGGCCGTCGTCGAGGCCGTACGCGGTGCCGTGGCCGCCGAGCCCGCCGTACTCCGCGCCCACCTCGGGCCGGGACAGGCCGACGGCACCCTCGCCCTCGTACTGGATTCCGCGGCGTCCGCGCCCGAGGCCGCGCGGGCCGTCGCACAGCGCCTCGCCGCCGACGAAACACTGCGGGCCCGCCTGGTGCGCGGCCTCGACCTGGCACTGCTGCCGACCGAGGCGACGCCTCCGGGCGAGCCCCTGTTCGTACGCGGATGAACGGGCCGCGGAACTAGGGGGTGTTTCGAAAGTCCCGCACAGCACCCACGGCGCCCACTCGCCGCACCGGGCAAAAGCCCAAGTACGTCCAGTACGAGGGCTTTCGTCCGGCGCGCCGAGAGCACGCACCGGACACCGCGGGCACCGCACAGGACTTTCGAAACACCCCCTAGCCGTAGATCGGGCCCGTGTACTTCTCACCCGGGCCCTGGCCCGAGTCGTCCGGGACGAGCGACGCCTCGCGGAACGCCAGCTGCAGCGACTTCAGGCCGTCGCGCAGCGGCGCCGCGTGGAACGAGCTGATCTCGGTCGCGCTCGCGTCCAGCAGACCGGCGAGGGCGTGGATCAGCTTGCGGGCCTCGTCCAGGTCCTTGTAGGTGTCGCCCGCCCCTTCTTGTGGGGCCAGACCGAGCTTCACCGCGGCGGCGCTCATCAGGTTGACGGCGACTGTCACGATCACCTCGACCGCCGGGACCTCGGCGATGTCGCGGGTCATCTCGTCGAAG
The DNA here is from genome assembly GCF_001514305.1 of Streptomyces dysideae. Taxonomy (GTDB): domain Bacteria; phylum Actinomycetota; class Actinomycetes; order Streptomycetales; family Streptomycetaceae; genus Streptomyces; species Streptomyces dysideae. The sequence goes on from NZ_KQ949111.1 coordinate 61,481, forward strand.
TCGGGCTGCTCGGCAGGGCCGGAGGGGGAGGTCTCACTCATGCAGGACACGATAGGCGCCGATGGAGCCCCGGCCCCAGCTGGCCTCGGTTAGCCGTTCCTGGACCGAGCTGCTAACCTTGTGTAACGACCGGCTGGACATCACTGTGTCCGGCCAACAAGTGGAGGCTCCGATCTCCCACCTGACCGTCCCCCGGGACGGCGGGTCACCCGGGTCAGGCGGCCGCCATCGTTCCGTACGGACGATGGAGTCGCCCGAAAGTGCGCCCCGCGGCATCACCGCGGCGGTGCTCCGGCAGTCTTCGGAGTCCCGCCTGTGATCGTCCGGGGCAATTTTTTGTGCTTCGGCGCGGTTAGGTCTTACGAAAGAGAGACATACGCGGCTGTCCGCCAGACCGCCGTGTGGTGCTAACCGAGGAGGATCCATCAGCGCCGAGCCCCGCATCAACGACCGGATTCGCGTTCCCGAGGTGCGACTTGTCGGTCCCAGTGGCGAGCAGGTGGGCATCGTCCCCCTGGCCAAGGCACTGGAGCTTGCGCAGGAGTACGACCTCGACCTGGTCGAGGTCGCGGCGAACGCCCGTCCGCCCGTGTGCAAGCTCATGGACTACGGGAAGTTCAAGTACGAGTCGGCCATGAAGGCCCGTGAGGCGCGCAAGAACCAGGCGCACACGGTCATCAAGGAGATGAAGCTCCGGCCGAAGATCGACCCGCACGACTATGACACCAAGAAGGGTCACGTCGTCCGGTTCCTCAAGCAGGGCGACAAGGTCAAGATCACGATCATGTTCCGTGGTCGCGAGCAGTCCCGTCCCGAACTGGGCTACCGACTGCTGCAGCGTCTCGCGGAGGACGTCCAGGACCTCGGTTTCGTCGAGTCGAACCCGAAGCAGGACGGCCGGAACATGATCATGGTTCTCGGTCCGCACAAGAAGAAGACCGAGGCGATGGCCGAGGCCCGCCAGGCGCAGGAAGCCCGCAAGGCCGAGGCGAAGGCCCACCCGGGCCGCTCGCAGAACGCCGCGGAGTCCGACGACGTCGAGGCGTCCGCCGAGGCCCCTGCCGAGGCATCCGCCGAGGCGTGATCCCCGGGGGACGCACGTCCCCGAGGACGTAACCGATACAAGAGCGACGCTCCACCGTGCCCGGTTTCACGACCGGGCATCGGAGCGCCACCGACGAGGAGAGAACGGCGCTATGCCGAAGAACAAGTCGCACAGCGGTTCCAGCAAGCGCTTCAAGGTCACCGGCTCCGGCAAGGTGCTCCGTGAGCGCGCCGGCAAGCGCCACTACCTCGAGCACAAGTCGTCGCGCCTGACGCGTCGCCTCACCGGCAACGCCGAGATGGCCCCGGGCGACGCCAAGAAGATCAAGAAGCTTCTCGGCAAGTGACATCGGGCGCGCGTCTCGCGCCTGACATCTGACCGGGACCCAATCGTTTCCGGGCCGCGTGAGTCCAACCGCGGCCCCGCTACAAGGAGTTAACAAGTGGCACGCGTCAAGCGGGCAGTCAACGCCCACAAGAAGCGCCGGGCGATCCTCGAGCAGGCCTCCGGCTACCGCGGTCAGCGTTCGCGCCTGTACCGCAAGGCCAAGGAGCAGGTCACCCACTCGCTGGTCTACAACTACAACGACCGCAAGAAGCGCAAGGGTGACTTCCGCCAGCTGTGGATCCAGCGCATCAACGCCGCTGCCCGCGCCAACGGCATCACGTACAACCGCTTCATCCAGGGTCTGAAGGCCGCGAACGTCGAGGTCGACCGCAAGATCCTGGCCGAGCTGGCCGTCAACGACGCCACCGCGTTCGCCGCGCTGGTCGAGGTCGCCCAGAAGGCGCTGCCGGCGGACGTGAACGCGCCGAAGGCCGCGTGACGCTGCGCTGGCTTTAGGCCGACGTGATTTTACGGACCCGTAGGCTTCCGGCCTGCGGGTCCGTTGTGTTCCGTGGTGTTGTGGCTGGTTCGGCACCGCCGAAGTCCGCCGTCGTGGTCGATCGCCGTTGCGGCGGAAAGTGGTTTCTGAAGGTGAACAGCATGTCCCCCGCCACCCCCGAGCTGATCTCCCCCCGCTCGCCCCGTGTCTCCGCCGCGCGGCGGCTGGCCAAGCGGAACTTCCGGGGGAAGGAGCGGCTGTTCCTCGCGGAGGGGCCGCAGGCCGTGCGGGAGGCCGCCGAGTACGGGGACACGCTCGTCGAGCTGTTCGCCACCGTCGAGGCCGCGGAACGGTACGCCGACATCATCGGTGAGGTCCGGGCCGTCGGCGCCCGCGTGCACCTCGCCTCCGAGCAGGTCATCGCCGACATCTCCACCACCGTCACCCCGCAGGGGCTCGTCGGGATCTGCCGGTTCCTCGACACCCCCTTCGAGGACATCCTCAAGGCCCGGCCCAAACTCGTCGCCGTCCTCGCGCATGTGCGGGACCCCGGGAACGCCGGGACCGTCCTGCGGTGCGCCGACGCCGCCGGTGCCGAGGCCGTCGTCCTCACCGACGCCTCCGTCGACCTGTACAACCCCAAGGCCGTACGCGCCTCCGTCGGGTCGTTGTTCCATCTGCCCGTCGCCGTCGGAGTCCCCGTCGAACAGGCCGTCGCCGGGCTCAAGGACGCCGGTGTGCGGATCCTCGCCGCCGACGGAGCCGGGACCGACGATCTCGACGACGAGCTCGACCAGGGCACCATGGGCGGGCCGACCGCCTGGGTGTTCGGCAACGAGGCCTGGGGGCTCCCGGAGGAGACCCGCGCGCTGGCGGACGCCGTCGTGCGCGTCCCGATCCACGGGAAGGCCGAGAGCCTGAACCTCGCCGCCGCCGCCGCCGTATGTCTCTATGCGTCGGCCCGTGCACAGCGCGCCTCCGGAGGGTGCCGCTCCGTCACCGAGAGCTAGTAGGGTGACCAGCTCGGGGGCCACCTGCGCCGTCTGAGAGGTGGAGTACGGGCATGAGTGTCGGCACGAGCAGCGCACCGGGAGCACGGGAGGCGGGGGGCACCTCCACGTCCCGGACCGGTGATCTCGCCGAGCTCGGTATCGATCCCGACGACCTGCCCGACGGCCTCGTCGTCGCCGACGAGCACGGGCACGTCATCTGCTTCAACGCCGCCGCCCAGCGCATCACCGCCGTCCCCGCCGCCGACGCCCTCGGGCAGCGGTTGGAGAAGGCCCTGCCGTTAGAGGACCTGGAGGGGCGGCGCTGGTGGCAGCTGACCGATCCGTACGGCGGCCTCGCCATCCGGGTACGGCAGCCCGAGCGCAACCTCCTCCTCCCCGGCGGCCGCGAAGTCCTCGTGTCCGCCCGGTATGTCCGTACCGAACCCACCGGCCCCGTCCGTCGCGTCGTCGTCTCGCTGCGCGACACCGAGGCCCGCCGCCGCACCGAACGCAGCCACGCCGAGCTGATCGCCACCGTCGCCCACGAGCTGCGCTCCCCGCTCACCTCCGTCAAGGGCTTCACCGCGACCCTCCTCGCCAAATGGGAACGCTTCACCGACGACCAGAAACGGCTGATGCTGGAGACCGTCGACGCCGACGCCGACCGCGTCACCCGGCTCATCGCCGAACTCCTCGACATCTCGCGCATCGACTCCGGCCGGCTGGAGGTGCGCCGCCAGCCCGTCGACATCGGCGCGGCCGTGGGGCGGCACATCCAGGCGTACGTCGCCGCAGGCCAGCCCGCCGACCGGTTCCTGCTCCGCCTCGAGCAGCCGCTGCCCGACCTGTGGGCCGACCCCGACAAGATCGACCAGGTGCTCAGCAACCTCCTCGAAAATGCCGTGCGGCACGGCGAGGGAACCGTCACGATTGACGTCACGGCCACCCAGTCCCCGCGAGAGGGCGAGGACACCGGCACGTCGGTCACGGTGAGCGACGAGGGGCCCGGCATCCCGGAGGAATCCATGAACCGCGTCTTCACCCGCTTCTGGCGGGGCAGCAAGCGCGGTGGCACCGGCCTCGGGCTCTACATCGTCAAGGGCATCGTCGAAGCCCACGGCGGCCTCATCACGGTCGGCCGCGCCCCCGGCGGCGGCGCGCAGTTCCGATTTATGTTGCCCGTGGCAGCCCCGGCGTATCTCGCCTAGCGGCCCACGGGCGCATTCGTATACCTCCACCCCGTTAGACTCGGCCTTTGGCACCTTTGTGTCCCACGGACGGCCCTCAGAAGTCTCAGAGTCGGGTGACGGGGACCTTCAGCCAGCCAATCGGAAGCACGGGAAGAGATGTCGGCACCGAATAAGTCGTACGACCCTGTAGAGGTCGAGGCCTTGAAACCGGAAGAGATCGAGCGAATGCGGGACGAGGCGCTCGCCGCCTTCGCCGCCGCGGACTCCCTCGACGCACTCCAGGAGGCCAAGGTCGCCCACACCGGCGGCACCTCCCCGCTGGCCCTCGCCAACCGCGAGATCGGCGCCCTGCCCCCGCACGCCAAGGCCGAGGCCGGCAAGCGCGTCGGCCAGGCCCGCGGCGCCGTCAACAAGGCCCTCGCCGCGCGCCAGACCGAGCTGGAGGCCGAGCGCGACGCACGCGTCCTGGTCGAGGAGGCGGTGGACGTCACACTGCCCTACGACCGGGTACCGTCCGGCGCCCGTCATCCGCTCACCACACTCTCGGAGCGCATCGAGGACATCTTCGTGGCCATGGGCTACGAGGTCGCCGAGGGCCCCCAGGTCGAGGCCGAGTGGTTCAACTTCGACGCGCTCAACATCGGCCCGGACCACCCGGCCCGCGGCGAGCAGGACACCTTCTTCGTCGAGGGCCCCGAGGGCGGCACCGAGTCCGGCGTCGTGCTGCGCACCCACACCTCGCCCGTGCAGATCCGCTCCCTGCTCGACCGCGAGCTGCCGGTGTACGTGATCTGCCCCGGCCGCGTCTACCGCACCGACGAGCTGGACGCCACGCACACCCCGGTCTTCCACCAGGTCGAGCTGCTCGCCGTCGACGAGGGTCTGACCATGGCCGACCTCAAGGGCACCCTGGACCACATGGTCCAGTCGCTGTTCGGCGAGGGCATGAAGACCCGGCTGCGGCCGAACTTCTTCCCGTTCACCGAGCCGTCCGCCGAGATGGACATGGTGTGCTACGTCTGCCGCGGCGAGTCCGTCGGCAACCCCGACCGCCCCTGCCGTACCTGCTCCAGCGAGGGCTGGATCGAGCTCGGCGGCTGCGGCATGGTCAACCCGCGGGTGCTCACCGCCTGCGGTGTCGACCCGGAGAAGTACAGCGGCTTCGCCTTCGGGTTCGGCATCGAGCGGATGCTGATGTTCCGCCACAACGTCGAGGACATGCGAGACATGGTCGAGGGTGACGTCCGGTTCACCCGGCCGTTCGGGATGGAGATCTGATGCGGGTCCCGCTTTCTTGGCTGCGGGAGTACGTCGACCTGCCGGCCACCGAAACCGGCCGTGACGTCCAGGCCAAGCTCATTTCCGCCGGCCTCGAGGTCGAGACCGTCGAGCAGCTCGGCGACGGCCTCAAGGGCCCGCTGGTCGTCGGCCAGGTGCTGACCATCGAGGAGCTGGACGGCTTCAAGAAGCCGATCCGGTTCTGCACCGTCGACGTCGGCCAGGCTGGGGGCACCTCCCAGGCATTTAGCACTGGGGGAGGCACCGGCGAGCCCCAGGAGATCGTCTGCGGCGCCCGCAACTTCGCCGTCGGCGACAAGGTCGTCGTGGTCCTCCCGGGCGCCGTACTGCCCGGCGGCTTCTCGATCTCCGCCCGCAAGACCTACGGCAAGACGTCCCACGGCATGATCTGCTCCAGCGACGAGCTGGGCATGGGCGACGACGGCACCAAGGGCATCATCGTGCTGCCGCCGGAGACCGAGATCGGCAAGGACGCCATCGAGCTCCTCGAACTGGTCGACGAGGTACTGGACATCGCCGTCACCGCCAACCGCGGCGACTGCCTGTCCATCCGCGGCGTCGCCCGCGAGACCGCCATCGCCTACGGCCTGCCGCTACGCGACCCGGCACTCCTCGACGTACCCGGCCCGAACGCCTTCGGCTACCCGGTGCAGGTCTCCGACCCCGCCGGCTGCGACCGCTTCACCGCCCGCACCGTCAGCGGTCTGAGCCCCGAGGCGCGCTCCCCGATCTGGCTGCGGCGCCGGCTACAGAAGGTCGGCATGCGCCCGATCTCGCTCGCCGTCGACGTCACCAACTACGTGATGATGGAGCTCGGCCAGCCGCTGCACGCCTACGACCGGGGACTGGTCGAGGGCACCATCGGTGTCCGCCGGGCGGGCGAGGGCGAGAAGCTCGTCACCCTCGACGGCGTCGAGCGCAAGCTGCACGCCGAGGACCTGGTGATCACCGACGAGCGCGGCCCGATCGGCCTCGCCGGTGTCATGGGCGGCGCCAACACGGAGATCGCCGACCACGCAGACCCCGAGAACACCGCGAACGCGTCCACCGAGGTCGTCATCGAGGCCGCCCACTTCGACCAGGTCGCGATCGCTCGTACGGCCCGCCGGCACAGGCTGTCGTCGGAGGCGTCCCGCCGCTTCGAGCGCGGCGTCGACCCGATGGCGGCCGCGGCGGCGGCTCAGCGCACGGTGGACCTGCTGGTGCTCCTGGCCGGCGGTACGGCCGACGCGGGCGTCACCGAGGTCGTCGCGCCGTCCGCACCGAACACCATCACGGCCCCGGCCGACCACCCCGACAAGGTCGCGGGCGTCGACTACGGCCGCGAGACCGTCGTACGGCGACTGCAGCAGATCGGCTGCGACGTGTACGGGCAGGACGAGCTGATCGTCACCGTGCCGTCCTGGCGGCCAGACCTCCTCGAGCCGAACGACCTGGCCGAAGAGGTCATCCGCCTGGAGGGTTACGAGAACCTGCCCTCCACGCTGCCCAAGCCCCCGTCGGGCCGTGGCCTCACCCACCGGCAGCGGCTGCACCGCCGGGTCGGCCGGGTGCTGGCCGGGGCGGGCTATGTCGAGGCGCCGAACTACCCGTTCGTCAGCGAGCAGGTCTTCGACCAGCTCGGCCTCGACGCCGACGACCCGGCCCGCCGTGTCATCAGGCTGACCAACCCGCTCAACGACGAGGAGCCCGCGCTCCGTACGTCGCTGCTGCCGGGCCTGCTGGGTGCCCTGCGGCGCAATGACGGGCGGGGCTCGCACGACCTCGCCCTGTTCGAGACCGGGCTGGTCTTCCACCCGCGCGAGGAGCAGCGCGTCGCCGGGCACCTGCCCGTCGACCGCCGCCCGACCGACGAGGAGATCGCCGACCTGAACGCCGTGCTGCCCGAGCAGCCGCGGCACGTCGCCGTCGTCCTCGCGGGCGCCCGCGAGCAGGCCGGCTGGTGGGGCAAGGGCCGTCCGGCCGACTGGGCCGACGCGGTCGAGGCGGCGCGCACGGTGGCCGGTGAGGCCGGTGCCGAACTGGTCGTGCGGGTCGGGCAGTACGGGCCTTGGCACCCCGGTCGCTGCGCCGAGCTCGTGGTCGTCGCCGACGGCGCCGAGCGGGTCGTCGGTCATGCCGGTGAGCTGCACCCGCGTGTTCTGAAGGCCATGGGCCTGCCCGCGCGCACCTGTGCGATGGAGCTGGACCTCGATGCCCTGGAGCAGGTCGGCGACGACACTCCGCAGGCGCCGAGCATCTCCTCGTTCCCCGTCGCGACGCAGGACGTCGCGCTGGTCGTGGACAAGCCGGTTCCACACGCGGACGTCGAGGCGGCGCTGCGTGAGGGTGCGGGTGAACTGCTGGAGTCCATCCGGCTGTTCGACGTGTACGAGAACGACGACCAGCTTGGTGAGGGACGGAAGTCGTTGGCGTATGCACTGCGTTTCCGCGCCGGGGATCGGACGCTGACGGTGGATGAGGCTTCGGCGGCTCGGGATGCGGCGGTTGCGCTGGCGGGTGAGCGTACGGGGGCTGTTCTTCGGAGCTAGGGGGTGTTTCGAAAGTCCTGTGCGGTGCCCGCGGTGTCCGGTGCGTGCTCTCGGCGCGCCGGACGAAAGCCCTCGTACC
>NZ_KQ949111.1:70147-77116 GCF_001514305.1 Streptomyces dysideae
GACGGGCGAACGTTGCCTGCCGGGGCACTGGTGCCCAAGGGGTGGGGGACTGCGGTTTCCCCACGCCTCCCAGCGGTCACCTCACTGTCGACAGAATCGGACCGGCCTTTCGGGGCCGGTCCGTCTGCGTTGGCGGGGCCCAACGGGGGGCCAACAGCATGATCCGTAGGCCTCGGCGCCCGCGCCGTCACCAGCGCCGTGTTCTTCGCCGTGGGCACCGGGCTGATGCTCCACGTCCGGCAGGCACTGCTGCGCGAGCTCAGGCAGGTCCGCCGTGTCGCCGACGCCGCGCAGAGAGTGCTGCTGCGGCCGTTGCCGCCGCGCATCGACGGGCTGGCCCTCGCCGCCGCCCAGCTCTCCGCCGACCGCGGTGCGTGTGTCGACGGTGACCTGTACCAGGTCATCGCCACCGAGCACGGCGTACGGGTCGTGATGGGCGACGTACGCGGACACGGCATCGGCACGGTCGCCGCCGTTCTCGGCAGCTTCCGCGAGGCCGTCCACGACGAGCCCGACCTCGCCCGCGTCCTGCGCCGCCTGGACCGAGCCCTCGCCCGCCACCTCCGCGAACGCGCCCGCGCGGAACCGGACAACCCCGTCGCCGAGGCACTGGTCCTGCACGCAGACGGAGTGGAGGACGCGCGAGACGCGCACGGCCGATAGCGCAACGGCGTTGCCGGCGAGCCGTCCGCCCCGCCACGGAGTGTCGGGCAGGCAGCTGGGCGGACGGCGCGGATGCGGGCCGCCGCACTGTACGAGGGGGAGCCGGCGGCCCGGCCGGCCTCTTGCGAGGCATTTCAGTCAACCGGCTGGAAACTCTCCGCGACAGTGCGCGCACGCTATGGATTCGAGCGCTCCGTTCACACCCCGTGTGAAGCGAATCCCACTACTCTGGCGGCACCGAGCCACCCGGGGGGCACCTATGCAGCCCAACACTCTGCTCGACGCGATCCTGGACGAGGCCGGGATCTCGCACGCGGGGCTGGCAGCGCACGTCAATCAGGCGGGCAGGGCGCGTGGACTCGCGCTCCGGTACGAACACACCGCCGTCGCACGGTGGTTGAAGGGACAGCGGCCGCGCGGCCAGGTACCCGACCTGATCTGCGAGGTACTCGCCGCCCGGCTGCAACGGCCCGTCACCCTCGACGACATCGGCCTCGGCGTCCCCGGCGAGCCCTCCGCCCCGCACACCACCTCGCTGTCCGGGTTCGTCGAGCGGGCCACCGCCCTGTGGCGGTCGGACGAGCAGCAGCGGCCACACATACTCGGCGCCCCCGCCGTCACCGGCACGCCCGCGGTGATGCCCGTGTGGGAGTGGGAGAACCCGCCCGAGGACGTCGACGTCTCGCGCGGCGGACGGCACCGGGTCACCGCCGCCGACCTGGAGATGCTGCGCGCCGCCCGGACCCACTACGAGCAGATGTACCGCAAGGCCGGCGGCATAGCGACCCGCACCCGGATCGTCGGCTTCCTGAACGCCGAGGCGGCCCCGCTGCTCCGCGGCAGCTATACCGACGAGACCGGTCGCCAGCTGCACCGCGCCACGGGCGGTCTGGTGGCGGTCGCCGGGATCTGCGCGTACGACTCCGACGCGCACGGACTCGCCCAGCGCTACTTCCACCAGGCGCTGCGGCTCGCGAAGGCCAGCGGGGACCAGGGCCTCGGCGCGTACGTGATCGCGCTGCTGGTCAACCAGGCGCTGTTCATGCAGGAGTTCCGGCAGGCCGTCGCCTTCGCCGAGGCCGCGCTGCGCGCCGCAGGCCGGCACATCACCCCGGCGCTCGCCTCCGACCTGTACGCGATGCAGGCGAAGGCGTACGCGCACCTCGGCGACGGCACGAGCGCCCTGTCCTGCATCCGGCGTGCCGAGCAGGCCGCCGAACGCATCCGGCGCGGATACGAACCCGACGAAACGGGCTATGTCCAGCCGGGTCTGGTCAACGTCCAGGTGGCGGAGGCGCTGCTCAGCCTCGGCGAGCTGGCGGCGGCGGGCGAGCACGCGGCGGCCGCCGTCGGCAATCCCGCCCACGACCGGGGCCGGGTGCACCGGCTGGCGATGCTCAGCACCATCGAGCTGCGCAAGGGCAACGCCGACAAGGCGGTGGCCACCGCGATGCAGATGGCGGAACAGGCCCGGGGCATGGAGTCCCAGCGGCTGCGCGACAGACTCAGGGCGGTACGCGAACACCTGGCGCGCAGCGGCTGCGCGGGCACGGCCGAGGCCGCCGAACTCATCGACGGAGCACTGCGCGTACCGCTGTAGACATCACTCACCGAGTCACTGCGCCTACCGCTGCGCTGGGAGCGGCTTCCTGTGCGCCTGCTGAGAGTCCGCTCCTGCTGCGATATTGCCACTTACTCAGCGGAAGGTGGCAGAACCGTGCAGTGGACGAAACAGAACGAACAGACTGTGTACTCGAACCGCTGGTTCAGCGTCAATCTCGCGGATGTCGAGCTGCCGGACGGCCGGCACCTCGACCACTTCTTGATACGGCTGCGGCCGGTGGCCGTGGCAACGGTGGTGAACGAGGCCAATGAAGTCCTCCTTCTGTGGCGCCACCGTTTCATCACCGACAGCTGGGGGTGGGAACTCGCGGCAGGCGTCGTCGAGGACGGCGAGGACATCGTCCGTGCGGCCGCCAGGGAGCTCGAGGAGGAGACCGGCTGGCGGCCGGGACCCCTGCACCACCTCATGAGCGTGGAGCCGTCCAACGGGCTCACCGACGCCCGGCACCACATCTACTGGGCCGACGAGGGCGAGTACGTCGGACATCCCGTGGACGACTTCGAGTCGGACCGCCGGGAATGGGTCCCCCTCAAGCTCGTCCCCGACATGGTCGCCCGCGGCGAGGTCCCGGCCGCCAACATGGCGGCCGCGTTACTGCTCCTGCACCATCTCAGGCTCGGGCAGGACGCTATGCCCTGATGTCCCCCACCGCCGCGTCCTGCGCAGGCCCTGCGGAGCGCTAACGGCCCAGGGCCTGCCAGACCGTCACGATGAGCGCGCCCACCGCGGTGACCGCGGCCACCGCGGGCAGTGGCCAGCGGGCGTGCTCCAGGGCGACGATCCGGGCGGCCAGGTCGTCCACTTCCTTGTCCGTCTCTTCGGTGCGGTGGTTGAGCAGAGCGAGCCCTCCCTCGACACGCACATAGGCGACATCGAGGCGGCGGCGTAACTCTGCGAGTTCTCCATGGACCACGGGATGCTCGGGGTCGGCGGTCACGAGTCCGCTCCTTTCCGTAGTCGAAACATCCCTTGCATGCGCATGAAGAGTCAACTCGCCTGGTGGACACGTGGGGAGAGTGTGCGAGGGGCATATGCGTGCCCGGCGCGCACACGGTGTGTGAATGCCGCGGGCCCGGCACCCGCGCGGGTGCCGGGCCCGTTTCGGCCACCGTGCGTAATCAGCCGTAGGTGTAGAAGCCCGAGCCCGACTTCCGGCCCAGCCGGCCCGCGTCGACCATGCGCTGGAGCAGCGGGGGAGCGGCGTACAGCGGCTCCTTGTACTCCTCGTACATCGAGTACGCCACGGAGGCCACCGTGTCCAGGCCGATCAGGTCGGACAGCCGCAGCGGGCCCATCGGGTGGGCGCAGCCCATCTCCATGCCGTTGTCTATGTCCTCGCGGCTGGCGATGCCCGACTCGAACATCCGGATGGCGGAGAGCAGGTAGGGGATCAGCAGCGCGTTCACCACGAAGCCGGAGCGGTCCTGGGCGCGGATGGCGTGCTTGCCGAGGACCTTCTCCGCGAAGACCTGGGCCCGGCTCAGCGTACCCTCGGAGGTGGTGAGCGCCGGGATCAGCTCGACGAGCTGCTGCACCGGGGCGGGGTTGAAGAAGTGGATGCCGATGACCTGGTCGGGGCGCGAGGTGGCCACCGCCAGCCGCACCAGCGGGATCGAGGAGGTGTTGGAGGCCAGGATGGCGTCCGGCCGGGTCACCACCTGGTCGAGTACCTGGAAGATCTCGGTCTTCACCTGCTCGTTCTCGACGACGGCCTCGATCACGAGGTCGCGGTCGGCGAACTCGCCGAGGTCGGTGGTGAAGGACAGCCGCGCCAGGGTCGCGTCCCGCTCCGCCTCGGTGATCTTGCCGCGCTCGGCGGCCTTGGCCAGGGAGTTGAACAGCCGGGTGCGGCCGATCTCCAGGGCCTCGCCGGTGGTCTCGGCGACCTTCACGTCCAGGCCGGCACGGGCGCACACCTCGGCGATGCCCGCTCCCATCTGGCCGCAGCCCACCACTCCGACGCGTGCGATATCTCCCGCCGAGATGTCCGTCACATCGTCCCCTTCGCTGATCTGCACTGTGGCCGGTTCGCCGTGGTTCGGCTTCCTGCTCCAAACCTGCACGTTACCTTCGGCGATCGTTGATCGATCCCCCGGGTGCCGCATGACAAGCTTGCCGCGACCACAAGGCGCACGGAGGTAGTACCAGTGAGGATGCATCGCAAGTCACGGCTGTCACGACGTGCGTTCGCGGCGACCGCCCTGTCGGCACTCGTGGCGGGGGGCGGCGCGGTGGCGGCGGGGGCCGCCATTGCGGGCGGATCGGATTCCGGCCGCAAGCGGGCCCTTCGGGAGATGCGGGGCGTGTGGGTGGCGACCGTGGCGAACCGGGACTGGCCCTCCAAGCCCGGACTGACCGCCGACGAGCAGCGCGCCGAGCTGATCGCCCAGCTCGACTCGGCCGTCGAGCGCCGCCTCAACACGGTGATCCTCCAGGTACGGCCCACGGCCGACGCCCTGTGGCCCTCCTCGTACGAGCCCTGGTCGCAGGTCCTCACCGGCACCCAGGGCACGGCCCCCGGCTGGGACCCGCTGGGCACCGCTGTGAAGGAGGCGCACGCCCGCGGTCTTGAGCTGCACGCCTGGTTCAACCCGTACCGCATCGCCACCCACGCCGACCCCACCAGGCTGGTCGCCTCCCACCCCGCCCGCCGGAACCCCGACTGGGTGGTGACGTACGGCGGCAAGCTCTACTACAACCCGGGGCTGCCCGAAGTCCGGGCCTTCGTGCAGGACGCGATTCTCGACGCGGTGAAGAAGTACCCGCTCGACGCCGTGCACTTCGACGACTACTTCTATCCGTACCCGGTGGCCGGCCAGACCTTCGACGACACCGCCGCCTACGACCGGTACGGCGGCGACTTCGCCAGCCGGGCCGACTGGCGGCGCGACAACATCGACAAGCTGGTGCGGGAGACGGCGGCCCGCATCAAGCAGATCCGGCCGACCACGCAGTTCGGCATCAGCCCGTTCGGCGTGTGGCGCAACGCCCGCACCGACCCGCTCGGCTCGGACACCCGGGCGCTGCAGTCGTACGACGACGTGTACGCGGACACCCGCAAGTGGGTCCGCGAGAGCTGGATCGACTACATCTGCCCACAGCTGTACTGGAACATCGGCAACGCCGCCGCCGACTACGCCAAGCTCGTGCCCTGGTGGGCACAGGTCGCGCAGGGCACCAGGACGAAGCTGTACGTCGGCGAGGCGCTCTACAAGGCGGGCGACCCGGCGCAGCCCGCGGCCTGGCAGGACCCGGCCGAACTGTCCGGGCACCTCACGCTCGGCGCCGACCACCCGGAGGTACGCGGGCACGTCTGGTTCGCCGCGAAGGACACGGTGACGGACGGGATCGGGGCCATGGCGCGGGTGGTCGCCGACCACTACCAGCAGTCGGCGAGGCCCCCGCGCTGACCTATCGGGACTGGGTGATGTCCTTGTGACGGATCTCGGTGTCGGGGCCTGGCGAGCAGACACCCTCGTGCCCGTCCTCGAAACGGACGCGGAACGGGGGGTTGCCCTCCTCGCCCAGAACTTCGACGATCTCGCCGACCTTGTCGTGTTGGCCGACCACCCTGCCGTGCTGGACAAGCTGGTCGCCCACGGTTGCACGCATCTGTTGGGCCTCCTCACCAGGTGCGGGAGCAGCGGTCCGTGACCTCGAGTCTACGGCGCGGAGCGGTGGTGGGAAGTGGGCCGTTGGGCCCCCTCAGCCACGCGCCCTCTGGGTGACGGCGATGCAGACCAGCACCGCCGCGGCCGTGAGCGGGGCAGCCGCTGTCAGGTGTTCGCCCGGCAGCAGCACCGACCACACCAGTGTGAGCAGGGGCTGCGCCAACTGCAACCGGCTGGCCTTCGGGATGCCGATCGCGGCCATGCCCCGGTACCAGACGACCAGGCCGAGGAACTGCGAGCCCGCCGCGACCCACAGCAGCCCGGCCACGCTGTGTGCGGTCAGCTGTACGGGCTCGTGGGCCAGCGCGAGGGCGGCGACCGGCAGACACAGCACCAGCGCCCAGCCGATCGCCTGCCAGCCCGGCATCACCCGGGCCAGCCGGCCGCCCTCGGTGTAGCCGGCCGCGCACACCAGCAGCGCAGCGAACAGATACAGGTCGGCGGTGCTCAGGGCGCCGCCGACCTGCTGCACGGTGAAGGCGGCCACCGCCACCGCGCCTGCCAGCGCCGCCGCCCAGAAGGTGCGCGAAGGGCGGTTGCCCGTGCGCAGGGCGGACAGCAGCGCGGTGGTCAGTGGGAGCAGGCCGATCACCACGGCGGCGTGCGTGGTGCTGGACGTCCGCAGGGCGAGCGTGCTGAGCAGCGGGAAGCCGAGGACCACTCCGGCGGCGACGACCGCGAGGCCCGCCCAGTGGCGGCGGGCGGGCAGCGGGACGCGGGCGTTCTGGCGCGGCACGGTGTCCTCCAGAAGCCATAGGCGAACGAATGGCCCGTCCCCCTGTCGAAGCCCTTGTGTGCCCTGCGCTGAGCGTACGCACGCGGCGCAGTCCCGGCACGCCCCGACCGCCTTCCGGGGTGCGCGCACCGTGCACACCGCCGGTCGGCCCAGCACAAGCGGCACGTCTCCGGCGACGCCGCACGGCTGCAGTGGCCCGACCACACCCGGTCCCGTCCACTGCCCGCGACCCGGAGGGAGTTCTCTGGTGCCCCGGCAGGCAACGTTCGCCCGTT
>NZ_KQ949111.1:77487-109729 GCF_001514305.1 Streptomyces dysideae
AGTACGAGGGCTTTCGTTCGGCGCGCCGAGAGCACGCACCGGACACCGCGGGCACCGCACAGGACTTTCGAAACACCCCCTAGGCTAGGCGCCTGACGGAGGCGTCGTACCGCGTTCCGCGTCGTCGTCTCCGGCCGGCGGGTCGCTCAGGAGCGATGCGCCGAACGCCTGCAAGCGCTCCACCGCTCCGCTGTCGGGCTCCGTGCGGCGGGCCAGTGCGTTGTGGATCTCCTGGTAGACGGACGCCTCCAGGCCACAGCGTCGGCAGTCCTCCAGGTGTGCCGAGACCCGGCGTGCGGTGACGTCATCGGTTTCGCCGTCGAGGTAGGACTGCAGCACCCGCGCGACCTGCAGACAGTTCATTCGGCGCTCGGCCGATGCACGCCGCCACCATGGACGCCTCTTCACATCACACCTCGTTTCGGGGCCAGGCCTGCCGTGGCCAGCCGCACCCGTATCCGTTTGCGCGCCCGGTGCAGCCGGCTCATCACGGTGCCTTCGGGCACATCCAGCAGGTGGGCGGCCTCCGCATAGGTGAGGCCGTCGATGTCCACCAGCTGCACCACCTGGCGGTGCTTGTCCGGCAGCGCGCACAGGGCCTCGTCCACCACCTCGTCGAACGCCTCACCCACCACGATCTCTTCCGCCGATCCGCTGGGGCCCGTGGTGCTGAGCCGGTCCAGATCGGTGTCCGGGTCGTCCAGGAGGTGGGGACGGCGACGGCGGTGGCGGTTGATCTCGGCCCGTCGCATGATCGTCAGCAGCCATGCGCGCGGGTGCTTCCCGTCGAAGCGGTCCACGGACCGGTAGGCGCGCAGAAGGGTGTCCTGCACGAGGTCCTCGGCATCCGCCGACTGCGCGGTCAGTGTCATCGCCACCCGCAGCAGTACCTCCACCTCCGGCAGCACATAGGCGGCGAACGCCTGACCCCGAGGGTCCGCGGGGCCAGGTGGCGCTGTCACTTCGTCTTCCACACGGTGGAAACCCCTTCTTCCCGGAGCTACATTCCATCCTCTTCCCTCTTCTGCTTTCCGGTCCTCAGTGCCGCCGTGGTCAGTGGCGAGGTGAGGCGCCGTGCGGGGGCTGGAATGCGGCGTGCGGTGGGACGGGTTTCCGCTGCATGAAAAGGCAGCGCGTTCCCGGACCTGGGCGAGTGTGGGCCGAATGCCGGGAGCAGATACGGCATGTGCGGCTGCGCGGTGACGTGGAAGCGTACGCCGACGGACAGCTCACAGGTGCGCACCGCATGCGGGTGGCCGCCCACATCGCCTGCTGCTGGGCATGCAGCGGCAGTCTGCAACTGCTGCGGCTGATCAAGGTGTCCCTCCGGCACCATCCCCAGCGGACGCCCCCGTCTCTCGCGTCGGCCCGGGTACGGCGCTTCGCCCATCACCTCACCACGCCGCCGGGCCAGGTCCGGCCCCGTCGCTGACGGACACCGATCCGGCGCGAATTCCGGTGGCCGGGCGTCCCCGTGGTCCGGTGCGCCGGCCGGTCAGCAGCAGCCCGACGGTGCGCCCGTGGCCGGGGCGGCTGCTCCGTCCACGGGATCGCAGGGGAACAGGCCGAAGTGGTGGCTCTTGTCGCCGGTGACGGTGAAGTGGGCCGCGTAGCGGGTGGCGCCGAGCATGTCGGCGGTGTTGCCGCAGACGAGCATCGGCTTGCCGGTGTGGAAGCGGTGGTGGTCGTCCAGTTCGAAGACGTGCGGGTGCTCGGCGATGGTGCCGCGGTAGACGGCGACCTGGCCGTAGTCCTCGCAGCGGTCCTCCAGGGGGAGCTTGAAGGCGCGGACGGTGCGGGAGGTGAAGGCGGAGAAGCCGATCTTCCGCTCGATGTCCGGGTCGCTGATCTCCACCGGGGAGGCGGTGACGGTGCGGGCGTCCGGACATCCGCTGCGGTCGAGGATGCGGCGGAAGTCCTCGGCGTACAGGGCGCCGGCGAGGCATTCGCCGACGAGGACGGGGTCGTCGAGGAGGGCGGCGGGCAGGCGGCGGTCGGCGAAGATGTCGGAGAAGTACAGCTCGCCGCCTGGCTTGAGGACGCGGAAGATCTCGGAGAAGACGCGCGGCTTGTCCGGCGAGAGGTTCAGGACGCAGTTGGAGACCACCACGTCCACGGAGGCGTCCGGGACGCCGGCCGTGGTCAGGTCTTCGATGTAGCCGTGGCGGAGGTCGGTGTTGGCGTAGCCGAACCGTTCGGCGTGCCAGTCCTGATGGCGGCGCGCCACGGCCAGCTGTTCCTCGGTCATGTCGACGCCGATCACCTCGCCGGTGGGGCCGACCAGTTGGGACAGCACGTAGACGTCCCGCCCGCTGCCGCAGCCCAGGTCGAGCACGGTGGCCCCCTCGAGCGTGGGCGGGATGGGTGAGCCGCAGCCGTAGAAACGCTCCATGACCTGGTCGTGTACCTGGGCGAGAGCGGCCGCGATGTGGGGCGGCGGTGCCGTGTCCGTGCAGCAGGCCGAGGTCTTCAGGTCCGCGGAGGAGGCGAGCACCTTTCCGTAGTAGTCCTTGACCGATTCCGCCATGGACGAGAGGGGCGTCTGCTGCCCGCGGGATACGTCGATCGTCGCCATGTCTCTCCCTGATGAGTGATCTCTGGTGCTCCGGCCGGTGGTTCGCCGGGGCCGCGACGGGAACCCGCTCTGCGGCGGTTGTCATTCCCCCTCCGCCGTGCCGTGATCCGGACGGGTCTCAGGCCAGCGGCGATCAACCACCGGTGTGCAGGGCTGATGCCGTCGGACGCGCTCCGAGGCGGGGAGCTTCCTCCACATCAGCACGGACTTCCTCGCCTACGGGACGTTCGTCGTCGGCGTCTCCGGGGCGTTACCGGCTACCGGCAGTTGCGCTGACCTCGACGCTGCGGGAGCGGACCAGCCGTGCCGCCCACCAGCCGCCCGCGCTCAGCACCAGCAGACCGCCCAGCGCGATCCACAGCCCAGGAGACGCGGGGTCGCCCAAGGACCCGCCGAGCCCGGTGTAGACGACAGTGCCCGGAATGATGCCCAGGGCCGTGGCGGTCGCGTAGGAGGAGAAGCGGACACCGGCCACCCCAGCTCCGTAGTTGATCACTGAGAAGGGGAACAGCGGCACCAGCCGCAGGACCAGGACCGCCACGAACCCGCGGCGCGTCAGATAGGCGTCCAGCCGGGCCAGCCGCCCCGTCCCGGCATAGCGGGCCACCACCGGACGCCCCAGCCAGCGGGCGAGGCCGAACGACAGGGCCGCACCCGCCGTCGCCCCCACGAGTACGGTGCCGGCCCCCAGCGGCAGCCCGAACAGTGCCCCTGCGGACGCGGTCAGCACCGAGCCGGGCAGCAGCGCCGTCACGGCCAGGGCGTAGCAGACCGCGAAGACCACCGGCCCCCACGGGCCGAGCGAATCGACCCACTGGCGCACCTCGCGCAACAGGTCCGTGCCACCCGTCGCCACCCAGGAGCCGAGCGCCGCCAGCAGGACGGCGAGGACGGCCAGCCGTATCCACGCCGTGCGCGCCGGTCGCGGTGCCGCCCCGTGCGGCGGGTGCTCGATTGCGAGTGAGGGGGCTGCCGAGCGGTTCATGTCTGCTCCCGTGACGGTGGTTGTCCGGTGGGAAGGTCGGCCACCACGCGGCGGAGCGGCAGCTCCAGGCGTCGCCCCGAGGCCGCCCACCGCGCCAGGGAGCGCTTGGCGGCTTCGGCGCGATGGTGAGTCAGCCCGGGCAGGTACAGGGCATCGGCCAGCAGGGCCGCCGCCTCGGCCGAGTCGATGGCGAGGGCGAAGACGCGTCGCTCGTCGGCGCGGACGCGGAACCCCGCCGTGCGCAGCAGAGCGGCCAGTCCGTCGCGGGCCCGGGGGTTGGGCCAGGGCTGGCGTACGGCGCGCAGGGCTGCCATCACGCGGAGCCAGCCGAGCATGCCGGACGGGGAGAGCCCGGACTGGGAGGGCACCAGCGCCGTGAGCGTCCCTCCGGGCCGCAGCACGCGCCGGATCTCCCCGAGGACCCGCGGCAAGGGGGTGACGACCGGCAGGCACATCGCCGCGCAGACGGCCCTGACGCTCGCGGAGGCAGCCGGGAGCGCGTCCGCGCCGGCCCGGACCAGCGGCCCTCGGCCGAGGCGCGCCGCTTCGGCGAGTTCTGCCGCCGACAGGTCGATCCCGATCCAGTCGGCGTCCGGGAGCTCATCGCGGGTGGGTGCCGAGCCGCAGGCCAGGTCGAGGACCGTGCCCTCGATGCCGCGCAGCGGTTCGGCCAGCCAGGCGTAGGGGGAGGTGTCGGCCAGGGCGAAGAGCTGTTCGGTGATACCGGGGTGCGCCTGGTGGTAGGCGGTGATGAAGCGCCGCCAGTCCGGTTCGTCCATGCAGCCCTTGCCTCTTTTCCCGCCCATGGGGGACTGCTCACCTGGGGACTGCTCGCCCCTGCCCTTGTCGTCGGGAACCCTGCCGGGCTGGTTCCACATTCCGTCTCGGACACGCCGGAAGCGGATGGATGACGTGGGTCGGCCTTCTTGGCGGTGATCGTGGGCTGAGAAAGGGAAGGCGCCGCCTGCGCCACCGGGTTCCCCTCACGTCCCAGGCCCCCGCACCGACCGTCCCTCGGCGGCGCACCGACCGGAGAGAGCCCGAACCATGAGTAGGTACGACCTGGTGGTCATCGGCGGCGGAAGCGCCGGGCTGACCGCGGCCCGCACCGCCGGGCGCTTCGGCGCCCGCACGCTGCTCGTCGAGCGGGACCGGCTGGGCGGGGACTGTCTGTGGACGGGGTGCGTACCGAGCAAGGCACTGCTGCACGTCGCCGCCGACGTCCAGGCGGCCCGCCGCGCCACTGCCTACGGTCTCCCGCCGGTGTCCGGCCCGGCCGACCTCGCGGCGGCCATGGGGGAGGTGAAACGGGCGATCGGTGCGATCGAACCGCACGACTCGGCCGAGGCGCTCGCCCCGTACGGAGTCGACGTCGCATACGGCGCGGCGTCCTTCACCGGCCCGAGAACCCTGGCTGCGGGCGCGCGGGAGATCTCCTTCCGGTACGCCCTGATCGCGGCCGGCTCCTCGCCGGCCCTGGTGCCGGTCCCCGGTCTGGCCGAGGCCGGGCCGCTGACCAGTGACACCGTCTGGGAGCTGTCCGAACTCCCGCGGCGCCTGGTGGTGCTGGGTGGCGGGCCCATCGGCTGCGAGCTGGGCCAGGCGTTCGCCCGGCTCGGCTCGCAGGTCACCCTCGTGGAGGCGATGGACCGTCTGGTGCCCCGTGAGGAACCGCGCGCCTCGCAGGTACTGCGGGAGCGGCTGGAAGCCGAGGGCGTCACCGTACGGACCGGCTACCGCGCGGAGAGAGTCGATGCCGGTGCCGTGCACGGGCCCGGTGGCCCTCTCCCGTACGACGCGTTGCTGGCCGTCACGGGCCGCAGCGCCAACACCCGGGGGCTCGGCCTGGAAGCGGCCGGTGTCGAGCTGACCGAGTCCGGTCACATCCGCACCGACGGCCGGCTGCGCACCACCAACCACCGGATCTACGCCGCCGGCGACGTCACCGGCCGTTCGGCCTTCACCCACCTGGGCGGCACGCAGGGCGGAGCGGCCGCCACCGACGCTCTCCTCGGTGTACGCCGCCCCATCGACGACCGAGCGGTGCCCTGGGTGACGTACACCGATCCCGAGATCGCCCGCGTCGGCCTCACTTCCGACGAGGCGCGCGAGAAGTACGGCGACACCGCACGCGTCCACACGCTGGACAACGACCGGGTGGACCGGGCGGTCGCCGACGGCCGCACCGAGGGCTTCACGACCCTCGTGCTGGGCCCGCGCGGGAAGATTGCCGGGGCCACGGTGGTGTCGCCGAGGGCGGGGGAGACCATCGCCCATCTGGCGGCGGCGGTGCGTCTGGGCTGGACGCCCTCCGACTACGCCCGCACCGTGCACCCCTATCCCACCTACGCCGACGGGCCCTGGCATACGGCGCTGGCCGACGTCTACGCCCGTCTGGCGCGGGGCAGTGGCCCCGTCGGCGCGCTGCTGAAACTCCGCAGAAGGGTGAGCCGGTGATCCTCCGCCTCGCGCTGGGCGCCGTCCTCGCGGCGATGGCGCTGGGCCAGCTCGCTTCGTTCGACGCGATGGCCGCCATCCTGACCGCCTACGGTCTGACGTCCGGCGCGGCCTCGACCGCCCTGGCCGTGGCACTGATCAGCGCCGAGGCCGCCACGGCCGTGTGGTTCCTCGCCCGGCCCCGCTCCCGCGCCACCGCGCCCGTCTGGCTGTACACGGGCGTCGCGGTGGTGTGGGCGGCCCTGGCCGCCCAGGCGTTCGCCCGCGGACTCGTCCTCGACAACTGCGGCTGCTTCGGCACGTACGCCGCCCAGCCGTTGCGCTGGTACGTCCTCGTCGAGGACGCCCTGATGCTGCTGTACGCCTGGCTGCTGTGGCGCGGACTGCGCCGGGCCCGGCCCGCCTCGCCCACCGCCGGGGCGGCCTTCTCGGCAGCCCGGACACCGCAGGAGAACCACTGATGCCGATCATGGGCGCACTGCGCGCGCTCGAGCGTGCCACCCGCCCCTACGACCCTGAGTTCGCCGAGGCCATGGAACGCCGCTGGGCGGAACTCCCCGACGCGGCCAGGACCCCCGGCCAGGTCCTCGGCCGGCACGGCGTCGGCTGCGAGGGCACCCACGGCGTGTTCCCCAAGTGCAACCTCAAGTGCACTCCCTGCTACCACTCCCGGGACGCCAACCAGGTACGTGTCGACGGCCCGCACACCCACGAGCAGATCGCCGCGCAGATGGCTCTGCTGCGTGAGCTGCGCGGTCCACGCGCCCACACCCAGCTCATCGGCGGCGAGGTCAGCCTGCTCGCCCCGGACGACCACGCCGTCGCCCTGGCGATCATGCGGGACCACGGCCGGGAACCGATGAGCTTCACTCACGGCGACTTCGACTACGACTACCTCACCCGACTCGCGCTGGGCGAGGACGGCACGAGGCGGTTCGGGCGGCTGTCCTTCGCCGCGCACTTCGACAAGTTCATGTACGGCCGAGGCGGCATCGAACGGCCGCCGGACGAGGAGGCGTTGAACCTGTACCGGGCACGGTTCGCCGCCATGTTCGCCCGGCTGCGGCGCGAGCACGGAGTGCGGTTCTTCCTCGCCCACAACATGACCGTCACCCCGGGTAACCTCGACGAGGTCGCGGGCGTGATCCGCGACTGCCACGCGATGGGCTACGGCATGTTCTCCTTCCAGCCCGCCGCCTTCCTCGGTGACGAGCGCCGCTGGAAGGAGAAGTTCCGCGAGGCGACCCCGGACGCGGTATGGGCGGAGATCGAACACGGCGCCGGAACCCGGCTGGACTACCGCGTCTTCGAGAACGGCGATGTGCGCTGCAACCGCACCGCCTACGGCTTCTCTGTCGGCCGCCGTTGGTATCCGTTCCTCGACGGCGACGACCCGCGCGACCTCGCCGTGCGCGACGCCTTCTTCCGTTACTTCGGGAAGGTCACCTTCACCGGCACCCCACCCGCCCTCCTCGCGGCCAGGGTCCTGCGGGTGGCGGCCCGCCACCCGTCCACCGCGGTGACGGTGCTTCGCTGGCTGGCCCGCACGATCCACCGCGTCGGACTGCTGCGGCTGGCCCGCCACCGGATGCGGGTGCGCCCGGTCACGTTCGTCATGCACCAGTTCATGGACGCCGATGTCGTCGCTCCGGCCTGGGAGATGATGCAGCGCGGCGAGCAGGCCACGCAGCCCCGGCTGCGCGAGACCCAGGAGCGGCTGGCCGCCTGCCACTACGCGATGGCCCACCCCGAGGACGGCACCCTCGTCCCCGCCTGCGTGCAGCACGCCGTGCTCGACCCGGCGGAGAACGCGGCACTGCGCACCCTGCTGCCGATCGTCGAGGTCCGCACCCCGACCGGCAGTTCGTCCGGCACATCCCCGAAGGAGAAGTAGCCCATGCGCATGGGTGTGATCACCGGCTCCGGCAGCTACGACTGGCCCCATCTGGAGGGGGCGGCGGAGCTGACCGTCACCACGGACCACGGCGCGGTCACCGTGACCGAGGGACGTCTCGGGGACGCGCAGGTCGTGCAGTTGTCCCGGCACGGCGCCGGTCACCACCGGCTCTCCAGTCAGGTCGACCACAAGGCGAATCTCGCCGCCCTGCTGGCCCGCGAGACGGATGCCGTGGTGTCCTTCACCGTCTGCGGCTCCCTCGACCCGGACCTGCGGCCGGGCTCCCTGGTGGTCTTCGACGACCTGTACTTCCCCACCAACCGGCTGCCCGACGGCACCCCCTGCACCTGGTACGACATGCCCGGTGCGGCCGGCCGCGGCCACTGGATCTTCGACCGGCCCTTCAGCGAGCCACTGCGCCAGGCGCTGATCACCGCCGCCGAGCAGACCGGGGTGCCCGTCGCCCCGCGGGGCGTGTACGGGCATGTCGACGGCCCCCGTTTCAACTCGCGCCCCGAGGTGGCCGCCCTGGCCGCCGCCGGAGTCAGTGCCATCAGCCAGACCGCCGGCCCGGAGGTCGTCCTGGCCGGCGAGGCCGAACTGCCCATGGCGCTGGTCGGTTTCGTCACCGACTATGCCAACGGCGTCGCCGCGGAACCGGAACCGGTGCAGGCGTTGCTGGACCGCATGGCGGCGAGCAAGGAGGTCTTCGCCACGCTGGCCGGGCACGCGCTGCCGTCCCTGGAGGGCGTGGGCGGGGCCGGTTTCGTCTACCGGTTCGACACGTGAGCGCCACCGTCCACCGGGGCACCCCCGCGATCCTGGTCATGGCGAAGCCGCCCCGGCCCGGTACGGTCAAGACGCGGCTGCATCCCCTGCTGGGCCCGCTGCGCTGCGCGGAACTCCAGGCCGAACTCATCCGCCACACCATGCAACTGGCTACCGCCCACACTCCACGGACCTACCTCGCCTACGCACCGTGCGACGGCGGCAACGCCATCGGCACGGCAGTGCCCGACGGCGTCCGGCTCCTCCTCCAACGCGGCGAAGACCTCGGCCGGCGCCTGGCCGCCGCCGTCACCGACGCCTTCACCGACGGCGCGGGCCCACTGCTGGTCATCGGCACCGACGCGCCGACCCTCACCGCCGGCCATCTGAGCGCCGCGTTCACCGCGTTGGAGCTCCAAGACGTGGCGCTGGGCCCCGCGCTCGACGGCGGCTACTACCTGATCGGCCTGCGGGCCCCCCACACCTCGCTCTTCAGCCTCGGCCCCGATGTCTGGAGCACCGACCGGGTACTCGCGGCGACCTGCGCCCTCGCCCAGAGTGAAGCGCTGAGCGTGGCACGGCTGCGTCCACTGCGGGACCTGGACACCCCCGACGACGCCGCCGCGCTCCTGCCGGACCCGGCGCTGCCCGCACCGATCGCCGCCCTGCTCCAGCCCGTGGAGACGCCATGACGCAGGTGTCGATCATCGTCCCGGTACTCAACGAGGAGGCCGCGATCCACAGCGCGGTGAGCCGCCTGTGCCGCGACTTCCCCGACTGCGAGCTGATCGTCGTGGACGGCGGCTCCACCGACGCCACCGTCGAACTCGCCGCCCTGCACGCCACCGTGATCACCAGTGGGCGCGGCCGGGCCAAGCAGATGAACGAGGGCGCCCGGCACGCAGTCGGCGACATCCTGTGGTTCGTCCACGCCGACACCGACATCAACCCCTGCGCGCTGGACCAGATCCGGGCCGCACTCGCCGACCCGGCCGTGGTCGGAGGCGGCCTCACCCTCCGCTTCGACCGCAGGACACCCGGCCTGAACTACCTCGCGTGGACGTCCAACGCCCGCGCCCGCCGCCTCCACCACATCTTCGGCGACCAGGCCATGTTCATCCGCCGTACCGTCTTCGACGCCCTCGGCGGCTTCCCCGACCTGGCCATCATGGAGGACCTGGAGATGTCGCGGCGCCTGCACCGCCGCGGCCGGCTGTGCCTGCTGCCCGCCGCGTCGACGGCCTCCTCACGCCGCCTGGTCACCCACGGGACCTGGCGCATGATCGCGTTCATGCAGTACCTGAAGCTGCTGTACTTCGCCGGCGTCGATCCCGAAGCCATCCGCGCCCGCTACACCGCGGGCCCCCGACTCTTCCCGAACAGACCCCCGAGAGCGGCACGAACCAGCCGCACCTGAACGACGCCCCCTCTCCTCTCCCTTCGACACATTGGAGACCGACTTCATGCGCATCGCAGTCTGCGGAGGGCCCTACGGCAATCCGTACGCCCTCCAGGCATTCGTCGACGACGCCCGCGCCCGCGGTTGCGAACGCCTGTTCTGTCTGGGCGATCTGGGCGGATTCGGCGCCGACGTGAACGCGCTGTGGCCGATCCTCACCGACAACGGCATCGAGTGCGTCGCGGGCAACTACGACGTGGCCATCGCCCGCGGCGACACCGACTGCGGCTGCGGCTACCGCGACCCGAAGGACAACGAGTACGCCCAGCTGATCTACGACCACACGCTCGCCACCACAGCCCGCGACTTCGCCGCCTGGATGGGCACCCTGCCCACCGAGCGCAGGGAGACCATCGACGGCGTCGACGTCCACATGGTCCACGGTTCCACACTGGCGCTGAACGACTTCTGGTGGGAGTCGCTCCCCGAGGAACAGCACCGCCTGCGAGCAGAGGCATCCGGGGCCGACGTCGTCCTGTGCACCCACAGCGGCCTGCCCTGGCAACGACGCATCGGCGACACCCTCGCCGTCAACGTCGGCGTGCTCGGCAAACCCGCCAACGACGGCCGCCACGAGGTCTGGTACGCGATCCTCGACCTTTCCGACGGGCACGCCACCGCCGAGCTGATCCCGCTCGCGTACGACTGGCAGGCACAGGCCCGCTCGATGCGCGCCGCCGGGCTCCCCGAGATCTTCGCCGAGACCGTCGAGACCGGCTGGTGGACGACCTGCCTGGAGATCCTGCCGCCGCGTGAACGTTCCCGGGGCCGCTACCACCTCTACCGCTCCACCCTGCCCTCCGGCTTCCGGCCGGCGGACGACGGCTGGGGAGAGACCACACCGGGGGCTCTGGAAGGCGACCGGCCGGTGGTCCCGCTGTTCGGCACCCCCTACTTCCCGTCCCGGCTGTGGCTCTACACCAACTTCCACTGCAATCTGGCCTGCGACTACTGCGCGGTCGCCGCCTCTCCGAAGGCGGTCGCCCGCACACTGCCCACCGAGGCCTTCCGCGCCCTCGTCGACGAGGCCGTACGGGCCGGTTTCACCGAGCTGTACCTCACCGGCGGCGAACCCTTCCTGCACCCTGACATCGTCAGCCTCCTCGACCACGCGTCCGCCGAGCTGCCCACCGTCGTGATGACCAACGCGATGCTGCTGCGAGGCCGCCGCGCCGACGGCCTCGCGGAGCTGGCCGACCGCAAGCTCACCGTCCAGACCTCCCTGGACGGCGCCACCGCCCACACCCACGACCTCCACCGCGGCGCCGACTCCTGGCAGCGCACCATCGACGGCATCCGCCACCTGATCGACCTCGGTCTGCCGCCGCGCGTCGCCCTCACCGAGACACCGGAGAACACGCACGAGGTCCCCGCGGTCGCCGAGCTGCTGGCCGGACTCGGCCTGCCCGCCGACCACTTCGCCGTACGACCGCTCCTGCGCCGCGGCTTCGCCGAGACCGGAGTCGAGATCGGCGAGAACTCCAGCATCCCCGAACTGACCGTCACCGCCGACGGACTGCACTGGCACCCCGTCGGCGCCGACCTCACCACCAGCCCCGACCTGCACCTCGCCCCAGCCGGCACCCCGCTCACCACGGGCCAACAGCTGGTCACCGAGCGGTTCTTCACCGCCCGCCTCACCGACGGCACCCTGCCCCGCCCCGTCCACTGCGCCATCTGACCCGTACGGAAAGGGAGTCCACCATGCAGCGACATGTCGCGATCCTCGGCGCCGGCCCCATCGGCCTCGATGCCGCCCTCGCCTGCGCCGACACCGGCTGGCCGTTCACCGTCTACGAGGCCGGGGACGCTGCGGCCGCCCACGTGCGGGCCTGGGGCCACGTCCGGCTCTTCACCCCGTGGGACCTCAACGTATCCCGCCGGATGCGGGCCCACCTGCCGCACGCCCCGACCGGCGGTGACTGCCCCACCGGGGCCGAGCTGGCGACCCGACTCCTCGACCCGGTCGCCGCACTACCCACCGTCGAAGGCCGTATCCGGGTGCGAACCCGTGTCGCCGCCATCGCCCGCACCGGCCTGCTCAAGCATGAGCAGATCGGCACCGACACCCGAGCCGCTGCCCCCTTCACTCTCCTGCTGGACACCCCCGATGGCGAGGACACCGCCGAGGCCGACCTCGTCCTGGACTGCACCGGCACCTATTCCCACCCCAACACCCTGGGCCCCGGCGGCATCCCCGCCCCCGGCGAACGCGCCCTCGCCGACCGCGTCACCCGCACCCTCCCGGACACCGGCGACCCCGACCGCTGGGCCGGAACCGTCCTGCTCGTCGGCGCCGGGAAATCCGCCCAGACCGCGGCCCGCGACCTCGCCGCCCTGCCCGGCACCCGCGTCGAGTGGGCGGTGCGCAGCCCGGCACCCGACTGGGGCGCCGTACCCGACGACACGCTGCCCGGTCGCCGGCAGCTCGTCGACACCTCCCAGGCCCTCGCCGACGGCGCCAACGACCGCGTCACCGTCCACACCGGCACCCACGTCGAGGCCCTGCGCCCCGCCGGCGACCGGATGCAGGTCACCCTCGCCCTCGCCGACGGCCCGCACGAGGTCGTATGCGACCACATCGTGGCGCTGACCGGGTACACCGGCGACGCCTCCCTCTACCGGCAGTTGCAGGTCCACGAGTGCTATGCCACCGGCGCCCCCATGAACCTCTCCGCCGCCCTCCTCGGCTCCGCGGGCGGGGACTGCCTCGCCCAGCCGTCCGTCGGGATCGACGCCCTGCGCAATCCCGAGCCGGACTTCTTCATCCTGGGCGCCAAGTCCTACGGCCGCCTCAACACCTTCCTGCTGCGTACCGGCTACGAGCAGATCGACCAGCTCGCCGCGGCGTACGCCGACGAATCGGAGCTTCTACCTGCCCGTGCGTAAGCCCGGTCACATACCTCCCCGGTGCACTGGTCCTTGCGTCGCCGAGGAAGGAAGGCACACGCAGACAGAGAGGTCGTACACCATGGCAACCACCGTGCAGGTATCCCCGAGAGCCGCCGTCATCCCGCTCCAGCCGCCTGGGGCGCAGCGGCCGGCATCGTCGGAGGCATCGGCATGGGCATCTGGATGTCCGTATCCAGGCCAATCATGGAAATTGATGCCCGCGGCCGTGCTCGGGCTGGGATACGGAGTCGTGGCCTGGCTGATCGGAGTGATGTGGATCATGCCCGCCAACATGGGGATGCCGGTCTTCGAGTGGAACGACGTCACCAGCTCAAGCTTCGGCGCTCACCTCGTCTTCGGGCTGCTGCTGGGACTGGCCTACGCCTGCATCGCCTCGTTGATGGGCAAGAAGCGCACAGGGTCGGCCTGAGCATGGGACGCACACCGTCGGCGTCAGCCGGCACCCCGGGGCCCGTGCCCCGGGGTGCTCCACCGGAGGGAGGTCGACATCTTCTGCGACCTGAGCGAGCCGGAGATGGCGGCCATCGCGAAGGCCGCCCCGATGAAGACCTGCAGCGCCGGCGAGATTCTGTTCTCTCCGCCGCAGCCGTGCGAGGTGCTGTTCATCCTCAGACGCGGCCGCATCCGCGTCTTCCGGGTCTCCGCCGAGGGCCGTGCCCTGACCACGGCGATCGTCAATCCCGGGACCATCTTCGGCGAGATGCTGCTGCTCGGGCAGCGCATGTACGGCAACTACGCCGAGGCCCTCGACGACGTCACCGTCTGCGTGATGAGCCGCGACGACGTGCACCGGCTTCTGCTCTCGGACCCGAGGATCGCCGCACGGATCACCGCGATCCTGGGCCGCCGCCTCGCCGACCTCGAACAGCGCCTGTCCGACATGGTCTTCAAGTCCGTCGCCCTGGGGGTGCCTCCCGCTTGCGGGGGAGCGTCGCGTGCACCCTGATCACTCTCATCCCCGCGAACCCGCCGACCCGGGGCCGCATCACCGTTCTTGTTGGGCGCGGCGGCAACCGCGTCCACTCGGCCGTGGTGGACGATCTCCCAGCCCGGGGTGTCGGTCCACGGGTCGTACTCGCCCACGACCCTCGTTGACCCGCAACAGTCAACCGTCCCGGCCGACCGGCGCGACCGGCCGCTGTCGGGGCCGGGCTGGTGATGGCGGTCTGCTGCGCCGGACCGGTGCTGTTGGCCGGCGGCTCGCTCGGCGCCCTCGGCAGCGTGCTACGCGACCTTTGGATCATCGCGGCGGCCACCGCCGTGATGGCCGCCGCGTTCACCCTGCTCGTCCGCCGCGGTCGCGCGGGCCGCAGCGCCTGCTGCCCGCCCCCGCTGCCGTGGGCCTCGAACTGGCGCAGTCGGCTGGTCAGGGTGTGTGGGCTGATGCCGGGCAGGGCCTTACGCAGGAACCGGGCGACACCGCACTCAGGAAGGCAAGGATTGGCCCCTTTTCGAGAGCAGCCCATTAGTGCAGTTGATGTAACTGGTGCACCGTGTGCACTAATGACTCCATGACCTACGTGATCCATGGCGCCACCGGCGCCCAAGGTGCTCCTGTCGTCTCCGCTCTCGCCGCAGCGGGAGAGTCCGTGACCGCTGTGACCCGCAACGCCGACGCCGTCGTGGACGGCGCACGCGTGGTGGCCGCCGCCTACTCCTCCGCCGCTGACCTGACCGACGCCTACCGCGGTGCCGAAGGAGTGTTCGTCCACCTGCCGGTCACCGCGGAAGAGGACCGCCAGATCTTCGCGGGCAATATCCTCACCGCCGTCCGCGCGGCCCGGCCGGCCCGCGTCGTGTTCTCCACCAGCGGCTTCCCGATCGATCCCGCCATCGGCGGTGCCGCCGCGACGCTGGCGGCGGGCCTGGCCGGCAGCGGCGTGTCTTATGCGGTGATCGCGCCCGAGCTGTACCTGGAGAACCTGCTCATGCCCTACGTCATCGACTCGGTCCGTGAGCGCGGTGTGCTGCCTTACCCGATCCGGGCCGACTTCCCCGTCTCCTGGGCGTCCCACCTCGACATCGCCGACGCCGCCGTCGCCCTGTTCGGGCGCCCGGACGTCACCGGTGTGGTCTCCGTTGGACAGTACCCGGCGATCACGGGGCCGGATCTGGCCGAGGCGTTCGGCGCCAGGCTGGGCCGGGACGTGGTCTTCGAGCCGATCACCCCTGAGGAGTTCCGTACCTCGGTCGCGCCCCTGATCGGGGAGGGCGCGGCTGCCGATATCGCGGGGGCCTACCAGGCGATGAGTGCCATGCCGGGCCGCTCGATCGCGCAGGAGACCTCCGCCCAGAAGCTGCTGGGCAGCACCCCTCGGGCCACGAGCCAGTGGCTGACCGACATGGGGCTGTGATCCCCGGCCACCCTGCACGCGGTGGGTAAGACCCCGCCCTCCAGGCCCGGCGCCGGGTACCGTGACGTGCTCGGCGCCTGCGCCGTCCCGCCTTCGGTAGCGTCCAGGTGAGGCCACCTACGTGACCGCACCGGTCAAACCGACAGCGGAAGGAAGTCGCCTCACCCCCGAAAGCCGCTGTCTGCGCCATGGGGCGCTTTCAGAATGCTGGGTTTGGCGGGCGAGGGTCATGCCGTGGACGAGCAGGAGCAAGGCGCCGTGCATGCGCCGACCGTCAGGCGACGAACACGGCTGTCGGCACACGGCGTGGAGGCGGTGACCTGTCCGATGGCGCGGGTCTGTGTTGCCGAGCGGCATCCCCAGGTCGAGTGAGCGGCGCCGTTCGGTTGCGTGGCCAGTTGGTGCCAGGCTGTCGCCGACGCTGGAGCAGCGTCTTGATCGGCAGACGGACGCGGTGGTAATGCCCTTGCTCCGGCGCGCGCCCACTCGACGGGGCGTCCATCGTTGCGCTTGAAGCTTCAAACGGATTCCGGCAGGCCCTCGTTTGACACTTCAAACGTTCCCTTGTGGAGCTCTCCCGCAGTCGCCTCCCTGGAGCTGCCATGTCCATTCCTTCTGCTGCAGTCGCAGTCCGCCGAGGTCCGCTCGTGGTGGCGGGAGGTGTACTCGCTGCGATCGCGGTGGCCTCTGTGGCGGACGCGGTGCTCGCTCTCCTTGCCCTGGCCGCGGGCGCGCCCGGCGATTTCCAGCCGCTGAAGGCGTCCTCGTACATCTTCCTGACGGCGGTCGGGGTGGTGGCGGGTGCCGTGGGCTGGGCGATCGTGCGCAAGGTGTCGAAGGACCCCGAGGCGCTGGTGCGGTGGTTGGTGCCGACCCTCGTGGTGGTGTCCTTCGTTCCCGACTTCCTGCTCTTCGGCGACGGCGGTGCGATCGGCGTCGGGGCGCTGCTCCTGATGCACGTGGTGGTCGCGGCGGTCGCGGTGTTCGCGTACCGCAAGGTCATGCCCCTGTCTTAGGGACGCTGACAACAGACGGAAAACGTCGGGCGGGCAGGGAGCACGGTCCCTGCCCGCCCGACGCGTTCACGGCTCATGGCCTCCGGATCAGAGGCGCGTCGGTGCGGGCGGCGATGTCCTCGGCGCTCACACCCGGCCCGCATTCCACGAGGGCGAGGCCATGGGGAGTGACGTCGAGGACTCCGAGGTCGGTGATGATCCGGTGGACGCAGCGTTCGCCGGTGAGCGGGAGGGTGCACTCCCGGACGATCTTCGGGCTGCCGTCCTTGGCGGTGTGTTCCATCAGCACGATGACCCGACGGGCGCCGTGGACGAGGTCCATCGCGCCGCCCATGCCCTTGATCATCCTGCCGGGGATCATCCAGTTGGCCAGGTCGCCTGCGGCGGAGACCTGCATGGCGCCGAGCACGGCTGTGTCGATGTGGCCGCCCCGGATCATGCTGAAGGACAGGGCCGAGTCGAAGAAGGAGGCCCCCGGCAGTACGGTGACGGTCTCCTTGCCCGCGTTGATCAGGTCGGGGTCGACCTCAGCCTCGATGGGGTATGGGCCCGTGCCCAGGATGCCGTTCTCGGAGTGCAGGACCACCTGGACGCCCGGCGGGAGGTGGCCGGGGATGAGGGTGGGCAGGCCGATGCCGAGGTTGACGTAGGAGCCGTCGGTGAGTTCGGCGGCGGCGCGGGCGGCCATCTGGTCGCGGGTCCACCCCAGTTGTGTACGGACGGTTGTGCTCATGTGCGTACGGTCCTCTTCTCGATCTGCTTGTCGGCGGCCTGGGCGGGAGTGAGGGCCACGATCCGCTGGACGAAGATGCCCGGCAGGTGCACCTCGGCGGGGCTCAATTCGCCCGGTTCCACGAGCTCTTCCACCTCCGCCACCGTCACGCGCCCGGCCATCGCGGCGAGCGGGTTGAAGTTGGCGGCGGACTTGCGGAAGACCAGGTTGCCGTGGCGGTCGCCGCGCCAGGCCCGGACGAGCGCGTAGTCGGTGGTGATGCCGTGCTCCAGGACGTGCGGGCGGCCGGCGAAGTCGCGGGTCTCCTTGGGCGGAGAGGCCACGGCGACCACGCCTTCCCCAGCCTCCGGCCGGGAGGTGCCCCCAGCCGCGTAGCGCCAGGGCAGTCCGCCGCGGGCGACCTGGGTGCCCACTCCTGCGGGGGTGTAGAAGGCGGGGATGCCCGCTCCACCGGCGCGCAGCCGTTCGGCCAGCGTGCCCTGCGGCACCAGCTCCACCTCCAGTTCGCCCGAGAGGTATTGGCGGGCGAACTCCTTGTTCTCGCCCACGTAGCTGCCCGTGACGCGGGCGATCCGGCGGTCGGCCAGCAGGACTCCCAGTCCGCGCCCGTCCACACCGCAGTTGTTCGACACGACCTCCAGGCCGGTGGCGCCCTGGGCGTGGAGGGCCTGGATGAGCACGTCGGGGATGCCGCTGAGGCCGAAGCCGCCGACGGCCAGCGACGCGCCGTCGGGGATGTCGGCGACCGCCTCGGCGGCGCTCGCGGAGACCTTGTCCATGGTGGGAGGGCCTTTCTGTCGTGCGTTGTTGCTGGTTCAGGCGTCTGCGCGCAGGACGTCCGAGATGGGTTTGGCGCCGCCGTGCGCGGTGAGGCCGCCGTCGACCGGGATCTCGGCTCCGGTGATGAAGGACGCGTCGTCGGAGAGGAGGAAGGTGACGAGCGGGGCGATCTCGTCGACGGTTCCGGTGCGGCCGAGCGGTGTCTCGCGGACGTTCGCCTCACGGAAGGCGGGCGCTGCGGAGGCGGTCATGTCCGTCTCGATGAAGCCGGGGTGGATGATGTTCACGCGGATGCCGCGGGGCCCCAGTTCCATGGCGGCGGTCCTCGACAGGCCCCGCAGCGCCCACTTGCTCGCCGTGTACGCGACCGGGTAGTGGCCGGTGAGCGCGGCGGACGAGCCGACGTTCACGATCGACGAGCCGGGCAGCATCAACGGCACCAGGTGCTGGATGCCCAGTAGCGGACCGGTGACGTTGACCGCGTGGACCCGGGCCATGTCCTCGGGGCGCACGTCGTCGATGCGGGCGCGCCAGGTGACGCCCGCGTTGTTGACCAGGCCGTGCACCTGCCCGTACGTCTCGCGCAGGTCGGCGGCGAGCTGAGCCCAGTCCTTCTCGCTGGTGACGTCGAGGCGGCGGCAGCCGGGTGCCTCCGTCACATCGGTGGCGATCACCCGGGCGCCCTCGCGGGTCAGTGCCTCGGCCTCCGCGGCGCCCTGCCCGCGGGCCGCGCCCGTGACCACGACGACCTTGCCGAGGAGCCTCTTGGGACGCAGGTCGGTCACGGCCGCTCCCGTGGGCGGCGCCGGGCGACGGGAACCGGCACCGGGTCGGGGCCGGCCACCACGGTGTTGGAGACGGTGCCGATGCCCTCGACGGTGAGCGTGACCGTGTCGCCGGGCTTCAGCGGCGCAGGGTCCTGCCGGCCGCGTACGCCCCACAGCTCGGCGAGGCAGCCGCCGTTGCCGCAGGTCCCGGAACCGAGGACGTCCCCGGGGCGGACGACGGTGCCGCGTGAGGCGTAGGCGACCATCTCCTCGAAGGTCCAGCTCATGTTGGACAGCAGGTCCTTGCCCACGACCTCGCCGTTGATCTCGGCCGTCAGAGCCAGGCGCAGGAAGCCGTCCGCGTCGCGGTACTTCTCCAGCTCGTCGGCGGTGACCAGATAAGGACCCAGCGTGGTGGCGGTGTCCTTGCCCTTGCAGGGGCCCAGGCCCACCTTCATTTCGGCGGACTGCAGGTCGCGGGCGGACCAGTCGTTGAAGACGGTGTAGCCGACGATGTGGTCGCGGGCCTGCTCGGGGGTGAGGTCGCGGCCCTCCTTCCCGATGACGGCGGCGACCTCCAGCTCGAAGTCGAGCACGCTCGACCCCGGAGGCATCGGGATGTCGTCGTGCGGGCCGTACATCGCATAGGGGTTGCCGAAGTAGAACGTGGGGGCCGCATACCACCGCTCGGGCACACCGGCGGCGCCGTCCACGGACCGTCGTACGCCCTCGACGTGTTCCTCGAAGGTGACGAAGTCCCGCACGGTGGGCGGCTGGAGCGGCGGCAGCAGCCGCACCTCGGAGACATGCGGGCCGGCCGCCGCGTCGAGCAGCTCGGCCGGTCCGCTGCCCCCGGCGAGCAGGCTGGTCAGTGAGCTGACCCCGGGCAGGGGGCAGAGCGTGCCGTCCTCTTCGACGACGGCCACCTGGCGTCGGTTGCGGTACTCGTACGTGGCGAAACGCATGGGAGGGGTCCTGTCGGAGGGAAGGCGGGCGCGAAGGCCCAGGGGCGCGGCGGGCAGTCAGGGCAGTGACAGGGAGTCGCCGCGCCCCCGGGGGTCTGGGGACCTTGCCGACCGGCAGGTCGGCAAGGTCGGCTGGTCAGACCGGCGGGGCGACGAAGCAGCCGTGGTCGGGGTCGTTGAAGGACTCCTTGGTGACCAGTTCGTTCATGGGGTTGGCGGTGCCCCACTGGTCGGTGACCTCGGGCTGGGAGAAGTCGTAGACGTGGGGGTGCCAGGTGTCCTCGTCCAGCAGTTCCAGCTCGGTGGTGTACTCGACGGTGTTGCCGTGCGGGTCGAGGAAGTACGTGAAGGTGTTGTCGCCCGCCATGTGCCGCCCGGGGCCCCAGATCTTGCGGGCGCCGGAGCGCATCACGCGGCCGGAGCCGCGCATGTACTCGTCGATACCGCGCATCTCGAAGGAGATGTGGTGCAGCGAGGTGTGCGGGCCGCGGGCGATGGCCATGGAGTGATGCTGGTTGCTGATCCGCATGAAGTGCATGACCTCGCCGATGTGCGGATGGCCGAGCGTGTCGGAGAGGCGGAAGCCGAGGTGGCGCTCGTACCACTCGCGGGTCCTGTCGAGGTCCGGCGAGTTGAGGACGACGTGCGACAGCTTGACCGGGATCGACTCCTTCTCCTCGATCTTGCGGTGCTGCCGGACCTCGACGTCGGCCACGACCTCGATGGTGCGGCCGTCGACGTCGAAGAAGCGGAAGCCGTAGCCGCCGCCGGGGGTGTCGATCTTCCCCGGCTGGGAGATCAACCGCACGCCCCCGGCCAGGAGTTGCTCGGCGAGGGTGTCCACGTCGGCCGCGCTCCCGGCGCCGTAGGAGACCAGGTCGAGGCGCTTCTCGTCGGCCTTGCGCAGCCGCACGACGTACTGCTCGGGGGAGCCCTCGGCGGCCAGGAAGGAGATGCCGGAGTCCTCCGCGACCTTGGTCAGGCCCCACACGCCGGCGTAGAAGTCGAGTTGCTTGTCGTAGTCCGGCACGGCGAGGTCGACGTGGCGGAGGTGGGTGAGCAGACGGTTGCTCATGGGGGGTTCCTCCTCAGAAGAGGTTGAGCAGCGCGGCGGCGTTTCCGCCGCGCACGGAGTGGAAGTCGTGGTCGGGCAGGTCCGCGGCGCGCAGCGCGCCCAGCGGGTCGTCGGTGCCCATGTCGAAGGGGAAGTCGGAGCCGAGCAGGACCCGTTCCGGGCCTGCGGCTCGCAGCAGCTCCCGCAGTACGCAGGGGTCGTGGACCAGGGAGTCGAAGTAAAACTGCTTCAGGTAGCTGCTCGGCTCCCGTGAGCAGCCCCGGGCGTCGGGGCGGACCCGCCAGGCGTGGTCGGAGCGCCCGATGTGGGTGGGCAGGTAGCCGCCGCCGTGCGCCGCGATCAGCTTCAGGCCAGGATGGCGGTCCAGGACGCCGGAGAAGATCAGGTGGGAGAGAGCGACCGCGTTCTCGGTGGGCTGGCCGACGGTGTTGGACAGGTACCACTGGTCCAGGCGCTCGTCGAGCGTGCAGCCGAACGGATGTAGGAAGACCAGCGCGCCGGTCGCCTCCGCGCGGGCCCAGAAGGGCGCGAGCCGCGGGTCGGAGAGCTCCACCTCCCGTGCCCCGCCCGGCTCCGGGGCGTGCGAGGAGATCTCCACGCCCTTCAGCCCCTGCTCCAGTGCATGGTCCAGCAGTGACACCGCGAGGTCGGGGTGCTGGAGGGGGACCATGCCGAGGCCGTGCAGCCGGTCGGGGGCCTTGGCGCAGTGCGCGGCAGTGCCGTCGTTGGCCAACTGGCAGATGCGCTCGGCCAGTTGGGGGTCGGCCCAGTAGTGGTAGTGGCCCGGCGAAGGGCTCACCAGCTGTATGTCCACGCCGGTCGCGTCCATGGCCGCCAGACGCGTGGCGGCGTCCGTCAGCTTCGGCACCCGGGCGCCCACCATGGGCCCGTTCACGGCAATGGCCGCCGGGCCGTTGCGGCGGGCGTCGAAGTCACGGGCCTCGGCGAGTCCGGGGTGACCGGTGACGGCCTCCTCGATCTCCGGGAGGAGGAGGTGGGCGTGGACGTCGATGGTCGGCGCGGCGGATGCGGTGGTGGTCACGGGCGCTCCTTGAGGAGGTTCATGGTGCGGCCGACCAGCCCGGCCATGTCGGCGTCGCGCACGCCGTCCAGCTGCCACTGGCCGATCTGCACGGACGCCTCGACGACGGTGCGCACCCGGGGAATGCGGCGGTCGTGGTAGGTCTGGAGCAGCTCGTCGTCCCAGTCCCGTCCGCCGGTGAGCAGCTCGGCGAGGACGGAAGCGTCCTCCAGGGACATGGCCGCGCCCTGGGCAAGGGTGGGCGGGCAGCAGTGGGCGGCGTCGCCGATGAGCACGACCCGGCCCCGGTGCCAGGAGCCCTCGACCAGCAGGCGGTCGAACCAGGTGTAGTTGACCTTCTTCGGGTCGGTGATGTGCTGGGTGATCTCCGGCCAGACCCCGCCGTAGGCCTGCGCCAGGCGGCGCATCTCGTCGGCGTAGGTGGCCGGGTCGATGGAGGCGCGGTCGCGGCACGCTTCGACGACGTACGCGTAGATGGTGTTCTCGCTGGTGGGGCAGTAGCCGGCGATGTAGGCCGGCCCGCCGTAGGCGAGGTCGGTGCGCGTCACGCTCTCGGGCCGCGGGGCGGCGATGCGCCAGATGGCCATGCCGGTGGGCTCGGGTTTGTCGGCGATGCCGATCGCGGCGCGGGTGGCGGAGTTGAGACCGTCGGCGGCGATCACCAGGTCGTAGCGGCCCTTGCTGCCGTCGCTGAAGCGCACCGAGACGCCGTCGGCGTCCTGCTCCAGCGTCTCGGCGGTGGTGCCGAGGCGAACGCCGGCGCCCGCGGAGCGCACCTGGTCGATGAGGATCTGCTGCAGCTGGGGCCGCTGCATGCCGAGGGTGGCCGGCAGGTCCTCCCCACCGGTCTGGATGTCATCGGCGACGAACATCACGGTGCCGTCGGGGGCCGTCACGCCCAGCGAGCCGAAGGCGTATCCGGAGGCTTCCACCTGTTCCCAGACACCGAGTTCGCGCAGAACCCGCAGGGCGTTGCCCTGGAGGGTGATGCCGGAGCCGGTGGTGGCGTTCCAGTCCGGTTTGGCCTCGATCAGGTCCACGGCGATACCGGCACGGCGCAGCAGGATGGTGACGGCGTTGCCGGAGGCGCCCCCGCCGATGACCAGGACGGTGGGTGTGCCCCCGGCCGGAGGCTGGAGGGGAGTGCGGGTGTCAGCCATGTCGGGGAACCTCCCGGGGTTGGGCCGCGCGGCTTCGGGCGGCGAGGGTGCGGCTGTCGCCCGCCGGTAGCGCGGGCCAGGGGGTGTGACGGGTCACCCGGCGCAGCGGGTGGGGGCCGGATGGGCCGCTGCTGTCCGGGAAGGGCGCATCCGGCAGCTGTGTGGGCTATTTGACGGCGATGGGGTTGACCGGGGAGCCGACGGCTCCGGTGATGGGCAAGGGCGCGGCGGTCAGCCAGAACTCGTACACGCCGTCTTCGGCGCAGTCCGCGGCGAGGGTGTCGAGGTCCCACATCTCGCCGATGAGCAGGCCCATGTTGGGGATGACGACCTGGTGCAGCGGCTGGAAGGCGTTCTCGAACTCGTTGGGCCGTACCTCGAAGCCCCAGGTGTCGGTGGCGATCGCGGCGATCTCGCTGCCGTGCAGCCAGCCGGCGGTGGTGAACGACAGGCCGGGCGCGGGGCCGCCCGCGTAGTCGCCCCAGCCCTCGCGCCGGGCGCGGGCCAGGTGTCCGGTGCGGACGAGGACGATGTCGCCGCGGCCTACGCTCACGCCGTGGGCCTTGGCGGTCGCGGTCAGGTGCTCCGCGGTGATTGCGAAACCGTCCGGCAGTTCCGGTTCGCCGTCGTTGTCACCTATGACCCGGGCGACGTCCAGCAGCACCCCGCGCCCGGCCACGTACGGGGCCATGTGCTCGATGCCGGTGACCAGGTCGCCGTCGGAGGTGACGACCTTCTCGGCGGCCCGTCCGTTCCAGGCGTTGCCGTGGTCGAAGATGTGCCCGAGGCCGTCCCACTGGGTGGAGCACTGCAACGGCATCGCGATCACGTCGTCGGCCCCGCCGATGCCGTGCGGGAAGCCCTGGTTGCCAAGGGCCGCGTCGGTGCCGGTGTCGAGCATGGTGTGCACGGGGTTGGTCCGCCGGCGCCAGCCCTTCTGCGGGCCGTTCATGTCGAACCGCTGCGACAGCGAGAAGCTCACGCCGCGGCGCACGAGCGCCGCGCCTTCGCGCCGCTTGGCCTCGTCGAGGAAGTTCAGCGTGCCGAGCACGTCGTCCTCACCCCAGCGCCCCCAGTTGGAGTACGCCTTGGCGGCCTCGGCGATCGCGCCCTCCGGGTCGTGGCGGTCCAGGCTCATGGCGCCTCCTGGACACAGCGGGTGCGCTGTGCGCCCAGTCCGGTGATGGATCCCTCCATGACGTCGCCGTCGCGCAGCAGCCGTCCCCAGTGGATGCCGTTGCCGGCCGGGCTGCCGGTCAACACGAGGTCGCCGGGCAGGAGCTGGGCGGTCCGGGAGATGTAGGACACCAGACGTGCCACGCCGAAGAGCATGTCCTTGGTGGACTCGTCCTGCATGATCTCGCCGTTCAGCTTGAGGGTGACCCGCAGGTCACCGGGGTCGGCGACCGACTCGGCCGGGACGAGCCACGGTCCGAGCGGAGTGAACCCGGGGGCGTTCTTGCAGCGCAGCCAGTCGGTGCCGATGGCCTTCATGTCCCGGCGGAAGACGGTGGCGCGGTCGGTGAGGTCGTTGGCGATGGTGTACCCGGCGACGTACTCCAGGGCATCCTCGACGGACACCCGGTGGGCCGGCTTGGCGATGACGGCCGCCAACTCCAGCTCCCAGTCCGGCTTTTCGGCCCATGCGGGCAGCGTGACCTCGTCGTACGGGCCCGTGATGGCGCTGGGCAGGCCGATGAACACGTAGGGCAGGTCCTCGGCGGCCCGGCGGTCCATGACGGCGGCGATCTCGGCGCGTGCCTCCTCCACGGTGCGAGGGTCGTCGGGGGAACGGTGGGCGACCTCCAGGTCGATCACGTGCTGCCGGTAGTTGGCGCCGGACTGGAAGATCTGCCGCGGCTCGATGGGGGCGTGCACCCGCAGGCCCTCCAGTCGCCGCCAGTCGAGAGCGTCGTCGTCCGCCAGGGCATGCAGGAGGGGGAGGGCCTCCTCCCACCGCTCCACCACGGCACGCACACCGGACGGTGCCCAGTCCAGGGCTCTGCGCAGGTCGAGTACGCGGTCCTTGGCCAAGAGGCCGGGGAAGGGCTTCCCGTCCTGAGCGGAGAACGTGCCGAGCGCGAACGGGCCGGCAGGTTGCGCGAGCGTTGCCATCAGATTTCCTCCTGCTGGGTTGCGGTCTACTGTGGCCTCGATCGGCCAATCACGGAAATCAATCCTGTGGATGCGCCGAATCCATGACATGGATGATTCTTGCTTGCTAGGTGGTTGCCCGGTGAACCTGTCCCGACTCGACCTCAATCTGGTCCTCGCCCTGCGCGCGCTGCTGGAAGAGCGCAATGTCACCAGGGCCGGCGAGCGCATCGGCCTCAGCCAGCCCGCCATGAGCGCGGCGCTGTCCCGGCTGCGCCGCCATTTCGACGACGAATTGCTCGCCCGGACCGGCAACGCCTACGAGCTGACCCCGCTCGGCACCGCCCTGCGCGACCGCAGCGCCACCGCCTGCGACCTGCTGGAGCGGGTCTTCTCCAGCCAGGCCGACTTCGACCCAGCCGCGGAGACCCGAGAGTTCACCCTGCTCGCCTCCGACTACGGGGCGGCCGTGTTCGGCGCCGCACTCGCCCGCCTGCTGCACGGGGAGGCGCCCGGAATCCGGCTCACCTTCCAGCACCCGGCACCGTCCGTCGTGGAGAACACCGCCACCGCGCTGAGCACCGTCGACGGACTCCTGATGCCGCACGGTGTCATCGACGGCTTCCCCGCCGTCGACCTCCACCAGGACCGATGGCTGTGCCTGGTCGCAGACGACCACCCCGAGGTGGGCGACGTACTTACCCTCGACCAGTTGGCCCGTCTGCCTTGGGCCGTCTACCAGCGCCCCTACGACGCCCCGGCCGCCCGCCAGCTCAGCATGCTCGGCATCAGCCCCCGGGTGGAGGTCTCCGTGCAGACCTTCCAGCTGCTGCCCCACATGGTCGAGGGCACCCGCAGGGTCGCGATGATCCAGGAACGCCTGGCCCGCAGAGCGGTCCGCTCCGCCGCCGTGCGCGTCCTGCCCTGCCCCTTCGAGGCCGTACCGGTGCAGGAGGCAATGTGGTGGCACCCGGTGCACGCCCAGGACGCGGCCCACATCTGGCTGCGACAGAAGGCCGAGGAGGTCGGCGCGACGCTGACAGGCCACGGCACGGACGAGGCCATACCCGCCGTACGGGGCGAGAGGCCGGCAGCGGAGAGGCTCTGATCCCGGCCCGGCGGGAGGCGGTAACCGGCGGGACCTGCCCCACGGCAGGGCGTGTTCGGCGTTCGGCACGTGTGGCCTCGCCGTCGTCCGGTACAACGGCGAGGCCGACACGCGTGACGGGGCCGGGGCAGCGCCGTCGGTACTCCCCGGCCCGTCGGCTTCCACGGCCTCAGGCCAACTGCTCCGGCAGCGGCCGGGGATCCGCGGTGCCCGCACGGCCCCGCATCGCCCGCAGCCCCGCCGCGACGACCGCGGTCACCAGCCCCAGGACGCCCACCGCGCCCGAGAGGCTGCCGACCGCCGAATCCAGGGCGAGCAGCACCAGCGGGCAGACGAACTCGCCGCCGAAGAAGGCCGCCGTCCACAGCCCCGTGCCCCGGCCGCGGTCCTTGAACGCCAGACGGGACATGGCGCTGGTGAGGAGGGCGGGCAGCAGCATGCCCGTGCCCAGGCAGTTGACCACTGCTCCGACGATCAGCAGCGGGGCGTTGTCCGCCAGGAACATGACGCCGAAGCCGGCTGCGCAGACCGCGAAGACGGCGGGCAGCATCGGTTCGGGGGAGCGCCTCAGCCGGGCGAAGGTGACCGCTCCGCCCACGGTGGCGGCGCTCGCGGCCGCGGTGGCCAGGCCGATCGCGCCGGGGTTGCTCACCCCGAGGTCGTCCAGCAGGTATGCCATCTCCACCGGGACCGTGTAGAAGACCATCGCCCCGAAGAAGGTAAGGGCACAGATGCCCGCCAACGGCCGCCAGGGGAACGGACGGCGGGCCTCCGCCCCGGCCGGAGCCTCGGCGTCGACCGCGCCGACCGTGCGGGCTGCCGGGTTGGGCAGAGCGATGGCCATCAGCGGGACGAGCACCAGGCTCACGGCGTAGACCCAGAAGGGCATGCGCCAGCCCGCCGCGCCGGCGGCGCCGCCGACCACGAAGAAGACGGTGGCCGACGCGGAGGCGCACATGGTCTGCAGGGCGAGGTACTTCACCCGCTGGTGACCGGAGTAGTAGTCGCCGATCAGCGTGGTGCAGCAGGTCATGATCGCGGCCTCGGTGACGCCGACCAGGGCGCGGCTGACGATGATGCCGCCCAGCGAGTCCAGCCAGAGCGGGGCCGTGCCGAACACGGCATACAGGAGTGTCGCCACGACCAGCAGGCGCTTGCGGCCCAGCCGGTCCACGATCACCCCGGCGAACGGGGCCAACAATGCCAGTGACAGAGCCGGAACGGTCAGCGCGAGCGGAACCAGCGCCTCGGCCCCCGGGACCGACTCGAAGTACTCCTGCATCTTCGGCAGCACCGGGGCGATCAGCACCGCCCCCAGGATCGGCAGGCAGCTGCCCGCCATCAGCAGGGTCAGGCGCAGTCGATGGGCAGGGCCCGAGACGGCGACGGGGGATGGAGCGGCGTCATCGACCGCGGCCGGAGGCGGCGGGGGAACGGAACCGGGCATGGCGACTCCAGTGGGCGTTGCAAGTAAGAGAGCGGGCATGCCTTTCACGGCGCCGACGGCACACGGCATGCTGAGGACGGCCGCACGTCGGCGGCTGGTCCGGACAGCGGCGTGCGGGTAGGGACGACTATGAGCTGTTCGTGGCCGCGCCGCCATCCTCCTCGCGATCCGAATCCCGGATCCGGCTCATCCATGCCATGGATGGGATTCGCCCGGCGTGCTCGGCGGCACGCATTGGGCGTGACGCCAGAGCGGGTACGCCGTCGCGGTCGCGGCGGACCCGCTCTCTGCTTCGGGGCGGCGAGCTGTGAGGCTTCCGGAGCGGTCGGAAGGCTCCGGGTGCGCGGCCGAGGGTGGCCCGTGCGGCGGGGTCGGCGCCCTCGAACTGGCCGGCGGTGACCAGACAGTGCAGTTTGAAAGTTCAAACAGGGTTGCCTAAAGTGTCACCATGCCCATGACGCCACGCTGGCTGGACACCGAGGAACGACGAGCCTGGCTCGCCTACGTCGAGTTCTCCACTCACCTGTCCGACCACCTGAACCGCCAGCTACGACGGGACGCGGGGCTGACGCATGCCGACTACACCCTGCTCGCCCACCTCTCCTCCGTCCCCGACCGGACCCTGACGATGTCCGAACTCGCCCAGCGCCTGAAGATCACCCGCAGTCGACTCACTCATGCCGTGACCCGCCTTCAGCAGGCCGGTTACGTGGACCGCTGCGACGACCCCGCGAACCGGCGCGACCAGCTTGCCGTGCTCACCGCACAGGGGAGCCGGCTTCTGGAGCGGGCGGCCCCCGGCCACGTCGAGGCCGTACGCCGCGCCGTCTTCGACGCGCTGACCCGCGAACAGGTGCGCCAGTTCGCGGAGATCGGTGAGGCTGTCAACGCCGCATTGCAACGCGTGGACGCCGCACAAGACGATCAGGAGGTACTGCCCTGGCGTCGGAGGTAGGGCGGTCTGATCTCGGTGGCACGACATCAACGGCACGCTCAGGGTGTTCGACTCGGTCCTCGCCCTGACCAACGGCGGGCCGGGAAGTGACACGACGCCCCTGACCCTCTACATGTTCCGCACCGCGTTCTCCTACGGCGACTACGGCTACGGCAGCACCATCGCCTCGCTGCTCACCGTCGTCTGCCTCGGCGTCACCCTCATCATCTTCCGCTTCTCGCGCCGCGACCTGACCAAGGGCTGAACCTCCATGACCGACACCATGACGGCACGCCGCGGGAACTCCTCGCCCGTCCCGGGGCGGGCTCCGTCCGAGGGCGGGCGTATGCCCGGCCCCTGACGCGGAACTACATCAGCAACAGCCTCCTGGCCACCGTGCCCTCGCTCGCGCTCATCGTCGTTCGCCGACCATGGCCCCGGCGACCCTGCGGCTGCCGCAGCGCCGGACGCTGATCCTGG
Source organism: Streptomyces dysideae (assembly GCF_001514305.1). Taxonomy (GTDB): domain Bacteria; phylum Actinomycetota; class Actinomycetes; order Streptomycetales; family Streptomycetaceae; genus Streptomyces; species Streptomyces dysideae. The sequence goes on from NZ_KQ949111.1 coordinate 106,497, forward strand.
CCCTGTCCGTGTTCTGCCTCGGACGTCTGGTCGCGGTCCTCAGTACGTCCATCACGGTCGTCCTCGCGGCCCGGGTCGCCACGGCCCTGGCCACCGGAGCGTTCTGGTCCGTCGGCTTCGTCGTCGCCACCACCGCTGCAGGCCCGCACAACGCAACGCGCGCCACGGGCGTCATGATCGGGCAGTGCGGCCGGTCCCCTCGCCGCCGCAGCCTGCTGCGTGACTTCGGGTTCACCCTCGGCCCGGCCGTCGTGGGTGCGATCGCCCTCAGCCGGGCGGCGCACGAGATCAGCGACAAGGTCGCGTCGGACCCGGCTCTGGGACACGCCCTGGACACCTTCAACGCCTCGGCGGCGACCGCCCCGGAAGGGCAGCGGGAGGCCGTGGAGGGCGCCATCGGGGCCGTCAACTCCGGCCCGCTCGGCGCGAACGCCGTCCCCGAGACCATCGCCCTGCCCGACGGTTCGACCGCGCCGTTCAACCCGCTCAAGGACACCGCCTTCGAGGCCCTGGGCAACGCCTACTCGCTCGGTTACCTGATCGTCGGGCTGTGCGCGATCGCGGCGGCGGTGGTCACCGTCGTCCTGATCAGGGGGGACCGGCCGGACGCTCCTGTCACCGCGGAGCCGGCCGATGCCTGACAGACCGCACGACGCCACGGTCATCCGCACCGACGAACCCGACCCCCGAAGCAGACCCGGCGCCACCGGCCGCCACGCCTGAAAGGACCGCCGCCATGACCGGCCCAACCCGACCACGCCCCATGTTCCGCCTGGGCCATCTGCTGGAACGCCGCGCCCAGTTGCACCCCCACCGCACGGCGCTCGTATTCGGTGACCGCGCATGGACCTACGGGCAGGTGCGGGACTGGATCGTGGCCTCCGCGCGGCAGTTGCGCCGGCACGGTGCCGGTCCGGGCAGCGTCGTCGCCTACGCGGGCGCCTCACGCCCGGAGGTCTTCGTCCTGATGTACGCCACGTCCCGCATCGGAGGCGTGTTCGTCCCGGTCAACGGGGCGGCCACGCCTCCCGAGATCGCCTACCTGCTGGCGGACTCGGGGGCGGACGTCCTGATCGCGGACGCCGCCTGCGCCGCAAAACTCGTCGACGGCGGCACCGTACCGCCGGACGTCACCCGTCTGTGCCTGGACGAGGAGCCACCCGACGGATACGCACCACTGATCCGGACACCGGACGAACCTGTCGGCGACGACGCCCCGGCACCCGTGACAGAGGACGACCTCGCCCTCATCGCCTACACCTCCGGCACCTCCGGCCGCCCGAAGGGCGTGCTCCTCACCCACGGCAACGTGTTCTGGAGCTGCGTCAACGGCCTCCTGGGCCTGGACCTGGCCCGGGACGACGTCACACTCATCACCACACCCGTCTTCCACATCGCGGTACTGAGCGGCGTGGGCTCCTACACCTGGGCCAAGGGCGGAACCGTCGTCCTGGAGCCCGTCTTCTCCGTCGACGGCTTCCTGGCGACCGTACGACGGCACCGGGTGAGCGTGACCTTCGCGGTACCGGCGATGCTCGCCCTGATCGCACGGCACCCCGGCTTCGCCGCGGCGGACCTGTCCTCGCTGCGCTGGATCCTCAGCGGGGGAGCGGCGGCACCGGCGCTGGTCGCCGAGGTGTTCCACCGCCGCGGCATCCCGGTGGTCAGCTCCTACGGCCTGACCGAGACCGCCGCCGGCGTCACCTACCGCGACCCGCGCGACGGCCCGGGCTGCTCCGGCGAGGCCGGACTGGCCGCCCCGCTGGCCGAAGTCCGGATCGTCGGCCCCGACAACCGCCCCCTGGCGCACGGCACGACGGGGGAGATCGTCGTCCGGAGCCCCAGCGTGGCTGCCGGATACCTGGGCCTGCCGGAGGACTCGGCGGCGGCCCGCGACGCCGGCGGCTGGTTCCACGGGGGCGACCGGGGCTACATGGACTCCGAGGGCCGCCTGGTGGTGGTCGGCAGGATCAAGGACACGATCATCACCGGCGGGGAGAACGTGGATCCCACGGAGGTGGAGGAAGCGCTGGCAGCGTGTCCCTGCGTGGACGAAGCGGCGGTCGTCGGAACGCCCGATCCCGTCTGGGGAGAGGTCGTCACCGCCATCGTCGTACCCGCCGAGGGCGCGGACTGCTCCCTGGAGGACATCCAGACGTTCCTGTCCGCCTCCCTCACCCGACACAAGATCCCCCGTCGGCTCGAAGTCCGGGACCGTCTGCCGCGCACCGCCACCGGCAAGTTGCAGCGGAGCCTGCTGCGGGGCTGAGCCCGGCCGGACCCGACACATGGAGAGGTACTCATGTCCACACAGCCGTCAGGCACCCCCTCCGACGCCGCCCCGAACGGCACGGCCTCCGCGCCCATCCGCCGCGTGGGCGTCGTCGGAGCGGGACTCATGGGCAGCGGCATAGCCGAGGTCTGTGCTCGCGCGGGCCTCGACGTCCTCGTCAGCGAGACCGGCCCCGAGGCGGTCGAGGCGGGCCGTGAAAGAATCGCCAAATCCCTGACACGCGCGGTACGCGGCGGCAGACTCGCCCCGGCTGACAGCGCTACGTCCCTCCGCCGGATCGGCTTCACCACCGACCTGGCCGACCTCGCCGACCGCGACATCGTGATCGAAGCGGTGGCCGAGGACGAACAGGTGAAGACCGAGATCTTCGCGGCACTCGACAAGGTGCTCGTCCGACCGGACGCGATCCTCGCCTCCAACACCTCTTCCATTCCCATCATGAAACTCGGCACGGCGACGGGGCGCGCACAGCAGGTGATCGGCGTGCACTTCTTCAACCCGGTGCCGGTACTGGACCTCGTCGAGCTGGTCCCGTCCCTGCTGACCAGTGAACAAACGCGTGACCGGGCAGGGGAGTTCGTCAGCGGGGCCTTGGGCAAGCAGGTCATCCATGCCAAGGACCGGGCCGGATTCGTCGTCAACTCTCTCCTGGTGCCCTACCTGTTGTCCGCGATCCGCATGCTGGAGTCGGGTCTCGCCTCCGCCGACGACATCGACAACGGCATGGTGCTCGGCTGCGCCCACCCCATGGGCCCCTTGCATCTGGCCGACCTGATCGGCCTGGACACCCTCACGGCGATCGCGGACTCCATGTACGTCGAGTACAAGGAGCCGCTGCATGCCGCGCCGCCCCTCCTGCTGCGCATGGTGGACGCCGGTCTTCTCGGCCGGAAGACGGGCCGCGGCTTCCACGACTACTCCGGCTGAAAGGAAAGCCTGA
>NZ_KQ949112.1:0-8869 GCF_001514305.1 Streptomyces dysideae
GGTCATCTGCACCGCTGGGTAGCGGCGAGCCAATCATGAGCAGTGCGGCGGTGGCCCGGCTTCAACAGGCACTCGACGCCCTCGGCCGGCACGATCGACACCCGGTGCAGATCCTGCTGGCCGACGCGAGGCAAGACAGCGTCGGCCGAGTCATTGAGGCGTCCTGCCGGCGCAGGTCCGAGCCAGAGGCCATCCGCCGTGAGCGTGAGGGGCAGATCCCGCCGCAGCTCCTCGCCACTCCTGAGGAGATCGCCGATGCCGTCCTGTTCCTCGCGTTGTCGGAGTCCTCGTACATCACCGGGGCAACGCACCCCGTCGACGGCGGCCACACCGCCTTCCAGCAGCGACCCACGCGGTTCCCAGAGACAGATGAAGGACACACCATGAACGCCCTTGCGGTACCACCCCGAAACGGAGAACTCGGCTTCTGGGTGGCCGGACTGGCCGACAAGAGGCCCTCATTCCCTCGCTTCACCAGCCAGGACTCCGTCGACGTGGCCATTGTCGGCGGCGGCTACACCGGCCTCTGGGCGGCGCACTTCGCCAAGAAGCTCGAACCGTCGCTCTCGGTCGCCGTCTTCGAGGCCGAACAGGTGGGCTACGGCGCATCAGGACGCAACGGCGGCTGGCTCTCGGCAATGCCTCCGGGAAACCGTGCCACCTTCGCCCGCGCCGGGGGCGGGCTGGAGGCGAGCCGGGCGCTGCAGCAGGAGTTCGTCGCCGGCGTCGACGCGGTCCTGGACATCCTCCGGGCCGAAGGTATCGACGCCGATCAGCACAAGGGCGGCGCGCTCGTCGCCGCCCACACGGAGGCGGGGCTGGGCCGGCTTGTCGCCAGGCGTGATGCCGACCTGAAGTACGGGTTGACCGACGACGAAGTCCACATGCTCGACCGGGACGAGTTCCGCAGCCGGATCAACATTTCCACCGTCCACGGCGGGCTCTTCTACAAGCACTGTGCGCGGTTCCACCCCGCGAAGCTCGTCTACGGCCTCGCCGACACCCTGACCTCCATGGGCGTCAGGATCTACGAGGGCAGCCGAGTGGACAGTGTCGGGGGCAAGACCCTCACCTTGGCCAACGGACGTGTCACCGCGGCCAAGACGTTCATCTGCACCGAAGGTTATTCGGGACAGCTGCTCGGCAGCCGGACCCTGATCCCGGTCAATTCCTCGTTGATCGTGACCAAGCCCCTGTCGGAGGCGGCATGGCAGCAGATCGGCTGGGACGGGCTGCAGTGCCTCAGCGACTCCGCGCACACGTTCATCTACGCCCAGCGGACATCGGACGGCCGTATCGCCATGGGGGGCCGCGGTGTCCCCTACCGCTTCGGGTCCGGCACAGGGGGAGCCGGTGCGACCGCCCAGTCCACCATCGACCTGATCTCGCAGAAGCTCAGTACCTTCTTCCCGGACATCCCGTTCGAGGTGGACCACGCCTGGTCGGGAGTCCTGGGCGTCACGCGGGACTGGAACGGCGGCGTGCACTGGGACCCGGCATCGGGGATCGGCTCGTCCACCGGCTACGCGGGACACGGTGTCACGTCTGCCTACGTCGGCGGCAGGACTCTCGTGGAACTCGCCTTCGAGAAGGAAACCGAACGGACCACCCTTCCCTGGGTCGGCTACCGGGCACGGAAGTGGGAGCCGGAACCCATCCGCTGGCTGGGCGTTCACGCCATGTACCGGCTCTTCGGCATTGCCGACCAGTGGGAAGAGCGCAGGGGCTCCAGCACGACCTCACTCCTGGCCAGATTCGGCAGCAGGCTCGCCGGACTTCACGAGTAACGAAAGGAAACTGCTCTCATGGACGCCAAACTCGCAGTCATCGGCCTGGGCAGCATCGGAAGCATGGCCCTGTGGCAGGCCTCCCGGCTGTCCGACTCGGTGGTGGGCTTCGAGGCAGCCACCCCTGCTCACGGCCGCAGTGCGGTGGGCGGGGACACCCGCCTGTTCCGCATGATCTACCTCGGCAGGCCCGAGTACTACCCCATCATCGAACGCTCCCGCGGCCTGTGGACCGAGCTCGAAGCGGAGACCGGGCAGGAAATCCTCACCACTACCGGGGGCCTGTCCATCGGGACCGCGAACGGCAGCTTCATCAACAGCCTGCTCGAGGCAACACGCATCACCGGAGCCGAGCACTACGTCCTCAGCCGGGAGGACATGGCCGAACGCTACCCCCAGCACAGCCTCCGCCCCGACGACTGCGCCGTCTATGACCCCCACGCCGGCGTTCTGCGCACCGACCGCGCCGTCAGCGCCGCCGTCGCGGCGGCCCAGGCGAACGGCGCCACCGTCCTTCAGAACACACCCGTGGACAGCATCACCGAAACCGACCACGGCGTCGTCGTCACCTCGGGCGACAGAACCTGGACGTTCGAGAAGGTCATCGTCGCCTCGGGCGGCTGGTCCCGAAGGCTCATGCCCGACCACCTCAAGGCCGTCACGGAAACCCATCGGATCGTCCTGACCTGGTTCATCGCCCAAGACGGCACGCAGTTCTCGCCAGAGAACTTCCCCGCCTTCAGCCGGTGGTACGAGGATCGCTCCATGTACGGCGCACCCGCCGTCGACGGCGTGACGGTCAAGGCATCGGTGGACGGACCGCTGGCCGGGCGCGCAAGGGCAACCTCCGACCCGGACTCCGTGCCCAGAGAACTCACCCGGGAAGAAATCGAGAAGGTCACCGAGATCGTCACCGAATTCTTCCCCGGCCTGATCCCCACCGTCGTGCGCTCCGATGCCTTCCCCGACCTTTTCACCGAGGACAGACATCCCCTTCTCGGCTGGCTGGATGAGAACAGCAGGGTCTACTGTGCCACCGGATTCTCCGGAAAGGGCTTCAAAATGGCCACCGGCTATGGCCACATCGCCGCCCACGAGGCGCTCGGCAAACAGACCATCGAGGGCCTGGACTTCGTGCGTCCGGACCGGTTCAAGACCAGGTAGCCGCCCACTCCCGCCGCCTCGGCGGAGTAGCCTCGGTATCGCCATTCGGCTGACGGTCGTTGCGGGACGCATCTCTTGATGTCCCGCAACGACCGTCTGTCATCTGCTGAACTGTCCACCCGTAAAGCGACTCCGCTTCACGCCGATCCGGAGGACCGGAAACGGGAAGTACTGAGTGTTTGGTTCGTGGGTTGGTGTTTGGTCCCGTTTCAGGTTTCGCGCCAGTTCGGGGTGGCTTCGGCGGTGACTCCGGCGAGGGTGGAGGCGATCCGGGACCTGGCCCACGACGAGCAGGTGGCCGCGGAGGCCACAACGAGGTTGCTGCACCGGCCCGGGGTCGCGTTCAAGGCGATGACGGACGACCGGGCGCGGCAGTCGGTCATCCATGCCCAGGTCGAGCAGGGCCGTCAGGCCCGTGAGGAGTTCGAGCGGGCCAGCGAACTCGCCCCGATCATCAGGCACTTCGAGCGGACGGCCGAGTTCCTCGACCTGGTCGGGGCCTGCCACGCCTTCGTGGCCACCACGAACCGGGGGGTTCCCGGCCTGCGCGGACGCACCCTGTCCGACGACGAGCAAGTGGTGCTGGCCGAGAACATCGCGCGGGTGCGATCGGCGCTGGGGTAGCTCGAGCACGCCGCAGGACGGAGCGTGACCGGCGCCGCTCACCCGCGGCCGACCGTCACGCGGATGCGAACCGGACGGTGCTGACGGAGGTCGCCCCGGCTGGGCTGAAGAGGACGCGACTGATGGCGGTCACCGAACTCTCGCGCTCCCAGCTGGTGCGCGGGCTGGCCGCCTACCACGAACTCGCCGGAGAGAAGGCATGGCCGCCGCTGGTGTGGTCGTTCGAGCGCGGCTACCGCTTCTGCGAGGTGCCGACGAACTCGAACAGTGGGAACGCCGCTGGCTCGAGGTGAAGTACACGCAGATCACCAGCGTGATCACCGGGGTCCTGGCCCCGCACGCCCGGCTGTTTAAGCAGATCGTCGCCGAGGTCATGCAGGAGACCTACTTGGCGGTGTGGCGCGCGGCAGGTGCGTTCGCCGGGGCCGCGGTCGGAGGGACGGCCACAGGTTGGCTGTGGACGATCGCGGCGCGCCGCCTCGTCGACGCGTTCCGGCGCAGGGCTCACCACGCGGAGCCACCGCCGGGCGCCGCTCCGCCCGAAGTGGCGCCCGCCGCCGAGGAGTTGGCGCTCGCGGAGACCGTCGGCGGTGAGGTCGGGGACGCGCTGCGGTGCCTCGCGCCGGAGCTGAGACAGGTACTGCAGGCGATGGTGCTCGACGGGCTGTCCGTCCGGGAGACCGCGGTCCTGCTCGGGCTGCCCGAGGGCACGGTCAAGACCCGTGCCCGCCGGGCCCGTATCGAGATGCGGAGGGTGCTGGCATGAGTATCGAACACGCATCGAAGCGGATCATCGAGGGGTACGTGCGCGGCGGCGCGGACCTCTCCGCCGACGAGGTGTGGGCCGTGGAGGCGCATCTGGAGATGTGCCGGGTGTGCCGTGACCAGTTGTCTGCCGCTGTCGGTGTCGGGGTGCCCGCCGTGGCGTCGCTCGTCGACACCGTGTGGTCAGGCCTCGAACCCCAACTGGCGGTCACTGCCACCATGCCGCGCCGACGGCGCTGGTCGGCGCGGCTGTCGAGGTGGATGACGCCCACGATGGTGCCGTGGCTGGCCATGGTCCTGGGCATGACGCTGCTGGCCCTGCTGCTCGAACTGGCCGACACCGGCTCCGGCGAGGTGTCGTTGGTGCTGCTGCTCGCGCCGGTCCTGCCCGTGCTCGGCGTCGCGGCGTCCTGGTCGCGCGGTCTGGACCCGGCGTACGAGCTGACGGCCTCGGTGCCCAGGGTCGGGCTCTATCTGGTGCTGCGGCGCACCGCGTCCGTGCTCGGTGTGGTCGTTCCCGCGCTGCTGGTGGGCGGCTGGGCGACGGGAGTGATGGTGGTGCAGTGGTTGCTGCCCTGTCTGGCCTTCACCTCGACGACCCTGGCTCTCGGCGGTGTCGTCGGTGTGACCCGCGCCGCCTTCGTGCTGGCCGCTGTGTGGGTCGGTGTGGTCGTGGCGCCGACCATGGCCACCAGCCGTACGACCTTCGCCCTTCAGACGGGCGGTCTGCCTGCGTGGGGCCTGATCCTCGCGCTCGGTATCGGTGTCGTGATCGCCCGCCGAGGCGCGTACACCGTGCTGGGAGCTCATCGATGACCATCGGAAAGAACATGCGAAAGGAACACCACATGACGTCCGCCGTGAGCGCGGCCGACATCGCACCGACGGCCTACGCCTGGGAGATCCAGGCCACCGGGCTGAAGGTCGAGGTCGGTAAGAAACGGATGGCCGTCGACGGCCTCGACCTCTCGCTGGGCATCGGCGTCCACGGACTCCTCGGCCCCAACGGGGCGGGCAAGACCACCCTCATCCGGACGCTGGCCACCGTGCTGAGCCCCACCGAGGGCAGCCTTGAGCTGCTCGCCGAGTCCGTGGGCGGCATGGGCGAGCACCGTGCGGTGCGCCGCCGAATCGGCTATCTACCGCAGGAGTTCGGCTACTACAAGCGCTTCACGGTGCGCGAGTTCGTCGAGTACATGGCGTGGCTGAAGGAGGTGCCCAAATCGAGCATCCCCGCGGCGGTGCAGCGCGCCGTGGAGCGGGTGGGTCTGGCGGACCGCGCCGACGACAGGATGAAGGCCCTGTCGGGCGGCATGGTGCGCAGGGTCGGTATCGCCCGTCGTGTCGTCGATCTTCGCGCCGCGCGCGGCCGGGGCGACGGTGATCGCGTAGTCGGTGACATCCTCGGCGTGCGCGGGTGCGGGGACCGCGGCGGCCGCCACCACGAGGGCGGTGGCGGTGAGACCTAGTCTCCAGCGGGTGCGGGGGGGGGTGCGTGACATGGATACTCCGCGGCTCGATGTTCGAAATATCAGACAACGATCAGCACTTCGAACGGTAAGGGGACCCAAGAGCGTCAATGGTTCGCACAGCAACGGATGTGACGGAGAGAAGGAGCGGATGGGCGAGTTCTGGCCAGTGCCCGACGCGCTGACCCATCTGGCCGGGAGCTGGCGGGTCGCCCGATCGGTGCGGGATCAAGTGAGCGGTGCGGAGGGGGAGTTCTCCGGCACGACGGTTTTCGGCCCACTGCAGGGCGGCGGCCTTCTGCACCACGAGTCGGGCACGTTCACCTGGCAGGGCGTCCCACATCCCGCAGAACGGACGCTGCGCTTCCTCCCAGGGGATTCCGAGGGGGTTGTGGACGTCCGCTTCGCCGACGGACGCCCCTTCCACGACCTGGACCTGACATCCGGACGGCACATCGCCGACCACCCGTGCGCGGCCGACCTCTACCGGGGCGAGTTCACCGTCCTCGACGCGGACCACTGGCGGTCCGTGTGGCGCGTGGGCGGTCCCGCGAAGGACCTGGTCATCACGACGGACTACGCCCGCGAGGACTGAATCGGCGTCCCGTCGAAGCGCAGGTTCCAGCGGCCCGCCCGGCCGGTCACGGTGGTCGTCGACAGGGGGCGGACGTCGAGGTTCCAGTACGTCGCGGGCGGCGCCTTCAGGGCGTACACCAGGGCGGCCCGGATCACGGACGGCTCGGCCACGGCAACGACCCGGCCGCCGTCCTCCACGGGCCGGGTGTCCAGCCAGCCGCCGACCCGGCTGATGAACGCCAGCAACGACTCACCGCCGTGCGGCGTGCCCCGCGGGTCGGCGAGCCAGGCGTCCACCGCCCCCGGCTCACGGGCCATCGCCTCGCCGAGAGTCAGCCCACGCCAGCGGCCCATGTCGCAGTCCCGCAGGGCGAGTTGCACGAGCGGCGAGTATCCGAGGGCGTCGCCGGTCGCGCGGCTGCGTGGCGTCGGCGAGCAGTAGCGCAGGTCGGCCGCCGCCAGTGGCACCAGATCGTGGGCGACGCGCTGCACCTCGTCCCAGCCGGCCTGATCCAGCGGCCGGTCGTCCTCGAAGCGCTCCGCCAGCAGCGGCGAGCTGCGCGCGGCGGCGACGAACGTGACCCGAAGTGACATGCGGCGATGGTGAGTCGTGAAAGTCCGCAGGTCAAGAGGCATTGTACGGGCATCACCGAGGGTGTGCGAAATCTTACTTCAAGGTCAGGACCAGGCGGACAAGTCGCTAGAAAACGAGCGCCATCCACTGGTCCGGCTTCTCCAGCGCTGCGAACCCGGCCTTCTCGTACACCCCGTGCGCGTCGTGCGTGGCGAGCAGGATGCGGCGCAGCCCGTACGGCCGCAGGTGCTCGCGTACGGCTCCGGCGAGCGCGGTCCCGATGCCCTTGCCGCGCACCGAGGGGTCGACGTAGACGTCGCACAGCCAGGCGAAGGTCGCCCGGTCGGTGATGACCCGGGCATACGCCACCTGCTCCTCCGAAACCGTGTCGTATACACCGAAGCTCAGCGAGCCCTCGATGGCCCGGTCCTGCTGCTCCCGTGGCCGCCCGAGCGCCCAGTAGGCGTCGGTCGACAGCCAGCGGTGCACGCACTCGGCGTCGATGCGGTCGGGGTCGGCGGAGATCTCGTAGCCCTCGGCGAGGGGTGGGGTGTCGGTCATGGCGGGGATCGTGGCAGGTCAGGGGCGTCGACGTCGACCGGATTTACCGGTGGGCGAGGGGCGTTGGGCGTTGTCAGTAGTGGGTGCGATGCTTCGGGCATGACTGGGACGACGACCGCCGCGGACTACGCGTGGCTGGAAGAGCAGTACGAGGACCTGCTGGAGGCATACTGCGTGACGCTGGTCCAGGGGCTCACGCCCGAGGAGAGATCCGTCGCATCTTCGACGGCTCGGGCGGCACCTACGGCTCGCCGAAGATCTGGATCACGCTCGTGCGGGAAGGGTGGCGCATCTCGGTGAACACCGTCGCGAAAGTCATGGCCGAACTGGGCCTGGCCGGACGGAAGGTCAGCCGCCGACACGGGCTGACCAGGCCCGGGAAACGGCCGGCGGCGCCGGACTTCGTGCGCCGGGACTTCACCGCGGACGCCCCGGACCAGGTCTGGTGCGGCGACATGACCGAGATCGTCACGGCTGAGGGCAAGCTCTACCTGGCCACGGTGATCGACCTGTTCTCCCGACGTCTGCTCGGCTACGCGATGGGCACCCACCATGACGCCGAGCTCGTGGTCGCATCGCTGCAGATGGCCGCGGCCACCCGCGGCGGCGACGTGAAGGGCGTGATCTTCCACTCGGACCGCGGGTCGGAATATTGTTCCCGACGCTTCAAGCGAGTCTGCCGACGCCTCGGCGTGACCCAGTCGATGGGCCGGGTCGGGTCGTGTTTCGACAACGCCGTCAGCGAGGCGTTCAACAGCGTGCTCAAGGTCGAGTACGTTCACCGGCACACCTTCGCCACCCGCACCCAGGCCCGGCTGAAGATCGCCACCTGGATCACCGGGTTCTACAACACCCACCGATTACACAGCGTGTGTGGATACCGGAGCCCGGTCGACTACGAACGCGACCATCGGGTCAACTCCCCGCTGGGACTGGCCGCTTAGAAGATCTCCACAGCTCGAGGGGATTGACAGTGCGATACCGGGTCAGATCCCGCAGCTGCCGGATCGGCTCCGGGGGCACGAACGAAGCCCGCACCAGACCGTGCTCGACCAGGCGGGCGATCCACTCGGCATCCTTCACGTCGGACTTGCGGCCGGGCACGGCCTTCATGTGCCGGGCGTTGAGCAGCCAGCACTCCATCTCGTGTTCCAGCAGGTAGAACACCGGTTTCCAGTAGACGCCGGTGGCCTCCATGCCGACCACGGTGACCTGCTCGGCGAGCAGCCAGTCCCGCATCGCCAGCAGGCCCGAGGTCACCGAGGAGAAGGTGCGGGTCTCGCTGCGGCGCCGCTTGCCGCTCCCCGGCACCCGGATCGTCACCTTCACGTCCGCCTTGCTGATGTCGC
>NZ_KQ949112.1:9788-11281 GCF_001514305.1 Streptomyces dysideae
GGGTGTCCCCGGCAGGCGACCGGACTACTCAGTCCCTAGGAACGGTCAGAGGTCGTCCGAGGTGCCCAGGCCCGTCAGGGCGCCGACCGGGTCCAGGTCGGGGGTGCCGCGGGGCCACCAGTCGTCATGGCCCGGCTCCGACTCGTACGCGTACCAGAGCCCGTCGCGGCCCAGGCGGAGCTGGACATGGCCGCGCGGGTGGGTGAGGTGGTTGCGCCAGGGGCGGAACGCCGGGAGGTCCGCGGCGAGGAGGAGCGGGCGGGCACGGTCGAAGCGGCCGGCCGGCGGGTCCCAGGGGGCTTCGAGGACGGCGAGGCCCTCGATCCCGCCCTGGCGCCAGGCGGCGACCGCGCGCGCCAGGTCCCCCGGGGTGCGGCCGGTGGCCGAGGCCAGCGAGGCGTAGAGGGCGCGGGTGCCGGCGGTCAGCCCGGAACCGGGGCGGGCCGCCGCGAGCCGTACGGCGTCCTGCCACAGGGCCAGCTCGCCGACCGGATCGCGGCCGGTGGTGAGCAGGGCGTGGGCGCGGGCGGCGGCGTCGGTCGCCAGCTGGTCGAGGGCGAACGGGTCCGGGCCGCCCGGGGCCGCCGGGTAGACAGGGGGCTGCTCGGGGTGCGGGGGCGCGGGCAACGGCGGCGGAAGGGGCGGGAGTTCGCGCGGCGCGAGAGCGTCGGTGGCCCGTACGCCGGGGAGGGGCGCCGGTTCCCTGTCCTGGGCGGCGCGGGCCGCACGGGCGGCGTTGCGGCGCGAGAGGGCGTCCAGCAGCTCGCGTTCGCCACGGCCTCGCAGCAGGAGCAGCACGAAGGGGTCGGCGTCGAGGAGGCGTGCGGTCTGGTAGCAGAGGGCGGCGGCGTGCTTGCAGGGGTGCCCGGAGTCGGGGCAGCTGCAACGGGGGTCCAGGTCGCGCGGGCCCGGCAGCAGCGGCACCCCGCAGTCGGCGAGGGACTGGGGCAGCTCCTTGTCGAGCAGCGCGGCGATGTGCCCCGGCCGCTCGACGGCGGCGTCCAGGAACCGCTCCCAGTCGGCGTCCTCGAACGTCCGCAGCCGCACCTGCACGCGGTACGGCCGGGGCCGACTGCCCTGCACGTACGCGAGAACGAGCCCCGGCGTGACGGTGATGGCGTCGACGTGCCCCTGCGCGGCGTAACCGCGTCCGCGGGCCAGCCGCTTGGGATCCAGCGCGCCCTCCTCCAAAGCGGCCACCCAGGCGTTCCCCCACCAGGTCTCGGCAAAGCCGGAGCCGTCCGACGGCCGGGCCGGGAAGGCTGGAAAGGTACGCCGGAGTTCGCCGTCGCGGCCGGGGGCGGCCATGGAGCGGGGGACGCGGGGCGTGGCGGGCGGGGGTGCGGGGGCCGTGTCGTGAGTGGGGGGTGGTGGGGTGCTGGTGGGGGGTGGGGAGGGGGTGCGGTGGGGTGATGGTGTGGGGGCCCAGGCGGGGTTGGAGGGCGTTGGGGGAGGTGTGGGGTCGGGAGACGGTGCGGAGGGGGAAGCCTGTG
>NZ_KQ949112.1:11655-12575 GCF_001514305.1 Streptomyces dysideae
AATCGGACCGCGCCGTGGAAGGCGAAACCGGAGCGGAGGACGCCGAGGAAGACGTGCCCGTGCCGGACCCCGCATAAGGCGAAGCCGAACCGGAAGACGCCGAGGGAAACGCGCCCGCAGAGGGCCCCGTGGGGAACGAACCTGGAGCAGTGGACGCCGGGGGCGGTGTGGCGGGCGATGCCGTGGCGGGGCCTGCCGGGTTGGCTCGGTGCTGTGTGGTGGGATCGGGCGTGGTCGCGTCGGCCTCGTCCGGCGAGTCCGCGGGCGGCATCCGGAAGGCACCGGCGAGGAACTCCCGTACCTCACGCGCCCGGGCATCGGCAGCACTCCCACGCGTACCGCCGCGAGGCCGGGGGTCGGCCGGGGCCGCAGGGCGGCGCGTCCCCCGTGGGCCCTCAACTCCCCCTCCCTGCTCTTCCGTCCGAGCCCGCCGCTCCTCCTCACGGGCCGCACGCAACGCCTCGCGCACGACATCGGCGGGACGGCGCCGGTCGGCGTCACCGGCGGGCCTTGCCTGATCACCCGGCCGGTCCGCTTCATCGGCTTCCGCACGTGAAGCGTCGGCCGACTCGCCTCGTAGTTCGGCGGTTCGACCGGCCGTCGCGGCCCGCCCCTCACCGACGGCTTCCGTCGGCGCCCCGGAGGCCGATTGTTCCCGCGCGGCGTCCGAGCCCGCGAGTGCCCTTCCACCGTCCCCGGCGCCGGTACCCTCCCCCGCGTGTCGCCTCGCGGCGATCGCACGCCGTAGCGCCGCGCGAGCGGCGTCGCCCGGCCGGGCCGCTGGGCGCGCGGGCTCATCCGGCGCCGGGTCCCCGCCCCCAGAGGCCGTCTCCCGCGCCGGCTTCTCGCTCCCGGACGGCTCCCGCGGCGACTGCTCATCCCCGGGCGACTCCCGCGCCGAAGCCTCGCCCTCGGCCGAG
>NZ_KQ949112.1:13448-103185 GCF_001514305.1 Streptomyces dysideae
AGCCCCGACTCCTCAGCCCCGGACAACTCCCGAGCAGGCAACCCTCCCACAGACGACTCCCAAACCGGCGGTTCACCTCCGGCCGACTCCCGCGCCGGCAACCCGGCCACGGACGGCTCCCGCGGCGACTGCTCATCCCCGGACGCCCCCCGCGCCGACTCCCCGCCCCCGGACTCCCCCGACGCCGATCCCCCGCCCTCAGGCCCCCCGTACGCCATCTCCCGCCGCTCCCGCGCGGCCCGCAGCGCCCGTCGTGCCGCGTCGGCGGGTCGGGCTGTCTCCTCCTGGCTGGTCGATGCGACCGGGGACGGTGCCCGCTCCGGGGAGTTCTCTTCGGTCGCCACCTCGGGCTTCGTGCCCTCTGTGTTCTGCCGCCCCGTCATGACTCCCTCCGCAGCGACACCAGGTCGGACAGCTCACGGTCCGTCAGTTCCGTGAGGGCCGACTCGCCGGAGCCGAGGATCGCGTCGGCCAGGGCTCGCTTGGCCTCCAGCATCTCGGCGATGCGGTCCTCGACCGTGCCCTCGGTGATCAGGCGGTGGACCTGGACGGGCTGGGTCTGGCCGATGCGGTAGGCGCGGTCGGTGGCCTGTTCCTCGACGGCGGGGTTCCACCAGCGGTCGAAGTGGACGACATGGCCCGCGCGGGTGAGGTTCAGGCCAGTGCCGGCGGCCTTGAGGGACAGGACCAGGACCGGGGTCGCGCCGTCCTGGAAGCGGTCCACCATGTGTTCGCGCTCGGGGACGGGTGTGCCGCCGTGGAGCAGTTCCACGGGGATGGCCCGGGCGGCCAGGTGGGAGGTGATCAGGCGGGCCATCCCCACGTACTGGGTGAAGACGAGCGCCGAGCCGTCCTCCGCGAGCACCGTGTCCAGCAGTTCGTCCAGGAGCGTCAGCTTGCCGGAGCGGGCGGCGAGTCGGTCCGGTGCCGCGGCTCCCTCCTTCAGGTACAGCGCGGGGTGGTCACAGATCTGCTTCAGCGCGCCCAGGAGTTTCAGGACCAGGCCCCGGCGGGCGATGCCCTCCGCCGTCTCGATGGCCAGCAGCGACTCCCGCACCACCGCCTCGTACAGCGCGGCCTGTTCGCGGGTGAGCGGCACCGGGTGGTCCGTCTCCGTCTTGGGCGGCAGCTCCGGGACGATGCCGGGGTCGGACTTCTTGCGGCGCAGCAGGAAGGGGCGGACCAGTCGGGCCAGGCGCTGCACTGCCTCGTCGTTTCCATCGGCCCCGCCGTTCTCCACCGCGCGCGCGTGCCGGGCGCGGAAGGACTTCAGGGGGCCGAGGAGCCCGGGTGTCGTCCAGTCGAGCAGCGCCCAGAGTTCGGAGAGGTTGTTCTCGACCGGGGTGCCGGTGAGGGCCACGCGCGCGGGGGTCGGGATCGTGCGCAACGCCTTGGCCGTCGCCGAGTACGGGTTCTTGACGTGCTGTGCCTCGTCCGCGACGACCATCCCCCAGTCCTGCTGAGCCAGTGTCGGCGCCGCCGACCGCATCGTGCCGTACGTCGTGAGCACGAAGCCGCCGTCCAGGTCGGTCAGGGTGCGGTCGGGGCCGTGGAAGCGCCGCACGGGGACGCCGGGGGCGAAGCGGGTGATCTCCCGCTGCCAGTTGCCCAGCAGGGAGGCC
Organism: Streptomyces dysideae; assembly: GCF_001514305.1. Taxonomy (GTDB): domain Bacteria; phylum Actinomycetota; class Actinomycetes; order Streptomycetales; family Streptomycetaceae; genus Streptomyces; species Streptomyces dysideae. The sequence goes on from NZ_KQ949112.1 coordinate 15,071, forward strand.
GGGCAGACCACCAGCGTCGGCCGGCTGCGCGCCCGCCGCAGGTGCAGCGCGATGACGGTGATCGTCTTGCCGAGCCCCATGTCGTCGGCGAGACAGCCGCCGAGGCCGAGGGAGGTCATGAGGTCCAGCCAGGCCAGACCGCGGAGCTGGTAGTCCCGCAGGGTCGCCCGCAGCCCGGCCGGCGGCTCGGCGGGGGGTACGCCCGCGGTCAGGCGGGCCCGCAGCGTCGCCAGCGCCCCCACCGGCACCGCCTCGACCGTCTCTCCGTCGACCTCCGCCGTGCCGGTGAGGGCGACGGACAGCGCGTCGACCGGGTCGAGCAGGCCCAGTTCGCGCTTGCGGGCCTTGCGGACCAGGGCCGGGTCGACCAGGACCCACTGGTCCCGGAGGCGGACGACAGGGCGGTGAGCCTCGGCCAGCGCGTCCATCTCGGCGTCACTGAGGGGGTCGCCGCCGAGCGCCAACTGCCAGCGGAACTGGAGCAGTTCCTCGCTCTCGAAGAAGCCGGTGCCGTCGGTCGCCGAACCCGGCGCCGGCCGTACGACCGCGGCCGCGCTCAGGTCCTGCGCCAGGTCCCGCGGCCAGTGCACGGCGACCCCGGCCGCCGCGAGCCGGGTCGCCGCCACGCCCAGCAGGTCGCCCAACTCCTCGTCCGACAGGGCCAGTACGTCCGGCACGTCCTGCTCGGCGAGCCGGTCCAGCGGCGCCCACACCCGCGCCGCGCGACGCACCGCGAGGGCCGCGTCCACCCGCGCGCGTGGCCCGAAGGACGCGTCCTCCTCGCCCGCCCACAGGGCCACCGCGTCGACCACCTGGGTGGGGTCTGCGAGGCTGTGCACCTGGACGATCGCCGCGCCCGCGCTGCGCACCCGGCCGCCGCCGGCATCGTCGTCGAAGAGGTTGTACGCCGACAGGTCGAGGCGCAGTGAGATCCGCACCCCCGCGTCCATGCCGGCGGCGACCTCGGCCGCCCAGTCGTGGGCGTCGGGCAGGCGCTGCGGGCGGCGGTCCGCGAAGGGCTTCCCGGAGGTGTACGGCGCGGCCGGGGTGCGGGGCAGGGTGTCCGCGACGGCGTCCAGGAAGGCGCGCATCAGGGCTTCCGGTTCGGGCAGCCGGAGCGGGCCGGGGCCGGGCAGCGGGACGGCATGGCCCTCGTACGGCAGGGCGGCGGCGACCGCCCGCAGGTGCGCGATGTCGTCGGGGTCCAGGGGGCCGGCCCGCCAGGCGTCGTGGCCGGTGGCGGTCAGGCCGGGCAGCAAACGGCCGCGCGCGGCGAGCCGCAGGGCGTGCAGCGCGGCCGCTCCCCAGCAGGCGGTGGCGGGGTGGGCAGCGGGGTCGCGCCGGGCCCGGACGAGGAGCGGGAGGGCCTCGTCGAGCGGGAGCGAGCGCGCGGGGGTGCTCCTGCGGCGGACGCCGGCGCCATGCCGTCGTACAACAGTGAGCTCCGTGTCCTCGGCGGGGAGTGCTCCGCCGTCCGGATCCCAGAAGGCCATCCGTCCGTCGCGCGGGAGGGGCGCGGGCAGGAAGACGGCCGCGAGTCGGACGGGGACGGACTCCCCCGTTCGCTCGGCCACCGCGGCCCTCGCGACCACGTCGCTCATACGTCCTGCCACCTCCCGCCCCACAAGTCGGATCAACCGTCTCCGACTCTACGGGCGGGGTCTGACAATCGGCCCCGGCGACGGCCACGGGCCCGCCGTTCCAAGGAATCCCTGGGCGTCACGCAGCCCGCCGTGTCAGGGAACCGTGCGGGAGACGACGTACACGAACGGGTTCGCCGGGTCGGACAGGTTCACGACGACGTCATGCGTGGGCGCCGGGTTCTCCTGCCCGTGGACGAGGCCGTACCAGGGGCCGGGGCCCGAGAGGTCCCAGCCGGTGACCTTCTGGTCGCGGGCGCTGATGGTGATGTCGCCCTCCTCCAGCGCGTCGCGGCCGACGCCCATGGACTTCAGGAAGACGTCCAGGTTGGCGTCGGGGGTCTGGAACTGGACGTAGAGGCGGCTGGTCCGCCAGTTGTTCGTCTCGTAGTAGGCGACCTTGCCCGACGGGACGGGGATCGGCACCTGGTAGATGCGGCGCTGGACCCGCGACGGCCAGCCCGCGGTGAGGCCGGTCGCCGAGTACTTGGCCTCCTTGTCCTTGCCGCTGTCGCGGCTCTGGTTGGCGGAGATCACCAGGTACCCGGCCGGGACACCGATGAGCAGCACGATGATGATCAGGGTGAGCGCCCGGCGGCGGTTGCGGTGGCGGCGGTCCTCGGCGGGCTGGGCCGGTTCGTCCGGGGCGTCCCCCTGGCGGGGTACGGAACGGGTCACGCCTGCCCCTGCGTCGTCCGGCGGGCCTCCGCGTACCGGGCGTAGCGCTCGTAGCGCTCGACCCGTCGCCGGTTGGCGCGGCGGAAGCGGCGGGCGACCAGCCGGGCGAGGTCGGCGGCGCCGACCATGCCGGCCTCGGGGCCCAGCTGGGCGCGGGCGATCCGGGCCTCGGGGCGGTAGCCGCGGCCGGTGAGCTGGCGCTTGAAGGCGTCGCGCGCAGGGCCGATCAGCAGGTCGTCGGCGGCCGAGACACCGCCGCCGATGACGAAGCAGGACGGGTCGAGGGCGGCCGCCAGATTGGCGATGCCGACGCCGAGCCACTGGCCGATGTCCTGGAGCAGCTCGATGCACATCGCGTCGCCCTCGCGGGCGAGCTCGGTGATCATCGGGCCGGTGATGTCGTCGATCTGGCCCTTGACGTGCTCGATGATCCCGTACGCCACCGGCGAGTCGGCCGCGGCCAGTTCCTTGGCCTCCCGCACCAGCGCGTTGCCGGAGCTGTACTGCTCCCAGCAGCCGCGGTTGCCGCACGGGCAGCGGTGGCCGCCGGGCACGACCTGCATATGGCCGAACTCGCCCGCGACACCGAACTTGCCGCGCTTGACCTGCCCGTCCTCCAGGATCGCGCCGCCGATGCCGGTGCCCAGCGTGATCATGACGAGGTGGTCCTCGCCGCGGCCGGCACCGAAGCGCCACTCGGCCCAGGCGGCGGCGTTGGCGTCGTTGTCGACCAGCACGGGGACGGCGAGCCGGGCGGAGATCCGGTCCCGGAGGGGCTCGTTGCGCCACGACAGGTGGGGCGCGAACAGGACGCGGTTGCGGTCGGCGTCGACCCAGCCGGCCGCGCCGATGCCCACGGCGTGCACGTCGTGCCGGTCGGACAGGTCCAGGACCAGCTCGACGATGGTGTCCTCGACGACCTTCGGGCTCTTGGACTTGTCCGGGGTCTCCGTGCGGAGCTTCTCCAGGATGTTGCCGTCGGCGTCGACGACGCCCGCCATCACCTTGGTGCCGCCGATGTCGATGCCGACGGTCGGCACGCGGGGGGCGGTCAGGTGTGAGCGGCGCTCCCGGGTGCCGACGGTGCGGAGCGCTGGCGCGCGGCGGGAGCCGATGGGGGCGGCGGTGAAGTCGCGGTAGGTGCTCATCGGGGCCGATTCTGCCTCACCGTGGGGATGGGCGCTGTGCGGGGTTACAGAGGAGTGGTGCTGTTGTTTGCCGGGTGCGGGTGCGTGTGGTTGCTCGCGCCCACGCGGCGGAGCCGCACATCGACACAGCTCCGCGCCCCTGACCAGCCTGCAGTTCATGGCGTAGATCGTCCAGGTCCGTTCCGCCCGCCGGCTGGCGCGTCAGCTCGTCCGGAGTGATCTCGTCACGCCCGAAACCACCGACCATCGTGCCTCTCCTCAGCAGTACGAAGCGGTGGGAGACCGTGGCGATGCCGCGGTCCAGGGCCTCGCGTGGGGAGGACACCGTCGTCGCATTGTCCAGACATTGCGACGAATCCGGCGGGTCCGTCGGGGGCCGTCAGAGTCGTACGCCGGGCGCCGTCACGGCCGTACGAGCAGCTGGAACTCGAAGGAGTAGCGGGACGGCCGGTAGGTGTGGGTGCCGAACTCGACGGCGCGGCCCGTGTCGTCGAAGGTGACGCGCTGCATGGTGAGCAGCGGGGCTCCCTCCTCCTCGGCGAGGCGCTCGGCCTCGTCGGCGGTGGCGCCGCGCGCGCCGATGGTCTGGCGGGCGCTGTGCAGGGTGATCCCGCCGGCGCGCATCAGCCGGTACAGGCCGGTGGCCTCCAGCTGTGCGGTGTCCAGGTCGATCAGACCGGGCGGCAGGAAGTTGCACAGGTACGCCATCGGCTCGCCGTGCGCGAGGCGCAGCCGCTCGATGCGGTGGACGTCGCTGTCCTCGGCCACGTTGAGGGCGGCCGCGACCTCGGCGGAGGCCGGGACGACGGTGTTGACGAGCACCTTGGTCGCCGGGCGCTGGCCGGCCGACTCCAGGTCGTCGTAGAGGCTGCTGAGCTCCAGGGGGCGCTTGACCTGGCTGTGCACGACCTGCGTACCGACGCCGCGCCGGCGCACCAGCAGGCCCTTGTCGACGAGCGACTGGATGGCCTGGCGGACGGTGGGGCGGGACAGGCCGAGGCGGGCGGCGAGCTCGATCTCGTTGCCCAGCAGGCTGCCCGGGGTGAGCGCTCCGTGCTCGATCGCGGCCTCGAGCTGCTGCGACAGCTGGAAGTACAGGGGCACCGGACTGCTCCGGTCCACGCTGAGCTCGAGTTCCACAGTCGGGTCCACTCCTGGTTTCGGCACGGGCCGAGCGTAGCTCCGTGAGGTGTTGACGGGAAGTTGTGTAGTTCGGTTGTCAGGACATATGCATTGACAGGGTACGCACTGAACCCCCACTTTGTTTTTATGCGCATCGGGGTCATCGGTACGGGCCGTATCGGCACCATTCATGCGAGGACGCTGAGCCGTCATCGCGACGTCGGCTCCCTGATCCTCACGGACGTAGACCCGGCACGGGCCCAGGAACTGGCACACCGGCTGGGTGAGACGGCGGCGCCGGGAGTGGACGAGATCTTCAAGTGGGGCGTGGACGCCGTGGTGATCACCACGGCTACGGCGGCCCACGCCGAACTGATCGGTCGGGCAGCACGGTCGGGGCTGCCGGTGTTCTGTGAGAAGCCCATCGCGCTCGACCTGCCCGGCACGCTGCATGCGATCACCGAGGTGGAGACGGCCGGGACGATTCTGCAGATGGGGTTCCAGCGGCGCTTCGACGCGGGCTACGCGGGGGCGCGAGAGGCGGTGCGGTCCGGGCGGCTCGGGCGGTTGCACACCGTACGGGCGCTGACCAGCGACCAGGCGCCGCCGCCGGCCGCGTGGCTGCCGGTGTCCGGCGGACTGTACCGGGACACGCTGATCCATGATTTCGACGTGCTGCGGTGGGTGACCGGGCACGAGGTCGTCGACGTGTACGCGGCCGGGTCCGACGCCGGGCCCTCGATGTTCCGCGAGGCCGGCGACGTCGATACGGCGGCCGTGGTGCTCACACTCGACGACGGCACCCTGGCGACGGCTACGGCGACGCGGCTGAACGGTGCGGGGTACGACGTGCGGATGGAGCTCGCCGGGGAGCGGGACCAGATCGTGGTCGGGTTGGACGACCGTACGCCGATCGCGTCCACGGAGCCGACGGGGCCGCCGGCGGCGGGCAAGCCGTGGGCCGGGTTCCTGGAACGGTTCGGGCCCGCCTACGAGGCTGAGCTGAACGCGTTTGTCGAGGTGCTGCACGGGGAGCGGGCCAATCCTTGCGATGGGCGTGAGGCTCTGCAGGCGTTGCGGATCGCGGAGGCCTGTGAGGTGTCCTGGCGGGAGCGAAGACCTGTGCGGCTTGGGGAGATCGCCGGAGGTGGCGCGACGTCGGCCATGTGAGAAGGCCTGTTTCCCCCCGGCCGCCGGGGGTTCCGCCCCTGGACACGCTGCTAGTGCCCCAGCAGGCAACGTTCGCCCGTTAAGGAGCGGCGTCCGGTGCGTGCTCTCGGCGTGCCGTGCGAGGGCTTTCGTCCGGCGCGCCGAGAGCACGCACCGGACACCGCGGGCACCGCACAGGACTTTCGAAACACCCCCTAGTGCCCGTCCTCCTCCGCTCGCCTCTCTCCCTCCAGCAGTCCCGCGTCGTACGCCAACAGGGCGATCTGTACCCGGTTGTTGAGGTCGAGCTTGGCCAGGATGCGGGAGACGTGGGTCTTGACGGTGGCGACGCTCATGAAGAGCTGCGCGGCGATCTCGGCGTTGGACAGGCCCCGGCCGACCGCGACGGCGACCTCGCGTTCGCGGTCGTTGAGGGCGGCGATCCGGTCACGCGCGCGTGCGTGCCCGGTGTCGGCGGCGGTTCCTGCCGCGTGTTCCATGAGCTGCCGGGTCACGGTGGGCGACAGGACCGGGTCGCCGGCCGCGACCCGGCGTACGGCGTCGACGATCTCGGCGGGCGGGGTGTCCTTGAGGACGAACCCGGCGGCGCCCGCGCGCAGGGCGCGCAGCACCTGTTCGTCGGCGTGGAAGGTGGTCAGGACCACGACCTGGGGGGCGTCCTCGCGGCCGCGCAGCCGCTCGGTGGCCGTGAGGCCGTCCACCGACGGCATCCGGATGTCCATGAGGACGACGTCCGGGCGGGTCCGCTCGACGAGCGCCTCGACCTCGGCTCCGTCGGCGGCCTCGCCGACGATCTCGATGTCGCCCGCCCCGCCCATCATCAAGGACAGGCCGGCTCTGACCAGCGGGTCGTCGTCGACGAGGAGCAGTCTGATCGCAGTCATGGGCCTTACGTAATCACGGTTGCGGGAGGTGAGTTGCGCAGGCGCCGAAGCCGGCCGGCGCTCACCGCGGCACGGCCGGTGCGGTGCGCGTCCGGTACGGCGCGAGGATGCCGTTGAGCCGGCGTTCGCCGTCCTGGGTGCCGAAGTCGACGGGGTCGGCGCCGGTGGGTTCGAGCGGCGGCGGATCGCCCCGGTCGTCGAAGAGGATCGCCATCCGGTCGGCGGGCTCGTGCTTCGACGGCCAGACGAAGCCCTGCGCCCAGGGCTTGGTCTGGCGGCGGATCCAGTGGCCCCAGTCGCGGGTCCGCGGACGGTCGGCGCCCTCGGTGCGCACCAGCCACGAGTCCTGCGCCACCGCCGCGAGATCCGCGCCGGACATGAGCGACACGACCTCGATGTCGGCGGCCAGCCGCAGGAAGGACAGACTGCGCCCCTCGAACGCGACGCGCGGCAGCAGCCGCTCGGTGCCGTCGCCCTCGAACACCAGGGAACGCAGCAGCACTTCGGACACCGCGGCGCCGACGCCGAATCCGACGCAGAGATAGCCGTAGGGGTCGTAGGGGGTGCTGTCGAAGCGGCCGCCGTAGGAGAAGGCGTGCGAGGGGCGGGTGTGGTACGCAGTCGGGGCGCGGTGCGTGGAGTGCACCCGGTAGACGGGGGTGCCCGCGCGCAGGGTGGCCCGGATGGGTTCGTCCGGCGGGGCGTCGGGGGGCGGGTACCTGCCCATCGGCTACCACTCCCCTTCGGTGGCGGCCAAGGCCCGTGCGGCGCCCAGCAGTTCGATGTCGCGGCCGCGGCCGAGCAGTCCGGCCGGGGTGCCGTCCCACCAGGTGGTGCGGGACAGCCACCAGTCGGCGGCGCCCCACGGGTCGGTACCCGCGTGCAGTACGGAGTTGACGTCCAGGACGATCTCCCAGGGCATGCTGCCGGCCTCGAACTGGAAGGACGGCAGCCGCCGGCGCCCGCCGTCGTCCGACAGCACGATCAGCCGCCGGTCCGTGGCTCCCTCCATCCACTCCAACGACGGTTCCCGGAGCAGGCGCTGGCGGATCGGGCCCAGGACGGGGCCGACCATGGGGTTGTTGTCGAGGACCAGCAGGCACAGGTCCGCGGCGCCGTACCCCTCGTACCGGCTGCCCGTCGTGGGTGCGCCCGCGTGCCGTGTCCCGGCGTGCCGGCGCAGCCGCTCGCCCTCCTCAGCCGGGAGCGCCTCCAGTACGGTCCGTGCCGCCCGCTCGGCGGCCCGTTCCTGCTGGACGCCGTTGTCCCGCAGCTCGGCGAGGTGTCTGCCGAGCGCCTGCCGGGCGCCGGGGGCGAGCAGCCGGGACAGTCTGCTCCAGTCGGCCGCGAACGCGGCGAGCACCATGTAGGGGTTCACCCGCACCTGTGCCCTTTCTCTTCTCCGTCGGGTAACTCTGCTCTTGGGTGGGGCCCGGTGGGCACAACGGTGCGACGCGGAGATGCCGAGACCGAGGACTTGAAACACCTCGGGCCGGGCGAGGTGGCTGTTGCGCAGGCCGGGCGCCAGAGCTCGCGGGTACCCGGGCGCCGCCCGCAGCAGGTTCTCCACCTCGACGGGCCAGGCATCGGTCAGGGCCCCGGAGTGTGGAGCGCCCGCCCGCCTCAGCAGCGGAAGGTGGAGGTCGCGGATCCGGACCAGGCCCGCCACCCGCACCATCTGCACCTCCCGGAGGACCGACGCGACGTCGAACTGCGGAGCACCAGGGGACGTCCACCCACACGCGTGCGCCCGCCTCACCGGCCACCAAGGCGGCGTGCCGGACCTGCCCACGCTATCCCCTGCGGAGGCCCCGGAGGGGGCGGTGCGGAATTCGGGGCCACCTCAATCGGGCCGCCCACAAGCCACTTCACCCCCGCGCGGACCGTCTCACGCCCAGCGCAGCCAGGCCCGCACCTCGAACCCCCCGTCCGCCGCGGACCCGTGCGTCAGCCGGCCGCCCGCCAGCGTCGCCCGCTCCGCCAGCCCGATCAGGCCCTGTCCGGAGCCGGGGACGTGCGGGACCTCGCCGTCGGGCGCGGGATTCCGTACGGACATGGCGAGGCCCTCCCCCGGCGCACCTGTCACGGTCACCGTGACCTCCGTGCCGGGCGCGTGCTTGCGGGCGTTGGTCAGGCCCTCCTGGGCGATGCGGTAGGCGGTGCGGCCGACGGAGGCGGGCACGGCGGCGGGGTCGGTGACGCGGTTGTCGAGGGTGACCTTCATGCCGGCCTCGCGGGACTCGGCGACCAGCGTGTCCAGCGCGCCGAGCGTCGGCTGGGGGCGCCCGGCGTCGTCGGGGTCGCCCGCCCGCAGTACGCCGATGATCTCCCGCAGGTCCTGCAGCGCCTCGTGGGCGCTCTCCCTGATGACGCCCGCCGCCCGGGCGACCTCCTCGCGGGGTGCGTCGGGCCGGAACTCCAGCGCGCCCGCGTGCACGCTCAGCAGGGTGAGCCGGTGCGCGAGCACGTCGTGCATCTCCCTGGCGATGGCCTCGCGCGCCAGCCGCTGCGCCTGTTCGGCCCGCAGCCCTGCCTCCGTCTCGGCGCGCCGGGCGCGGTCGCGCAGGCTCAGCATGAGCTGCCGTTTGGAGCGGACGAACATGCCCCAGCCGACCAGCGCGGCCGTCAGCAGCGCGGCGGCGAACACCGCCCAGCCGTACGGCACTTCGGGGTCGGGACGGAACCAGAAGAAGAGCGGCGTCAGCGCCACGGACGCGCCGCCCACCCAGGCCGCGTACCGGTACGGCCGGTGCACGGCGAGCGTGAACAGGGCGACGAGGCCCGCGCCGCCCGCGGTGTTCGACACGAAGCAGACCGGGACCATCGCCACCGCGAGCCCGAGCGGCCAGCGGCGCCGCAGCCAGACCGCGGCGCAGGCGAGCACGCCCAGCAACTGGTCGGCGATGCCGTAGCCCCGCGGGAGGTTCTCGGCATCCAGCGTGTCCGCGGCCAGCAGACCGACGAACACGGCCAGCAGGAAGCAGGAGAAGTCGACCACCCAGTCGCGCGCGGTGCGCCGGGGCCGTCCGGAGCGTCCTGCGGCGGCGTCGGGGTCGAGTTCCTTCACCAGGGCGGAGGGCAGCAGCCAGCGCCGCCCCACGAACGCCTGGGGGACCGGCTCCGGCATGTCACCACTCACGGTTGACGAATCTATGCGGTGCGAGCCCGTGACACCCCTCCGCGGCCGTGATCGTCGACGAAAGTCGCGTCATCGGAGACTTTCGGCGCTGCGGGCCCAGGCGGACCGCAGTCTTCCGTCGGACATGGCCGGCCCGGCGGCCGATGTGTGCAGGGGATCCGCGGGGCGAGAGTCATCCTCATGAAGCAGTTGCTGGAGATCCTGGGATTCATCGCCCTGGTGCAGGGCGGCGCCGGGCTGTTGCACGAGTTCACCGACTGGGACTGGGGCCTTGTCCAACGCCTCGGCTTCCTCGACGGCTACGAGATCTACGCGAGCGTCGCACTGCTCGTGCTGGCGTTCGCGCTGTTCGCCGCCGCCGAGAGCCAGAAGTCCAGGTGAGGACCGCATGGAGACGCCGCGCGCCAGGTTAACTTCCCGAAAACCCATCGGACTTGACGGGAAAATCCTGAGTTGTCATTGACATGCCACTGTCTACGCGCGTCATCATGAGGGCATGAGATTCCCCCCACGCGCCACCCGGATCGGCGCCGCAGCCGCTCTTCTGTCCGCTCTCCTCGTGGGCGGCACCGTCGCCGCCACACCCGCGGGCGCCGCTGCGACCGCCGTCGGTGACATCTGCTACAGCGCCCTGCCCTCCCAGGCCCACGACACGCTCGACCTGATCGAACAGGGCGGGCCCTACCCCTACACGCAGGACGGGACCGTCTTCCAGAACCGGGAAGGCATCCTGCCCAGCCAGTCCTCCGGCTACTACCACGAGTACACCGTGATCACGCCGGGCTCCTCCACGCGCGGTGCGCGCCGCATCGTGACCGGCGAGGAGAATCGGGAGGACTACTACACCGCCGACCACTACGCCTCGTTCGACCTGGTCGACCACAGCTGCTGAGTCCCCCACCTCCGCCGCAACCAGTCCCGAACCCCTTGCCCCGCGTACCCCCCACAGCACCACCGGACGCGGGGCGAGGCCGTTCCTCCGTGGTACAACCCTCCGGGTGACAATGTCGCCCGGAGGGTTGGAGATCTGATGGAGCGACGTCAGCTGGAGTATTTCATCGCCGTGGTCGAGCACGGCGGTTTCACGGCTGCGGCCATTGCGCTCCATGTCGCACAGCCTTCCCTTTCGCATTCGATCCGGACGCTGGAGAGGGAATTGGGCGGAGCCCTTTTTCACCGGCTCCCGCACGGCGTTGTCCTCACCGCGGCGGGTGAGTCATTGGTGCGGCCCGCACAACAGGTTCTGCGTGACCTTTCCACGGCGAGTTCCTCGGTCCGTGAAGTCCTGGGGATCGGCGGCGGGCGACTCGACATCGTGTCGCAGACGACCCTTTCGGTAGACCCACTGGCCGACATGCTGGGCCGCTTCCACCGCGCACATCCGAAGGTCGCGGTGCGCGTGGTCGACCCGGAGCGGGGATCCGCGGTCGTCACCATGGTCGGGTCCGGCCAGTGCGAACTCGGCCTGGTGGACGCCTCGGTGCCCACGACGGATCTCCGCGGCATCGACCTGCCGGAGCACGAGATGCACGTCGTGGTGCCCCAGGACCACCCACACCCGGCAGGCAGCACCATCACCGCGCGCGAACTGGCCCAGCTGGACCTGATCGTGACACCGCCGGGCACTGAGACCCGGGCGGCGGTGGACGACCTGTTCACCGCACTGGGCGTCCCGCCCCGGATCGTGGTGGAGACCGCGCACCGCGCGATGATCGTCCCGCTGATCCTGTCCGGTGTCGGAGCGTCACTGCTCCCCACCTCGATGGCGTCGGACGCCGCACTCCGCGGGGCCCGCATGCTGTCCACGCGCCCGCGGCTGCTGCGCCACGGCCGGCTGGTCTGGCGATCCGGCCCGCTGTCCCCCGCCGCCCAGGCGTTCGTCGACCTGACCCTATAGAAGTTTTCTATGGGCCTCATTCAAAACAGGTCCGGGATGATTTCGGCCGTCTTATTGACCGGATCGATGGCGGGTGCCATTTTTACTGCACCGCAGACCCGGATCTCAGGTTTCCCGCCGTTTCGCCCACCTGCCTGTTACCGGCCAGGAATTCCATCAGGATAAGAGCGCGTAACATTCTGATGTCAGGCGCCGCCGAATGCTGTGCGTCGCGTGGGCGGAGGAATAAGCGTTGTCGCCGCCCATGAGGGAGAAGCACATGACTGAGTTCGACGCCGGACGGCACATACTGCCCCGGCCGGACACGCGTCGGCCCTTGACGACCGCGATGGACGTCCACGACCAGGAGACCGCATTCACCCCCATCGGTCCGGTCCCTCCACCGCAGGGCGCGCCGAACGTGGTGATCGTGCTGGTCGACGACCTCGGGTTCGGCACCTCCAGCTCGTTCGGCGGGCCGTGCGAGATGCCGACCGCGGAACGACTCGCCGACGACGGGCTGCGCTACACCCGCTTCCATGTGACGGCACTGTGCTCGCCGACCCGGCAGGCCCTGCTGACCGGACGCAACCACCACTCGGTCGGCATGGGCGGCACCACCGAGATGACCACCGCGGCCCCCGGGTACAACGGGTTCCGGCCCCGAAGCGCGGCGACCATGGCCCAGATCCTGCAGAAGAACGGCTACAGCACCGCGGCCTTCGGCAAGTGGCACCAGACCCCGCCACGGGAGATCAGCGCGGTCGGGCCGTTCGACCGCTGGCCGACCGGGGAGGGGTTCGACACCTTCTACGGGTTCATGGGCGCCGAGATGAACCACTGGTACCCGTTGCTGTACCAGGGCACCACCCCGGTCGAGCCGGATCGCCGGCCCGAGGACGGGTACCACCTCTCCGAGGACCTCGTCGACCACGCCATCGACTGGGTACGCACGCAGCGCACGCTGACCCCGGGCCGGCCGTTCTTCACCTACCTCGCACTCGGTGCCGCGCACGCTCCCCTGCACGTCGGCCCGGAATGGCAGGAGAAGTACCGCGGACGCTTCGACCACGGCTGGGATCGTCAGCGCGAACTGACCCTGCGGCTCCAGAAGGAACTCGGTGTCGTGCCCGAGGACACAGAGCTCGCGAGCTGGGCCGAAGGCGTTCCGCACTGGGACGAGCTCACCGACAACCAGCGCCGGCTGGCGGCCAGGTTCATGGAGACGTTCGCCGGGTTCACCGAACACGCCGACGTACAGGTCGGCAGGTTCGTCGAAGCGCTGGAGGAACTCGGCGAGCTGGACAACACGCTCTTCCTCTACATCCTCGGTGACAACGGCGCCTCGGGCGAAGGCGGCATCGAGGGGACGATCGTCGAGCACCGGCTCGGTCACGGCGTGGTGGACGACCCGGACGAGATGATCGACCACCTCGACGAGATCGGCGGCCCGCACAGCTATCCCATCGCCCCGGCGGGATGGGCGCTGGCGCTGAACACTCCCTACCAGTGGACCAAGCAGGTGGCCTCACACTTCGGCGGCACCCGGGACGGCATGATCCTGCACTGGCCGCGCGGGGTGCCCGAGCGCGGGGGGCTTCGTCACCAGTTCTCCCATGTGATCGATGTGCTGCCGACGATCCTGGACTGCGTCGGGATCCCGGCGCCGTTCAGCGTCGACGGGGTGCCACAGCAGCCCCTCGAAGGGACGAGCATGTCGCAGACGCTCGCCGATCCCGACGCGCCCGAGTTCCATCAGACGCAGTACTTCGAGATGTGCGGCAACCGGGGTATCTACCACCGGGGTTGGATGGCGGTCACCCGGCACGGCATCCCCTGGGAGATGGTGCCGACACACGGCCGGAGGTTCGCCGACGACGTCTGGGAACTCTACGACCTGCACCACGACTGGAGCCAGGCGCACGACATCGCCGCCGAACACCCCGAGAAGCTGCGCCAGTTGCAGGACCTGTTCCTGATCGAGGCGGCGAAGTACCAGGTCTTCCCCCTGGACGACCGGGTCACCGAGCGGGAGAACCCCGCCGTGGCCGGCCGCATCGACCTGCTCGGCGACCGGACGTCCGTGACCTACCGCGGCGGAATGCGGCGGTTCACCGAGGAGACCACACCCAACGTCAAGAACCGCTCACACAGCATCACCGCGGACATCGACGTACCGGAAACAGCGGCCGAAGGCGTGCTCATCGCACAGGGCGGCCGATTCGGCGGCTGGTCCCTGTACTTCACCGGGGGAAAGCCGGCCTACGCCTACAACTACTTCGGGATGAGCCTGTACACCGTGCGCGGCGGGAAGCCCGTGGCGCCGGGACGGCATGAGGTCCGGCTCGAATTCGACTACGACGGCGGAGGACTCGGCAAGGGGGGGACTGCCGTGCTCCTGGTCGACGGTGAGAAGTACGCGACCGGACAGGTCCCGCGGACCATCCCGTACTACTTCTCCTTCGACGAGACGCTGAATGTCGGAGTGGACCTGAGCACGCCGGTGACCGACGACTATCCCGTCATCGACAACGAGTTCACCGGGACCGTTTATTCGGTCCGTATCGACCTGAACGGCGAGAGCACCCACTCCACCGAATTCGACGGCGGACTGCACCGGCGCGTGATGGGGGCCCAGTGAACTGCTGTGCGCCGTCCGGCGGCCAGGCGGCGGACCGGCAACCGTCCCAAGGGGTCGCTGCCGGGGAGGCGACAACCGAGGACATGGTGGCCGTTCCTGCCGGCGCATTCCTCATGGGCAGTGAGGACGCACTCGCCTACCCCGGCGACGGGGAGGGGCCGGTGCGGACCGTGCACGTCGACGCGTTCTGGATCGATGCCCGCACGGTGTCGAACGCACAGTTCAGCCGCTTCGTCACCGAGACCGGGTACCGCACCTCGGCCGAGCACATCGGCTGGTCGTTCGTCTTCGCCGGTCTGCTCCCGGACGACTTCCCGCCGACCCGGGGGGTGGTGGGCGCACCGTGGTGGCGCCAGGTCGAGGGTGCTGACTGGCGTCATCCGGACGGACCGCAATCCACGCTGGAAGGCCGGGCGGACCATCCGGCCGTGCACATCGACTGGCACGACGCCCGCGCCTACTGCTCCTGGGCAGGTAAACGTCTGCCCACCGAAGCGGAATGGGAACACGCGGCACGAGGAGGTCTGCACGGAAAGGTGTTCCCCTGGGGCGACGAGCTCGAACCGGGCGGTCGCCCCCGGATGAACGTGTGGCAGGGCGAATTCCCGCACCGGAACACGAAAGCCGACGGCTGGTACGGCACCTGCCCGGTGAACGCTTTCGAACCCAACGGTTTTGGTCTGTACAACACCACCGGCAACGTCTGGGAGTGGTGCGCGGATCGATTCTCACCCTCATCTGACGGGCAGCAGCGCGTCGCCAAGGGCGGCTCCTACCTGTGCCACGCGTCCTACTGCCGCCGCTACCGGGTTGCCGCGAGGCAAGGTCTCACCCCGGATTCGGCGACGGGGAACGTGGGATTCCGGTGCGCTCTGGACATGGCTTGATCCCCAGGCAGAAGTGAAAACCCGGCGGGCCCGCACTCGCACTCAGGCAACAGCGCAAAACCAGGTGTAAGGAGCTCGGACCATGACAGTGCAAACAGGACAGTGGCGAACCGGCGCGGCCGGTATGGCCGTCCTCGGCCTCACCCTCACCGCCTGCGGCGGGGCGAAGGTCGGTGGCGACTCCGCCGACGCGGGCAGCTCGGGCAAGTGCGGCACCTTCAACCTCGCGGTCAACCCCTGGGTGGGCTACGAGGCGGACGCGGCGGTCGTCGCGTATGTCGCGGAGCACGAACTCGGCTGCACAGTGGAGGAGAAGGACCTCAAGGCCGAGATTTCCTGGCAGGGCTTCGACACCGGCGAGGTCGACGCCATCCTGGAGAACTGGGGTCACGAAGATCTCAAGAAGAAGTACATCACCCAGCAGAAATCCGCCGTCAACCTCGGCCAGACCGGCAACAAAGGCATCATCGGCTGGTACATACCGCCGTGGCTGGCGAAGGCGCACCCCGACATCACGAACTGGAAGAACCTGAACAAGTACGCGTCGAACTTCAAGACCTCGGAGTCGGGCAGCAAGGGTCAGTTCCTGGACGGCGATCCGTCGTACCAGACGAACGACGAGGCGCTGATGAAGAACCTGAAGCTGGACTTCAAGGTGGTGTACGCGGGCAGCGAGACCGCCCTCATCCAGGCCTTCCGCAGCGCCGAGAAGAACAAGGAATGGGTGATCGGCTACTTCTACGAGCCACAGTGGTTCTTCGCGGAAGTACCACTGGTCAAGGTCGAACTGCCCAAGTACACCGAGGGCTGTAACGCCGATGCGGCGAAGGTGGCCTGCGACTATCCCGCATTCAGCCTCGACAAGATTGTCAGCACGAAGTTCGCGGAGTCCGGCAGCCCGGCCTACGACCTGGTGAAGAACTTCAACTGGACCAACGACGACCAGAACGTCGTGGCGAAGTACATCGCCGTGGACAAGATGTCGCCCGAGGCGGCGGCGAAGAAGTGGGTCGAGGCGAACCCCGACAAGGTCGGCGCCTGGCTCAGGTAGGGAGTTCGTACGAGCCGTATTCCGGGCGTCCTGCCAGGTCGTACGACTGGATGGAGACGCCGGCGGCGGTGACGCGTCCGCCGGTGTGCCGGAAGGCCGTCGGCAGCGTGCCCTCCGTGAACAGGCGGTGGCCGGCGCCGAGCACGACCGGGAAGGTCAGCAGGTGGACGGTGTCGACGAGGTCGAGGTCCAGTAGGGAGCGGACCAGGGCGCCGCTGCCGTGGAGCTGGAGCTCGCCGTCGGTGCGTTCCTTGAGGGCGGCGACCTCCTTGCCCAGGTCGCCGCCGAGCACGGTGGTGCCGGCCCAGGTGGGGGCGGTGAGGGTGGCGGAGGGGACGTACTTCGGCAGGGCGTTGAGCTTGCTTGCGACCGGGTCGGCGGGATCGGTGACCCTCGGCCAGTGGGCGGCGAAGATGTCGTACGTCCGGCGGCCCAGGAGGAACGCGCCGACGTTGCCGAAGACCTCGGTGATGAACCGTCCGAAGTCCTCGTCGCCGTACGGAACGCTCCAGCCGCCCTGCTCGAAGCCGTCCCTGCGGTCCTCCCTGGGGCCTCCGGGGGCCTGGTAGACGCCGTCGAGGGTGACGAAGATGGTGGAGACGAGGTTGCCCATGGCGGGTGCTGCCTTCTCTCTGCGGGTGAGGTCTGCTGTCATCAGCTCAGACCCCACCGGCGCCCGCAACTCATCGGCGGGCAGGTGCCCGCCTCGCACTCGGGTGCCGGGGTGGGTGGGGGCTGGTGGCCCTGGGGCTCCGCCCCCAGACCCCCGGCCTGTGCCCACCCACCACCCGTCTGCTGTCGGGAGAAAGGTGGACCTTGGATCAGCCGCCCAGCCCCTGGTGGCGGGCCGTCAGCGTCGACGCACCCTCCTCCGTCAGGGTGCCGTACAGCCGCAGGCGCGAGATGCCGCCGTCCGGGAAAATGTCCACGCGCGCGTGCGTGCCGACCGCCGTGGCGGGCAGCACGAAGCGGTGGTTGGTGTCCGGCTGGAGGCGGGTGCGCGGGAGGATCTCCCGCCAGTCGCCGTCATCGCCGTCCTTCACCGACACCGACGCCCACCCCGCGCTGTTGCCCTTCAGGTACGCCGTGTCGATCTCAAGGGCCCTGATCTGGGACTGCGCCACCAGCCGGTACCGGATCCAGTCGTTGCCCTGGTCACGGCGCCGGCGCGTCTCCCAGCCGTCGTCCATCTTGCGGGAGCGGCCCGGCTGGATGGTGTTGGTGGCGGGCGAGTAGAAGAGGTTGGAGGCGTCCTCGGCCTGGCCACCGTTCTCCAGGGCAACCACGTCGAAGGTGCCCAGGACCTCCAGCCAGGCCGGGTCCGGGACCACCTCGCCGTACACCCGCAGGCGCGCGATGCCGCCGTCGGGATGCTGGTTGACCCGCAGGTGTGTGATGCGCTGCTCCACCGCCACGGAGAGACCGTTCGCCGCGTGCCCGCCCACCGGCGTGCGCGGCACCAGCGTCGTCCACTTCACGTCGTCGGCCAGCAGATCCTCCGGCGACGGCGAACCCGGCACCGACGTGCCCTCGACCGACACCGCCTGCGGATAGTTGCCGCGGAAGTGGGCCGTGTCGACGACGATCCCGCGGATCACGCCCGGCGCACCGAGCCGTACCAGCGCCCAGTCGTGGTCCTCGGCCGTCGGCCAGGGGTGGTCCGCCGAGGCACCGCGCCGACGCCTCGTCTCCCAGCCGTCCATGATCTTGCCCTTGTGCCCGAAGTGCTCGGGATCGAACTCGGCTCGCTCGGGCACCAGCAGGCTCTCGCGCTCGGCGAAGAACTCGTCGTTTGCGGCGATGACTCCGGCGCCGAGCTGCCGGTCGGCGAGGTTGGCGTACTGGGTGAAGGGGAAGTCGGCGGTGCGGTAGTCCGCGTACGGGTCACCGCCTCCGTAGGGGTTCGCGTCGCCGGTGAAGCCAGGTATCGCCGTCACGGTGATCAGGTCTGCCTTTCGGGAGTCGGCCGCTGCGGGTGCGGAAAGAGGCCGTGGGGAATCAGTGGTCTCGAGTGAGCAGTTGGCCTTTCGGCTCGGTGAACTCGCCCTCCGTGACGATGCGTTCGCCGCGCAGCCAGGTCGACTTCACGATGCCGTACAGGGTCCTGCCCGCGTACGCCGTCACCCGGTTGCGGTGCTGGAGTGCGGCCGGGTCGACGGCGAACGTCTCATCGGGCGCGAGGACCGCGAAGTCGGCGTCGCGGCCGGCCTCGATGGCGCCCTTCTGGCCGAGCCCGACCAGTTCCGAGGTCCGCGTGGACATCCAGCGGACCACGTCCTCCAGCCCGTGGCCCCGCTTGCGCGCCTCCGTCCACACCGCCGCCAGGCTCAGCTGGAGCCCGGAGATGCCGCCCCAGGCGGTCGCGAAGTCGCCCGTCTTCAGGTCGGCCGTGGACGGGGAGTGGTCGGTGACCACGCAGTCGATCGTGCCGTCGGCCAGCGCCTGCCACAGGAGGTCCTGGTTGGCGGCCTCGCGGATGGGTGGGCAGCACTTGAACTCGCTGGCGCCGTCCGGGACCTCCTCGGCGGTGAGGGTGAGGTAGTGCGGGCAGGTCTCGACCGTGATGCGGACGCCCTCGGCCTTGGCGGCGGCGATCAGCGGCAGCGCGTCGGACGAGGACAGGTGCAGGACGTGCACCCGCGCGTCCAGCCTGCGGGCCTGCGCGATCAGCTGGGCGATCGCCGTGTCCTCGGCGTCACGCGGGCGTGAGGCCAGGAAGTCGGCGTACTTCGGACCGCCCTGCCGCGGGGCGGCGTCGAGGTGGTGCGGATCCTCCGCGTGCACGATCAGCAGGCCCCCGAAGGACGCGATCTCGGCCAGGGACTGGGCGAGCCGGTCCTGATCGAGGTGCGGGAACTCGTCGACGCCGGACGGGGACAGGAAGGCCTTGAAGCCGAAAACGCCGGCCTCGTGCAACGGGCGCAGGTCCTTGACGTTGTCGGGCAGGGCGCCGCCCCAGAAGCCGACGTCGATGTGCGCCTTGTCGGCGGCGACATCCCGCTTCGTACGGAGGTGGCCGACCGTCGTGGTCGGCGGGAGGGAGTTCAGCGGCATGTCGACGAGCGTGGTGATGCCGCCGGCCGCCGCCGCGCGCGTGGCGGTCCAGAAGCCCTCCCACTCGGTGCGGCCGGGGTCGTTGACGTGCACGTGGGTGTCGACCAGGCCGGGCAGCAGGACGTCGTCGCCGAGGTCCGCCAGCCGGGCGCCGGGCGGCGCTTCGGCGTCGTACCCGAGTACGGCCGTGATCTTCCCGGCGGAAACCGCGACCGAAGCGGCCCGTGTCCCCTCCGGAGTGATGACGCGCGTCGAGCGCAGCACCAGTTCTACGTCGGACACCCGGACCCCTCTCTGCCGCCGTTAACTTCCACGTAACGGAATTCAACTTTCTGTTGAAGGAGTCTTCACTCCCGTTCCCGCGCCGTCAAGGGCACACTTCTCCACAGTGCGCCCAACGCCCACTCTCTGGATATTTCCACAAAGCGGAATTACAATTCCAGCACGCAGAACGTAGCTACGCACCAGCAGGGAGTCAACCGACCGACGGGTAGGCTTCTGCCCTTCTCACCGGTCCCGAAAGGAACGCGCCGTGCCGACGTCCAGCGCCAGCACCACCGACTCCGCCAAATCCTCCGCCAGTGGTGGTGTCCAGTCCCTCGAGCGCGCCTTCGACCTGCTCGAGCGGATGGCGGACGCGGGCGGCGAGGTCGGTCTGAGTGAACTGTCCGCGAGCAGCGGGCTGCCGCTGCCCACCATCCACCGTCTGATGCGCACGCTCGTGGCCTGCGGATACGTACGCCAGCAGGCCAACCGGCGGTATGCGCTCGGCCCGCGTCTGATCCGGCTCGGCGAGTCCGCGTCCCGGCTGCTCGGCACCTGGGCCCGCCCCTACCTCGCCCGACTGGTCGAGGAGACCGGTGAGACGGCGAACATGGCGCTGCTCGACGGCGACGAGATCGTGTACGTCGCCCAGGTGCCGTCCAAGCACTCGATGCGGATGTTCACCGAGGTCGGCCGGCGTGTCCTCCCGCACTCCACGGGCGTCGGCAAGGCCCTCCTCGCGAACACCCCGGACGACGAGGTGCGTGCCCTGCTCGCCCGCACCGGCATGCCGGCCGCGACGGAGAAGACGATCACCACGCCGGACGGCTTCCTCGCGGCCCTCGAAGGCGTGCGGCGCCAGGGCTACGCGGTCGACGACAACGAGCAGGAGATCGGCGTCCGCTGCCTGGCGGTCTCGGTCCCCAACTCCCCCACCGCCGCGGCCATTTCGATCTCGGGCCCGGCGGGACGCGTCACCGAGTCGGCGACGGAGAAGATCGTGCCGGTGCTCCAGCAGGTCGCGGTGGAGCTGTCGGAGGCGCTGGCGGCCTCGGGCGGCTCGGCGGCCTGAGTCCGGTGCCGTCTATCGAGGACCGCCTGGAGGCGGTGATGTCGGCGCCGCTCGGCACCCTGGTCGACGCGGGCCATCGGCTGCGGCCGCCCCCGGAGGCGGTGTGCGCCTGGCGACTCCCGGAGTCCGGCCTGCGGGCGCTGGCCGAGCACGGGCTCCCGGACGACGTTTTGATGACTCCGGCCTTCCAGAGAGGGGCCGAGCCGACACTGGTGCCCAACCTGGCAGGGCCGCGCGAGCGCCGGCTGGTGACGCCGGACGACCGGCTGTACGACCTCGGCCGCTGGGGCGGCCACGACCTGACGCCGAAGATGGGCGCGGTACGGGACGACGGGCCGGTCCTGGCCATCCGGCCGGCGCCCTTCACCGCGGCCGACCTGCCTCCGGTCCTTCGCGAGGTCCACGCGGACCTGTATCGCCCGGCCGTCGACTTCATCAGCTCCTCCGTCGCCCAGCTCGTCGAGCTCAGCTGGCGTTGGCGAGCGGCCATCCCCGTCTTCGTCGACCTCGCGGAACCCGCTGTCGGGTGCCCGCCGGAAGAATTCGAGGCGTACCTCGACCGGTGCGACGCGTGCGAGCGCCTCGTGCGCACGGCGGTCGAGCGCATCGACCCCGCGATCCCCGCCGACGACCCGCACACCCTCTGGGGCGAACTGATCCGGGACCGGGGCTGCTGAGCCTCACCGCCCCGGCGGCTCCCCGAACAGGTCCACCGCGTCACGGACCTCCGACATCCCCCGGGACAGCGCGCTCACGGAGCCGATCGCGCCGGCGATCAGCAACAGGGAGCGGCGCAGCCGCGGAATCTCGGGGGCGCCATCGACCGTCATCGCGGCGAGGGCGGCGAGTTCTTCCTCGGCGATCCCGCGGTCGGGGAACTCGGCCGGGTGCGCGGCGAGTTCGCGGCGCAGCCGGGACACCGCGGTTCGCAGGCCCGCCACCCTCGGATCCTCGTCGCTGCCGGTCACTGGCCTCTGCCCCAAGCTCCGCAACACAGCTCTCCCCCTCGCACGCCCTTGTGTGCAAGTCCGTCGTGATCCCGCCCCACGCCCCCCGTGGCGTTGGTCGGACGCCTGGGGACGCGGGTCAGTAAACGCCACCCGACAGCGGATCGCCACCGCGCGGACCGAAATTCAGTCCGACGAAGCACGGCATCATGACGGACGTCAGGTATGCAGGACCCATGACGGACAACGAACAGCAGGTCGCCGGCCTCCTCCTCGCCGCCGGGGGCGGACGACGGCTCGGCGGGCGCCCCAAGGCCCTGCTCGAACACCGGGGACGGCCACTCGTCGAACACGCGGTCGGCGTCCTGCGCGCGGCCGGCTGCACTCGCGTCCATGTGGTCCTGGGCGCACAGGCCGCCGCCGTACGGGAGCGGGCGGAACTCGGCACCTGCGTCCTGGTGGAGAACCCGGACTGGGCCGACGGCATGGGCTCCTCCCTGCGGGCCGGGCTCACCTCGCTCACCGGTGCGGGGGCCACGGCCGCGCTCGTCTCACTCGTCGACCAGCCCGGCATCGGGCCGGAGGCGGTGGCCCGGGTACTCGCCGCGTACGAGGGCGAGCAGTCGCTCGTGTCGGCGGCCTACGACGGCGTACGCGGGCATCCGGTCCTCTTCGGTGCCGCGCACTGGGCGGGCGTCGCCGCGACTGCCACCGGGGACCGGGGGGCACGCGCCTATCTGAAGGAGCACGAGGAGGCGATCAGGCTCGTCGAGTGCGGAGACGTGGCGCGGTCCTACGACATCGACACCGAGGCGGATCTCGCGCACCTTGAGTGAGCGGGGTGGCACCGAGCACCACATTGCCTCGATCAGGAGAATCTCAACGTCAACAAACCATTGAACTTCCACCATGAGGAAACTAGTATCCACTTTTCAGAAGCGCCCGACCGCTCCCCGGGCGTTCACCGCCGTACCGTGGTCGACTGGCACCCGGTGCCAAGCTCGCTGAAGGAAGTGACAGCTCATGTCCGCACCAGCGCCGTCCCCGCTGGCCATCGTCGACGCCGAGCCCCTGCCCCGGCAGGAGGAGGTCCTCACCGAAGCGGCCCTCGCCTTCGTGGCCGAGCTGCACCGCCGGTTCACCCCCCGGCGTGACGAGCTCCTCGCCCGCCGCGCGGAGCGCCGCGCCGAGATCGCCCGCACGTCCACGCTCGACTTCCTCCCGGAGACCGCCGCGATCCGCGCCGACGACTCCTGGAAGGTCGCCCCGTCGCCCGAGGCCCTGAACGACCGGCGCGTCGAGATCACCGGCCCCACCGACCGCAAGATGACGATCAACGCCCTCAACTCGGGTGCGAGGATCTGGCTCGCGGACTTCGAGGACGCCTCCGCGCCGACCTGGGAGAACGTGATCCTGGGCCAGCTCAACCTGGCCGACGCGTACACCCGGAACATCGACTTCACGGACGCGAGGACCGGCAAGTCGTACGCCCTGAAGGGCAATGAGGAGCTGGCGACGGTCGTCATGCGTCCGCGCGGCTGGCACCTGAACGAGCGTCACCTCCAGGTCGACGGCCAGCAGGTCCCGGGCGCCCTCGTCGACTTCGGCCTGTACTTCTTCCACAACGCCCAGCGCCTGCTCGACCTCGGCAAGGGCCCGTACTTCTACCTCCCGAAGACGGAGTCGCACCTGGAGGCCCGCCTCTGGAACGACGTCTTCGTCTTCGCGCAG
This sequence comes from Streptomyces dysideae, assembly GCF_001514305.1. GTDB lineage: Bacteria > Actinomycetota > Actinomycetes > Streptomycetales > Streptomycetaceae > Streptomyces > Streptomyces dysideae. The sequence goes on from NZ_KQ949112.1 coordinate 38,375, forward strand.
GACTACGTCGGCATCCCGCAGGGCACCGTCCGCGCCACCGTGCTGATCGAGACCATCACGGCCGCGTACGAGATGGAGGAGATCCTCTACGAACTCCGCGACCACGCCTCGGGGTTGAACGCCGGCCGTTGGGACTACCTGTTCTCCATCGTCAAGAACTTCCGTGACGGCGGTGCCAAGTTCGTCCTCCCGGACCGCAACGCGGTGACGATGACGGCCCCGTTCATGCGGGCGTACACCGAACTCCTCGTCCGTACCTGCCACAAGCGCGGGGCGCACGCGATCGGCGGCATGGCGGCGTTCATCCCGTCCCGCCGTGACGAGGAGGTCAACAAGGTCGCCTTCGAGAAGGTCGAGGCCGACAAGGACCGCGAGGCGAACGACGGTTTCGACGGCTCCTGGGTCGCCCACCCCGACCTGGTCCCGATCGCCATGGCCTCCTTCGACGCCGTCCTCGGCGACAGGCCCAACCAGAAGGACCGGCTGCGCGAGGACGTCCACGTCGAGGCGGCCGACCTGATCGCCGTCGACTCCCTCGACGCCAAGCCGACGTACAACGGCCTCGTCAACGCCGTCCAGGTCGGCATCCGTTACATCGAGGCCTGGCTGCGCGGCCTCGGCGCGGTCGCCATCTTCAACCTGATGGAGGACGCGGCGACCGCCGAGATCTCCCGCTCCCAGATCTGGCAGTGGATCAACGCGGGCGTCGAGTTCGAGCACGCAGGAAACACAGTGAAGGCCACCCCGGAGCTGGCCCGCAAGGTCGCCGCCGAGGAGCTGGCGAACATCCGCGCCGAGATCGGCGAGGAGGCCTTCGCGGCCGGCCACTGGCAGCAGGCCCACGACCTGCTCCTGGAGGTCTCCCTCGACGAGGACTACGCGGACTTCCTGACGCTGCCGGCGTACGAGCAGCTCAGGGGCTGAGCAGCAGTCACTTGTCCGAGTGGCCCAGGGACTTCCCCGGGGCCACTCGGTCGCGTACCGCCTGCTTCACCGCCGTGGGCTCCGGGAAGCCCTGCTCGCGGCGGTCCCAGACCACCTCGTCGTTGACGCGGACGACGAAGACGCCGCCCGTTCCGGGCTTGAGGGCCAGCTCCGTGAGTTCGGTCTCGAACGTCGTCAGGAGTTCCTGGGCCAGCCAGGCGGCACGCGGCAGCCAGCGGCACTGGGTGCAGTACTCGATCTCGACGCGCTGAACGTCTTCCAAAGGGGCGCCTGTCATTCGAGGTGTACCGACCAATCCTGTTCCGCGGTCGGCTTGCCGTGCAGGTCGGGGACCCGCTTGAGCCAGTCCGGCCGTCCTCGCTGTGTGCGCGCCGCCTGGAGGGCCTCCTCGGCGGCGAGTTCCTCCCGGCTGGGGAAGTCGGTGGGGAGCCATGCGGTGGAGGCCTTCACGCGCGCGTGGAGATAGTCCACGTACGCCTTCCGGACGGCGTCCGGGGTCGGGAACCCCTCCTCGCCGGCCAGCCAGGCGTCCGGCACCTCCGCCACGATGTCCCGCAGCAGTTCCGCCGTCACCTTCGGCGCGAGTTCGGCGTCCGCGGCCCGCGTGTCGGGCCCGTAGTGGCCGAGGGCGTGGTGGCGGAAGTCGTAGGCCTTCGCGGGGTCCGAGCCGTTCCAGCGGTGGTGGAAGACGAGGGCGGCGCCGTGGTCGATCAGCCACAGGCGGGGCGGCACGGTGCCGAACGTGGGCCAGATCATCAGGTTGGAGCTGTGGGTCGTACGGTCGACGTTGGCCGTCAGGGCGTCCAGCCAGACGATCCGGCCCGCCTCCAGCGGGTCCACGGGGAAGCCCTTCGCGACCTCCGGCGTGAAGTCGTTCGCGCCCGGCAGGTAGTCCATGCCGAGGTTGAGGCCGTGGCTGGCGTCGAGGAGGCCGCGTACCTCCTGGTGCGGTTCGTGTGCGCCGAGCGCCGGGTCGAAGTGGACCAGGACCAGCTCGGGGAAGCGCAGGCCCAGGGCACGGGCCAGTTCGCCGACGATCACCTCGGCGACCAGCGCCTTGCGGCCCTGCGCGGAGCCGGTGAACTTCACGACGTACGTGCCCAGGTCGTCGGCCTCGACGACTCCGGGCACGGAGCCGCCGGACCGCAGGGGCTCGATGTAGCGGGTTGCGAAGACCTCTCTTAGCATTTTCCCAGGCCACCTGCCTCTTCAGCCTTGAAATCCACGCTCGGCCTCGGAGGCGCACAACAGCGGGAATCGCCCGTCATCAGCCGGCTTCCGGCCTCCGGCATGAAGTGAGCATAGTAACCGAGGGTGACCGCTGGTGAGGAGTGCCTCCGGCGGCCACACTCGTCCTGGACAGTGAGGGGCTGGCCAAAGCCGTCCTGATCCACCCTCGGATCAACCGGCCGGCTCTGGAGTGGAGGCTGTCCCGCCTGGTCGTCGAGCCGATCGGGCGCCACGCTGCCGCTCTCCTCGCCGACGCCGGCCCGCGCGGCAACAAGGACGCGATCGACGCCATGCTCAGCGCCACGGCCCTCCCTGCACCCCGGACCGGCCACGGTCCTGACCTCCGGTCCCAGCTCACAGCCCTTCAATGCCCGCCCGCGGCACGATCGGCGACTCGGTCAGGTCCGCGCCCGCCCTTTTTGCTCGAACATCCCCCGGCCAGAGGGGACTCCGGCGTCGCCTGGTCGACGAGTGCGGATTGTCGGATGCTCGGCATGGCTTGGGTGCGTTTCCCCTGGAGGTTGGAGGAAGGGCTCAACTGGTACCCGGCCGCTTGTACGGCCTGAGTGTCGGCGCCGACTCCCGGCCTTGCCAGCGGCCGACTCGTGCCGGCTGCCAGTGGCTATCGGCGGGAGGCGGCCCCCCGGTCACAGGGGCGGGCCCGCTCCGGACTTGGGGCCATCAGACCCGCACCGGCGTTTCTCCGCGCCCGTCACCGGCATCGTGCCATATGCCGCCGTGGGCGGGGAGCCGCCCCGGCGTCCTGCCCGTCGGCCTCGGCTGTGGGAAGGCCAAGCAGTAGCGGTTTCAGCGCCACGGGCGACGCCGGAGTCTGTCATCGCCACTGAGGGTCTGTTCACGGATTCCTGAGCACTCGCCAGTCGCTCACCGGTCCCCACCCTCCCCACGGGATCGTGAGGACCGGCTTCTTTGCGCCTCGCCGCCCCAACCGGACGGACCCGTCCGGTGCCTGCCCCCGCACAACAAGGGCTCCGGGCACCAACTTACGATGCCGTAGGTTACGCTGTCGTAGGTTACGAAACCGTAGGTTACCGATCTGAGGGTACGGATCCGAGGTTCGTCTCTCCCTGGTTCGGCTGCGACGTTTTGGGAGGACCCATGAGTGCACTCCAGACAGCGACCGGCCTGCCATGGCTGATCCAAGGAGGAATGGGTGTGGGGGTGTCCGGCTGGCGGCTTGCCCGGGCGGTCGCGCGCACCGGGCAGTTGGGGGTCGTCTCCGGCACCGCTCTCGACTCTCTGCTGATCCGTGTGCTCCAGAGCGGCGATCCGGGCGGTCACCTCAGGCGGGCGCTGGCCGCCTTCCCCGTACCGAAGCTCGCCGACGCCCTGCGGGAGCGCTACTTCGTGGAGGGAGGGGTCGGGTCCGGTGAGCTGTTCGCGGCCACCCCCATGTTGACGGCCGACGAAGCGTGTCCGGCCCGGTCACTGACCGTTGTCGCCAACTTCTGCGAGGTCTGGCTCGCCAAGGAGGGCCATGACGGACCGGTCGGCGTCAACTACCTGGAGAAGGTCCAACTCGCCACCGTCCCAGCCATGTTCGGCGCGATCCTGGCGGGTGTGGACCACGTCCTGGTCGGCGCCGGTATCCCCGCGCAGATCCCTGGGATCGCCACCGGGCTCGCCCGGTTGGAGCCGGTCACCACGCGAGTGGACGTGGCGGGCGACGAGCAGCCCCTTGAGCTGCGCTTCGACCCCGCCTCGGTGCTGCGCGGTGCGGACCCGGGCCGCGTTGCCCCCCTGCGCCGCCCCGGCGTCCTGGCCATCGTTTCGTTGCCGGCGCTGGCCGCGTACCTGAACCGCGACGAGCAGACCAGGCCGGACGGGTTCATCGTCGAGGGCCACACCGCGGGCGGCCACAGTGCCCCGCCGCGCGGGCCGCTGAGCCTCGACAAGTACGGCGATCCCGTCTACGGGCCCCGGGACGTCCCCGACTTCGCGAAGATGGCCCGCCTCGGTCTGCCGTTCTGGATCGCCGGCGGCCAGTGCGGACCGGAGCAGCTCCGCGAGGCCAGGGCCGCCGGGGCGGCCGGTGTCCAACTCGGCAGTGTCTTCGCGCTCTGCGAGGAGTCGGGTATGGACGCGGGGTTGCGGCGGCAGCTGATGGAGCGTGCGCCGGCCGGCGGACTGACGGTGCGCAACGATCCGGCGGCCTCCCCGACCGCGTTCCCGTTCAAGGTCGCCGACCTGCCCGGCACCCTGGCCGACCCCGGTGTCGGTGCCGCCCGCGCCCGCGTGTGTGACCTCGGTTATCTGCGTACGCCCTACCGCACCCCTCGCGGCACCGTCGATTACCGCTGCCCTGCGGAGCCCCTTGCTGCGTACGTCCGTAAGGGCGGGGACGCCGAGCGGACCGAAGGGCGGCAATGTCTGTGCAACGGGCTGCTGGCCGCCGTCGGGTTCGGGCAGCGCCGCCCGCGGGGCGTGGTGGAGCCACCCGTCGTCACCATCGGCCAGGATCTGGACTTCCTGCGGCACATCGCCCCCGACGGCGGCCCGTACAGCGCCGAGACGGTGGTGCGGTGGCTGTCCGCGGGACTGCCCGAGGCAGCCGCCTCCCGTGCGTGAGCAGAACGGCCAGGGGCCGCCGCGCCACTACACCTCTCCCCTCGGGAGCCGTCGCCATGGTCGGGAAGGGAGAGACACGAGCGCCGGGCCGGACCACAGTTTTTCACCGTGGGCGTCGACGAGGAGACCATCGCCCGGATCGGTCGCTACCCGCGCGGCGAGGGCATCCTGGGCCTGCTCATCCGTCACCCGGAAACCCTGCGCCCGGCCGACCTGACGGAACACCCGGCGTCCGCGGGCTTCCCGCCGGGTCACCCGCCGATGACCGACCGCTCTCCTCGGCGTCACCTCTGCTCCCGAAGGGGTGCTACGTCAGCCGATGCGTTCCCATCCGCGGCGCGGGGCCCGGGCACCGAGGCCGGTGTCGCGGCTGCGGTAGACGATATAGGGGCGGCTGAGGTAGCCCAGCGGTGCGGTGAGCATGTGGACGAGGCGGGTGAAGGGCCAGAACGCGAACAGGAGGAGGGCGCTGAGCGCGTGCAGCTGGAACAGCACTGGCGCTTCGCTCATCAGGTCCGGGTCGGGCTGGAGGTAGAAGATGGAGCGGAACCAGGGGGAGATCGTTTCGCGGTAGTTGTAACCGCCGCCGACGATGTTCGCGGCCACGGTGGCGGCCAGACCCAGGGCGATGGTCAGGGTCAGGGAGAGGTACATGGCCTTGTCGTTGCGGGTGGTGGCCGAGAAGACCGGGCCGACGGTGCGGCGGCGGTAGATCAGAATGGCCAGTCCGCCGACGGTGGCGACGCCCGCGATGGTGCCGAGGACGACGGCGGAGACGTGGTAGGCGTCCTCGCTGATGCCGGCCGCTTCCGTCCAGCTCTCGGGGATGGCCAGGCCGCCGATGTGGCCGAGGAGCACGATGAGGATGCCGAAGTGGAACAGCGGGCTGCCGATGCGCAGCAGGCGCCGCTCGTACAGCTGGGAGGAGCGGGTGGTCCAGCCGAACTTGTCGTAGCGGTAGCGCCAGATGTGGCCGAGGACGAAGACCGCGAGCGCCACGTACGGCAGGGCGACCCACAGCAGGATGCCGCCGGTGCCGGTCTCGGCCGCCAGGGTCAGGGGCTGCGCGGGTGGCGTCATCGGGGGCCTCCTACGACGGGGTCGGGCAGGAACACGGGGGATGCGTAGGGGTCGAGGCCGACCTGTTCCTCGGGTGGGCCCTGGGCGGCGAGGCGCATGACGGCTGTGCGTTCGTCACCGGCGAGGGCGGGCAGGGTTGCGGAGACGGAGTCCAGGACGTGCGCCCAGGGCGAGCCGTCGTCGTTCAGGGCCAGGCGCAGGAGTTCCAGGCCGGCGCGGTGATCGGTGAGCAGCCGGAATCCGAGGGCGGGCTCGGTGGCGGCGAATTCGAGGACGACGGCGAGGTGGTCGGGCAGTTCGTCGTCGGCGAGACGCCATCCGGCCGCAGCGTAGGTCTGTTTCAGACGCAGTAGGGCGATGCCGCGTTTTCGGGTGTCGCCGTTGGCGTAGTAGGTCAGGTAGGGGCAGCAGCGTTTGCGGTGGTCGAAGGTGGCCACAAAAGCGGCGGCCAGCTCCGGCAGCGGGATGCGGCCGGTGTGCTCGGCGAAGCACGCGAGGGGACTTCCGATCGCCTTCGGCTGGGTGGCGGCAACTCGGCGGGCCAGGGTGAGGCGCTCTTGGAACTGCTCGTCGGGGTAGGCCAGCAGCAGCGACTGGGCCTGCCAGGCCAGGGCGTCGCCTGCGCGCGGCCGCCTCATGACGCGGGGCCGTCCTCGTCGTCCGCAGCGGATGGGAAGAGGCCGGGCGGGGAGCTTTTTCCGTCCCAGTCGAGGAGGTTGACGCGGGTGGCCTTGTCGGTGGGGGTGGCCGGGGTGTCGGAAGTCTGGCGGTCGCGCAGGGCGTGGTAGGTCTCCACCGCGATGGGGGCGGCGCCGCCGGAGGTCTCGCCGAAGGGGCCGGAGCCTCCCATGCCGGGGCCGCCCTCGTAGTCGAGGCTGCACTGGGTGGCCAACTCCTCCAGTTTGTGGGCCTGTTCGGCGTGGGCCGGGGGGATGACGTAGCGCTCGTCGTACTTGGCCAGGGCCAGCAGCCGGTACATGTCGTAGACCTGCTCGCCGCTCATGCCGACCGCCTTGGGGATGGCGTCGTCGGGCTCGCGGCCCAGGTTGATGTCGCGCATGTAGGAACGCATGGCGGCCAGGCGGTGCAGGACCGCGTCGACGGGGGCGGGGTCGCCGGCGGTGAAGAGCTGGGCGAGGTAGTCGACGGGGATGCGCAGGGCGTCGACGGCGGCGAAGAGATTCTGGTGGTCCTCGGCGTCCTGGCCGGTGTCGCGGACGGCGTCCACCACCGGGGACAGCGGCGGAATATACCAGACCATGGGCATCGTCCGGTACTCGGGGTGCAGCGGCAGTGCCACCTTGTAGGTGTTGATCAGGGCGTGGATCGGGGAGCGCTGGGCGGCCTCGATCCAGTCCCGGGGGATGTCCGCCCGCTCCGCCGCCGCGATGACCTGCGGGTCGTGCGGGTCGAGGAACACCTGTCGCTGGGCCTCGTACAGACCGGTCTCGTCCGGGGTGGAGGCGGCTTCCAGGACGCGGTCGGCGTCGTAGAGGACGAGGCCGATGTAGCGCAGCCGGCCCACGCAGGTCTCGGAGCAGACGGTGGGCAGGCCGACCTCGACGCGGGGGAAGCAGAAGGTGCACTTCTCGGCCTTGCCGGTGCGGTGGTTGAAGTACACCTTCTTGTACGGGCATCCGGTCACGCACATCCGCCAGCCCCGGCAGCGGTCCTGGTCGACCAGCACGATGCCGTCCTCGGTGCGCTTGTAGATGGCGCCGGAGGGACAGGAGGCCGCACAGGACGGGTTGAGGCAGTGCTCGCAGATCCGCGGCAGGTAGAACATGAAGGTCTGCTCGAACTCGAGCTTGATCTTCTCCGCGACCTGGTTCAGCAGGACGTCCTTGTCACCGTGGTCGGGCGAGCCGCCAAGGTCGTCGTCCCAGTTCGCCGACCAGGAGATCTTCATGTCCTTGCCGGAGATCAGGGACTTCGGGCGGGCGACCGGCGTGTGCTCCTGAAGGGGCGCGTTGGTCAGGGTCTCGTAGTCGTACGTCCACGGTTCGTAGTAGTCGTCGAGCGAGGGCAGTTTGGGGTTGGAGAAGATCTGGATCAGCTTCTTGAACCGGCCGCCCGCCTTCAGCGCGAGCCGACCGCGCTTGTTGACTTCCCAGCCGCCCTGCCACCTGTCCTGGTCCTCGTAGCGGCGCGGGTAGCCCTGGCCGGGGCGGGTCTCGACGTTGTTGAACCACACGTACTCGACGCCGGTGCGGTTGGTCCACGCCTGTTTGCAGGTGACCGAGCAGGTGTGGCAGCCGATGCACTTGTCGAGGTTCATCACCATCGCCATCTGGGCCATGCAGCGTCCAACAGTGATTCCGTCACGGGGCATCAGTACTCCACCTCCTGATTCGTACGGCGGCGGATCACCGTGACCTCGTCGCGCTGATTGCCCGTCGGGCCCAGGTAGTTGAAGGCGTACGACAGCTGGGCGTAGCCGCCGATGAGATGGCTCGGCTTGATCAGCAGGCGGGTCAGGGAGTTGTGGATGCCGCCGCGCCGGCCCGTGGTCTCGGTGCGGGGCACGTCGATGAGCCGGTCCTGGGCGTGGTGCATGTAGACGGTGCCCTCGGGCATGCGGTGCGAGACGACCGCGCGGGCGGCGACGACGCCGTTGCGGTTGACGGCCTCGATCCAGTCGTTGTCGTGCACGCCGATCTTCGCCGCGTCCTGGGTGCTCATCCAGATGGTCGGCCCGCCCCGGGAGAGGGAGAGCATGAACAGGTTGTCCTGGTACTCGGAGTGGATGGACCACTTGTTGTGCGGGGTCAGGTAGCGGACGGTCACACCGAGTTCACCGGTGTCGCCGATGTGGGGCTCGTCGAACAGGGCGTGCATGTTCAACGGCGGCCGGTAGACGGGCAGTTGCTCACCGAGTGCGGTGATCCAGTCGTGGTCGAGATAGAAGTGCTGGCGGCCGGTGAGGGTGTGCCAGGGCTTGAGGCGCTCCACGTTGACGGTGAACGGCGAATAGCGGCGCCCGCCCGTCTCCGAACCGGACCACTCCGGCGAGGTGATGACCGGCACGGGGGCGGCCTGGGTGTCGGCGAAGGTGATCTGCTTGCCCTCGTGCTCGGCGGCCAGGTCCGCGAGCTGCGTGCCGGTGCGTGCCTCGAGGGCGTGGAAGCCCTGGGTGGCCAGATGGCCGTTGGTGGTGCCGGACAGGGCGAGGATCGCCTCGCAGGCGTGTGTGTCACGCGCGATCGAGGGCCGCCCGTCGGCCGCTCCGCCGCGCACGGTGCCGTTCTTGTGCCGCAGGTACTCCAGCTCGCGGTCGACCTTGAAGGTGATGCCCTTGGTGGTGGCGCCCAGGGTGTCGAGGAGCGGGCCGAGCGCGGCCATCTTCTCCGCCACCGCCCCGTAGTCCCGCTCGACCGTGATGAGTTTCGGCATGGTGCGGCCGGGCACCGGGTCGCACCCCCCCGCCTTCCAGTCCCGCACCTTCCCTCGCGGGTTGGCCATCTCGTCCGGCGTGTCGTGCAGCAGCGGAGCGGCGACGACGTCTCTGCGGACGCCGAGATGACCGGCGGCCTGGCGGCTGAACTCCCCCGCGAGGGTGTGGAAGGCGTCCCAGTCGGTGCGGGTCTGCCAGGGCGGGGCGATCGCCGGGTTGAAGGCATGCACGAAGGGGTGCATGTCCGTGCTGGACAGGTCGTGTTTCTCGTACCAGGTCGCGGCCGGCAGCACCACGTCGGAGAACACCGTGGTGCTGGTCATGCGGAAGTCCAGGGCCAGCAGCAGATCGAGCTTGCCGACCGGGGCCTCCTCCCGCCACACCACGTCCTTCGGCCGGGCGTCGGGCGGCGCCTCGGGGGCACGGACGGCGTGGTCGGTGCCGAGCAGGTGCTTGAGGAAGTACTCGTTGCCCTTCGCCGAGGAGCCGAGCAGATTGGCCCGCCACACGGTCAGCACCCGCGGGAAGTTCTCCGGTGCGTCCGGGTCCTCCCCCGCGAACCGCAGCCGCCCGGCTTTGAGTTCGTCCACGACGTGGTCGGCGACGGGGCGGCCCGCGGCATCGGCCTCGTCGGCCAGGTTCAGCGGGTTGCGGTCGAAGGTCGGATACGAGGGCATCCAGCCCATCCGCGCCGACTGCGCGATCACATCGGCGGTGGCCTTCCCCTCGAACGGGCCTGCCTGCCCCGCCGCCGCGAGCATGTCGGCCGAGAACGGGTCGTAGCGGAACTGATCGCTGTGCAGGTACCAGTAGGCGGTCTGGATCATCAGCCGGGCCGGCCGGTTCCAGTCGGCGGCCGTCGCGATCGCCGAGTAGCCGGTGATCGGGCGGACCTTCTCCTGGCCGACGTAGTGGGCCCAGCCGCCGCCGTTGACACCCTGGCAGCCGGTCAGCGTGGTCAGGGTCAAGAACGCCCGGTAGATGGTGTCGGAGTGGAACCAGTGGTTCGTCCCCGCCCCCATGATGATCATCGAACGGCCGCCGGACTCCTCGGCGTTGGCGGCGAACTCCCGCGCGATGCGGGCCGCCCGCTCGGCGTCCACGCCGGTGATCGCCGCCTGCCAGGCCGGAGTGTACGGCTCCTCCGCGTCCTCGTACGACGCCGGCCACCGGCCGGGCAGGCCGTCGCGGGCCACCCCGTACTGGGCCAGCAGCAGGTCGTACACCGTGGTCACCAGGCGCCCGGCCACCTGCCGCACCGGCACCCCGCGGCTCAGCCGCCCCGCACTGCCGTCCGGCGCGTCGAAACGCGGCATGTCGACCGCGACCGGGGCCTCACCACCGCCCTCGGCGGACAGCAGCGGGTCCGTGTCGCCGAGGTCCAGGTTCCACTTCCCGGCCCCGGATTCGCCGAAGCGGTCGCCGAGTGTCCCGTTGGGCACCACCGGCTGCCCGGTCATCGCGTCCAGCAGAACGGTCCTGAATTCGGCGTGCTCGGTCGTGGCGGGCTCGCCGCCGAGGTCGGCGGCGGTCAGGAACTTGCCCGGCGTGTACGTGTCCGGCTCACCCTCCGTCTCGTCGAGGGTGACCAGGAACGGCAGATCGGTGTACCGCTTCACGTACGACCTGAAGTACTCCGTCCCCCGGTCGACGAAGAACTCCTTGAGGACCACGTGCCCCATGGCCATCGCCAGTGCGCCGTCCGTGCCGGGCTGCGCGGGCAGCCACTCGTCGGCGAACTTCACGTTGTCCGCGTAGTCGGGCGACACGGCGACGACCTTCTGGCCGCGGTAGCGGGCCTCCGCCATCCAGTGCGCGTCCGGCGTGCGGGTCACCGGCAGGTTGGAACCCCACATGATCAGATAGCCGGCGTCCCACCAGTCCCCCGACTCCGGCACATCGGTCTGGTCGCCGAACACCTGCGGCGAGGCCACCGGAAGGTCGGCGTACCAGTCGTAGAACGACAGCATGACCCCGCCGAGCAGCGAGTAGAAACGGGCTCCGGCCGCGTGCGAGACCATCGACATCGCCGGGATCGGCGAGAACCCGGCCAGCCGGTCCGGCCCGTACTCCTTGACGGTGTGCACGTGCGCGGCGGCGACCAGCTCCACCGCCTCGTCCCAGCTCGCCCGCACCAGCCCGCCCTTGCCCCGCGCTACCTTGTAGCGGCGGGCGCGCTCCGGATCGGAGACGACGTCCGCCCAGGCCGCCACAGGTTCGCCGAGCCGCGCCTTCGCCTCCCGGTACATCTGGAGCAGCACACCACGCACATACGGGTAGCGCACCCGGGTCGGCGAGTACGTGTACCAGGAGAACGCCGCACCGCGCGGGCAACCGCGCGGCTCGTACTCCGGGCGGTCCGGGCCGACCGAGGGGTAGTCGGTCTGCTGCGCCTCCCAGGTGATGATGCCGTCCTTGACATACACCTTCCACGAGCACGAACCGGTGCAGTTCACCCCGTGGGTGGAGCGCACCACCTTGTCGTGCGACCAGCGGTCCCGGTAGAACTCGTCCGCCTCCCGACCGCCCCTGCGGTGCAGGGTGCGCAGGTCCTCGGAGACCTCGGCTCGCGTGAAGAACCGGCGCGAGCGCACCAGCGCCTCTGCCAACTCGCCGTCCATGCCCGCCTGCGCCCGCTCTGGGCTGGTGTCCGTGCTCACCGAAGCACTCCGCTCCCGGGCGCGGGGGCCCGTGCGTGTCCTGATCGGTCCGGCCGCACACGACTCTACGACCGCTGTCCCCCGGGAGGTCAACAGCCACACCACGAACAGCGAGCCCCTTGTCCCCGCTCGGACGAGCGGGGACAAGGGGCTGCGTGGGATGCCGCCCGGCCGGGGCGACAGCGCGGCTCGGTCAGGCGGCGGGCCGGGACAGGGTGCCGCCGACCTGGACGCGCTCGGCCTCGACCGCTTCCCACTGTTCGGTACTCAGGTTCGCGAGCGCCGCCGGGAACACGCCGTCCTGCTCCTTCAGGATGTGGTCGCGCAGCATCGCCATGGCCTCCAACAGGCACTCCGGCCAGGCCGGATCCACGGGCGTCACGCCGTCGGCGGCCTCGGCCAGCACCGCCTCGATGCGGCGGTGCTCGGCCTCCAGGGCGGCGATCTGCTCGGGGAAGTCCTCGGCCAGTGCGGGGAACAGGCCGTGCTCCTCCACCTGGGTGTGGGGCCCAGCACGGTCGCGGTCGTGATCTCGCGGGCGAACTCCGCCATGCGGGCCACGTCACCGTCCTGGTGGGCGGGGCGGAGGTGGCTGATCAGGCGGACGACCTCCTCGTGCTCCTGGGTCAGTTCGTCGATCGTCTCCAGGGCCTGGCAGCCGCAGTACTCGCACATCACGGGGCTCCGGATCTGGTCATCCCCGATCGGCTACCTTGCCCGCCCGTACCTCGTCTACCGCAAGCGGGCCAAACCGGCAGCAGCCCCGACGTCCGCGAGCCGGACCCGGTCGGCCTCCGGCTCCCGGTGAACCGCATGAGCCACGGACCCGCGCTCGCACCGGCCGCCACGACCGCCCGGCGCACGAGCGCGGTGGGAGCGAGCCGCCGAACGAGCCTGGTGATGCTGCGGGCCGCGATCGTCGGCTGGCTCGCCTCCTTCCAGCTCACCGTGGACGACTGGCACGGGATCCCGGACGGCTGATCCGCAGCCCGCACCTGCTGCGGTGACCGAACCCGAACGCCCACCGTGACCTCGTGGCCTCCCACCGGGCACGCGCCGACGCGGGGACTTCCTCGGCGCTCCGGTGCAGGTGGCCTGGGAGTCTTGGGCAAAGCAGCCCACGTCGCCACCGGGCGTACCGGGCGGGTGGCCGACCACCTGGTGCGGGTGTGGCAGGCGCCGGACAGTGACCGAGCGGGCAGGCCACCGCTTCCGACTGCGGCCTCTGGGTGAACGCGCAGCCTGCAGACGGCAGCGGCGTTCCGTGGCCTCCTGCCGTTCGGTCCCGGGAGGAAGCGTCACCGTGCCGCAGCAGGGGCGCCGCGCAGCCGGAAGAGGCCGATGGCACATTCCCCGCGCGTAGCACCGGCCGCGAGCCCTCGAACTCCCACTGGGCCCACCAGTCGGGACCTTCGGCCCGGACGTGCTCGACGCCATCCGCACAGCCTGCGAGGCCATGCGCGTGCTGCTGGCCACCCGACAGGGCGCCGTGCACGCCTCCACCGCGGCCATCAACCAGCTCAAGGCCCTGAGCATCGCCGCACCGGACGACCTCCGCACCGAACTGCGGCGCCTGAGCCGATCGCAGCAGGTCACACGCTGCGCCAGCCTCCGCGACCGCTCCGCACTGTCCACCGAGCACCGCATGACCATCCGCGCCCTGCGGTCCACTGCCCAGCGCGTCCGGCACCTGCAGGCCGAAGCTCGCGAGCTGAGAACGAGCTCCTCCAGCTCGTCCACCAACAGGCACCAGAACCCCTGGAGTTACTCGGCGTCGGTCCAGTCCCGGCCTCATCCGGCCTGACCACAGAGCGCGGCGATGGCGCCGGGGCCGTGCGGATCACGTGCGGGCCAGCGGGTTCGGCAGGGGCAGATAGCGGGCGGCCGCACCGTCCGCGCCCGCCCAGCGCAGCAGCAGGTTCGTCTTGCCGGGGAGCGTGGGCGCCGACAGCAGGTCCGGGATCTCGGGGAGGTCGTGGCGGGACAGCTCGTGGCGTACGGCGGGCCAGGGGTCCAGCGTGGGGTGGCGTTCCGCCAGTGCGCCCGCGATCTCGCTCAGGTGGTTGACCACCAGGCAGTACACCAGCCGCTCCCAGCCCTCCGCCCGCGCCACCTCCGGCAGCAGCTTCACGCCCTCCGCGTCCCGGAAGAGGGCCTGCACGGGGGTGCCGTCGGCGTCGACGGCGACCAAGGTGTTCTGCAGGTGTGCCTCGAGTACGACGCCGTGGTCGGCGAAGGCCGTGAGGGCGGGCGGTACGACCGTGCGCAGGTACGCCTCCCACCAGGCCGCCGGGTCGGCCGTACCGTCGAGGGGGCTGCCCGCGAAGCCCTCCATGAGTCCGGCGGCGAGGAGGGGGGTCGCGCCGGGCAGGAGGCGGTCGTGGAGGCCGTCGCGGACGAGGACCGCGAGTTCCTCGAAGGCGAAGTCGGCGGTGCGGTAGCCGCGGTCGCTGAGCCAGGCCGCGGGGCCCGCGGTGAAGGCCCGTCCGGCCGCCGCGTCCGTGCGGCGCAGCCTCAGCAGGTCGTGGCGCCACAGCCGCCTTATGTCGTTGGTGATCCGCACGTCCAGGCTGAACTTGAGGAACAGGTCCCGCTCGGGCGCGTACAGCGTACGGATCGCGGCCGTCGGCCAGGTGTCGAAGCAGGTGGTGCCGAGCCGGATCAGCCGGCCGTCGGCGAAGGCCGGTTCCAGGTCCACCAGGTCCAGCTGCCAGGGGTGGGCGGGCAGCAGCCGGTAGCCGGGCGGGGCCTCGCCGAGGGTGTCGAGGGCCGAGGTGTCACCCTCCTCGACGACCGTGTCCGCGCGCAGACCGAGCAGCGCCAGCGGGAAGCGGGCGTGCGCCTCGGGGGCGTACGGCAGCCAGCCGGCGACGGGGCCGCCGCCGCGCGCCTTGGGGGCCGGGTGGTGCGGGTGGCCGGTGATGAGGGACTGCTCGGAGAGCAGGTACGGGTCCGCGGGCGGCGTCGCACGCGCGCGTGCGGTGAGCAGGGCGGCCACCGCGTCCCGGCTGTCGATCATCTCGGCGGGCAGTTCGTGGTTGGACAGGCCGGTGTGGCGGCGCAGTTCCTCGGCGACGAGTTTGACGAGCTCGGGGTGGCCGATGCGGTGCCAGGCGCCGTCGGCGCGCAGTTCGGGTTCGGCGGGCCGGCGCTCGCCGCGGACGCGCAGCAGCCGGCCGGTGCCGGGCAGCCGGTACACGGACCGCTCGCCGGGTTCCGGCCGTGCCACCTCCCGCAGGAGACAGTTGAGGAGGGGCGCGACCGCGTGCGCGTCGGCGCGTGCGGCGTCATCGGCGGCGGGCGGGGTGGTGAGGTCCACGCGATCCACTCGTTCTCTGCGGTCACTACGGTCCGTGCGGGCGGGGGACGATCAGTATGTCTGCCGTGCCCGCCCGCCCTGACGTCCTACTCGTACCCGAGGAGCCCGCCCGTGCACCGTCCCCCCACCGCCGAGGCCGAGGTCGCCGCCGAGCTGGCGGCCGTGCGCCCCGGCCTCGTGCCGCGGTACGCGGCCGGGCTCCCCGGCGCCCGGGCCGCCGTGCTGGCCCGGCTGTGGCGTGCCCTCGCGTACGAGCCGCTGCCGTGGGTCGCGGGCCGCGCGTCCGGCCGGGAGGGCCTCACCCTGCGCCTTTCCGACGGCCGCCGGCTGCACGGCCCGCACGCCGACCCGTACGCGACCGGCGCGTATGTCACCGCCGTACGGCTGGACGGCGTGTCGTACGACGATCCGGCCCGGCTGCTGACCGACCTGGGCGTACCGCACGGCACCGGCTTCGCCGCCGAGCTCGGCCACAGTGTCGCGTCGCTGGCGCTGTCGCGGGCCGGGCAGGAGGACCGTTCGCAGGAGTGGCCGGTGCACGACTGGGAGTGGGAGCAGGGGGTGGTCGACGGGCATCCGTATCACCCCAACTGCCGTTCCCGGCCCGGTTTCTCGGTCGCCGAGCAGCTGGCGTACGGGCCCGAGCACCGGCCGGTCGTGGAGCTGGGGCTGGTGCCGGTGCCGGCGGCGGAGTGCCTGGTGACGGGCGGCTGGCCGGACGAACTGCGGTACGGGGAGCGGCTGTTGCTGCCGGTGCATCCGTGGCAGGCGGAGCATGTGCTCAAGCGTCCGTACGACGGGGGGCTCGCCGCGCACCCGTTGATGTCCCTGCGGACGCTCGCGCTACCGGGCGGCCCGCATGTCAAGACGGCGCTGAGCGCCCGGCTGACGTCGTCGGTGCGGGACATCTCGGTGTACTCGATCGGTCTGTCGGCGACCCTGTCGGAGTTCGCGGAGGCACTGGCGGCCCGGACCGACGGGCTGCTGCACGTCACCCGCACGCTGGGGGCGGCCACCGCCAACTCCCCTGATCTCGCTGCCGTGTTGCGGGAGTCGCCGCAGGTGTACGGGGACCGGGTGGTACCGGTGGCGGCGCTCGCCACCACCGGGCTGCCCGACGACCCGGCGTGGCTCGCCGACTTCACGCGGCTCGCTCTCGCCGTCGGGCTGCGGCTTCTGGAGCTGGGCGTGGCGCTGGAGGCGCACGGTCAGAACCTGCTCGTCGTGCTGTCCGCTTCCGGGGCCCCGCTGCGGCTGGTCTACCGCGACCTCGCCGACATCCGCGTCAGCCCGGTCCGGCTGGCCCGGCGCGGCATCCCGGTGCCGGAGCTGACCGGACGGATCGTCACCGACGACGAGACGACCCTGCGGCGCAAGCTGTTCGGGTCGCTGGTGGCGGGCGCGCTGGCGGGTACGGCGGGGTCGGCGGCGGCGCTGCGCGGGGCGCTGGAGACGGCCGTACGGGAGCTGCCGCGCACCCCGGATCTCGTCGCGCTGTGCGAGGAGCCGCTGCCCGCGAAGGCGCTGACACTGATGCGGCTGTCACCGGGGACGCCCGGTGACCAGTGGGCGCAGCTGCCCAATCCGCTGAGCTGGAGGGCCCTCTGACGCCCCGTTTTGGAGCCCGGCCCTCCGGGTCAATAGGATCCGCCGATGATCACAAGAACACGGCTGGCGGCAGGCGCCTGTGCCCTGCTCGCCGCGCTGACGGCCGGGCTCGCCTTCCCGGCCGGAGCGTTGGCCGGCGAACCCACGGGCGAGGACGCGCCGAAGGTGAACCTCGTCCTCGACGTGAGCGGTTCCATGCGGGCGCGGGACATCGACGGCCAGTCGCGGATGGCGGCGGCGAAGCAGGCGTTCAACGAGGTGCTCGACGCGACGCCCGAGGAGGTCCAGCTCGGCATCCGCACGCTGGGCGCCGACTACCCGGGCGACGACCGGCAGACGGGCTGCAAGGACACCGCGCAGCTCTATCCGGTGGGCCCGCTGGACCGTACCGAGGCCAAGACGGCGGTGGCGACCCTCTCGCCCACCGGCTGGACGCCGATCGGCCCCGCCCTGCTGAAGGCGGCCGACGACCTCGACGGTGGCAACGGCTCCAAGCGCATCGTGCTGATCAGCGACGGCGAGGACACCTGCGCGCCGCTCGACCCGTGCGAGGTGGCCCGCGAGATCGCCGCCAAGGGCATCGGGCTGACCATCGACACCCTCGGCCTGGTCCCGAACACCAAGCTGCGGCAGCAGCTGAGCTGCATCGCCGAGGCGACCGGCGGGACGTACACGTCGGTCGAGCACACCGACGAACTCACCGATAAGGTCAACCAGTTGGTGGACCGGGCGGCCGCGCCGGTGGTGACGCCGGTGGCCACCGAGGGTGCCGCCGCGTGTGCGCAGGCGCCGACCCTGAAGTCCGGTCTGTACACCGACCGCGAGGAGTTCGGGAAGCAGCGCTGGTACCGCGTCGACGTCGAGCCCGGCCAGGAGTTGCGCGCCTCGGTGAGCGTGGGCGCCGACCGGGCCGTGAACCCCTCCTACGGGGTGCTGCTGCGGGCGGTGACGACGCACGGCCGCGAGATCGTGCGCGGCGAGTCGGCGGGCAACGGCCGCACGGACGTCGTCTCCACCGGTCTGCGCTACCCGAAGGCGGAGAGCGACGAGGAGGACGCTCCGGCCGAGGCCGTGTGCCTCCAGGTCACCCAGTCCTTCTCGGCGGCCTCCGGTGTGCAGACCACACCCGGTCTGCCGCTGGAACTGACGGTCGACGTCGTGGACGCGCCGAGCGAGGCGAGCGACGTGGCCTCCTTCGGTCTCGGGCGCGGCTGGTGGCTGCTCGGCGCGCTGATCCTCGCCGGCTTCCTCGCCGGTCTCGTCTGGGGCTGGCTGTCGCGCTGGCGCGTCGCGGTCTGGAGGACCAACTGATGTGGATCACACGTGTGTTGAGCACCGCTGCACTGATGCTCGGCCTTGCGGCCTCCCCGGCCGCCGCCGACTCCACGCCGTCACCCGGCGCGTCGGAGGACGGCTCGGCGCCCACGGCGGCCGGTACGTCCTTCCGTACGGCGACCGAGATCGAGCAGGGCCAGACGGCCACGGCGAACGGCTCCGCGGGCGACTACCTGTACTGGTCGTTCCCCGCGGACGCCGGTCAGCGGCCCACCGTCAGCGCGACGGTGAAGCTGCCGGAGACGCATGCCGCCGAGACCTGGCAGATCGACGTGTACGACGGTCTGCGCCGCCGCCAGGCCTGCCAGTACGGGGCGCAGACGCGTACCGCCGCGGCGGACGCCGCGTCGGTCGAACTGGCCTGCGTCCTGCGGACCGTCCGCGCCTGGTCGGAGCCGTGGGCCAATGACCCGCTGCCGGGCACGTACTACATCCGGCTGACGGTCGTGAACCTGGCGGCCTCCGACCTGGGTCTGCCAGTGGACGCGTCGGTCCAGGTCGGCTCCAAGGACATCGGCGGGTCGGCGGCGGTGGACGGTTCACTGGCACATCCGCTCGTACCGGGGGCCGGGGCCGTTTCCCAGGGCGGCGAGGAGGAGTCGACCAAGGAGGCACTGCTCGCGAGCCTCGAACCCAGCGGCGGCTGGGCGTCCGGCTGGTGGTCCGACCGGTGGGTGTGGACCGCGATCGGCGGCATGCTGGCCGCGCTCGCGGGTGTCGGCGGGTACACGCTGACGCGTGGGGCGGGACGGCCGTCGCGGGTGCCTCCGGGGGCCTGACAGACAGTCAAGCGCGGACGGCGTCGCAGCTGCGCCCACCGGACGCCCGACAGACCGTCAAGAGGCCCGCTGTGCTCCGGCACAGCGGGCCTTTCACATGTCCCGCAACGCCTTCGCCTGCGTGCCGTCGCCGCTCACCTCGATACGGCCGCCCCGCACCGCGTCGGTCACGGTCAGCTCCCCCCGCGCGATCGCCGCGCACGTCTCCGCGTCCAGCACCAGCCGCGCGTCGGCCTCACCGGGAGCGGGCCCGTCGCCGTAGACAGGACCGTCCTCCGCACCGACGTACAGATGGAACTCCCCCTCCTCCAGCCGGACTTCGACGAGCCCCTCGCCCGCCCCTCTTTCCCGCAGGGCCCGCGACAGCGGCAGCGCGAACCAGTGCGCCCGTACGGCGTCGGTGGGCCGCCGCTCCCCCAGCTCGGCCTGCCCCCACTCCCCCAACGCCTGCAGGACCGGCAGCAACTCCCGCCCCCGTCCGGTCAGTTCGTACACGTACGCCGCACCGGGCGGCGGCAGCCGGCGCCGGGTCGACAGCCCGTCCCGCTCCATGTCCTTCAGCCGCGAGGCGAGTACGTCCGTGCTGACGCCCGGCAGGTCCGCGTGCAGATCGGTGTAGCGCCGGGGACCGGCGAGGAGCTCCCGGACGATCAGCAGGGTCCAGCGGTCGCCGACGACGTCGAGCGCGCGGGCGGCGGAGCAGTACTGGTCGTAGCTTCGGCGAGGTGACATGTGACGCAGTCTAGACATGTCGTTGGACTTTCCAAGCTCGAACTTGGTAAAACCAAGCAACACCAGATACCGGAGGGGCGAGCGCGCATGGAGTTCCGGCAGTCGAACAAGCTCAGCGAGGTCTGTTACGAGATCCGCGGTCCGGTGATCGAACACGCGAACGCGCTGGAGGAGGCGGGCCACAGCGTGCTGCGCCTCAACACCGGAAACCCCGCGCTCTTCGGCTTCGAGGCACCGGAGGAGATCCTCCAGGACATGATCCGGATGCTGCCCCAGGCGCACGGCTACACGGACTCGCGAGGCATCCTGTCCGCCCGCCGGGCGGTGGCCCAGCGCTATCAGGAGCGGGGCCTGGACGTCGACGTCGACGACGTCTTCCTCGGCAACGGCGTCTCCGAACTGGTCTCGATGGCCGTACAGGCGCTGGTCGAGGACGGCGACGAAATCCTCATCCCCGCCCCGGACTTCCCGCTCTGGACGGCGGTGACGACGCTCGCCGGCGGCAAGGCGGTGCACTACCTCTGCGACGAACAGGCCGACTGGTACCCGGACCTGGACGACATGGCGTCGAAGATCACGAACCGTACGAAGGCCGTGGTCATCATCAACCCGAACAACCCCACCGGCGCGGTGTACCCCAAGGAGATCATCGAGGGCATCCTCGACCTCGCCCGCCGCCACGGCCTCATGGTGTTCGCCGACGAGATCTACGACCAGATCCTCTACGACGACGCGGTACACCACTCGGCCGCGGCCCTCGCCCCCGACCTGGTGGTCCTCACCTTCTGCGGCCTGTCGAAGACGTACCGGGTGGCGGGCTTCCGCTCCGGCTGGCTGGTGGTCACCGGCCCCAAGCAGCACGCGAAGGACTATCTGGAGGGCCTGACCATGCTGGCCTCCATGCGGCTGTGTGCCAACGCGCCCGCGCAGTACGCCATCCAGGCCGCGCTGGGCGGCCGCCAGTCCATCGCCGAGCTGACCGCGCCGGGCGGCCGCCTCCACGAACAGCGCAACGTCGCGTGGGAGAAGCTCAACGAGATCCCCGGCGTGTCCTGCGTGAAGCCCAAGGGCGCCCTGTACGCCTTCCCCCGCATCGATCCCAAGGTGCACAAGATCCACGACGACGAGAAGTTCGTCCTGGACCTGCTGCTGCGGGAGAAGATCCAGGTCGTCCAGGGGACCGGCTTCAACTGGCCGACGCCGGACCACTTCCGCATCCTCACCCTGCCGTACGCGGATGATCTGGAGGCGGCTGTCGGGCGGATCGGGCGGTTCCTGAGCGGGTACCGGCAGTAGTGGTCGTCAGGCTTGGCGATGTTCGCGGATTCGCGGTCGCGGAGAACGGGGATGTCATAGAGTGCGGCCACTGATCTCGGGGATCGGGGATGGGGGAACCCCAGGTGTTGATGTCTCGTCGGCGTGTGTCGGCCACGCCATCGGGCTTACGCGGCCGCCTCGCGCTGCTGGTCCTGCTCCTGGTCGTCGCGGGCAGCCCATGGGTGCAGCGGCCGCTCTCGGACTTCTACGTGGAGAAGTTCTACATCGAGGGGTCCGAGAACGAGACGCTGCGCTGGTTCGTCGAGGCCGCCTTCTCCCCGGGGTGGTGGGTGTCCTCCGACCGGTACGGCGGCACGGCTCCCCTGGTCGTGAACGATCTCGGTGTCCTGGTGCTGCTCGCGGGGCTCGCGTTCTTCACATCGCGGCTGGCGGCCCGCCGGACGCCGGGATGGCTCGCCTGTCTCACGGTGGGCGTGCTGGCGGCGCTGCTCGCGAACCTCCTGTGGTGGGGCATGCACGAGGCCTTCGTCGACAACGTGACCCTGGCGCCGACCGAGACGCTGCTGAAGAACCTGCTGCGCAGTGCTCTCATCTTCGGCCTCGCGGCCGGCGTGCTGCTGGCGCTCCTGATCACCGGGCTGCCGGGGAGATCCGCCACGAGGTCCATCGGCGCCGCGACGGCGCCGCGACGGAGGAGAGAGGGAGGGCTCGGCATGACGACCGCGCCGGTCCACATGCCGGTCGGGAGCACCCCGGGTGACGTCACCCGGTATCTGTGCGCCGCGGCCTACGTCGACGACGGCTTCGCCGACCGGGTGGTGGAGGACGTCCTGGCCGACGAGGCCAGCGCCGTGGCCCCCTCGCCCGACGTCGACCTGGTGGCGGTGGTCCGCCACTGCCTGGCGGCCCAGGAGATCCGCCACCGGCGCGATCTGCGCCTCGCGGCGGCCTTCGCCGTCGTGGCCGTCGTCGCGCCGCTGTGGCTCGTCTTCTCCCTGCTGTTCCTGGGGATCACCGGGCGCCCCGGCTCCCAGCCGAGCCTGGCCACCCGCGGCCAACGCCAGCCCGACCGCAAGGTGCTGATGCGCACCGGGATCGCGGCCGGGGTGGTCGTACTCCTCGCCTTCTACATCGGCGCCATCCTCTCCCTCGTGCCCGCGCCCGGATTCGTGCGCTGGCTGCTCGGCTCCTATCTGGCCGGGGTACCGGCCGCGCTCGCGTCCCTCGGCACGGTGGCGTTCGCGTACGCGACGGTCGTACGCCATCACCTCGACATCGACCGGCTGCTGCGCACCACCATGACCCGCGAGACGTTCGCCCGGCAGCCCCGCCCCACGGTGCCCCGGCGGAACTGGATCGCGAACCGGCTCGCGGCCATCAAGGAGGCGCGGGACGGAAACGTCACCCTGTACAGCGGATACACCCCCTTCATCGGCTATGCGGCGAGCAGGTCCAGGTGGCCGCTCACCGTGCCGCTCCTGCCCGCCGACGATCCCGCCGGCATGAGAGCGCGCCCCGCCGAGCCGCAGCCCTTCACGGTCACCGAGCTCGTCGACCACGTGCGCGAACGGCTCCACGCGGTCGCTGCGCGCGCCGCCTCGGACGGGGCGGCACCCTCCGGCGAGGAGATGCTCGGCTCCCTCCTCATCGAGGACCGGGTCTTCGCGAGCGGCACGACCATCGAGGACGACGACCGGTTCATCAGGCCCACGACCCTGGCCCCGGCCACCCGGCTGTCGGCCGAGGCGGTCGAGCAGATCATGCTGCGTCCGACCGGCACGGTCCGCCACTACCTGGCGATCCACGTGCCGCTGTGGGGCGGCGACGTGGTGCCGAGCGTGTTCCTGCACTTCTCGACCGTGGGCAAGACGCTCCATCTGCACATCGACAACCACGTGCTCGGCCCGGTGCACGCCGCCTACCACGTCGTGGACCGCCTGCGCGGCCCCCTCACTCCCGCGGCGAAGCGGGGGCTGCTGGTGAACGCCCTCCTCGACACGGGCAAGGCGTTCATCGGCGCGCCGTTCCGGGCGGGGCGCCACGCCCGTTTCGAGGCCCGCCACAACCGGCGGATGGCGGACGAGATCAAGGCGATGGAGCAGGACCCGGTCTACGACTACGGCGCCCGGGTGAGCATCCGGGAGATGGCGATGAGCCCCGAGTACCACAACTACTTCCAGGTCGTGGACGCCGAGCGGATCACCTCCCTGGTGCAGCGCCACACCTTGGCCGCCATCCGCGAGTTCCTCGACTCGCACGGCTACGACACCACCGACTTCCGCGCCCAGCAGCAGACCATCCTCAACCAGGGCGTCATCCAGCAGGGCGGGACGAGCATCATCGGCAACCAGGCGATCGGCGCGGGCGCGACCGCCACACAGAACATCCCGCAGCAGTCCGGCGCGGCCGCCCGGAGCGCCGCCGGTGGTTCCGACAAGTAGGGGGCCTCATCATGCGCAACGACGACGGGCGACAGGACCCTCCGGTCAACAACGGCCTCATGATCAGCGGCGGCACCCACTACGTCGGCAACCAGGCCGTGGGGCCAGGCGCCCAGGCGTTCTCCGGCTCGGTCTCCTTCCAGCAACAGGACCCCGAACGGACGGCCGAACTCCTCGCGCTCGTCGAGCGGTTGCTGGAGGAGCACAGCACGGAACTCGCCGATCCCGAGGGCACCACCCGGGAACTGCGCCGCCTGCGCGAGGAACTCGACGAGGCCGAACCGGAGCCCACGGTCCTGCGGCGCGCTCTGGACCGCCTCAACGAGTTCGTCCAGCCCGTGACCCCGCTCGTCGTCGCGGTCGGACAACTCGCGCAGTCGGTCCAGGGCCTCCCGGGGAGCTGAGGCCGCGCACGGGAACCGTGCGGCACGGTGATCGCCGGGCGGAATGTCAGACCCGGGTCGTAGCCTTCGAAGCGGATGGGGCCAGTGCCCCAGCGCCCGGGAAGGAGCACGCCGTGACAAGACCACCGACCGCAGCCCAGCGGCGTGTCATCGATGCCGCCGATCCCGTCAGCGGACGGCTGAGGGGTACGGAGGCGCAGCTCGCGGCGCTGGTGAAGCGCGGGCTCGCCTTCCGGCATCCGCGGCCGCCGCACGACCACTTTCTGACGCCGGCCGGGCACCGGATCCGGGAGGCCGAACCGGAGGCGCCGCCGCCCGAGCCGGACCCCCCTGCCGCCCGGGGCGTGTTCGCCGCGCGCGTCGGGGGTGAGGAGGACGCGCCGGAGGCGGGCCCCGCCCGTAGCCGTGAGGTGCACAGCGCCTGGCACGGGCTGCTGGAACTGCGCCGGATGACGAACCCGGACGGTGCCACGGACCGGCCGTGTGACTGGGAGCGTAGGCATCTGGTGCCGGCCGCCGC
This sequence comes from Streptomyces dysideae, assembly GCF_001514305.1. Lineage (GTDB taxonomy): Bacteria > Actinomycetota > Actinomycetes > Streptomycetales > Streptomycetaceae > Streptomyces > Streptomyces dysideae. The sequence continues at coordinate 62,689 of NZ_KQ949112.1, forward strand.
GCTCGCCCTGGAGGCGGCCGGGCACCCGCCCGCCGGCCCGGACCTGAAGGGCTACCGCGTACGGGCGACCCCGCAGCCCGACGCCGTCGCCGTGCACGAGCCGGACACCGACGCGCTGCGGGCCTGCGCTGCCACCCTGGAGAAGGCCGGCTGGCAGGTCGGCGAGCACACCGAGCCCCGGACGAGGGCCCGCTATCTCTTGGCGTCCCCGAGACGGATGTAAAGGCCACGTGTCAGGATCGGTTCAACCAACAACCGTTGCAGGAGAAGGGGAAGCCGTGACCGAACCGTTTTCCGTTCCGGTGACCGTCCGCGGGTACGAGACGGACGTGCAGGGTCACCTCAACCAGGCCGTGTACCTGAGCTACGCGGAACACGCCCGCTGGTGCCTGCTGCGGGAGGCGGGGATCAGCCAGGCCCGCCTCGTGGGGAAGGGCGTGGGCCCGGTGGCACTGGAGACGACCATCCGCTACCGGCGCGAACTGCTGGCCGGCGACGACGTCGAGGTGACGTGCGGCTTCACCTGGGGCGGGGGCAAGACGTTCCGTATGGAGCAGACGATCCGCAAGAGCGACGGAACGGTGGCCGCCGAGATCACGGCGGTCGGCGGACTGATGGACCTCAAGGCCCGCAAGCTGGTCTCGGACCCCGGGGAGCTGTTCAAGGAACTCGCCGCGGACCCGAGCCTGTTCGGGCTCTAGTGCCCTAACAGGCAACAACTCCTGGAACTCCTAGCACTCCTGGACCCCTAAGCCGCCCGCCAGACCGTCAGGTCCCCGGTGACGAAGCCGATGTTCGGCATCGCCGTCGACTTCACCTGGATCACGAACAGTGCGATGTCCCCGGAGTTGTGCTTGATGCAGATCTCGCTGCCGGCCGCCGCCGCGGCCAGCGGGAGGCTGCGGCCGGCGTTGTGGCCGGTGACGGCGGACCGGCACGTGTCCAAGGTGGCGCCCGGCTCGCCGTACAGCATGGCGATCACGCTGGTGTCGCTCGCCAGCGCGCAGCTGGTCCCCTCGCAGGCGAAGCGGATGTCGCCCTTGCGGTCCTCCCTGGGCTGCCTCGGGTCCTGGAAGCTCAGCGAGTTCTCCTCGTTCAGCAGCTGGAGGGGGTAGGCGACGGCTGTCGGTTCCTCGGGCGCGGTCGAGGTGGGCTGCGACGCCTCCGGTGTCCGGTCACCACTGGCCCCCGACGCCGATGACGATGCCGACGCGGACACCGACGGGCCCGGCGTCGACGGTGAGCCCGCGACCCAGTCGCGGAACCTGTCCCCCGCGTCCTTGACCGTCCAGGTCAGTCCAGGTGAGCGGCCTCGACCGGGAGCGGCTCCGTACCGAGGGCGCCGAACCGGCCGTCGCACTCGCCGAGTTCACCGACTGGGTCCACGAGGTGAGCGCGGGCGCCCAGCCGGTGATGGCCGGCTATCCGGCGTCGTACGACTGGACCTTCCTGTACTGGTATCTGATCCGCTTCACCGGCACGAGCCCCTTCGGGCACTCCGGCTGTCTGGACATGAAGACCCTCTACGCGACGAAGGCACGGCTCCCGCTGCGGGCCGTCGCCAAGGGCACGATGCCGCGCGAGCTGCTGTCGCGGCGCCGGCACACGCACCATGCCCTGGACGACGCCGTCGAGCAGGCGGAGTTGCTCGCCAACCTCATGATGTGGTCACCGGCTCCATCGGTGCCGTGACGTCGTCCGCGTCCGGGTTCCTGCCGAGGTGGTTGAAGACCAAGTTCAGCAGGACGGCGGCCACACAGCCCGTCGAGACGCCCGAGTCCAGGACGATCTTCGCGGTCTCCGGGAAGGCGTGGTAGAACTCCGGCGCGGTGATCGGGATGATGCCGACGGCCAGGGAGACGGCGACGACCAGGACGTTGTTGTCCTGGTCCAGGCCGGCCCGGGCCAGGGTCTGGATACCGCTGGCCCGCGACCGAGCCGAACAGGACCACACCCGCGCCGCCGAGCACCGGGCGGGGTACGACGGCGATGAGCGGGTGGACTGGCTGGGCTGGCACTGCGGCTCTCCTCCGGTCGGTCAACACGTCGGCTCCGACGTAGGTGTCATGGAGGTGCTGCGCGGGCATGGGGGCACCTCCCGCTCGAGCGAAGCCGAGAGTGGGGGGAAGGACCGGGGGCGGACGGGAGGACCGTTCCGGGGCGTACGCGTCCTACGCACGCCCCGGCGACGGCCGCCATGGACCCCGCTCGGGTCCACGGCTTCCGGTCGGGAGCCGTCCCTCCCACCCGGAGTTCTTCAACTGGTCAGCCCTGCACGGCGATCCGCGCCAGCCGCTGTGCTTCCGCGCGCGTGGAGCGGGCGATCGCGTCCTCGTCGGCGTGCAGCAGGCGGTTGTCCTCGACGATCTGACGGCCGTTCACGAACGAGGCCGTGACCGGCGCCGCCGCGCCGAAGACCAGCGCGGTCACCGGGTCGGCGATCGAGGCGTGGGCGAGGGTGTCCAGCTTCCACAGCACCAGGTCGGCCAGCTTGCCCGGCTCAAGGGAGCCGATCTCGCTTGCCCGGCCCAGGACTTGGGCGCCGCCGTACGTTCCGAGGCGCAGCGCCTGACGGGCGTTGAGGGCGGCCTCGCGGTGGGCGCCGAGGCGGTTGATGAGGAGGGCGTTGCGCAGCTCGGTGTGGAGCTCGCCGGACTCGTTGGACGCCGTACCGTCGACGCCGAGGCCGACCGGGACGCCGGCCGCCAGCATGTCGGGGACGCGCGCGATGCCGGCGGCGAGGCGGGCGTTGGAGGACGGGCAGTGGGCGACGCCGGTCTTCGTGCGGGCGAAGGCGGCGATGTCGGAGTCGTTCATGTGGACGCAGTGCGCCATCCACACGTCCTCACCGAGCCAGCCGGTGGACTCGAAGTAGTCGGTCGGGCCCATGCCGAACAGTTCCTTGCAGAACTGCTCCTCCTCCACGGTCTCCGAGCCGTGGGTGTGCAGCCGTACGCCGAGCCGACGGGCCAACTCGGCTCCCTGGCGGAGTAGTTCGGTGGAGACGGAGAAGGGGGAGCAGGGGGCGACGGCGACCTGGGTCATCGCGTCGAAGGAGGCGTCGTGGTGCTCCTTGACGGTGGCCTCGGTGGCGGTGAGCGCGCCGTCCAGGGTCTCGACGGCGAAGTCCGGGGGCAGGCCGCCGTCCTTCTCGCTGCGGTCCATGGAGCCGCGGGCGAGGGTGAAGCGGACGCCCATCTCGCGGGCGGCGCGGATGATCGCGCCGGACAGGTCGCCGGAGCCCCGCGGGAAGACGTAGTGGTGGTCCATGGCGGTGGTGACGCCGCCGCGGGCCATCATCGCGAGCGAGCCCTGCGCGGCCTGGTACACCATCGGCTCGTCGATGCGCGCCCACGTCGGGTACAGCGCGACCAGCCAGTTGAAGAGGTTGTGGTCCGTGGCCAGGCCCCGGGTGATCCACTGGTAGAAGTGGTGGTGGGTGTTGACCAGGCCGGGGGTCACGAGGTGGCCGGAGGCGTCGATACGGCGTGCGACGTTCTCCAGGCCCTCGGGGGCCCGGCCCGCGCCGACCGACTCGATGCGGTTGCCGGCGACGACCACATGTCCCGAGGCGTGTTCGGTGTCGTTCGCGTCGACGGTCGCGATCGCACAGTTCTCGATGACGATGCGCCGGTCTGCTGCCATGGTTCGTCCTTTGCGTTCTGTGGAGAGGGCACGGCAGGACCCCGGGAGTTTTGAGTGCCGTGGCCGGGGCGCCGGGAGGACCGATTCCCCGGCCACGGGTGCCGAAAATGGAGTTGATCAGAGGTTGGTGAGGTCCACCGGGATCTTCGGCTCGCAGCCGTCCCGCAGGATGGTCGCCTCGATCAGGCCGTAGGGGCGGTCGGCGGCGAAGTACACGGCACCGTCCTCGGTGGCGTTCTTCAGCCCGAACGGCTCCAGGTCCACCAGGAAGTGGTGCTTGTTCGGGAGGGAGAAGCGGACCTCGTCGATCTCGCTGCGGTTGTCGATGATCCGTGAACCCATTTGGTAAAGGGTCTGCTGGAGCGACAGCGAGTACGTCTCGGCGAAGGCCTGGAGCATGTGCTTCCGCGTCTGCTCGTAGGACTTCTCCCAGTTGGGCATCCGCTGCTCGTCGTCGGTCCAGTTGAACCGCCAGCGGCTGGAGACCTGGGTGGCCAGGATGCGGTCGTACGCCTCCTGGAGCGTCGTGTACTTGTCCTTGACGTAGCCCCAGAACTCGGAGTTGGTCGAGTTCATCACGACCAGGTCCTTGAGGCCGGAGACGACCTCCCACGACTCACCGTCGTACGTGATCTGCGTGAGCCGGGTCTCCTGGCCCTTCCGCACGAAGGAGTGCTTGGCCTCGTCCGCGCCGATGAACCGGGAGTTGGCGTCCGATGCCTCGATCCGCTCCCAGGCGTACTCCTCGATACGGATACGGGCCGTCTTGATCGGCTCCTGACTCGTCACGAAGTGCCGGGCGAGGTGGATGCCGAACTGCTCGGCGGACTCGATGCCGTGCTCCTTGGCGAACGCGTACACCGTGTTCTTGGTGGTGTCGGTCGGCAGGACGTGGGCGTTCGAGCCGGAGTAGTGGACCTCGTCCATGTCGCCGCTCAGCGACACCGAGACGTTGAGGTCCTTGATGTGGTGGGTGGCGCCGTCCCGCGTGATCTTCACGACTCGGTTCTCGGCCTTGCCGTACTGGTTCTGTCCCAGGATCACAGGGCGGGCGGGCCGGGAATTGTCAGTCATCTTCTGCTAGCTCCCTCGGTAAACGGAGTAGCCGAACGGGTTGAGCAGCAGCGGTACGTGGTAGTGCTCGCCGGGCTTCACGGCGAAGGTGATCGCTACCTCTGGGAAAAACGCACCGCTGTCCCGATTCGCGGGGGCGTCCTGCTGCGCATCGGCTTGCTTGTTCGCGAACTTCTCGAAGTACGCCTCGACCGCGAAGTCGAGCCGTACGTGTGTGGTCCCCTCCGGCAGTGCCGGGAGGTCCTTGCACCGCCCGTCCACGTCGGTCGCGGAGCCGCCGAGCGCCTGCCAGTCTCCCCCTTGCCCGTAATGGGCGGCCCGCCCGCTACGGGCGGAGAGGTGGACGGCGACGGCCTCGGCGGGGCGGCCGATGCTGGTGTCCAGGATGTGCGTGGACACGGAGGCTGTGGTGCTGGTGCTCATGGTCAGGCGTCCTCTTCAGTCGTCGTCCTCGACGAGTCGGGCCAGGCGGATACGGTTGATCTTGCCCAGCTCGGTGCGGACGATCTCCCGCTCCTGCTCCGGCGAGTTGCCGATCCGTTCCTTGACCGCGTCGCGCATCTCCTCGCCGGTGCGGCCGCTGGCGCAGATCAGGAAGACATGGCCGAACCTCTCCTGGTAGGCCAGGTTCAGTTCGAGCATCTCCGCCCCGAGCTCCTCGGAGGCGCCGGCCATGCCGCGCTGCTCCCGGGCCGAGGTCGGGTCGCCGTCCTTGGGGCGGCCGATCGGCGGGTGCCCGGCCATCGCCTCCGCCAGGTCCCCGGGCGTCAGCTCGGCCATCGCGGCGTCGCTCTCGGCGTAGAGGTCGTCGGTGGTGGCGTACGGACGGGCGGCGAGCAGCCGCTTGGCCCATGCCGTGGAGGCGCACACCTCGTGGAGGGCGGCGAAGACCGCGTGCTCCTCGATGGCGTTGAACCGGGCCAGGCCCGACGGCGTGGGTGTGGACGTCACGGGAGCCTCCGCGGCCTTGTACTGAAAGGGCTGCCGCCAGCTAACGCCCTCCGAAAGACCGCGTCAACACTTTGTTGAAAATTCCGGGTTACAAGACCCGTCGATCAGGCTTGTTTCTCGCGGTTGAGGTAGTTGTAGACGGTGAAGCGGCTGACGCCCAGTGCGCTCGCGACGGTCTCCACGCCGTGCCGTACGGAGAAGGCGCCGCGCGCCTCGAGTATCCGTACGACCTCCTGCTTGGCCTTGCGGTCCAGGTCGGCGAGCGGCTTGCCCTTCTTGCGCTCCATGGCGGCCAGGATGTGGTCCAGGGAGTCGGCCAGCTGGGGCAGGCGTACGGCGACCACGTCGGTGCCCTCCCAGGACAGGACGACGTCGTCGGGGCCGGCCTCGTCGGGCGGGAGCAGCTCGCCGCCCATGGCGTCGACCAGCGGCTTCACGGCCGCGATGAACGGCTCGTCCGCGGCGCCGGTCACTGCTCGTCCTCCCCGACCACGTTGACCTGGAGCGAGATCCGGGTGGCCCCGGCCTCCAGGGTCTTGCGCAGCAGGGCGTCCACGGCGGTGAGGACCCCGTCGGCACCGCCCTCGGCGGTGTTGCCGAACGGGCCGACGTCCACCGAGTCCAGCTCGGCCGCCTCGACGACCTGGCGGGCCACCAGCGCGTGCGCGGGTGGTTCGTCGAGGTCGAAGGGCTCGGTCGTGAACTCCACTCTCAATCGCATTGTGCCCCCAGAACGCGCCTCTGACCTGCACGTTTACCCAGATCACCCACCGCGGGGGCACATCAGGGCACAACGGGGGTGCACCAGTCGACCGCTTCACAGCCGCAATGCACCCCAGGCCAATCAATTTCACCGGGACGGAGTCGCTTCGTCCGCCACAACGCGACCCTAACCGACCAGGGCATCCCTCCGCCCTGCACCTTCTTCCACGGCCCAGAGCGGTCCGGCAGGTCATGCCACGAGATCCCGGTACGGACCCAGCAGGTCGAGGGCGGTGACCTTCTGGTGGAAAGCGCCTGAGTGTCAGCGCCCGGTCTCGTCGCGGCGGCAGTGCAGGAAGAGGTGGGGCTCGGGCCTGCCGCCGGGGTGGTCCGGGGTGAAGGTGGTGCTGTGTCGGGACAGCACCGTCAGCCCCGCCGCCCCCACCATGCCGGTGACGTCCTCCTCGGCGAAGCTCGTCGCGCGGACCGGCCGGCCCATGAAGACCACCTCGACGTCCTCCACGTCCGCGGGCACGGTGGCCAGCACCAGATGCCCGCCGGGCCTCAGGGCCAGGGCCAGGCGCCGCGTCAGAGCCGACTGCTCGGCGCGGGTCATCTGCAGCAGCGAGAAGAACACGCACACGCCGTCGAACGAGTCCGCCTCGAGCGGGAGATCCCGGATGTCGCCGCAGCGGAACTCGGCCTCGGGGACCTGACGGGCGGCGAGTTCGACCATGACGGGGGAGATGTCGACGCCCAGCACCGAGTGCCCTGCCTCGATGAGCGCGGCCGCGGTGGGCCGCCCGGTACCGCTGCCCACGTCCAGCGTCCGCGCCGCGGGCGGCAGCCGCTCGATCAGCCACTCCAGCGCGGACAGGTGCGCGGGGGCATGGCCGAACGCCTTCTCGTAGTCAGGGCCCAGTGCGTCGAACAGCACCGCGGCGGGCGGCCGTTGGTCCTCGTGCCTCACGTCGGTGTCCCTTCGCTCGCCGACCTGCATCGTCGCACCCGCCGGACGCGTGGCACAACGGCCGCCCGGTGTGCGTCCCTGCGGGCCGGGCAGGGGAGAATGAGGGCCGTACCCAACGGTCGACTCTTGCGGAGGAGCGGGGCAATGCAGAACGCGCGAGCGGGGCAGGTCGCCGGGCCCGAGGACCTCATCGATGTGGCCCGCCTGGTCACGGCGTACTACGCGCTGCACCCCGACCCGGCCGACCCCGGGCAACGGGTGGCGTTCGGCACCTCGGGACACCGCGGCTCGTCCCTCGCGGCGGCGTTCAACGAGGACCACATCGCGGCCACCAGCCAGGCCATCTGCGAGTACCGCGCCGCCCAGGGCACCGACGGCCCCCTCTTCCTCGGCGCCGACACCCACGCCCTGTCCGAGCCCGCGCGGATCACGGCACTGGAGGTGTTCGCCGCCAACGACGTGACCGTCCTCATCGACCAGGCCGACGGCTACACGCCCACCCCGGCGGTCTCGCACGCCATCCTCACCCACAACCGGAACCGCACGTCCGGCCTCGCGGACGGCGTGGTGGTCACCCCCTCACACAACCCGCCCGCCGACGGCGGCTTCAAGTACAACCCGCCGAGCGGCGGCCCGGCCGGCTCCGAGGCGACCTCCTGGATCCAGGACCGCGCCAACGAGATCATCACCGGCGGTCTGAAGGACGTACGACGCATCCCCTACGGCCGCGCCCTGGCCGCACCCGGCACCGGCCGCCACGACTTCCTCGGCACCTATGTGGCCGACCTGCCGAACGTGCTGGACCTGGAGGCGATCCGCGCCGCCGGCGTGCGCATCGGCGCCGATCCGCTCGGCGGCGCCGCGGTCGCCTACTGGGGCCGGATCGCCGAACAGCACGGGCTCGACCTGACGGTGGTGAACCCGCTCACCGATCCCACCTGGCGCTTCATGACGCTGGACTGGGACGGCAAGATCCGCATGGACTGTTCCTCGCCGTACGCCATGGCCTCGCTCATCGAGCAGCGCGACCGGTTCGACATCTCCACGGGCAACGACGCCGACGCCGACCGGCACGGCATCGTGACACCGGACGGGGGCCTGATGAACCCCAACCACTATCTGGCCGTGGCGATTTCCTACCTGTTCTCGCACCGGGAGCAGTGGCCCGCGGGTTCCGGGATCGGCAAGACCCTGGTGTCGTCCGGCATGATCGACCGGGTCGCGGCGGACGTCGGCCGACCGCTGGTCGAAGTCCCGGTCGGATTCAAGTGGTTCGTGGACGGCCTGTCCGACGGAACGCTCGGCTTCGGCGGCGAGGAGTCGGCGGGCGCGTCCTTCCTGCGCCGCGACGGCTCGGTGTGGACCACCGACAAGGACGGCATCATCCTGGCGCTGCTCGCTTCCGAGATCGCGGCCGTCACCGACAAGACGCCCTCGGAGCACTACGCGCAGCTCACCGACCGCTTCGGCGCCCCCGCCTATGCGCGCGTCGACGCCCCGGCCTCCCGCGAGGAGAAGGCGCTACTCGCCAAGCTGTCCCCGCGCCAGGTCACCGCCGACACCCTCGCCGGCGAACCGGTCACCACGGTGCTCACCGAGGCCCCCGGCAACGGCGCCGCCCTCGGCGGGATCAAGGTCGCCACCGCCAACGCCTGGTTCGCGGCCCGCCCTTCGGGCACCGAGGACGTCTACAAGATCTACGCGGAGTCCTTCCTCGGCCCGGACCATCTGCGCCAGGTCCAGGAGGAGGCCGGGTCCGTCGTGCTGGCGGCGCTCGGCGCCTGATGCGACAAGAGGGGGGCGGGGATGGACGAGGCCGTGGTGGCGGCCCTGACGTACAGCTGCCGGTCCGGTGGATCGGGAGGGGCGTCCGAGTCGGGCCCATCAGGGCGGCCGTGTGCCGGTCGGCCACCCGCAGCTCGTCGTCGTTGCCGGGGCGCCGGGCGGACACCACGGCGAGCAGCCCGGCGGTGGTCCGGGGAAAGCGGAGCCGCCCGAACCCGGCGACCGGACGGGACAGCTGGGTGACGAGCTCGACGAGGACCTCCACCGCGAAGGAGTTGTTGGAGATCTCCGGGCCCACCCGGGCCCGCTCCTGGAGTTCCGTGCAGTTGATCCGCGCGAACGGCACGCGCGGTCCCGGCCAGGGGCCGGCGTCGGGGGCGTAGGCCTGCTGGAGGTCGTCCAGCATGGCGCTCTTACCGGTGCCGTGCCGCCCGCTGAGCAGGACCACCGGCAGGTCCTCGGCGAACTCGTGGTGACGTCGTCTGCGGTGCCGGTCACGTTCCAGGCCGACCAGGCGGGGCACCAGCTGGCGCAGCAGCGGCTGGCGGGCGTACGCCTCCGGGATCTGCTCCTCCGACGCGGGTGTGCGGCCCGCGGGGTCCCTCATCCCAGCCTCAGCATCGAGTTGATGATCTCGGAGACGATGCCGGACGCCATGTCCCGGCCCACCAGGTCCCTGCTGTGCTTCAGGAAGCGCTCCAGCATGCCCGCGTCCGGCTCGGCGCCGCGCCGTGAGGCCTCGGTCAGGGCGCCGGCGAGCTCGCGCACCTGCCGTACCTCGCTGTCGCTCTCGGAGAGGTCGGGGCGGGACGCCTGCACCAGCTGGGCCAGCTGCTCGAAGGACAGGAACACCCCGGCGCCCTGTTCTCCGACGCCGACATGCACCGGGGTGGGCAGGTCCAGGTGGTCCCTGGCGTACTCCAGGTCCTCCAACCCGAGCTGCCGGCCGCAGTAGAAGGCCTCCCGCGCCCAGAGGAAGTCCTCGGCGTCCGACTCGCCGTCCCGATGCTGCCCGGCCCGGTCCCACCAGGCGAACAGGGCCGCCTTGGCGTACCGGCGCCGGGCGTCCCGGTCGGCGTACGCCTCGTCCCAGGCGCGGGCCTCTTCGAGCCCGGTGCCGGTGGGGCTGACCAGGGGTGGCACGGCGCCGGAGTCGTTGTGCACGGCGATCCAGCCGAGCGCGGCCAGGCGTTCCACGACGCCCTCGACGAGGTCCAGGCTGCACGGCTCGTGGGGTGCGTAGGCGGCGCTGGGCACCCGGTGTCCGGCGGTGCCGCCGGTCTCCCCGGTCAGCCAGAGCAGGAAGCGTGCGGACGCGGCGCCGGTCTCGTCGTAGACCGGGCAGAGTCCGTCCGTGGGCACAGCCCGGGATCCATTCATCGTCCGCCCCCCAAGTCCCCTGCCGGCCATGGGCGTTCGCCTTCCCCGAAGAGCGGAGTCAAGCACGTGATACCTGAGGATCTTCAGCGAACGCGAACAGGATGACCGCCTCCCCCTCCACAACCGCGACTACTGGCAGGTAATGTCGCCCCTCGCCGGACAGCAAGATTCCGGCGGATGAGCGCGAAGGGGCCCTCATGGCGACGGACATGTCCGCGGAGACGGCAGCGGCCGGGGACCGCTGGGAACGCATGTGGAGCCACCGCGAGCAGCTGCTCAAGGTGGCCCGGCGCAGGTCGGTGAGCCAGGAGGACGCCGAGGACGCGGTGCACGAGGCGATGCTGCGCGCCGCCGAGCGCCCCGACCTGGACGACGAGCGGCTCGCGGCCTGGCTGACGACGGTGACGATGCGGCTGTGCGTGGACCGCTACCGGCAGGTCAACCGCGAGGCCGAGGTCCACACCCGCCCTACGCTGCACGCCCCCGGCCCGGTGCCCGTCGAGGAGGCGGTGTGCGACCGGGCCGAGGCGAGGTGGCTGGCGGTGCGCAGTGGGGAGCTGCCCGCCCGGCAGGCGGAGGCGCTCCGGCTGAAGTCCGAGGACCTGGACGTCGGCCAGGTCGCCGTGAAGATGGGGCTGAGCTACCGGACCGTCGAGTCCCTGCTGGCCCGCGCCCGCCGGACCCTGCGGAACTCACTGGCCGCGACGCTCGGATTCGCGCTGTTCCTGATCGGCTGGGGGCGACCGCGCGGAACCGGCAGGGCCCAGGCCGTAGCGGCGGCATCTACGGCGGCGACCCTGGCGGTGGCGGGCTTCGTACTGCCGTACGCGCTCGACGGCGACGGCAACGGAACCGCCCCCGCACCCCGCCCGCCGGCGTCGCACGCCCCGGAGGCGCTACGCCCCGACGGCTCCGGCGACGGATCGGGTGCCCTGCGACCGGGCGAGCCGTCGGCCACGGCACCCGCCCGGGAGACGACCGGGTCGGCCGACGACGCTCCACTGCTCCCGTTGTCCGTGCCGCCCCTGCCCGAGGTGCCGGTGACGGCACTGCCGACCGTGGCGGCACCGGAGGTCCCGCAGCTGCCCAGCGTCCCCTCTCTCCCGCAGGTCACGGACCTACCGGACGTCGAGGACGGGCCCACCACGCCGGAGCTGCCGGTCCGGTCCGCCGTCCCCGCCGTTCCATCCGCCTCACTGCCCGGCGGCACCCCGGCCGCCCTGCCGTAGACGCCCTGAGGGCGCTCGAAGAACCGGGTCCGTAGCGGCGGATGCCGCGCCTCGGCCGGGAGACGACCGGGCCGGCCGACGACGGTCCGATACTCCCCGTATCCGTGCCGCCCCTACCCGCGGTGCCAGTGACAGCCCTGCCGACCGGGCCGGCCACCAACGGAGCGCCGCTCCCACTGTCCGCGCCGGCCCTGCCGGAGATGCCGGTGACGGGACTGCCCACCGTGGCAGTACCGGAGGTCCACCCAGGCCACCCTGACACCAGCCACGGCCCCCGGCCGGGAGCTCCCTCAGCTCCCCCGCATCCCCGCACTGCCACGTCGGAAAAAAATCCGCGTCCGCAGCGACGGACCCCCCGCCCCTCCCCGTAGAGCAGATGTCGGAGCTGCTCCACGGGCTGAAGGGTGAACCGGATGGGTGTCGAGATCTGTGTGGAAGGGCTGACCAAGTCCTTCGGTCACCAGGTCATCTGGCGGGACGTCTCGCTGACGCTGCCCGCCGGGGAGGTCTCGGTCATGCTCGGCCCCTCGGGCACGGGCAAGTCGGTGTTCCTCAAGACGCTCGTCGGGCTGCTGAAGCCGGAGCGGGGGTCGGTGAAGGTCGCGGGCCGGGACATCACCAAGCTGCGTGAGCACGAGCTGTACGAGGTGCGGAAGCTCTTCGGCGTGCTGTTCCAGGACGGCGCGCTGTTCGGCTCGATGAATCTGTACGACAACATCGCCTTCCCGTTGCGCGAGCACACCCGCAAGGCCGAGAGCGAGATCCGGCGCATCGTGCTGGAGAAGATGGACCTGGTCGGTCTGATCGGCGCCGAGGAGAAGCTGCCCGGGGAGATCTCGGGCGGGATGCGCAAGCGGGCGGGGCTGGCACGGGCCCTGGTCCTCGACCCCGAGATCATCCTCTTCGATGAGCCCGACTCCGGCCTCGACCCCGTACGCGTCGCCTACCTCAACCAGCTCATCGTCGACCTCAACGCCCAGATCGACGCGACCTTCCTGATCGTCACGCACGACATCGCCTCGGCCCGCCAGGTGCCGGACAACATCGGGCTGCTGTTCCGCCGTGAGCTGGTCATGTTCGGGCCCCGCGAGCAGCTGCTGACCAGCGAGGAGCCGGTGGTGCGGCAGTTCCTGAACGGCCGGATGCAGGGTCCGATCGGGATGGCGGAGGAGAAGGACGCCGGGCAGGTCGAGCAGGAGCTCGCCCAACTCGTCGACAGGGCGCCCGTTCAGGAGCTGACGCCCCGCCTGCTGCCGGGGCCGGGCATCCCCCGGTCGCCCCGCTGGGAGGCGATCGCGAGGCGCGAAGCCGAGCTGCACCGGAAGAGCGGGGCGAACGCATGAGCCTGTCCCCCATCGGAGCGCTGCGGCACTCCGGGAGCCTGTTCGCCATGGCTCTGGACGTCGTCCGGACCTTCCCCCGACGGCCGTTCCAGGCACGGGAGTTCATCCAGCAGGCCTGGTTCGTCGCGAGCGTGACCATCCTGCCGACGGCCCTCGTCTCCATCCCCTTCGGGGCGGTCATCGCACTGCAGATCGGCAGCCTGACGCGACAGCTCGGCGCACAGTCCTTCTCCGGCGCCGCCTCGGTGCTGGCCGTGCTGCGGGAGGCCTCGCCCATCGTCACCGCGCTGCTGATCGCGGGCGCCGGCGGTACGGCGATCTGCGCGGACCTCGGGGCGCGGAAGATCCGCGAGGAGATCGACGCCATGCAGGTCCTGGGCATCGACCCCATCCATCGGCTCGTCGTCCCGCGCGTGCTGGCTTCGATGCTGGTGGCGGTGCTGCTGAACGGCCTGGTGTCGGTGGTCGGCGTCGCCGGCGGCTACTTCTTCAACGTCGTCCTGCAGAACGGCACCCCGGGCGCCTACCTCGCCTCCTTCACCACGCTCGCCCAGCTGTCCGACCTGTGGGCGGCCGAGGTCAAGGCACTGGTGTTCGGCGCGATCGCCGGGATCGTCGCCTCGTACAAGGGACTGACCGCGAAGGGCGGGCCGAAGGGCGTGGGCGACGCCGTGAACCAGTCGGTGGTGATCACCTTCATGTTGCTGTTCGTGACGAACTTCGTGATGACCGCGGTGTACTTCCAGGTCGTCCCCCAGAGGGGTTAGCCGATGCGACTGCTCGAAAGACCCCTGCGCTCCCTCGAAGCGCTCGGCACCCAACTCGCCTTCTACGGCCGCTCGTTGGCCTGGACGCCCCGCACTCTGCGCCGCTACAAGAAGGAGATCCTGCGGCTGCTCGCCGAGGTGAGCTTCGGCCGCGGCGCGCTCGCCGTCGTCGGCGGCACGGTCGGTGTGATCGCCTTCCTGTCCTTCTTCACCGGCACCGAGGTCGGCCTCCAGGGCTACGCCGCGCTCAACCAGCTCGGCACCTCCAACTTCGTGGCGTTCCTGTCGGCGTACTTCAACACCCGTGAGATCGCCCCGCTGGTGGCCGGGCTCGCGCTGTCCGCGACCGTCGGCGCCGGGTTCACGGCGCAGCTCGGCGCGATGCGGATCAGCGAGGAGACCGACGCCCTCGAGGTCATGGGCGTGCCCTCGCTGCCGTTCCTGGTGACGACGAGGATGATCGCGGGTTTCGTCGCCGTCGTCCCTCTGTACGTGGTCGGGCTGCTGTCCTCCTACCTCGCCGCCCGCACCATCACCACCGGCTACTACGGGCAGTCCGCGGGCACCTACGACCACTACTTCGCGCAGTACCTGCCGCCGGTCGACGTGCTGTGGTCGTTCGGCAAGGTGCTCGTCTTCGCCGTGCTGATCATCCTGGTGCACTGCTTCTACGGCTACTACGCGAGCGGCGGCCCGGCAGGCGTCGGCGTCGCGGTGGGGCGCGCGGTGCGGACCTCGATCGTGGCGATCAACGTCCTCGACTTCTTTCTGTCGCTCGCGATCTGGGGCGCCAACACGACCGTACGGATAGCGGGGTGAGCCGGGTGAGAGTGCTGAGACTGCGGTTGTACGGCGTCGTCTTCATCGCCGTGCTCGCGCTGCTGCTGTCCCTGTCCGTCGCCGTCTACCGGCAGGTGTTCACGCCGGTCGTACGGATCACGCTGGAGGCCGGCAGCCTCGGCAACCAGCTCGATCCACGGGCCGACGTCAAGCTGCGCGGGCTGCTGGTCGGCGAGGTGCGTGAGGTGCGCGCCGACGGGACGAAGGCGACGCTCGACATCGCGCTCAAGCCGGAGCACGTGGCGTACATCCCCTCCGACGTGCACGCCCGCCTGCTGCCCAAGACCCTGTTCGGCGAGAAGTACGTCGACCTGGTCCCGCCGGCGCACTCTTCGGCTCGGCCCATACGCGCCGGGGACGTCATCACCCAGGACCGCACCCGCGTCGGCATCGAGCTCCAGCAGCTGATGAACGACCTGCTGCCGCTGCTGCGCACCGTCCAGCCCGGCAAGCTCAACGCCACGCTCTCCGCGTTCGCCACCGCCCTCGAAGGGCGCGGCGACCGGATCGGCGACAACCTCACGCGCCTGGAGGCCTATCTGCGCCGGCTCAATCCGCATCTGCCGTCCCTCAAGGAGGACATCGCCCGCTTCGCCGACGTCGCCGAGGTGTACGGCGACGCGGCGCCCGACCTGCTGGAGATCCTGCGCAACACCGTCACCACCAGCCGCACGATCGTCGAGCGGAAGGAACAGCTCGCGGCGGCGCTCACCTCGACGGCGACCGTCGCGGGCACCGCGGAGGACTTCCTCGACGTGAACGGCGACCGGCTGATCACCCTCGGCCGGGTCTCCCGCCCCACGCTGGACCTCTTCGCCCGCTACTCGCCCGAGTACCCGTGCCTCTTCGCCGGTCTGGTCCGGCAGGAGAAGGCGTCCGAGGCGGCGTTCCGGGGCGGCAAGATGCACATCACGCTCGAAGTGGTACGCCAGCAGGGGGCGTACGAGCCCGGTGAGGAACCCCGCTACCGGGAGCGGTCGGGGCCCAACTGCCGTGCCCTGCCGAACCCGCCGGTGCCGGCACCCGGCGCTCACCTCAACGACGGTTCGAAGAACGGGAGTTCGTCCGGTTCGTCCGGCGTCTCCGCCACCCGGGCCGAGCAGCGCGCCGTCGGTTCGCTGGTGGCGCCCGTCCTCGGTGTGCCCGCCGACGAGGTGCCGCCGGTCGCGACCCTGCTGTTCGGGCCGATGGCGCGCGGGACGGCGGTGAGCGTCGCATGAGGACCGCAGGAGCCCGGCAGACCGCCGCCCCGCTGATCAAGTTCAGTCTCTTCGCGCTGGTGACGATCCTGGCGACGGCCCTGCTCGCCGCCACCATCGTCAACATCTCCTTCACTCCCGAGCGCACCTACCGCGCCGTGTTCAGCGACGTCACCGGGCTGGAGGAGGGCGACGACATCCGGGTCGCCGGGGTGCGGGTCGGCGAGGTCGAGGGCATCCGGATCAAGGACCGGACCCTGGCCGAGATCACCTTCACGGTGAGCGCGGAGCGGCCGCTGCTCACCGGCACCGGCGCGGTCATCCGCTACCGCAACCTCGTCGGGCAGCGGTACGTCGCGCTCACCGAGGGCACGGGCGACGGCACCCGGATGCGGCCCGGCGCCACCATCCCGCTGTCCCGCACCCAGCCGGCCCTTGACCTCAACGCGCTGCTGAACGGCTTCAAACCGCTGTTCGCCGCGCTCAGCCCCAAGGACGTCAACCAGTTGGCCACCGAGATCATCAAGACGCTCCAGGGCGAGGGCGGCACCGTCAACAGCCTGCTCGCGCACACGGCGTCGCTCACCACGACGCTGGCCGGGCGGGATCAGCTGATCGGCTCGGTGATCGACAACCTCAACACCGTGCTGGAGACCCTCGATCAGCGCGGTGGCCGCTTCTCCGGGCTGCTCAAGCAGCTGCGCCAGGTGATCTCGGGGCTGTCCGCCGACCGCAAGCCCATCGGGGAGTCGCTGGTGAGCATCGGCGATCTGACGGAGGCCACCTCGGGGCTGCTGACGGACGCCCGTCCGCCGCTGAAGGACGACATCGCCGAGCTGACCGAGCTCACCGGAACGCTGAACGACAACGAGGAGACCGTGGAGGGCGTGCTGAAGAGGCTGCCGAACAAGCTCAACGAGCTGACGGGGACGGCGTCCTACGGCTCGTGGTTCAACTTCTACCTCTGCGACTTCGACGGCCGGATCGTGCTGCCGAAGACGAAGCAGGTGCTCACTCCCGAGCTGCACGTGGCGAGGGCGAGGTGCGGCGCATGATACGGCTCCCCCGCCTGCGGATCCGCCGCCCACGCCTGGGCCCCTTCCGGGTGGGGGCACCTCCCATGCCTTTCGGGCAGTGGGGGAGCAACCCCGTCGTCATCGGCGCCGTCGGCCTCACCACCCTGGCGCTGCTGACGGTGGCCGCGTTCAACGCCGACAGCCTGCCGGTGATCGGCGGCGGCGACACGTACAGCGCGGCCTTCTCGGAGGCGGGCGGACTGAAGCCCGGCGACGAGGTGCGGATCGCCGGGGTCAAGGTCGGCAAGGTCGAGGACGTCGACCTCGACGGCGACCACGTCAAGGTCACCTTCAAGATCAAGGGCGAGCCCGGGTTCGGCACCGACACCGGCGCGTCGATCCGAGTCAAGACGGTCCTCGGTGCGAAGTACCTCGCCCTGCACCCCAAGGGGCGGGGGCAGTTGAGGCCCGGCAGTGAGATCCCGCTCGGGCGGACGGTTCCGGCGTACGACGTCGTGCAGGCGTTCAGCGATCTGACGACCACGTCGGAGGAGGTCGACACCGACCGGCTGGCGACGGCGCTGGACACCATCTCCACCACCTTCGAGGACTCCCCCGCCGAGGTACGGGCGTCCATCAAGGGCCTGTCGAGGATCTCCCGGACGGTCGCCTCACGCGACAAGGCACTGCGGGAGCTGCTCGACCACGCCAACGGCGTCACGGGCGTGCTGGCGGAGCGTTCCTCGGACTTCACCGCGCTGGTCAAGGACGGCGACGCGCTGTTCAAGGAGATCAGCAAGCGGCGCGAGGCGATCCACAAGCTGCTGAAGGGCTCCGCCGCGCTCGGCATCGAGCTCTCCGGCCTGGTCGAGGACAACGAGAAGGAGATCGGGCCCGCGCTCAAGAGCCTCAACCGCGTGGTGGACATGCTCGAACGGAATCAGGCGAGCCTCGACCGGAGTGTGCGGCTGCTCGCGCCCTATGTCCGGGTCTTCACCAACACCCTCGGCAACGGGCGCTGGTTCGACTCCTACGTCCAGAACATGGTCGCCGCTCCGGTGGTGCCGCGCACGGGAGGCGGACAGTGATCAAGCGTTTCAAGCGGCCTCTGGCCCTGCTCACGGCACTGGCCGTCGTCGCCGTCGTCGCATCCGTGCTCTGGCCGGGGCCCGACAAGGTCCAGGTGACCGCCTACTTCCCGCGCACGGTCGGCATCTACCCCGGCTCGGACGTCCGTGTCCTCGGCGTCCGGATCGGCGAGGTCAGGGGGATCACGCCGGAGGGCGGCCGGGTGCGGGTCGAGCTGGAGTACGACGCGGGCCGCAGGGTACCGGCGGACGCGCAGGCCGCGATCATCAACTCCTCGGTGGTCAGCGACCGTTACGTGCAGCTGCTGCCGGTGTACCGGACGGGTCCGGCGATGCGGGACGGGGACGTCATCCCCGAGGCGCGGACGGCCGTACCGGTCGAGCTGGACCGGGTCTTCGACAGCCTGCACACCACGGCCGAGGCCCTCGGCCCCGACGGCGCCAACAAGGACGGCTCGCTGTCGCGGCTGCTCGGGGTGAGCGCCGACAACCTCGACGGCCAGGGCGAGCAGCTCAACCAGACGGTCGAGGACCTCTCGGCGGCGGTCAGCACGCTGTCCGACGGCCGCACCGACCTGTTCGGCACGGTCCGGAACCTTCAGGTGTTCACGGCGGCGCTGGCCGCCGACGACAAGAGCGTGCGGTCGTTCAACACCAGCCTCGCCGAGGTCGCCGAGCAGCTCGCGGGCGAACGCAAGGACCTCGCGGCCGCGCTGAAGAACCTGGGGACGGCGCTGGGCGACGTGTCCGCCTTCGTGAAGAACAACAAGAAGTCGCTGACCTCGAACGTGAAAGGCCTGAGCAAGGTGACCAAGGTGCTCGTCACCCAACGGGCCGCGCTGGAGGAGCTGTTGGAGGTCGCGCCCACGGGCATGTCGAACCTGAACAACGCCTACAACCCGTCCGCGGGCACCCTCGACACCCGCAACAACCCCAACCAGCCGCAGGATCCGGCGTCGCTGCTGTGTTCCATGCTGCGGACGACCGGCGACGAGGGCGGCAAGAACCCCGACTGCCAGGAGCTGAGGGAACTCTTCGACTCCCTGCCCGAGGTGCCGCGGGGCCCGGCCGTCACCGGCACGGTGGACCGGACCCTCGGCGGCATCCTGGGGGCGAGCGCATGAGCGCGGGACGCAAGGGCGGGGCCGTCGCCTGGGCGGCCGCCGGTTCGCTGCTGCTGTCGGGCTGCGGGTTCAACGGCTGGTACGACGTCCGGCTGCCCGGCGGTGCCGCCGCGGACGGCCACGCCTACCACGTCACCGTCGAGTTCCGGGACGTCCTCGACCTGGTGCCGCAGTCGGCG
This sequence comes from Streptomyces dysideae, assembly GCF_001514305.1. GTDB lineage: Bacteria > Actinomycetota > Actinomycetes > Streptomycetales > Streptomycetaceae > Streptomyces > Streptomyces dysideae. The sequence goes on from NZ_KQ949112.1 coordinate 81,981, forward strand.
GTGAAGGTCAACAACGTCACCGTGGGAGCGGTCGAGAAGGTGGAGCTGGAGGGCTGGCACGCGCGCGTACGCCTCCGGATCGCCGACTCGGTGAAGCTGCCCGCCAACGCGGTCGCCGAACTGCGGCAGACCAGCGTGCTCGGCGAGAAGTACGTGGCGCTCGCCGCGCCGACCGGGACCGCGCCCGTGGGCCGGCTCGGCGACGGCGACCGCATCCCGCTGTCCCGCAGCGGCCGCAACCCGGAGATCGAGGAGGTGCTGTCCGCCCTGTCCGCGCTGCTCAACGGCGGCGGGGTGGCCCAGCTCAAGACGATCACCGTGGAGCTGAACAAGGCCCTGGACGGCCGGGAGAACCGGGTCCGGTCCCTGCTCGGGGAACTGGACACCTTCCTCGGCGGCCTGGACGACCAGCGCGCGGACATCGTCCGCGCCCTCAAGGCCGTGGACCGGCTGGCCAAGCGGCTCGGGAAGGAGCAGAAGGCGATCGCCGAGGCCGTCGACACGATGCCGCCGGCGCTGAAGGTGCTCGCCGACCAGCGGCGCGATCTGACGAGGATGCTCACCGCCCTGTCGAAGCTCGGCAAGACCGGCACCAAGGTGATCAACGCCTCCCACGACGACACGGTCGCGATCCTGAAGCAGCTCAGGCCGATCCTTCGGCAGCTGAACGCCGCGGGCGCCGACCTGCCCAACTCCCTCGAACTGCTCACCACTTACCCGTTCCCGCGCAACGTGGTGGACGCGATCAAGGGCGACTACGTCAACCTCCACCTCACCGCCGACCTCGACCTGGCCGGCCTCTACGGCAACCTGACGGACGAGCCCGGCGACCCGGGCGAGGGCGACGGGAACCCCCAGGAGCCCGATGTCCCCGATGTACCCGGCGTACCCGATCTGCCGGACCTCCCGGACCCGCCGGCCGTCCCGACGCCCACCGCGCTGCCGAGCACGCCCGGCGTGCCGTCCGCTCCTTCCGGCGGCGACCTGCTGTGTCCGCCGGTGTGCAGCAGTAGCTACTCCACCGCGGGCGGTGGCCTGCCCGAGGGCATCGACCTCGCACTCGCCGAGCTGATGCTGAAGGGGGTTCAGCCGTGATCACCCGTACGGTCAAGACCCAACTGCTCGCCTTCGCCACCGTCACCGCCGTCGGGGTGTCGTACGTCGGCGCCGAGTACACCGGCCTGGTGGACGGCCTCCTGGACCGCGGCTACACCGTGCGGGCGGACTTCGCCGACTCCGGGGGCATCTTCCCCGGCGCCGAGGTCACCTATCGCGGGGTGCCGGTGGGCCGCGTCGGCGCGCTGTCGCTGACCGGGTCCGGCGGTGTCTCGGTCGCCCTCGACATCGACGACGAGGCGCCGCGCATCCCCGCGGACACCCTCGCGGTGGTCGCGAACCGTTCGGCGGTGGGTGAGCAGTACGTCGACCTGCAGCCGCGCACGGCCGGCGGGCCGTATCTCCTCGACGGCAGCGGCATCCCGCGCGAGAGCACCCGGGTGCCGCTGCCCGTGACGGACCTCGTCCTCGGCCTGGACCGGCTGGTGAACTCGGTCGGCAAGGACGATCTGCGGGTCACCGTCGACGAGTTGGGCGAGGCGTTCGCCGGCACCGGGCCGCACCTCAGCCGCCTGGTGGACTCGGGCAACGCGCTGGTGGAGTCGGCGTCCGAGTCGCTGCCCGAGACGATCTCGCTGATCGAGGACTCGCGGAAGGTCCTCAAGACGCAGGCCGACCAGGGCTCGTCCATCAAGTCGTTCGCCCGCGATCTGGCGGCGCTCACCGAGCAGTTGAAGTCGAGCGACGCGGACCTGCGCAAGCTGATCGGCAACGCCCGGCCGGCCTCGCAGGAGCTCAACTCCCTCCTGAAGTCCATCTCGCCGCGGCTGTCGGTCCTGCTGGCCAACCTGATCAGCGGCGGCCAGGTCATGGTCGCCCGGCTGCCCGGCGTGGAACAGGCGCTGGTCACCTTCCCGCTGATGGTCGCGGGCAGCTACACCGTCGTCCCCGGCGACGGCACCACCCACTTCGGCCTGGTGGTGAACGCCGACGACCCGCCTGCCTGCACCCAGGGCTACGGCACGGCACGGCGCGACCCCGCCGACACCAGCACGCGGGAGGCGAACACCGACGCGCGCTGCACGGCGCCGCGCGGCAGTGAGACGTCGGTGCGGGGCGCGCAGAACGCCCCCGGCGCGTCGGCCGGTTCCGGCGGCGCGAATCAGGCGGCGTTCGTGACGCCGTACGACCCGGAGACCGGTGCCGCCACCGGCCCGGACGGAACACCGGTCGAGTTCGGCTCGACGGGCGGCCAACAGGCCGTATTCGGAAAGGAGTCGTGGCAATGGCTGCTCGTCGGACCGATGGCATGAGAAGGGCCGTGCACAGGGCCCTGTCGGGTGGGACCCGGTCAGGCAGGGCCTGGTCGGTGGGGCTGGTGGTGGCGACCGTGCTCACCACCGCGCTGTCGGTCTGGCTGAGCCTCGGGCTCTACGAAGGGCGCGAGGCGGAGCAGCGGCGCCAGGACATCCTCGCCGCGGCCCGCCAGTCCGCGCTCAACTTCACCTCGCTCGACTACCGGCACTACGACCGGGACAGCGCGCATGTGCTCCAAGGCGCCACCGGCGATTTCAAGAAGCAGTTCGCCGCCCAGACCAAGGAGCTGACCAGGCTCGTCGCCGAGAACAAGTCCGTGTCCGACGGCCAGGTCCTCGAGGCGGGCATCGTGCGCTCCGACGCGGACTCGGCCCGCGTCCTGGTGGTCGCCGACAGCAAGGTGACCAACACCGCCGTGCCCGAGGGGGCGGCGCGCACCTACCGGCTGCAGCTCGACCTCGTGCACCGGGACGGCCGCTGGCTGACCTCCGACGTCGAGTTCGTCGGCTGACCGGCCCCGCCGCCCAGTGAGGAGTACGACCGTGCCGAAGACGAAGACGACGACGACGCAAGCCCGCGGGCGCACCATGACCGCGGCCGCCCGGGCCGCGGCCAAGCGCGCGGAGCGCGGCCAGCACGCCCCCGGCCCGGCCACCGACGAAGAGGCGCCGCTCGCCGGACGCACCGTGCTCGTCGAGGCCCCGAAGGACGGCTGGGACGACCCGCCCGAGCCGACACCAGAGGCCTTCGAGGCAGACGCGTCCGAGGAGCCGCGCCGACGACGGCTGCTCACGGCGGTCCTGGCCCTCCTGCTCGTGGCGGGCCTGGTCGCGGTCGCGGTTCTGGGGTGGCAGTACCGGGAGGCGCGGCGGACCCAGGACGCCCGGGGCGAGGCGCTCACCGCCGCCCGGCAGGCGGCGCCCGTCGTGCTGTCGTACGACTACCAGCACCTGGACCGCGATTTCACCCGGGCCCGTACCCATCTGACCGGCGGCTTCCGCGACGAGTACCGCAAGACCACGACGGCCGTGGTCGCGCCGACCGCCGAGAAGTACCACGGGGTGGTGAAGGCGACGGTCGCCACGGCCTCCGTCGTGTCGGCCGCTCCGGAGAAGGTCGTGGTCCTGCTCTTCGTCAACCAGGTCACGCAGAGCACCCAGGTCTCGGGGTCCCGCCTGGATCTGAACCGGGTGCGGATGACGATGAGCCGCACGTCAGAGGGATGGAAGGTGAGTGCCGTCGACGCCCTGTGATCAGCCCTTTCGGACCTGCCCCCGCGCATCCCGCGCGGGGGCATTTTCGTGCGCGCGCTCTTGACAGCCGTCCACAACCACAGGCAATCTTCCATTACGCAGAAACAAACTTCCGCCATACGGAATTTCAACACGGGAGGGAGCGCCGACTCAGATGGGATTCGCAGAGCAGCGCTTCAACGTCAACCTGTCGATCCTCTTCACGGAACTCCCGCTCCTGGAGCGCCCCGCGGCCGCCGCCGCGGCCGGCTTCACCGCGGTCGAGCTGTGGTGGCCCTGGGTCGACTCCCCCACCCCCGAGCAGTCCGAGCTCGACGCCCTGAAGAAGGCGATCGAGGACGCGGGCGTCCAGCTCACCGGCCTGAACTTCTATGCCGGACAGCTGCCCGGCCCGGACCGCGGCGCCCTGTCGATCCCGGGCACGGAGTCGGAGAAGTTCCGCGCCAACATCGACGTGGCCGCCGACTTCGCCGCCTCCCTGGGCTGTACGGCGCTCAACGCCCTGTACGGCAACCGCGTCGAGGGCGTGGACCCGGCCGAGCAGGACGCGCTCGCGCTGGAGAACCTCGTTCTCGCGGCCCGGGCGGCCGACGGGATCGGCGCGATCCTGCTGATCGAGACGCTCAACCAGCCGGAGTCGCCGCGCTACCCGCTGGTGACCGCCCCGGCCGGCGTCGGCCTCGTCGACAAGGTCAACGAGGCCACCGGCCTCGGCAACGCGCGCTTCCTCATGGACCTCTACCACCTGTCCATGAACGGCGAGGACCTGCCGTCGGTGATCGAGCGGTACGCGTCGAGGACCGGCCACGTCCAGATCGCCGACAGCCCCGGCCGCGGCGCCCCGGGCACGGGATCGCTGCCGCTGGAGGACCTCCTCGACCAGCTGAAGAAGGCGGGTTACGACGGCTGGGTCGGCCTCGAGTACAAGCCGGGCGACCGCCCGAGCGCCGAGGCCTTCGACTGGCTTTCCCACTGATCCCCCGCACTGAGAGGCGCCCACTTATGAGCAACGCACTCGCAGCTTCTTCCCACCCGGCCCGCCCGGCGATTGCCTGGATCGGCCTCGGCATCATGGGCTCCCCCATGTCCGAGAACCTCATCAAGGCGGGTTACGACGTCACCGGCTTCACCCTGGAGCAGGACAAGCTGGACCGCCTGGCCGCCGCCGGGGGCACGGCCGCCGGTTCGATCGCCGAGGCCGTCAAGGACGCCGACGTCGTCATCACGATGGTGCCCGCCTCCCCGCAGGTCGAGGCCATCGCGTACGGCCCGGACGGCATCCTGGAGAACGCCGGGTCCGGCGCCCTGCTGATCGACATGTCGTCCATCACCCCGCAGACCTCGGTCGACCTCGCGAAGGCCGCCAAGGACAAGGGCATCCGTGTCCTCGACGCTCCCGTGTCCGGCGGTGAGGCCGGTGCCGTCGAGGCCGTGCTGTCGATCATGGTCGGCGGCGAGCAGGCGGACTTCGACATCGCGAAGCCGATCTTCGAGGCGCTGGGCAGGACCATCGTGCTGTGCGGTCCGCATGGCTCGGGTCAGACCGTGAAGGCCGCCAACCAGCTGATCGTCGCCGTGAACATCCAGGCGTGCGCCGAGGCCGTGGTCTTCCTGGATAAGTCCGGCGTGGACCTGAAGGCGGCGCTGGACGTCCTGAACGGCGGCCTGGCGGGCTCGACCGTGCTGACGCGCAAGAAGGACAACTTCCTGAACCGCGACTTCAAGCCGGGTTTCCGGATCGACCTGCACCACAAGGACATGGGCATCGTCACGGACGCCGCCCGCAACGTCGGTGCCGCCCTGCCGGTCGGGGCCGTGGTCGCCCAGCTGGTCGCAAGCCTGCGTACGCAGGGCGACGGCGGCCTGGACCACTCGGCCCTGCTGCGGGCCGTCGAGCGCCTCTCCGGCACCCAGGTCTGATCCGGGCCCCCAAAGCCTCCGGGCGGCGTCGGCGCTGACATCTGTCCTGTCGCGCCCAGGCGCCGGCGCCGCCCGGAATCCACTTCAACAAACTGCTGACGGCGCGACCACGCCGGCTTCCTCGAGGTGACCGACGACGTCACCGGCTTCGGTCGGGGCGCGGGCAGGGTGTGGACCGCGGCGGCGTGCGAGCCAGTGCGGTGGTGAAGGACCCGGGATCCCCTTCTTGACTTCTTGACCCGAAGGAAGGGCATCCCGGACTCCATCGCGGCCGCCGCGGTCCCGACATCTCCCGAGCACCCGTTCAAGAGAGCGAGCGCCGGATACGGACGGTCCCGTATCCGGCGCTCTCCGGCGTCTCCGGGGTGCGGAACGGCCCCGTCCGCAGGAGCCTGAAGGCATGGCACATCCCATCGAGCATCCGCACATCGTGGTGCACGCCCCGGCCCTGGACGGCTCCCGGCGGGTCACCTCGGGCGACGAGACGCTGGGGATCGCCTCGCACGCCGACGACGTCAGCGAGATCCTGCGGCTGGCCGACCTGTACGTGACCGACGTGGCCGAGAGCGATCTCATCGAGTGGCAGGGTGGCGGGCCGGACGACTGGCCCGGGCTGTCGGAGCACCACGAGCAGTGAGGCCGGCCATGTCCCGGCCATGTACGCCGCGGTGCGTACCCGGGCTACGCAACCCTCAAATCAAGCTCTGAACACGGCGCCAGGGGCTTCAACCCACCCCGTGGCAGGGCACATTCTCGGTCACACGGGGCCCGCCGGCACGGGGGCGGCGGGCCCCTGTTCGAGGGGGATGCGATGAGCGGCGGTACGACGGTCCGGTTGGCGCCGCACGAGATCGCGTTGCTGCGGGGCGGCTCGCGCGCCGCGCTCACGGTGACCGCGCTCGCCCTGCATCTGCGGGGCGCCGTGGACGCGGGCCGGCCCGGGACGATGCGGACGACGGGGGTGTCCGCAGACGACGCCGGGCCGGCCCTGCCGCCTCTGATGACGGCCGTGCACGGGACGCTGCACCAGCCCGCGGGCCTGGCCGAGTTGCTGAAACGGCCCGGTGTGCGGCAGGCGCTCGCCGAGCTGCGGAGCGAGCTCAGGGACGCGGGGTTCCTGCGCGCCCTGCCGCCGGGACGGACCCGCGCCGCCCGGAGCGCCCTCCAGGCGCTGCGCGCCGCCCATCCCCTGCCGACCCGGCGGAAGGGCGTACCGCAGGACGACATGCTGCTCGCGGTGGCCCTCCACGGCGATCCGGCGCTGCGCCTCCTCGCGGCGCGCTTCGCCATGCGGGCCGGGCTGACCGGCCGGGCCAAGGTGGCGGACGACGGACTCTTCCCGCACTCCTGGGGCGGCGGCGGAGGCGGGGCGTACGCGTGCAGCGGGGGCGGGCCCGCGGACTGAGCGCACGAGGACTCCAGAAGGGGCGGCCCGTCCCCCGGACGGACCCGCCCCTCACTCAGACCGTGATCGCTGCGCCCTGTCAGACCTTCAGCGTCTTGACCGAGGTCGGCGCATGGCCGGGCTCGGTCGCGATCTCCTCGAACTCGACGACGTTGCTGATGTCGTTGGTGGTCGACATGGAGATGTTGGTGACGCGCTCCAGGATCGCCTCGACGACGACGGGCACCTGGTGCTCGGCGGCGAGCTTCTTGGCCTGCTCGAGGGCCGCGCCCAGCTCGTTCGGGTCGGTCACCCGGATCGCCTTGCAGCCGAGGCCCTCGGCGACCTTGACGTGGTCGACGCCGTAGACGCCCAGCTCGGGCGAGTTGATGTTCTCGAACTCCAGCTTGACCTGGAAGTCGATGTCGAACGCCCGCTGCGCCTGGCGGATCAGGCCCAGGTAGGCGTTGTTGACGAGAACATGGACGTACGGGATCTTGTGCTGCGCCCCGACGGCCAGTTCCTCGATCATGAACTGGAAGTCGTAGTCGCCGGAGAGCGCGACCACGGACGCCTCCGGGTCGGCCTTCGCCACGCCCAGTGCGGCCGGGACGGTCCAGCCGAGGGGGCCGGCCTGGCCGCAGTTGATCCAGTGGCGGGGCCGGTAGACGTGCAGCATCTGGGCGCCCGCGATCTGCGAGAGGCCGATGGTGGTGACGTACCGGGTCTCCGGTCCGAAGGCCTTGTTCATCTCCTCGTAGACGCGCTGCGGCTTGATCGGGATGTCGTCGAAGTGCGTACGGCGCTGGAGTGTGGCCTTCTTCTCCTGCGCGGCGGCGGCCCAGGCGGAGCGGTCGGGCAGTTTGCCCGCCCCCTTCAACTCCCGTGCCACCTCGACGAACAGCTCCAGCGCGGCCTTGGCGTCGGAGGCGATGCCGTAGTCCGGGGCGAAGATCCTGCCGATCTGGGTGGGCTCGACGTCGACGTGGACGAACTTCCGGCCGGCCGTGTAGACGTCCAGCTTGCCGGTGTGGCGGTTGGCCCAGCGGTTGCCGATGCCGAGGACGAAGTCGGACTCCAGGAAGGTCGCGTTGCCGTAGCGGTGCGAGGTCTGGAGGCCGACCATGCCGGCGTTGAGGTCGTGGTCGTCGGGCAGCACGCCCCAGCCCATGAGGGTGGGGACGACCGGAGTGCCCGTCAACTCGGCGAACTCGACGAGGAGTTCGGCGGCGTCGGCGTTGATGACACCGCCGCCGGCGACGATCAGCGGCCGCTCGGCGGCGTTCAGCATCCCGATCGCCTTCTCGATCTGGGCGTGGCTCGCGGCGGGCTTGTAGACCGGGAGCGGCTCGTACGTCTCCGGGTCGAACTCGATCTCGGTCAGCTGGACGTCGACCGGCAGGTCGATGAGGACCGGACCGGGACGCCCGGAACGCATCAGATGGAAGGCCTGCTGGAAGACCCCGGGAACCTGCGCGGCCTCCAGCACGGTCACCGCCATCTTCGTGACCGGCTCGGCGATGGAGGCGATGTCGACGGCCTGGAAGTCCTCTTTGTGGATCACGGCGGTCGGGGCCTGCCCGGTGACGCACAGGATCGGGATCGAGTCGCCGATGGCCGAGTACAGGCCGGTGATCATGTCGGTGCCGGCCGGTCCTGAGGTGCCGACGCAGACGCCGATGTTGCCCGGGTGGGTGCGGGTGTAGCCCTCGGCCATGTGCGAGGCGCCCTCCACATGGCGGGCGAGGGTGTGCTGAATGCCGCCGGAGGCCTTGAGCGCCGCGTAGAAGGGGTTGATCGCCGCGCCCGGGACTCCGAACGCGTTGCTGACGCCCTCGCGCCTGAGGATCTCGACTGCCGCGCGGGCAGCGGTCATACGAGCCATTGAGTACTCCTGCTTCGGCTGTCGGATACGCACTCCCGTCGCGCCCCGCGGTGAGCACTTCTTCCGCATTACGGAAAACCTTTTCTACGATCTGGAAGTAATGTAGGTGGGTGGGGGAAGGCCGTCAAGAGACGGACAAGCCGGGGTCACCTGGAGGACGATGGGACCGCTGTCCAGCCGTGACGTCCTGGAGTGGGCCATGACCGAGAGCGTGCCGGTGCGCTGCCCGGCCTGCCGGCGCGAGCGTCTCTACGCGGCACCGTCGTACCCGTGCGTGTGCGGCGCGTCCGTCGCGCCGCGGCTCGATCAGCGCGGGACGCCGACGGCTGTGACGCACCGGGTGTGGGACGAGGAATGGGCGGCGGTCAGGTGCGGGGCCTGCGGGCGCCGGGACCAGTGGCCGTACCCGGAGCTGGGCTGCCCGTGCGGGACGGTACTGCGGATCCCGGTGGCGGGCCCGGACGCGTCGTCAGCCCCGGCCGCCGGGAACACCGCCGTCGGGACCCCGCGGCGGCGCGCCTTCCAGCCGGTCACGACCCGCACCGCCCGCGACGCGGTCACGGCCGCCGCCGTCTATCTGCGCTGGCTCGGCTACCGCGACATCCGCCGCGCCGACCGACGCCCCTCGTCCGGCATCGGCATCGCCGCCCGCGGCCTGCTGGCCCAGGTCGACCCGACGATACGCCCGGCTTCCCTACGGGACGTGGAATGCCTGTGGCTGACAGCAATGACGGAAACGGCGGACTGCGTGTACTTCTCCCTCGCCGGCTACACCCCCGACGCCCGTACCCGCGCCGACGCTCTGGGCGTCCCCCTGTTCGTCCTCGACCTCACGGGCGCGCCCCAGCCGGTCAATAGCCACGCGGACGAACTCGACGCGACGGGGGCGCGGTAGGCCGGGGCTGACCTTCCCCTCGTAGCGTTGAGGCTGTGACTGCAGGGGAAGTTGAGAGTCATGGCGGAGAAGCTCGTTGCACGACCTTCACTCCGCCGGACAGCACTGGTCAAGGGGGCCGGAACTGGACAACTGAGGCTCTGCCTTGCGTTCGGCCTACAACCCCTCGCCATCCTCCTCCTCGGACGTGTCGAGGTGATGCCAGTCGACGGACACATGATCGTCCGGGGTCATGTTCCGGGCATGCCTCCCGTTGGCCGGCATCAGGGTCACGACGGTGCAGAACTGGACCCATGACCGCTGCACGGGCAAGGGAGTGTCGGCCCATCCTTCGATGAGTCCGGCGATGCCGGTAACGGGGTCAAGGGGAGGCAGACCGGTGACCCCGGTCAGCTTGGACTCGACATCCTCCAGCTTGGCCCGCAGCGCTTCGCTTCCAGCCGTCATCTGCGAGAGGCTGATGGCTCCCTCGGCGTAAGCCAGGGCGAGGCCGTCGAGCCGTTCCCGCAGGCTCTCCACCTCGGCGTGGAGGTGTGCCGTGTCGCCGTCTCCGCCCCCCGCGTGCATGGCCAGGACGGCCGGCAGGAAGTCTGGCCGCACCATGCGGGCGAGCGTCGCCTTCTCGGCCCTCCTGTTGGCAACGTCCCGAGGCGTACGCGTGTGGGTCTGACGGCATCCGTAGACCTTCGTTCCCCGGTGCCCCCTGCCGCTCACGGTCTCGCCGCACACACCGCACAGGGCGATGCCGGACAGGAGCGTCGTCGCCGTCCTACCGGTCCTCGGCCCTCCGCTGAACCTGTCGGGGCTCGACAGGATGGCCACCACCGCATAGTGGGTGGCGTCGTCGAGGATGGCGGGCCACTCGGCCTCGCCCATGACTTCACCTCGGTAGGTTCGCTGGCCGATGTACCTCGGGGAGGTGAGTACCTTCTTCACTCCTCGCAGGGTCCACGCCTTCGCTCCGGCGGCGACCGAGCGAGGCGACAGGAGACCGGCCCCGGTCCACTTCCGGGCGACGGCGGACAGGGACTCACCGGCAAGGATCATCGAGGCACCTTCGCGGACGGCCGCAGCCTCGGCCGGAACGATCGTCGCGTGATCCTCGCCGTACCCGAAGGGTCGGATGCCAGCCGTGTAGGGCTTGCCCGCCTTCGCCGCTTGCAGGTTCGCGAGAGCCTGACGCTCCGCCTTCTGCTCTCCCTCGTAGGTCGCCCACGCCGTGACTGTGCGGGCTACGGCTCGACCGGCGGGAGTCGACAGGTCGAGGTGTCCTGCACGCGCCGCGTGCACGTTCACGCCGAGCGCGATCACTCGTTCAAGGTCCTTCGTCACCCGGACTAGCCGGTCCGTGTGCCAGCACACGACCGCTTCCGGCCGACTGGCCAACAGCGCCTCGAAGCCTGGCCGGACCTTCCCCTTCGTGGCGCTGATGTCGTTGTCCGAGAACACCTCACCCACATCGAAGCCGAGGCGCGCGCAGAGCTCCCGGCACTCCTCTTCTTGCCTCGCTACGCCGAGTTCTTCGCCGGTGAGATCCTTGGAGATACGGACGTAGATGCTGGCCCGTACGGGGCCGCCCCCCTTGGGTTTCCTCATGGCGGGATATTACCTGCAATCGGTACTGCTCGAAGCAGTGGTAGTAGGGCACGGGGACGCAGATCCGGTCCTGTTCGGTGTAGGCGACCAACTCCCCTACGAAATAGCCATTGTTGAGGATGTTGTGGTGGGAGAGCGTGGCCCCTTTGGGGAAGCCCGTCGTGCCCGAGGTGTACTGGATGTTGATGGGGTCGTCGCACGACAACTCGCCCTCGCGCGCCCGGAGTTCCTCGCGCCGCCCGGGCGTCCCGCGTGCGGTCAGCGCGTCCCAGCTCGGGTCGCCGATGTACACGACCTCGCGCAACTCCCGGCAGTTGCCGCGCACCTGGCCGACCATCGCCCGGTAGTCGCTCGCCTTGTGGCTGAGGGAGGCGAAGAGCAGGGAGATCCCGGCCTGCTTGAGGACGTACTCGACCTCGTGGGTGCGGTAGGCCGGGTTGATGTTCACCATGATCGCGCCGATGCGGGCGGTGGCGTACTGGACGAGCATCCACTCGGGGCAGTTGACCGCCCAGATCCCCACCCGGTCACCCTTGGCGACGCCACTCGCGAGCAGCGCGTACGCCAACTCGTCGACGTCCGCGGCGAATTGTGCGTACGTCCAGCGCCGCCCGGACGGGACGTCGACGAGCGCCTCGCGGTCCGGCCAGCCGGCCACCGCCCGGTCGAGGTTGGCACCGATGGTGTCGCCGAGCAGGAGGGTCCCGCTCGTTCCGTGCGTGTACGACGGTTCGGTCACCGGAAGTCCTCCTCGCGGTACTCGTCCGCCGAGCCGGCCGCCGTGGCCTCGCGCAGCTCGATCCGGCGGATCTTGCCGGAGACGGTCTTGGGCAGGGCGGCGAACTCCAGGCGGCGGACCCGCTTGTAGGGGGCGAGGGCCTCGCGGGAGTGCTCGAACAGCACCTTCGCGGTGTCGGCGCCCGGCTCCCAGCCGTCCGCCAGGACGACGTACGCCTTCGGCACCGCGAGCCGCAGCTCGTCCGGCGCGGGCACGACGGCCGCCTCGGCCACCGCGTCGTGCTCCAGCAGGGCGCTCTCCAGCTCGAAGGGCGAGATCTTGTAGTCACTCGCCTTGAACACGTCGTCCGCGCGCCCCACGTACGTGATGTAGCCGTCCGCGTCGCGCGAGCCGATGTCGCCGGTGCGGTAGTAGCCGCCGGCCATCGCCTCCGTCGTACGGTCGGCGTCGCCGTGGTAGCCGGTCATCACGCCGACCGGCCGCGCCGCGAGGTCCAGCGCGATCTCGCCCTCCGCGGCGCCGGGTGCGCCGGAGACGGGGTCGAGGAGTTCGACGCGGAAGCCGGGGCTGGGGCGGCCCATGGAGCCGGTCTTCAGGGGCTGGCCGGGGCTGTTGGAGACCTGGACGGCGGTCTCGGTCTGGCCGAAGCCGTCCCGGATGGTCACGCCCCAGGCACGGCGGACCTGCTCGATGACCTCGGGGTTGAGGGGCTCACCGGCGGCGACTGCCTCGCGCGGCGGCGTGCCCAGCTGGGTCAGGTCGGCCTGGATGAGCATGCGCCACACGGTCGGCGGGGCGCAGAACGTCGTCACGCCCGCGCGGTCCATCTCCGCCATCAGACGGGCGGCGTCGAAGCGTGTGTAGTTGTGGATGAAGACGGTCGCCTCGGCGTTCCACGGTGCGAACAGGTTCGACCAGGCGTGCTTGGCCCAGCCGGGCGAGGAGATGTTGAGGTGCACGTCGCCGGGCTTCAGGCCGATCCAGTACATGGTCGACAGATGGCCGACCGGGTACGAGGTGTGGGTGTGCTCGACCAGCTTGGGGCGGGCGGTGGTGCCCGAGGTGAAGTAGAGCATCAGCGGGTCGTCGGCCATGGTCGGGCCGTCGGGGGTGAAGTCGGCGGAGGCGGTGTACGCGTCCTCGTACGACTGCCAGCCCTCGCGCGCGCCGCCGACCGAGATACGGGTGTAACGGCCGGGCACCTCGTCGAACTTGCCGGTGTCCTCGGCCCGTACGAGCACATGCCGGACGCGGCCGCGCTCCACCCGGTCCCGCAGGTCGGCGGGGCCGAGCAGCGGGGTGGCCGGGATGACGACGGCGCGCAGCTTCATCGCGGCCAGCGCGGTCTCCCACAGCTCGGCCTGGTTGCCGAGCATGACCATGATCCGGTCCTCGGGGCGGACGCCCCGCGCGCGCAGCCAGTTGGCGGCCCGGTTCGAGCGCTCGGACATCTCGGCGAAGGTCAGCCGGGTCTCGCCGCCGTCCTCCTCGACGATGTGCAGGGCGGTGCGGTCGTTCCCGTCCGCGATGACGTCGAACCAGTCGAGCGCCCAGTTGAAGCGCTCGGGACGGGGCCAGGCGAAGCCCTCGTACGCCGTGGCGTAGTCCTCGCGGTGTTCCAGCAGGAAATCCCGAGCACTGCGGAACAGCTCCGTCGCCGTCGCCGTCGTCATGTGTCCTCCTTGCTCTCTGGTCGTTCACCTCGGGGCGCTCTCAGCCCCTGCGGCTCACTCCCGTGGTGCCGGACCTTGCCGGGCGGCTCTCTGCCATCGTGTAATCCGTGATGCGGGTCTCACTACCCCCGAACGGGGGTGTGCGCCCGCAGGAAGCCGCAATGAAGGGGCGAGCACGTGGCGACAGACGCGACCGGGGCCGTGGAGATACGGGGTGCGCTGGCACGGCTGCGGCGCACGACCGGACTTCCGGTCGCCTTCGGCGGCCTGGTGGAATCCGGGCGACGGCAGATGCGCATCAGCGAACTGAACGGGACCGCGACCCAGTCGCTGAGCAGATTCGCGGTCGTCGCCGGCAACGGCCTGGGCGGCAAGGCGGTGGCCCTGGCCCGCCCGTGCGCCGTGACGGACTACTCCACCTCACGGCAGATCAGCCACGAGTACGACACCGCCGTCGCCGCCGAGGGACTGTGCTCCGTGGTGGCGGTACCCGTCGTCGTACGGCGCCGGGTCCGCGGCGTGCTCTACGGCGCCCTGCGCACACCCCAGCCGCTCGGCGACCGCACGCTGAGCGCGGCGGTGGAGGCGGCGCGGGACGTGGAGCAGGCGCTGCTGCTGCGGGAGGAGGTGCGGGCGCTGCTGGCGGCCACGCACCCGGCGGCCGCAGGACCTCCCGCCTCGGACCCGGCGGGCGCCGCTTCCTGGGAGCAGGTCCGGGAGGCGCACACGGCGCTGCGGGCGCTGGCGCCGCGGATCACCGACCCGGCACTGCGGGCCGAACTCCTCGACGCCTGCGGTCTGCTCACCGCCGGGCCCCCGACGGCTGAGGTCCGCCTCGCACCCCGCGAGCTGGACGTTCTGGCCTGTGTGGCCGCCGGCGCCACGAACGCGGTGGCCGCCGAGCGGCTGGGCCTGCGGGCGGAGACGGTCAAGGGGTATCTGCGCTCGGCCATGCGCAGGCTCGGCGCCCACTCCCGCACCGAGGCCGTGGCCGCGGCCCGCAGGGCGGGGTTGCTGCCGTAGCCCGTCGACCCACGATTCATTCAGCCAGGCCTTGAATTTACCTATGCTTCATGGCTGTTATTTCCCTCACGACGTCGTGGGTCATAAATTCAAAGGCTGGTTGCCTAATATTGGCCGAGACACGACACACGGAGGGGAGCGGTGCCCGTGGGACGGGACTTCAAGGAGCCTGCGAGAGACCGCCCCGACCAGGTCATCGGCCGGGCGGAGCTGTTCACCGCGGCGCGTGAGCAGCTCGCCTCGGGCGGCAGCGTGCTGCTCCACGGCCCCGCCGGAATAGGAAAGTCGACCGTCCTGCGGGCATTGGCCGCGGAAAGCGGCGAGGCGGCACGCACCGTGTTGCGCTGCTCGCCCACCGAGTCCGAATCCCATCTCCCCTTCCTCGCCCTCGCCGACCTCCTCGGCCTGGTGCTGGACGAGGTGTCCGACCAGCTGCCCGCCGCCCAGCTCACCGCCCTGGAGTCGGCGCTGACCGGCCGCGGCGAGTCCACCCTCCAGCGCGACGGACTGGCGCTGCGCCTGGCCGTGCTCTCCGCGCTGCGCGCCCTCGCCGCCGCGGGCCCCGTCTTGGTCGTCGCCGACGACCTCCAGTGGCTGGATCCGGCCAGCGCGGAACTCCTCGGCTTCGCCGCCCGCCGCCTGGGCGACACCCCGGTGCGGATGCTGTGCGCGGTGCGGACCGAGGGACAGGAGCACGACCGTCATCTACGCGCGTCCCCGCCGGACACCCTCGCCGTCCGGCTGGGCCCGCTGTCCCGCGCCCAGCTGTCCACACTGCTCGAGAAACGCGGCTACACCGGCCTGCCCCGCTCCACCGTCCGGGACATCCACCGCACCAGCGGCGGCAACGCCCTGTTCGCCCTCGAACTGGGCCGCGCCCTCGCCGACAACCCCACCCCGCCCCGGCCCGGTGAGCCGCTGCCCGTGCCCACCTCGCTGCGGGCCCTGGTCCTGAACCGCCTGGAGATGCTGTCGGACGACGCCCGCCGCACCCTCCTCGTGGCCAGCGCGGGCGCTCGCCCCACCCTGGCCCTGCTGCACGCGGCCGGCCGGGAGAACGCCGAGGCCGAGACCGCGCAGGCGGCCGCCCTCGGGCTGCTGGCCACCGAGCCGGAGGGTCCCGCCGTACGGTTCGCGCACCCGATGGTGTCGGCGGCCCTGTACGCGGAGGCGCCCGCGCAGGAACGGCGGGCCGCGCACGCCGCGCTGTCCACCGCGGCCTCCGACCCGATCGAGCGGGCCCGGCACCTCGCCCTGGCGACCACCGGCACCGACCCGGAGGTGGCGGCCCGGCTCTCCGAGGCGGCCACGTTGGCCAGGGACCGCGGGGCGCCCTCGGTGGCCGCGCAGCTCGGGCTGCTCGCCGCCCGGCACACCCCGGCGGACGGCACCCCGAGCCCGGAGGTGCTGCGTCTGCAGGCCGCCGAGGACGCGATCACCGCCGGTGAGCTGGACCTCGCCCGGGACGTCGCCCGCGAGGTGCTCAGCCGGGCGACGCTGCCCGCGGACCGGGTGCGGGCCTGGATCATCGTGATCGACACCGCGGGCCACGCCATGACGGAGGTCGACGCCGTCTTCCCGCAGGCCCTGGCCGACGCGGGCGACGACCCCAAGCTGCTCGCCCTGATCCACTACCAGCTGACCTGGCGGGCGCTGCTCGTCGAGGGCGACTTCGACGAGGCGCGCGGGGAGGCCGCGTACGCCGCGGAGCTGGCCGAGCGGGCCGGCGACCGGTACACCGAGCTGATGGCGCTCGCCTTCCAGGCGCAGATCGAGACCCTGATGGGCCACCCGGACGCGCCCGCGACGATCAAACGGGCGCTGAAGGAGCCGCAGGACCCAAGGGTGGCCTGCCACCACAACGGGGCCGGGTACTCGCGGTTCCGCTGGCTGATCATGAGCGACCAGCTGCCCGAGGCCCGCGCGACGGTCACCGCGCTGCTGCGTGAGGTGCGCCGGCGCGGGTCGGTGGAGAGCGAGGTGCACTTCCTGCGCGGGGTCGCCGAGACCGAGCTGCGCTCCGGGCACTGCGGCCGGGCCCTGGACCTGGCCCGGGAGAGCCTCATGCTGGCCCGGGACACCGCCATCGGCGAGGTCGCCTCCGCCGTCCTCACCTCGCTCGCCGAGGCCTCCGGCGGCGACGTCGAGCAGGCGCTGGCGCTGGCCCGGGAGGCGGTGGAGCACGCCGAGGAGGACGGCGACCAGATGTACGTCTCCCGCGCCCTGGCCGCCCTCGGGTACGCCCAGCTGGTCGCCGGGGACGCGCAGGGTGCCGTCCAATCGCTGCGCCGGGTAAGGGAGTTGGAGCAGGGCCTGGGCATCACCGACCCGGCGCGCGGGCGCTGGCACGGCGATCTCGCCGAGGCACTGGTCCGGATCGGCGAGGTGTCGGAGGCGCAGGACGTCATCGACGTCACCCGCGCGCACGCGCTGCGGCTGGGCCGGGAGAGTGTGCTGGCCGTCATCGACCGGACCGAGGCGCTGGTGCGGGCGGCCCGCGGTGAACACGACGCCGCTGTCGCCCAGTTGACGTCCGTGCAGGACCGGCTCGCCAAGCTGGGCTACGGCCTGGAGGAGGCGCGGGCCGCGTTCGCGCTGGCCCAGCTGCGCACCCTCCCCCGGGCCATCGGCCTCGCCCGGGCGGGCGGGACCCCCAGGCCGGGGCCGACGTCGTACGACGAGGCGGCACGGCTGTTCCGGCGCTGCCGGGCGCTGCCCTGGCTGCGGCAGGTCGAGGCGGCCGCCGAGGCGCGTCCCGCGGAGGCGGTCCCCACCCCCGCCCCCGCACCGGCCGGCCCGGACGGTCTGGACGGCCTCGCCTCGATGGAGCGTCAGGTCGCCTCGCTCGTCATGGAGGGCGCGACCAACCGGGAGATCGCCGCACGGCTGTTCATCAGCGTCAAAACGGTCGAAGCGACCCTGACCCGGGTGTACCGGAAACTGGGGATCCGATCGCGGGTCGACATCGTCAGACTCGCGGCGGGCCGGCGTACACAGTGAACGGCTCGCGGGTTCACTGAGCGCCGACCGAGGGTTATCCCTGCCCAACTCCCTTAGGGGGTTCCCTCATTGGGAACGGGAACCTCCAGGTTCTAGCTTATGGATGTGCCGCTCGCTCGGGCACACGGGGGCCGGTCCCGCGGCCCCCGTGCTCAACCCCCCACACCCGCGCGACCCCCCACCGGCAATTCCCAATGAGGAGACTCATGTTCGGGCTCACCCGTGCCAAGAGGACCGCCGCCGCCACGGCGACCGTCGCCGCCGCTGCCGCGGCCCTGCTGAGCGCCCCCACCGCTCAGGCCGCTCCCCAGCCCATCGTCGGCGGTACGACCACCACGACGACCGCGTACCCGTTCATGATGCAGATCACGGACGCCTCGCAGAACCAGTTCTGCGGCGGCACCCTCGTCTCGCCCACGAAGGTCGTCACCGCGGCCCACTGCATGGTCGGCGAGTCCACCAGCAGCGTCCGCGTCGTCGGAGGCCGCACCTACCGCAACGGCACGAACGGCACGGTCAGCCAGGTCAGCAAGATCTGGATCCACCCCAGCTACACGGACGCCACCAACGGCGACGACGTGGCCGTGCTGACCCTGTCGACCTCGATGCCCTACACCACGGCGTCGTACGTCTCCTCCTCCCAGACAGGCGTGTACGCGGCCGGCACCACGGCCCGCATCGTCGGCTGGGGCACCACCTCCTCGGGCGGCAGCTCCTCCAACCAGCTGCGCACGGCGACCGTGCCGACGGTCTCCGATTCCAGCTGCGGCGGCTCGTACGGCTCCGACTACATCGCGAGCGACATGGTCTGCGCCGGATACACCTCCGGCGGCACCGACACCTGCCAGGGCGACAGCGGCGGTCCCCTGCTCATCGGGGGCGTCCTGGCAGGGATCACTTCCTGGGGCGAGGGCTGCGCGGCGGCCGGTTACCCGGGTGTCTACACCCGGCTGACCACCTTCTCCAACCTGGTGACCACACAGGTCAACTCGTAACCCGGCTGAACTCCTGAGCACCCCTCAGGTGAAAAACCAGGGGGCGTTGCGGGCCTCCACGAGCGGCCCGCAGCGCCCCCTATCCATGGGGCCGTCATGCCCGTACGGTCCCGAACCGGATGTCGTGCGACACCTCCGGGTGCAGGACCTTCAGCATCCGCTCCCCCTCGGCGGCGACGTCCGCCCGCTGCGCCTCGGTGAGCGTGCCGAAGGGCTCGACGATCAGCGTGTCCTCCGCCAACTTCCATACGCCTGCCAGGAATCCGTCGACGAGGAGGGTGCGGTATGCCTGGTTGCCCTGCCAGTTGCTGCCCCGGTGCTCGGGCGGTACGACTCGGGTGCGGTCGGCGTGGGAGAGCAGGAGGTTGTCGAACTCGGGGAGGAAGCGGGGCGGGGCCGGGGTGTCCGGGTCGGGGCGCGGGGCGTCGGGGAGATCGAAGAGTTCGACGCCGTTGTCGTCGCGGAAGGTGACGAGGTCGGGGCGGAGCCGTTCGAAGGCGTCGCGCAGACGGGTCAGCCCGGCCCAGGTCTGCATGTCCTTGACGGAGGCCGGCCCGAAGGCGGCGAGGTAGCGCAGGGCGGTGGCGTCCGGCACCGGGACGGGCTCGGCGGGGCGGCCCAGCCAGTGCTCTGCGGTGGTGAGGGCGACCTGGCCGCTGCTGCCCCACAGTCCGCGCGGGGTGACCTGGACGAGCGGGAGCTTGCAGCGGGCGGCGACGGCCAGGGCCTGCGGGTCGGCGGCCGGCCACTCGGCGAGCAGGGCCTCGCGCAGCTGCTTCATGGTGCGCGGCTCAGTCTCGACGAAGTCACGGGCGAGGGCGGCGAGGCGGTCGAGGTCGACGCCGACGAGACCCTCGCGGAAGTTGGTGAGCTCACGGTCCCGGGCCGCCTGCACCAGCGGGCGCAGGGTGAGACAGTCGTCAGCTGTGTGGGTGTGGATGGTCGAGCGCATGGTCACGATGCGGACGACCTCGCGGTCGGCCATGAGCGTGGACAGCTCCCGCGGGGCGAACCCGTCGAGGCGGGTGGCGAGCGCGTAGTACGGCGGCTTGACGTTCTGCGCCTGGAGGCCGAGGAGGTGCTCGACGGCCGCCTTCGCCGACCGGGGCGAGCGGCGCAGCAGCAGTTGCCGGTCGAGGGTCGCGCGGTTGAGGGCGCGGGTGCCGAGCACGGGGGCCGTCGCGGTCGTCTTCGTCATGCGGCCCACGCTAGTGAGACTTGCGGACACCCTCGGTCCGCAACTCTCACCGAATCCCGCAGTGCGTGGCCACGCGTACGACGGAGCCTCCTGCGCGGTGGGCGTCGCGCTGGCAGCATGTCGGCCAGGACCTGCTTGAACTCACCTGCGCGGGCCTTCTCGCCCAGCGGGCTGAGCCCGGCGGCCTCCACCCGCACGAGCACGTCGTGCTCCCCCACGACGGGCTCGACGCTGCTGGAGCTGCCGGATCCGCAGCCGCCCGCGCCGGCCCCGAAACTGCCGGCCCAACCGGCCTACCAGCAGATCACGGCGCTGCTTGCTGCGGCCGACGCGCCGCTGTGGGTGCGGCGGGTGTGCGAGGCGATGGGCATGGAGATCGCGCCCAGCGACATCAACAACACCCGCCTGAATCCCACGCGGCTGACCGAGCGCGGAATCCTGGTCGAGACCGAGCAGGGCTTGTGCACCCAGCCGCGGCCGTAGCCGCCCGGCGACGCTGCGGCCGGCCCGCCTGCTCCTCCCGAAAGGGTGGAACAGACATCAACTCACGTACGACCCTCTCAGGACTGCAACTGGGCGAAGAGCGTCGCCAGGTCGATGAGGCCCCAGTGCTCGGTGAGCTTCCCGTCGGCCACCTTGAACATGCGGACCTCCAGCACCTTGATCGATCGGCCGGTGGCGGGAGTGCCGTTGAAGGGCCCGGTGTTCGTGCCGGTGAGGATGAAGCTGACCGCGAACCAGTCGTCCTCGGCGATGACACGGACCGGCGTGGCGGCGAAGTCGGGGACCGCGTCGAGGAACGACGCCAGCACCGCGCGGGTCTCCTCGAGGCCGGTGGCGGTGCCGTCGGCGGCGTGGTTGCGGAAGTCCGGCGCGTACAGGGCGAACAGGGCGTCGAGGTCACGCAGGTTGACGCGCCTGACGTACTCATCGGCAAGTCGGTGCAAGTCGGCGGTGGACGTTCGGGTCTCGACGTTCGAGGAAGACATGTGCTTCTCCAATATGGATGGATGGACGGAGCGGCTCCGCCCCGGTGATGGACAGTGGAATCGGGTCGAGCTGGCGGGTTGGACGAGCAGGGTCTGGCGATGGCGCCGGGCAGCGGCTGCTTCTTCTCGCGGCGGCGAAGCGCCCGGTCGGGGTTTGTCAGGCGGTGAGGGTGGGGTAGTCGGTGTAGCCGGCTGCGCCGCCGCCGTAGATGGTGGCGGGGTCGGGGGTGTTCAGCGGCGCGCCGGTGCGTACGCGCTCGACCAGGTCGGGGTTGGCGAGGG
>NZ_KQ949113.1 GCF_001514305.1 Streptomyces dysideae
CGGCACCAGGAACAGGGCGCGCAGGGTGGCGGAGAGCCGGAAGTGCTGGTGGAAGAAGACCGCGAGGGCCAGGCCGATGGCGTACTGGAAGACCAGGCACACGACGGTGAACACCACGGTGTGGGTGAGGGCCGGGGCGAAGGTCGGGTCGTCGAAGACCTTCTGGTAATTCTCCAGGCCTGTGAAGGGTGCGTCGCCCTGGACGAAGGAGCGGACCGTGTAGTTGCGCAGGCTCAGGTCGAGGTTGCGGTAGAGCGGATAGGCGTAGAACAGGACGAGGTAGAGGGTCACCGGGGCGAGGAAGCCCCAGGCGGCCCTCCCCCAGGCTTCGCCCGGGGGGACCCCCAGCTGAGACGTCGGACGGCGCCGTGTCGTGGTGCGGGCCGGGGGCGGGGCGGCGGTGGCCGCCCCGTTCCCGTCACGCGCGGACCGGCGGTCCGACAGCTGCGTCGTGTGGTTCATCTGCGGACCGACAATCCCTCACTAGTGGGCGGCGGACTGGGCCTTGGCCAGCGCGTCCTTGGGCGACTCGGCACCGCTGAGGGCCGACTGGACCGCCTTCCACATCTGCTCGGAGATCTTCGGGTACTTGGTGCCGAGGTCGTCACTGGTGCGTCCCTTGGCCGCCTTGACCGCCTCGACCCAGGGCTTCAGCTGGGGGTTCGCCGCCACCTGCTTGTCCTGGACCTCGCTGGTGGGGGCCACGTAGGACAGGGTGGTGTCGGTGTCGTACAGGTTCTCGGTGCTGGTCAGGCAGGAGACCAGCTTCTGGGAGGTGGCGTAGCGGCCGGTGTCGCCCTGGACGGGGACGGTGACGAACTCGCCCCCGGTCGGAGCCGCGGCGTTGCCGCCCGAGGCGCCCGGGACGGGGATGACGCCGTATTCGAAGCCGGCCTTCTCGGCGTTGGCGAGCTGCCAGGTGCCGTTCTCGGCGAAGGCGTAGTCGCCGCTCGCGAACTCCTGCCAGCTGGTCGTCTGGGTGTTGTTGATGACCGAGTTGGGCGCGTAGCCCTTCTTCAGCCAGTCGGTCCACAGCTTCAGCGCCGAGACGCCCTCGGGTGAGTCGAGTTCGGTCAGCTTGGCGCCGGAACCCCAGAACCAGGGCAGAAACTGGAAGCTGCCCTCCTCGGTTCCGATCGCGGAGAAGGTGATGCCCTTCTTGCCCGCCTTCTTGACCTTCTCCAGCGCCGCCGTCAGCGACTTCCAGTCCTTGACCGATGCGGTGTCCACCCCGGCTTCTGTCAGCACCTTCTTGTTGTAGTAGAGGGCCAGGGTGTTGGCGCCGATCGGCATGCCGTAGGTCTTGCCGCCTGACTGTCCGGCCGCGAGGAGGTTGGGGTCCACCTTCGAGACGTCCAACATGTTCTCGTCGGTGGTGGCGAGCACGCCTGCCTCGGCCAGAGTCGACACCACCGGGTTGTCGACGATGAGGACGTCCGCGGAGTTGTCCTGCTGCGCCGCCAGCAGCGCCTTGTTCGACAGGTCACTGGTGTCGAATGCCGTCCGCTTGATCTTCACGCCGGCCTCGGTGCCGCAGTCGTCCAGCAGCTTCGCCCACGCCGAGCTCTTGTCGAACTGCGGGTACGGGTCCCAGATGCTGTACGTGCCGCCGCCCGCCCCCTTCGCGGACGTGTCCCCCGAACCGGAGGAGCAGGCGGAGGTGCCGGTAGCGACGACAACGACGGTCAGGGCTGCGGCGGTCAGACGCTGTCTGGTGGATCTGTTCATTGCGGGTTCCTCTTCGGATTTCGGCATGGCGGTGCCCTGGGAGGGCGAGGGAAAGGCTTTGGGGGGTGCAGGGAGCAGCAGAGCGGGTGGGGAGCGAGGTCAGCCCGGGAGGGAACCGGAGGCGGGACGGGATCCGTCGGAGGACGTACTGTTGGCGGGCCCGGTGCTGGCCCGCAGCGAGATCGGCGGCACGAGCAGGTGGTGGCGAGGGGCCACGTCGGGATGGTCGAGCCGCTCCACCAGCAGTTCGACGGCGAGTCGGCCCATCTCGGCCGCTGGTACGTCCGCCGCGGTGAGCTGCGGGGTCACCGTCTCCGCCCACCGGCCGGCCACAACCCCGGTGACGGAGAAGTCACGCGGCACATGACGGCCCGCCTCGGAGAGTCCCCGGTAGAGGCCGCCCAGGGCGGCCTCGTTGAGCGTGACCAGGGCCGTGGTGGCCGGGTCGTCGTGCAGGATCTGTTCCAGGCATGCCTGACCCGAGGCCGCGTCGTCCCCGCAGCAGTACGTCTCCACGGTCAGCCCGCGCTCGGCCGCGGCCTTGGTGAAGCCGTCCAGGCCCCGGTGCGCGGACTCGTAGCCCGCATGCAGGAGCTGCTCCGGCCGGTTGACGAAGGCGACCTTGCGGTGGCCCAGGTCAGCGAGGTGGTGGACGCACGCCGCCACCAACGCAGTGTGGTCCAGCCCCACCCACCAGCCACCCTCCGGGTCTCCGGTACGGCCGATGGCCACGGAGGGGAAGCCAAGGTCCGCCAGGTGATCGACCCGGTCGTCCGCCAGCCTGATCTCCATCAGGATCGCGCCGTCGACCCTCCGCTCCCCCAGCAGCCGCTGGAACGAGCGGTCACTGTCCACGCCGCTCGGGGACAGCAGCACGTCGTAGTCGTAGGCCGCGGCGGCCTCCACCACACTCCCGATGAAGTCCAGCTGCATCCCCGTGTAGTGATTGCCGGCCGGCGGGAAGACCAGGCCGATCGTGCTTGTCCGGCCGTTGGCCAGGGCACGGGCGCTGGCGCTGGGCCGGTAGCCCAGCTCGTCGACGACCTGCTGGATTCTCCGGCGCGTGTCCTCCGAAACCGGGCGCTTGCCGCTCAGCGCGTAGGACACCGTGCTCCGTGACACACCGGCCCGCTTGGCGATCTCACCGATGTTCACGGCAACTCCTTGCTCGGACCGCCTGGGCGCTCCAAGCGGAGCGGGAGCGCGGGCCAGGGTGGGACGGGACTGACGGCGAGGCGATATCGGTCATCGAACCGGTTCGCATGAAGTGAAGGTAGGAACCGCCCGTGCGGCTGTCAACACTCCGCACAGCACTTTCCGAAACAAGTCGGCAATCGCTCCTGAACACTGCCGAGGTGCTTGGCTCGCGAGTATCGCCGACTCGTCTGCACAGCGCCAGCAGAATCGAATCGGTTCGATGAAGCGCGCATTCCGCTGCACGCAGGAACACGCGGACGCACCTTCCCCTTGGGGCCACCGGGCCTGCGGAATGCGATCCTGGAGCGCAGGTCCAACTCCATCCAGTGCCCGGTGTTGCCGTTGTTCGCGCACCAGCGGGTCGCGGTGGAGCCGTTCACCGCCGTGGCCGCGGTGTTGCCCTTGGAGTCTCCTTGCCGTTGCCGTCCACGCTGTATGGCAAGGGTTGGCGCCTGACGCCACGTCGAAGACCCGGGTGACCTGCGCGTCCCCGATCTGGGCAGTAGTGAAGGACGTGCCGCTGTAGCCAGGCGGCAGACGAAGGCAGAAGGCGTTGTCTCTGCACGTGAAGCCGTACTGGCCATCCACCGGCTGCCACGGTCCGCCGCGCGTGCCGTAGACGGCCCGGCCACAGGTGGCCAGGAATAGACCCCGCGCACCACGGCCTGCCGATCAGCGGGTATCGCTGCCGCGCGGTCCGGGCCCCGGGTACAGATGGCAGCACTTGGGACGGAGGGACCTCGCTCGCTGTTGCAGTCGCCCATCCAGCCGACACATCAGGGTTGACTGCGACCTCGGGCTGGCGCTTGCACACCAGTCCCGTCAAACCGGGAGCGCAGCCGGTGGCGGGTGCGGTCTCGCCATCGGCGGCGTCCACCGGCCACCCGTTGACACCGTCGCGGAATGGCGGTGATCACACGCGAGTAGCCCGAAACGAGCACCAGCACCGGGTGGCCGCCCCGTCTGTCCATAGCCCAGCGGTACGTCCACGTCCGGGAACCACAGGTCGCACTGGCCGAGGCCGCCCGGTTGATAGACCGTCCGCGAGACCGGGTCGGCCGACAAGTACGCCGACCCCAGCTCGCGCACCGCTCCTTCAGGCTCATCATCCCGCGCTGCCGACCGGCCCTCTCCGCGGTCACCGTGACGGGCATCGACGGCACCTCCCGAAGAAGCTCGCGGATCTGCACCTCGACCCGCGTTCACACCGAGCCCTTCGGTACCCGCTCATAGTCCGGCGGCTAGCTAGTGCCCCAACAGGCAACATTCGCCCCGTCGCGACGCCCGGCACGCACTCGACGCCGAGCCCCAGCCGACCGACGACACTCTTACGCCGCACCCGGGCATCCTGGACGTCATCAAGAACCGGCACACCAAGCGCGGACAACTCAACTACGCCGTCCCCGAGGTCCTCCAGCTCCAACGCCGGATCCGCCGCTACAACGCCGACACCGACCTCCCCCACGGCGACATCGTCGCCCTCGCCCTCGACACCTGGCTTCGCGCCAAGGGCTACCCACCCGACCCGATGCCGGGGAAAGCGGACGGATCGTGACCGGCACGGGTGCACAACTGTCTCAAGGGGACCATCGCCGAGGCTCACCCTCAGAGGCGAACCAAATGCAGTCCTGGCGGATCAGCAGCCTGCGTCGACCTCCCTAGAAGCCGTTGTAAGTCAGCGTGATACCGAGTCGCTCCGCGAACTCGTCGGCGCTGACGCCGTACGTCTCCCGTATGCGCACGCCGTCGGGGCCGACGTCGAAGACGCCGTAGTCGGTGTAGACACGGCTGACACAGCCGACGCCGGTGAGCGGGTAGGTGCACCGCGGGACGAGCTTCGGCTCTCCGGAGCGGGTGAAGAGCGTCATCATGACGTAGACGTCCTTGGCGCCGATGGCCAGGTCCATGGCGCCGCCAACGGCGGGGATGCCGTCGGGCCTGCCGGTGGTCCAGTTGGCGAGGTCCCCGTCGAAGGCGACCTGGTACGCCCCGAGGACGCACACGTCGAGGTGCCCGCCGCGCATCATGGCGAAGGAGTCGGCGTGGTGGAAGTACGCCGCCCCCGGCAGCTCGGTCACCGGCACCTTCCCGGCGTTGGTCAGGTCCGGATCGAGCGCGTCGCCCTCGGCCCGCGGGCCCATGTTGAGCATGCCGTTCTCGGTGTGCAGCACCACCCCGGAGTCGGCCGGCAGATGGTCGGCGATCTTGGTGGGTTGCCCGATACCGAGGTTGACGAAGGCACCGGCGGGGATGTCGCGGGCGATGACCGCCGCCAGCTCGTCCATCGTGAGCCGGTGGTCGGCGCTCCGGGGGGCCTCGGTGTACGCCTGGCCGCTCGATGTGGTGGTCATCGTGCCCCCTGCACGGTGTAGTGACGGGCCTTCACCTGGACAATCCGGTCGACGTAGATGGATGGGGTGACGACGGCCTCGGGGTCGAGCATCCCCGGCTCGACGACCTCGTCGACCTGGACAACGGTCGTCGTCGCGGCCGTGGCCATGACCGGTCCGAAGTTGCGGGCGGTCTTGCGGTAGACGAGGTTGCCCATCGTATCCGCGACGTGCGCGCTGATCAGCGCGTAGTCGCCCTTGATGGGGTACTCCAGCAGGTACTTCCGGCCGTCGATCTCACGCTCCTCCTTACCCTCGGCCAGCGGCGTGCCGACCGCGGTCGGGCAGTAGAAGGCGCCGATACCGGCGCCGGCCGCGCGCATCCGCTCGGCGAGGTTGCCCTGCGGCACCACCTCGAGCTCGATCTCCCCCGCGCGATAGAGGCCGTCGAAGACCCAGGAGTCGGCCTGGCGCGGAAAGGAGCAGAGCACCTTGCGCACCCGGCCGGCGGCCAGCAGCGCGGCCAGCCCGACGTCGCCGTTGCCTGCGTTGTTGGACACGATCGTGAGGTCCTTGGCGCCCTGCCGGATGAGCGCGTCGATCAGATCGAACGGCATGCCCGCCAGGCCGAAGCCGCCCACGAGAACGGTGGAGCCGTCCGCGATGCCGGCGACCGCCGCATCGGCGCTCGCGACGGTCTCCGCCCGGCTCACTGGGCCGTCTCCCTGACGTCGCAGTTCTCGAGTACGACGGCCAGGCCCTGGCCGACCCCGATGCAGATCGCGGCGACGCCGTAGCGCTGCTTCGTCCCGCGCAGCACCTTGGCCAGCGTGGCGAGGATGCGGCCGCCGGAGGCGCCCAGCGGGTGCCCGATCGCGATGGCGCCGCCCTTCTGGTTGACGATGGCGGGGTCGATCTTCCACGCGCCGAGGCAGGCGAGCGACTGCACGGCGAAGGCCTCGTTGAGTTCGACGGCGCCCACCTGGTCCCAGCCGATCCCGGCCCGGGCCAGTGCGCGATTCGCGGCCTCGACGGGGGCGTAGCCAAAGGCCTGCGGCTCCAGGGCCATCACGCCGCGGCCGGCGATGCGGGCGATCGGGTCCGCCCCGATCGTGGCCGCGGCCTTCTCGCTGCCCAGCAGCACCGCGGAGGCACCGTCGTTGAGCGGGCTGGCGTTGCCCGCGGTGATGGTGCCGCCCTGCTCCGGGGTACGGAACACCGGCTTCAGCCCCGCCAGCACCTCCGGCGTGGACCCCGCCCGGATGCCCTCGTCCCGGGTCAGGTCGACGCCTTCGACCGGCACGACCAGGTCGTCGTAGAAGCCCGACTCCCAAGCCGCGTGGGCGAGTCGGTGGGAGCGGGCGGCGAACTCGTCCTGCCGCTCGCGGGAGATGCCGAAGCGCTCCTGGAGTTGTTCGTTGGCCTCGCCGAGGCTGACGGTCCACTCCTTCGGCATCCGCGGGTTGACCAGCCGCCAGCCCAGTGTGGTCGAGACCGCGGTGACGTCACCGGCCGGGAACGGCTTCGCCGACTTGGGCAGCACCCACGGCGCGCGTGTCATCGACTCCACTCCGCCGGTCAGCACCACCTCGGCATCGCCGGACTCGATGGTCCGACTGGCCGTCATCGCAGCATCGAGGCTGGAGCCGCAGAGCCGGTTGACCGTGGTGCCGGGCACGCTCACCGGAAGCCCGGCGAGCAGCGCCGCCATGCGACCGACGTTGCGGTTCTCCTCGCCGGCGCCGTTGGCGTTGCCCCACACCACGTCGTCGATCGCGGCGGGGTCGAGACCCGGCACCCGCGCCAGCGTCGAGGTGATCGCGGCGGCGGCGAGGTCGTCGGGGCGCACCCCGGCCAGCGCGCCGTTGAAACGACCGAACGGCGTCCGCGCAGCGGCGTACAGGAAAGCACTCATGACAGTGACGCTAGCCCCGCGCGACGATATTCTGAAGTACGCATATCGGAGCCGATTGATATGGATGGCATATGGATCTGCGTCACCTGCGGTACTTCGTGGCGGTGGCCGAGGAGCGCCACTTCGGCCGTGCCGCCGAGCGGCTCCACATGGCTCAGCCGCCGCTCTCCCAGCAGATCCGCCAGCTCGAGGCCGAACTCGGCATCGAGTTGCTCCACCGCACCACACGCCGCGTCGACCTCACCGAGGCCGGCCGGGCCTACCTCGAACGGGCGCGCGCGATCCTCACCGACGTCGACGAGGCCGCCCACCACGCACGGCTCGTCGCCGCCGGCTCGGTGGGCCACCTCGCTATCGGTTGCGTGGGCTCGGCGACGTACAGCCTCCTGCCCGCCCTCTCGCGGCGGCTCTCGGAGGAACTTCCCGGCGTCGACTTCTCCTTCCGCGGCGAGATGCTCGCGCCCGACCAGGTCGAGGCGCTGCGCACCGGCGCGATCGACGTCGCACTGCTGCGCCCGCCGGCGGCCGACCTCTCCCTCACCGTGCACACCCTGCGCCGGGACCGGCTCGTCGTCGCCGTACCGGTCGACCACCCCCTCGCCCGCCGGAAACGGTTGCGGGCAGCGGACCTGGCCGGTGCCGACCTGATCGTGCACTCCGCCGACCGCCGATCGGTGATGTACGACCTCGTCCTGGGCCTCCTGCGCGACGCCGGCGTCGAGCCGCACATCCGCCACGAGGTCGGCGAGACCTCGACGCTCATCACGCTCGTGGCCGGTGGCCTCGGCGTCGCGGTCGTGCCGGAGCCCGTGACCGCGTTGACGCTGGACGGCGTCGCCTATCTGCCGCTGGCCGGGCCCGACGCGCGCGTGGAACTGGCCGTCGCCCATCGCGCCGACCGGTCCGAGCCGCATCTGGAGCGCACCGTGGGGATCATCCGGGCGGCCTTCTGAGACATCCGCCGACGCCGGACAAGCTTCCACTTCTCTGTCAAGTTCAGCGTGTTGAGCCGAGGTGTTTCTCTTCATCCGCCGGCAAAGCGACGGCGCGCTGGCCGTGTTGAAGGTTGTTGACGGAGCCTGCGAGCGACGGCATGATGACCGACTGCGTGGCCTACGCCGAACCTCCCGCGACCGTCCCCAGCGCGGTCTCCCATCGGAGGCAAAGGGACCAGCGTCTCAGGTCGTTGTTGCAGCCCGATCGCCTCGGGCGAGGTTGCTGGGGAGCCGTCGCTCAAGGCGTGGAAGGCCGCGATGACAGCCCGCAGGAACTTCAAGCACCAGGTGCGTGCCCGCGCCGCCAAGACCGGTGAGTCCTACACGTCCGCCCTCCGGCACTTCCGTCCGACTCCATCAGGAGACGTCATGTCGGAAGCAAGGAATCCCAAGAGCGTGCGGCTCGCCGTAGCGCAGACCCCCGTACGCGAAGACCCACGAGACGTTGAAGCGCTGCGCGAAAGCGGGCGTGAGGTCCGTGCTCTGATGCGCGAGGCCAGTACTCAGGGAGCGAGGATCGTGCACTTTCCGGAAGGCGCGATCTGCTTTCCCAGCAAGTTCGTCATGTCCGTCGACGGCCCGGACACGGTCGGCCCAGCGGACTGGGACCGGTGCCAGTGGCCGGTGCTCCAATCGGAGTTGGCCGCGATCGCCGAGCTGGCCCGCGAGTTGCGGCTGTGGACGGTGATCCCGTCGGTGCACCGCCTGACCGGCCCGAACCGCCCGCACAACAGCCTCTACGTCATCTCCGATCGCGGCGAGGTCGTCACGCGTTATGACGAGCGCCTGCTGTCGAAGACGAAGGTCTCGTACATGTACTCGCCGGGCGTCTCACCGGTGACCTTTGAGGTCGACGGTGTGCGCTTCGGCTGCCTGCTCGGCATGGAGATCCACTATCCGGAGTTGTTCGCGGAGTACGAGAAGCTGGATGTCGACTGCGTGCTGCTCTCCACCAGCGGCACGCCGGGCAACACCACCGCCCGAGCCCAAGTCCAAGGCCACGCCGCGTTCAACAGCTACTGGGTCAGCCTGTCGGGGCCGGCACAGGACAGCGTCACCGCACCGACCGGAATCGTCGCTCCCAACGGCGACTGGCTTGCGCGGTGCCCCGCGGACGGTTCGCCATCGGTAGCCGTCGTAAACCTCGACGACAGCTCCGAGGCCGCCACATCGGCACTGACCTACGCGCGTCCCTGGCGTCGTGAGTCGCGCTCGGGCCTCTACACCGAGCACCAGGTGAGCGATCCTCGCAGCGAAGACCGGACAGCGGCCTTCTAGTGCCCCGGCAGGCAACGTTCGCCCGTTAAGGAGCGGCGTCCGGTGCGTGCTCTCGGCGTGCCGGGTACAAGCCCTCGTACTGGACGTACTTGGGTTTGTGCCCGGTGCGGCGAGTGGGGGCACCTCCCATGCCCTTAAGGCAGTGGGGGAGCGTGCCGGGCGTCGCGACGGGCGAATGTTGCCTGTTGGGGCACTGGCTCAGAAACAGAATCCGAGGTGTTCGCGCGCACGGGATGGCTCCGGGCGCCGCGAACACCTCGGTTTCAGTCTGTCCCGCACCTTGGTGAAGCTGACGAGCCGAAGGCGCCTGGGCAGCCCGTAGCTCCTTGAGCTGGCGGACCTGCTTGCGCAGACGCTGCTCGCTGTCCGAGGTAGCGCCGCGGGCGCGGACCTTCACGTAGAACTCGTTCTTCAAGTTGGTGTGCCGTTGAGGAAGCGGTCCACGGCGGCGCGGATGCGCTGGTGCTCATGACGCCGACTCCTGGGTGTGGAGGCGGTCTTGACGGTGACGGTCAACCAGGGAACGCAGTTTTCCGGCGCGCTGGGACAGCCGGTCGGCGAGCGGGCCGGGGAGCGCCTCGGAGAGAGCCCGCTCGGCTGGAACGGGCGTCTATCCGCCCCCTGCTGTCTCGCCCGGACATCGCGGAGGAACTCCGCTGTCCAGACTGCGCTGCTGACTGCTGTCTGACGAGACTTTGCGGCTCGCGGGAGCGAGCTCACAGCACTTGACGAAAACCAGGGAGCCGTCGCAGCCCGGCCGCCCACAGAAAGGCGCCCGCCAGGCCGAGCGCGCTGGTCGTCGCCCATGAAGCGACTGGGGAAAGGCCGCGGTCTGCCAGGCAGTACTGGACGGTGACCACCAGCGGCACGTGGAGGATGTACACGCCGTAGGAGTTGGCGGACAGCTCCGTCGACAGGCGGCTGCTGCGGGTCACCGTTTCGCGGAACGCGGTGAGCAGGCCGACGCACAGGGCCACGCACAGGGCGCTGTCGTAGGCCGCCCACGTGAGGGCCGGTGCATTGAAGCCGCCGGGACCGAAGCAGTCGGCCTCTGCGCCGATCACGAACAGTACGGCGACCCCGGCCAGAGCGCCGCCCAGCCATACCCATCCGGTCCGGGCGTCGAACCTCTCCAGCCAGTTGTAGCGATATGCCAGTACACCGAGGGTGAAGAAGGCGGCGTACTGCGGCACTCGGGCAGGCTCGACCTGCAGGAAGTCCAGCACCGGAACCCATGTGTCCAGCGGGTACTTCAGCCGGAACAGGAAGGTGGCGGCCGTGATCGCCGCGGTCGTCAGCAACAGGGCCCGGGGGCCGGGCGCTGCCCTCGTGTCCGTGGGGGGCGGGGCAGGCGCCGCAGCAGACGGCCGGCTCGGCTGAAGGCCACGTACAACACGGTGTAGGCCAGCAGGTTCTGGATGAACCACAGGTGCCCGAACTGCAGGTCTGGCCAGGACGGTCCCGTCCAGTTGGTCGGCTTGTCTCCCAGTCCGAGGTAGATGTCGGTGAAGTAGCGCGGGAAGGAGATGGACGGATAGCCACGGTAGTGGACGTAATACGCGTACATCAGACCGGGCACGATCGTCAGTGCGCCGACCGCCACCGGGATGCCGAGCCGGATCAGACGGCTTTTCAGGAACCGCCGGGTGCCGTGGCGTCGGTGGGAGCCGGGCACAAGGACGGCGGAGACGAAGAAGAACAGGCTCATGAAGAACGAGCCGTCGACCGCCGACAGCGTGGCCAGGGCAGGCGTGCGCGGCCGCCCCTCGACGTACCACCAGTCCGCGGGACCGTAGGGCTGGGCGGCGTGGTGAACCACGACAAGGACCGTCAGCGCGATCCGCAAGTTGTCCAACCAGTCCAGACGGCGTGCACGGAGTACTGCATCGGGCTGCGTTCCGGAGTCGAGTGTGTACATGCGTTCAGCTTGCTCAACAGTTGTACACCTCGCACTGGTGCTATCCCCCGCTTCGATCCTCCGGTGAGCCGTAGAGCCCCTGCAGGAGCAGGCGCTGGTTGGCGGCGCTGCGCTGTGCCAGGACCTGCGGATCGAACATCGGCTCGCCGTGATGGGGCTGCATCACCCGCTCCAGGAGCAACGGCCCAAGGACCAGGCACAGCACCTGGAATGCGGCCCACTCCCCCTCCGGCGCCCGGCTGCCGTACTCCGCGGACAACCGGGCGAGCTCGGTCCGCGCTCCGTTCAGCAGCCGTCCGAACAGGTCGGCGCTTGCTGCGCTGTCCTCCATCAGGACGTGGCGCAGGTATCCACGCAGCACCGGGTCCGCTCCGAACAGCCGGGCCGAGACCTTGCCGAGCGACTCCATCAGCCCGGCGTCCCCGTCAACCGCCTCCAGTTCCGTGCCGATCCGGTCCAACACGTAGTCGTCGACTGCTGCCCGCAGCCCCTCTTTCGATCCGAAGTGTCGGGTCACCAGCGCTGGTGACAGTCCTGCGGCCGCGGCCACCGCTCGCGTCGACGTCGCATCGAAGCCCCGTTCTGCGAACAGCTCCAGCGCCGCGTCCCGCAACCGTGCACGCCCCGTCAGGTCACTCTTGTCCACCGCCCTCATGCCTCGCAGCGTAATCACCAGTAGCGGGCCAGAACGCCGCCGCGTCGATGAGTAGGAACGGCATTACGAGACGCCGGGTGGTATCGGGCGGGCACTGTCTCGGACCCGGGTGGCGGTGGGCAGCGTGCGGACGACAGTCGTGTGGTCGGCGAGCTGCTGGCGCAGCAGGCGGTTCTCCGTGATCGACTGGTGCAGGGGGCCGACGAGTGCTTCGACGTCGCTCTTCAGATGGGTGATCTCTTCGGCGTCGGCGGCCCGCAGCTCTTTGAGCTTCCGGACCTGCTGGCGTAGCCGCTTCTCGCTGTCCGGTGTCTGGCCGCGGGCGCGGACCTGGTCGTAGAAGGCGTTCCTCAGATCCGGATGGCGCTGGGTGAGCGCGTTGCGGGGCACCTGCGCCTCCGCGGCGAGCGCGACGCTGGTCGGCAACATCGCGGTTCAGGCGCCGGTCAGCATTCTGCTGGGCGTCTGGTCGGCGGGCCACCAGCGCAATCGCGCGGTGCTGTCGGCGGTCTTCTTCCTGCCGCTGCTGCTGTCCACGGCGGCCACGGCGGCCACGGCGGCCACGGCGGCCACGGCGGCCACGGCCATCATGTGGCGACAGCTGCTCGCGATCCTGCCCTTCTCCATGTACCAGACCGCCTTCCGCACCTACGACTACGGCTACGCCAGCGCCATCGCGAGCTTCCTGCTGCTGGCCACCGGCGCCTCGATCCTGCTCACCAAACTCAGCAGATACGACAAGATGACAAGCACGTTGGAGGGAGTGTGAGGACGCGCCCCAACCACGCCGCCGGCGTCGCGGCGTTCATCTGGCTTCTGATCATCGGTGTCCCGCTGTACGCGCTGGTGAACACGGCCGTGAACACGGCCGTGCAACCGCAGACGACGTACACCGACAAGGGACCGGTCTCGATCCCCGACACCGTGACGCCGGAGAACTTCCGCACGGTGCTGGACAGCGGGTTCCTGCAGTACATCTGGAACACCCTCGTCGTGGCGGCGGCCACGGTCGCCATCGTGCTGGCGCTCGCGATGCCGATCAGCTACGCGGTCGTGCGCGGGCGGGGGTGGATCACCAAGGGGGTGTTCCGTCTGTTCCTCCTGGGTCTGGCGATCCCGTCGCAGGCCGTCGTCATACCGCTCTTCCTCATCGTCAACGACCTGGGCTTCTACGACACCCTGTGGGGGATCATCCTGCCCACCGCCGCGTTCGCGCTGCCGGTGAGCGTGCTGGTCCTCAGCGGCGGGATGCGGGACATCTCCACCGAGCTGTGCGAGGCGATGGCCCTGGACGGCGCAGGTCCGGCCCGCACCCTGCTGACCCTGGTCGTCCCCGCCCTACTCGACGCCATGACGGAGGCCGAGAAGGTGGCCCGACTCGGCAGCACCTGGCCGGACCACGACGACGGCCGCGACATGGCACCCATGCAGGAGACCTTCCGCGGCGCCGACCGCTTCGAGGAGGCCATCGTCGACGGTCTGGGACAGCTGACCCGCGAGTTCGGCACGGCACCGATCGACCCGGAGGCCGGCCGCAGGCGGCTGACCGCGCTGCAGGAACAGGTGGTGGCGGCGAACCGGTTCGGCATACCCGCCGTCGCCCACGAGGAGTGCCTGACCGGATTCTTCACCTGGCAGGCCACCGTCTACCCGACACCGCTCGCCTGGGCGGCCACCTTCAACCCCGAACTCGTCGGGCGGATGGCGCAGGCCATCGGCTCGGACATGGCGGCCGTCGGCGTCCACCAGGGCCTGGCCCCCGTCCTGGACGTCGTACGCGACTATCGGTGGGGCCGGGTGGAGGAGACCTCGGCGAGGACCCCTACCTCGTCTCGGAGCTCGGACTGTCCTATGTGCGGGGCCTGCAGTCGTCCGGCGTGGTCGCCACGCTGAAACACTTCGCCGGCTACTCCGCCTCCCGCGCGGCCCGCAATCACGCTCCGGCGGTCCTCGGCCCGCGCGAACTCGCCGACGTCATCCTCGTGCCCTTCGAGAAGGCCGTGGTCGCCGGCCGTGTCCGGTCGGTGATGAACGCCTACAACGACATCGACGGCGTGCCCTGCGGCGCGGACGAGGCCCTGCTCACCGGGCTGCTGCGGGACACGTGGGCTTCGAGGACACAGTGGTCTCCGACTACTGGGCCGTCGCGTTCCTGGCCTCCATGCACCATGTGGCGGACGACGTCACGGGCGCGGCCCGCGCCGCACTCCGGGCCGGTATCGACGTCGAACTGCCGCACACCTCCGGCTACGGGCAAGCGCTCCTGAACGACGGCGTCCCCACGGACCTCCTCGACCGCGCGGTGTTGCGGGTCCTGACGCAGAAGGCCGAACTCGGTCTGCTCGACCCGGACTGGGAGCCGGGGCAGTACACCGCCCCGGCGGACTTCGACTCGTCCCGCAACCGCGGGATCGCCCGCGACCTGGCCGAACAGTCCGTCGTGCTCCTCGACAACCCCTCGGGCACCCTGCCGCTCGCCTCCCCGCGCTCCATCGCCGTGATCGGCCCCGCCGCCGACGAGGCCAGGTGCCTGTTCGGCTGCTACTCCTTCCCCAACCACGTCCTGCCCCACCACCCCGAGGCCCCGCTGGGTGTCGAGGCACCGACGGTCCTCGACGCCATCCGGCAGGAGTTCCCCGACGCCTCGGTGCACCACGAGACCGGCTGCTCCTTCACCGTGGACGACCGCGGAGGCATCGAGGCGGCCGTCGCGGCGGCCTCGGCGGCCGACCTGACGATCCTCGTCGTGGGCGACCGCTCCGGGATGTTCGGGGAGGGAACCTCCGGTGAAGGCTGTGACGTCGGTGCGCTGACGCTCCCCGGAGTGCAGGAGGACCTGGTGGACGCCGTACTCGACGCGGCGAACCAGACCGTCCTCGTCCTCGTCTCGGGCCGCCCATACGCGATCGGCCGGCACGCCCGGGGGCGGACGCGACCCTCCAGGCCTTCTTCCCCGGCGAGGAAGGCTCGGCGGCGATCGCCGGCGTCCTCGCCGGCCGGATCAACCCCTCCGGACACCTGCCCGTGCAGATCCCCGACGGCACGGCCGGCCAGCCAGGCACCTACCTCGCGCCCCCGCTCGCCCTCAAGAGCGACGGCGTGAGCAACATCGACCCCACCCCGGCCTTCCCGTTCGGACACGGCCTGTCCTACACCACCTTCACCATCGAGGACGTACGGGCCGACGCGGAGACCATCGCGGTCGACGGGGCGGTGGCCGTACGGGCCACCGTCACCAACACCGGTCCCCGGGCGGGCACTTCGGTCCCGCAGGTGTACCTCACCGACCCGGTTGCCTCCGTCACCCGGCCCGTCCGCCGGCTGATCGGCTTCACCCGCATCGAGCTGGCCGCCGGGGAGACCCGCACCGTGGAGTTCGAGGTCCACGCGGACCTGACCAGCTTCACCGGGCGGGACCTGCGCCGCCGCGTCGAGCCCGGATGGATCACGCTGACCGTCGCGCGGTCGGCGGGTGATCCGGGCGGTTCGGTGCGGGTGAAGCTGGAAGGAGCCCCGCGCCTCGTCGACCACACCCGGACCATGACCACCGCCGTCACGGTGCTGCGAGTCTGACCTGCCTGCCCGGCGCTCCCACGGCTCCCCTCCTCGCC
Source organism: Streptomyces dysideae (assembly GCF_001514305.1). GTDB lineage: Bacteria > Actinomycetota > Actinomycetes > Streptomycetales > Streptomycetaceae > Streptomyces > Streptomyces dysideae. Next base: position 15,628 of record NZ_KQ949113.1, read on the forward strand.
GTTGTGCCACCCGTCCCACGGGGGTTGTGCGACGCCCGCCGCTTGCCCTCTCGGCGGCCTCGGTATGGGCGGGCCGCGGCGCTCGAACGTGTTCGCGTGACACGACGATTGCCGTCGGCGCCTCTCAGCAACGCGGGTGGCCGACGTCAGGCACTGAGTGCGTTGCGCAGTTCCCTGAAGTACGAAGCATGAATCGTTTCAGAGCGTGAGTATGACCAAGGATGGACTCCACTCCCGAGACGCGTCAAGGCATGCAAAACAGAAGGATCCAGATTCCTGCACCGCCTTTCATCGGCTTTTCCGCCGCGACGCAACTTTCAATCGTCGAGAGCCCTCCACAGACCGCCAGCCCCGCCGCACCCCAGCCCCGCCCAACCAGGCGATGCGCCGAGCGACCGTCCGGCGGCTGTTCGGGCGGCTGGATCTGGAGCTGCACCCGGACCGGCCACCCCGCGGCCTTCCATCGATCGACCAGCAGCCCACGAAGATCGCCAAGGCCTGTCGTTCGACGATGCCATCGGGAGGACCCATGGCCAGGACGCGCATCGCCGATGTCCACCGGGGCCTCGACTCACTCCACCCCGTGGGCAACCGGGCTCCGCAGAGCGCGACAGACGGCCACCAAAGCACGCTCGCCGTGTCAGCGCATTCATGCACGTGCACACGACATTCCTCGCCCGTCCGGTTTCAGCGGTGTGACGCAGGCATTGACAGCCCCATGCAACCCCCTCAGGATGTCAGCCACTCCACTCCACCCCTTGACCCGGGAAATGCCTCCCCGCCCATTGAAACGTATCAAGGACCCACCGTGCCGCCTTTCGCCCCGCTCTCCCCCACGCCCAGACGACGCCGAAGACTCAGCAGAGCCAGAACTCCGCATGCCCTCCTGCTCGTTGTACTCACCGCCTGGTTCGCCCTCGTCGGAGGCGTGACCGGGCAGCTGCCCCTGGCGAGCGCCGCCCAGGCCGCTCCCACGGCCCTGACCGTGAACGGCCTGACCGCGCCCGTCGACGTGGCCCCCGGCGCCACCCCGCTGCTGGGCTGGCAGGTCAGCGGCGACCGGCAGACCGCCTACCAGGTGCAGGTCGCCACCACCTCCTCGGCCCTGACCGGAACCCCTGACGTATGGGACTCGGGCAAGGTCAGCTCCACAACAAACAGCAACGTCTCCTACGGCGGCCCTGCCCTGACGGCCTCGTCCCGCTACTACTGGCGTATCCGCACCTGGGACTCCTCGGACGCGGCCTCCCCCTGGTCGGCGACCGCCCCCTTCGGCACCGGGCCGGGCACCACCTGGTCCGGTGCCACCCCGATCTGGAGCGGCGCCCCCACCGCGTGGACCGACTACACCTTCCAGGGCAGCTTCGTCATCAACGCCAAGTACGCCAGCGTCACCTTCCGCGCACAGAACACCAGCAACTACTACCTGTGGCAGTTCAAGGGCAACGGCGAGAACACCATCGCCCCCCAGATCCAGAAGAACGGCACCTTCAGCGCCCTGAAGACCGCCCAGGCCCTCCCCTTCACCCTCACCACCGGCTCCACCTACGACTTCAGGATCGTCGCCTCCGGCTCCACCTTCACCACCTCCCTGAAGGCACACTCCGACACCACCTGGACCCAGGTCGACACCACCACCGACACCACCTTCGACTCGGGCGGCATCGGCTTCCGCACCGGCCTGACCGAGCAGGCCACCTTCGACGACATCACCGTCACCGACCCCAACAACCGGTCGCTGTACAGCAACGACTTCAGCGACGCTGACAACACCGACTTCACCTGCGGCACCATCACGGGCGGCGCGCTCTTCGTCGACAAGGCGAAGAACTGCGGCACCGGGTTCCCGACCGCGTGGACCGACTACACCTTCCAGGGCAACTTCGTCATCAACGCCAAGTACGCCAGCGTCACCTTCCGCGCACAGAACACCAGCAACTACTACCTGTGGCAGTTCAAGGGCAACGGCGAGAACACCATCGCCCCCCAGATCCAGAAGAACGGCACCTTCAGCGCCCTGAAGACCGCCCAGGCCCTCCCCTTCACCCTCACCACCGGCTCCACCTACGACTTCAGGATCGTCGCCTCCGGCTCCACCTTCACCACCTCCCTGAAGGCACACTCCGACACCACCTGGACCCAGGTCGACACCACCACCGACACCACGTACTCTGCCGGCGGCATCGGTTTCCGTACGGGCAGCACCGAGCAGGCCACCTTCGACGACATCACCGTCACCGACCCCAACAACCGGTCGCTGTACAGCAACGACTTCAGCGACGCCGGCAACGCCGACTTCACCTGCGGCACCATCACAAGCGGCGCTCTCTCGATCGGCACGAGCAAGAACTGCGGCACCGGGCTGATGACGGTTCCGAGCTGGACCTTCCTCCGCGGCACCACCACGCTGGCCTCCGGCAAGAGCATCGCCTGGGCGCACCTGTACGCCACGGGCGCATCCACCACCCCGGCACGGCAGTTCGTCCACAAGCTGTGGGTCAACGGCAGCTTCGTCGGCGTCGGCCCGACCCGCCCGGTCGGCTCCGAGGCCCGCTACGACGGCTACGACGTCACTGCCCTGCTCAACGCAGGCGCCGCCAACACCATCGGCGCTCTCGCCTACACCACCAGCGACCAGCGCTTCCTCGCCAAGCTGGTGGTCCGGTACACCGACGGCACCACCAAGACCTTCGGCACCGGCTCCAGCTGGAAGTCCCTGGACGGCACCCGCATCCTGCCCAACGTCGGCTCCATCGGCACCGGTTACTACACGGCACCCAAGGAGAACTTCGACGCCCGCCGCTACCCGTTCGGCTTCGCCACGCCCGGCTTCGACGCCACCGTCTGGCGCCCGGCGGTCACCAAGAGCGCCTTCGGTGACCTCCAGCCCGCGCCCACCGCGAAGGTCCGGCAGGAGTTCAAGACGCCCGTCTCGGTCACCGAGTACTCCTCCGGCAACTACTTCATCGACTACGGCCGCACCTGGATCGGCGGTCTGTCCCTGAACCTGACCGGCACCTCCGGGCAGGTGGTCGACATCCGCTACGGCCAGGTCACCTCCGGCACCAACACGGTCAAGTACCAGACCTCGGCCGGCAACACCTACCAGGACAAGTGGGTCCTGAAGTCCGGCAGCCAGCAGCTGGAGACCTGGGGCCTGCGCGTCTTCCGGTACGTCCAGGTCATAGGCGCCCCCACCGGGCTGACCGCGGCCGACCTCAAGGCCGAGGCGTACGTCTACCCATTCGACGATACGGCAGGCGTCTTCGACTCCTCCGACAGTTCGCTCAACCAGGTGTGGGAGCTCTCCCGCAACACCATCGAGGCGACCAATTTCAACCTGTACGTCGACTCGTGGGAGCGCGAACGCGACATCTACGAGGCCGACACCTACCTCCAGCTCATGGGCCACCTCTACACCGGCGGCGACGCGACACTGGGCGACTACTCGCTGAACTTCCTTAAGTCCAACCGCACCTGGCCGACCGAGTGGCCGATGTACGTCATCCTTGCCATGCACGACAGCTACGAGACGACCGGCAACACCGCGCCGCTGTCCGCCGCGTACACCGCGCTGCAGGGCAAGCTGCCGGACAAGTGGTACGAGTCCGCGACCGGCCTGATCCACAAGACCACCGGTAGCTCGGGGGCCAGCAGCTGCACCGACTGCGACATCGTCGACTGGCCCACCTCCGAGCGCGACGGCTACGTCTTCACCTCCTACAACACCGTCATCAACGCCATCGCTTACCGCTCCTACGCGGACATGGCCGACATCGCCACCGCGCTGGGCAAGGACGCCGACGCCACCACCTACCGGAACAGGGCCAACGCCATCAAGGACGCGGTCAACTCGCGGATGTGGGACTCCACGAAGGGCGCCTACCGCGACGGGCTGAACAACGACGGCACGGTGATCAACCACCACGCCGTCCAGGCCAGCGCCTTCGCGACCGCGCTCGGCATCGCCAGTCCCTCCCGGGCCGCGCAGGTGGCCTCCTACCTGGGCAGCCGCGGCATGGCGTGCAGCGTGTACTGCGCGCCATTCGTCATCCAGTCCCTGTACGAGGGCAACCGGCCCGACCTGGCCCACACCCTGCTGACGTCGACCGGCACCAAGAGCTGGATGAACATGATCAACGACGGGGCGGGAGCCACCATGGAGGCCTGGGACCTGTCCCTGAAGTCCAACACCACGTACTCCCACCCGTGGGCGGCCTCTCCGGCGTTCACCATCCCCCAGAGCATGTTCGGCATCCAGCCCAGCACCCCGGGCTACCGAACCTTCCAGGTCAAACCGCAGCCGACCTCGGTCACCTGGGCCAATGTCACAGTTCCCACCGCCCACGGCACCATCGGCGCCGCGTACGACACCACCAGCGGCGGCCGCGTCGACATCGGCGTGAACGTACCGGCCAACACGACCGCCTCGGTGTACCTCCCCGGCGGCACGGCGGGCACGACCAGCGTCTACATGGACGGCAACAGCGTCACCGCCACGTACGACAACGGCTTCATGCGCGTCGACGACGTCAAGCCGGGCTGCCACGTCGTCACCACGACCTCCGACAGCACTCCGTACGACAACACCAAACTGACCGGCATCTGCTAGACACCCGTCATCCCGCACCGAGGCGCCCCGGATCTTCCGGGGCTCCTCAGTGTCGAGCCAGGTCGACCACCGAGGCCGACTACGCCGGCTGAAAAGCCGCGGCAGGAGCAGTCCAATTCCGGTATTCTCGCGCTCTTCCTCGTCCCCCACTCCCGTCAGTTCCAGCCGTAGTCCGCGGTCTCGTCGCGGAAGATCGTGTGCTGGTGGACGCCGGGGTCCTCGTCCGCGGGCTGGTTGGAGAACTCGATCCAGGCGGACGGGCCGTCCAGGCGCACATACGTGTTGACGTTGTCGATGGTCGTGCCACCGCTCCAGCCGATGTACGTCTTGTCGTACTCGGAGACGTACTTGGCGAGGAGCTGCTTGGACGCGCCGCCGCCGCCGGCCTTCTCGTCCAGGTCGTCGATCCAGGCGGCGAGCATCGCGGTGACCTTGGCCCGCTGCTTCTTGCCCAGGCTGCTGACGAGGACGCCCTCGGGCTCGGGGAAGGGACCGTCGTTGCCGGGGCCGAGCAGCAGGTCGTCGAAGCTGCCGTCGATCTCGGCGTCGGCCAGCCGGCTCTCGCTCAGCGACTGGATGGCCGCCATGGTCGAGGACCGCTTGTCCTCCAGCGGCTTGCAGAACTTCTCCTCCCAGTCGAACTCCATCGGCTCGACGCCGGTCAGGGTGGGCGAGATGCTCACGTTCTTCCCGGCGTAGGTGATGTTGTACGCCGCGTGGTGGCCGCCGAACTGCACCATGAACTGCTTGTTCTTGCTGGGCTGTCCGAAGAAGGAGATGTAGTAGTACTGGGAGCCGAAGCTGACAGTGCCCGGGCCGCCACCGGTGCCTCCGCCAGGACCACCACCGGTTTCTCCGCCGGGCGTGCCGGTGGGCGTGGGCCTGGGCGAGGTCGTGCCGCCGGAGTCCTCGGCCGAGGCCAGGTAGTCGTCCGCCTCACGGATCTCGACGAGCTGCTCGTAGCCCTTCTTGCTGAGCGCGGCCTCCATGACCTTCATCGCCGCGGCTTCCTGCTCGTCGGTGAGGTCACCCATCATGACGCCGTTGCGCTGAAGGACGCCGTCGGGGAAGTTGGACCAGCCGCTCTTCTTGGCCTCGTCGTCGAAGTCGTACAGAGCCGTGTCCTTCTGCTCGTCGGACAGCGTGGCCGGGACTCTTTCAGCGCCCTCGTCGTGGACGTGATGATGCCGCACGTCGACGGCGTCGGGGTGTGCCGAGTACTGCGCGCCGACGGCGACCGCACTCCGGTGCTGATGCTCACCGCTCGGGCCGGGACCCCGGACCGGATCGCCGGCCTGGACTCGGGCGCCGAACGACTATCTGCCCAAGCCCTTCGCGGTGCCCGAACTACTGGCGAGGCTGCGGGCCCTGCTACGCCGAGCGGCGCTGACATCGGACGTCGCGGCAGCCGACGAGCCGGGGCCCGAGCTGCGGTTGGCTTCACTGCGGGTCGCTCCCTCCGCCCGTCGAGCGTGGTGGGGTGAGGCGGAACTGAGTTTGTCCAAGACCGAGTTCGACCTCCTGGAGCTGCTCGTACGCAACGAGGGCATTGTGCTCGACCACGTGACCGTCTACCGGGAGATATGGGGCGGCGCTCTCACCGTGGACGCCAAGAACCTGGCCGGGTACATCGGTTATCTGCGGCGCAAGCTGGCTGACGCCGATGCGCCTCAGCTCATCCACACCGTGCGTGGCGTGGGTTACGCGGTGCGGCGGCCATGAGGCTCATGAATCGGCAGGCGGGCTTCGTGGCGAGTCTCTGCGTACGGTTCGCGCTCGCTTTCGCAGTCGTCGGCGCCGTGGTCGCCGTGGTTGTCGGGAGCCTCAGCTACAGCGCCGCCGCCGACCGCATCATGGCGGAGATCGACAGTACGCTCCGGTCTGCCACGGTGGCCGCGGCCGGCGATCAGGACCCGGCGCCGCCCAGCTCCGAGACGCCCGCGCAGACCCCGGACCTCTATCCCGGCCCCGACCTACCGGGGCCCGGCGACGAGGGCGCGCGGACCGTGATCACGCGGGCCGTGGACCGCGATGGCACCGCCACCCACCTGGGCAGCCCCACCGTACGACTGCCCGTGTCCGACACCATGCGAACCCTCGCCGTCTCCGGCACCACCGGACAGTCGGCCATCACCGAAGTGAAAGTCGGCGTCCGCACGTTCCGCCTGCTCACCACCGCACTCGGCGACGATCGCGGCGCCACACAGGCGGCCGTTCACATCGACCAGACCCACCGAGTACTGGGCGGCATGGCCCGAGAGATCGCCGCGGCCAGCCTCGCGGTCATGCTCGCGGCAGCGGGCGCCGGCTCGCGTGGCGTTCCGGGTTCTTGGGCCGCTTCAAGCTCCGCCTCGGCCACACCATCGGCCTCGGCGACGTGCACCCGCGCCACGACCGCGAGGCGGTCCGCTCAGACGACACCGACGCGCTTGCCCGAAGGCCTGGACGCCCAGCTCGGGCGCCGCTTCGGCCGCGTGAAACTGTCCAAAATGCAAGGTCAGAAGGCCGCCCTGGCTCGCGCCTCGATGCGGCAGACGCCGCTGTCCCTCGGGTTGGACGAACCCACCGCTGCGCTGGACGCGCACAGCGAGCACGCCATCTTCGAACGCTGCATGGCCTACATCCGCGACCTGCGTGCGCGTACGGGACCATCACACGGCAAGTTGGGGCCTCCGACGACCATAGCCCGACACCTGCACCGCGGCGGTCGCAGAGGCGCAGTTCCCCGTCCAGGGCGTGTCATACCTCGACGTCCAAGGCGTCAGCGGCCTGCAGCTCGTGCACGACGACAGCGCCGGCAACGCACTTCACGGCAGCCCTCACCACCTCAACTTGCCCCGCCCCCCGCTGCCGGCCTCAACCCACTTCTGTGAGGACACCAGCAGCTCTGCCGCACAGCCGTCCAACTCTCCCCAGGCGGAGCAATCCTGCCTGCCACCGCCCTGACCTGCGACAACACAGCCAGGTACGCCACGACGGGCCGATTCGACCCAGATTCGACCCGGCACGCCCCTGCCGCAGCACTGACCAGCCTTGAACTGCAACAATGCAAGTTGTGCCGGTGCACCACTCAAGAACCGGCAAGTATGCCGCCAAAGAAGCATCAGAGAAGCGAGAATACGGACATATGACTCAATCAAATGGTCGCGAATGAACACCACCCGTCCCCGCAGGCAGACGGCATGACTGCTGTGTCTCTGCCGACGGGCAGCGGCACAGTGCCTCGCATCAGCGCTCTCACCAGGGAGTTTCCAAGTACTCTTCCGTGACACGGAAGCCGTGTTGCGCCCCCGCACAGCCCGTCCCGACGATGTCGCCACGACCCAACGACGGGAGCCGAACGCCATGCCGCACATCACTGCTTTTGCCAGGAACCAGTGGTACGTCGCCGCCTACAGCCACGAGGTCGGGCGCGAGGAGTTGCTCGGCCGGACCATCCTCGGTGAACCCCTCGTCTTCTACCGCACCGAGGACGACGGGACGCCGGTCGCGCTGCACGACCGCTGTGTGCACCGCCGGTTCCCGCTGTCGGAGAGCCGGCTGGACGGGGACCGGATCGTGTGCGGGTACCACGGGTTCACGTACGACACGACCGGTACGTGTGTGTACGTGCCGGGGCAGAAACGCGTCCCGCGCACCGCCCGTGTCGCCTCCTACCCGGTCGTCGAGCTGGACTCGCTGATCTGGGTGTGGATCGGCGACCCGGCGCTCGCCGACCCGCAGGTCATCCCGCGGGCGAAGCACCTCGACGCCCCCGGCTGGGTCACCGTCCGCGGCATGGAGCCCATCGACTGCGACTACGGCCTGCTCGTCGACAACCTCCTGGACCTCTCCCACGAGACGTATCTGCACGGCGGTTACATCGGCACCCCCGAGGTCGCCGAGACGCCGATCACCACGGAGGTCGACGAGGGCGCGGGCATCGTGCGAGTGAGCCGGCACATGGACGACGCCGAGTGCCCGCCGTTCTACGCCAACTCCACCGGCATCACGGGCCGGATCACCCGCTGGCAGGACATCGAGTACCACGCGCCCTGTCTGTATCTGCTGCACAGCCGGATCGCCCCGGTCGGCGTGCTGCCCGAGCCGGACGGCAGTGACCCGAACGGTTTCCACACCGAGATCACGTACGCCATCACACCGTCCGGCGACGGCAAGGTGTACGACTTCTGGGCCGTCTCGCGCGACTGGGCGACCGACAGCGCCGAGGTCAGCGAGTTCATGGGGAGCAACAACCACACCGTCGTCATGCAGGACGTCGACGCGCTCAACCTGCTCCAGAAGACGCTCGGCAGCGAGCGCACCGGCTACCAGGAGCTGAGCATCAACATCGACACCGGCGGCCTGGCCGCCCGCCGCATCCTGGCCCGGCTGGTCGAGGAGGGCGACAAGCCCATGGAGAAGGTCCAGTGACCAGTCCGACCGGCGAGATCTACCGCATCGACTGGCTGCCGGGCACCGACATCCTGCACGGCACCTGTCACTGCGGCGCCGAGCACACCGCGCAGGACCCCATCGAGATGTGGGAGTGGATGCTCGGCCACCCCGAAGGCCATGCTCCTCGAGGACAGGAACGAGGACCGGAACAGTGACCGTGTACGAAGCCGAACTCGTCGTCGACCGCAGGGAGTTGGCGGCCGACGGCGTCCTCGCCCTCACGCTGCGCCATCCGCTGGGCGAGCGGCTCCCGGCCTGGGAGCCCGGCGCGCACATCGATGTCGTCCTCGGGCCGGAGCTGGAGCGGCAGTACTCGCTGTGCGGCGATCCGGGGGACCGCGACGCCTGGCGGATCGCGGTGCTGCGGGAGCCCGACGGGCGGGGCGGATCCGCCCATGTGCACGAGGAGTTGAGGCAGGGCGACAAGGTGCGGGTGCGCGGGCCGCGCAATCACTTCGCGCTCCAGCCCGCTCCCCGGTACCGCTTCATCGCGGGCGGCATCGGCATCACCCCCGTGCTGCCGATGGTGGCCGCGGCGGAGGCGGCGGGCGCCGAGTGGACGCTGCTGTACGGCGGCAGGACGCGCGAATCCATGGCGTTCACCGAGGAGTTGGGGCGCTACGGCGACCGTGTCACCGTCGCTCCCCAGGACGAGGCCGGGCTGCTGGACCTGGCCTCGGTACTCGACGACGTCCCCGGGGGCACGCTCGTCTACTGCTGCGGTCCCGGGCCGCTGCTGGACGCGGTGGAGGAGCGGTGCCCGTCCGGGGTGCTGCACGTCGAGCGGTTCCAGCCCAAGGAACAGGAGACGGGCGAGAACACCGAGTTCGAGGTCGAGCTCGCGCAGAGCGGCCGTACGCTCACCGTCGCACCGGACGTCTCCGTGCTCGACGCCGTACGCGCCGCGGGCGTGGAGGTGCTGTTCTCCTGCACCGAGGGCACCTGCGGGACCTGTGAGACCGATGTCCTCGAAGGCACTCCGGAGCACCGGGACTCTGTCCTGACCGACGAGGAGCGGGAGGCCGGGGAGACCATGCTCATCTGTGTGTCCCGGTGTCGTGGGAAGCGGCTCGTGCTGGACCTGTGATCCGCAGGTCGGCCTCGATCCGGGCCACCGCCGACAGCAGGTGCGGCAGCAGGTCCTCCCGCACGGAGTCCATGGAGTTGCGGCCGGCGTGCACCGCGATGTTCACACCGGCCACCACCTCGCCGTCCCGCTCCCGCACCGGGGCGGCGACCGACCGGAGCCCCTCCTCCAGCTCCTGGTCGACGACCGCGTACCCCTGACGGCGCACCCGCCGGAGTTCGGCCCACAGGGCGTCCGGCGAGACGATCGTGCGCGCGGTCAGGGGACGCAGGTCCGCCCGCGCGAGGCGGGCCTCGATCTCCTCGTCCGGCAGATGCGCGAGGATGACCCGTCCCACGGACGTGACATGGGCCGGGAAGCGGGTGCCCACGGTGATCGTCGCCGTCATGATGCGGCGGGTCGGGACCCGCGCCACGTACACGATGTCGTCGCCGTCCAGGACGCACAGCGACGACGACTCCCGTACCTGCGCGACGAGTTGCTCCAGGTGCGGTTCCGCGATCTGCGGCAGCGTGACGCAGGAGAGGTAGGAGTAGCCGAGTTCCAGCACGCGCGGGGTGAGCCGGAACTGGCGTCCGTCCTGGTGGACGTAGCCCAGGTCGACGAGGGTCAGCAGCAGCCGGCGAGCGGCCGCGCGCGTCAGGTCGCAGGTGCGGGCGACCTCGCTGAGGGTGCGGGCGGGATGCTCGGCGTCGAAGGCGCGGATGACGGCGAGCCCGCGTTCGAAGGACCTCACGAAGTGCGGTGCGCGGAATGGCTCGGGCATTGACGCCTCCAAAAGAGTCAACAATATTGTCAGCTAACCCATTGACCGAGATCCGTTGAGAGATCTACCTTCCCGCTGGGCGGAGTTGAGCACTACTGTGCGGTCTGCGCACAACCTGTCGGAACATCGCTGCACCCGTTGTTTGTCTGTACAGGAGGAGCCATGCGTCGCCTGGTCGCCGGTCTCACGTCCGGCGCTGTCCTGCTCGTCGCGACGGCCTGCGGCTCGTCCGACGCCCCCTCGTCGGACGCGGGCGCGTCGTCCGGCGGCACCACCACGGTCAAGGTCGGCCTGATCCCGATCGTCGATGTCGCGCCGCTCTACCTCGGGCAGGCGAAGGGCTTCTACGAAAAGCGCGGTCTGAAGCTGGAGTTGACGACCGCTCAGGGCGGCGCGGCGATCGTGCCGGCCGTGGTCTCCGGTCAGTACCAGTTCGGGTTCTCCAACGTCACCTCGCTGATGGTCGCCCAGTCCAACAACGTCCCGGTGAAGGCCGTCGTCAACGGCATCGCCTCAACGGGCGTGCCGGACAAGGACTTCAACGCCCTCATGGTGAAGAAGGGCAGCGCCATCAAGTCTCCGAAGGGCCTGGAGGGCAAGAAGGTCGCCATCAACACCCTGAAGAACATCAACGAGACCGTGGTGCGCGAGTCGGTGCGCAAGGCGGGCGGCGACCCCGACAAGGTGAAGCTCGTCGAGCTCGCCTTCGACCAGATGCCCGCGGCCCTCGAACAGGGGCAGATCGACGCCGCGGTTGTGGTCGAGCCGGCGACCGCCACGATCAAGAGCCAGGGCGGTGTGGCGATCGCCTCGCCCCTGGTCGACGCCGCCCCGGGCCTCACGGTCGCCATGTACTTCACCTCGCAGCAGTACGAGCAGCAGAACCCCGACGTGGTGAAGAGGTTCCGGGAGGCCACAGCCGAGTCCCTCGCGTACGCCGAGGCCCACCCGGACGAGGCCCGTCAGATCGTCACGACGTACACGAAGATCCCGGCGACGGTGCTGGAGCAGGTGACCCTGCCGAAGTGGCCGGCCGAGGCGAACCGTGCCTCCATCGAGACGCTGATGAAGCTCGGCGAGGAGGACGGCCTCTTCAAGACGACGCCGGACCTGGACAAGCTGCTGCCGTGAGAGGCGGAAACGCATGAGGGGCGCGAACATCGCACTCGGTGCGACCGGGCTCGCGGCCTTCCTCGCCCTGGGCGAGGCGGTACCGCGGCTCGGCCTGGTCAAGGAGGCATACTTCCCGCCGACCAGCCGGATCGCGGAGGCCTTCGCCGACGAGCTGTCCGACAGCACCTTCTGGACGGCCCTCGGCGACACCCTCACCGGCTGGGCGCTGGGCCTGGCGATCGCGGCGGTCGCGGGGATCGCGTTCGGCGTCCTCGTCTCGGTCGTCCCCTATCTCCGCGAGGCGACGGCCTCCACGATCGAGTTCCTGCGCCCGATCCCGTCGGTCGCGCTGATCCCGCTGGCGGTGCTGTTGTACGGCACCGAACTGCGCTCGGTGCTGTTGCTCGTCGTGTACGCCTCCTTCTGGCAGGTACTGATCCAGGTGCTGTACGGCGTCCAGGACGTCGACCCCGTCGCCGACGAGACGGCACGGTCGTACGGTCTCGGCACCTGGGCGCGGATCCGGCATGTGCTGTGGCCGACCGCGCTGCCGTACGTCATGACCGGCGTCCGGCTGGCCGCTGCGGTCGCGCTGATCCTCGCCATCACCGCCGAACTCATCGTCGGCGCCCCGGGGTTGGGCAAGCGCATCGGGGTCATGCAGGCCTCGCAGGCCGTGCCCGAGATGTACGCGCTGATCGTGGTCACCGGACTGCTGGGCCTGCTCATCAACGTGGGCGCGCGGTCGGTGGAGCGGCGGGCGCTGGCCTGGCACCAGTCGGTGCGCGGGGAGGTGGCGGTGTGAGGCGGGTACTGCTGCGGGCGGCCTTCGTGATCGCCCTGCCCGTGCTGCTGGTCGCGGGCTGGTGGGTGACGTCCGACGACAGCACGGACGTGTACTGGCCGCCGCTGCGGACGATCCTGGAGACCTTCCCGGACGTCTGGACGGGCGAGCGCCTCAAGGACGACGTGCTGCCCAGTGTGCTGCGACTGACGGGCGGTTACGCCCTGGCGGCCGTCGTCGGGGTGGCGCTCGGCACGGTCATCGGCTCCTACCGGCGGGTGCGGGCGGTGTGCGAGCCGGTGCTGGAGTTCCTGCGGGCGGTGCCGCCGCCGGTGCTGGTGCCGGTCATCATGCTGTTCGCGGGCATCGGCGACACCATGAAGGTCACGGTGATCGCGAGCGGCTGTGTCTGGCCGATCCTGCTCAACACGGTCGAGGGCGTACGGGCCGTGGACCCGGTGATGACGGAGACCGCACGCTCGTACGGCATCACGGGCACGACCCGGCTGCGGAGCCTCGTCCTGCGCTCGGCGAGCCCGCAGATCTTCGCGGGCCTGCGCCAGGCCCTGTCGATCGGCATCATCCTCATGGTCATCAGCGAGATGTTCGCCGCCAGCAACGGACTCGGCTTCACCATCGTCCAGTTCCAGCGCGGCTTCGCGATCCCCGACATGTGGACCGGCATCCTCGTGCTCGGTCTGCTCGGCTTCCTGCTGTCCGTCGTATTCCAGCTGGTCGAGCGGCGGGTCCTGGGCTGGTACCACGGTCTGCGCGCCTCCTCCCGGCGGTCCCCGTGAGCATCACGAAAGGACGGTCCATGCACGCGCTTCTTGACGTATCCGGCCTGCAGAAGGTCTACGAGGGATCCGGACGGCGGGTCGAGGCGGTACGCGACCTCACCTTCACCGTCGACACCGGCGAACTGGTCTGTCTCGTCGGCCCGTCGGGCTGCGGCAAGACGACGCTGCTGAAGTGCATGGGCGGGCTGCTCACGCCGACCAGCGGCGAAGTCCTGCTGGAGGGACGGAAGGTGAACGGCCCGCCGCCCGGGATGGCGTTGGTGTTCCAGGAGTACGGGCGGAGTCTGTTCCCGTGGATGCGGGTCGGGGAGAACGTCGAACTCCCCCTGAAGCAGAAGAACATGAGCAGGACGCAGCGCCGGGAACTGGTCCGGGACGCCCTGGAGTCGGTCGGGCTCGCGGACGCCGCCGGGGCGTATCCCTGGCAGCTGTCCGGCGGCATGCAGCAGCGGGTCGCCATCGCCCGCGCCCTGGCCTACGAGCCCCAAGTCCTGCTGATGGACGAACCGTTCGCGGCGGTCGACGCGCAGACCCGCGCCGATCTGGAGGACCTCGTACGCGGCCTGTGGCGGGAGCGCGGGATCACCATCCTGTTCGTCACCCACGACATCGACGAGGCCGTCTACCTCGGCGAGCGGGTGATCGTACTGTCCGCCTCCCCCACCGTCGTCCAGGAGCAGCTGAAGGTCGATCTGCCGGACGAACGGGACCAGTTGCACACGCGGGTCGCCCCGCGCTTCGCCGAGCTGCGCACCCATGTGTACGAGCAGATCCAGGCGGCGAAGCGCGGAGAGGCCGAGCCGGGATCCCCCGCGAGAAGCGTCACCTGAGGTTGGTGACGTGGCCCTACCTGGCGGCCCAGAGACCCCGCACATGGCCGATGTGCCGGGTCATGACCTCGTGGACCGCCTTCTCGTCGCGGGCGGTCAGCGCGTCCAGGAGTTCGAGATGCTCCTCGGCGGAGGCCAGCAGGCGGCCGGCCTCGGCGAGGGCGGTCAGCCCGTAGAGGCGGGAGCGCTTGCGCAGGTCGCCGACGACCTCGACGAGGTGGGCGTTGCCCGCGAGGGCGAGCAGGCCCAGGTGGAAGCGGGTGTCGGCCTCGACGTAGGCGATGAGGTCGGCGGAGACCGCGGCCTGGACGATCTCCCGGGCGGCCGGGCGCAGCGCCTCCAGGGAGACGGGGTCGGCGGTCCGGGCCAGCGCCACGACGGTGGGGATCTCGATGAGGGCGCGGATGTGCGTGTACTCGTCGAGCTGCTTCTCTGAGACGGCGGTGACCCGGAAGCCCTTGTTGGGGACGGTGTCGACCAGGCCCTCTTTGGCCAGGTCCAGCATGGCCTCGCGCACCGGGGTCGCCGAGACGCCGAAGCGGGCGGCGAGCGTCGGGGCGGAGTACACCTCGCCGGGGCGCAGCTCCCCGGCGATCAGCGCGGCCCGCAGGGCGTCGGCGACCCGCTCCCGGTAGCTGCTCTTCTTGCCGCCCAGGATGGGCAGGGCCGGGGCAGCGGTGGACGGTGCGCTGGTGCGCTGGGCGGCCATGGGGGTGTCTCCTAGCTGTGCAATGTCACGCGATATCCGTCACCCTAGAGGACGAATCCGGCCGGGAACGGGTCGGTCGGATCGAGCAGGTACTGGGCGGTGCCGGTGATCCAGGCGCGGCCGGTGAAGCTGGGCAGGACGGCGGGGCGGCCGGCGACCTCGGTGGTGCCGAGGAGGCGGCCGGTGAACTGTGTCCCGATGAAGGACTCGTTCACGAACTCGGTGTCGAGGGGCAGTTCGCCGCGGGCGTGGAGCTGCGCCATGCGCGCGCTGGTGCCGGTGCCGCAGGGTGAGCGGTCGAACCAGCCGGGGTGGATCACCATCGCGTGCCGGGAGTGGCGGGCGGTGGCGCCGGGTGCGATCAGGTGGACGTGGTGACAGCCGTGGATGGACGGGTCCTCGGGGTGGGCGGGCTCGTCCTCGGCGTTGATCGCCTCCATGAGGGACAGCCCCGCCTTGAGGATGTCGTCCTTGCGGGAGCGGTCGAAGGGCAGGCCGAACTGGTCCAGCGGCAGGATGGCGTAGAAGTTGCCGCCGTATGCCATGTCGTATGTCACCGTGCGTCCGTCGGCCAGTGTGATCTTGCGGTCGAGGGCGACGGAGAAGGACGGGACGTTCCTGAGGGTGACCGCCTTCGCTGCACCGTCCTCCACCGCCACCTCGGCGACGACCAGGCCGGCCGGGGTGTCGAGCCGGATCGTGGTGACCGGCTCGACGACCTCGACCATGCCGGTCTCGACGAGCACGGTGGCCACGCCGATGGTGCCGTGCCCGCACATCGGCAGATAGCCGGAGACCTCGATGTAGATCACGCCCCAGTCGCAGTCGGGGCGGGTCGGCGGCTGGAGGATCGCTCCGCTCATCGCCGAGTGGCCGCGCGGCTCGTTCATCAGGAGCTGCTTGATGTCGTCGCGGTGCTCACGGAAGTACAGCCGCCGCTCGTTCATGGTCGCGCCGGGGACCGTGCCGATCCCGCCGGTGATCACCCGGGTGGGCATGCCCTCGGTGTGCGAGTCGACGGCGTGCAGGACGAGTTTGCTGCGCATGACCAGCCTCCTTATGCGAGCCCTGCCGCGACGGCCTTCTCGGTGGCGGAGCGGACCGCGGCCTCCTGCTCCGACAGCAGCGGCATCCGTGGCGGACGGCAGCGTCCCCCGGGCCGGCCGACGATGTCCATCGACAGCTTGATGGCCTGCACGAACTCGACCTTGGAGTCCCAGCGCAGCAGCGGGTGCAGCTGCTCGTACAGCTTCTTGGCCGTGCCCAGGTCGCCGTCGACGGCCGCGTGGTACAGCTCGACGCTCGCGGCGGGCAGCGCGTTCGGGTAGCCGGCCACCCAGCCCTTGGCCCCGGCGACCGCGAGCTCCAGCAGTACGTCGTCGGCGCCGATCAGCAGGTCGAGTTCCGGGGCGAGTTCGGCGAGCTGGTAGGCGCGGCGGACATCGCCGGAGAACTCCTTGACCGCGCGGATGTACCCCTCGCCGTGCAGCTTGGCGAGCAGTTCGGGGACGAGGTCGACCTTGGTGTCGATGGGGTTGTTGTACGCCACGACCGGGATGCCCGCCCGGGCGACCTCCTCGTAGTGGGCGAGGACGGAGCGCTCGTCGGCGCGGTACGCGTTCGGCGGCAGCAGCATCACGGACGTACAGCCCGCGTCGCGGGCCTGCTCCGCCCAGCGGCGGGACTCGGCGGAACCGTACGCGGCGACGCCGGGCATCACGCGGGCGCCGCCGATGGCTGCCACGGCCGTCTCGACGACCCTGGCGCGCTCCTCGGGGGTGAGGACCTGGTACTCGCCGAGGGAGCCGTTCGGTACGACGCCGTCGCAGCCGTTCTCGACCAGCCAGGCGCAGTGCTCGGCGTACTTGTCGTGGTCGACGGTGAGGTCGTCGTTCAGCGGGAGCGCGGTGGCGACGAGGACGCCGCGCCAGGGGCGGTGCTCAACAGTCATTCGAGGATCCCTCTCCATGAGGTGTGACATTTCATTGGTCCTCGTGCTCTCCGGCCCGGGCCAGTACGCCGAGTGGCACCGGCCGCGCGAACGGCCTCCGGGACGGTGTGAGTCCGCACCCGGTGAGCCCCGCGACCGCGGGCCCGCAGACCCGGCCCTGGCACCAGCCCATCCCGGCCCGCGTCAGCAGCTTCACGGTCCGTACGTCCCCGGCGCCGAGTTCCGCGACGGCCTCCCGGACCGTGCCGCCGGTGACCTCCTCGCAGCGGCAGACCACGGTGTCGTCGGTGATCTGCTCGGTCCAGTGGGCGGGCGGTGCGTACACGGTGCCGAGGGCGGCGAAGAACTCCCGCAGCCGGGTACGGGACTTGGCGGCCGCCGCCCACGCGCGCGGATCGGGTTCGGTGCCGTGCAGGCGGGCCGCGGCCGAGCGTCCGGCGATGTGTCCCTCGGCCAGCGAGAGGGCCGCGCCGCCGATGCCGGTCGTCTCACCGGCGGCCCAGACGCCGGGCACGTCGGTGCGCTGTTCGTCGTCGACGTGGACGTCGGTGCCGTCGAGGCGGCAGCCGAGGGTCTCCGCGAGGTCGGTGTGCGGGAGCATGCCGTGGCCGACGGCGAGGGTGTCGCAGGGGATACGGCGGCTGGTGCCGGGCCTGACCCGCCCGTCGGCGTCGAGCGCGGCGACGGTCACGGCCTCCACCCGGTCGGTGCCGTGCGCCTCGACGACGGTGTGCCGCGCGAGGAGCCGTACGCGGTGGCGCAGCAACTGGGCCGCGTACCGGGCGCCTTCGGCGACCTTGCCGGGCTGCGCCGCCAGCGCGCGGGTCCGGTGTACGAACGCCTTCGGGTCGGCGGACTCGACCAGCGCCGGCACCTCGACGCCGGCCGCGGCGAGGCCCGTCGCCACCGGCAGCAGCAGGGGCCCGGTGCCCGCGACGACCGCCGTGCGGCCGGACAGCGCGAGGGTGCCCTTGAGCATGGCCTGGGCGCCGCCCGCGGTGACGACACCGGGGAGGGTCCAGCCGGGGAAGGGCAGGACCTTCTCGTAGCCGCCGGTGGCGAGCACCACGGCGTCCGCGCGCATCTCGACCGGGTCCTCCTGTTCGGGTCCGAGGAGGGCGTGCACGGTGAGGCCGCCGGACGGGCGACGCTCGACGCACCAGACGTGATGGTCCGTCAAGTGCCGTACCGCGCCTACCGTTACGTACGCACGCAGGCCGTCCCGCAGGCGCTCCCAGGTGCGCCACTGGTGATGCAGGGCCTGCGGGCGGCGGGCACGCAGCTCGGCGGCGGGCTGACGGTAGAACTGGCCGCCCGCCCGCGTCGCCGCGTCGAGCAGTGTCACCCGGACGCCGTGGGACGCGGCGGCCGCCGTCGCGGCGAGGCCCGCCGGGCCGGCGCCGAGCACGGCGAGGTGCGGTCGGTCAGTCATCGTGGCCCGTCCCCTCCTGCGTGCGGATGACGTCGCCCGGGTGCAGGGGCAGCAGGCAAGCACGTTGGTTCGGGCGGTCGTTGACGGTCACCAGGCAGTCGAAGCAGACGCCGATGCCACAGAAGACACCGCGCGGGCGGCCCGCGTCGCGGGTGGTGCGCCAGGAGGTGACACCGGCCGTCCAGAGCGCGGCGGCGACCGTCTGGCCGGGCAGCGCCTCGATCTCACGCCCGTCGAGGGTGACCCTGAAGGCGGGGCCCGGCTCGGCCTGGGCCAGATGCAGGGGGGAGCTCACGCGGCCTCCTCGGGGAAGCGGTCGGGGCGGAACGGCGTCAGGTCCAGCTCAGGGGTCTTGTCCGTGAGCGCCTGGGCGATCAAGTGGCCGGTGCCGGGGGCGAGTCCGATGCCCGCGCCCTCGTGTCCGCAGGCGTGGTACAGGCCGGGGACCCGGGAGTCGGGTCCGATGGCGGGCAGGTGGTCGGGGAGATACGGCCGGAAGCCGACGTAGGAGCGCATCGCGCGGACGTCCGACAGGAACGGGAACAGCAGGGTCGCGCCCGCCGCCAGCGCCCGTACGACCGGCAGCGAGAAGGACCGGTCGAAGCCGACGCGTTCGCGGCTCGCGCCGATGAGGATCGGGCCGGCGGCCGTGCCCTCGACGACCGGTGAGGTCTGCAGCGCGGCCGAGTCGCTGGCGACGTCGGCCACGTAGTCGGCGGCGTACACCTTGTGGTGGACCCTGCGCGGCAGCGGTTCGGTGACGAGGACGAAGCCGCGGCGCGGGAGGACGGGGAGGTGGACGCCGGCGAGTGCGGCGAGGTCGCCGCCCCAGGTGCCGGCCGCGTTGACCACCGCGGGGGCGTGGAGGTCGCCCCGGTCGGTGCGGACACCGCGGACCGCGCCGCCGGGGCCGCGCAGTACGCCTGTGACGGTGTGGCCGGTGAGCAGGCGGGCGCCCGAGGCGCGGGCGAGGTGGGCGGCGGCCAGGGCGGGCATCACCTGGCGGTCCTGGGGGTAGTGGACGCCGCCCGGGAGGCCGGGGGCGAGATGGGGTTCGAGGTCGTACAGGACGTCGCCCGCGACGGGTTCGGCGACGACTCCCGCGGCGCGCTGCTCCGTGGCGAACCGCTCCAGGGCCGTGAGTCCGCCGGGGGACGAGGCCACGACGACGCCGCCCTTCGCGTCGTACTCGACGGCGTCCCCGAACTCCCGCGCCAGCTCGGCCCACAGCCGCCCGGACAGCAGCGCGAGGTCCAGCTCGGGGCCCGGCTCCTTGTCGGAGACGAGGACATTGCCCTCCCCGGCGCCGGTCGTGCCGCCGGCCACCGGACCGCGGTCCACGAGGGTCACGTCGAGGCCCGCCCGGGCCGCGTACAGAGCGCAGGCCGCGCCCACCATTCCGGCTCCGACGACCACGACATCGCAGGTCAGTCGCTTGCTCACACCAGTACTATGTCACATGCCTCTCTCGCTGGGAACACCACCGCACACGCGCGGCGGCGACACCGCGCGTGGTTCTTCCGGCGGAGGCACGTCGAGGGCAACGACGTCGGCCGTGGAGCCGCGCGGTCACTCGGAGGCGGGGACCACCCTCAGATGGGCGGCGGCGCGGCGCGGCCCGCGGGGCCTGGGCGGCGTACGGCGGGTTTCGCGCAGTACCAGCGTCAGCCGGGTGCAGCCCAGCTCGCGCAGGGTCGCGGGCGTCTCGTCGACGACGCGGCAGTCGGTGGCACCCCAGCGCGGGTCGGGGTGCAGCAGCGGACGGACGGCGCCGTCGTGGGCCACGGCCTGTTCGCCGACCGCGCTGATCCAGTGCGGCAGGCCGTAACGGTAGGCGGCCTCCATGATCGGGTCCTGGGCGATGTCCCGGCGGATGGCCTGCAGCCCGTGGTCGTGGCCGTGGCGCTCCACGGCGGCGGCGAAGTGGGCCAGCATCGGCAGGCACCAGCTGGACTCGTGCTCGCCGAGGACCGTGCCCGCGTCCGGGTGGAAGAGCACGAATCTGAGGAAGTTGTCGCCGGGCATGGCCGTCGGATGCGGGCCGACACCGCCGAAAAGTGACGCGAAAGCGGTGTTGGCCAGGACGACGTCCCAGCGGTGGTCGAGCACGACGGACGGAAAGGGGACGGCCTCCAGAAGGGTGGCGTAGTCCTGCAGATACGCCTGCGTCTCGAGACTCTCGGGGACCGGCCGCGGTACGGACCGCCGCCGTCCTGCCTGATGTGCCATCGGGAGGTCACCCCTCTTGCCTATGCGGCCTTCACGCGGCGCCCTGATCCTGCTGCCCGGACGCGAGTGGTGTCAACTATCGTGGCATTTCATGCCTGTTGACGGCTGAAATTGGCCACAGTTGTGGCGAGACCTGGATGTGAGTTCGAACCACCCGGTAATCTCCGTCGGGTTCACGGCAACCGCCGGTGAGAAGCCAGTGAGAGACGTAGGAGTTCTGTCGGTGACGGAAGGCTTCGAGGGTCCGGGTGCCACGGGGTCGGCCGCGCTGCCGGCCGTCGTAGCCCGCGTCGCCGCGCTCGCCGACCGGCTCGGCGTGCCGCACGCGGAGGTCTTCGACACCGGCCGCCTGTCCGTCGCCTCCGGCGTCCCCGAGCCCGTGGTCAAGGCCCTGCTGAGCGGCCGGCCGGCGGGCGAGCCCGATGTTCAGGCGCGCTTCCTGCAGCGCCTCGACCTGCTGCGCCGCACCCGGCTGAAGCCCAACGGGCGCAAGTACACCCAGCAGGAGATCGCCGACGGAGCGGCCATGTCGCGGCAGCAGGCGGGCGCCCTCATCAACGGCGACCGGCGCCCCACCATGGAGCACTGCGACGCGATCCAGCGGTTCTTCCGTGTGCACGCCGGTTTCCTCACGGCCGAGGACCCCGAGGCACTCGCGGGCGCGCTGCAGCGCTCCGAGCAGGAGTTGCTGCAGCGGGTCGCCGAGCGGGAGGCGGCCGCGGCCGCCGAGGACCCGCTCGAGCGGCTGCTCCAGGACCACGGCGTGCGCGGGATCGCCTGGCGGGCCGCCCAGCTGCCCACCGACCAGCACCGCGACAAGGTCGCCGAGTGGCTGGACATGCTCCTGGAGAGCGTCAAGCGGCCCGAGTCGTGATCCGCGCCGTGAGCAGCGCTCTGATCTACGACTTGATCCACGACTTGATCCGCGGGGGAGAACGGGAGAACTGTGGGCATCGGTAGGGACATGCGCCGCCTGTGCGGCGAGCTGGTCGCGGAGCTGCCGCTGCCCGCGCCGGCGCGGCCCGAGGAGCTGTACGGCGCGTTGTGCGACGCCATGAGCAGACGCCGCGGCCGCCCTGTCCACTTCCGTACGGCCGCCTTCCCGCCCGGGACCGCCAGCGGGCTGTGGCTCGACATGGCCGACCAGGACCTCGTCGTGATCGAGGAACGCACCGCGCCCGACCACCAGTTGGTGATCCTCGGCCATGAGCTGTGGCACATGAAGGCCGGGCACTGCGGCCATCACGTCGAGGGCGCCGCGGTCGCCACCCGTCTGCTCTGCGACGGCGCCGACCTCCAGGCGACCGTCCGCAAGGTCGCCGCCCGTAGCCGCTTCGACCTCGCCGACGAGCAGGAGGCGGAGAGCTTCGGCCTGCTCCTCGCCAGCAAGTGCCGTACCTGGCTGGCCGGTTCGTCGGTGCGCGGACAGCGGGACCATCTGGCGGGGCGGATCGAGGCGTCGTTGGGGTACCTGGGACCGCAGGGCTGAGGAGCCCGCGGGTCAGGTCGCGCTGCGTTCGCTCGCCTCTCTCAGGTCGCGTTCCACCGCCCGGGTGCGGGGCGTGTCGGGCCGGCCCGCTGCGGTGCCGGGGCGGCCCTCGCGCAGGAGTTCCCGCCAGTGGTCGCGGCTCCAGTCGGCGGGCGACGTGGTGCTGGTGAAGTCCTCGACGGCGGAGACGAAGCGGGCGGGGTCGGTGTGGAAGGGGAAGTGGCCGGCGCCCCCGAAGATCTCCAGCCGGCTGTGCGGCATCGCCTCGTGGGCGCCGTAGGCGTGCCGGACCGGCACCACGCTGTCCCGGTCGCCCCACAGCAGCATGGTCGGCATGCCCTCGGTCAGATAGCAGCGGTCCAGCATGGTGACGACCTGGCCACGCCAGTCGACGACCGCACGCAGGGTGCGGATGAAGGCGTTGCGGGAGGTCTCGTCGGGCAGCGCGTCCACCAGGGTGAGCAGCTCGGGGGCGTCCTGGCCGAGGTCGGTGTCCAGCAGCCGCATCAGACGTACGGCGAGGCCGACTTGGAGCC
Organism: Streptomyces dysideae; assembly: GCF_001514305.1. Lineage (GTDB taxonomy): Bacteria > Actinomycetota > Actinomycetes > Streptomycetales > Streptomycetaceae > Streptomyces > Streptomyces dysideae. The sequence goes on from NZ_KQ949113.1 coordinate 38,403, forward strand.
GCATGCCGGGCAGCCGCAGCGTGGACAGCAGCAGATGAGCGCCGGGCACCGAGACCAGCCGCAGCACGGGGTTCACCTCGCGGCCGACGCCGCCCGCGCTGACCAGGATCAGGCGTTCCGTGCGCTCGGGGAACTGGTAGGCGAACTGCATCGCCACTCCCCCGCCCAGCGAGTGCCCGACCAGGGTCGCCGACTCGATGCCGAGGGTGGTGAGCAGATCGCGGACGCCGTTCGCGTACGCGGCCACCGAGTAGTCGGCGCGCGGCTTGTCCGAGGCGCCGTGGCCGAGCAGGTCGGGGGCGATCACGGTGTGGGTGCGGGCGAGGTCGGGGATCAGCTCGGCCCAGGTGTCGGAGGAGTCCCCTATGCCGTGGATGAGCACCAGCGCGGGACCCTCACCGGCCATGCGGAAGGCACGCCGGTAACCGTGCACGACGCGGTACTGCAGCTCCAGTTCTCCGTCGCCCACCGGACGCAGCCGTACGGCGCGCACCGGGCGCCGTGGCGGGACGTCGACCACGCACTCGCCTCCCGTTCGCAGGGCCGCGCGGACGCGGCCGAAAGCCCTTCGCTCCAGCCTAGGACCGCTTTCCCACAAGGGATTTCGGGGAGGTTTCGCCTCCGCTAAGCGGGCGAACCGATGCGTAGCCGGACCCGATTGTCAGTGGTGGGCGGCAAGCTGGAGACGCGCCCCCGTCTGCGGGGCGGCACCGACGACGCCGACTTGGGGAGAGCCGACCGATGCCCACCGCCGTACTGACCGACCGCGAGCGCACCGCCGTCCAGGCCTACCTGAGACTGATGCACACGGTACGAGCCGCGTTCGACGGCCCTCCCGGAGCCCGCCGACCACCGGTGGTCCCGCCCTCCGTGCTCGCCGAGGCGGAACAGGCGCTGGCGGACGCGGGACTGGCCGGGAACGAGGAGGAGTTCTTCCGGCTGCTGCAGAGCTGGTGCCCGGAGCCGTAGCGGGCGCGCGGGGGCTCAGGCGTGCGGCACGCTCACGGCCGTCGCCACCAGCCCCCGCCGTACCGTCCACCGGCCCGTGAAGTGGCCGAGCCGCCGCTCGCCCACCCACGGGCCGGGCACGAGGAGTTCCGCGCGGAAGCCGCCGCTGTGCCCGTCGCCGGGGTCGGCGAAGACGTCGATGTCGGCCTCCGCGAAGTCCAGCCACTCGCCGGTGAGGGGGAACCACGCCTTGTAGACGGACTCCTTGGCGCTGAACAGCAGCCGGTCCCAGTGGATGTCGGGCCGGACCCCGGCCAGCCGGCGCAGCCGGTCCGCCTCGGCGGGCAGCGAGACGGCGGACAGGACACCGTCCGGGAGCGGCTCGTGGGGTTCGGCGTCGATGCCGAGGGAGGCCAGGTCGGTGTCGCGGACCAGCGCGGCGGCGCAGTAGCCGTCGCAGTGGGTCATGCTGCCGGCCAGGCCGGCCGGCCACTGCGGGGCGCCGCGCTCGCCGGGCAGGATCGCCCGCGGGGGCACGCCGAGCTTCTCCATGGCGCGGCGCGCGCAGGAGCGTACGACGGCGAACTCTCGGCGGCGTTTGGCGACCGCCTGCGCCACGATCGCCTCCTCCTCGGGATAGAGGACGGCGTTGCCGGGTCCGTCGTGGCCGTACGCCTCCACGGTCACCACCGCGTCCGGCAGCAGTTCCTCGATCACCGGGTGCCGTCCTCCCCGGGCAGGATGCGGCGCAGCTGTCCCGGCGGGCCCGGGCGCTTGCGCCACTCGCGGGGGTATCCCACGGACACCTCCTCGAAGCGGACGCCGTCGTGCCAGGTGGTCCGCGGGATGTGGAGGTGGCCGTAGACCATGGTCGCGACGCGGAACCTGCGGTGCCAGTCCGCGGTGAGCCGGGTGCCGCACCACATGGCGAACTCGGGATACCACAGGACCTCGGTCGGGTGCCGGTCCAGCGGATAGTGGTTGACGAGGACCGTCGGCAGGTCGTCGGGCAGGGCGGCGAGCCGGCGCTCGGTCTCGGCGACCCGGGCCCGGCACCAGTCCTCGCGGGTGGGGTACGGGTCGGGGTGCAGCAGGTACTCGTCGTTGCAGACGACGCCGGTGCCGTGCGCGTACTCCAGCCCCTGTTCCTTGGTCGTGCAGCCGGCCGGCAGGAACGTGTAGTCGTACAGCAGGAACAGCGGTGCGACGGCGACCGGGCCGCCGGGGCCGTCCCAGACCGGGTACGGGTCCTCGGGGGTCGTCACGCCGAGTTCCCGGCACATCGCGACCAGGTGGTCGTAGCGGGCAGCGCCGCGCAGGGTGACGGTGTCCTTGGGGTGGGTCCACAGTTCGTGGTTGCCGGGGGCCCAGACGACCTTGGCGAAGCGGCCGGCGAGGGTCTCCAGGGCCCAGCGGACGTCCGCCACGGTCTCCGCGACGTCACCGGCGACGAGCAGCCAGTCGTCGTCGGAGTCGGGCCGCATCTTCTCGACGAGGGCGCGGTTCTCCTCGTAGCCGATGTGCAGGTCGCTGACGGCCAGCAGCTGTCCGGCACCGCCGACCGTCGACGTCACCTCTCGCCCCCTTCGAACACACGAATACCACCACGACAACACAGGGTGCGCCGCAGGTACAAGTCCTGATCACGTCAGGGCGGCGGTCCCGGGCGGTCATGATCGGGGAATCCGTAACACGCACGTTGCACGCGGCGCCCTGCCGAAGCCGTATGATCGCCCCAACACCACCGCCATGTACCTCCCTTCGCACGGGGCGGTTTGGTGTCCCTCCAACCACCCTGCCCGGGCACGGGCCTGCTCTGCCCTGCCCGCGAACCGTGAAAGGCGGCCTGCATGGTCTCTCGCGTACGCGTCTGGCTCAACCGCACGTACGCGGAGAACGTCTTCTTCATGGATCAGCTGCGACGAAATCCCAGTGATCGCGCCGTGGACATCCATGCGACGCACGGAGACGCCGACTCCCCCGTGCTGGCCGCCGCCGACACCGCCGACCTCGAGCCGGAGGGCCTGTCCCCCGCCGCGTACGTCGAGTACGCCCTCGACCAGTGCCAGCGCCGCGGCATCGACGTGTTCGTGCCCCGGCTGCACCAGTCGGCGATCGTCGCGCACCGCGCCGACTTCGAGGCGGTCGGCACGGCGCTGCTGGCGCCGCCACCGGAGGCCGTGGCCGTCTTCCACGACAAGGTGATCGCGTACGAGGCCGTGCAGGCGATCGGCGTGCCCGTGCCGCCGTGGTGGCGAGTGCGGACGGCCGACGAACTTGTCGCCGCCGTCGAGGAGTTGGAGGCGGGCGGGCACAAGGCGTGCTTCAAGCCGGCGTCCGGTGCGGGCGGGGTGGGCTTCCGCGTCGTCACGCGCGCCCCCTTCTCGCTCACGCACCTCAACGGGTTCCCCACCCCCTACGTCCAGCTGGACCTGGTCGTGGAAGCGCTGCGGCAGGCCGACGAGCCGGTGGACCTGATGGTCATGCCGCGGCTGGAGCAGCCGGAGGTGTCGGTGGACTGCCTCACCGGGCCCGACAACCGGGTCCGGCTGGCGATCGGCCGCACCAAGAACGGCCGCCGTCGTGGGTTCACGCTGCACGAGCAGTGGCTGGAGCCGGCGCGGCGGATCGCGGAGGGGTTCGGGCTGCACTACCTGTCCAACATCCAGTTCCGGATGTTCGGCGAGACGCCGGTCCTGATGGACGTCAACACACGCCCGGCCGGCGGACTGCACCAGCTGTCCCTGTGCGGCGTCAACGCCCCTTGGGCCGCTGTGCAGTTGGCGCTCGGCGAGGATCCCGGTGAGGTCGTGCCGCCGTTCCTCGGGCAGGACTACACGGTGGTGTCGGGGCCGCGGCCGTTGCGAGCGGTGTCGCTGCCGCAGCAGCGGGCGGAGGCAACGGCCACGCTGCCCGTGGTACCGGCGCCTGCGGCCGCTGAACCGGCGTCGTCAGTCAACGCCGTGGGGAGTGCTGCGGCTCAGGTGCTGCCCCTTTAGGTTGGCGGCGGGCCGGCGGGCGTACCGAGCCGAAAGAGGCGTTACGGGACCCCGAGCCATGGCTCCCGGATCTCGGCCCCGGTCGACGACTCTGTCGTCTACGCCCTGTACGCCTTCCGCTCTCCCCTCACCGAGTTCGCCCGCTCCCGCAGGGAAGCCCGGCGGGAGCGGATCCACGGACGGGACGGGTACCTGTGACCTGATCGGGGGGAAATTCCTTTCGCGTGGGGGTGTATCAGGGCGCTGCCCGCGCGCTCATAAGAGTGAAAGACAACGGGGGAACACGGGGGAAGCGAAGGGGCTCGGATCGGTCGGTCGGTGGTACGGGGGCGACCGATCGGCCCGAAGCCCTGTCGCGCTGTCAGAAGCGGCCCGATCCGCGGTACAGGTCCAGCTCGCCGTCCAGTTCGACGGCGAGCACCGTGGCGTGCGGATCGAGGTCGGCCGCGGTCGGCGGGGCGATCCAGAGGACGCCGACGGCCTCGTGCAGGCCGCCGACGACACGGTGGGAGAGCTCGGTGCCGGTGCCGAGGACCGTGACCTTGCGGACCGGCGTGACCAGGCCGCGGACGCCTATCTCGGCGCGCGGGATGTCGTACAGCGTGAGATAGAGGGTGCGGCGGTCGGCGGAGAGGGTGCTGGGCCCGTAGTGGTGCCCGGCCGGGAGTCCCCGCACGGTGCCGTACACGGCGTCGGCGTGCCCGGCGATCCAGTCCCCCAGGCCTTCGAGACGCTCGACCTGCGGCTGCGGGATGGTGCCGTCCTCCATCGGGCCGACGTCCAGGAGCAGGTTGCCGCCCCCGCCGATGGTCTCCGTGAAGTAGCTGATCAGCTGACTCAGGGACTTGTGGTTGTGGTCGTTGTGCTGGAAGCCCCACGAGTCGTTGATCGTCAGGCACAACTCCCAGGGGCCGGTGGGGGGTTCGATGGGGGCGCCCTGTTCCGGCGTGGCGTAGTCGCCCTCGCTGAGCATGCGGGCGTTGAAGACGACGTCGGGGCTGTACGAGCGGATGAGCGCGGCGAGTTCGGGGATCCGCCACTGTTCCTCGCTGCGGTCCCACTCTCCGTCGAACCACATCAGGTCGGGCCGGTAGCGGGAGGCCAGTTCGCGGATCTGGCCGTCGCGGTAGGCGATGAAACGCTCCCAGGCGTCGAGGTCCTCGTCCTCGGCGGAGCACTCGGAGTAGCGGTTGTCCTCCATCTCCGGCGGGCGGCCCGGCTTGCGGGTGGTGGCGTAGTCGGGGTGGTTCCAGTCGGAGTGCGAGTAGTACAGGCCGACCTTGAGGCCCTCCTCGCGCAGGGCGTCGGCGTAGCCGGTGATGTGGTCGCGGCCCAGGTTGAGATCGCCGTACGCGGTGTCCCAGAGGGCGACGCCGTCGTGGTGGCGGCTGGTCAGGACGGCGTACTTGGCGCCGGCGCGTGCGAAGAGCTTCGCCCAGGCGTGCGGGTCGTACTTCGCGCCGGTGAAGCGGTCGAGCTGGGACATGTACTGGTCGTGCGGCACGATGTCGTCGTAGAACGACCAGGACTCCTGGACGCCGTCGACGGCGTAGATCCCCCAGTGGACGAAGATCCCCAACTTGGCGTCGGTGAACCACGGCTGCATGGGCACGGCTGAACTCCTCGGCGGAAGAAGGGGACTTCACGTGGGGGGTGGGGGCGGGCGCGGTGTGCGCGCCCGCCCCGGGTGCCGGTGGCTACCGGGCGGTGGTACCGCGCCGCAGACGCAGCGTCAGGACCTGGAAGGGGCGCAGTGAGACCGCGACCCCGCCGTCGCCGTCCACGTCCGTGTCCTCGAGCGGCCGCTCCAGGAGGTCGGTCACCTGTGCGCCGGCCAGCGGGAATCCGGTGCGCAAAACGCCCTGCGCACGGCCGCCACGTGACTCGTACAGGCGTACCACCACGTCGCCCGACGCGTCGTCGGCGAACTTGACCGCCTCGACGGTCACGCCGTCGCCGGACACCGAGACGACCGGTTCCGGAGCGCCCGCCGAATCCGCCACGCGCAGCGGCAGGTTGAGGGCGTAGCCCTCGGCGACCGTGTCCTCGATGGTCGCGCCGGGCAGCAGCGCGTAGGTGAAGCGGTGCCTGCCCTGGTCGGCCTCGGGGTCCGGGATCCGCGGGGCGCGGACCAGGCTGAGCGCGACCGTGGTGGTCGTACCTCCGTCCTCGCGGACCGTGCGGGAGACGTCGTGGCCGTAGGTGGAGTCGTTGAGGACGGCGACGCCGTAGCCGGGCTCGGCGATGTGCACCCAGCGGTGGCCGGAGACCTCGAAACGGGCCGCCTCCCAGGTGGTGTTGGTGTGGGTGGGCCGCTGGACGTGGCCGAACTGGATCTCCGCGGAGGAGTGCGCGGCCCGGACGTCCACCGGGAAGCCCGCCTTGAGGATCTTCTCGGCCTCGTGCCAGTCGATGTCGGTCTCGATGTCGATACGGGAGCTGCCCGCGCGGACCGTGATCGTCTGGGTGATCGTCGACCCCTTGCCGAAGGCGCGCTCGACGCGGATCGCTCCGACGAGCGGGCTCTCCTCGACGACCGTGACGGACTCGGCGTCCAGCAGGTCCTTGTAGCGGTTCTTGTAGTGCTTGTCGATGTCCCAGGCATCCCAGTAGTTCGGGAGGTCGGTGTGCAGGCGCAGCAGGTTGCCCTTGCCGGCGAGGACTTCACGGTCGGCCCGTAGATCGAATACGGACGACAGTGTGCCGTCCTCCGCCACTTCCACCCGGACCAGACCGTTGTCCAGGACCCGACCGGTCACGGTCACGGTCACGGGCCGGGCGGGCTCGGCGTCCGCCAGGGGCGCGCAGCCGTTCGCGGGCACCTCGACGTACACCGGTGCGCCCTCGGGCGTGCGGACCACCTCGGCACGGTCGTACGGGCTCGTGTTGAAGACCCGCGGGGTGCCGCCACCCAGCGCGGCGACCGCCTCGGCGGTCAGCGCCTCCAACTCCTCGGCCACCCGCGCGTATTCGGCCTCGGCCTCCCGGTGCACCCAGGCGATCGAGGAGCCCGGCAGGATGTCGTGGAACTGGTGCAGCAGGACCGTCTTCCACAGCCGGTCGAGCTTCTCGTACGGGTACGTGTAGCCCGGCGCGTGCAGTGCGGCGGTTGTCGCCCACAACTCGGCCTCGCGGAGCTTGTGTTCGCTGCGCCGGTTGCCCTGCTTGGTGCGGGCCTGCGAGGTGTAGGTGGCGCGGTGCAGCTCGAGGTAGAGCTCGCCGTTCCAGACCGGGGCGTCCTCGTATTCCGCACGGGCCTTCGCGAAGAACTGGTCCGGGTGCTCCACGACGACCTTGGGTGAGCCCTCCAAGTCGGCGAGCCTGCGGGCCCGTTCCATGATCTCGCGGGTGGGGCCGCCACCGCCGTCGCCCCAGCCGAAGGGGGCGAGGGAGCGCGTACCGCCGCCCTTCTCCGAGTAGTTGCGGACGGCGCGGTCCATCTCCTCGCCGCTGAACCGGGCGTTGTAGGTGTCGACCGGCGGGAAGTGCGTGAAGATGCGGGTGCCGTCGATGCCCTCCCACCAGAAGGTGTGGTGGGGGAACTTGTTGGTCTGGTTCCAGGAGATCTTCTGGGTGAGGAACCACTCGTTGCCGGCCAGTTTGGCGAGCTGCGGGTAGGCGGCGGTGTAGCCGAAGGAGTCCGGCAGCCAGACGCCCTTGGTCTCGATGCCGAAGTGCTCGATGAAGAACCGCTTGCCGTGGATCAGCTGGCGGGCCATCGCCTCACCGCCGGGCAGGTTGCCGTCGGCCTCCACCCACATGCCGCCGACCGGCGCCCACTGGCCCTTCTTCACGGAGTCCTGGATGCGGGCCCACACGTGCGGGTAGTTGTCGCGCACCCACTCGTACTGCTGGGCCTGCGAGCAGGCGAAGATGAAGTCGTCGTACTCGTCGGCCAGCGAGGTCACGTTGGAGAAGGTGCGCGACGTCTTGCGCTTGGTCTCCCGGATGGGCCACAGCCAGGCGGAGTCGATGTGCGCGTGGCCGACGCCGGAGATGGTGTGGGCGCTGGCGTGCGCGGGCCGGGCCAGGACGGGGGCGAGTACCTCGCGGACAGCGGCGGCGCTGCCGGCGACGTCGTCCAGGTCCAGGGTGTCCATGGCGCGGTCGAGGGCGTGCATGATCTCGTGGCGGCGCGGCTCGTGCTCGCCGAGGTGGACCATGAGCCCGCGCAGCACTTGGAGGTCCAGGTCGAGGTGCCAGACCTCCTCGTCCAGAACGGCGATGTCGGCGCGCTGGAAGACGTAGATCGGCTTGTCGCCGGCCGTGAGGATGTCGCCCATGGGCGTGATCTTGGAGAAGTTGTCGGCGAGGATGTCGGGGTTCGAGGCCGCCTCGACCAGGTAGTCGATCCGCTCGCCGCCCGTCGCCGGGTTGGCGATCGGCACGTACTGGTTGAGCGGGTTGACCGCCTTCAGCGGCGTCCCGTTCGTCAGGTGGACCAGCGCCTCGGCCTGGTTGCCGGGCCATTCGCCCACGAAGCCGAGGTCGATGACCGCCTCGACGCGCTTGCCGGCCCACTCGGCGGGCACCTGTCCGCGCATCCGGAACCAGGTCGTGCCCCACGGCGGACCCCACGGGGTGTCCATCGCGACGGGCTCGTACGGCGCCGCGGCGGCCTCCGCGAACGGGACCGGCTCGCCCGGCGCCTGCCAGGCCTCGACCTCGAAGGGGACGGTGGCCGCGTAGATCGCGGGCTTGATGCGCTGGGTGTGGACGCGCTCGACGCGCTCCTCGATCCTGCGGCGTTCGTCGTGCATGAAAATCTCCAGAAAACCGGGAAGCCAGGGAGAGTGGAAAGCGCTTACCAGCAGCGCGCTTACTTAAGGTACGCCAGGCCGGGATGGACGTCGGTGTAGCCCTCGACCAGCCTGCGGGCGACGTTCACGGAGTCGACCAGCGGGTGCAGCGCGAACGCCTTCACCGCCGTCCTGCGGGAGCCGGACTCGGCGGCGGCCAGCACCTCGCGTTCGACCGCCTTGACCGCGCAGACCAGGCCGGTGGCGTGGTCGGGCAGCGGGGCGACGGCGACCGGGTGGGCGCCGTTGGCGTCGACGAGGCAGGGGACCTCGATGACGGCGTCCGTGTCGAGCACGGAGAGGGTGCCCTGGTTGCGGACGTTGAGGATCAGGGTGGTGCGCTCGTCACGGGCGATGGCCCGCATCAGGGCGAGGGCCACCTTCTCGTAGCCGCCGGACAGGTCGTCGGCCTCGCGTTCGCCGGCGCCCGCCGTCTCCCGGTTCTCGGACATGTAGGTGGCCTCGCGCTCGGCGCGGGTACGGTCCCAGGCGGTCAGGGCGGCCGCGTCGGGGCGCTTCATCTCCTCGTAGAAGCGGGCCTGCTGGTCGGCCAGGAAGGCGCCGCGGGTCTTCTCGGCCTCCTGGTAGGAGCGGACGGCTTCCCGGTTGAAGTAGTAGTAGTGCAGGTACTCGTTGGGGATCGCGCCCAGCGACTGCAGCCAGTCGACGCCGAAGAGCTTGCCCTCCTCGAAGGAGCCGAGCAGATCGGGGTCGGCGAGCAGGCGCGGCAGCTCGTCGCGGCCGGCGATGCGCAGGCCGCGCACCCAGCCGAGGTGGTTGAGGCCGACGTAGTCGATCCATGCCTCGCCCGGGTTCTTGGCGCCGAGCACCCGGGCGATACGGCGGCCGAGGCCGACCGGCGAGTCGCAGATGCCGATGACGCGGTCGCCGAGGTGGCGGGACATGGCCTCGGTGACCAGTCCGGCCGGGTTGGTGAAGTTGATGAGCCAGGCGTCGGGAGCCAGGCGGGCCACGCGCTGGGCGATGTCGACGGCGACCGGAACCGTCCGCAGACCGTATGCGATCCCTCCGGCGCCGACCGTCTCCTGGCCGAGGACGCCCTCCGCGAGCGCGACCCGCTCGTCGTTCGCCCGGCCCTCCAGGCCGCCGACGCGGATCGCGGAGAAGATGAAGTCCGCACCGCGCAGGGCCTCGTCGAGGTCGGTGGTGGCGGTCACCTTGGGGGCGTCGGGCACGTCGCCCGCCTGTTCGACGAGGACCCTGGTCACGGCCGACAGCCGACCCGCGTCCAGGTCGTGCAGCACGACATGGGTGACCCGGCCCTCGGCGCGGTCCCCCAGCAGTGCCCCGTACACGAGCGGCACCCGGAATCCGCCGCCGCCGAGAATCGTCAGTTTCACCGGCTTCCTCCAAAGATTCCCCGGCGTTCAGACTGGGCAGCGATCGGATCTCCACAGAGCATGACACGGGACAGATCTTCGCCCGTTGAGCAGATATCTGCCCGCATGCACGAGTAGGGTCCACACAGTGCGTTGCGAGAACCAAGCACGCGCCGTCTCCTTGCACTTGTTCCAAGAACCCGGGCTGGTTTCAACCCGGCTGGTGTTGATCGTGTAGGACTCGACCGCTTGCTGAGCGTTCGAGCAGCGTGAGCCAGGAATCTCCTTCGGTTTCGAGGGAGAGGATTCAAGCTTGCACCTCTCCTGCCACCACTACCTCGACGCGGGCCTCCTCCAGGGAGGCCCGCGTCGCCGCGTTCACCGGCGCGTTCGTCACCACCACGTCCAGGTCCTCGGGACCGCAGACCTTCGCCATGCCCGTACCCGGGAACTTCGCAGCGTCGGCGAGCAGCACGACCTTGTCACTTGCCTTGATCATGGCCCGTTTCACCGGCACCTCGACGACCGTCGTGTCCATCACCTGCCCACCCGGGCGCACTCCACTGGTGCCGAGGAAGAGCCAGTCGGCGTGCAGCTGGCGCAGGTTGTCCTCGGTGAGGAAGCCGACCAGGGAGCGGTACTCGCGGCGGACCATGCCGCCGAGGAGGACCAGCTCGATGCCCTCGTCGTCGGCGAGCTCCTCGTACACCACCAGGTTGCTGGTGATCACCGTGAGGCGGCGACCGTGCAGCTGGCGGGCCAGCCGGTAGGCGGTGGTGCCGATGTCGAGCAGCACCGACTGGCCGTCCGCGACCATGGCGGCCGCGTGCGCGGCTATCGCGTCCTTCTCGGCCACGCGCACCTCGGCGACCTCGGCGAAGGGCTGGTCGCCCTCGTCGACGACGGCGCCGCCGTGCACCCGGGTGAGCAGTCCGTCTTCCTCCAGTTTGACCAGGTCGCGCCTGATCGTGGCGGGGCTCACACCCAGCTGCTCGGAGAGATCGGTCACGGCCGCGGGGCCACCGGAGCGCAGGGCCCGCAGGATGAGTTGATGTCGTCGTTCTGCCAGCACACCATGAACACTACTCGTCATCTTCAATCATTTCTATGCTTGCTTCTGCTCAGGTATTGACCAATGTCGCTGGGCGGCGCACGATTCCGATCACCGAATCGAAGAGTTTTGACGAACTCTGCGACGAGAGGATGTGCGCGTGGACGACGACCGGCCCGACGTGCTGCTGACCGGGCTGCTCTTCTACGACCTCGTTCTCACGGGTCTGGGCAGGCCGCCGACGCCGGGCGAGGAGATCTGGACCGGCGGCATGGGCTGCGGCCCGGGCGGTATCGCCAACCTGGCGGTGGCCGCCGCCCGCTTCGGCCTGCGGACGTCCCTGGCCACGGTCTTCGGCGACGACTTCTACGGGGAGTACTGCCGTGACGTCCTCGACGGCCAGGAAGGCGTCGACCTGTCCCTCTCGCGCACGGCGGACGGCTGGCACACCCCGGTCACCGTCTCCCTCGCCCACGGCGCCGACCGGGCCCTCGTCACCCACGGCCAGGAACCGCCGTACTCGCAGGACACCCTGATGGGCGACCCACCCGAGGCGCTGACGGCCCTCGTGCACATCGAGGCCGAGCCCCGGGCCTGGCTGGCCAAGGCGGCGGCGAACGGCACACAGATCTACGCGGACGTCGGCTGGGACCCCTCCCAGGAGTGGTCGCGCGACCTGCTCGACCAGCTCTCCCTGTGCCATGCCTTCCTCCCGAACGAGACCGAGGCGATGGCCTACACCCGCACCGACAGCGCGGTCGCCGCGCTCGGCACGCTCTCCGAGCTGGTGCCGGTCGCCGTGGTCACCCGGGGCGGGGACGGCGCGATCGCGGTGGACCAGACCACCGGCGAGTACGCGGAGGTCCCGGCCCTCGACATCGACGTCCTGGACGCGACGGGCGCCGGTGACGTCTTCGGCGCGAGCTTCGTCGCCGCCTCGCTCGGCGGCTGGCCGCTGGAGGAACGGCTGCGGTTCGCGGTCCTCTCCGCCGGCCTGTCCGTCCGGCACCACGGCGGTGCGCTGGCCGCTCCCGGCTGGTACGGCGTCGACCGGTGGTGGCGCTCGCTGACCGACCCCGAACTGAAGCGCGCGTACGGCTTCCTGGCGGAGCGGCTGCCGGACGACCCCGGCCCGCCGGTCGAGTACGCGCCCGTCACACCCCCGAACAGCACCTCCCACTGACCCCTTGTCGCACACGGCACACATTCGAAAGGCGGTGGGAGCTGTGCGGCTCTCACGAAGAGGCCTGCTGCGCGCGGGCCTGGCCGGTACGGCCGCCACGGCGCTCGGCGGACTGGCGACCGGCTGCGCCGTTCCGACCGGGTCGACCGGCCGGAACATGGTCCTGTGGTACTGGAGCGGCGGTCTGAGCGACACCGTCGTCAAGGAGGCCAAGGCCCGCTACGACGGCGACGTGACCCTCAAGGCCCAGCAGATCGGCGGCTACTACCGGTCCAAGCTGATCACCACCATGGCCGGCCGCGCCCACATCCCCGACATCGCGGGGCTCAAGGGCGAGGACATGGCCTCGTATCTGCCGAACGCCGGCCAGTTCGTGGACCTGCGGACGCTCGGCGCGGACAAGCTCAAGAGCCAGTACCTGGACTGGAAGTGGCAGCAGGCGGTGGCCCCCGACGGCAGCCTCATCGGCTTCCCGATCGATGTCGGCCCGGTCGTGCACTACTACATGCCCGCCGTATTCGAGAAGGCCGGCCTGCCTCACGAGCCGGACGACGTGTCCCGGGGGCTCGACACCTGGGACAAGTTCTTCGCGGCGGGCGAACAACTGAAGAAGCGGATCCCCGGGACGTACATCCTCACCGACGTCGGCAGCGTCTTCGAGATGTCGATCGGCCAGGGCACCAAGCGATTCGTCGACAAGGACATGCGTTTCATCGGGGACCAGGACCATGTGCGCACGTGCTGGGACCGTGCCGTGGAGGCCAAGCGGCGCGGGATCGTGTCGAGCATCGTGAGCGGTACGCCCGACTCGATCTCGGCCAAGGAGAAGGGGCTGCTGCCCAGCGCGCTGAACGCCTCCTGGGCCGCGGGCGACCTCAAGCTCGAAGTGCCGAAGACCGAGGGCAAGTGGCGGGTGGCCAACTGTCCGGGCGGTCCGTCGAACGTCGGCGGTTCCTTCCTGGCGATCACCAAGGCGTGCCGGGAACCCGAGCGGGCCTTCGAGATCATCACCTGGATGCTCGACGCGGACAACCAGGCGCAGGGCTTCGTGGAGGCCGGGCTCTTCCCGTCGACGCCGGCCTCGTACTCGATGAAGAAGCTGCGCGAGCCCGACCCGTTCTTCGGCGACCAGATCACGATGGACGTCTACGGGCCGGCCGCCGAGAAGATCCCGGTCGCCTTCAACAGCCCGTACGACATCGCCCTCGGGCAGCCCATCCGGGACGAGATCAAGAACGTGGGCGTCCTCGGCAAGAATCCCGACGAAGCCTGGAGTGACGCCATGAGCAAGTGCCGTCGCATAGCGGACCACCTGGGGGTGAGTTACTGATGGCTACCGCTCCCCTGCTCGAACAGCCCCCGACGGCCGTGGCCGAGGCACCGACGGTCCACCCCGGGAAGGGCATCCTCAGCCACTGGCGGCTGTACGCCGCGATCTCGCCCTTCTACCTCCTCTTCCTCTGCTTCGGCCTGATCCCCGTCGGCTTCTCGCTCTACCTCTCCTTCCACCGCTGGGACGGCCTCGGCTCGATGGAGTGGGCGGGTCTGTCGCAGTACCAGTACCTGCTGGGCGACAGCGACTTCTGGTCCTCGATCGGCAACACGATCATCATCTGGGCGCTGGCCACCTTCCCCATGATCTTCCTGGCGATGGTGACGGCCGTGATGCTCAACTCGGCGGTCCGCTTCAAGAACGTCTACCGCTTCGCGTACTTCCTGCCGAACGTCACCTCGATCGTCGCGGTCGCGATCATCTTCGGTTCCGTCTTCTCCACCAACTTCGGCCTGATGAACGCCCTGTTGCAGGCCGTCGGGCTCGACCAGGTGGCCTGGCTGAACACGCCGTGGGGCATCAAGGTAGCCATCGCCACGCTGATGACCTGGCAGTGGACCGGCTACAACGCGATCATCTTCCTCGCCGGACTGCAGACCGTCCCGACCGAGCTGTACGAGGCGGCCCGGGTGGACGGCGCCGGTCCCGTGCAGACCTTCTTCCGGATCACGCTGCCGATGCTGCGGCCGACCCTGCTGTTCGTGCTCGTCGTCTCGACGGTCACCGGACTGCAGAGCTTCGCCGAGCCTCAGGTGCTGCTGCAGACCACGGCCAACGAGTCGACGTACTCGGGCGGCCCCGACCACGCCGGCCGGACCATGGTCCTCTACTTCTTCCAGCAGACCTTCGACAACAACGACTTCGGCTACGGCGCCGCCGTGGCGTGGGGCATCTTCCTCGTCGTCGTCCTCTTCTCGATCATCAACTGGCGCCTGGTGCAGCGCCGGGGCGAAGAATAGGCGGGCCGGTCACCATGGCATCCATCAAGGGCTCCGGACGCCGGGGCATCGCGCTGCACACGGTCCTGGTCATCGGCCTGCTGCTGTCGGCCTTCCCGTTCTACTGGGCCGTCATCATGTCGACGCACACGTCGACCGAGATCTTCTCCTACCCGCCCAAGCTGGTGCCGGGCTCGCACTTCCTGGAGAACCTCCGCCATCTCTTCGACAACATCGACTTCTTCGGGTCGATGTTCAACTCGCTGCTGGTCGCGGTCTCGGTGACCGTGCTGGTGCTGTTCTTCGACTCGCTGGCGGCGTTCGTCTTCGCCAAGTTCCAGTTCCCGGGGCGCCGGGTGCTGTTCGCGCTGATGATGGCGATCTTCATGGTGCCGGCGCAGCTGGCCGCCATCCCGCAGTTCGTGATCATGGCGAAGCTCGGCTGGATCGGCACGATGACCGCGCTGATCGTGCCGGCGGCGGCGAACGCGTTCGGCATCTTCTGGATGCGCCAGTACATGAAGAGCGCGATCCACGACGAGCTGATGGACGCGTCCAGGCTGGACGGCGCCGGATTCATGCGCCAGTACTGGCACGTGGCTCTCCCGGTCGTCCGGCCGGGCCTCGCCTTCCTCGGCATCTTCACCTTCATGGGCCAGTGGAACGACTACGCCTGGCCCCTGATCGCCCTCACCAACCCGGACAACGTGACCCTCCAGGTCGCCCTGTCCCAGCTCAACGGCACGCACGGCACCACCGACTACGGCATGGTGATGACCGGCGCGCTGCTCGCCCTCGTCCCGCTGCTGATCGTGTTCGCGATCGGCGCCCGGCAGATCATCGGCGACCTCGGCAAGGGGGCCATCCGCTGATGGACCCGCTGCCGGCACTCCGCCCCTGGGAGGCACCCGAGGTGACCTCCTGGGGGCGGCTCCCGATGAACGCCGTGGACCGACGCGCGGGAGCCGTCCCGCTGGACGGCGACTGGCGTTTCCAGCTGCTGCCGGCGCCGGACGCGCCGGTCGCGGACGAGTGGTTGTCGTCGTACGTCCCCGGCGTATGGACCATGCAGGACACGGACGACCGTCCGCAGTACACCAACGTCCGTATGCCGCATACAGAATTTCCGCCACTGTCGCCCGCCGGCAATCCGACGGGTGTCTACGAGCGTGAGATCGACGTCCCCGCCGACTGGGCGGGCCGCCGGATCGTGCTCCAGGTCGGGGCCGCCGAGAGCGTGCTGCTGGTGCACGTGGACGGGCGGCCCGTCGGGATCTCCAAGGCCTCCCATCTGGCCGCCGAGTTCGACCTGTCCGACGTCGTACGTCCCGGTGCGCGGGCCACCGTGCGGCTGACGGTCGTGAAGTGGTCGGATGCCTCGCACATCGAGGACCAGGACCAGTGGTGGCACGGCGGGATCACCCGCTCGGTACTGCTGTACGCCACCGACCCGCTGCACCTCGCCGACGTGACCGTACGGGCCCGGCGGGACGGTGAACTGCGCGTCGACTGCCGGGTGCGGAACACCGGCGGTGCGCTGCCGGACGGGTGGTACGTCAGTGGGGAGCTGGACGGTCAACTCCTCACCCAGGACACGGAGTTCGACCGGGCCAACGCCGAGGACGACCGGGTCTCCGACCTCCTCGGCGAGGCGCGGATGTGGGCCACCGTCCCCGGCGTCCGCATCTGGAACGCCGAGACGCCCGAGCTGTACGGCCTCACCGTCCGGCTGCACCGCGCCGACGGAACGGTCGCCGACACCTCGTACCGGCGCATCGGATTCCGTGACGTCGAGATCGTCGGCCGGGACCTGCTGGTCAACGGCGAGCGGGTGTTCGTCCGGGGCGTGAACCGGCACGACTTCCATCCGCTGACGGGGCGGACGGTGTCGTACGACGACATGCGCGCCGACCTGGTGCTGCTGAAGCGGTTCGGCTTCAACGCGATCCGCACCGCCCACTACCCGAACGACCCCACTCTCTACGATCTCGCCGACGAGCTCGGCTTCTACGTCGTCGACGAGGCGGACATCGAGTCCCACGACCACGCCCACGAGATCGCCGACGACCCGCGTTATCTGGCCGCCTTCGTGGACCGGGTCTCCCGGATGGTGCTGCGGGACAAGAACCACCCGTCGGTCATCATCTGGTCGCTGGGCAACGAGTCCGACTACGGCGCCAACCATGACGCGGCGGCGGGCTGGGTGCGCCGGCACGATCCGACGCGGCCGATCCAGTACGAGGGCGCGGCCAAGCTCGGCTGGGCGGACCCGGGGCTCGCCTCCGACATCGCCTGCCCGATGTACGCGCCGCTGGAGGACTGCGTGGCGCACGCGCTGTCCGGGACGCAGACCAAGCCGCTCATCCAGTGCGAGTACTCCCACGCGATGGGCAACAGCAACGGCACGCTGGCCGACCACTGGGCCGCCATCGAGTCCACCCCGGGTCTTCAGGGCGGCTTCATCTGGGAGTTCTGGGACCACGGAATCCTGCAACGCGTGAGCGATGGAAGACCGGTCGGGCGCGCGGGCGCCGGGCTCTACGACAACGGTGTCGCCGCGCCCGGCCACCGCTGGGCGTACGGCGGCGGGGCACGGCGTACGGCACTTCACGCTGTCGGCGCCGGACGCCACGGGGCTCGCCGTCGCGTTGGACGAGCCGCGGCAGGTCTCCGTGACCCGCTTCCGGGCCGAGGACCTCATCGCCGCGGCGCACCATGACGAGCTGGCGCCGCGGCCCGGCTGTGTGGTGCACATCGACGCCGCCCACCGCGGCCTGGGCACCGCCTCGTGCGGGCCCGACACGTTCCCCTCGTATCTCGTCGCACCGGGTGTCCACCGCTGGAGCTGGACCCTGCGCGTTCTCTGACCTCCCCCCACGCCCTCCTTCTCACGGATCCTTCCTACGGAGCACACGTGTGTACTTCGCATGAGCACGACCAGGGCGAGGCCGCGCAGGCCGGTGCCGGACGCCGCGGTTTCCTCCGGGCCACCGCGCTGCTGGGCGCCGCCGCCACGGCCGGGGTCGCCCGGCCGACGGCCGCCGAGGCGGCGCCGGCCGCGGTGACCGGTTGGCGGCCGGACCCGGACAGCCGCCGTTTCACGCTTGCGGTGATGCCGGACACGCAGTACCTCTTCGACGGGCCGAGCATCGACAAGGCGCCGGTGGAAGCGTCCCTGCGCCATCTGATGGAACGCTGCGAGGAAAAGGACGCCGAGAACATCGTCTTCCTGTCCCACCTCGGCGATCTCACACAGAACGGCAGCCCGGCCGAAGTCGCCGCGATCGGCGAGGCGTTCGGGCTGCTGGACCGGCGCGGGGTCGGCTACAGCGTGCTCGCGGGCAACCACGACGTGAGGTCCTCGACGAACGACCAGCGCGGCGCGACGCCGTACCTGGACACGTTCGGGCCGCGGCGCTTCAAGGACAAACCGACGTACGGCGGGGCCTCCCCCGACGGCTACAACACCTTCCACCTCTTCACGGCGGGCGGCCGGCAGTGGATGGTGCTGGCTCTCGACTGGCGGCTGTCGGACAAGGGCTACGCATGGGCCAAGGAGGTCATGGCGCGGCATCCGAAGACGCCGGTGATCCTCACGACGCACGAACTGGTCGTCGAGGACGGCTCGTTGTCGACGTACGGGCAGCAGCTGTGGGACCGGCTCGTCGAGGACCACGACCAGGTCTTCCTCACCGTCAACGGCCACTACTGGCCCGCCGCCCGCACGACCCGGAAGAACGCGGCGGGACATGACGTCCACCTTCACCTGACGAACTATCAGAACCGTTACTTCGGCGGCGCGGCGATGATCCGCCTCTACCGCTTCGACCTCGACCGGAACGTCATCGACGTGGAGACGGTCTCCCCGTGGATCCTGGGCCGGGCCGCGCGGGGGCTCAACGAGCTGGAGCGACAGGAGATCGAACTCAGCGGCGACGCCGACCGGTTCACGGTCGACATCGACTTCACGGCTCGCTTCTCCGGCTTCGACCCGGTGCCCGCACGTCCGGCGCGCCCCGTCTCGAGGATGCTGGTCCCGGGCACGGTGGCGTACTGGCGCTTCGAGCAGTCCGTCACCGACACCGTCCGCGACCAGTCGGGGCGCGGCAACGACCTCACCCTTGTCACCGTGGGCGGCGGCGAGCTGGGCTGGTCCGCCGACCACCATCCCGACCAGCCCGGTCACGGCAGCCTGGAGTTCCAGGGATTCAAGTCCCCGCTGAAGGGCGCGTATCTGCGCACGGTCGACGGCGCTCCGCTCAACTCGGCGACGTTCAGGGGCGGTTACACCATCGAGGCCTTCTACCGCCTGCCCGCCGACTGGGACCCGTCCCACCACGCCTGGTCCGGCGTCGTCAGCCGCACCGGCACGGGCGGCGCGGCCGGCAAAACCGGCGACGATCCCGACGAGCCGCTCGCCACGCTGTCCCTGTCCAACGACCGCGAGCCACAGTGGGCCGTGCGTCCGCTCAACCAGGAGGGCATCGCCACCAACTGGGGCCAGGAGACACCGCTGGAGACCTGGTGGCACCTGGCGGTCGTCAACGACGGCGAGCACACGACGCTGTACGTCGAGGGCTGCCCGGTCGTCCGCAATCCGAAGGCGGCCGCCGTCGGTGTCACCTCCGTCGGCCTGCCCTGGCTGCTCGGCGGCTACGAGTACGGCGGCCGGATCGACCAGATCCTGCACGGACGGCTCGGCGACGTCCGAATCGTCGAACGGGCGCTGCCCGTCACCTCCTTCATGAACCACTGACCTCCGGAGGAACCTCATGACCGAGCAGCAGCTGCCCTCCTGGGCCGACCCGTCCGTCTCCCCCGCCGCCCTCGACCCGCAGGGCGTCTCTCGCCGCCAACTCCTGTGCAGCGCGGGCCTGTTCGGCGCGGCCTTCGCCCTCGGCCCGACAGCCGTCCCCGCCACGGCCGCCGACCGGCGCTACGGCGGCAACGACCCGCGCCTCGCCTACCTGGTCGGTGACCACCACATCCACACCGTCTACAGCCACGACGCCAAGTACACGTTCTCCCAACTGGCCGCGGCGGGCGCCGAGTACGGCCTCGACTGGATGGTGTTCACCGAGCACTCCAACTTCGGACACGCCCGGTACGGCGCCCCGCTGGAGCACGAGGAGATCCTCAGGGCGCGTGCCGAGAACCCGCGGCAGCTGATCTTCCAGGGCCTGGAGTGGTACATCCCGGCCGCCGAGCACTGCACGGTCTTCACGGCGCCCGGCCCGCGCGAGGTCGACCTCCTCACCCGGTTCGAGAGCGCCTACGACGGCAAGCTGCTCGGCTGCACCGACGGCTCCGGGGGCGGCACGGACACCGCCCGCAACGAGGCGCACGCCGTCAAGGCCATCCAGTGGCTCGCCGAACAGCGCCGTACCGGCTACGTCGACGACGTCCTGGTCCTCGCCAACCACCCGATGCGCCTCGGCATCGACTCCCCGCACGAGATGCGCAACTGGCGGGACGCGGCCCCCGAGATCATGATCGGCATGGAGGGCGCACCGGGCGCCCAGGGTGCCGCCGTCCCCGGCTGGCGGGGCTCCGCCTCCATCCGCGGCGAGTACGAGAACAAGCCGTCGGCCCAGTCCTGGTCGGGCTATCCGGCGGACGCGTATCTGACGTACGGCGGCTTCGACTGGGCGACCGCGACCGTCGGCGGGCTGTGGGACGCGATGCTCGCCGAGGGCAGGCCGTTCTCCATCACCACCAACTCCGACGCCCACCGGATCGTCTTCGACACCTGGAAGAACGGCGACTGGCTGCCGGGCCAGACCTTCGACAACACCGGCAGGCTCCCCGACCCGGTGAACACCAACACCCCGCAGCCCGGCAGCGACTTCTGGCCCGGCCAGTTCAGCCGCACCCATGTCGGCGTCACCCGCTACGGCTACCGCGCGGTGATGGCGGGCCTGCGCGCGGGCCGCGTCTGGCTGGACCACGGGCATCTGCTCGACGGCCTCGACGTCCGCCTCAAGCGGGACTGCGACTCCGGCCCCGGCGTCACGCTGGGCGGCCGGCTGCGGGTCCGCAAGGGCGAGAAGCTCACCCTCGACGTCACGGTGACGACCGCTTCCCGTCCCAACCCCCGTGGAATCGTCCCGGAGTTGGCGCACGTGGACGTGATCCGGGGTGCGGTGCGCGGCCCGGTTGCCGACCGGGACGCCTGGCAGGCGCCGGACACCAAGGTCGTACGCATGCTGGACGTGCAGGGACGGCAGGGGACGTACACCCTGCGCATCCCGCTGACCGCCGGGGACGAGTCCTTCTACGTCCGGCTGCGCGGCAGCGACGGCAACCGCCATGGTGCGGGCTACCTCGGCGCCTCGGTCGACCCGCAGGGGCCGATCCCGCACGAGCCCGGAAACGGTGACCCGTGGGCGGATACGTGGTTCTATTCCAACCCCGTGTTCGTCGACGCGGCAGGAGCCTGATGAAGCGTCATCTCGTCACCTTGGGTTGCTTGTTGGGTGCCTTCGCGCTCGGCGCGAGTACGGCGTCGGCCGCCGGTGATCCGCACTGGGCCGAGACCGGGACGGTGTACACCGACACGCTCGGCGGCGGGCAGGGGCTCGCCGGCCGGGCGGACGGTTCGCTGCTGTACCGGGGACTGGCGTCCATTCCGCTGGACCTGCGCATCAAGGGCTGGAACCACATCGGTGACCCGGACATCGCGAACGGACACACCTTCGACGCCTACCAGGGCCCGGACACGGCCACGTCGAAGATGTTCGCGGTCACCACACCGGCCGGGGAGCGCTACCAGTACGTCCATCAGGTGAACCCGGGCGAGAAACTGAACAACTCGTTCGCCCGGGTTGGAATCAGCCCGGTTTCCCCGAAGATCGGAGGTGTTGTGCTGGCTTGGTTCTCGCTCAGCACGCCCGAGACTTCATCACGGGCGTCGACTACGACGTGAACAGCGGCACCCTGCCCGCGGAGGTCATCCCGCCGGGGGTGCGCACTGGCGACGACGATCAAGTCACGAACTGGTCGGACACGTCGTACCGTGGGCCGCGTGACCGGTGAAGAGCCGCTGCGGCCCCAGTCCCTGATGCTGACGTTCCTGGGCGACCAGGTGCTCGGGCGGGACGTCTGTGTGTACTCGGGCAGTGTCATCGACGTCTTCGCGCGCGCGGGCGTCGGTGAACAGGCGACCCGCTCGACGCTGACCCGCATGGTGGGCCGCGGTCTGCTGCGCCGCCAGCGCGAGGGCCGCCGGATGTACTTCGGGCTGACCGAGCACTCGACGGCCGTCCTGCGCGACGGCGAGCGGCGCATGTGGCAGACCGGCGCCGTCAACCGGCAGTGGGACGGCAGCTGGACCCTGCTCGGCTTCTCCCTGCCCGAGTCCTGGCAGCGCCAGCGCCACGACCTGCGCTCCAAGCTCACCTGGAGCGGCTTCGGGCCGCTGTTCAGCGGCCTGTGGATCGCGCCGGGCGAGGTCGACGTGTCGGCGCTGGTGGCCGAGCTCGGTCTGTCCGCCCATGTGAAGGTGTTCCGCGCCCATGCCGATGCCGGGATGGACATCGGCGCGATGATCGAGGACACCTGGGAGCTGTCCGAACTGGCGGCGCGCTACGAGGCGTTCGTGGGGCGCTGGCAGCCGTGGGAGACCCGGCTGCCGGACGCCGAGGAAGCTCCCCCGGCCTCCGGCAGGGGGGACCTCGATCTCGCTTCGCTCGCGCTGCGTCTGCGTCTCCAGGCCGAGTGGCTGCGCATCATCCGCCGCGACCCCCGGCTGCCGGTCAAGCACCTGCCGGACGACTGGCCTGCCGAGCAGGCCGAGAAGGCGTTCCGGTCGGTGCACGCCCGGCTGACCCCGCTCGCCGACGAGGCCGCGGCCCGCCTCCTCGACCTGGTGCCCGTACGGGAACCCGACGGCGAGTCGACCGGAACATGACACCCCGTCCGGATTTGCCGCCCCGGCGACCGGAAACACCCGTACACACCGGGATGATCTGGGCCACCATGGGGAATGGCCGTGGCACAGCCACGCGGCGCACCATCGCGACGGGGCTCGAGGGGAGGCGACGGTGCGGAAAGAGGTGTACACGGGGGACGGCCGGCGATTAGCCGTCGAGGTCAGCGGCGATCCGGGCGGTTCACCGGTGTTCCTGCTGCACGGCACACCCGGCAGCAGAGTCGGCCCGGCCCCGCGGCCGATGCTGCTCTACCACCAGCGGGTCCTGCTGATCACCTACGACCGTCCCGGCTACGGCCCCTCCGACCGGCTCCCGGGACGCAAGGTCGCGCACGTCGCCGCCGACGTCGCCGCCATCGCCGACGCCCTCGGCATCGATCGCTTCGCGGTGGTCGGCCGCTCCGGCGGCGGACCGCACGCCCTGGCCTGCGCCGCCCTGCTGACCGACCGGGTGACCCGGGTCGCGGTGCTGGTGAGCCTGGCCCCGCGCGACGCCGACGGACTGGACTGGTTCGCAGGCATGGCGGCCTCCAACGTCCGTGAGTACTCCAGGGCGCAGTCCAGCCCGGACCGACTCGCGGCCAGTCTGCGCAAGCGTTCCGTCGCCATCCGCGCCGACCCGGTGCGGCTGCTGGCCCAGCTGCGCCGGGACCTGACCGAGTCCGATCTGCGGGTGGTCGCGGACGCCGGGATCCGGGCCATGCTGCTGCGCAACTACCGGGAGGCGCTGCGGGTGTCCGCCGACGGCTGGGTGGACGACGCCCTGTCGTTCTGCAGCCCGTGGGGGTTCTCCCTGACCGACATCTCCGTCCCGGTGCTGCTGTGGCACGGCGAGCAGGACGTGTTCTCGCCGGCCAGCCACACCCGCTGGCTGGCCGAACGCATCACCGGCGTGACCGCCATCCTGCAGCCGGCCGCCGCGCACTTCGCGTCGCTGCGGGTGTTGCCGGACATCGTGACGTGGCTGCTGGGCGGCCGGCCCGTGCTGCCCGCCGACCACCACCGCTGAGCTGCCGCCGGGCGGCGGGTCAGACCGGCAGCGGCTCCAGGTCCCGGTGGATGCGCTTGCCCTCGCGCACGGTCAGGGTGTGCGGATGGTCCTCGCCGAGGAGCCGGGCCAGATCGGTCCGGGCGCTCTCCTGGAGCTGGTCGGCCTCCGGGATCCGGCCCAGGGCGCGCAGCGTGACGGCCAGGTTCGCGCGCGAGACGACGGTGTCGGGATGGCCGTGGCCGAGGCCGCTCTGGAAGCCGGCGACGGCCATCCGCTCCAGGTCCTCGGCCTCGTGCAGCTCGCCCAGTTCCGCGAGCACGTTGGCGAGGTTGACGGCGCAGGCCAGGCTGTAGGGGTGGTGCGGTCCGAGGACGTCCCGCAGCGTGGCCAGGTTCTCCGCCAGCAGCTCCCGCGCCTTGCCGACCTCGCCCGAACCGCGCAGGAAGATACCGAGGTTGTTGACGGCGGCCAGCGTCGCCGGATGCCGCATGCCGGGCGCTGTCTGGTACTGCGGCACTATGTCCTGCGCCAGCGCGAGGGCCTCGTCGCGGGCGCCGGTGGCGTACAGGTCGGTGGCGTGGTTGAGGGTGCAGTCCAGGACGTCCGGTGTCGAGGTGGGGATCTCCCGGGTGCGGTAGTGCTCGCGGGTCTGCTGGGTGATGGCGCGGGCCTCGGTGACCTGCCCGGCCTTGCGCAGGGAGACGGCGAGGCTCTTCGCGGTGCGCAGGGTCTCCGGGTAGGTGTCGCCGAACAGCTCCTGATAGGCGTTGTAGCCGCGCCGCAGCAGCGAGATGGAGGTGCCGTACTCGCCGACCTCCCGCAGGTCGCGGCCCAGGTTGGTGGCGCTGAGCAGGGTCTCCGGGTTCTTCTCGCCGAGATCGTTGCGCCACCGGTCGTAGATCTCCTGGTCGACGTCGCGGGCCTCGGCGTAGCGGCCGAGCTGGCGCAGGCAGACGGCACGGTTGTTGTTGGCCTTGAGGGTGCGTGGGTGGTCCTCGCCGAAGCTCTCCTTGAAACCGGTGTAGGCCGCCGTGGCCATCTCCAGGGACTCGGCGAAGCGGCCGATGCTGCCGAGGTCGGTGGCCAGCCCGCTGGTCGTCATGAGGACGTGCGGATGGTCCGGGGACAGCAGTCGGCGCTGCTGGGCCAGGGTGTCCGAGCCGACACGCTCCGCCTCGACGTACTTGCCCAGGGAGCGCAGCACGTTCGCGATGTGGAAGCGGAGATAGAGGATCTGGATCCGCAGGTTCCTGGCATACCGTTCCTGCGCCGCCAGCGCCCGCAGGTCCTCGGCGTCCGCGCGGCCGGTCCGCTCCTTGTCCGCCGCGGTCCGCTTCTCCAGTGCGGCGATCTGGTC
This sequence comes from Streptomyces dysideae, assembly GCF_001514305.1. GTDB lineage: Bacteria > Actinomycetota > Actinomycetes > Streptomycetales > Streptomycetaceae > Streptomyces > Streptomyces dysideae. Next base: position 63,272 of record NZ_KQ949113.1, read on the forward strand.
CCGGCGGTCGTTCAGCTGGGCCTCCCAGGACTCCCGCAGCTGCTCGCCGAGGGCCATGGCGGCGTTCAGGTCGCCACGCTTCCACAGGTAGCGCACCCGGTCGATGAGCAGTTGCCGGGTCTCCGGCTCGTCGCAGGCGCCGGCCTCGGAGGCCTCGAGGTGCGGCCAGATCGCGGCGAACACCGAACGGTTCTCCGGGGCGTCGATCGGCTCCTCGCCCGAGGGCCGGGCGCCGGCCAGGATACGGTGCACCACGTGCTGGGCGTCCAGCTGCTCCTGTGGGGTGAGCTGGGCCCGGATCACGGCCTGCACCAGTCGGTGCACCTGGATCGACTCGGTGGCCCGGTCCACCTTGGCGAGCGCGAACCGGCCGATCTCGCGGATCACCCGGCCGAGGACCATCTTCTCCTGCAGTGAGACGTCCTCGACGGCCAGGACGCGGATCATCTCGTCGCCGTAGAGCAGCTTCATGGAGATCGGCTCGGCGGCGAAGAACGCGCACAGCTGCAGCAGGCGTACGGCGGCCGGGGAGCGCTCCTTGAGGCGTTCGATGGAGACGTTCCAGGTGGCGGCCACCGGCTGCGGGTAGTTGGAGGGCTGGCTGAACGACAGGACCAGTTCGGCCTGTTGCTCCAGTTCCGCCAGATAGGTGTCGACGGGCGTGCCGGTCTCGGCGAGCCAGGCGCCGGCCTGGTCGAGCGCCAGGGGCAGGTCGCCGACGGCCGCGGCGACCCGGTCGGCGTCCTCGGCGCTGAGGTCGGCGGCCCGGCGCAGCAGGTGCTCGACGCTCTCCTCGCGCAGGAACGGGTCGACCTCCAGGGCCTCGCCGTACTGCAGCCAGGTCTGGTTGCGGGAGGTGACCAGGACGTGTCCGGTGCCGCCGGGGAAGTGCCGGCTGACCTCCTGCGGCTCGTCGGCGTTGTCGAACACCAGCAGCCAGCGCAGCGCGGCACTCGACTGCCGTAGATGGTCCCGCACCTCCTGCGCGGCCTGTGCCGCGTCGTCGCCGACCCTGAGGCCCAGCCGGCCGCCCAGTTCGGCGAGGGAGGAGATGACGAGCTCGTTCTGCTCCGAGGGGATCCACCACACCAGGTCGTAGTCGGCGGCGAAGCGGTGCACGTACTCCAGTGCGATCTGGGTCTTGCCGACGCCGCCGAGGCCGTACAGGGCGTACGGCGCCGGGGAGCCGCTGGTGGTGCTGGAGCCGAGGCTGTCGCGCAGCCGTTCCAGCAGGGCACTGCGGCCGGTGAAGGAGGCGTTGCGGGGCGAGACGTTCCAGAACTTGGGCGCGGTGCCCGGGAAGCGGGCCTCGGTGGGCGGGCCGTCGGCGGGGCGCTCGGCTGGCAGGGCCGGTTTGCCGAGGGCACGCAGCAGGACGGCGGCGGCCTGCGGCTCCTCCAACCGGACCAGGTCGGCCGACGACCACTCGCTGAACGACGGCACGGGCCGGAAGTCGCCGACCCGGACCGCGACCAGCTGGCGCCGGCCGGAGGGGTCGCCGCCGGTCGCGGCCTCCCACACCTGGCGGGCCCGCGCCGAGCGCTGGTAGGCGGCGGAGAGCACCACGACCGTGCGGTCGGCCGGTTTGTCCGCGCCGTCGCCCTCGCAGCCGACGTACGTGAGGACCGTCCGGAATCCGGCCCGGGACAGCAGGGCGGCGATCCAGTCGGCCCACATGCGGTCCTCGGAGACGTAACTGATGTGCAGATCGGCCGGGAGCGTCGAACGGCTGCGGGTGAACGCCTTCTTGTAGCGCAGCCGCACCTCCTCGTCCATGCGTGGCAGCGTGGTGACGGCCTGGTCGCTGATGACGCCGGTGAGCCGTTCGAAGGCGGCCAGCAGCGAGGAGGCGTTGCCGGCCTCGTCGCCGAAGGTGGCAAGGGTCTCCTCGTAGGCGTAGTAGGGGCGGTACGGGATCTCCACCGACCCCCAGTAGCTGGTGAGTTCGGCCTCGGACATGCCGGTCGGGAACCGGTCGAACTTGGCCCGGGCCAGCGAGCGCCCGGCGTCGGCCTTCTCCTTCTCGCCCTCGTCGATCCGCATGGGCACGGGCAGGATGCGGATCCGGCGGCTGCGGAAGCGTTCGTCGATGTGGCGGGCGACGGCGGCGGCGCCGTCGATGCTCTGGTCGCTGAGGGTGAAGCAGTCGACGAGGACGTCCGGCAGATGCGCGGTGCAGATGTCCGCGATGTCGGACAGGCCGGTGCGGCTGTCGATGAGGACGTAGTCGTAGTGCTGCCGCATGTCGTCGCGCAGCGCGTCGAAGAACAGGCCGCCGCCGAGGTGTTCGTAGAAGTTGTCCCAGTCGAAGGTGGAGACGATCGCCGAGTAGTCGCGGTTCTGCCGGCCGGCCGAGACCAGGTCGAGGGTGCCCTGGCCGGGGAACGTCCACTCCAGGGAGACCGCGTGCCGCTGGATACGGGCGTACTGGCGGTGCCAGTCGGGTGCGCGGCGCTCGGTCTCGGCGGGGTCGGCTGCGGCCGCCCACGCGTAGTCGGTGAGCAGTTCGATGACGCCGGTGGTGGCACCGGTGGTCGCCGGGTCGAGGAAGGGGTGGAAGAAGCGGTGCAGGCCGGGCGCTTCCAGGTCCCAGTCCACGGCGAGGACGTGTTTTCCGTTGGCGGCGAGGATCCAGGCGGTGTTGGCGAGGGCCATGGTCCGCCCGGTGCCACCCTTGTACGAGTAGAACGTCACGACGCGGCCGTCGCGGCCGTCACGTCCCTCAAGGCTGCTCATCGCGGTCTTCCTCCTCGGTGTACGGGCGGTGCACCGGTGGTTGGCTGTCCTGGTCCCCCGAGATGCTCAGCCGGAAGCGTGGGGTGCCCCGGCCGGGTGGTGGCTGGGCCGGGGTGTTCTTGAGGTGCTGGGCCGCGGCCCACTGCACGACGTGCGGCAGCAGCGCGCCGAAGGACTCGTGGTCGGGGATGCCGCCGACGGCGGGCCGGCAGGCCTGCCGGCCCTGGGTCATCTTGCGCGGCAGGGTGGCCTCCGCGTCGGCGGCGAGGGTGTGCTGGGCGTCGCCGCTGTCGGGGTCGTCGCCGTTCCACGGCACCATGAGGCCGGTCGCGGGCCGGTGGCTCACGTCGAACTTGCCGAGCCGGGTGCGCTGTTCGGGGTCGCGCAGCACCCAGCGGTCGAGCAGCATCACTTCCGGGCCGGCTGCGGTGGATCCGTCGGCCTCGTGGTGCCAGGTGTCGAAGGGCTGGAGGTCGGGGCGGTAGTCCAGGCGTTCGGCGATCTCGGCGGCGAGCGCGGCCAGCGGTCTGGGGCTTTCGGGGTGGAAGGGGTTCCAGTCGAGCGCCGAGTGGCCGTAGTAGTCGGGGCTGCGGCCTTCGGGCAGCCGGCGCAGGGAGTTGGCGGCCACGGTGATCCGCAGGGTCCGGCGGGCGCGTACGGGTGCGAAGGCGTCGGGCACCGTGTCCAGCGGCGTCCGCTGTCCCGGCTCCACGACGACGCGCTGCCCGACGGTGATGATGCGGCGGGCGAGTTCGAGCACGGCCCGCTCGTAGTGGCGGCGGTAGGCGCTGACCTTCATCAGGCCGTAGAGCCCGAAGTCGCGGTACCGGTCGCCGAGTTCGGGATGCGTGTATTGCACCTCTCTGACGGACTCGGGGAGTTGGCGGTCCTCGACCGGAGCCCACAGCGCCGGCACCACCGCGCTGGGCGTGCCCCCGCGCCCCTCGGTGACGTACCGGGCGGTCCGCCGGCCGAAGACGGTCCACTCCTTGCCGCACCAGGAACTGCGGAAGTAGCGCGGCGAGTACAACGGGACGAACACCCGGCAGCCGGCCAGCGAGTCGGCCAGCTCGGTCGTCCAGATCTGCCCCGTGCGCATCGACCGGTCCATGAACCCGGAACCGCCGGGCGGCACATCGGTCATATGCATGATGTGACCGCACAGATCACGGAAGAGTTTGCGGACCCACAGGTCCGGATCCGAGTCGTCGGCCTCGTCCGGCGGGACATGCGCGTAACTCAGGAAGAAGTACGGGCCCTTGCGACCCGCCCGTAACGGCTCCATCGACTCCACATGATCCCCCGATCCCGCCCCCGTCCCCCGAGGCGTGGACACTCAGTGTAAGAAGCCGCACGCGTTTTGCAGCCGCTTCGTATCACGGAGGCGGGGACGTTTTCCGGCCAGCCAGCCGGTGGCGAAGTCGACCGCGTCCGCCAGGGGCAGCGAACGGGTCTCGGCATCCCCGATCCGGCCGTGCCGGACGCCGGGCGACGGCAGCGCCGCGTCGTACGTCTCGTACGCCGCGCCCAGGTCGCCGAAGTCGCCGTCGTCCAGGTCGACGTCCTTGTACGAGATCCACTGGCGCCTCCCGTCCCGCAGGACCACGCAGCGGTATTCCCGCCGGGGTGCGTCGGCGATCCGGTACTCGGCGAGGTGGAAGGCGCTGCACACGTCGTAGCCGACCCCGACGAGCAGCACCCGGGCCCCGGCCGTGTACAGCCGGGCCAGCGGTGAGGACTCGCCCAGGTGGCAGTCCTCGTCGTGGCCCGCCATCAGCTCCTCGGCGCGGCCGCCGACGGCGGCGAACGACGTCTGCGGATGGGCGCTGCGCACCGCCCCGGCGCGGCGCCGCACCGCTTCGGCCAGCTGCCCCATGCCCTGCGACGGAGTGGTCAGCGGGTCGAAGGGCGGCATGGCGGCGTGCTGGGCGGCGCGCTGACGGTACGTCATACCCCGGGTGCGTGCCCGGTATTCGGGCGAGGAGTCGGAGTTTCCCGCGGTGAACGCCGGGACGACCAGGGTCCCGTCCGGGCCGAGGGCGTCGAGCAGCGTGCTCAGGACGGTGTCGGCGTCCGCGCCCACCCGGCGCAGGGAGGCGTGCGCCAGCACGGTCGCACCGGCCCTGACGCCCAGGGCGTCGAGGTCGGCGGCCGGTGTCCGGACCGCCGTCATCCCCAGCTCCGGCTCATCCCGTCGACGAACCGCCGGCCGAGCTCGGTCAGCGAGGGCGCCGCCGCCAGCTCCGCCAGCCGCACCCCGGTCCGCCGGGCCGACCCGTCTGCGCCGCCGAGGGCGTCGGTCGCCGTGCGCGCGTAGGTGTCGGCGAGCAGCACGCCGGTGCGAGCGTCGGCCTCGTCGTAGAGGTCGCACAGGTCGAGCAGGGCGTCCAGCACCCCGAGCCGGAATCCGCGCACCAGGTCGGCGGCGAGCCGTACGGGATCGTGGTCCAGGGCGACCCCCAGGGCCACGAACCCCCCTGCGGCCGAGGCGGGACGCGGATCCACCGGGCCGACGACCGGGGTCACCACCCGCACACCCGCCGCCATCCCGGACGCCACCTGTGGGAGTGTCTTGCGGATCAACGCCCAGGCCTGGGGCAGCACATGCCGCCACCGCTCGATCTCGTCGTCCGTCAGCCGGCCTTGCACGGGCCGCTCGAAGCAGTCGCGGTACGGATCCACGTCGTCCAGCACGACCTCGAACCCGTCGGCACGCAGCCACCGCAGCGGTTCCCATGCGGGACCGCCGATCTGATCCGACGTCAACTCGACGGTCGCGGCTCCGGTTTGGGTACGCAACCGCCCCAGCCCGGGGAGGTGAGCGAAGCCGTCGCGCACCGGCACCGTGGCCCGGTCGACGGCGCCGACAGGCAGCGCCGCGGCGGCCACGAGCGAGGCGAGGTGATCGGCCGGAGCGGCCCCGTCGAGGCATCGCACGGCCCAGGTACGCGTATAGGGATGGGACAGCAGCGGCATCACCAGGGCACTGTCCCGCCGCCCGAGCCCGAGCGCCAGCCCCCACGCGGAGGCCCACAACTCGCCTCCCGTCTCGCCCAGTTCACTGTCGGCCATGGTCAGCAGCTCACGGGTGACCGCCTGCCGCTCCCAGGCCAGCTCCGCCACGGCGGCGCCGTCGTCGCTGCCGTCGGCCAGCGCGTCGAAGCCCTCGACCGGCCGGCCGGCTCCGGCGCCGGTGCGGGCGTCGATGGAGCGGATCAGCGTCTCGAGGTCCGCGCAGTAAACTGATGGGTTGTCAAACTCTGTGCCATCACCGCGATATCGGTGCGCGTACAGCCCGCCTCCACAGGAACGCACCACGGGACAGGACCGGCACTTCGCACTCAGCCCGGCCAGCCCGCGCTGTCGTGCGGCGATGCCCGGATGGCGGGCCACGTCGTCAAAGGTGTTCCGGAAGACGTCCTCGCCGGTGACCGGGGCGCCGTCGAAGGCGGTCTTGAGGGAGTCCGCCTGCTCGAACGTTCCGTCCGTCTCGACCACCACGACATCGGCCGGCGCGAGTCCCAGGGACTCGGTCAGGCTGAGGCCGCCGCCGAGGGTGCTGATGACGGAGTCGAACATGCGCACGGGCATCGGGCGCCCCTGAGCGTCCCAGCGGTCGTAGACGGCCATGAGCCAGTCCGCGTACGCCGTGTCCACGCCCTCTGGACGCGGCGGCGGGTCGGCCCAAGTGGCGTGCGGGAGAAGGAAGTCGATGTGCGGTGGTTCCTGCGCGGCCAGTGCGTCGTAGGCGGCGACGGGATCGTTGCGTACGTCGACCGTCGCCAGCAGACCCGCGTACAGATGGCGGTAGCGGTCCTGCCGGAGGAGGGAAAGCGCCGCCAGCACCTTGTCATGACTGCTGCGGCCATTGGAAAATAGGCGGTGCAGGTCATTCGCCGCCTGATCGCCGTCCAGGGACACACCCACCCGGACGTCGAATTCCGCGAAAAGATCGAGAAAGCGTGGGCTGAGCCGAACGCCGTTGGTGTGAATGCGCAGATCGAGTCGCGACACCCCGTGCAGTGCACTGCGAAATTCCTCGCAGATACGGCGTAAGCGTGCCGGTCCGGCCAGCAATGGCTCGCCTCCGTGCAGGATGACCTGCACGGAGGGCAGCGCATGGCCCTTGGCGTGGTCCGCCAGACGCAGCGCCGTCCGTGAAATGACCTCGTCCGAGATCACTTTCGGTCGGGCGCTCCAACTCTGGTCGGCGTGCTCGTACACATAACAGTGGTCACATGCGAGGTCGCATCGACTGTGCACCTTGAGGACGAGTTGCCGAAGTGGAACCAGCGGGCCGGTCATTCTGGAATACTCGACATCATCCGATCGACGAAGAGAATGTGACGCCGTCGGCCCTGCGGTTCTGCGTGGCGGAAAGGGCGCGGCGCCTTCCTCGGGCGTACTTCGGTTCGCACGGAGCGTCGAGTCGCGTCGTGGCCGTGTGGGGGGCGTCGGCGACAGCAGTCGACGGTGACGCGGTTCTTGCTGAATTGATCACGGTGTCCCCTGGTCGGGAAGGTGGAGGTGCACAGCAGAGGTGCACTACAAGACGGACTCTGCACCGCGCGGGCGCGAGCCTGGCAGCATGTTAGTCACAAGGTGACGTCGGTCACGATACCCGCCGTACGCGGCGCGCGCCGGTCGAGGGGTGCATCAGGCGTAGAACCGCGAGAGGCTCTGCAGCACCGCCGCCGGCTTGCTGCCGCCCTCGATCTCGATCGTGCCGTCCACGGCGATCTGCACCCCGCCCGGCACCTCCTCGACCTCCGCCAGCCGGCCGACCAGCCGGATGCGGGAGCCGGCCTTCACCGGCGCCGGGAAACGCACCTTGTTCAGGCCGTAGTTGACCTTCGTGGTGACGCCCTGCACGTCCAACAGCTCGGTGAACAGGGGGATGAACAGGGAGAGGGTGAGGTATCCGTGCGCGATGGGGGCGCCGAAGGGGCCCGCCGCGGCCTTCTCCGGGTCCACGTGGATCCACTGGTGGTCACCCGTGGCGTCGGCGAACGTGTTGATGCGCTCCTGCGTGACCTCGATCCACTCGCTCGTGCCCAGGTCGCTGCCGGCGAGCTTCTTCAGTTCCTCGATGCCGTTGACGGTGATGCTCATGAGTAACCTGTTCCTTAAGAGAGTTGGTGGTTGCCGAAGCGCTTGCGCACCCGGGTCTTGAGGAGCTTTCCGGAGGCGGTGCGCGGGAGTTCCTCCGCCAGCACCACCGACTTGGGGATCTTGTACTTGGCGAGCTGCCCGGAAAGGGTGGCCAGCACCTCGTCGGGATCCAGCGAACAACCCGCGCGCGGCACGACGACCGCCCTCGGGACCTCGCCCCACTTCTCGTCCGGCACTCCGATGACCGCGCACTCGACGATGTCGGGGTGGGTGAGGAGCAGGTCCTCGATCTCGGCGGGATAGATGTTCTCGCCACCGGAGATGATCATGTCCTTGATGCGGTCGACGATGGTGACATAGCCGTCCTCGTCGACGCGGGCCGCGTCACCGGTGCGGAACCAGCCGTCGGCGAAGGCCGCCGCCGTCTCCTCCGGCAGCCCCCAGTACCCCGGCATGACGCTCGGCCCGCGCACCTGGACCTCGCCGGTCTCCCCCGGCTCGACGGGCCGGAGGTCGGGGGTGACGACCCGCACGTCGGCGAAGAAGTGCGGGACGCCGGCCGAGCCCGCCTTGCTGACGGAGTGCTCCCCGTCGAGGAAGAGCACGCCGAGCGCCTCGGTCATGCCGTAGCCCTGCAGGAAGGTCAGACCACGGTCCTGGTACGCCTCGATGAGCGGGGTCGGCACCGGGGCGCCGCCGCAGCTCAGCATGCGCAGCGAGGAGAGGTCCGCCTCGGGCCAGCGCGGATGGCGGGTGATCTGGTCGAACATCGCCGGGACGCCGAACATGTAGGTGATCCGGTGCCGTTCGACCAGGTCGAGCGTGTCGCCGGGGTCGAAGGCCTCGACCAGGACGCAGGTGCCGCCCTTGAGGATCACGGGCAGGGTGAGCACCGTCAGCCCGGCGATGTGGAACAACGGCGCCGAGACCAGGGCCCGTTCGTCGGCCGTGAGGTCCTTGTCGATGAGGAAGTTGACGGCGTTCCAGGTGGCGTTGGCGTGCGTGAGCATCGCCCCCTTGGGGCGGCCCGTCGTCCCCGACGTGTAGAGGATGAGGCAGGTGTCGTCGGCGCCGACCGGCTCGTCGATACGGTCGTTCGCGGCCTCCGCGACCGCCGCCTCGTACTCGGGGCCCACCTCGATGTACGCCCGCACGTCCGTGCTGCCCGGCAGTCCCGCCACCAGCCCTGCGTGCGAGGGGCCGTAGACGAGGACCTTGGCGCCGGAGTCGGACAGCTGGTAGCCGATCTCCGGTCCGGCCAGGCGGATGTTGAGCGGTACGAAGACCGCGCCGAGCGTGCCGGCCGCGAACAGCGTCTCCAGGAAGGAGGGGTGGTTCGGGCCGAGGTAGGCGATCCGGTCGCCGCGGCGGACGCCCCGGGCGCGCAGGGCGTGGGCCAGGCGGGTGGTGCGGTCGTGCAGTTCCGCGTAGGTGATCGTCGTGTCGCCGTGGATCAGGGCGGCGCGGTGGGGTGTCTTGCGGGCCCGGCGTGCGGGCCACGACCCCAGTCCCTCGTTGCGCATGGTCACACCCCTTACGGTTTGGCCAGCCCGAGCAGGCGGGCGGCGTTCTCCTTGAGGATCTTCGGTCTGACCTCGTCCTTGATCGGCAGCTTCGCGAAGTCGGCGAGCCAGCGGTCCGGGGTGAGGACGGGGAAGTCCGAGCCGAAGAGGACCTTGTCCTTGAGCAGCGTGTTGGCGTACTGCACCAGCTGCGGCGGGAAGTACTTCGGCGACCAGCCGGACAGGTCGATGTGCACGCCCGGCTTGTGCGTGGCGACGGCGAGGGCCTCGTCCTGCCAGGGGAAGGACGGATGCGCCAGGATGATCTTCAGGTGCGGGAAGTCGGCCGAGACGTCGTCGATGTGCAGTGGGTTCGAGTACTTGAGGCGGATGCCGCCCCCGCCGGGCACGCCGGCGCCGATGCCGGTCTGGCCCGTGTGGAAGAGGGCGATGGTGCCCGTCTCCTCGATCACCTCGTAGAGGTCGTACGCCACCGAGCGGTCGTTGGGGAAGAAGCCCTGGATGCTGGGGTGGAACTTGAAGCCCTTCACCCCGTACTCCTCGACCAGCCGGCGGGCCTGCTTGACGCCGGCCTTGCCGCGGAAGGGGTCGATGGACGCGAAGGGGATCAGCACGTCCGGGTTGGCGGCGGCCGCCTCGGCGACCTCCTCGTTCGGGACCGGCGCGGTGCCGGTCGCCGACTCGGCGTCCACCGTGAAGATCACCGCGGCCATCTTGCGCTCGCGGTAGTAGTCGGCCGTCTCCTGAAGGGTCGGCTTCCGCTTGCCCTCGACCTTGAAATAGGCGGAGGACGCGTCGTGCAGATCGTCGTCCAGGGAGGAGTTGCCCTTGGCGGACACCTCCGCATGGGTGTGGACGTCGATCGCGACGAGTTCTTCGAGGTCCATCACGCCTCCGGGAACCTGGGCGCGGGCACGCCCACCGTCTGCGGCTCGGCGCCGACCGAGGTGTGCCAGGCGGTGGCCAGGGTGTCGGGGGTCCAGCCGCCGTCGGCGTAGGCCGCGCTGATCTCCTGCGGATGCGACCAGAGTGCCACCTTGTCGCCGCCGATGCCGATGGCCTGGCCGGTGATGCCGCGGGCGGCCTCGGAGGCGAGGAAGGGGACGAGGGCGGCGCAGTCCTCGGGAGTGCCGAAGCCCTCGCCCTTGCGCAGGAAGTCCGGGAGCGGCTCGCCGTTCTTCATGGCCTCGATGTACGGGGCGAAGACGGGGATGGTCTCGGTCATCGCGGTCGCGGCGACCGGCACGATCGCGTTCACGTTGATGTTCGCCCGGCCCAGCTCCATCGACCAGGTGCGGGCCATGGCGGCGATACCGGCCTTGGCGGCGGAGTAGTTCGTCTGGCCGAAGTTGCCGCGCTGGCCGGCCGGGGAGCCGACCAGGATCAGCGAGCCGCCCTCGCCCTGCTCGCGCATCCGTACGGCGGCGGCGCGGGCGCAGGTGAAGGTGCCCTTGAGGTGGGTGGCGATCACCGCGTCGAAGTCCTCGTCGGTCATCTTCCACAGCACCTTGTCGCGCAGGATGCCCGCGTTGGTGACCAGGATGTCGAGCCGCCCGAACTCCTCGACCGCACGGCTGACGAGCCGGTCCGCAGCCTCGGACGTGCCGACCGGGACGACTTCGGCGACGGCGGTGCCGCCCGCCTCGGTGATCGACTTGACGGCCTGCTCGGCGACGGCCTCGTCGACGTCGTTGACCACCACGGAGGCGCCGTGGGCGGCCAGGGCGTGCGCGTAGGCGAGGCCGAGGCCCCGGCCACTGCCGGTGACGACGGCGGCCTTGCCGGTGAGATCGATGCTGGGCACGGGCGGGTCCCTTCACAAAGCGGTACGGGTGCACCCCGGTGACACGGGGGCGATGCGGCTACGTGATCGAAGCTAAGAGCAATAATTGTTGTCGTCAATAGTTGTTGCCATCCTCAACGTAGGTCATGCTGGAATCGGCACTGAACACCGCCCCGGTCCGGGGCCTCGACCAGGGAGCCCGCCATCACCCGCCAGCAGCACGCCGCCAATCCCCCGATCGACGCTCAGGAGCCATGGATGCGCGGGCTGCACGCGGACACCGGCTATCTCCTGTACCGGCTGGGCCTGCGCTCCGGTCAGCTGTTCAACGCCTTCCTCCAGAAGGAGGGCCTGCGGCTGCGCCACTACGCACTGCTGCGCTTCCTCGCCACCTCCGAGGGCGCCCTCCAGCGCGAGCTGAGCACCCGGCTCGGCTACGACCCGAGCGCGATCGTCGGCCTGGTCGACGACCTGGAGAAGCTGGGCTTCGCGGAGCGCCGGCCCGCCCCCGACGACCGGCGCAGCCGCATCGTCGTACTGACCGGCGACGGCCGCGCCTTCCTGCGCGACACCGACGAGGCCGGCCTGCGCGCGACGAACGAACTGCTGGACCCGCTGGACCCGGCCGAACGCGAGACCCTGCACGTGCTGCTCCGGCGGATCGCGGAGGACGGTCTCAGCTGATGTTGTGCAAGTTATTGACGGTCGCATGATAGGTGCCTAACTTCTCCGAGGCGTCGGCGCGTCCCCCGCCGGTGACACCCCCACGGCACCAGGGAGCTCATCGTGCAGCCATCCCCTACGTCCGCCCGCCAACCGTCCCCCGACACACGGCAGTTACGCCGTGTCGCCCTGTCCGGACTGCTCGGCACCGCCGTCGAGTTCTACGGCTTCCTCGTGTACGGCACGGTCGCCGCGCTCGTCTTCGGCGACCTGTTCTTCCCCAGGGCCGACCCCGCGGTCGGCACGATCGCCGCCTTCGGCACCTTCGCCGCCGGTTATCTCGCCCGCCCGCTCGGCGGCATCGTCTTCGGCCACTTCGGCGACCGGATCGGCCGTAAGTCGATGATGCTGCTGGCCATGGCGCTGATGGGCTGCGGCAGCTTCCTCATCGGCGTCCTGCCCACCTACGACGCGATCGGCGTGTGGGCGCCCGTCCTGCTCGTCACCCTGCGGGTCGTGCAGGGCCTCGCGATCGGCGGCGAGTCAGGCGGCGCGACCCTGATGGTCGTCGAGCACGCCGAGCGCACCCAGGGCGCCCGGCGCGGCCTGTGGTCCAGTTTCACCCAGCTCGGTGCCCCGCTCGGCTCGGTGATGTCCGCCGGGATGGTCACCCTGGTCGCCGCGCTGCCCGACGACGAGTTCCGCGCCTGGGGCGATGGGGGTCCCCCCGCTCGAGCGAAGCCGAGAGTGGGGGAGGGTGCCGTTCCTGCTGAGCATCGTGCTGCTGGGCGTCGGCCTGTTCGTGCGGCTGAAGGTCGCCGAGAGCCCGCTGTTCGCCCAGGTGAAGCGGGAGCGGCTGGACAGGCCGCCGGTCATGGAGGTGCTGCGCCGGCCGAAGCCCGTGCTGCACGCCGCCTGTGTCGGCATCGGCGCGTTCACCGCCCAGTCGCTGCTGACCGGATTCATGATTTCGTATGCGGTCGACCACGGGTACACCCGGCCGCAGGTGCTCACCGCCGTGACCGTCGCCTCCTGTGTGGCGCTCCTGGTCCTGCCCACCGCGTCCGCGCTGTCCGACCGGGTCGGCCGCCGCCCGGTGGTCCTGGCCGGCGCGCTCACCTCGGCCGCGCTCGCCTTCCCCGTGCTCGCCCTGGTCGACTCCGGCTCCCCCGGCCTGCTGATCCTCGCCCTGGTCCTCGGCCACGGCATCGCCCAGTCCACGATGTACGGCCCACTGGGCGCCCTGTTCAGCGAGATGTTCGGCAACCGGGTCCGCTACACCGGCGCCTCCCTCGGCCACCAGGCGGCCACCCTGCTCGGCGCCGGGTTCTCGCCGCTCATCGCCAGCAGCCTCCTCGCCTCCAACGGCGGCGGCAGCACCCCCGTCTCGCTGCTGCTGTGCGGCGGCGCGGCGATCACCGCGGTCACCGTGTGGCGACTACGCGAGACCCACACCGACACACTCGACTCCGCCACGTCCCGCACCACCACCCCCACACCGGAAGGCACACTCCGTTGAGAACCCACTTCCGCGTCGCCCTACTGACCGCCACCCTGTGCGCGGCGACCGCCCTGCCCGCGCAGGCACAGGCCGCCACCGACAGCCACCTGGAAGGCCAACTCCCCTCCGGTGCCACGTACTTGATGGACATACCCGCCGACTGGAACGGCACCGTCCTGCTCTACAGCCACGGCTACAGCCCGGCCGGCCTCCCCAACCCCGCCCAGAACGCGCCCGGTTCGGCCAACCGCGACAAGCTCCTCGCCGAGGGCTACGCGCTCATCGGCTCCTCGTACGCCACCAGCGGCTGGGCGGTGACGGAGGCGGTGCCCGACCAGCTCGCCACGCTGGACCTGTTCACCGAGAAGTTCGGCACGGCCCGGCGGACGCTCGCCTGGGGCACCTCGTACGGCGGCTTCGTCACGACCACGCTCGCCGAGCGGCACGCGGACCGGTTCGACGGGTCACTGTCGATGTGCGGGCTGGTACAGGGCGGCGTCGCCAACTGGAACAGCACACTGGATCCCGTGTACGCGCTGAAGACACTCCTCGCACCCGACGCGGACATCCCGCTCACCGGGTTCGCCGACCAGGCGGAAGCGGTCGGCGCGGCCGACGCGCTCGCCACGAAGGTGACCGCCGCCCAGCAGACTCCCGGAGGCCGCGCCCGCATCGCCCTGGCCGCCGCCCTGCACAACATCCCCGGCTACAACGACCCCGCGCAGACCGAGCCGGGCCCCACCGACTGGCAGGCCCAGCAGGCCAACCAGTACCCGGCCGTCATGGGGCTCCTGCGGCTGCCCGCCTTCAGCTGGCGGCAGGAGGCGGAAGCCCGGGCCGGCGGCAGCATGTCATGGAACACCGGCGTCGACTACACCGCGATGCTCGGCCGCTCCCCGCTGTACAAGGAGGTCGGCGAGCTCTACAAGGAGGCGGGACTGTCCCTGCGCGCCGACCTCACGGCCCTGAACCACGCACCCCGTGTATCCGCCGACGCCACGGCCGTACGCTGGATGCGCGACACCAGTGCCTTCACCGGCCGCCTCACCGACCCCCAGCTGAACATCCACACGACCGGCGACGCGCTGATCCCGGTACAGGCCGAGAGCGCCTACCGGCGGGCCGCCGGCGCGGCGGGCTCGGGAGCGCTGCTGAGCCAGGCCTACGTCGACGCCCCCGGCCACTGCACCTTCACCACCGGCGAGACGCTGGGCGCCCTGCGCACCCTGGAACACCGGCTCGACACGGGCCGCTGGGACACCTCGCCCGCCACCCTCAACTCCCGTGCCCAGCAGGAGGATCCGACGACCGAGGCCCGCTACGTCCGCTACCGCCCGACCGCCTACCCCCGCCCCTACGACCGCGCCCACCCGGGAGACGCCCGGCCATGACCACCCGCTCCGCGCCCGACCGGCTGCTGTCCGTGCTCGCCGCGTTCGACCACGAGCACCCGGCGCTGTCCCTGACGGACATCAGCCGGCGGGCCGGGCTGACCCTGACCACCGCGCACCGGCTGGTGGCCGCGCTCACCGGGTGGGGTGCCCTGGAGCGGGACGAGTCCGGCGTCTACCACGTCGGGCTGCGGCTGTGGGAGGTGGCCGCGCTCGCCCCGCGCGGGCTGGTGCTGCGGCAGATCGCGCTGCCGTATCTGGAGGACCTGTACGAGGCGACGCACGAGAACGTGCAGCTGGCGGTGCGGGACGGGTCGGAGGTCGTGTACATCGAGTGGATCTCCGGGCGCTCCGCGGTCGGCGTCCACATCCGCGTCGGCGCCCGCTGGCCGCTGCACGCCACCGGGGTCGGGCTCGCGCTGCTCGCGCACAGCGATTCCGGAGTCCAGGACGAGTACTGCAACGGCCCGCTGGCCTCCTTCACCCCGTACACGATCACCGAGCCGGTCCGGCTGCGCCGCGCACTGGCCGACGTACGGCGCACCGGGGTCGCGGTGAGCAGCCGCCAGATCACCGACGACGCCCTGTCCGTCGCCGCCCCCGTGCGCGGCCCGGACGGGACGGTGGCCGCCGCCGTGTCGGTCGTTGTGCCCCAGGCCGACGCCCAGGTACCGGCGCTGGTGCCGGCGGTACGGCTCGCGGCGCGGGGGATCTCGCGGGCGCTGGGGTGGCAGCCGGAGAAGGGAGCGTAGGCCGGGGCGGATATCCCTCGCACCGGTGAGGACGGGACGCACCGTCCCTCGGAATAACTGGGACATGAACGGTTCGGGCTGCGAGTCACCGACGGCACCGGAACCACGGGTGCCGACCAATGCCTGACCACCGCCGCTCATCGGCGCAGCTCGAGGGAAAGGTGCGCGGACAGCGCACGGAGGAAGTCGGCCGCGTCGAAGATCCCGCCGGCGGAGGCGACACCGACCGTCCGGGTCCGCCCGGTGAGGATGCGGTGCACCGCCTCCACCGCGAGCGGCGCGGTGACGGCGTAGATGTCCTGGCCCCTTGCCACGGCACGCCGTTCGGTACCGCCGGAGCGCACGACCACGTCGACGAGGAAGGTCTGCGCGGACCTGCCACGCCCGTCGACCACGGCGGGCGTCGGCGTGTCCGGCCCGGCCAGGTCCCGGGCCGCCTCGACCGTCATGCAGGTGCGCACTTCGGGGATGGACAGGTGGCTGGGGATGGTGACGACATCGGCCATCGTGAACTCCCCGATGACGGCCCGGGTGCCCAGCGGGTCGGGGAAGTGCCAGTCCAGGACGGGCGGGGCGTCGTCGCGGTACTCCAGCCCCCCGTTGGAGTAGCGGACGCGGCGGCCGCCCCGCCGCTGCCGGGAGACCCGGCCCGCGTCGCGGGTCCCGGCGGTGGGGTGCCAGCTGTTCAGCCCGTACGCGATGTCCGCCTCGTCGGCGGCCGTCCAGTCGCCCATCGCCGCGGTGACCAGCAGGTCTCCCAGGCCACCGTAGAAGGCCATCGCCGGGACGATGACCGCTCCGGCGGTGCGGGCATGGTCCGTGAAGTGCGCGAACGTGTCGGCGTTGGCCTCGATCTCGGCCGCCACGTCCACGTAGGGGATCCCGGCGCGCAGGGCCGCCTCGATCACCGGGACGGCGGTCGTGGCGAAGGGCCCGGCACAGTTGATCACCGCCGCGGCTCCGGCCAGTGCGCGGTCGAGGGAGGCCGGATCGTCCACCGACGCCGGCCGGGCGTCGAGTCCGGGATAGGACGCCGCCAGCGCCTTCAGTTTGTCGGTGTCGCGGCCGGAGAGCGCGGGGACGAACCCGCGGTCCCGCAGCTCTGCCACCACGAACCGCCCGGTGTGCCCGTACGCGCCGAACACCACGACCGTGTGTCCCGGTCCCATGACTTCTCCCCAAGCTCGAATGGCCCAGTGGTTGATCCACTGCCGCCATCCTGTCGAGGGCGAGCGTCCCGCCGCGAGTGTCCGGAACGACATGCCCCGTACAATTCCGGACATGGGCACTGTCGCGCTGGCCGTCACCGACGGCATGCTCCACTTCGAACTGTCCGTGGCGTACGAGGTGTTCGGCGCCGCCCCGGCCGGTGTGACCGTGCCCTGGTACGACGTCGCGGTCTGCGGGCCGGACGCCGTGCGGGTCGGCCGGTTCCGGCTGGAGCCCGACCACGGGCTCGACCGGCTCCGGCACGCCGACACCGTGATCGTCCCCGCCTGGGCGGACGTCGACGAGGCCCCGCCGGCCGACCTGGTCAGCGCGGTGCGCGCGGCCCACGAGGCGGGCGCGCGGGTGGCCTCCCTCTGCACGGGCGCGTTCGTGCTGGCCGCCGCCGGCCTGCTGGACGGGCGGCGCGCGACCACGCACTGGGCGCACACCGAGGTCCTGGCCGCCCGCCATCCACGGGTGGAGGTCGACCCGGACGTGCTCTACGTGGACGACGGCAGCGTGCTCACCTCCGCCGGCAAGGCCGCCGCGCTGGACCTGTGCCTGCACCTGATCCGCCTCGACCACGGCTCGTCGGTCGCCAACGCCGTCGCCCGCCGCCTGGTCGTGCCGCCGCACCGGGCCGGCGGCCAGGCCCAGTTCGTCGCCGCCCCGGTGCCCACCCGGGACGACCATCCGCTCGCCGCACTGCTCCCCTGGGTGACCGAACGCCTCGACCAGCCGCTGACCGTGGAGGACCTGGCCCGCCAGGCACGGATGAGCTCACGCCACCTGGGCCGCCACTTCAGGGCGGCGACCGGCACCACCCCGCTGCAGTGGCTGCTGACCCAACGGATCCGCCGCGCCCAGGAGTTGCTGGAGACCGGCGACGACAGTGTCGACGTCATCGCGACAGCCACCGGCATGGGCACCGCCACGACGCTGCGCCGGCACTTCAACCGCACGGTCGGCGTGCCCCCGGACACCTACCGCCGCACCTTCCGCTCGGGGAGTCCCGCGAAGTGGAAGGCGGGCAGCGCGCTTTGAGCCTTTCGTGCCATTCATGAGGTGAACTCACCTGCACCGCAAGGACTTTCCCTGTTTCACCTCTTGACGACCTGAGTGACCGAGAGCACATTGGGCCCACTTTGAGAGCGCTCTCAGCAGAGTCTCCCAGCGCTGTCGAAGGCACCCGCACTCATCATCCCGTACCCGAGAGGCACGCCCATGAGTGACACCTCCGGCATACCCCCCGCACACCGCAGACGCCGTCCGCTGCGGCGCACGCTCGTCGCCGTGCTCGGCGCGCTGGGCCTGGCCGCGGCCGCCGCCCTGGCCTCCGTCCCCGCCGCGAACGCCTCCGCGCCCACGCCCCCGGCGGGCTGGACGCAGGTCTTCCTGGACGACTTCAACGGCGCCGCGAACACCGGCGTCAACACCTCCAACTGGCAGTACGCGACCGGCACTTCGTATCCGGGCGGCCCCGCGAACTGGGGCACCGGCGAGGTCGAGAGGATGACGAACAGCACCAGCAACGTCTCCCTCGACGGCAACGGCAACCTCCGCATCACCCCGCTGCGCGACGCCGCCGGCAACTGGACGTCGGGCCGTATCGAGACCAACCGCACCGACTTCCAGCCCCCGGCGGGCGGCAAGCTGCGCGTCGAGGCCCGGATCCAGGTGCCGAACGTCACCGGGGCCGCCGCCAAGGGTTACTGGCCGGCGTTCTGGATGCTGGGCTCGCCCTACCGCGGCGACTACTGGAACTGGCCGAGCGTCGGCGAGCTCGACATCATGGAGAACACCCAGGGCCTGAACACCATCTGGGCCACGATGCACTGCGGCACCGCCCCGGGCGGCCCCTGCAACGAGAACAGCGGCATCGGCACGACCACCTCATGCGCGGGCACGACATGCCAGGCCGGCTTCCACACCTACCGCATGGAGTGGGACCGCTCGACGAGCCCCGAGGAGATCCGCTTCTACCTCGACGGCACCAACTTCCACACCGTGCGGGCCAACCAGGTCGACGCGACGACGTGGGCGAACGCCACGAACCACGGCTACTTCATCATTCTCAACGTGGCGATGGGCGGCGCCTTCCCCGACGCCTTCGGCGGCGGCCCCGACAGCGGGACGCAGCCCGGCCACCCGATGCTCGTCGACTACGTCCAGGTGCTGTCGGCCGGTGGGAGCGGTACCACGCCGCCGCCGACCGGCACCCGGGACGCCTACAGCGCCATCCAGGCCGAGTCGTACGACGGCCAGTCCGGCGTCAGCACCGAGTCGACGTCCGACGCGGGCGGCGGCCAGAACATCGGGTCCCTCGCCAACGGCGACTGGGCGCTGTTCCGGGGCGTCACCTTCGGCTCCACGGCGGCCACCCAGTTCAACGCCCGGGTGGCGAGCGGTGCGGCGGGCGGCGTCAGCGGCCTGGTCGAGGTGCGCCTGGACAGCCGTACCGCCACGCCCGTCGGCAGTTTCGCGGTGGGTAACACGGGCGGCTGGCAGGCGTGGCGGACGATCCCGGCGAACATCAGCTCGGTGACCGGGACGCACGACGTCTATCTCACCTTCACCAGCGGCCAGCCTGCGGACTTCGTGAACGTGAACTGGTTCAACTTCGGGCGCTGAAAGGCGTGTTGTTGACGATGCCCCGCAAGGCATGCGATGTCTCGCGGGGCATCGGCGGCGTTCAGTCCCGTCGGCGTAGCGCCTTGACGATCTTCGGGAGTGCGGTGGCGAGGACGAGGGCCGTGAGCGGGACGACGACGTCGACCCAGGGATCGCGGATCGGCTTGTACGTGGCGGTGCCGTCCTTGATCTCGATGTAGCCGAGGGGTCTGGCTCCGGCGCCTCCGCCGCCGCCTCCCCCGTCTCCGGTCCTGGTGGCGCCGACCTCCCGTCCGGCCCCGCCGCCGAAGCCGAAGCCGATCCTGGCGACCGGGATGACGGTGACGCCGTGGGCGGTGACGGGTTCGCCGTAGACGGCCGTGACCGAGGCGCGGCCGCCGAGTTTCTCGGCGAGGCGTTCCAGGAGGGTGGCGGAGGCGTGGGCGGCCGTGAGGTCACGGCCCTGGTCCGGCAGGGGAACGGGTGCTGCGGTGTCGTGCTCGGGGGTGGTCATGGCTGGTCACCGTCCTGCTCGACAACGGGAGTCGGGTACGCGCTCCACCCTATGCCGGAGGTCCTGCTTCCGCCGGGCAACCGCTCAGCGCAGCTCCGCCCGGAACGCCGCCGGCGTCAGGTCCGTGTGCTGGTGGAAGAACTTGGAGAAGTTCGCCGCGTCGCGGAAGCCGACCGCCACGCCGATCCGGCCGATCGGCATGTCCGTGTGTGCCAGCAGGCGTTTGGCCTCCAGGATCACGCGTTTGTCGATGAAGCCCTTGGGGGTCTCGCCGGTGGCGGCCCGGACCGCGCGGACGAGGGTGCGGCGTGAGTAGCCGAGCTGGTCGGCGTAGGCGCTGACGCTGTGGTTGGTGGCGAAGCCCTTCTCCACAGCGTCCCGGAAGAGGGTGAAGGTGGTGTCTCCCTGCCGGCGTTCCGCCTCCGCCGATCCGCGCGCCATCCCGGGCCTGAACATCGTCCGCCCGGCCGACGCCAACGAGACCGCGGCCGCCTGGGCGGAGATCCTCAGGCGGCACGCCACCGACCCGGCCCCGCACGGCCTCGCGCTCACCCGGCAGGGCGTGCCGACGTACGCGCCCAACCCGGATGCGGCGAAGGGGGGTTATGTCCTGAAGGAGTCCTCGAAGGAGACTCCGGACGTCGCACTCATCGCCACCGGCTCCGAGGTCCAGCTCGCCGTCGCCGCGCGCGAGCAGCTGGAGGCCGAGGGGATCGGTACGCGGGTGGTGTCGATGCCGTCCGTCGAGTGGTTCGAGCAGCAGTCCCGCGCGTACCGCGACAGCGTCCTTCCGCCGTCCGTGCGAGCGCGTGTCGCGGTCGAGGCCGGGATCGGTCTGACGTGGTACCGCTTCGTAGGTGACGCAGGACGCATCGTCTCCCTCGAACACTTCGGCGCCTCCGCCGACGCGAAGACCCTCTTCGCGGCCTACGGCTTCACCCCCGAGAACGTCGCCGCCGCAGCCCGGGCTGCACTTAATTCAACTACGGGCTTGGCCGCCACCCGCAGTTGATCCGATCGCCAGAAAGAAGATGATCACTGTGACCGAAGCAACCGCCACCGCGGGATCCCTCAAGCGCCTGTCCGACGAGAGCGTCTCGATCTGGCTGGACGACCTGTCGCGCAAGCGGATCGAGTCCGGCAACCTCGCCGAGCTCGTCGAGAACAAGAACGTCGTGGGCGTCACCACCAACCCGTCCATCTTCCAGGCCGCCATCGGCTCCGGCGCGGGCTACGAGGAGCAGCTCGCCGACCTGGCCGTGCGGGGCGTCACGGTCGACGAGGCCGTACGCATGATGACCACCGCCGACGTCCGCGCCGCCGCCGACATACTGCGGCCCGTCTACGACGCGACGGACGGCCGTGACGGACGGGTCTCCATCGAGGTCGACCCGCGACTCGCGCACAACACGGCGGCGACGATCGCCGAGGCCAGGCAGCTCGCCTGGCTGGTCGACCGCCGCAACGTGATGATCAAGATCCCGGCGACGAAGGCCGGCCTGCCGGCGATCACCGAGGTCATCGGCCTCGGCATCAGCGTCAACGTCACGCTGATCTTCTCGCTGGAGCGCTACCGGGAGGTCATGGACGCCTACCTGGCGGGTCTTGAGAAGGCCGCCGAAAAGGGCCTGGACCTCTCCACCATCCACTCCGTCGCGTCCTTCTTCGTCTCCCGCGTCGACTCCGAGATCGACAAGCGCCTGACGGTCCTCGGCACGGACGAGGCCCTCGCGCTCAAGGGCAGGGCGGCGCTCGCCAACGCGCGGCTCGCCTACGAGGCGTACGAGGACAGGTTCGGCTCCGCCGACAATTCGACACGCGCCGACGACCGCTGGAGCACGCTGGAGAACGCCGGCGCCAACAGGCAGCGCCCGCTGTGGGCCTCGACCGGCGTGAAGGACGCGGCGTACAAGGACACGCTGTACGTCGACGAGCTGGTCGCGCCCGGCACGGTCAACACCATGCCGGAGGACACCCTCGACGCCACCGCCGACCACGGCGAGATCACCGGCGACACGGTGACCGGCGGCTATGGGCAGGCCCGCGCCGACCTGGCCGCCGTGGAGGCGCTCGGGATCTCGTACGACGAGGTCGTGCAGCAGCTGGAGGACGAGGGCGTCGCCAAGTTCGAGGTGGCCTGGAACGACCTGCTGGCTGCCGTCACCAAGGCACTGGACAGCAAGGGGGCAGCGGCGTGATGAGCGAGGAAGACATGGCCGGGGCGGTGGCCGACTGGGCCAATCCGCTCCGCGACACGCGTGATCGCCGGCTGCCGCGTATCGCGGGCCCGTCCGGTCTCGTCATCTTCGGCGTCACCGGCGACCTGTCCCGCAAGAAGCTGATGCCGGCTGTCTACGACCTGGCCAACCGCGGTCTGCTGCCGCCGGGCTTCTCGCTCGTCGGGTTCGCCCGCCGGGACTGGGAGGACCAGGACTTCGCGCAGGTCGTGCACGACTCCGTACGGGAGCACGCGCGCACCGAGTTCCGCGAGGAGGTCTGGCAGCAGCTGGCGGAGGGCATGCGGTTCATCCCGGGTGACTTCGACGACGACACGGCGTTCAAGCAGCTGCGCCAGACCGTCGAGGACCTCGACGCCGCCCGCGGTACGAGTGGCAACTACGCCTTCTACCTGTCCGTACCGCCGAAGTTCTTCCCGAAGGTCGTCCAGCAGCTGAAGAAGCACGGCCTGGCGGACGCCCCCGAGGGATCCTGGCGGCGTGCGGTCATCGAGAAGCCGTTCGGGCACGACCTGACCAGCGCGCGTGAGCTGAACGCGATCGTGCACGACGTGTTCGAGCCGGACCAGGTGTTCCGGATCGACCACTACCTGGGCAAGGAGACCGTCCAGAACATCCTGGCGCTGCGGTTCGCCAACCAGATGTTCGAGCCGATCTGGAACCGGTCGTACGTCGACCATGTGCAGATCACGATGGCCGAGGACATCGGCATCGGCGGCCGCGCGGGCTACTACGACGGCATCGGTTCGGCGCGTGACGTCATCCAGAACCACCTGCTGCAGCTGATGGCACTGACCGCCATGGAGGAGCCGGCCGCGTTCGACGCCGGATCCCTGCTCACCGAGAAGCTGAAGGTCCTCAGGTCGGTCAAGCTGCCGGAGGATCTCGGCAGGCACACCGTGCGCGGGCAGTACGCGCCGGGCTGGCAGGGCGGCGAGAGGGTCGTCGGCTACCTCCAGGAGGACGGTATCGACCCCCGGTCGAAGACCGACACCTACGCCGCGATCAAGCTGAACGTCGACAACCGGCGCTGGGCGGGCGTGCCCTTCTACCTGCGCACCGGCAAGCGGCTCGGCCGCCGGGTCACCGAGATCGCCGTCGTCTTCCAGCAGGCGCCGCACTCCCCCTTCGACCACACGGCGACGGAGGAGCTCGGCAAGAACGCGATCGTCATCCGCGTCCAGCCGGACGAGGGCATCACGGTCCGGTTCGGCTCCAAGGTGCCGGGTACCTCGATGGAGATCCGGGACGTCACGATGGACTTCGCCTACGGCGAGTCGTTCACGGAGTCCAGCCCGGAGGCGTACGAGCGGCTCATCCTGGACGTCCTTCTCGGTGACGCCAACCTGTTCCCCCGTCACCAGGAAGTGGAAGAGTCCTGGAAGGCCCTCGACCCGATCGAGACGTACTGGGACGGACACGGCAGGCCGGCGCAGTACGCGTCCGGCAGCTGGGGACCCGAGGAAGCCGACGAGATGCTCGCACGAGACGGACGGAGCTGGCGCAGGCCATGAAGATCGACCTGACCGACACCACTGCAAGCAAGATCAACAAGGCGTTGGTGCAGGGCCGCCGCGCCATCGGCACCCCGGCCGTGGGCATGGTCCTGACGATGGTCATCGTCACGGACGAGGAGAACGCCTACGACTCGATCAGGGCGGCCGAGGATGCCTCGCACGAGCATCCCTCGCGCACCCTGGTCGTCATCAAGCGGCACGCCCGCACCCCGCGCGACCGTACGGCCTCCCGGCTGGACGCCGAGGTCCGGGTGGGCGCCGACGTCGGCACCGGCGAGACGGTCGTCCTGCGGATGTACGGCGAGGTGACCGACCACGCCGACTCGGTCGTCCTGCCGCTGCTGCTGCCGGACGCGCCGGTCGTCGTGTGGTGGCCGGTGGACGCGCCGGAGAACCCCGCGAAGGACCCGCTGGGCGCCCTCGCGCAGCGCAGGATCACCGACATGTACGCCGTCGAGCGCCCCCTGGACGCCCTGGAGGTACGGGTCCGCTCGTACGCGCCCGGCGACACCGACCTCGCGTGGACGCGGCTCACCCCGTGGCGTTCGATGCTGGCGGCGGCCCTGGACCAGGCCCGGGTGCCGATCACCTCGGCGGCCGTGGAGAGCGAGGCCGAGAACCCCAGCGCCGAACTGCTGGCCCGCTGGCTGGAGGCCCGCCTCGACGTCACCGCCGAGCGGATCGTCACCGCGGGACCGGTCGTCACGGCCGTACGGCTGGGCACCGCGAACGGCGAGATCGTCATCGACCGCCCCGAGGGCCCGCTGGCCACACTGCACCTGCCGGACCAGCCGTCCCGCACCCTCGCGCTGAAGGTCCGCACCACCTCCGAACTCATCGCCGAGGAGCTCAGGCGCCTCGACGCCGACGAGATGTACGCCGTCGCCCTGCGGGGCGAGGCCACCAAGGAGACCCCCGCACATGTCTGACTCCCTTTCCGACTCCCCCAGGCTCACCCGGCGCCCCGAGTGGGCCGCCCTGGAGGACCACCGTTCGGGCCCGCTGCTGAACCCGTCCCTGCGTGAGCTGTTCGCCGCCGATCCCGGGCGCGCGGAGCGGTACGTCGTGCGCGTGGGCGACCTGCGCATCGACTACTCGAAGAACCTCGTCACCGACGAGACGCTCGCCCTGCTGACCGAACTGGCCACCGCCACAGACGTGTTCGGGCTGCGCGACGCCATGTTCCGCGGCGAGAAGATCAACGTCACCGAGGACCGGGCCGTCCTGCACACGGCTCTGCGGGCCTCGCGGGACGCGGTGGTCCAGGTCGACGGCGAGAACGTCGTGCCGGGTGTGCACGCCGTGCTCGACAAGATGAGCGACTTCGCCCAGCGCGTCCGCTCCGGCGAGTGGACCGGCCACACCGGCCGGCGGATCCGCAACATCGTCAACATCGGCATCGGCGGCTCCGACCTCGGTCCGGCGATGGCGTACGAGGTGCTGCGGCCGTACACCGACCGAGACCTCACCGTCCGCTTCGTGTCGAACGTCGACGGCGCCGACCTCCATGAGGCGGTGCGCGACCTGGACCCGGAGCAGACGCTCTTCATCGTCGCGTCCAAGACGTTCACCACGATCGAGACGATCACCAACGCGACGTCCGCCCGGTCCTGGCTGCTGGCCGGGCTCGGCGACGACAAGGCCGTCGCCAAGCACTTCGTCGCCCTGTCGACGAACGCGGAGAAGGTCACGGGCTTCGGCATCGACCCGGACAACATGTTCGAGTTCTGGGACTGGGTCGGCGGCCGCTACTCCTTCGACTCGGCGATCGGCCTGTCCCTGATGATCGCCATCGGTCCGGAGCCGTTCCTGGAGATGCTCGACGGGTTCCGGATCGTCGACGAGCACTTCCGCACCGCACCCGCCGAGGCCAACGCCCCACTGCTCCTCGGCCTGTTGGGGATCTGGTACGGCAACTTCTTCGGCGCCCAGTCACACGCCGTGCTGCCGTACAGCCACTACCTGTCCAAGTTCACGGCGTACCTCCAGCAGCTGGACATGGAGTCCAACGGCAAGTCGGTCGACCGTGACGGGCACCGCGTGGACTGGCAGACCGGTCCCGTGGTGTGGGGCACGCCCGGCACCAACGGGCAGCACGCCTACTACCAGTTGATCCACCAGGGCACCAAGCTGATCCCGGCCGACCTGATCGGCTTCGCGCGTCCCGTCGACGAGCTGGCCGACGAGCTCAAGGCGCAGCACGACCTGTTGATGGCCAACCTGTTCGCGCAGGGGCAGGCGCTCGCGTTCGGCAAGACCGCCGACGAGGTGCGTGCCGAGGGCGTGTCCGAGGCGCAGGTGCCGCACCGCACGTTCCGTGGCAACCACCCGACGACCACGATCCTCGCCCGTGAGCTGACGCCTTCCGTGCTGGGCCAGTTGATCGCCCTCTACGAGCACAAGGTGTTCGTGCAGGGCGCCGTCTGGAACATCGACTCCTTCGACCAGTGGGGCGTCGAGCTGGGCAAGGTCCTCGCCAAGCGCGTCGAGCCCGCCCTCACCGACGGCGCGGACGTGCCCGGTCTCGATGCCTCCACCGCCGCCCTCGTGGCCGCCTACCGTGAACTGAAGGAAGTGCACTGACATGCAGTTGGGACTCATCGGCCTCGGCAAGATGGGCGGCAACATGCGCGAGCGGATCCGCCGCGCCGGCCACACCGTCGTCGGATACGACCGCAACCCCGAGCTCTCCGACGTCAGCAGCCTGACCGAGCTGGTCGACAAGCTCGAGGGCCCGCGCACGGTCTGGGTGATGGTCCCGGCCGGGGCCGCCACCCAGTCCGTCGTCGACGAGCTCGGCGAGCTGCTCTCCCCCGGCGACACCGTCGTCGACGGCGGCAACTCCCGCTGGACGGACGACGAGAAGCACGCCAAGGAGCTCGGCGAGAAGGGCATCGGCTTCGTCGACGCCGGTGTCTCGGGCGGCGTGTGGGGCCTGGAGAACGGCTACGCCCTGATGGTCGGCGGCGACGCCGAGCACATCGCCAGGGTGCGGCCGGTCTTCGACGCGCTCAAGCCGGAGGGCCCGTACGGCTACGTCCACGCGGGCAAGGTCGGCGCCGGGCACTTCTCCAAGATGGTCCACAACGGCATCGAGTACGCCATGATGCAGGCCTACGCCGAGGGCTGGGAGCTGCTGGAGAAGCTCGACTCGGTCACCGACGTGCGCGAGGTCTTCCGCTCCTGGCAGGAGGGCACCGTCATCCGCTCCTGGCTGCTGGACCTCGCGGTCAACGCCCTCGCCGAGGACGAGCACCTGGACAAGCTGCGCGGCTACGCCGAGGACTCCGGGGAGGGCCGGTGGACCGTCGAGGCGGCCATCGACAACGCCGTACCGCTGCCCGCGATCACGGCGTCGCTGTTCGCGCGGTTCGCGTCGCGGCAGGACGACTCGCCGCAGATGAAGATGATCGCGGCGCTGCGCAACCAGTTCGGCGGCCACGCCGTCGAGTCGAAGGAGTAGTGCGCCGTGGGGGATCTTCTGCTGGTCCGCCACGGTGAGACGGAGTGGAGCAGATCGGGACAGCACACCAGCTTCACCGATCTGCCCCTCACCGAGCACGGCGAGGAACAGGCCAAGTCGCTCGCTCCGCTGCTCTCCGGCCGGGCCTTCTCCCTGGAGCTGTCCAGCCCGCTGCAGCGGGCGCTGCGCACCGCCGAGCTCGCCGGTCTGACCAGAGTCGTAGCGGACTCCGACCTGCACGAATGGCACTACGGCGGCTACGAGGGCATCACCACCGTCGAGATTCACCGCACCCGCCCGAACTGGGACCTGTGGCTGCACGGGGTCCCGCCCGGGCCGGAGGGGTACCCGGGCGAGACCCCGGCCGAGGTGGGCCTGCGGGCCGACCGGGTGCTGGCCCGGGTGGACGCGGCCCTCGCGAACGGCACCGGTGACGCGATCGTCGTGGCGCACGGGCACTTCCTGCGGGTCCTGACGGCCCGTCGGCTGGGTCTCGAGCCTGCGCAGGGCCGACTGTTCCAGCTGGCGACGGGCACGGTGAGCCGGCTGTCCACGGAGCACGGCCGGCCCGTGATCGCCGAGTGGAACACCCGGCCGTAACGGCAACTCCCTTGGCCCGGGCATCCACCGCGCGCCTCTGTGCGGAACTCCGGGAGTGAAAACACCGGTTGACAGCTCGCCCCGGTCGGCGTCAGAGTCCCGGCTGATGGAGACAGATGATCTTACGCCGACAGAACTGCGGGTGTGGCGGGCCTTCCCCCGGGGCGAGGCCGTGGACTTCCGTGCCGCTGAGGACGAGGACGTGGCGGGTGGCGCCGACTGGGGGCCCGAACGCACCGTGCGAGCTGCCGTGTTGCGGGCGCTGCTGCTCAACGGCCCGCAGGAGAACGGAGAGATACCCGCTCTGAAACTGGCGGGGGCACGCATCACCGGCGTGTTCAGCCTCCAGCACGGCACGGTCGACCACGCCGTACGGCTGAGCCACTGCTTCTTCGACGCCGTACCCCAACTGTACGGCTCCCGGCTGCGCCAGCTGAACCTGAGCGGATCCGTGCTGCCCGGGCTGGCCGCCGCCACGCTTCAGGTGGAGGGCGTCCTGCGTATGACGGGCTGTCAGCTGAGCGGGCCGGTGCGGCTGGGCGGGGCCCAGATCGGCGGAGCGTTGTTCATGGACCGGGCCGAGATCACCGCGGTCGGCGCCGGGGAGCCCGCGCTGCAGCTCAACCACGTGTCCGTCGGCGACGACCTGTGGGCGCCCGGGCTGCGCGCACACGGCGAGGTGCGTCTCAACGGCGCCTCGGTCGCGGGATCTGCCAACCTCAACGACGCCCGCCTCAGCAACCCCGGCGACCTCGTGCTCGACGCGCAGACGATCAGCGTGGAGACCGACTTCCACATGCGGCGCCTGGTCACGTTCGGCTGGATCGGTCTGCGGGGCGCCCGGATCGCGGGTCGGCTCGACCTGTCGTACGCACGCGTGTCGAACCCGGGCGACGCGGCGCTGAGGGCGGGCAGTTGCAGCATCGGGGAGCTGTGGCTGCGCAGGAGCCCGGCCATGGAAGGCACGCTGAGTCTGCGGCGCGCCCAGATCGACGACCTCTTCCTGGAACCCGAAGTGGTGCCGGACGAGGTCCAGTTCAACGGGCTCGTCTACACCTCGCTCACCCCGCAGGAACCCGCCGAGCGCCGGCTGCCGATGCTGGAGCGGGACCGCGAGGGCTATGTCCCGCACGCCTACGAGCAGTTGACCGCCGCCTACCGCCGTATCGGCGACGACCACGCCGCCCGACTGGTCCAGCTCGCCAAACAGCGCCGCCATCGCCGGACGCTCTCCTGGTACGGGCGGCTGTGGGGCCACGTCCAGGACGCCACCGTCGGCTACGGCTTCCGGCCCCTGCGCGCCTGCGGCTGGCTGCTGTCGCTGCTCGCCGTCGGCTCGGTCGCCTACGCCCTGCACCACCCGCCACCACTGAAGGCGGACGAGGCCCCCGAGTTCAACCCGCTCTTCTACACGCTCGACCTGCTCCTGCCGGTGATCTCCTTCGGCCAGGAGAGCGCCTTCGCCCCGAAGGGCGGCTACCAGGCGCTCTCCTACGCCCTCGTCGTCGCCGGCTGGATCCTCGCCACGACCGTCTTCGCCGGTGTGACCAGGACCGTCAGCCGCCAGTGAGCCCCTTCACGCTGTGCTGCGCGGCCAGCCGCACCGGGGCGTTCTGGGCTCCGTAACCCCGATAACCGTCCCGCTGGACCAGCTCGAAGAAGACGCGTCCGACGGTGCGGGTGTAGCAGTGGCGGAACTCGCCGTGTGCGTCCCGGTCGTAGAGGATGCCGAGTTCGCGGTACGTCTCCAGCTCGCTGTCGGTGAGCTCGAAGCGGGCCGCCAGGTCGTCGTAGTAGTTGGCGGGGATCGGCAGGAGCAGGCCGCCGGCCGCGCGGAAGCGGCGGGCCGCGGCGACCACGTCACCGGTGGCCAGCGCGATGTGCTGGGCGTGGACGGTGTCGTCGGTGGGCGCCGCGCCGACGGTGAGGGCGATCCGGACGCTGCCGTCGGCGTTGGTGACGGCACGGCTGCGCATCAGCCCGTAGGGGTCGGCGACGTCGACGCTGTCCTGTGCGTCCAGGCCGAGGACGCTGCGGTGGAAGAGGGTCGCCTCGTCGAAGTGGTGCCAGGGCTGGGTGAGGGCGAGGTGGTCGATACGGGTGACGCCGGGTGCCTGCTCGGTGTGCTCGACGTCCTCGAAGTCGGTGCGCCAGTTGGGGAGTTCGGTCCGATCCGTGGCGCAGAAGAAGAGTTCCGTGCCGTCGGGGGCCGCCACCGCGTCGAGCGGCGCGTCCTCGGCGGCCCGGCGGCGGGGCAGGACCGGCGCCAGCAGGGCCTCCGCGCGGCGGGCCGCACCGGCGGGGTCCGGTGACTCCAGGCCGATCGCGGCGAGCTGGGTGCCGTCACGGCGTACGGCCGGGCCGGTGTTCACCAACAGGCGGGCCTCGCCCTGCTGCCACAGGTCCACCGGCTTGCTGCGGTGCCGTGCGCTGCGGGCGAAGCCCAGGGCGCCGAGCAGCGCCGCGACCGGATCGGCGTCGGGCGTGACCAGCTCCGCGAAGGCGACGCCCGTGGGGACGACGGGCGCGGGCGGGGTGGCCAGGCCGACGGTCTCCTGGAGGACCAGCAGGGAGCGGTGGGCGTCCACGGCCGTCGGGGCGGCCTCGGACTGCCGGAAGACGTCGTTGAAGACCTCCAGGGACAACGGTCCGCTGTATCCCGTATGCAGTACATGGCGTACAAGGCCGCTGACATCGAATCCCCCCTGTCCCGGGAAGCAGCGGTAGTGCCGGCTCCACTGCAGGACGTCCATCGCGAGCAGCGGGGCGTCGGCGAGCTGGAGGAAGAAGATCTTCTCGCCGGGGATGTCCGCAATGCCTTCGAGGTCCTTCGGTTCAGAGCCCCGGGACAGGATGTGGAAGCTGTCCAGGCAGGTACCGAGGGCGGGGTGACCGGCCGCCTCCACGATGCGCCAGGCGTGGTCGTACGTACTGACGTGCCGTCCCCAGGCCAGCGCCTCGTAGGCGACCCGGACGCCGAACTCCTCGGCCGCGTCGGCCAGTCGGCTCAGCTGTCCGGCGGCGAGCGCGTCGTCGTCCACCGCCTGCGGCGCGACGCTGGAGCAGACCAGGACGGTGTCCGCGCCGAGCCTGCGCATCAGGTCGAACTTGTGCCGGGCGCGGCGCAGATTGCGGTCGAAGACGTCGTCGGGCACGGCCTCGACGTCCCGCATCGGCTGGTACAGGTCGATGGTGAGGCCGAGGTCGGCGCAGCGGGCGCGGATCTCCTCGGGGGTGAGCGGGCTGGCCAGCAGGTCGTTCTCGAAGATCTCCACGCCGTCGAAGCCGGCCCGGGAGGCCGCCGTGAGCTTCTCGGTGAGGGATCCGCTGAGGGAGACGGTGGCGATGGATGTACGCATGTTCATGCTCCTTGAGGTGCGCTGTGTCGCGCCCCGTCAGGGGCGCGGGGAACTGCGCGACCAGCCACGGACGGCCCGCAGCTGTCATACCGCATGGCCCGCAGACGGCTCCGCGACACCAGCCAGGTCCGCGATGTCCGCCAGCATCCGGAGGCTGTCGGGCCCACGGCCCGTGAACAGGCGAAACGCGTCCGCAGCTTGGAAGGCGGCCATCCCACCCCCGTCCAAAGCGGCGCAGCCAATCGCCCGGGCGGTGCGCAGCAGCTCGGTCTCCAGCGGTCGGTAGACGACCTCGGCGATCCACAGGCCGGGGTGCAGGAGCTCGGCGGGCAGGGGCAGCCCGGGGTGGGCGGCCATGCCGGTGGGAGTGGCGTGGACGATGCCGTCGGCGCCGGCGAGCAGACCCGCCAGCCGGTCCGGTGTCGCGGGGGCCGCCCGGCCCTCGCCGAAGTGACGGTTCAGGGAGGCGGCGAGACCGGCGGCCCGGTCGGCCAGCGCGTCGACCACGGTGACCCGCTCGGCGCCCAGGGTGAGCATGGCGTGCGCGACGGCGGCGCCCGCACCGCCCGCGCCGAGCTGGACGACCCGCTCCAGCGGTACGTCGGGCAGTCCGCGCGCGAAGGACGCGGCGAAGCCGGTGACGTCGGTGTTGTGGCCGACGGCACGCCCGTCCTCGAAGACGACGGTGTTGACCGCTCCGAGCGCCTCGGCCTGCGGGGCGATCTCGTCCAGGTGTCCGATGACGAGCTGCTTGCACGGGTGCGTGATGTTGAGTCCGTCGAAGCCCAGGTCACGGGCGGCCCGCACGACGTCGCCGACCGCCTCGGGCGGTACACCGAGGGTGTCGATGTCGATGAGCCGGTAGAGGTAGCGCAGACCCTGCCGGTCGGCCTCCCGCTCGTGCAGGGCCGGGCTGAGCGAGGGACCGATGCCGGAACCGATCAGTCCGACGAGATACGAGTCCTTGGCGTCCTTGGTCACGCGGGACCTCCTGAGCGGCCTCACTAATGTACGAACTAGTACGTTAGTCATAGCAGCAGGGGCAGGGGCCTGGGAAGACCTCGCCGAAAACGGACGTGTCCGGGCTTCTACAATCCGGTCACTGGCCCCTCGCCCGAAGGAACGCGATGACGAGCGTCGACGAACCGGCACGACCCAACGGGCGCATCCGTGACGCCGCCCGCACCAAGGCCGAGATCCTCGACGTCGCGACCCGGGAGTTCGCCCGCGCCGGCTTCGCCGGGGCCCGCGTCGACGAGATCGCGGCCCGCACCCGTACCACGAAGCGGATGATCTACTACTACTTCGGCGGCAAGGAACAGCTGTTCACGGCCGTGCTGGAGCGGGCGTACGGTGTGATCCGGGAGGCCGAGCAGGAGCTCGACGTCGAGCATCTGGACCCGGTGGCGGCCATCCGGCGCCTCGCGGAGCTGACCTTCGACCACCATGAGCAGCACCCCGACTTCATCCGCCTGGTCAGCATCGAGAACATCCACGAGGCCGAGCACATCGCCGCCTCCGAGGAGCTGGGCAGGATCGGCTCGCCGGCCCTGGACGTGATCCGTCGGATCCTGGAGTCGGGGCAGAAGTCCGGCCTGTTCACGGCCGACGTGGACGCCGTCGACCTGCACGCGATGATCAGCGCCTTCTGCTTCTTCCGGGTCGCCAACCGGCACACCTTCGGCGCGCTGTTCGGCCGCGACCTGGTGGACCCGGCGCAGCGCGAGCACTACCGGAACATGCTGGGTGACATGGTGATCGCCTACCTCACGGCGGACCGCAGCGAGGACTGAGCACGGCCCGCGGCGAGGCGAGATCCTTCGGCACCACCCCTTGACACCCGGGAAACGTGAGCGCAACATCCGTAGCCAACCGCTACTAACTATCCAGTGCGTTAATTAGCCGGGTAGCGCCCGGCACGGCCGACCCATCACCCCAGGGATCCGGCACTTCTCCCCCGCCGCTCACTCCACTTACGTTGGAGTTCCCTCGAAGGAGCAACGCCGTGGCAGCATCAGGCGCACCCCGCGACCCTGCCGAACCCGTCGGGCAGCCGAAAAAAGCAGCCACAGCTGCTTGGATCGGCAGCGCCCTGGAGTACTACGACTTCTTCATCTACGGCAGCGCGGCCGCGCTGATCTTCCCGCAGATCTTCTTCGACCAGTCCGACCCCGCCACCGCGACCCTGCTGTCACTGGCCACGTTCGGCGTGGCGTACGCCGCCCGCCCGGTCGGCGCGCTGTTCCTCGGCCACTTCGGTGACAAGCTCGGCCGCAAGAAGATCATGGTCTTCACACTGATCCTGATGGGTCTGTCGACGTTCCTGATCGGCTGCCTGCCCACCCGCGACCAGGTCGGGACGCTGGCCCCGGTCCTGCTGGTGCTGTGCCGCGTCCTGCAGGGCATCTCGGCGGCCGGCGAGCAGGCCAGCGCCAACTCCATGACCCTGGAACACGCGCCACCGCACCGGCGCGGCTTCTTCACCAGCTTCACCCTCAGCGGTACGCAGGGTGGCCAGCTGCTGGCCACGCTCGCCTTCATCCCCATCGCCGCGCTGCCCGAGGACCAGCTGCTGTCGTGGGGCTGGCGGATCCCGTTCTGGCTGAGCGTCGCCGTCGCCGTCGTCGGCTTCGTCATCCGCCGCAAGCTGGAGGAGACACCGGCCTTCGCCCAGCAGGCCGCCACCGAGGGCGTCGTCAAGCTGCCGCTGGTCGTGCTCATGCGCGAGCACTGGGCGGACGTCCTGCGGGTGATCGCGGGCGCGCTCATCGCCTCGGTCAGCACGATCTTCACGGTGTGGGCCCTGGCGTACGCCACCAGCGACGCGGTCGGCATGTCCCGCTCGTCCATGCTGTGGGTGGGCGCGCTGGCGAACCTGGTCGCGCTCGCCGCCATCCCCCTGTGGGCCACGCTGTCCGACCGCATCGGCCGCCGCCCGGTGTTCCTGATCGGCGCGATCGGCAGCGCGGTGACGATGTTCCTGTACCTGTGGGCGATCTCCACGGGCTCGTATCCGCTGGTCCTGCTGCTCGGCATCGTGACCTTCGGTGTCGTGTACAGCGCCGCGAACGGGGTGTGGCCCTCCTTCTACGGCGAGATGTTCTCGACCCGGGTCCGGCTGTCCGGCATGGCGATCGGCACGCAGATCGGCTTCGCCGTGGCCGGGTTCGCGGTCACCTTCGCCGCGCAGATCGCGGGTCCGGACGGCGACGACTGGCTGTCGGTGGCCCTGTTCACGGCGGCGCTGTGCGTGCCGCCGATCGTGGCGGCGTTCTCGGCCCGCGAGACGGCGAAGGTACCGACGGAGCTGCTCGGGGAGCGGGTGTCCCCGGAGACGGCACAGCGGGAGACGGTCACGGCCTGACTCCGTTCCCGCTCAGGGCGCGTGTCCCCGGATCCCGTGGTGGCTCCGGGGACACGCGCCCCGTCACGCGGAGGTCGCGGCCACGCAGAACTCGTTGCCCTCCGGGTCGGCCATCACGATGTGGTGTCCGGTGAACTCCTCCTGGACGCTCCCGCCCGCCTTCACCAGGCGCTCGGACTCCGCTCGGATACGGGCCCACCGCTCCTCGGGGCTGCCGTGTCCGGGCACGCGGACATCGATGTGCAGCCGGTTCTTCGCCGTCTTGGGTTCGGGGACCCTGAGGATGGACAGGCGGGGGCCGACGCCGTCGGGGTCGCAGAGCCAGGCGACGTCGTCCACGGAGTCGTCCTCCGGCAGGTCGAACTGGGCGAGCCACTCCTCGCGTGTGGCGAAGGGAGGGGGCGGTGGCTCGTCGACGTAGCCCAGGGCCGTCTTCCAGAACACGCCGAGCAGTGGCGCGTTCGTGCAGTCAAGCGTGAGATCGATTCTGGCTGCCATGTCAGGACCGTACTGCGCGGCACTGACATTGATGCTGATACTCAGGTTCCGGTGGTCGTGACTCGGGCACTGACTGACGCTCTGCTGGGCTGTCCTGCGGCTGTTCTGTCCGGCTGCTGGGACCTGTTCAGTCCAGCCGCGTCGCGGACGCTACGCGTTCGTCCAGCCCCGCCGGCACAGCACCAGCCGGTATCCGTCCGGGTCCTCGATCGTCACGCCCCACTCGTTCCAGTACGGGTTGGGCGACAGGACCCGCTTGCCACCGTGCCGCTCCAGCCTCGCGATCAGGTCGTCCGGCACCGGCCCGTCGACGTAGACCACCAGCAGGTCCTCCTCGGTGGGCCGGGGTTCGACGGGACGGGACGCCTCGTGGACGAGTTCCAGATGCCAGTCGGCGTCCGGCCAGCCGAGCATCAGCAGGTCGTGCTCACCGGGGTCGGCGCCGCCCACCGCCCGCCATACGACGCCGAGTCCGAGCCCCTCCGCCCAGAACCGCTCGGCCGCGGCCAGGTCCCGGGACGGGCGGGCGATCCGGATGTGACTACGGCCGTTGACGGGCATGGTGCCCCTCCTCATGACGTCCTCATCGACGGTGATCCACTCGGCAGCCTAGGCAGCCGACCGGCGCCCGGACCATCGGCCATCCGCCCTGCGCCCCGGGT
>NZ_KQ949114.1 GCF_001514305.1 Streptomyces dysideae
GCCCCCCGCAGGACCCCTTCCGACCGCCATCGCCTTCTGCTCGAGAAACGAGTCACGCTTCATGACCGCCGCCCGTTCCGGCCCGGCTTTCTCCGTCCACGACATCCCGTTCAGCACGTACGGATCCTGGTTCGACATCTCGCCCGTGGTGGCGGAGAAGACGTACGCCGAGGACCTCCACCTCGTCTCGCACCAGAACGGCATGCACGCCGTCCTGCGCCTCGTGCCGCTCGACGGCGTGACCGGCGAGCGGGCCGAGACCCGAGTGGCGGCGACACCCGGCCTGCTCAGCTGGATCAGCCCGGCCGGCCGTGTCGATCTCGCCTACGAGTCGCTGGACACCGTACGCCTGCGGGGGACCGGCCTGGGCATCAGCGTCTGTGCGGCCGCGCAGGTCCTGACCCCCTTCAGCGGCACCTACTTCTACCGGGAACCCGGCACCGACGCGTACGTGTTCACGTCGTACGAGACCGGACGCCGCTACCGCGTCACCGTGCTCTCCGGCACGGTGACCGACACCTCCGGCAGCCAGGCCCTGGGCGGTGCCGACCGCGGCCTCACCCTCGCCGCCGGCACGGACGCGGAGGCCGCCTGGGAGATCGCGGTCGAGGAACTCGACACCGCCCGGCCGCCGTACGCGTCGACGGCGGCCTTCGGCAAGATCGTCGAGGCCGCGCAGAACGCCTTCGCCGACTTCGCCGACACGGTGGCCCCCTGGCGTTCGTCCGCCACCCCGGCCGCCGAACTCGCCGCCTACGTCGTGTGGTCCGCGACCGTACGTCCGGCGGGGCTGGTCACCCGGCCCGCCGTCCTGATGTCCAAGCACTGGATGGACAAGGTGTGGAGCTGGGACCACTGCTTCAACGCCCTGGCCCTGGCCCCGGGGTGTCCCGAGCTGGCCTGGGACCAGTACCACCTGCCCTTCGACCACCAGGACGAGAGCGGGGCCCTGCCCGACTCGGTCACCCACTCCGAGGTCCTCCGCAACTTCGTCAAACCGCCCATCCACGGCTGGGCCTTCGGCCGTCTGCGCCGCCGCCTGCCGGCGCCTCCCAGCCAGACCGAACTGGCCGAGACGTACGACAGGCTGGAACGCTGGACGGGATTCTGGCTCACCGCACGGCGCGCCCCCGGCGCCGCGCTGCCCCACTACCAGCACGGCAACGACAGCGGCTGGGACAACGCCACCACCTTCGACCCCGAACGCGTCGTTGTCAGCGCCGACCTGGCCGCCTTCCTCACCCTCCAGCTCCGCGAACTCGCCGACCTGGCAACGCACTTGGACAGACCGGACGAAGCCCGCCGGTGGACGCGAGCCGCCGAGACGACCCAGGCGGCGATGCTCGACCAGCTCTGGAGCAGTGACGGGTTCGCCGCCCGGGGAGCCGACAGCGGCGACACCTGGCACAGTTCCAGCCTCCTCGACCTGATGCCCATCGTGCTGGGCGAGCACCTGCCCGACGAGATCAGCGGCGTGCTGGCCGCCCGCATCGAGGCCCACCTGACGCCGTACGGCCTGGCCACCGAACTGCCCACCTCACCGCACTACCTGTCCGACGGCTACTGGCGTGGTCCCATCTGGGCCCCCGCCACGGTCCTCGTCGAGGACGGCCTGCGCCGCGGCGGACACCTCCGGCTGGCGGACGAGATCAGCGCCCGCTTCCGCGCCCTGTGCGAGACCCACGGCTTCGCCGAGAACTTCGACGCCCTGACCGGAACAGGCCTGCGCGACCGCGCCTACACCTGGACCGCCAGCAGCTACCTCCTCCTGGCCGAAGCCCACATACGCCGAAGCCGAATCTGAACGGCTTCACCGATCGGCGCGATCACTTGTCGGTGTGGTCGTGGTCGAAGAGCAGGTGTACGAAGTCGGCGACGGGCCCGACCACATCCAGGTCCTGGTCGAGCACCCACTGCAACTGGAGCCCGTTGAGCACGGCATGGAAGAGGACCGCCGCGCTCTCCGGGCTGATGCCGTCGCGCAGCCTGCTGCGCGCCGCCTCGTCCTGGAAGCCGTCGGCGAACTGCGCGCGCCCGCGTTCGTAGCGGTCGACGAAATAGGCGTGGGCGGGATGATCCGGCCGTGAGGCCGCGGCGGCGAGCTCGATCCACAGGCGCATCAGCTCGGGCGCGTTCTGGTGGTGGCGGATGAGCTCGCCGAGGTAGGGGGCCAGCTGATCCGGGCTGTCCGGCCGTGTCGACGTCGTCATGAACAACGTGGGGATCCTCGCGGTCGGCCCCGTCGAGGACATCCCCCTCGGCGCCCGGCAGCGCGTGATCGACGTCAACCTGCCGGGCATCGTGCGCAGCAACCTGGTCCTCCTCCCCGTACTCCTCGACCAGCGGGCCGGGCACGTGGTCAACACCGCATCGACGGCAGGACTGCTGCCCTACGGGTTCGGACAGATGCCGTACACCGCGACCAAGCACGCGGTGGTCGGACTGTCCGAGTCCCTCGCCCTGTACCTGCGGCCGCGCGGCATCGGCGTCTCCTGCCTGTGCCCGGCCCGCGTGGCCACCAACATCCTGGAGCAGGTCACCTTCTACGGGGAGACAGCAGCGCCGCAGGGACCCGACTCCCCGGTCCTCGACCCCGAAACGGTCGGTGAACTCGTCGCCGACGGCATCACCGACAACCGCTTCATCATCCTCACCGCACCGGAAGTCGCCGACGAACTGCGCGAGCGCGGAGCCGACGTGGACGCCTACCTGTCGCGCCTGGTCAAGGAGGTCGTGTAGGCGCCTCGACCGGTTCCGGCAGACCGGCGTCGCACTGTCATGAGGGCGTCAGCGCACCAGGCGCACTTCGCGCAGCCGGAGGGTGGTTGCAGGGCCGACCGCTTCGAAGCGAATCTCGACGGTCCCGGCAAGACGGTCCGCGTCGAGCGGGAGCACCTGGGAAATTTCCCTGCCCTCGGGATGTGGCGAAGGCGTGAGCGTGCCCAGCGCATGGCCGTCGACCAGCACACGGGTCGGCCCGGCACTCCCGCCTGAGAGGTGGACCACCTGAAGCCCGGTGGCGGCACCGTCCCGGTCTGTCAGGCGGTAGGACCACCATCCGGTGGCGGCCCGCCACCTCAGCCCGTCGGTGAGGCCCGACCACGTGTCCTGCCCCTCGAACCGGTGGTCGCTTTCGGGCTGTTGCTCGCCGGCGGCAACGGCGTCGACGGTTCGGTCGTGCAGCGCGCGTGCTGCCTCGTCGGCCGCGCGCAGCTCCGCCCGCCGCTCCTGGAGCCGGTCCGGTTCCGCCAGGGGGAAGTAGAGGTGGTAGCGGGAGTCGTGGATGCCGGCGAACGGGACGAGGGTGACGGACTCACCCGGTCGCGCGTCCACGTGCTCCAGGGCGAACGCCAGCCGGTCCGGGGCGACTCGGCGTACGCCGGCCGCCGGATCGGAGGTGCTCCGGGCGAGCACGACGGGCAGGTGCTCCAAGGGGCGCAACGGGCCGCCGGCGACATGACCCATGCGGGAGTCGTCGGCGAAGTGCCCGGCCAGGTCGTTCCGGTCGCTCTCGGCCGCGAGGACGGTGGGCCCGAAGCGGTACGACACCCACGGTGAGCCGTCGGGGAGCAGTTCGGCGCTGATGCGCGGGCGAAGGCGCACGGTGACCGTGTCCCCTGCGCACCACTGCCGCTCGAGACGCACGTATGTCAGAGGCTGTCCGCCTGCCACGCGGCGCGTCGTGAGCGGGGCTGGCCCACCCTCGGGCGGCGCGCCGTTGATACGGACCTGCGGCGTCCCCTCGTGCCAGCCGGGGACGCGTATGTGGATCGCCACAGGGGTGCCGGGAGCCTCGCGCACCACGAGTCTCACCTCGTCGTCGTACGGGGCTGTCCCGGTCTGCTCCAGCACCAGGTTCTGTTCGGGCCGGGTGAACCGGGAGGCGATGAAGAGGTTGACGAACAGATCGTCGCCCTCGGTGGTGTACACCAGCTCGCCGTACCTGGCGTGGTTCTCCAGCCCGGTGCCGACGCAGCACCAGAAGCAGTTGTGGGGCGTCGACACCACGCGGTAGTGGCCCGGCCGCACCGGGGTGAAGTACACCAGCCCGCCCTTGGGGTGCAGGGACGACAGGATGTGGTTGACCGTCGCGCGCTCGTAGTGGTCGAGCACCTCGGCGTCCGGCTGTTCGAGGAACAGGGCAACGAGTCCCGCTCCACCTGGCCCGCGGCCACCCGCTCCCACAGCCGCACGCCGTCGGGGATGCCCCCGACGTAGCCGGTGCCCAGGGCGTCCTGGCACTCGACGACGCCCTGAACCAGACGTTCGACCATGGCTTTCGGCCGGGATCGTCCGTCACCGCGCTCATGAGAGCGGCGCCCGACAGCGCGTGCCCGACGGTGTGGCCGTCGAGACCCGAGTTCTCCCAGTTGCCGTAGGACTCGGCAACCGGCGGCAGGCCGGCCTCGCGCCGCAAGGGCGCGAGGAGCCGGTCGGTGTCGAGGGACAGCAGGTAGTCGAGGGCGGTGGTCTGCGCGTCCAGGAACGGGCCGGGAAGAAGGCGTACCGCGCTGCGGGGGAGCGTCTGCATGAGTGGTCGTTTCCTTCGTGCAGGGCGGGAACGGCGAGGCTCCCGTGTCACCGGTCAGGCCCTTCGAGAGGGAGGATGGGGGCATCGAGGGCTTCGTCGCGGTCGCACACGAGGGTGTCTCCGCTCACCCGCAGGCGGGCGACCTGGATCGAGCTTCGGCGGCCGTTGTGGTCGTTGTGGGGTCCGGGGTCGTCGTCGGATCGCCTGGGGTGCGAGAAATAGAAGATGAACGCGCCGAGTTCGCTGGTGACGACATCGGCGTGGTAGCCGTACCCCCCGTCGTCCGGGCCCTGACCGGGACGATCGAGGATGAGTCCTCGCGGTTCCCACGTCTCCAGGTCCCGTGAGTGAAGAACCCGCTGTCCATGCCATTCGTCGATGAGCATCCAGTAGCTGCCGCCGAGCTCGAAGACGTTCGGGCCTTCGTGCTTCGAGCACTCGACGGCGGGGCCCCGGACGGTCCACCGCGCCAGATCGTCGCTGTCCGCCGCGTAGGTGTGCGCGTCATCGGCCTCGTCCTTGTACCACATGCGGTAGCCGCCTGTGGGGAGCCGCAGGACGCAGGCGTCGATCACTCTCTCGGACGAGAGCGACAAGGTGGAACGGTAGGTCCAGGAGAAGAGGTCGTGACTCGTGTAGTGACGGATCACGCGTGCATGGCCCGCCCACTGGGTCGGCACACCACGGATCACGCTGACGAACATGTGGTATTCGGTTCCGTCGTCGACGATCTCAGGCGCCCAGTAGGTATGCCGCCCGGGCTCGATGTCCAGCCCCTCGGCGATTCCCCGGTACAGCCAGCCGGCTCCGCCGTCCGCGGAGGACGCGATCCCGATGTCGGTCCCGTGTATCCAGCTCACGTCGTCCATCGGCGGCGCGTCGGCGCGCCGGCTCGTGTAGAACATCCACCACTCGCCGGCCTGCCGGTTCCAGATGACAGTGGGGTCGGTCGCGCCGTCGTGCAGGGGGTCCCGGAACAGGGGTCGGGCAACGGTGGTCATCGGTTCTTCCCGGGCGTGAGTGTGTTGGTGCCGCATGCAGGCCCATGAGCCGGCGTCTGCGACGTGGATGACGGCGGTGGCAGCGGCCCATGGGCAGTCGGTACGTCGGACTGTCAGTCCTGGCGGCCCGTCAGCCGGATCATGTTCCAGGAGAGCGGTTCGAGTTCGGCGTGGAGGACGCCGTCGGTGACGGTGGTGCCGGTGGCGGGGTGCGGGGTGACCCGGTCGGGCCGGTCCGCGGTGTTGGCGGCCTCCGGGTCGCCGTCGGCCAGGACCAGGTGCTCCGCCACGGTGTGGGCGCCGACGCCGCGCAGGTCGATCTCCAGGGGCAGGGTGTCCGTCTGGCTGCGGTTGACCGCGAAGACGGTGATGTCGCCGGTCTCGTCGTCGATGACGGCGGTGGCGTGCAGCAGCGGTACGTCACCGAAGCGGGCGGTGGGGTACGTGGGGCTGTCCACGTCGACGCGCAGCACTCGGCCGCGCCCGTACGTCGACGCCTGGGCGAAGGGGAAGAAGGTGGTCTGCCGCCAGGCGGGCCCGCCCGGCTCGGTCATGATCGGCGCGATGACGTTGACGAGCTGGGCCAGGGAGGCGGCGGTCACCCGGTCGGCGTGCCGCAGCAGGGCGATCATCAGGGAGCCGAAGACCACGGCGTCGGTGACGGTGTAGACGTCCTCCAGCAGGCGCGGTGCCTGCTGCCAGTCCTCGACCTGGTGGGGGTTGGGCCGCTTCTGGTACCAGACGTTCCATTCGTCGAAGGAGAGGTTGATCCGCTTCTTCTCCTTGAGCCGCGCCCGGACGTGGTCGCAGGTGGCGACGACCGACTCGATGAAGTGCTCCATGTCGACGGCCGAGGCGAGGAAGGAGTCGCGGTCGCCGTCGACCTCCTCGTAATAGGCGTGCAGTGAGATGTAGTCGACCTGGTCGTAGGCGGCCTCCAGGACGGTCGCCTCCCAGGCGGCGAAGGTCGGCATGCCGGAGGCCGAGCTGCCGCACGCGACCAGTTCCAGGCCGGGCTGGATCATCCTCATGGCGCGGGCGGTCTCGGCGGCGAGCCGCCCGTACTCCTCCGCCGTCTTGTGCCCGGTCTGCCAGGGCCCGTCCATCTCGTTGCCCAGGCACCACATCTTGATGCCGTACGGCTCCTTGGCGCCGTGGGCGGCACGGAGGTCGGACAGCTCGGTGCCGCCCGGGTGGTTGCTGTACTCCAGCAGCCGCAGGGCGTCCTCCACCCCGCGGGTGCCGAGGTTGACGGCCATCATGGGTTCCGTGCCGGTCTTGGCGCAGAAGTCCATGAACTCCCCGAGACCGAACTCGTTGGTCTCGGTGGACTTCCAGGCGAGGTCCAGCCGGACCGGGCGTTCCTCGCGCGGTCCCACGCTGTCCTCCCAGCGGTAGCCGGAGACGAAGTTGCCGCCTGGGTAGCGCACGGTGGTGACGCCCAGCTCCTGGATCAGCTCCAGAACGTCCCTGCGCAGGCCGTCGGTGTCGGCCTGCGGGTGGCCGGGTTCGTAGATGCCGGTGTAGACGCAGCGGCCCAGGTGCTCGACGAACGATCCGTACAGCCGGGGGTGGACGGCGCCGATGCCGAACGCCGAGTCGAGGGTGAAGCGTGCGGGGGCGGTGGGGCGGGACATGAGTGCCTTTCGTTGGCTGTTCTCAGGCTGTCCGGCGTTCGCGGACGAGGTGTTCAGGCCGAAGCGGGGGTCTGGAGCCTGGGGCGGGGCAGGTCCCGGCGACGGGAGGGGTAGGGGTGGTGGGGGCGGAAAAGGGACCGAAACGGCCCTGTCAGAGGACGAGCGCGCAGACCACCGACCGAACGGACATCGCCGGGCCCGCCTGCCGAAGCGCCCCGTCGTCCAGGACACGCAGCGCGACGAGCGTCCCGCTGTGCTGGTTGGCGACCAGCAGATGATCGTCCGCGTAGGTCAGGCCGCGCGGCCAGGTACCGCCGGCGGACACCTCGTCGATCGGTTCCAGTGTGGTGCCGGTGACCCGGAACGCGGCCACCGTGTCCGCGCCCCGATTGGTCACCCACACGAAACGGCCGCAGGGCGAGGCGACGATGCCGCCCGGTTGGTTGGTGACGTTCCGGACCGCCGTGGCGGGCACAGAGGAGAGGCCCGTCAGGGTGCCCGCACCGGCGTCGTAGCGGTGGCAGGTGACGGTCGAGGACAGTTCGTCCGCGCTGAACACCAGCTCACCGCCGGGAGCGAAGGCGAGGTGGCGAGGACCGGACCCCGCGCCCAGCCGGTTCACCGCGACCCGCTCCAGGGTGCCGGTCCGGGTGTCGAGCCGGTAGGTGAAGACCGCGTCCGCGCCCAGGTCGGTGGCCAGGACGAAGCGCCCCGCCGGGTCGACGAGCACCTGATGGGCGTGGCTGCCCTCCTGCCGGCCGGCGACCGGGCCCGACCCCTGGTGGATGACGAGGTCGGTCGGCTCCAGCAGGCGGCCGTCCGCGCCGAGCCGGTGCACCGCGACGGTGCCGGGCGCGGTGTCGCTGCCGTAGTTGGCGGTCAGCAGCCACTCACCGTCCGGGTGGACGGTGAGGTGGCACGGGTTCGCCCCGCCGCTGCTCACCGGGGCGCCCAGCGGGGTCAGCAGACCGTCGTGGCGCCGGGCGACGGCGCTGACGGTTCCGGGGTCGGTTTCGTTCGTGCTGTAGACGACGCCGAGGGAGGGGTGCACGGCCAGGAAGGACGCTCCGATGACGGAGAGGGCCGGCACCTGGCTGTCGTACGTCGGGCGGCCGGTCGAGGGGTCGAGCCGCAGGGTTGCGAGCCCGGCGCCGTCGCCGCCGGTGTCGGGTGTGTAGGAGCCGGTGAGGACGTGAACTACTGCGGGGGAAGCGGGCCTTGGCATGGGAGTTCCCAGAGGTTCCTCGAGCGGGTGGGATGAGGACGCGATGAGGAGGCGCGATGAACGACGCGATGAGGGACGGATCGTGGCCGCGTCCGGGTGCGTCGCGTGCGGCTGCTCGGAGCCCGGCGGGCCCGGTCGCGTTCAGCGGACGACGTCGTCGTGGTGGTCGAGCAGCTCCAGCTCGGAACGCCTGGGCAGGCCCTCCCAGTCCCCCGTGGTGGCGACCGCGAAGGCGCCCAGCACGACCGCGGTCCGCAGTCGCTGCTCCGGTGGTTCTCCCGCGAGCAGTTCCGCCAGGTACCCGGCTACGAACGCGTCGCCCGCACCCACGGAGTCGTGCACGGTGACGGGCACGGCGGGCTGCTGGTAGCCCTGACCGTCGAGGAGGGCGAACGCTCCCTCGGCGCCCAGCTTGATCACGGCTCCGGTGGGCCCGAGGTCGCAGATGCCCTTGGCGAGTTCCTCCGGTTCGTCGGCGCCCGGCACCACGAGGCGGGCCTCGTGCGGCCCTGCGAAGACCAGGTCGCTGCGGCGCAGCAGGGGCAGCAGTGCGCGCCCGGCCTCCTCCTCGCTCCACAGCAGGGAGCGGAAGTTGATGTCCAGTGAGACCGGTACTCCGGCGTCGACGGCGATGTCCACGGCCCGGGTGATGGCCTGAGACGGTCCTTCGCCCAGCGCCGGGGTGATCCCGGTGATGTGCAGGACCGCCGCGCCGGCGACGAGGGGCTCGGGGATGTCGTCGGCGGACAGCCGGGAACCCGCCGTGTGGGTGCGGTAGTAGCGGGTACGGCTGTGCGTGGCCGTACGGCGTTCCCGCAGCTGCAGCGAGGTGGGAGCGGGGTCGCGTACGGCGACCGTGGTGACCCCTTCCGCCCGCAGCTCGCGGAGGATGAGGTCGCCGAGCTGGTCCTCGCTGACGCGCCCGATCCAGGTGGCGGATCCGCCGAGCCGGCTGACCCCCACCGCGACGTTCGACTCCGCTCCGGCGAGCCCCAGGCGCAGGCCCGCGCCCAGGACGAGCGGGCCGACGTCCGGCGCGGCCA
Organism: Streptomyces dysideae; assembly: GCF_001514305.1. Classification (GTDB taxonomy): domain Bacteria; phylum Actinomycetota; class Actinomycetes; order Streptomycetales; family Streptomycetaceae; genus Streptomyces; species Streptomyces dysideae. The sequence continues at coordinate 9,438 of NZ_KQ949114.1, forward strand.
GGACCGCGAGGGTCTCTCCGACGGTGACCAGGTAGCGTTCCTGGGAAGGGCCGTTCACCGGCCCACCTCCTGAGTGGGGGGCGTGACCAGGATGGCGTCCAGCAGCGTGCGCGCCCTCGCGGTGAGGGCGTCCAGGCTCTTCGGCGTGGGGTCGCGGTCCGCCCCGCGCAGGAGCGGGGAGCCGATCCCCACGGCACAGGCGCCCGCGTCCAGGTAGTCCCGCGCCTGGTCGACGCCGACTCCGCCGACGGCGACGAGCGGGACGTCCGGCAGCGGGGCCCGCAGCTGTCGCAGGTGGGCGGGGCCGCCGGTGCCCGCCGGGAAGAGCTTGACGGCGGTGGCACCCGCCCGCCAGGCGGTGGACACCTCGGTGGGTGTCCAGGCGCCCGGGTAGCAGGGGATGCCGCTGTCGGCGGCGCCGCGGATCACCTCGGTGTCCACAATGGGGGCCACCAGGAACTCGGCCCCGGCCGCGAGCGCGTCCCGAACGTCTCCCGTGCTGATCACCGTGCCGGCGCCGACTGCCACCCCGGCCCCGAGCTCGTCACGGATGGCGGCCAGCGCGTCGAGGGCACCCGAAGTGGTGAGGGTGACCTCCAGGCAGGTGATGCCGCCGTCCGCGAGGGCCCGGGCCACGGCGGGCAGTCCCGTCGCGTCGGCCGACCGCAGGATGGCCATGACCCGGGTCCGGCCCAGCTGCGGGGTGAGCGCGGGACGCTCCGTCATGACCGCACCGCCGCAGGGTGGTTGGCGGTGTCCAAGGTGTTGGTCATGAGAAGTTCCTTTGCAAGATGGCGCGTCGGTAAACAGTGTTACTTGAGTCCGGAGGTGGAAATCCCGGAGATGAAGCCGCGCTGCATGATCAGGAAGAGCACGAGCACGGGCACGACGTACATCACCGCGCCGGCGGCGACCAGGTTGCTCAGCTGGGCACCGTGCTCGTTGGTGTAGCCGATGGCGAGCTTGACCGCGAGGGTGGTACGGGCGTCGTCCAGCAGCAGGGCCGGTGCGATGTAGTCGCCCCAGGTCCAGGAGAAGGAGAGGATGAAGCTGGTGGCCATGACCGGCCAGGACTGCGGCAGGAAGATCCGCCAGAAGATGCGGACCTGTCCGCAGCCGTCGACGATCGCCGCCTCCTCCAGTTCCTTGGGCATGTTGGTGAAGAACTGCCGGAACAGGAAGATCAGGTACGGAGCTCCGGACAGACCCCACAGCACCCACGGCATGTAGGTGTTGACCAGGTGGAGCTTGGCGAACATGAGGTACGTCGGGATGAGGGTGATCACGCCCGGCAGCATCATGGTCGACAGCAGCACGCCGAAGACGGCCTTCTTGCCCGGGGCCTCCAGCCGGGCGAAGCCGTAGCCCGCCCAGGCAGAGGCGAGGGTGACCAGCACCGCGTAGAGGGTGGCGATCGTCAGTGAGTTGCGGGCGTAGCCGAGGTAGTCGAAGAGGGTCAGCGCCTGCTCGAAGTTGCCCAGAGTGGGTTCGTGCGGCCACCAGTGGATGGGGAGGGCGCGCAGTTCGGAGGCGTCCTTGAGGGCGGTGATGGCGAGCCAGCCGAAGGGGCTGAGCATCAGCACCAGAACCGCGACGAGGATCATGTAGACCACGGTGCGCCGGGAGAACACGCTCATCGGCCGCCTCCGATCGTGCGGGCCTTGCGCTTCGTCGGTTCCGGCTCCACGGAGTAGAACACCGCGCCCTTGCTGAGCTTGAAGATGAGGAAGGTGACGACGCAGATGATCGCGAAGAGCACCCACAGCAGGGCGGAGGCGTAACCGTAGCGGCCGTTGGCGAAGTACTGGGCGAAGACGTGGATCATGTAGAAGTAGTTGCTCTCGGGCACGGACGTGACGCCTGCCGGGGTCGGGTTGAGCGCGATGAGCAGGGGCATGAAGGTCTGCAGCGAGCCGATGATGCCCGTGATGACCTGGAAGAAGATCACCGGGGACAGCAGCGGCAGGGTGATGCGGGTGAAGGACTGCCAGGGGCTGGCGCCGTCCACCCTGGCCGCTTCGTTCAGCTCCCTGGGGACGTCCTGGAGCCCCGCCAGCGAGATGATCATGCCGTTGCCCACGCCCCACAGGGTCAGCGCGATCAGCACATAGCGGGCATACGGGTCGACGAGCCAGGTGATGCCGTTGATGCCGGCCGCGTCCAGAGCGCCGTTCGCCGCTCCGGAGTCACGGTCGAAGATCAGCTTGAAGGTGAGGGCGCCGCCGACCGGCGGCACCACCGCCGGCAGGTACAGCAGCGTGCGGAACAGCCCGCGGGCGCGGATCGGCTGGTTCACCAGCACCGCCAGCAGTAGTCCCGCCGCGATCGTCAGCGGCACCGTGATCGCGGTGAACACTCCGGTGCGCCACAGGGAATCCAGCGTCGCCGGGTCGGAGAGGACCTCCCGGTAGTTGTCCAGCCCCACGAAGCGCGCGTTGTCCGACAACCCGTCGGCGTTGGTGAAGCTCAGCCACAGCGCATATGCCAGCGGGAAGACCGTCAGAACCAGGAAGCCGAGCACCCAGGGGCCGGTGAACACGTAGAACGACCACGCCCGGCGGGTCCGCAGCGACGTCGGCCGGCGAGTCGGGCCGGCCGGCCGCCGGGCCGAGGGCGTCGCCGCCCCCGGCCCGGCGGTCTGGTCGATGAGCTGGCCGGTGCTCACCCCACCAGCTCCTTGCCCTTGGCGATCTGCTCGTTCATGAGCTTGTTGAGCTCGTCGGCCACCTTGCCCGCCGACGTCTTGCCCTTGACGGCCCTCGGCAGCACCTTGTTGAGGATCCCGTCCAGGGCGGTCACCTGGGCGTACGGGGTGAACGACAGCACCGAGAAGTGCTCCAGCTCCTTCTCCTGCACTTGGAGGGCCTGCTTCTGGAACTCCGTGCCCTGCGGCATCAGGGAACGCAGCGACTTCAGGCTGGGGATGCCCCAGCCGCCCGAGGCCCGGTCCTGGGCGGGCTTGCCGGCGAAGTAGTACTCGAAGAGCTTCCAGGCCGCGTCCTTGTTCTTGGCCTCCTTGGGGATCCAGTAGCCGGTGGCGCCGAAGCAGGGGCTGACGCGGTTACTGCCGAGCTGCGGGGCGGGCGCGAAGCGTGACACCTCGGCGATCTTGGGGTCGCCGCCGATCGCCCCGCCGAACCAGTAGCCGTCGCCGGCCATCGCCATCCGCCCGGCCTGGTAGGTGGGCCAGTCCCATCCGTCGGGGTTGGGGTTGGCGACGTTCGGGCCGACGTCGGCCCGCGCGTACTCCAGGTACCACGACAGCGCCTTGCGCGCTTCGGGCGAGGAGAGGTCGACCGACGCCAGGTCCTCGGCGAACAGGCTCCCGCCGGCCGAGGCGGTCATGTGCATGAGCTGCGCGAAGGTTCCGAGCCCTGCGGCACTCATCCCGTAGACCTTGACCTTGCCGAGCCTGCGCTTGGTCAGCTGCTTGCCCATGTCCAGCCACTCGTCGTACGACAGGGGCTCGGTCTCGCTGGGCAGATCGAGTTTCGCCGCCTCGAGCAGGTCCGTGCGGTACCAGAACATCTGGTCCTGCGAGTAGTCCTTGGCCATGCCGTACCGGGGTCCCGCGCCCTGCTTCTGGCCGTCGTAGCGCCAGACGTCGTTGACCGGGTCGAGGTCGGAGGCCTTGAGCACCGAGCTCTTGGCGAAGTACGGGTCCAGGTCGGCCATCAGCCCGCGGGCGGCGAAGTACGGCGTCTCCACCGCACCCAGGCCGCGCACCAGGTCCGGCGGGTTCTTCGCCGCCAGCATCGCGTTGAGCCTGGTCTCGTCCCGGGCGATGAAGTTGATCTTTATGCCCAGCGCCTTACCGGCCGCCTGGAAAGCCTTCTTCTCGTCATCGGGGGTCATGACGGTGACCGTCGCACTTTCGCGCTTCGTACCGCCGCTCTCCGATCCGTCGTCGACGGAGGCTGCGCAGCCGGGCAGCGCGGTCGCGGCGAACGCGGCGCCGGCGGAGACGGCGAGGAAGCGGCGTCTGTCGAGAGACCCTGTGGTCGGGAAGGTCATGCTGGTGGCCTTTCGTGCGGGACCGTAAGCGCTTGCGAGCGCATGCGGGTTTACGGGGAGGGATAGCGACAGGGGGAGTGGGGCCGGGCCGGGGAGGAGTACCGGCCCCGCCGGCCGTAGGGTGAGATGTCCCGAACCGGACACCCGTACATCTGTCGTGCACATGTGCGGGTGTCGGCATTGCCCGACCGTGAAGGCGACGGTGGTCGCGTCCGCGGTGAGCCTTTTCGGGGCGCCCCGAGGCACACCCCACCCATGGCCGGTAATCACCGACTTGTGGTTGCCGAGATGGTGTCCGGTTTCTTTGGCTCTGCCCAGACTTGTTGCTTATTTCCGTCTAGGGAAACCGGTTGACTGAAACTTCGGCGAACGTTAGGTTGCGGCGGCAGAGGGTGTCAAGAGGTTGGATAGCGCCACCGTCGGACACGCCGAACGGCTCCTGGCGCACAGCGGAAAGTGGGGACCCACATGCCGGAACAGCCCGTCAGGGCCAGGCTGGTGGACGTGGCGGAGAGAGCGGGAGTCTCCAAGGCCACCGTGTCCAAGGTGCTCAACGGCAGGCAGGACCTGTCCGTACGGCCGGAGACCCGGCGCCGCGTCCATGAGGCAGCCGAGGCGCTGGGCTACCGCCCCCATTCCGGAGCGCGCGCCCTGGCCGGTGCCAGCACGCACGCCCTGGCCCTGCTGGTCCCCGCCCTCAACAACCCCACGTACGTCACCATCGCCCGCGGCGCCTACCAGCGCGCCCGCGAGCTGGGCTATCTCTCCCTGCTGGCCGAGGACTTCGACGGGCAGGAAGCCGACGAGTCCTTCAACGACCTGGTGCAGGAGGGCCGTGTCGACGGGCTGCTCATCGCCTCCGCACGCCCCAGTCACCCCCTGCTCGACGCCCTGAGCCGCAGCCCGGTCCCGCATGTCTTCCTCAACCGCTCGGTGGAGGGCTCCGGCCGGAACGTCACCATGGACGTGGCCCGTTCCAGCGTCACCGCCCTCGACCACCTCCACTCACTCGGCCACCGCGCGGTCGGCCACATCGCGGGCCCGCCCGGCATCACTCCCAGTGAGGTCCGCAAGGAAGCGTTCCTGCGACACGCCGAGGAACTCGGGTTGTCCGCCGCGCCGGTAGCGTCCGGGGACTTCACCGAGGACGGCGGCGTGGCCTGCGCGCTGGAGCTGCTGCGTCCGGCCGACGGCGGTACGCGTCCGCCGGTCACCGCGCTCTACACCAGCTCCCTCGCCCAGGCGATAGGCGCCATGGCGGCGGTCCGGCACCTCGGCCTGCGGATCCCCGAGGACGTCTCCGTGGTCGGGAACGACGACCTGCCCGTCGTCGCCCACCTCTCCCCGCCGCTGACCACCGTGGCGATGCCCCTGTACGAGCTGGGCGCCGCGGCCGTGGAGGCCCTGGTGGCCGCCATCCAGGGGGCGCCCTTGGGAGACGTCGTCGTACCCACCGAACCATGCCTGATGCTGCGCCGTTCCACGGCAAGACCGGGAGAAAGACCATGAGTCGCGCCGGCCTCACACGCTTCGCGGACCGTACCGCCCTGCTCACCGCGGCCGCCTCCGGCATCGGCGAGGCCACCGCCTATCGCCTCGCCGCGGAAGGGGCGTCGGTCCTCGTCACCGATGTGGACGCCGAGGGCGCCCGCCGGGTGGCCGAGGAGGTCCGCGCCCGGGGCGGACGGGCCCGGCACCGCGGGCTCGACGTCACCTCGGCCGACGCGTGGGCCGAGGCCGTCGAGGCGGTGACGTCCTGGACCGGTCACCTCGACGTCCTGCACCTCAACGCCGGCCGGAACCGGCGCGGGGCGGCGCATGAGCTGGACGACGCCGCGTGGCACGACCAGCTACGGCTCTGCCTCGACTCGGTGTTCTACGGCGTCCGGGCCGCGGTCCCTCTGCTCCGGATCGCCCGGGGCGCGGTGGTGATCACCTCGTCCGTGCACGCGGCCATCGGCTTCAAGGGCTTCCCCGCGTACGCGGCGGCCAAGGGCGGCATCGGCGCCCTGGTACGCCAGCTCGCCGTCGAGTACGGCGGTGAGATCAGGTTCAACTCCGTCCTTCCCGGTGCCGTGGTCACGGCCCTGTGGGCGCAGACACCACCGGAGGTCCAGGTCCGGACCGCCGCGCGTGCGCCGGTCGGCCGGCTCGGCACCCCCGAGGACATCGCGGCCGCCGTGGCCTTCTTCGCCTCCGACGACGCCTCGTTCATCACCGGCCAGAACCTGCTCGTGGACGGCGGCCGCAGCATCAGCTCCCACGAGTAGGGCGTGGCCGCCGCGGGTGGTCGCGCAGGCGGCCGGGTGTGCCTGCCCGTTCCCTGACCGGCCGACCTTGACGTACACCCGCCCCGACATCCCCTCACCCGGTACACCCCTACCCGCAGCCAGCGGCCCTCGGGCCGTGCACCTGGACCCGGAGGTCCACACCATGAAGATCACTGGATACGAACTCTTCCTCGTCGAACCGCGCTGGCTCTTCCTGCGCGTCGACACAGACGAGGGCGTCTCCGGCTGGGGAGAGCCCATCGTCGAGGGCAAGGCGCACACCGTCGCCCGTTGCGTCGAGGAGATGTTCGACTACCTCGTGGGGCAGGACCCGGCCCGCATCGAGGAGCACTGGCAGGTGCTCGCCAAGGGTGGCTTCTACCGGGGCGGTGTCGTCCTCAACAGTGCCCTGGCCGGCATCGACCAGGCCCTGTGGGACATCGCGGGCAAGACCCACGGCGTCCCGGTGCACCAGCTGCTCGGCGGCCACGTGCGCGACCGGGTGCGTATCTACGGCTGGATCGGCGGGTCGACCCCGCAGAAGATGGCCGAGTCGGCGGCCGAGCAGGTCGCCAAGGGCCTGACCGCGGTGAAGCTCAACCCCTGCGGGAAGTTGGAGCCGCTCGACACGCCCGCCGCGATCCACGCCATCGTGGACCGGGTGACCGCGGTGCGTGAGGCCATCGGACCGGACCGCGACCTGGCGCTGGACTTCCACGGCCGCTTCAGCGGGGCGATGTCCCGTCGCGTCCTGCCGCTCCTCGAGCCCCTGCTGCCGATGTTCGTGGAAGAACCCGTACTGCCGGAGTTCTCCCAGGACCTCGGCGCCGTGGTCCGCTCCACCTCCATCCCCATCGCCACCGGCGAACGACTCTACTCCCGCTGGGACTTCCGTTCCGTGCTGTCGGACGGCATCGCCGTGGCGCAGCCGGACATCAGCCACGCCGGAGGCATCTCCGAGACCCGGCGCATCGCGGCGATGGCGGAGACGTACGACGTCCTGGTCGCGCCGCACTGCCCGCTCGGCCCGATCGCGCTGGCCGCCAGCCTGCAACTCGACTTCGCGACCCCCAACTTCCTGATCCAGGAGCAGGCACTCGGTATCGGCTACGGCGACAGCAGCGGACTGCTGGACTATCTCGTCGACGCCGAGCCCTTCGCGTTCCGCGACGGCTATATCGACTGTCTGACCGCACCCGGCCTGGGCATCACCATCGACGAGAACGCGGTCCGTGCGGCCGCCGAACGCGGACACCGCTGGCGCAACGACGTGTGGCGCAACATTGACGGCTCGCTGGCCTCCTGGTAGCTCGGGGCACGCCCGCCCAGGCGGTCGCACGAGCCAGATCCGGCCCCGGATCGTCCGCCCACCAGGTCCCGGGACCGCGGTCGAGGCCCCTGCGGGCAGGCCGGGCTGCGCCTCGCTCATCCCCGCCCGTCACGACGGCTGATCGGCAAGGACACCAAGCCGGATCGGCCGGCCACCGTCACCTCGGCCGAGCAGCGGGTGGGCGCGGGTGACCCCGTCGAGGCCACCGTCTCCTGGCGGAACCTCGAGGCGGTTCAGGCCTACCTCGGCCTGGTCGAGAACGGCGACGGCACCAGGACCCCGGGCACCACGCCACTGGCGGTCACACCGTAGACGCCGGGGACGCGCGACCAGAGGCGTGCGTCCCGGGTCCGCACCGCCCGTGGGGACGGGTGGTGCGGTGAATGACCCGGCCGCGGACTTCGCTGCCCCACGGGAGGCCGCGGCCGGGTCTCTTCATGTCTCTGATGGCGGTCTCAGGCGGTGGCCTGGGGCTGTGCCGGGCTGAGGTAGTGCACGGCGGTCTGCGCGGTGCGCGGGGCCAGGCCCTGCAGTTCCTCCGCCGCGACCTTGAGGAGGTCGCCGTCGCGGGTGGCGTGCAGGGTTTCGAGGACGAAGGCGACGTGCGTGGAGTCCTCGGTCACGCAGGTGCGGTGGGCGTCGCGGTGGTTCCAGTGGCGGGTCAGGACGCCGGTGGTGTCCGCATAGATGATCTCGCCGGGCTTGGGGTTCTCGACGGTGTCGGGTTCGCCGAGCGGGGTGAAGTACTCGGTGCCGTCCGCGTATCGGATGTCGACGTCGTCGGCGACATGGTCCAGGTCGAAGGCGCCGGCGGGCAGGCCGTGCCGGACGGAGACGCAGTTGTAGGAGTCGACCGCCGGGTTGATGCGCGGCAGCGTGCCCTTCTTCGCGAGGCGGCGGCCGAGCGCGTCGACGCTGGGGCGAATGCGGCGGGGATTGGTGCCGAAGGAGCGATAGGCGGTGTGCCAGGCCTCGATACGGGGGTCGGTCTCGTCGGCGGGGCGCCAGTTGCCGTCGGCGAGTTGCCGCTCCAGGTCATCCAGGGCCGCGGTGGTGGGCGGCCAGGATTCACGGCCGCGCAGGCCGGTGGCGGTGACCAGGGCGATGAGCGTGTCGGGGAAGGCGTCCGCGACGGCGGGGGCGATGCGGAAGGCGGGCATGGGCGGGGTTTCCGTTTCCTGTGTCCGGGCGTGGGCGGTCGGGGCGGGGATCAGGGCTTCCGAGGGCCGATGCGGTCCAGGCGGCGACGCTGCTGGCGGGCGGCGGCACGTCGAGGCCCTGGTCGCGTGCGGTGAGGTGGTCGGCGACGGCGGTGCGGTGCTCGACGGGCTTGTGGTCGTCGAACATGCGGGTCTCCTTGCATGGGCTGCTGGGCTGCTGGGCTGCTGGGCTGCTCAGGTCAGGGCGAGGAGACCGACGGCGACGGCGGCGGTGCCCAGGCCTGCGAGCTGGCCGCGATGGATGCGCTCGGCAAGGACGCCGCGGGCAGGCGCATCCATGGGCGAGTGAGCTGCCCAGGGCCAGCAGCAGAGCGATCACAGCACTTCCCTTAGTATCATTGGAACGACCGCACCGTACAACGCAACGACCGGACCGTGTCAACCGAACGACCGCGCGGTGCATTGAAGTGGTCAGTTGTGAGGATGGAGATCAGATGGTCGAGACAGCCGCAGCGCTGCGGACGGTCGCGCACAACGTCCGGGCGGCCCGCACCCGAGCAGGCCTGTCCCTGGAGGAACTCAGCCGACGCTCCCAGGTCAGCAAGGGCGCCCTGGTGGCCCTGGAGAAAGCTCAGGGCAACCCCAACCTGGCCACCCTGGTCAGGCTGGCCGACACCCTCGGCATCTCGGTGTCCGCCCTGATGCAGGGACCGCCCCAAGGCCGCGTCCGCGTCGTGGCCGCCGACGCCGTGGCACCCCTGTGGACCGGAGAACGGGGCGGCGAGGCCCGGCTCATGCTGACGACCTCGGGCCCGGCCCCGGTCGAGGTCTGGCGCTGGCGACTGGAACCGGGCGAGGAATACCCCAGCCACCCCCACCAGGCCGGAGTCGTGGAAACCGTCAGCGTCACGGCCGGCCGGATGACCCTGATCGTCGACGGCACCGAACACACCGTGGAAGCCGGCCGGACCGCCACGTTCGACGGCGACGCCCCTCACACCTACCGCGGCTCCGGCATGGAAACCTGCAGTCTGATCATGACGGTCCACCTGCCACCCGGCCCCGCTTCCACAACCTGACCCGCGTCTGTCCGGAGCGCTCATGCCGCACCCCTCGGCCTTGCGCGCACCTCGCCGGGCACGGCCACCTTCCACCGCTGCCGGCCGGCGCTGCCACTGCTGGCACCTTCGGCCGGAGTGCTGTTCGCCGACGACATGCCGCTGTGGACCCGCGCCGTCGCCGAGGTCGGCGCCGGCCTGTCCACGGTGCTGGTCAACGTGTAGGTGGTTCCTCTACCTGCTGTGTCGCGGCGGCCTGCCCGGCGGGGCACTGTGCCGCGGCATGGACCTGACGCCGGGCTGGCTGCTGGTCGCCGTCACGCCGGCGTCGTACTCCTCCTGCTCCCCCGGTCGGAGCCCTGGCGCCGGCCGCGCTCGTCCTCGGCGAGCGACCCGCGTCAGGTGGAAGCGGGGCACATCCAAGGAGTGAGGTGTCCCCCAACTGCCTTACCCCGCACGAAAGTTACCGAAAATAGGCTCCCTTGACATGGCCATTTTGCCCAGTTGTACTGAGTAGCGGATCGGTTACCCAGTGCGAGAGGAGGGTGTTCATGCAGGCTGTCGAAGAAAAGGGCCGGATCGGGTCGGACCGGAGCGCCGATGACGTGTTCGATCTGGTGATCGGCGATCTGGAACAGGAAATTCCGCCACTCGCGTCACCGACGAACTCAGGTAGCGGTACCGCCTGTGGTTCGTGCGCCAGCATCTACTGCTGCTGATGCGCGCCGGGTGGTGTCGCTGACGAAGGCACCACCCGGATGGGCCTTGGCTCCCGCAGCAACGAGTCGGAAGGGCAGCCTTGTCGGATGTGCTGGCGGACGTCGAGCCGCTCTGGGAGATGCGTACCCCGACCGACGACGCCGATCAGGATGTTCTCGCCGTACTTCCGCCGGTGGCGCGGCGAGTGATCGACGCGGTCCGTGAGGGTACGGCGGGCGGGCTGTTCCCACCGGTCGTCACGGCCGGCCCGGAGGGGACGGTCAGGGTTGACCGGCTGCTCGGTGGCGCGGCGGACGCGCGGATGCTCGCGCACGCGCTCGCGGACCAGCGGTTCACGCCGCTGCTGGCGCTGTGGGATCGGCTGGACGACTGGTGTGATTCCGCCGCGCGGCGATATACGACGGTCGTCGCCACCGGAGTGCTGGACATCACCAACGCCGATCTCTTCGGACCGGTGGTGTCCGAGGCGTTCGTGGCCTGCGCGACCGGACGGGCGCACTACACCCGCGACCGGGTGAAGGAGTGGGCGGCGCGCTGCGAGGCCTTTCTGACGCTCTTCCTCGACCGGCTGCTGCGGGACATGAGCACCTGCTGGCCCGAGGACCCGGCGTTTCGGGGACCGGTCGTCGGGTTGTGGGCCCATGGCGAGGAGACCCACAACGGCCGGCAACGGGTGTTGCGGCTGGACTGCGTCGGCGGTGGCCGAGTCGCGTACAAGCCGCGTCCGGCGTCCGGCGAGCTGCTGTTCACCGCGTCCGGAGGAGCCGGGAAGCCGGCATCGGTGTTCGAACTGCTCAACCACTCGCCCGCGGTGTCCGGCGAGGTCCGGCTGCCGGTGCTGTCGTGCTGGTCCGGTGCCGACCGGGGTTACCTGTGGCAGGAATGGATCGAGCCACCGGCACAGTGGGGACCGATCCGCACATCCGGGCCGTGGCGGCTGACCGGCACCCGGCTGACCCCGCCGGAGGCGGCGCGGTTCTGGCTCCGAACCGGCTCTCTGACCGCCGCGGTCTTCGCCTTCGGGATCACCGACATGATCGGCAGCAACCTGGTGACCGGGAGCAGGCCAGGCGAGCGGGAACCGCTGCTGTATCCGATCGATCTGGAGATCTACTTCTGCAGTGTTCCCCGGCTCTACGACACGGGTCTGCTGTACGACCCGACCGCCGAGGTCGACCAGCACCACGTCGGCCTGGAGAACACTCCGCGGTGGTGCAGCGCCGAGGGCCCGCCGGTGTGCTGGCGTGCGGAGCCGACGGGGGCGCTGCGCCTGCACCGCCGCCGCCGGCCCTACGCCAGGGACGAGACCAGGACCGTCGTCGCGGACACCGAAGGACGGGCCGGGTACGGCCACTACCTGCCGGCGATGCTGCGCGGCATGTTCGACGCTTGGACCCTGATGTGCCGTCAGCGGCCGGCGATTCGGCGTTTCCTGTCGACCGCCACCGCCGGCCACTACGTCCGGGTGCTGCGGCAGCCCACGTTCCGGTACTTCGACGCGCTGGTGCCACGCTGGCTGTCCGGCGGCGGCGCCGCACCGGTCCCCGCCGAGCCGGACGTCCACTTCGACCGGGCGGAGCTCGACCAGCTTCGACGTCTGGACGTGCCCTACTTCGTCCGTTCGCTGGACGGCGGTCCGGTACTGCGCGTCGAGCCGCCGCCCCTGCCGTTCGAGACAGCCCGGGTCGCGGCCCGGCCGGAGCCCGAGGGGGGCTGGCCCCCGCTGCCGGAGCTGCTCGACGCTGCGAACCTCGAACTCGCCGGTCTCGGGGTGGCACTTCGGGACGCGGTGGAGCACGTGTTCGACGATGTGACCGAGCACGTCGTCACGGACGAGTCGCTGGGCGTGCGGCTGCACCTGCAGAGTCCCGCCGAGGGCCAGGTCGGCTTCGACTGGCCGGAGGTGGGCAGGCGGGTCACCTACATCTGGAACCGGGAGAAAGTACGGCTGCGCATCGACCCGGTGGACGCGCCGGAGGTCCCGGCCGAGCCGGCGCCCGCCGGGGAGATCCGGCGCCGACTGCTGCGGCTTGACCGGCTCGACGGCGCCATCCGGATGCCGTGGGCGGACGGCGGCATGACCGACGATGCCGCCGAGCGCCGCCTGCGGACCCTGACCGACGCCGGCATCGCGTGGCTGACCCGGGTCGTGGCCGACCACGGGTGGCCGGGGCGCACGCTGGTCGGTGCCGCGGCGGCCGCCGCGGCGAGTCGCCTCGTACAACACGCGAGAGAGCACCTGGACTTTCGCCGGCACTGTCTCGAACTGATGCGGCAGGCGGCAGCGGACGGTGATCTCCCATGGCGTGAGGTCGCCTACCTGACCGACGAGCTGCGCCTCGCCGACGGCCTCCCCCAGGTGTACGGCACGAAGTTCGAGCCCGTGGCCGGAAAGCTGGTGCCGTGGCCGATCGAGGAGCCGGACGACGTGGACCGCAGGCGCGCCGCGATGGGCATGGAGCCACTGGCGGACCACACGGACCGGATCCGGCAGCGGTTCCCCCTGACGGGGAGGGAAGCATCATGACCACACTGATCCACGAGGTGCGGCAGACACCCGGCGACGTCGACTGGGCGCTGTTCGGGCAGCGGTACTGGGCCAGGCAGCCCACCAGGCTGCGCGCCCGGCCACCGGTCGGCCTCGACGAGATCCACGCTCTGACCGTTCAGTCGTGTGCCCCGTTCCGCGCCGGCACCCGGTTCTGGGTGATGCCCGACGTCCGGTTCCTGGTCGGCGACGGCTGGCTGCGCGCGCCGGGCACACGGCTGCCGGACACCGCCGACCGGACCCTGGACGACTACCTCGACCGGCTGGACGCCGACGTGTCCGGGCAGGGCTATCTGCTCACCGTGCGGCAGCCGTTGCTCCTGGACTTCGCGCTGTGGTCCGCGGTGCGTGCCGCGATCCGCGGGCTGTGGTGTACGGTCGGCTGGCCGAACCTCCCGGTGGTCGCCGAGGTGCTGATCGGCGACCGGTTCACCCAGCACGTGGGCGCGACCGAGGCGCCGACCCACGCGGCACTGACCTGGGTGCTGCGCGGGCGGATGGACGTACGGCTGTGGGACGAGCGCAACGGTCCGCCACCGGCCGCGATCGCCGACCCGGACCGGGACCTGGACGGTGTGCGCACCCTGAGTGCCGACGCCGGAGAGCTGCTGTACTGGCCGGGCGACCAACGGCACGTGGACACCTACCGCGAGCGGTGCGTGGCGCTGCGCCTGCGGATTCCGGTCGACCGGCGGCTGCCGTTCACCGCGTTACGGGATCTGCTCGCCGACCTGGTGCACGGCCGGCAGGGCAACGACGACACCGTGCCGTACTTCCCGTTCGGCCCCGGATCCCGAGTCGACGAACAGGACGGGGTGCTGCCCCACCTGACCGCGCTCGGCGACGAACTGCGCGAGATCGTGGACGGCGAGCAGCTGCGCAGGATGCTGCGAGTCCGCTGGGCGGCATTGCGTTCCGCGGCCGGTCTCGAACCGATTCCGGTGCCACGCGAGGGCATCCCCATGACCCGGCAGACCCGGGTTCGCCGGTCGAGCGAGATCGTCCGGATGCCTGACGGGCCGGGCCACGAGGTGTGGGCGGTCAACGGGAACGTCTTCACCCTGCCGAAAGCCGCGAGCGACCGGGTGTTCGCCGCACTGCACAACGGCGAGGAGACCAGCGTCGCCGAGGTGTGCCGAGCCATCGGCGGCGGTGCCGACAAGAACGACAAGAGTGTGCTCGCGTTGCTGGACAAGCTGTACCGGCTGCGCGGCATCGACGTGGCCGAGGTACCCGCGCGATGACACTGACCACCGAGAAGTCATTCGACTGGGACACCTTCGTCGACCGGTTCTGGGACCAGAAACCCGTGCTGTACAAGGGAACCGACGGCGTGCCGTTCGCCGAGGCGGAGGTGTTCGAGGCCGCTGTGCTCGGCAGCCGCCCGCCGCATCCGCTCGCCGTACCGGGGAATCTGCAGTTCCTCGTGCAGCGGCGACAGCAGACACGGCCGCACGACTACCTGCCGGAACTGTCGGACCGTTCGTTCGACGGCTACGAACGACGCATGGCCGAACGGTTGCACGGGCAGTGCTACGCCCTCGTGGTGCACCGGTTCCACGCGTTCTCCCATCCCCTGTGGACACGCGCCCAGCGGTTCTACGCCGGTCTCTGGGAGCGGGTCGGCCAGCCGACGCACACCGCGGGGTCCACGCTGTTCCACGGCTCCTACGAGCACAGCCCGGTCGGCGTGCACCAGGACCGCTTCGCCACCTTCATGTTCTGCGTGCGTGGCACCAAGCGGATGCGGTTCTGGGCCGAGCGCCCGTGGTCGGATCCGGTACACACGGTGCTGGACTACCAGCCGTACCTGGCCTCCTCGTTCGTCGCCGAGGTCGAGCCGGGAGATCTGCTGTACTGGCCGTCGCGGTACTACCACGTCGGGGAGAGCGCCGGCGACGCGCCGGCGACGAGTGTCAACGTGGGCATTCCCCGCCGCGAGCACCGGCCGTACTACGAGATCAAGGACCTGTTCCGGGGCACCGAACCGGCGGCGTCGGCCCCGTCGTTCACCCCGGATGCCGGTCCCGACGGGCAGCTGGCCGGGGAACTGCCCACGGCCCTCGCCGACGCCGTGGACGCCTTCACGGAATGCCTGAGCCAGGACCGGTTCGCCGACCGGGCCACAGGTCTGGCCCTGCGGGTCAGAACGGCGGGCGGGTTCTGGCCGACCCAGCCCCCCGCCGGGCTTCGCCCGCTGGACGACGACACCCCCGTCCGGGCGTGCGCTCCCCTGCTGGCCGCGCCCGGCGACGGTCCCCGCAGATACGCCGCGAACGGCAACGTCTCGTCCGGCACGGCCACCGCCGCGGCCCTCGCGGTGCTGGACCGGCTGAACGCCGGCGAGATGGTGCGCGTCGGTGAACTGCCGGTGCCCCAGCGCGCGGAGGTCCGCCACCTGCTGCAGGAACTGGAGGGCTTCCGTGCCATCACCCGCACCGACTGACCGGGCGCCGGCCCACCGGCAGGCGGCCGCCAGGATCGTCACCGAGATCGCGGACCGGCTGGCGGAGCCGGACCGGGTGGCCGAGATCGCGGGCGTGCCGGACAACCTCATGCGGTATCCGGGAAACCCGCAACCGGTGTGGGATCCGCTGCTGCTCTCCGACGGCCACCCCGGAGTCGCCCTGCTGTTCGCCGAGTTGGCCGCGGGGGTGCCGGAGCTGCGTGGCCGGACGCACGCGCACCTGTCGGCGGCGCTCGGCAGCGGGATCCGGCGGCTGCCGCAGTCACTGTTCGGCGGCATGGTGGCGCTCGCGTTCGCCGGGCACACCGCGGCCACCGGATTCGGCGGCTATGCCACGATGCTGGCCGGACTGGACGGGCACATCACCGCCCAGGTCCGAGAACGCGCGCAGGCCGACCGGGAACGGGTGCGTGCCGGCGAGCCGGTCGGCTCGTGGAACCGCTACGACGTCCTCGGCGGCACCGCCGGCATCGGTCGCTACCTGCTGGCCCGGTACGAGTCGGCGGCCGAGCAGGCGGTGCGACAGGCAGCAGGGCTCGCGCTGACCGATGTGCTCGAGTCGCTGGTGGCCGTGGCGACCGCGGACGACATCGCGCGCCACGGCACCCGGCTGCCCGCGTGGTGGGTCACCGACGGACTGGAGCACGGGCTGGCCGAGCACGTCAACTTCGGCCTCGCACACGGGGTCTGCGGGCCGCTCGCGCTCCTCTCCGGCGCCTGGCGGGCAGGGTTCCGGGTGGACCGTCAGGACGAGGCCATCGAGCGGATCATGGCGCTGCTGTCCCGCTGGCGCACGACCGACGAGGCCGGCCCGCGCTGGCCGCACCTGATCACCCTGGCACACCTGGAGAAGGGGGAACCGCCGGAACGCGGGCGGGACTCGTGGTGCTACGGCGCCGCGGGTGCGGCACGTGCCGTGTACCTGGCCGGCGCCGCGCTGGACCGAGCGGACTGGCGCGCCGACGCGCACACCGCCCTCCGCGGTGCGCTGACCGCGGCGAGAGACGAGCTGATCCATGACTCCGCGCTGTGTCACGGCTGGGCGGGGCTGCTGCAGATCGTGCTGCGCATGGCACACGACAGTGCCGGTTCGGGCTACCACGCCCTCGCCGACCGGCTGGCGGTGCGGGTGGTGGACGGGTTCGACCCCGAGGCGCCGTTCGGTTTCCGGTACCGCCACTCGCTCGCCGCGCGCCCTCTCGACCGCCCCGGCTTTCTGGAAGGAGCCGCGGGCATCGCCCTCGCTCTCCACACCTATGCCACGGGGACCGTACCGGCGACGTCGTGGGACAGCGCCCTGCTGGTGAACTGACGGCGCACCCGGACCGGGAGGGTCATTCTCCGGTACGCCGCGAGGCGCTGTTCGCCAGCACCGTGCTGCCCGACACGGCGAGCACGGCGAGCACGACCAGCGCACCGGCCGGTCCGAGCACCGTCCAGGGCGCGAGCTCGACGTACGGCTGGTTCTCCGACAGCAGACGTCCCCACTCCGGCGTCGGCGGCTGCTCGCCCAGGCCCAGGAAGCCCAGCGACGCCAGCACCAGAACCGTGGTCGGCAGCCGCAGCAGGGCGTTGCGGAGAAGGGCCGGGACGACCGCGGGCAGCAGATGGCGGCGCAGCAGATGGGCCCGCCCGGCGCCCAGTGAGACGGCCGCGGCGACATGGCCGCCGGCCCGTTCCTGTTCGAGCAGGGCGGCGGTCTGAGCGGCGTACGGAGTCCACCCGACGAGACACACCGCGCCGGCGGCACCCCACACCGACGGCCCGGTCACGCCCGCGACCAGCAGGCCCGCGAGCACGGCCGGCAGCGTCGCCACGACCTCCGTCAGACCGGCGCTCGCCCGCGGCACCAGGCCGAGCAGCAACCCGGCCACAGCACTCACCGCCGTCACCGCGAAGGCCACGCCCGCCGTGCGCAGCGCCCCGTGCCCCAGCCGGGCCAGCAGGTCACGGCCGAGGGAGTCGGTGCCCAGCGGGTGCGCGACGGAGGGCGGCAGAAGGCGCGCCGCGGTGTCCACGTGCAAGGGGTCGCGCAGCAACCCGGCGGTGCCGAGGGCGAGCAGAGCGAGGGCGCACGCTCCGGCGACCCAGCGCAGGGAACGGCGCGGGGCGAGCTCCGGCTGGTGCAGGCCCGGCAGGGCGCCGTCCCGCAGCGGGCGGCCGAGGAGCCCGTGGCGCAGCGCCCGGACGAGGACACCGGCGGCCACGCCCAGCAGGACGAGCGCCAGCGTCGAGGTCTGCAGCACCGGCAGGTCCTGGGCGACGGCGGCGTCGAGGGCGAGCCGCCCGAGTCCGGGGATGTTGAAGATCTTCTCCACGGCGACCGCACCGCCGACCAGCGCCACGACCGTCGGCAGGAACTGCGGCAGCACACCCGGCAGCGTGCGGCGCAGCGCGTTCCGGGCAGTGTAGGAGGGTGGCATCCCGCTCGCATACGCCGTCTGCGCCCACGGCTCGTGGAAGGCGGCCGGCAGCGACTGGCCGAGCAGCCCGCCGATCATCGCCCCGGACGGAATGCCGAGGGCGAGCGAGGGCAGCACCATCCACTGCGGCCCCTCCCAGCCGCTCGACGGGAACCAGCCCCACCACACCCCGCACACCGTGGCCAGCAGCGAGGCCAGCAGGAACTTCGGCAGCGCCGCCAGTACGGCCGCCGCCGTGCCCGCCCGGTCCCGGCCGAGCCGCCGCCGCGAGCCGAGGAAGACGGTGCGGGCGCACAGCAGCGCCGCCACCAGCAGGGTCACCACGAGCGCGCCCAGCATCAGCGTGAGCGACACCGACAGCGCGGCCGTCACCTGGGGCAGGACCGCCTCTCCCGACACCCACGAGGCACCCGCGTCCCCGCCCAGCCACCGCACGAGATGCGCGACCGGCCCCTCGTCCAGGCCCAACTGCTCCCGTACGGCGACCAGTTGCTCCGGCGTCGGATCCTGGTCGGCGGACCGCGCCCGCAGCACGGTGAGGGCCGGGTCGGCCCCCGACAGCCAGGGCAGCACGCCCACCGCGGTCAGCAGCGCGGCCCCGGCGAGAACGCGGCCGGCCCCCGCACGCCAACGGAACGGGCGGGCGGGGGCGTTGCTGTGGGTGACGGTCATCCGGGGTTACTTCAGGCGAGTGTCGAGGTCGACCAGGGAACGCTCCAGCGGGTCGAGGATGACGCCCTCGACATCGGTGGCGATGCCCTGTACGGCCTGCTCGTGGACCAGCGGCAGCACGGCGTCCGTGCGCAGGATCTCCGCCTCCGCCCGCATGATCTTCTTCCGGCGCTCCTCGGTGTCGCCCTCCGAGGCCGCCGCCTTGACGGCCTTGTCGACGGCCGGGTCCTTCAGACCCGCGATGTTGTACACGCCGTCGCTCATGTAGTCGCTGGCCAGGTACGCGACCGCGTCACCCGTGTCGAGGAGCGTCACCCGCGAGAAGACGAGGGCGTCGTACTTGCCGGCGAGGAGGTCGGCCTCCATCTGCGTGTACTCGCGCACGTCCTGCTTCACCGTGAACCCGGCCTTCTCCAGCTGCTGCTGGAGCACGCTCGCCGCCTCCGGAAGCTCGGTGCGGTTGGTGTAGGTGGCCAGGCGCAGCGTCCTGCCCTTCGTCTTCGTCTTCACCTGCGCGGCGGTCGCCGCCGCGGCCCGGCCGGTCACCTCGACGCGGTCGTCCGCGGCCCAGGACACGGCGGGCCCGAACAGGCCCTGCGCCGGGTCGGCGTAGCCGCCGAAGACCGAGTCGACGAGCGCCGAGCCGTCCACGGTCTCCCGCGCGGCAGCGCGCAGCGCCTCGTCGGTGAACAGGCTGCTGCCGGTGTTCAGGATCAGGCTGTCGGTGCGCACGGACGGCACCTCGTGCCGGGTGTCCTGGCCGAGCAGCTTCGCCTGCGCGGTGGGGATCCACTCGGCGACGTCGACGTCACCGCCGCGCAGCGCGTTGGCGCGGGCGGTGCCGTCCGCGATCCAGGTCACGTCGATGCCGGCGGCCTTGGCCCTGCCGCCCCAGTAGCCGTCGAAGCGGTTGAGGGTGGCCTTGGTCTTGCCGTTCAGCCTGGTGATCTCGAAGGGGCCGCTGCCGGCGCCGACCGGGCTGACGGTGCCGTTCGCGGCGTACGCCTTCGCGGCGAGGATCGCGAGGGCCGGGCTGGCCAGGCGCAGCGGCAGTACGGGGTCGGCCGACTTGGTGGTGAGCGTGACGGTGTCGGCGTCCTCGGCCTTCGCGGTCAGTGTCACGTCACTGAGGACCCGCGGCTTGGTCTCGGCGGCGTCGGCCTTCTCCAGCGCGTTGACCACCGACTCGGCGGTGACGTCGGTGCCGTCCTGGAAGGTGGCCTTGCGCAGTTCGAACGTCCAGGTCGTGTCGTTCTTCCGGGTCCAGGACTCGGCGAGCGCCGGTTCGGCCGTGCCGTCCTTGCTCAGCGCGGTCAGACCCTCGGCGACCGACAGCTTGCTCAGCACGGTCGCGTCATTGCTGTACGGGGACAGGGCCTGCACCGGCGGCACGGCCAGCGCGATACGCAGCCGCCCGTTCGTGCCCGCGCCCGCGTCCGTGCCGCCGTCCTCGCTCTGGGCGAAGCAGCCGGCCAGCAAGGGGGTGAGGGCGAGCGCCGCGATGAGGCCGCGGGAGGGGGTGCGCATGTCGGGTCCTGTCGTACGGGGCGTTGGGCATGCCGACGGCCCGCGCATAGAGCGCGGGCCGGAGGCTGGGCCAGCATATAAGGGAAGCCTTACCGAACCTTGACCGAGTCGGTGAAATCTCAACCACTGGACATCGGCGGGGCCTTACCGGCGGTATCGACCTGCTCTCCGGCCCGTGGCATCGTGGGGCGCACCGGCATGGGCGGAGGTGGACCGGCATGGGCGAGGCCGACCCGGGACTGTTCGGACCGTCCTCGGTGACCTGGCAGATGCACGGCGACCCGATGATGTGGGTCGCCGGAGTCCGCGCGCTCTATCTCCAGGCCCTGCACCCGCGTGCGGTGCGCGGCGTCATGCAGAACTCCGACTTCCGGCGCGACGCCTGGGGCCGGCTGATGCGCACCGCCAACTTCGTCGGCACCATCACGTACGGCACCACCGAGGCCGCCGAGAAGGCCGGCGCCCGTGTGCGGAAGATCCACAGCATGCTGCAGGCGACCGACCCGGACACGGGGGAGCGGTACGGCGTCGACGAACCCGAACTACTGCTGTGGGTGCACTGCGCCGAGATCGACTCCTATCTGCACGTCGCACGCCGCTCCGGCTTCCGCCTCACCGACACCCAGGCCGACCGCTACGTCGGCGAACAGCGCGTCAACGCCCGCCTGGTGGGCCTCGACCCCGACGCCGTACCGGCGAACCGGGCAGAGATGGCTGCCTACTTCGAGAAGGTGCGGCCCGAACTCGCCTGCGGAGCCGAGGCACGCGCGGTGGACGACTTCCTGCTCCACCCGCCGACGCACCCCCTGCTCGTCCCGGCGCGCGAGTTGCTGTGGCGGCGCGTGGCGCAATTGGCGTACGCCGCTCTGCCGCCGTACGCCCACGAGCTGTACGGCAGACCGGCCCCCGAACCCGCCACCGGCACCCGCCGGTTGCGCGCCACGGGCACCCTTCTGCGCTGCGTTCCCGCACGTCTGCGCTGGGCACTCCCGCCCAAACACATCCTCCGCGCCATGGCCCGGCTCGGCCCGGGCGCGCGCCCGGCACCGTACAAAGTCGGACCATAGCTCGCCATACTGGACGAGCCAGGGGAGGGCGGGGCGAGCATGACGGGGGCGATCGCTGGAGATGGGGGACAGCAGGCTGATCCAGGGCCGGTACCGGCTGCTCGATCTGATCGGGCGTGGCGGCATGGGCGAGGTGTGGCGGTCGCGCGACGAGTCGCTGGGCCGGCAGGTGGCCGTGAAGTGCCTCAAGCCGCTGGGACCGCAGCACGACCAGTCCTTCACCCGGGTCCTGCGGGAGCGGTTCCGCCGCGAGGCCCGGGTGGCCGCCGCCCTCCAGCACCGCGGGGTGACCGTCGTCCACGACTTCGGTGAGAGCGACGGGATCCTGTTCCTCGTCATGGAGTTGCTGGAGGGCCGCAACCTCAGCCAGCTCCTGGAGGACAACAAGCAGCATCCGCTGCCCGTCTCCGACGTCGTCGACATCGCCGACCAGGTGTCCGCCGCCCTCGCCTACACCCACCAGCAGGGCATCGTGCACCGCGACCTGAAACCCGCGAACATCATGCGGCTGGCCGACGGCACGGTGAAGATCTGCGACTTCGGCATCGCCCGCCTCGGCCACGACATCGGCTTCACCTCCCGGCTCACCGGCACCGGCATCGCGATGGGCACCCCGCACTACATGTCGCCGGAGCAGATCAGCGGCAACGATGTCGACCAGCGCAGCGACCTGTACTCGCTGGGGTGCGTGTTGTACGAAATCGCCACCGGGGTGCCGCCGTTCGACCTCGACGACCCCTGGGCGATCCTCGTCGGCCACCGCGACACCCCGCCGGCGCCGCCGCGCAGCCACCGCGCCGAACTCCCCGAGTACTTCGAGAAGATCATCCTGGATCTGCTGGCCAAGCGCCCCGAGGAACGGCCGTACGACGGACGCGAGCTGGGCCGCCGCATCGGCATCGGCCGCAACACGCCGACGTATGTGCCGACCGTCGTGACACCCCAGCCGGTGTTCCGCCCACCGGAGTCCGCGGGCTCCCGGGAAGGGGTCCGCCCGCCCGGGCCGGCGCCGGCCCGCGAACCCCGGCTGCCGTCCTGGACCCGCGGCATGACCACCGGCCACAAAGCCGCCACCGGCGCCGGGCTGCGCGTCACACCCCCCGACGCCGGAGCGGGCCTCACCGGCGAGTGGATCCCCCGCCCGGCCACCGGCCGCCCCGACGACTCCGCCGTACCGGACGCCCCGCCCGCCCCGCCGCCGGAGACGCTCACCGCACTGGCCGGACGGCACAACGCGGGCCTCAGCCTGGGCCGGCTGGGCCGCTGGACGGAAGCGGGCGAGGTGCACCGAGCGGTCGCCGCCGAACGCGAGCACCTCCTCGGCCCCGAGCACCCCGACACCCTCGCCAGCCGTTACGAGGTCGCCTTCACGCTCAGCCGCACCGGCCGTGCCGCCGACGCCCTGCGCGAGTACAAGCACGTCGCCCGCGCCCGCAGCCTCGCGCTCGGCCCCGACCACCCCGAGACGCTCGCCGCCCGCCAGGAAATGGCGTACGTCCTCGGCCAGTTGGGCCGCCACTTCGACGCCCACCAGGTGTACACGTCCGTGCTCGCCGCCCGCGAGCGCACCATGGGCGCCGACCACACCGACACCCTGCGCTGCCGCCACAACCTCGCCTTCAACCTCAGCAGGCTCGGCCGCCTGGAGGACTCGTACCGCCTGGCCTGCGAGGTGGCCGCCGCGCGCGCCCGCGTCCTCGGCCCGAACCATCCCGACACCCTGGTCACGCGCTACGAAGTCGCCTACGCTCTCGGTCAGTTGGGCCGCTGGCCGGAGGCCCTGCAGATCTACCACGAGGTCTCCGAGGCCCGCGCCCAGGCCCTCGGCCCCGACCACCCCGACACCCTCGCCGCCCGCTACGAGGTCGGCATCAGCCTCGGCCGCCTCGGCCGCAGCTCGGAGGCGCTCCAGCTGTACCGCGAGCTGATCGACGACCGCACCCGCGTCCACGGCCCCGCCCACCCCGAGACCCTCCGCGCCCGCCACGGCCTGGGCGTCAACCTCGGCCGCCTCGGCCGCTGGGAGGAGGCCCTCGCCGAGTCCCGCGACGTGTGCGCGATCCGCGAGCGGGTCCTCGGCCCCGAGCACCCGGACACGCTGGTCAGCCGGCGGGAGGTCGCGGTCGGTCTCGGCTGGCTCGGCCGCTGGGCGGACGCCCTCACCGAGTACCGCCGGGTGGCTGCCGCCCGCGAGCAGGTCCTGGGCACCGACCACCCCGACACACTCGCCAGCCGCAACGACGAGGCGCACTGCCTGGAACAGCTCGGCCGGGGCGCGGAAGCCGTGGAGCTGTACCGCAGAGTGGCGGTGCTGCGGCAGCAGCGGGCCACGGGCAGTCACTGACCTCCCGCGCACTCCACCTCTGGCTGACCTGGATCACCCCGTGTTACGAAGAACCATGCCTGCACTCGAGGGACACCGTACGTACGACGCCGTCATCGTCGGCGGAGGCCACAACGGCCTGGTCGCCGCCGCCTACCTGGCCCGGGCCGGCCGGTCCGTGCTGGTGCTGGAGCGGCTGGACCACACGGGGGGCGCCGCCGTCTCCACGCGCCCGTTCGCCGGTGTCGACGCCCGGCTGTCGCGGTACTCGTACCTGGTCAGCCTGCTCCCGAAGAAGATCGTCCGGGACCTGGGCCTGACCTTCCGCGTCCGCGGGCGCACCATCTCCTCGTACACCCCCGTCGAGCGGGACGGACAGCCCACGGGCCTGCTGGTCGGCGGCGGCGAGCGGCGCACCCGGGAGGCGTTCGCGAAGCTCACGGGCGGCGAACGCGAGTACCAGGCCTGGCAGCGGTTCTACGGCATGACCGGCCGGGTCGCCCAGCGGGTGTTCCCCACCCTCACCGAACCCCTCCCGACCCGCGACGACCTGCGCCGCCGCGTCGACGACGAGGAAGCCTGGCGGACCCTCTTCGAGGAACCGATCGGCGTCGCCGTCGAGGACCGCTTCGCGGACGACCTGGTCCGCGGCGTGGTCCTGACGGACGCCCTCATCGGCACCTTCGCCGACGCCCACGACCCCTCGCTCAAGCAGAACCGCTGCCTCCTCTACCACGTGATCGGCGGCGGCACCGGCGCCTGGGACGTCCCCGTCGGCGGCATGGGCGCCCTCACCGACGCCCTGGCGGCCAAGGCCCGGGAGGCGGGCGCGGTCATCGCCACCGGGCACGAGGCGGTACGGATCGACACGGACGGGCGTACGGCGGAGATCACATATCGGACGGCCGACGGGGAAAGTGTCGTCGGCGCCCGCCACGTCCTGGTGAACGCGTCACCCCAGGCACTCGCCGAACTGATCGGCGACACACTCCCGGCCCCCGCCGAGGGCGCCCAGCTCAAGGTGAACATGCTGCTCAAGCGCCTGCCCAAGCTGCGCGACACCTCGGTGGACCCGCGTGAGGCGTTCTCCGGCACCTTCCACATCGCCGAGGGTTACGAACAACTGGCCGTCGCCCACGCCCAGGCCGACGCCGGTGAGCTGCCCGCCGCCCCGCCCTCCGAGATCTACTGCCACTCGCTGACCGACCCGACGATCCTCGGCCCGGACCTCGTCGAGCAGGGCTACCAGACCCTCACCCTGTTCGGCCTGCACACGCCCGCCCGGCTCTTCGACCGGGACAACGACGCCGTACGCGACGAACTGCTGAAGTCGACGCTCGCCCAACTCGACGCCCACCTCGCCGAACCGCTCGCCGACTGCCTGGCCACGGACGCGGACGGGCGCCCGTGCATCGAGGCGAAGACCCCGCTGGACCTGGAACGCGACCTGCGCCTGCCCGGCGGCAACATCTTCCACCGCGACCTGTCCTGGCCGTACGCCGAGGACGGCACCGGCGCCTGGGGCGTGGCGACCCGGCACGCCAACGTGCTGCTGTGCGGGGCGGGAGCGGTGCGCGGGGGAGGGGTGAGCGGGGTGCCGGGGCACAACGCCGCGATGGCGGTGCTGGAGGGCGACGACTGACCATGGCGGAGTTCTCGGTACGGGGCTTCTACGACGGGCTGGCCGCCGACTACCACCGGATCTTCCCGGACTGGGACGTGAGCATGGCGCGCCAGGCCGAAGCGCTGAGCGGGTTCATCCGCGCACGGCTCGGCGAGGGGCCGCGGAGCGTGCTGGACTGCGCCTGCGGGATCGGCACCCAGGCGATCGGGCTCGCGCTGGCCGGGCACCGGGTCGTCGGCAGCGACCTGAGCCCCGACGCCGTCTCCCGGGCCGCTGCAGAAGCCGCGGCCCGAGGTGGTGGCCTGCAGGCGGCCGCGGCGGACATGCGCGCTCTTCCCTTCAGGGCCGCGACCTTCGACGTCGTCGTCTGCGCCGACAACGCGCTGCCGCACCTGCTGTCCGAGCGGGACATCGAGGCGGCCCTGTCCGGCATGCGGCGCGTCCTTCGGGACGACGGCCTGCTGTTGCTGAGTGTTCGGGACTACGACGAGTCCCGCCGGACCCGTCCCGAGGCGACCGCTCCCCGGGTGTCCCAGGCCTCCGACGGCCGGACGATCACGTTCCAGCTGTGGCACTGGCACGAGGACGGCGAGCGCTACGACCTGGAACACTTCCAGCTCCTGCCCACCGGCGGGAGCTGGGAGGTGCTGGTCCGCCGTACCGCCTACTGGGCGCTGACCCGGAGCCAGTTGACCGACGCCGTGGCCCGGGCCGGCTTCACCGACATCACCTGGCACACCCCGGCCACCAGCGGCTTCTACCAACCCGTGCTCACCGCACGACGGACGCCCTCCCCGAAACACCCCCTAGTCGGCCGACGGTACCCAGCCCGCCGCACCGATCCGCGCAGCGTCCGCCGGCCGGGCCACCGGCGGGAGCTCGCTGCTGCCGCAGCACCGCGCCGGTGAACCCGGTGTGCCCCGCGGTGCGCGGAGTGGCCATCGCGCCCATGTACCAGTGCTGGTAGAGCTCGAAGCCGAGGCCGTGCTCGTCACCGGGGAAGGCGGTGTTGAAGTCGGTGAACATCAGCTCCACCGACTCCCGTTCGAGGATGCGCGCCCGGCCGTACGCGCCGCCGTTGAGCAGCGTACGGGCGAGCACCGCGAGATCCCACCCGCATGAGAACACCCCGGCATGCCCGGCGACTCCGCCGAGGCTGAAGGCGTTCTCGTCGTGCACCTCGCCCCACACCAGCCCCCGGTCCAGGCCCGACCAGGGCTTGCGGGCGTCCTCCGTGGCCGCGATCTCAGGTTTCCAGGCGGCGGGCGGGTTGTAGCGGGTGCGGTGCATACCGAGCGGGGCGGTGATCTCGTCGTGGAGGAGGGTGTCCAGCGTGCGGCCGGTGATCTTCTCCAGGACGAGCTGGAGCGAGATCAGGTTCAGGTCCGAGTAGAGGTACGGTGCTGCCCGGCGGGTTCAGCGGCGCCTCGTTCCAGATGAGTTGGACCTTCTCCTCGTACGTCGGTACGTTGTACAGGGGGATCCATGGACGGAACCCCGAGGTGTGGGTGAGCAGTTGACGGATCGTGATGTCTTGCTTGCCGGCCCGGCCGAAGTCCGGGAGGTACGAGGCGACCGTGGCCTCCAGTTCCAGTGGCCCCCGCTCCATCTGCTGCACGGCCAGCATCGAGGTGAACAGCTTGGACACCGAGGCCAGGTCGAAGACGGTGTCCCGGGCCATCGGGATCTGCCGCTCGGCCGGGAACTCGACACCGGTGTCGGTCTTCTCGTCGTACGCCGAGTAGCGCACCGCCATCCCGATCGGCTGAT
Source organism: Streptomyces dysideae (assembly GCF_001514305.1). Lineage (GTDB taxonomy): Bacteria > Actinomycetota > Actinomycetes > Streptomycetales > Streptomycetaceae > Streptomyces > Streptomyces dysideae. Next base: position 36,411 of record NZ_KQ949114.1, read on the forward strand.
GCAGGGCCACCGTGCCGCCGCGCCCGGCGAGCAGCACGGCGCCCGCGTACCAGGGGTGCGCGGGGGAGGGGCCGAGGAACGCCTCCGCGTCGGTGACGAGCCGGCGGAGGTGGACGGGCAGGAGCCCGGCGCGCTCGGGGGAGCCGTGCCGGAGGGTCGGGTGACCGGCGTCGGAGGCGGCTTCGGCCGGTCCGGCGGGGAACGGGGCGATGGCCAGGGCGCTCAGGGCGAGGGCTCTTCGGGTGAGCTGACGGCGGGTCAAGTACCGTCTTGAGGCTGCGTCTTCGGACATCGAGGATCCTCCCGTCGCACGGTGCGGCAAGTATCCCAGCTGTCCCGGCGCATCCCGGTGCAAGAAATCTGACGGTGTATCAGAAAAGGTCTTCCGTCGTCCGGAGGACTGCGGCATCCTGCGCCCATGCAGACGGAGCTGAGCAAGAAACTGGGAGTCGAGCACGCCATTTTCGGCTTCACGCCGTTCCCCGCCGTCGCAGCGGCCATCAGCCGGGCCGGCGGCTTCGGAGTGCTCGGCGCGGTCCGCTACACCGCCCCCGACGACCTCAAACGCGACCTCGACTGGGTCGAGGCGCATGTCGACGGTAGGCCCTACGGCCTGGACGTCGTCATGCCCGCGAAGAAGGTGGAGGCCCCGAAGAATCAAACACTGAGCGAGGCCGACGTGGAGGCGATGATCCCGGAAGGGCACCGCCAGTTCGTCAAGGACACCCTCGCCAAGTACGGCGTGCCGGAGCTGGCCGAGGGGGAGGCGTCCGGCTGGCGTATCACCGGGTGGATGGAGCAGGTCGCCCGCACCCAGCTCGACGTCGCCTTCGACTACCCGATCAAGCTGCTCGCCAACGCCCTCGGCTCGCCCCCCGCCGATGTCGTCGCCCGCGCGCACGACCAGGGCGTGCTCGTCGCCGCCCTCGCGGGCAGCGCCCGGCATGCCCGCAAGCACAAGGAGGCGGGCATCGACATCGTGGTCGCCCAGGGCTACGAGGCCGGCGGCCACACCGGCGACATCGCCTCCATGGTGCTCACGCCGGAGGCCGTCGAGGCGGTCGCCCCGCTGCCCGTGCTGGCGGCCGGCGGCATCGGAAGCGGCCAGCAGGTGGCGGCCGCACTGAGCCTCGGCGCCCAGGGTGTGTGGCTGGGCTCCATATGGCTGACCACCACCGAGGCCGACCTGCACTCGACCGCCCTGACCCGCAAACTCCTCGCCGCGGGATCCGGCGACACCGTCCGCTCCCGCGCCCTGACCGGAAAGCCCGCACGCCAGCTGCGCACCGAGTGGACCGACGCCTGGGACGACCCCAACGGGCCCGGCACCCTGCCCATGCCACTGCAGGGTCTGCTCGTCGCCGACGCCGTCTCCCGCATCCAGAAGTACGAGGTCGACCCGCTGCTGGGCACGCCCGTCGGCCAGATCGTCGGCCGGATGAACAGCGAACGCAGTGTCCAGGCCGTCTTCGACGACCTCACCCGGGGCTTCGAGCAGGCCGTCGACCGCATCAACCGCATCGCCGGAAGGAGCGGCCAGTGACGAGCACAGCCCCCGCCGGTTTCTGGGCCCAGGCCGCCCAGGACCCCCACCGCATGGTCCTCGTCGCCCCCGACGGCGAACAGTGGACCGCCGGCCGCCTGCACGCCGACGCCAACCGCCTGGTGCACGGCCTGCGCGCGGCCGGGCTGGAGCGCGGCGACGCCTTCGCCGTCGTCCTGCCCAACGGCGTCGAGTTCCTCACGGCCTATCTGGCCGCCAGCCAGGCCGGGTTCTACCTCGTCCCCGTCAACCACCACCTGGTCGGCCCCGAGATCGCCTGGATCGTCGCCGACTCCGGCGCCAAGGTACTCATCGCCCACGAGCGCTACGCCGGCCCCGCCCGGCACGCCGCCGCCGAGGCCGGCCTCCCGGCCACGCACCGGTACGCGGTCGGGGACGTAGAGGGTTTCCGGCCGTACGGCGAACTCCTCGACGGACAACCGGAGTCGGCGCCCGCCGACCGCACCCTCGGCTGGGTCATGAACTACACCTCGGGCACGACCGGGCGCCCGCGCGGTATCCGTCGCCCGCTGCCCGGCAAACCGCCCGAGGAGGCCTATCTCGGCGGCTTCCTCGGCATCTTCGGCATCAGGCCGTTCGACGACAACGTCCACCTGGTCTGCTCGCCGCTCTACCACACCGCCGTACTCCAGTTCGCGGGCGCGTCCCTGCACATCGGCCACCGCCTGGTGCTGATGGACAAGTGGACGCCCGAGGAGATGCTCCGCCTCATCGACGCCCACCGGTGCACCCACACCCATATGGTCCCGACCCAGTTCCACCGCCTGCTCGCCCTCCCGGAGCAGGTACGGGCCCGCTACGACGTCTCCTCCATGCGGCACGCCATCCACGGTGCCGCCCCCTGCCCCGACCACGTCAAACGAGCCATGATCGACTGGTGGGGCCACTGTGTGGAGGAGTACTACGCGGCCAGCGAGGGCGGCGGAGCCTTCGCGACCGCCGAGGACTGGCTGAAGAAACCCGGCACGGTCGGCAAGGCCTGGCCCATCAGCGAACTCGCCGTCTTCGATGACGACGGCAACCGGCTCCCGCCAGGCGAACTCGGCACCGTCTACCTGAAGATGAACACCGGCGGCTTCGCCTACCACAAGGACGAGTCCAAGACGAGGAAGAACCGCATCGGCGACTTCTTCACCGTCGGCGACCTCGGCCACCTCGACGAGGACGGCTACCTCTTCCTCCGCGACCGCAAGATCGACATGATCATCTCCGGCGGCGTCAACATCTACCCGGCCGAGATCGAGTCCGCCCTGCTCGCCCACCCCGCAGTCGCCGACGCCGCGGCCTTCGGCATCCCGCATGACGACTGGGGCGAGGAGGTCAAGGCCGTCGTCGAACCGGCGCCCGGCCATGAGCCCGGCCCCGACCTCGCGGCGACGATCCTCGACCACTGTGCCGAGCAACTCGCCGGCTACAAGCGGCCCAAGAGCGTCGACTTCATCACCGAGATGCCCCGCGACCCCAATGGCAAGCTGTACAAGCGGCGGCTGCGGGACCCGTACTGGGAGGGGCGCACACGGCCCGTGTGACTCGGTCGGCCTCAGGGGTGCGGGCGGGGAAGGGTCTCCAGGGCCGTGGCGAGGCCGGTGGCGTCGGTGCCTATCTTGCGGTAGACGCGGGACAGCAGCTGCCGCACGCCCTGCTCGGTGAGGCGGAGGTCCTTCGCGATCACTCCCACCGGGTGGCCCTGTACCGCCAGTTCGGCCGTTCGTCGTTCATGAGCAGTGAGCATGTCCGTCTGCGCGTAGCGCAGGGGCAACGGCCGCAGCCCGGCCCCTGAGAGCTCTTCCCTGGCCTGGGCGGCGAGGGCCTCGGCACCACAGTGGACGGCGCCTTCCAGCCCCTGGTAGAGCCGGTCGGCGGCCTCCTGCACCCGCCCGTTCCGGGAGAGCGCGGCGCCGTGCCCGACGAGCGCACGAGCCAGCTCGTAGGACGCGGGTGACCCCTCCAGGTGTTCGACGGCCTCGGCGTGCAGGTCGAGCGCGGCCGAGCCGCCCGTCACCTCGGCCTCGATGCGGAGAGCCTGGCCGATCGCGGAGGCCGCACCGAAGTCCCGCGCCCGCTTGACGGCGTCCCGGGCGAGGGAGACCGCCCGATCGGGCGCGGTGGGGGCGAGGACGGACGCGAGGTTCAGCTGCCATGGGCACCAGGCGGGATTGCGCCAGGTCCGTGACTCCAGCCAGTCCCCGACGCTGGACAACAGCCGTGCCGCCTCCGGGCGTCGCTCCTCCGCCAGGAGCAGTTCGGCGTACACCGTGCGGGGATCGGGGAAGATGACGGCGTTCGGGACCACGTCGCCGAAGTGGTAGGAGTCGGCGAGCCGACGTGCGTCGGCGGTCCGGCCGCGGGCCAGCAGGATCTGGATGAGGATGCCGATGGCGAACCACTGGGCGGGCACCGCGCCTTCGACGCGCTCGGCGGTGCGCAGCCCGGCCCGTACGAGTTCTTCCGCCTCGGCGAGGCAGCCGCGGCGGTAGCGGATGTAGCCGAAGAGGGTCTGGCCCTGCGCCAGGTGGGAGCCGCGCCAGCCCTTGTGCTCGCACTCGGCCATACCCTTGCTGAACAGCTCTTCGGCCCGCCACGGCTGGTCGCAGTACATGAACAGCAGGGCGACCGCCACGGGCACCTCGAAGCCGCGGTTCTCGTCGGTCCAGCTCATCCCCCCGATCAGGGCCTCCTCGGCGTGCCCGAGGGCGGTCCGGCGCGGCTCGCCGCGCACCAGCGCGTCCCACGCCCGCAGGCCGAGGACGTAGCGCTCTTCCAGGCCGCGGCCGGTCAGCTTGGCGGCCAGCCGCGTCAGCCGGCGCGAGCGGGCGGACGAGTCGGCCTCGTCGGTGCGGAACGCGCTCCATACGAGGTGATCGGCCTGCATGCGCAGTCTGATACGCGGATTGCGGGCCTGCCGTGCCTCGTCGGCGGCCACGGCCGCGGCCTCGGTCAGCCGGTCGGTGTGAGCCAGTGCCTGGGTCAGCCGGTAGACGATGGACGCGCGGAGGTCCGGGTCGATTCCGGGCTCCGTCAGCGCCTCCTGGAGATGGCTGACCGTGGCTGTGGGCTCGATCAGGAAGGTCGAGCAGGCGAGCTCGTGGAGGAGCGCGGCGCGGTCTTCCGGAGGAGGCGGTTCCTGCAGAGCTCGGGTCAGCATGCGCCGGGCGGCCTCCGGGGCCCCGGCGCGGAGATACTCACGCGCGGCGGCGCGCAGGCACGCGACCGCCTCGGGCCGGCCGTCGCAGGGAACCTCCAGCAGGTGCCGGGCGGCAGCAGAGGGGCCGAACCCGGCCGCGTGGGCGGCCTCGGCGGCCGCGTTGTGCATGCCGACCCGCAAGCCCGAGGGGATGGCGCGGTAGATCGTCGTGGCGATCAGCGGGTGGACGAATTCCAGGCTGTCCCCGGGCCCGTCGCCGTCCGCGAGGATGCGGGAGGCGCGCAGCTTCTCGGTCGCCTCGGCGGCCTCCTCGCAGCCGACCACCGCGATGCCGGCGGCAAGCTCTGGTGAGAAGGTCCCACCCAGCACGGCAGCGGCCCACGCGAAGCGGACTGTGCTCGGGCCGAGCCGGTTCAGGCGCTCGATCAGTCCGGGGCCCTTGACCGCTGCGGCGAGGTCCCGCATCACGGGCAAATCGTCCTGGGTTCCCTTCACCTGCCGTTCGCCGAGCCTGATGGCCAGTTCGACGGCCTCGAACGGGCTTCCGCCGGTGACCGTCCAGCACTCGTCGCAGAATTCGTCCTCGGCTTCCTCACCCACTTCGTCCCTGACGATCCGCGCCACACTGGCCTTGCCGAGCGGAGACAGGGCATGAGGGCGCTTCTCGTGGCGCTCGACGAGCGTGCGGAAAGAGGTCGCGTCGGGCGGGAGTTCGTCGGATCGGTAGGCCACGACGATCAGAAGCGGGAGGTCCGCGACCCGGGGCGCGAAGGAGGCGAGCCAGTCGAGGGATTCGGCATCGGCCCAGTGCATGTCGTCCAGGAGCAGAACGAGAGGCGCGTTCATCACCGTGAGGCGCGTCATGACCCAGTCGAGGCCGTCGCGCACTCCGGTCGGGTCCGGCATCCGGGCGGTGTCCGTCGCCTCGAGGCCGAGCGCGGCGCCGACTATGCCGTACCAGCTGCCCAGGAAGGCCCGACGCTCCGTTTCGCCCATCATGGCCAGGGCGGGCTGCATGACTTGGCGGACGACGCGGAACGCCAGCCCCTGCTCCTTCTCGCCGCCCTTGCCCGAGACCACCGTGAATCCGTGTGCGGCGGCGCGGGCGCGCGCCGCCGCGACGAGTGTGGTCTTGCCCAGCCCGCCCTCACCGGTGAGGGCGAGCAACCCGCCGCGCGGCGCCTGGGGCACGCCGTCGACGGCGTCACGGAGGGCCGACAACGCGGAGTCGAGTGCCTGGAGTTCCTGGTCGCGTTCGAGTAGAGGCCGGTGTTCGGTGATCGGTTGCCGCAGCCCATGGGTCATGTGGTCTACCGCTTCCTGTGGTTGCTCCCCGTCGGACGGGGCGAGCGTACGCCCTCATGGACGCCCCTTGACGGGTTGGAACAGGAGGTCGGCAGGGAAGGGTGAATTTTCCGCAGGAGGGATACGGGTCTTAGCTTTTCGGGTATTATGCCCCGCTCCGGCTTGAGGCCCCTCCGTTGCGGGCGACCGGTCGGCAGAGACTCAGGGCACGGCGGATGCCGCCGTCGTGGCCGCGTACCGCGGCACGGTACGGGACCAGAAGTAGCATCCGCGGATCCAGCCGGCCATGCCCTCCACATAGCCGACGCCGGCTGGGCTCAACTCCGGCCTGATCTCACCGTAGAGCTCCTCGAACTCGCTGATCGTGCTGTTGATGCGCCGGATGGCCAGCGTGACGGCCACCGGCAGGGAGCACTGGTGTGCGCGCTGGTAGGCAAGGGCCAGATTGATCACGCCACCCGCCCGCTGCTCCTTCACCGCGGAGAAGAGGTCGGCGATCCACACCGCCGCGTCGGCCGACAGCCGCCCCAGGCGCCGCATGACGGGATGCCGGAGTTCCTCCGGGGCCAGCTCGTACGGCTGCGCGGCCTCGCACAGTGGGTGGAACGGCTCGACGCCCGCGATGAGGGAACGAATGGACCGGCACAGCCCGCTCCCCAGAGGGACGGAGTCGGTCTGGGCCACCGCTTCGTACAGCAGACCATGCACGTACTCACGGCTGTTCCAGGCCCATCGTGCGGCCTGAGCGGGCGTGCACCGTTCCTGGACCTGCCGATGGAGATCGGCCAGGGCGGCACCGAGCGGGGTGTCGGGCGGTTGGCCGTTCCGCAGGATCCCGACGCTCTCGCACAGCATGGGCAGCAGCAGGCCGGGCCGCTGCCGGCCGACGTCTTCCGCCCGATCGTCGAAGACGAACTGGTAGGCGATCTGGTTGGCCATGATCTGGAGGAGGCCGGAATCCATGGTCGGGCTGTTGTAGGCAGCGAGTTCGGCGGGGCGCGTATAGGAGATCATGGCCGCCACCGCCGGCTCATCGGTGAGCCCCCAGGTACTCAGCCATTCGTCGACGCCTGTTGCCGCTTCCGATGCGTGGGGATTGCTCTGGAACGGGAAGGGCATGTAGAGGTTCGCGTCGATCAGCTCCCGTAGATTGACGGCGGGAATTCCGCCCGCCGCTGCGAGCGTGATTTCCTCATGTGTCGTGGACACTGTCGCCACCTGCCGTTCGGGGGTCGTGGAAGCCAGGGGTTGCCTTTGCCCGGGGTGCGAGGGAGTACGCGCCAGGCGGTGTCCTCACCGGCCGTTGTGCTCGCGGTTCGCAGACCATCACCAATTCCCTCGGCCCCAACGACGCCGCGGGGCGCAGCCGTTCGACGTGTCCGGGCAGATGGCGCAGCCGCCAGTGGCGGGCGATGAACGCGACGGCCACCGTGGCTTCCGCCATGGCGAACGTCTCGCCGATGCATTTCCGCGTGCCAGCGGCGAACGGAATCATCGCTCCGGGCGGGACGGCGACGGCCCGCCCCGGCAGCCAGCGGTCGGGGAGGAAGCGGTCGGGGTCGGGGAACGAGGCGGGGTCGTGGTGCAGGAGGTACGGGCTGTACAGGACGGTGGCACCCCGCGGGAGACGGTGCCCGCCAAGAGCCGTCTCCTTGGTGGTGACCCGGGTGAAGAGCCAGCCGGGCGGGCGGTGGCGAAGGGTCTCGGTGAGGACGCACCGGGTGTGGACCAGGCTCGGCAGCTCGTCGCGGCCGGGCGGCCGCCCTGCGGCGAGTACGGAGTCGACCTCGGAGTGCAGACGGCGTTCCTCCTCGGGATGCCGCGCCAGGAGCTCGAAGGCGGAGGCGAGGCACAGGGAGGTGCTCTCGACTCCGGCGAACATCAGCGTGAACACCTGGCTGCGGACTTCCCGTTCGGTGATCGCCGCCGCTTCGCCGTCGCTCCGCGCGGCCGCCAGCAGGACCCCCAGCAGGTCGTCCCGCTCACCTGGGGGAGTGTCTCGTCGGCGCTCGGCGATGGCCGCGTCGACGATCGCGCGCAGGCGGTCGGAAGCGTGCCGGTAACGCCGGTTCGCGGGCGTGGGAACACGGAACAGGGCGTCGACCGGCACCACCGTCCGGAGGAACAGGCCGCGGACGATGGTGACGAGGCAGCTGTGCACCTCGGCGGCCGTCGCGGCGTCGAGCGAGTCGGAGAAGAGGACGCGGCTGAGCACCCGGGCCGACAGCGTCAGCATGGTCGCGCTGATGTCGACCTCCTGCCCGGCCCGCCACTCGCGGCACACCGACTCCACTTCCTCGCCCATCAGTTCCGTATGGTCGGCGACGCGGGCCTTGCGGAAGCCGGGTTGGAGAAGCCTGCGCTGCCGCTGGTGGGCTTGATGGCGACACGTACCGACGCCGTCACCCAGCAGCGTCCGCAGCCTGTCGTAGAGCGGGCCCCCCTTGTCGAAGGTGCGCGCGTCCATGAGCACCTGGTGGACCAGCTCCGGGTGGCACGCCACCCAGGCGTGCAGGGGACCCAGGCGAATCTCCACCAGATCCCCGTGAGCGGGTAAAGAATTCAGAAAAGCCAGCGGTCGCCGAAACAAAGCGATACCGTGGCCGACGGTGGGGAATATGCCTGGCGCAATCCCCACTCTCCATGCATGTCCCGGTTCAGGCACAACATGACTCATCGAAACCCCCCTGTCTCGATCGGCACACGAAGTCGGTGACTGCTCCACCGAGCTGGCGCTTGATTCATGTCCTGCCCATTTCGCCCAGCGGTCGCTTTCACGAAACCTTTCTGCACGGGGGCGCACAGGAGCACGGAGAAGCAAAAAGAAGCGTGCGGCCGGGTCGGTTCGACGGGCCGTAAAGCGGTCCCGCCCGTTGGAAGGGGCGGGACCGCGTCCCTGTCAGCTGCGTTCGCGCACCGACACCACGCTCAACGCGGGCGAAGACAGGATGTCCTTCTCACAGAACCGCGACGTCACCCACCTCTCCCCGGAGAACAACGGGGTCTGGTCGCTGAAGTGGGGCGAGTTGGGGTTCGAGGACTGGGAGTACGACAACAGCGTGCGGGCCACCGGGCAGCGGCTGTCGTCCCAGCCGACCGCCTGGAGGTGGCTGGAACCGAACGGCACCTCCGTATAGGCGCCGTCCGCCGCGTTCCACGTCGGCTCGATCACGTTCCACACGCCGAGCTGCCCCGCACCGCCCGGAATCGGCAGGCGCTCGCCGCCCCGGACGACGAACTGCCGGTCACCGAGCGGCGCGTCCAGCGCGGTGCCCGCCGCCCGCAGTTCCGCCACCGTGTCCGCGAGGGCCGTGGCGACACCGGGAGCGTCGGTGTCGAGCGTGTTCGGGGTACGGACCGGGTCCGCCGCCGAGAACGGCACCTTCCACACCTCGGCGGGTGGCACCAGCTGCGTCATCCGGCGCCAGAACCGGTCGAAGAGCAGCGCTCCCCGGCTGCCGGTGTCCATGGTGCGGTCCCACTTCTTCAGCACCCCGCACGCCTGGGACACGTCCACGGCCGTCCCGCCGCTGCCCGTCGCCGTACCGCCGGGCAGCGCCGCACACGCCCGCGCCACGTCCTCCGCGGCGAGATCACCCGCGGGCACCCGGTTGGCGAACTGCTGCTCCTGCAGGTCCCGTACGGTCAGACCACCGCGCTCGGCCATCGCCGCCACGTCCTCGATCCCGCCGCGGGTGCGCAGACCGAGCTGCGTGCCGACCGTGCCGAAGATCCGCTCGTACCCGGTGACCGGCTGGTCGGCGTTGGTCATCCAGGCGGTGCCGTTCGAGTTCTCCGCGTACGGCGCGTCCTTCAGCGTCGGCATCCTCGCCGGTCCGAACATCCCCGGCCGTACGGCGTCGGCGTCGCTGCCGAGGGCGCAGTCGCCGCGCGAGCCGTCGAGGACCGCGATCCCGGACGCCGGGTACATGGTCCTGCCGAGCTCCGTCGAGCAGCGCTCCGCCAACTCGTCGGTGATCCGGGGGAGTACCTGCGACTGGGTGAAGAGGGAGTGCCCCGAGCGGTCGGCGGCAAGCGTGTTCACCCACGGGATGCCCTGGTGGCGGCCGAGGGCTTTCAGGACGTCGTCAGTGCTCCGCGCCTTGCCGAAGGCGAGCGAGGTGTCGGTGAAGCGCAGGTTCGCCGCGTTCGGGTCGTACAGCGCGTACGCCGTCGTGCTGGTCCACGGCAGCGGGACCTGCGAGCTGAGGGAGGTGACGACCGGGCCGTAACGCGTCCACCACTGGGTGCGGGTGACCGGCTCGCCGTCCTGCACCGCGACCGTCACGGTCCGCTTCGTCATGCGCTCCCGCTTGCCGTCCACCAGATACGTCGTCGGATCGGCCGGATCCAGCGTCAGCTGGTGGAAGTTGGCCGGAATGCCCGTCGAGACCGTGTGGCTCCACGCCACCCGCGAGTTGAACCCGATGGCGATCACCGGAGAGCCGAGCAGCGAGCCACCGGAGACGTTCAGCTCGCCGGGAATCGTCAGCTGCGACTGCCAGAAGCGGCGCCCGCCCTGCCAGGGGTAGTGCGGATTGCCGAGCAGCAGCCCGCTCCCGCTCGCGGTCGTGTCGCCGTGGAAGGCGACCGCGTTGGAGCCCATGCCGGCGTCGGCCCACAGCTCGCGCGCGGCGTCCGCCGCAGCCTTCTTGGAAGGCGTGGCGGGGGAGGAGACCCCGGCCGTCGGTGGCCGCGCGCTCGTGATCGTCTCCACGAAACGACCCTCGCCCGAGATCACGGTGATGGCGTGGGCGCGGGCGGCCACGTCGAGCGCGGTGACCGGCCGGACCCAGGAGGCGTCCGCGCAGGCGGGATCCGTGATCGCGTTCTTCTGCAGCCAGGCGTTGTAACCGGCCGCCCAGCCGCGCATCAGGTCGCGGACCTCGCGGCTCGGGCCGAGGGGAGCGGGCTCGGCGAGCAGCCTCTCCACGGTCCGGCTCTCCCGGACACCGCGGAAGTACAGGTCGCTGGTGAGATTGGTGCGGGCCGCCGACAGCGCGCCGTCCGTGGCCGCGTCGGCGCCGAAATGGCGTGAGCGCTCGCCGCGCAGGGTCACGAAGCCGTCGGCGAGCGTGCACACCTGGTCGGCGGCCTGGGCCCAGCCCTCACCGAAGCCGAGGCCGGCGTAGTTCTTCGCGAGGATGTGCGGAATGCCGTACTCGGTGTAGCGGATGACGGCGGACAGACCGCCGTGCGAGGGACGGTCCTGCCGGTCCTGTGGCTCGGCCGCGGCCGCCGGCAGCGCGGATGTGGCGGTGAGCAGGGCTAAGGCCGTGACGGCGAGCCGTCTCAGGCGGGTGGGCATCGTGCCTCCCAACATCATTGAGGAAAGGGGCAGTTGAACGAAACAACGGGTACGTGTCCCTCCTCAGGTGTCTTGACCTCCCTCCGTGACGCACCGAGGATCATGTGTCATGACGCCTGGACACGGCAGCACGGTTGACGGGGTGCTGCGCCGCAGCGCCCGCCGCACCCCGGCGCGCGTCGCGGTCGAGTACCGCGACCGCTCCTGGACGTACGAGGAACTCGACGCGGCCGTCTCCCGCGCGGCGACCGTCCTCCTCGGCGAGGGCCTCGCCCCCGGCGACCGGGTCGGCGCCTACGCCCACAACTCGGACGCGTATCTGATCGCCTTCCTGGCCTGCGCCCGCGCGGGCCTCGTCCACGTCCCGGTCAACCAGAACCTCACCGGCGACGACCTCGCGTACATCGTCGGCCAGTCCGGCGCCTCCCTGGTCCTCGCCGATCCGGACCTCGCTGCCCAACTCGCCGACGGCGTCCGTACGTTGCCCCTGCGCGACGCCGACGACTCGCTGCTGGCACGGCAGGAGGCCGCAGCCGCTCACGACGGCCCGGAGCCGCGCGGCGAGGATCTCGTCCAGCTCCTGTACACCTCGGGTACGACGGCTCTTCCCAAGGGCGCGATGATGACCCACCGGGCCCTGGTCCACGAGTACCTGAGTGCGATCACGGCCCTGGACCTGAGCGCGGGGGACCGGCCGGTTCACTCGCTGCCGCTCTACCACTCGGCCCAGATGCATGTGTTCCTGCTGCCGTATCTCGCGGTCGGCGCCACGAACGTCATCCTCGACGCGCCCGACGGCGACCAGCTCTTCGACCTGATCGAAGCGGGCCGCGCGGACAGCCTGTTCGCCCCGCCCACCGTGTGGATCGGCCTGTCCGACCGCCCCGACTTCGCTACCCGCGACCTGGACGGACTGCGCAAGGCGTACTACGGTGCCTCGATCATGCCGGTGCCGGTACTGGAGCGGTTGCGTGAGCGATGGCCGAAGCTGGCCTTCTACAACTGCTTCGGACAGAGCGAGATCGGCCCCCTGGCCACGGTGCTGGCTCCCGACGAGCACAAGGGCCGCATGGACTCCTGCGGCCGGACCGTCCTCTTCGTCGACGCCCGGGTGGTCGACGAGGACGGCAAGGACGTTCCCGACGGCACACCCGGCGAAATCGTCTACCGCTCACCGCAGTTGTGCGAGGGCTACTGGGACAAGCCCGAGGAGACGCAAGAGACGTTCCGCGACGGCTGGTTCCACTCCGGCGACCTCGCGGTACGGGACGCGCACGGCTACTTCACGATCGTCGACCGGGTCAAGGACGTCATCAACTCCGGTGGTGTGCTGGTCGCTTCACGACAGGTCGAGGACGCGCTGTACACCCACGAGGGCGTCGCCGAGGTCGCGGTGGTCGGCCTGCCCGACGAGCGGTGGATCGAGGCGGTCACCGCGGTCGTCGTCCCGCGCGGCGAGATCACCGAGGCCGAACTCATCGACCACGCCCGCGAGAAGCTCGCCCACTTCAAGGCGCCGAAGCGGGTGGTGTTCGTGGACGAGCTGCCACGCAACGCGAGCGGGAAGATCCTGAAACGGGAGCTGAGGGACCGCTTCACCGGCAGCTAGTGCCCCAACAGGCAACGTTCGCCCCGTCGCGACGCCCGGTACGCTCCCCCACTGCCTTAAGGGCGTGGGAGGTGCCCCCACTCGCCGCACCGGGCACAAACCCAGGTACGTCCAGTACGAGGGCTTGTACCCGGCACGCCGAGAGCACGCACCGGACACCGCGGGCACCGCACAGGACTTTCGAAACACCCCCTAGAAACCCGTCCACCGGACAGCCCCTAGCGCGGCCGCAGGTCCACGATCCGCCGGATCTTGCCCACCGACCGCTCCAGGGACTCCGGTTCGACGATCTCGACGGCGACCGACACCCCGATGCCGTCCTTCACGGCCGCGGTGATGGCCCGCGCGGCGGCGTCCCGGGTCTCGGGTGCGGCTCCGGGCCGCGCCTCGGCCCGGACGGTGAGGGCGTCGAGGCGCCCCTCGCGGGTGAGCCGAAGCTGAAAGTGCGGGGCGACGCCCGGTGTCCGCAGCACGATCTCCTCGATCTGCGTCGGGAACAGGTTCACCCCACGCAGAATGACCATGTCGTCACTGCGTCCGGTGACCTTCTCCATCCGCCGGAACACCCGGGCCGTCCCCGGCAGCAGCCGCGTCAGGTCCCGTGTCCGGTACCGGATGACGGGCATGGCCTCCTTGGTGAGCGAGGTGAACACGAGCTCGCCCTCCGCGCCGTCCGGAAGCACCTCACCGGTGACCGGATCGACGACCTCGGGAAGGAAGTGATCCTCCCAGATGTGCAGCCCGTCCTTGGTCTCGACGCACTCCTGGGCCACGCCCGGCCCGATCACCTCGGACAGCCCGTATATGTCGACGGCGTCGATAGCGAACCGCACCTCGATCTCACGCCGCATCTGCTCGGTCCACGGCTCGGCCCCTAAGACACCGACGCGCAGGGAGGTACCCCGCGGATCGACGCCCTGCCGCTCGAACTCGTCGAGGATGGTCAGCATGTAGGACGGCGTGACCATGATGATCCCGGGCTTCAGATCCTGGATCAGCTGTACCTGCCGGGCCGTCATACCGCCGGAAGCGGGAATGACCGTACAGCCGAGCCGCTCGGCCCCGTAATGGGCCCCAAGCCCACCCGTGAACAGCCCATAGCCGTACGCCACATGCACCGTGTCCCCGGCTTGCCCGCCCGCCGCGCGGAGGGAACGCGCCACCATGTCGGACCACAGGGAGAGATCGCCGTCCGTGTAACCGACGACGGTGGGCCGACCGGTGGTACCGCTGGACGCGTGGATCCGCCGGATCCGCTCCTGCGGCACCGCGAACATCCCGTACGGATAGTTCTCGCGCAGGTCGGCCTTGGTGGTGAACGGGAACCGGGCGAGATCACCGAGCGACCGGCAGTCCTCGGGCCGTACGCCCGCCTTGTCGAAGGCCTCCCGGTAGAACGGCACGTTCTCGTACGCGCGCCGCAGCGATGCCCGCAACCGCTCCAACTGCAACGCGCGCAACGCCTCGGGCCCGAGCCGTTCTCCCGGGTCCAGCAGCTCCGTCGCATCCGCCATCGGCACTTCTCCCTCACCAACCGCATCAAGCCGGGCGACCGATCATTCGGTCGAGGTCTTCGGGATCAGTAATCCAGGAGGCCGTTGAACAGGCAAGTGACTCGCCCGCACTTTCTGACCGAGCCGCCGTACAGAACTCTGCCGTGGACAGCGGTTCGCAGCGCTGGGCGAGGAGCCGGCCCCCTTGCCCGACGATTCCTCGTGGTTCACGCGGACACGGGCGGCCTTCCCCGGCCGACTGCGTCGAGCCGCAGTTTCGCGGCCACGGTCGCCCCGTCGGTGCGGATCGTGCCAGCCACGGGCCTCGCCCGTGCTCGGGTCTCGGGGGCCAGGGCCGTGGTGAGCGCGGCCGACAGGGAGTCGAAGGTCGGTGCCGGACCGATGTGTGCCGCGCCGATGCCCAGCTCGGCCACCCGGGCGGCCCAGTACGGCTGGTCCGAGTGGTGCCCTGCTCTTCCCCGGCCGGGCACCGGACATGACCGCTTCGTACGGCGTACGCGCCGGCTGCGCTGCTGTCGGCCGCGGCCGGCATCGCCCTGGTCTTGGCGTCCGGCTCGAACGCACTGCCGGAGTCCACCACCCGCGAGCAGCCGATGACGACGGCGCCTGGAGACAGGCACCACGAACGACCGCAACGCCTGTCTCGCCACCCCGATGACACCCCTGACGCCGGCGGACGGCCCACGGGATGCCCGGGTATGCCTGATCCCCGGCAACGGCCGTCCCACGTGCTTCAGCGGCTGAGCCTCCGCCGTCGGCGGACCGTGTGGCCGGCGGCCAGGGCGAACGCGCTGACGGCCAGGCCTGCCCCCACAGCCACCTCGAGGACCGAAGGCCCGGTGCTGCCACCGACGTCCGCGTTGACGCCACGTGCGGGAAGCTGGGAGGCCGTCACGCCGGTCGTACCGCGGCGCGGCAGCACCTCGCAGGTGATGCCGTCGTCCGTCCCCCGGTCCTCGTCCAGGCGGTGCGGGTCGTTGAGGTTGCGGTTCAGCTCCGCCTGCGCGTCCTCCTGGAAGGCGAAGTCGCTGCAGTCCAGGTCGGCCTGGGCGTGTGCGAGGCCGACTGTCGGCCCGGCGGCCAGGAGAACGGTGATCGCGGCGGTGCACAGCGCGTGTCCGCGTATCTTCATGGGCGTCGTTTCTCTTGGCCCGGCGGTCTCGGTGACCGGCCGTCATTGCGACCTTAGGGACGCCGCCCTCGCCCGGGCGCGTCCTGCTACGCCGTACGGAGGGGAGCGGTCAACCGGTCTGTGGGCCGTACGCCGTCATGAAGCGGTCGCGGAACTTGTCCATGCCCCAGGTCGGGGCGTCCGATGCGGGCTTCAGGCCGGGGGTCCAGCTCCAGTCGGAGATCTTGTCCAGGACCTTCTGGTCGCGGGCCACGATCGTGATCGGCACGTCCTTGCTGGTGTTGCCCGCGGTGACCGTGGGGACGGGCTGGTGGTCGCCGAGGAAGACCAGGACCGTGTTGTCGTCGCCGTAGCGCTCGAGCCATTCGGTGACGCTGGTGATCGAGTACTCGATGGCCCGGCGGTATTCCGTGCGGACCTTCTCCGGGTCCTGCCAGACCTCCTTGGGGTCCGTGCCCTCCTTCTTGATCTGGTCGAAGACCGAGCCGTCACCGAGGTCGTCCCAGTCGATCATGCGGGCGATGGGGGACCAGGGGTTGTGGCTGGAGGCCAGGATGATCTCGGCCATGATCGGGTCACGGTTCTCCTTGCCGTGCTCCAGGCGTTCGAAGGCCTCCATGCTGAACTGGTCCGGAACCGGCGTCCAGCTGAAGTACGGGCCCTGGTAGCCGAGGTGCTCCGAGTCGTAGATGTGGTCGAGCCCGAAGAACTTGCCCTCCGGCCAGGCCCGCCGCACCCCCGGTACGATCCCGACCGTGCGCCACGCACCCGTCTTCTGGAAGTAGCTGGTGAGCGTCGCGCGGTCGCTGGTGGTGAGGCTCCGGTACCGCTGCTGGTTCTTGATCCACAGGCCGGAGAGGAACGTGGAGTGGGCCAGCCAGCTGCCGGCGCCCGTCACCGGCGCCTTGAGCCACGCGCTGCGCGACTGGAACCCGGCCGTGTCGAGGGAGGCCGTACCCTCCTTGAGCACCGCGTCGATCTCCGGCGCCATCGCCGGGTCGTCGATCGCGACCCGGCCGTAGCTCTCGATGAACGTGAACAGGACGTCCTTGCCGCGCAGCCCCGTCAGCAACTGGTCCGGCGGCGTGGCCGCGAACGCGTCGACGGCGGCCTGCTTCTGGAAGACCCGGCCGTCCCGCAGGCCCGCGCGCACCTGCTCCACCCGCTTGTTCACGTAGTCGGCGTTGATCTTCGAGGCGACCGGCACGTTCGTGAACTGCACGCCGAGGGTGACGCAGGTGATCCAGGCCGTGCCCAGGATCAGCGTCGTCCGGGCGGCGACGGGACGGTGCCGGACCATGAGGTTCGTCAGCCGCAGCACCGCCAGCGTCGTCAGCACCAGCACGGCGACGAGCAGCACGAGCACCGCGACGATCGCCAGCACCTCGCCGGTCCGGCCGAACGACTCCCGCACGAACTCCGCCGCGTCGTCCAGCAGGATCCAGTCCAGGACCAGGTCGAAGGGGCGGACCAGTACCGAGTAGAAGCCCATGTCGACGAACTTCAGCACGGTCAGGAGGCCGAGGAAGGCACCCGCGGCGACCGCGAAGATCCGCCTGGACCGTGGCGGCACCGCGAGCAGCAGACCCGCGAGCAGGATCCCCTCCGCCGGGATACGCAGGAACGAGCCGAACGTCAGCTTCTCGAGCCGGTTCGGCACGAGGAGCGTGAACAGGACCAGCGCCGCGGCCAGAACAGTGGTGCCGACGGTCACGCCCCGCGCGACACGCGGATACTTCCGCCGCCGGCCGAACCAACCCGCGCGAGCGGGTGAGGGGGAGGTGGCGGGGGTGGATGCCGTCGGGGTGGCCGACGCGCTGACAGTCTCGGCGTCCTCCGTAACTTCCTCGGCATCGGCCTCGGACGCGGTGAGGGACTTCCCGGCCTCGCCGGAATCCGTGGGCTCCTCGGACTCGCCGGTCCCTTCAGGCTCCTCGGTCTCCGCGGGTTGCTTGCCGCCTTCGGCTTCCCCGCGCCCATCGACCCCCTCGGCCTCCGCAGCTTCCTCGGACGTTCCTTCAGCCTCCCGAACTCCCTTGAACCCGTCGGCCTTCTCGCCCCCGTCAACCCCCTCGCGCCCTGCACCGTCGCCATCCGGTTCCGTCCCGCCGTCGGTCTCCTGCAGTTGACGAGAGGGCGTGAAGTGCGACACGAAGGACCTTTCCTTGCAAACCCGGTGCTGGCACGACGAACCGACCCGGGTGACGGCCCGCCACCATCAGTACGGTCGCACGTCATCTCCGGTTCAGTCACGCCGCCCCGAATTCACCGGATCGGCCCCGGCGGGATCACCGGTCCGCCGCCACCGCCACCTCCCGCGCCCACCGGTAGTCCGCCTTGCCGCTCGGTGACCGTCGTATGGCGTCCGCGATCACCAGCTGCCGCGGGATCTTGTACCCGGCGAGGTGGGTACGGCAGTGCGCCTGGATGGTGTCGAGGGACGGCCGCGCGGCGCCGTCGCGCAGTTGTACGACCGCCGCCACATGGTGGCCCCACTTCGCGTCCGGCACCCCGGCCACCAGCGCGTCGTACACGTCCGGATGGGACTTGAGGGCCTGCTCGACCTCCTCCGGGTACACCTTCTCCCCGCCGGTGTTGATGCACTGCGAGCCCCGGCCGAGCACCGTGACGACGCCGTCCTCGTCGACCGTGGCCATGTCGCCGAGCAGCACCCACCGCTCGCCGTCCTTCTCGAAGAAGGTCTCGGCGGTCTTCCGCGGGTCGTTGTAGTACCCGAGGGGGACGTGACCGCACTGCGCGACCCGCCCCACCTCGCCCACCGCCACCGGCTCGTGCGTGGCGGGATCGACCACCTGGGTACGGGAGTTGACGCGGATGCGGAAGCCGCGCTCGGGCCCGGAGTCCTCCGTCGCCGTACCGTTGAAGCCGGACTCGGAGGAGCCGAAGTTGTTGAGCAGCATGACGTTCGGGACGAGCGCCTGGAACTGCCGGCGCACCGTGTCCGACATGATCGCCCCAGACGACGACACGCTGAACATCGACGAGCAGTCCGTGCCTTTCAGCGGCCCGCTCAGCGCGTCGATCAGCGGCCGCAGCATCGCGTCGCCGACCAGCGACACACTGGTGACCTTCTCCCGCTCGATCGTCCGCAGCACCTCCTCGGGCGCGAACTTGCGGTGGAGTACGACCCGTTGCCCGAAGTTGAAACCGATGAATGCGGTCAGTGTGGACGTCCCGTGCATCAGCGGAGCCGTCGGGAAGAACGTGATCCCCGACCCGCCCGCCGCGACCCGCTCCGCCAGCTCCTCCGGCTTCTTCACCGGTTCACCGGTCGGCGCGCCACCCCCCAACCCCGAGAAGAACAGGTCCTCCTGACGCCACATCACACCCTTGGGCATCCCGGTGGTGCCGCCGGTGTAGATGATGAACTGGTCGTCCCCCGACCGCGCCGGGAACCCGCGCCCGGCCGACCCGGCTGCCACGGCGTCCGCGAAGGCGACAGCGTGCACCTCAGCCGCCCCCGCCGCCACCGGATCCCCGACCCGTACGAGATGCCGTAGCCCCGCCACCTGTGGCAGCGCCGCCGCCACCCGGTCCGTGAACTCCGCCTCGAAGACCAGGGACACCAGATCGGCGTCCCGGTAGAGGTAGACCAACTCCTCTTCCACGTAGCGGTAGTTGACGTTGACCGGAACGATCCGGGCCTTCAGACAGCCCAGCACCGTCTGCAGATACTCGACCCCGTTGTAGAGGTGGAGGCCCAGGTGCTCGCCGGGCCGGATCCCGCTGTCGATCAGATGGTGAGCGACGCGGTTGGCGGCCGCGTCCAGCTCCGCGTACGTCAGCCGGCGCTCCGCACCCGTGCCCGGGTGGTCGATGAACACCAGGGCCTCGCGGTCCGGGACCACGTCGACGACCGACTCGAACAGGTCGGCAAGGTTGTACTCCACCGTTCCTCCATCCGTCGGTTCGCCGGTCATCAGAGCAAAGGGCGGCACAACTGTGAAGGGCCCGCGCAGAAGAAATCTGACTGACTGTCAGAAAACTCTTGTACTGGCCGCACACCTCCTGCAACCTGTTCTCGTTCCGGAGGCGGGACGGAGACGGAGGACCATCATGGGTGGGACGGAACACCTCGCTGTGCAGCGCGAAGGCGCCACACTGGTGCTCACGCTCAACAGGCCCGACGCCAAGAACGCGCTCTCACTGTCCATGCTCGTCGGCCTGTACGACGGCTGGGTCGAGGCCGACGAGGACGACGCGATCCGCTCGATCGTGCTGACCGGCGCGGGCGGCGCCTTCTGCGCGGGCATGGACCTCAAGGCCCTGGCGGGAAAGAGCATGGAGGGCGAGCAGTACCGGGACCGGCTCAAGGCGGACCCGGACCTGCACTGGAAGGCGATGCTGCGCCACCACCGCCCCCGCAAGCCGGTGATCGCCGCCGTCGAGGGGTACTGCGTCGCGGGCGGCACCGAGATTCTCCAGGGCACCGACATCCGGGTCGCGGGCGAGTCCGCCACCTTCGGGCTGTTCGAGGTCAAGCGCGGTCTGTTCCCCATCGGCGGCTCCACGGTCCGGCTGCAGCGCCAGATCCCACGGACGCACGCCCTGGAGATGCTGCTCACCGGTCGCCCGTACAGCGCACACGAAGCCGCCGGCATCGGACTGATCGGCCATGTCGTCCCCGACGGCACGGCACTGGCCAAGGCCCTGGAGATCGCCGAACAGATCAACGCCTGCGGCCCGCTCGCCGTCGAGGCCGTCAAGGCGTCGGTGTACGAGACCGCCGAGATGACCGAGGCCGACGGTCTCGCCGCCGAACTCAGGCGCGGCTGGCCCGTCTTCGACACCGCCGACGCCAAGGAGGGCGCCCGCGCCTTCGCGGAGAGGCGACCGCCCGTCTACAAGCGCGCCTGACCGCGAAGGAGAGAGACCGCGATGCCCGAAGTCCTCAAGGCCCCCCTGGTCGTGGAGTTCCCCTTCACCCGCTCCCTCGGCCCGGTCCAGAGCGCCTTCCTCACCGGCCTGCGTGAACGCGTCGTCCTCGGCGTCCGCACGACCGACGACCGTGTCCTCGTCCCACCCGTCGAGTACGACCCCGTCACCGCCGACGAGATCCGCGACCTGGTCGAGGTCGCCCCCACCGGCACGGTCACCACGTGGGCCTGGAACCACGCCCCGCGCCGAGGCCAGCCCCTCTCCACACCCTTCGCCTGGGCCCTGGTCCGCCTCGACGGCGCCGACACCGCCCTCCTGCACGCCCTCGACGCCCCCGGCCCCGACGCCGTCCACACCGGCATGCGCGTCCGGATCCGCTGGGCCGGCGAACGCACCGGCGCCATCACGGACATCGCCTGCTTCGAGCCGTACGACGGCCGTCACCAGCACGAACCCACCCCCCACACCGGCGAGTTCGCCGACCTGGCCACCGGCATCGTGGCCCCGGCCCGCCTCGACTACACCTACTCGCCCGGCCGCGCCCAGAGCGCCTACATCGCCGCCCTCTCCGGTCGGCGCACGGTCGGCGAGCGCTGCCCGTCCTGCCGCAAGGTGTACGTCCCGCCGAGGGGTGCGTGCCCCACCTGTGGCGTGGCCACAGCGGAGCAGGTCGAGGTGGGGCCGGGGGGCACGGTCACCACGTTCTGCATCGTCAACATCAAAGCGAAGAACCTCGACATCGAAGTGCCTTACGTCTACGGCCACATCGCCCTCGACGGCGCCGACCTCGCGCTGCACGGACGTATCGGCGGCATCCCCTATGACCAGGTCCGCATGGGCCTCCGTGTCGAACCGGTGTGGACGGAGGGCGCCCGCTACCCCGACCACTACCGGCCGACCGGCGAGCCCGACGCGGACTACGACACGTACAAGGAGTTGCTGTGACCCGTGAGATCGCCGTCGTCGCCTTCGCCCAGACCGACCACCTGCGCACCAGTGAGGAGCTCTCCGAGGTCGAGATGCTGATGCCGGTCCTGCACGAGGTCCGCGCGCAGACCGGTCTGAAGACCGCCGACATCGGCTTCACCTGCTCCGGCTCCAGCGACTACCTCGCCGGCCGCGCCTTCTCCTTCACCCTCGCCCTCGACGGCGTGGGCGCCTGGCCGCCGATCTCCGAGTCGCACGTCGAGATGGACGGCGCGTGGGCGCTGTACGAGGCGTGGACCAAACTGCTGACGGGAGACGCCGACACCGCGCTCGTCTACTCCTACGGCAAGTCCTCACCCGGCCCCCTGCGCGACGTCCTGACCCGCCAGCTCGACCCCTACTACGTCGCCCCCCTCTGGCCCGACTCCGTCGCCCTGGCCGCCCTCCAGGCGCAGGCGCTCATCGACGCGGGCGACACGGACGAGCCCGCCCTCGCCTCCGTCGCCGCCCGCAGCCGCGCGGACGCCGCCGCCAACTGCCACGCCCAGCTGCGGGGTTCGGTGCCGCAGGGGGAGTACCTCGTACGCCCGCTCCGTACCGGCGACTGCCCGCCCGTCGGTGACGGCGCCGCCGCCGTCATCCTCGCGGCGGGGGACCGGGCCCGCGAACTGTGCTCCCGGCCCGCCTGGATCCGCGGCATCGACCACCGCATCGAGGCACACGGCCTCGGCGTCCGAGACCTCACCGACTCACCCTCCACCCGCCTGGCCGCCGAGCAGGCCGGCGCCTTCGAACGGCCCGTCGACACCGCCGAGTTGCACGCGCCGTTCACCTCGCAGGAGACCATCCTGCGCAAGGCGCTGCGGCTCGACGACACCGTGTGCGTCAACCCGTCCGGCGGGGCGCTGGCCGCGAACCCGGTCATGGCCGCCGGCCTCATCCGCATCGGCGAGGCCGCCGCCCGCATCCACCGGGGCGAGTCCGACCGGGCCCTCGCCCACGCCACGTCCGGTCCCTGCCTGCAACAGAACCTGGTCGCCGTACTCGAAGGGGATCCGCGATGAGCAAGGAGCCCGTGGCCGTCGTAGGCATCGGCCAGACCAAGCACGTCGCCGCCCGCCGGGACGTGTCGATCGCCGGGCTGGTGCGGGAGGCCGCCCGACGCGCCCTCGACGACGCCGAGTTGACCTGGGCCGACATCGACGCCGTCGTCATCGGCAAGGCGCCCGACTTCTTCGAGGGCGTCATGATGCCCGAGCTGTACCTCGCCGACGCACTGGGCGCCGTGGGCAAGCCGATGCTGCGGGTCCACACGGCCGGCTCGGTCGGCGGGTCCACGACGCTCGTCGCCGCCAACCTCGTCGCGGCCGGCGTGCACGGCACCGTGCTCACCCTCGCATTCGAGAAGCAGTCCGAGTCGAACGCCATGTGGGGGCTGTCCCTGCCCATCCCCTTCCAGCAGCCGCTGCTGGCCGGGGCGGGCGGGTTCTTCGCGCCGCACGTGCGGGCGTACATGCGGCGCAGCGGCGCCCCCGACACGGTCGGCTCGCTCGTCGCCTACAAGGACCGGCGCAACGCGCTGAAGAACCCCTACGCACACCTCCACGAGCACGACATCACCCTGGAGAAGGTCCAGGCCTCACCCATGCTGTGGGACCCGATCCGCTACTCGGAGACCTGCCCCTCCTCGGACGGCGCCTGCGCCATGATCCTCACCGACCGGGCCGGAGCCGCCCGCGCCCCGCGTCCGCCCGCCTGGATGCTCGGCGGCGCCATGCGCAGCGAGCCGACGCTCTTCGCCGGCAAGGACGCGGTGTCGCCGCAGGCCGGCAAGGACTGCGCCGCCGACGTGTACCGCCAGGCCGGGATCGCCGACCCGCGCCGGGACATCGACGCCGTCGAGATGTACGTACCGTTCTCCTGGTACGAGCCCATGTGGCTGGAGAACCTCGGCTTCGCCGCCGAGGGCGAGGGCTGGAAACTGACCGAGTCAGGGGTGACCGAGTTGGACGGGGACCTGCCCGTCAACATGTCGGGCGGTGTCCTGTCGACCAATCCCATCGGCGCCTCCGGCATGATCCGGTTCGCGGAAGCGGCCCTCCAGGTGCGCGGCCAGGCCGGAGAACACCAGGTGGAAGGCGCCAGGCGGGTGCTCGGGCACGCCTACGGCGGCGGGTCCCAGTTCTTCTCGATGTGGCTCGTGGGCTCCGAACCGCCCGACTCCTGAAAGGTCCCCCTCACGTGACCTGTCGGCGCCCGGAACCGATCGCTAGGCTGGCCGCGGACGACGAACCGGGAGGAGCACGGACGTGGCCGAGAGCACCATGATGCAGCAGCCGCTCGCGGGCTGGGACAAGCCGGAGCTGGACCTCAGCAACGCCGAGTGGCACTCGAGCAGCCGCGGACGGGGGGATGTCCAGATCGCCTTCGTCGAGGGATTCATCGCGATGCGCAACAGCGGCCGCCCGGAGAGCCCTTCCCTGATCTTCACGCCTGCGGAATGGGGCGCGTTCGTGTCGGGAGCGCGGGAAGGGGAGTTCGACCTCACCTGAGCCGGCGGGCCGATCCGGGGTGTTCCGCCCCGTTTTTCCGGACACGCGACCTCGACACCCTCCTGGGGCCGACGCCTGAGCCAGGCTGGCCCCAGGACGGGGGCGGTCGTACTCCGGAGTGAGGAACCCATGAGCACCCTGCCGGTGATCGCGGCGGTCGACGGTTCGGACGACAGCCTGCGCGCCCTGGACTGGGCCCTCGACGCCGCGCGGCTGCGCGGGGCGCCGCTGCGGGTGGTCCATGTGCGGCAGTACGCCGCCTGGACGCCGCCGGACCTTCTGGCTGCCGGCGCGCTGCCGGAGCCCGATGACGATCCGGTCCTCGAGCAGGTGCGCGCCTACCTGGAGGGTCAGGTCCACCGGCCGGTGACGGAGTACCTCGGCATGGAGGGCGCACCCGGCGTCGTGCTGCCCGAGCTGGGCTCCACCGCCCAGCTGCTGGTGCTCGGCTCCCGGGGCCGCGGCGGCTTCGCCAGCCTGCTGCTCGGCTCCAACGGCATGGCCGCCGCCCGTGACGCCGAGTGCCCGGTCGTCGTGGTGTCCCGGCCCGGGCGCGATGGGGGCACCTCCCACGCCTTTCGGGCAGTGGGGGACCACGAGGGGCCGGCGGTGGAACCCGGGCCGCGCGTGGTCGTCGGCCTGCAGGTCGACAGCCCCGACGAGGCCGCACTCGCCTTCGCCTTCACCGAGGCCGCCCTGCGCGGCGCCCGCCTCCAGGTGGTCGCCGCCTACCCGTGGCCGGTGCAGGTCTGGACGGCTGCCCCCGGCGAGCTCGTACCGCCGGCAGTCGACCAGGACGCCGTCGAGAACGAGACCCGCACCCTCGCCGAGGGCTTCCTCACCCCGCACCGCGAACGCCACCCCGAGGTCCGCGCCGACCCCTACCCGGCCCCGGGCGACGCGGCCGGCCACCTGGTCGCGGCCTCCAAGGACGCCGACCTAGTCGTCGTCGGCCGCCACCGCCGCCGCCTGTTGGCACCGGCCCGCATGATGGGCTCGGTCACGCAGGCGGTGCTGCTGCATGCGGCGAGCCCGGTGGCGGTGGTACCGCCGGCGCCGCCGGAGGAGTGAGGCGTCCGCCGAAGGCCACCGGTGGTTCGGGCGCCGTCGGCGCCGCGCTGGCCGCCGCGCTGGGCGGTGTCGAGCCGCACGCCGCCGACATCGAGCGGTGCTGTGGTTCGGTGCTGGGCAGGACGCTGCCGCGGTCGCCCCCGCGTCAGGAGTGGTGCACGCCGTCCTGCGGGAACCGTGCCAGCGTCGCCCGCCACCACGAACGACACAAGAAGACAGTCGTAGAACAGCATCGATCAGAAACGGTCAGGGCGGGTCGCGTGACCCCCGTCGCGCGTACGCTGAGGTGCCTGTAGGTCACGGAGCGCGCCCGCTCCCCGCGCGGGCGCACCACCGTGACAGGGGGTGCGGCATGGTGCAGCGCAGAAGGACGCTCTTCGAGCGCGAGACCGAACTCTCCGCCGTCGACGAGGCGTTGGGGGAGCTCGTCGGCTCACGCCTGGACGGCGCCGGGCCCCCCGACCGCCCCCGCGGCGCCCTGCTCGCCTTCGCCGGCCGCGCCGGCATCGGCAAGACCACCCTCCTCGCCGAGGTCCGGCGCCGCGCCGCCGCCCGGGGCTGCACCGTCGTGTCCGCCCGGGGCGGCGACCAGGAACAGCGCGTCGCCTTCCATGTCGCCCGGCAGCTCCTCCAGCCGCGGCTCGCCGGGGCACCCGAGTCCGAACTCCGCTCCTCGCTGGGGAGTTGGTACGACATCGTCGGCCCCGCCCTCGGCCTGTGCGCCCCGACCGGCGGCGCCCCGCCCGACCAGCAGGGCCTGCGCGACGGCCTCGACTGGGTGCTCACCCACCTCGCCGTGCAACGCGCCCCGATGGTCCTGGTGCTGGACGACGCGCACTGGGCCGACCCCGAGTCCCTGCGCTGGCTGGCCGCGTTCGCGCCGCGCGCCGAGGAACTGCCGATGCTGGTCGTCGTCGCCTACCGGCCCGACGAACTCCCCGACCACGCCGAGTCGTTCCGTCACCTGCCCGGCCGTGCGGGCGGACGCCCCATCGGCCTGGAGCCGCTCAGCGCCGCCGCCGTCGCCCGCCTGGCCCGGGAGTCGCTCGGCGCCTACACCGACGACGCGTTCTGCCGGGAGTGCTGGGCCGTCACCGCCGGAAACCCCTTCGAGACGGTCGAGTTGCTGGCCAAGGTGCGCGATCGCGGCCTCGCCCCCACCGAGACCGGCGCCCATCTGCTGCGCGACCTCGCCGCCGCCGTCAAGGGCAGTGGCCTCGTCGCCCGCCTCGAACGCCTCGGCGCCTCCACCGTCCGCTTCGCCTGGGCCTGCGCCGTCCTCGGCACCGAGATCCGCCCGGCCCTCGCCGCGGCCGTCGCCGGAGTCGGCCCCGAGGAGGCCGCCGACGCCGCCGACGCCCTGCGCGGCGTCCGCATCCTCACCGGCGTGGACACCCTGGAGTTCGTCCACCCGCTCATCGCCACCGCCGTCTACCGGGCCATACCGCCCGGCGTCCGCGTCGCCCTGCACGGCCAGGCCGCCTGGTGCGTCATCGACGACGGCCTCGGCCCCTCCGCCGCCGCCCGCCACCTCCTGGAGACCCACCCCGAAGGCGACACGTGGGTCGTGCAGCAACTGCGCGCCGCCGCCGAGGAGACCCTCCGGGCCGGTGCCCCCGACGCCGCCCGCAGCTACCTCGCCCGCGCCCTCCGCGAACCCCCGCCCCCGGGGGGCCGGGCCGCCGTCCTGTACGAACTCGGCAGCGCCTCCCTGCTCACCGAACCGGCCACCACGGTCAACCATCTGCGCGCCGCCCTCGAAGAACCCATCAGCGACCCGGAGTTGAGGCACCACATCGTCTACCGCCTCTCCCAGGTCCTCGCCCACAGCGACCGCCTCGCCGAAGCCTCCGACACCCTCGCCCGCGAGATCCGCGTCACCGACGACGCCCGCGTCAGACTGCGCATGACCGCCGAGCAGTTCATGTGGGACGCCTTCCGCGCCGACGAACCCGACCACCCCTCCCGCTCCCGCCGCCTCACCCGGCTCGCCGACCGGCTCAAGGGCCGCGACCTCACCGAGCGGTACGTCATCGGCCTGCGCACCTGGGACGCCGTCCTGCGCGGCGAACCCGCCCACATCGCCCTCCAGCACGCCGAACGCGCCCTCGACGGCGGCCTCGGCTGGGCCGAACCCGACCGCGGCTTCGAGGTCCCCGTCCTGGTCGCCCTGACCTTTATGTACGCCGACCGGCCCGGCCGCACGGAGGAGCTGTTCACCGAGGGCATCGCCGGCTTCGAACGGCAGGGCTGGCGCGGTGCCCACCTCTCCTTCGCGTACACGCTCCTCGCCTACGTCCGCTACCGGCGCGGCCGCCTCCCCGAGGCCGAGGACTTCGTCCGCGCCGGACTCCGGCTCGCCGAGCGCGTCGGACCCGGCACCCCCGCCCACTGGTACGCCGTGGGCATCCTCATCGAGGTCCTCCTCGCCCGCGGCCGGATCACCGAGGCCGCGCAGATCGCCGACGACTACTGCTTCGGCGAGCCCTTCCCGGCCGCCGTCGTCTTCCCCGACGCCCAGACCGTGCACGGCGAGCTGCTCCTCGCCCGCGGCCTCAGCAAGGACGCGGCGGAGCAGCTGGCCGCCGCGGGCCGCCGGCTGGACCCGCGCGGCATGCGCAACCCCGCCTGGTGCCCCTGGCAGCTCCACCTCGCCCGCGCCGAGCGCCACGACACCCCCGAACGCGCCGTCGCCACCGCCCGTGAAGCACTCGCCCGCGCCCGCCAGTTCGGCACCCCGTCCGCCATCGGCCAGGCCCTGCGCACGGCCGCCGAAGTCTCCTCCGGCGCGACGCGTGTGAAGTACCTCGAGGAGTCCGTCGCCTACCTGGAGCGCTCCCCGTCCGCGTACGAACTCGCCTGCGCCCTGGTCGCCCTCGGCACCGAACTGCGCCGCACCGGCCGCCCCCGGGAATCCGCCGACCACCTCTACCGCGGCCTCGACGCGGCCGTGCAGTGCGGCGCCGACGGTCTCGTCGAGGCCGCCCGTGACGAACTCAACGCCGCCGGACTGCGCCCCCGCCTCCTGCACAGCACCCCGACCGACACCCTCACCGCCCGCGAACGCACCGCGGCCACCCTCACCGTCCGCGGCCGCACCACCGCCGAGACCGCCCGCGAACTCCACACCGACGAGCCGACCGTCGTCCGCCTGCTCTCGGCGGTCTACCGCAAGCTCGGCACGGACCACACGGGCCTGCCGACGGCGCTCCCGGAATGGTCCCGCGGATAGCTCCGCCCGCACGTCACGGACCTGCCCCGGCCACGTACCATGGGCGGCATGTCGTTCCTCCGCCGCCGCAGTGCCACTCCCGCCGGGCCCGAATTCGACGTACTGGCCATGGACCCGGGCGACTGGCCCGGCAATCTGGGCGCCGGCCTGCTGCCCGCCCCCGACGGCACCTGCCAGGGCGTGTTCCTGCGCTACGACCTGTTCGGCGGCCGCGGCCCCGCGATGGTCATCGGTAACCTGCCGGAGGGCTCCCCGGCCCGCGAGATCGCCGAGGGCGAGATCCCCTTCGAGGTGGGCCAGCTGCTGGTCGCCCTCGAGAACGACGAGGAGGTCACCGTCGTCGGCACCGAGGACGTCCCGGTGATGCAGGGCGACAACCTCCTGATCGTGCGCCGCCTCAAGCTCTCCGAGAGCCGGATCTCCTGCGTCCAGTTCGACCGCAGCGACAACGTCCTGGTCACCATCGCCGCCTGGGACCGCCCCATCACCGACGACCTGTACGCACTCCTGAAGCCGCTGCCCGCGGAGCTCTTCCAGCAGGGCTGAGCCGGCCCCACTCTCACCCACCCCGTTCGGGGTTTCGCACGTGTTGTCATGACCCTTGTCGTGAGGTCATCGGACCTCTAGCGTCAGGGGTCATGTCGCATGAGTCGCATGAGTCGTGTCAGTCCGCCCAAGTCTCTCGGCGTGCCACGTTGAAAGCCGCAGTCGGCGGGGCAGGTGGCCTGGCTCTGGGCGGTGCAGTCGCAGACACTGCCGCCGCAGAATCCTCCGATGTATCGACGTACGAGGTATCCCAGCCGTTGGCCCTCTGGTACGCCACACCGGCCGCCGACTGGGAGCGCGAGGCCCTGCCCATCGGTAACGGCGCACTCGGCGCCATGGTGTTCGGCACCCTCGCCTCCGAGCGGCTGCAGTTCAACGAGAAGACCCTGTGGACCGGCGGCCCCGGCTCCGCCCAGGGCTACGACCACGGCAACTGGCGCGAGCCCCGCCCCGGTGCGATCACCGCCTTACAGGACGACCTCGACGCACGGACCAGGCTCGACCCCGAGGCGGTGGCCGACGTGCTCGGGCAGCCCCGGGCCGGCTACGGCGCCCACCAGACCTTCGGCGACCTGCGCCTCGACATGCCTGGCGCACCGGCCACGACGCCCGACGACTACCGCCGCGAGCTCGACATCGACCGGGCCGTCGCCACGGTCGCCTACACCCACCAGGGCGTCCGCCACCAAAGGGAGTTCTTCGCCTCCCATCCCGACGGCGTGATCGCGGGACGCATCGGCGCCGACCGTCCTGGCAGCGTCGCCTTCACTCTCCGCTACACCTCACCGCGCACCGACTTCACCGCTACCGCGGCCGACGGGACGCTCACCGTGCGGGGCGCGCTGGCCGACAACGGGCTGCGCTTCGAGGCACAGATCCGGGTGCGCAGCGAGGGCGGCACCGTTGCGTCGAACGCCGACGGCACGATCACCGTGACCGGGGCCGACAGCGCCTGGTTCGTCCTGGCCGCGGGCACGGACTACGCCGACACCCACCCCGACTACCGCGGCCCCGACCCGCACGCCGCCGTCACCCGCACCGTCGAGCAGGCGGGCGACCGCTACCCGTCCCTGGTTGTCCGCCACGTCCGCGACCACCGCGCCCTCTTCCGCCGAGTCGCCCTCGACATCGGCCAGTCACTGCCCGCGGACATCCCCACCGACCGGCTGCTCTCCGGCTACGCAGGCGGTACCAGCCCGGCGGACCGCGCCCTGGAAGCCCTCTACTTCCAGTACGGCCGCTACCTGCTCGTCGCCTCCTCCCGACCCGGCTCCCTGCCCGCCAACCTCCAGGGCGTCTGGAACCAGAGCACCTCACCCCCGTGGTCCGCCGACTACCACGTCAACATCAACCTGCAGATGAACTACTGGCCCGCCGAGGCCGCCAACCTCGCCGAGACGACGGCACCGTACGACCGGTTCGTCGAGGCACTGCGCGCGCCCGGACGCCGTACCGCACTGGAGATGTTCGGGTCCGACGGCTGGGTCGTGCACAACGAGACCAACCCGTACGGCTTCACCGGTGTGCACGACTGGGCGACCGCGTTCTGGTTCCCCGAGGCGGCGGCCTGGCTCACCCAACAGCTGTACGAGCACTACCGGTTCGGCGGCTCCACGCACTACCTGCGCACCACCGCCTACCCGGTGCTGAAGGAGGCAGCCGAGTTCTGGCTCGCCAACCTGCGTACCGATCCGCGCGACGGCACCCTCGTCGTCACCCCCAGCTACTCACCCGAGCACGGCGACTTCACGGCCGGCGCGGCCATGTCCCAGCAGATCGTGCACGACCTGTTCACCAACACCCTCGAAGCGGCACGCGTCCTGGGCGACGCCCCCGACTTCCGCCACCGTGTCGAGCAGGCCCTCGACCGGCTCGACCCCGGCCTGCGCATCGGCTCCTGGGGCCAACTCCAGGAATGGAAGGAGGACTTGGACGACTCCACCGACCAGCACCGGCACGTCTCCCATCTGTTCGCCCTGCACCCGGGACGGCAGATCGAACCCGGCAGCGAGTGGGCCGAGGCCGCCAAGGTCTCCCTGACCGCACGCGGCGACGGGGGCACCGGCTGGTCCAAGGCATGGAAGATCAACTTCTGGTCCCGGTTGCGCGACGGCGACCACGCCCACCTCATGCTCGCCGAACAGCTCGAGTCCTCGACCCTGCCCAACCTCTGGGACACCCACCCGCCCTTCCAGATCGACGGCAACTTCGGCGCCACCTCCGGCATCGTGGAGATGCTGCTGCAGAGCCAGCACGACGCCATCGAGATCCTGCCCGCCCTCCCCGCCGCATGGCCCGACGGCTCGGTCCACGGCCTGCGGGCCCGCGGCGGCGCCACCGTCGACATCGCGTGGACGGACGGCCGGGCCACCCGCATCGCCCTGACCGCGTCACGCACCCGTGAACTCACCGTGGTCAGCGACCTGCTGAAGGAGAGCCGGGTGACCTTCAAGGCGGTGGCCGGCCGACGGTACGTCTGGGAGCGGGAGGCCTGACTACGGCACCACCCGCACATCCGCCGCCCGCACGAACGCCACCCGGTGACCGAACTGGATCTCGTAGTACAGGTCCTTGCCGACCACGACCTTGTGGTCGGCCTGGTCGAAGGTCACCGCGTAGTAGTACTCGCCCGGCACCTTGTCGCCGACCACGTACTTCTGCCCCTTCGGGAGGGGGTACGGCAGCGGCGACACCGCCTGGACGGGCACTCCGTCCGGGTAGGCGGATGCCTCCGGGTACGCGCGTCCGTACACCGGAACACTGTCCGCGCCCTTCTTGGGCGTCACCACCAGACCGGCCGCGTCCACCGCCGTCGGGTCCTGCTTCGGATTCTTGAACCAGGCCTTCTGGCCCAGGTACCAGATCGCCGTCCAGTCGCCGTCGCGGCCGGCGACCGCGTACTGCTGACCGGTGGAGACCCGGGAGGACAGGTCGTTCACCCCGGTGCCCGGGACCGTGCCCAGACCGATGTCCTTGATCAGGGGGTAGGAGTCGCCCGGCCCGGAGTGCAGCCGCACGGCGCTCGAACCGTGCGCCGTGCACGGCTCGCCCTTGGCGTCGCAGCCCGTGTACCCGGGCTGGTTGGTGGCGTAGTCGGGGCGGATCGTCACCAGTCCGCCGCGTTGGTCGGCGCTCGGCTCGAAGGGGCTGCCGAGGAGTTCGAAGTAGTGCCGCCAGTCCCAGTACGGGCCCGGGTCGGTGTGCATGCCCTTGATGGTCGCCGTGGTCGTGCCCGGCACGTTGTCGTGGCCGAGGATGTGCTGCCGGTCCAGCGGGATGCCGTACTTCTGCGCGAGGTACCGCACCAGACGTGCCGAGGACCGGTACATCGCCTCCGTGTACCAGGCGTCCGGATCCGCCAGGAAGCCCTCGTGCTCCAGGCCGATCGACTTGGCGTTGACGTACCAGTTGCCCGCGTGCCAGGCCACGTCCTTCGCCTTCACGTGCTGGGCGATGTGCCCGTCCGTGGAGCGCAGGGTGTAGTTCCAGGACACATAGGTCGGGTCCTGCACCATATTGAGGACGCCCTCCCAGGTGCCCTCCGTGTCGTGGACGACGATGTACCTGATGCTCTGCGAGGCGGGCCGGTCGCCCAGGTCATGGTTGCCGTAGTCATCGTCCCCGAACTCCTCGTACGGCGCCGGGAGCCACTCGCAGGACACCGTCTTCGGGCACTCTGTGCCACCGGCGGCGAGCGTACGCAGCCCGGCCCCCGCCAACTGCGCGGTGTCGGGGGCGAGGGCCGGCTGCGCCGCCAGGGCAACCAGTTGGCCGGCGTCCGTGGTGCGTTCCTGGCCGGTGCGGATCACGTCGTAGACGTCGTTCGCGTACGCCGATGCCGTCGCGGTGTCGTCGGCACCCGAGAAGCGCGCCACCGCCCCGTACCAGTCCGCCGGGTCCTCGCTCAGCGGCTCGCCCAGGTCCTGCTGCGCGGCTGCCAGGAGCGCGGCGCCGCCCGCCACGTTGGCGGCGGGGTCGGTACGCAGTTCCGCCGGGCTCAGTCCGGTCAGCTCGGCCGCCTCCGGCAACGTCCTGAGGCGAGCCGGGAGGCCGGAGGGCGCCGGCGCTTTCGCGTCGGGGAGCAGGCGAGCGCGGGCGCTGTCGCCGCGGGCGTCCTCCGCCCCCTCGCTGTGGTGCGGGGTCTCGGCGAGGGCGGTGCGGGCGTCGGTGAGATGCATCGGGCCGTAGCCGCCGGTCACGCTCGGCGTCGCACCGTGCGCGTCCCAGCGGGACTGGAGATAGGAGACACCGAGGAGCACGCTCTGCGGCACGCGGTACTCGGCGGCCGCGGCGGCGAACGCCAGCTGGAGACGGCTCGCGGACGTCCGGGCGTCGGACGGTGCCGCGCCGAGCAGCGGAAGCAGCAGCGCGGCGGAGGCGACCGCACCGGCGGCCGTCCGCATAGCTCTGGGCCCGGCGGCTCGCTTCGGGTCGGTGACGGGTCCTCGCAATGCAGCCTCCTGGGACGGTCGGGCGCGATGAGCCGTGCGGGGCCGGGCGTGCGTCTGTGGTACCGGCTTGCCGACGATCCGTCAATCATGCCCAGGGGCGAGTGAATTCCCCGGTCAGCGGGGCCCGGGAGTTTCGTGGCGGCGGCGTTCGGGCCTGCGGTGCGTCAGTGGCGTACACCAATGGCCCGTTTGAAAGGAGGCCCGCCGAAAGGAACCGCGGACACACGAAGGCCCGCGGTGCGCCGCTGTCCAGGCGCATCGCGGACCGCCGTCCCCGTCAGCGAGTGCCGACCGCCGCGCGCACAGCCCGTCGGGCCAGCTGGCAGTCGTCGTGCAGCCGCCTCAGCAGCAGCCGCTGTTCCTCGCCGGACGGCGCAGCACCCGGGTGGGCCACTCCCGGTGCCGCCGGGGTCGTGTCGTGCATCGAACGCTGCACGGCCGTCTCGTAGGTACGGATCTCACGGGTCAGTACGAGCATCAGGTTCACCAGGAACGCGTCCCGCGAGGCCGGCCCCGCGGACTGGGCGATCTGGCTGATCTGCCGGCGCGCCACCGGCGCGTCACCGAGCACCGACCACAGCGTCGCCAGGTCGTAGCCCGGCAGATACCAGCCCGCGTGCTCCCAGTCCACCAGCACTGGACCGGCCGGTGACAGGAGAATGTTGGACAGGAGCGCGTCACCGTGGCAGAACTGGCCCATGCCCTGTCGTCCGGCCGCGTGCGCGATGCCGTGCAGCAGCTTCTGCAGGTCGCCCAGGTCCCGGTCGGTGAGCAGCCCCAGCTCGTGATTCCGGGAGATCCGGGCCGCGTAGTCCAGCGGCGCGTCGAACGTGCCCGCCGGCGGCCGCCAGGCGTTCAGCCGGCAGATCGCGCCGAGTGCCGCTCTGATGTCCGCCCGCGGCGGCGCCTCGGCCGGGTGCCGCTGCAGTGCCGCCACCCGTCCCGGCATCCGCTCGATGACCAGCGTGCAGTTGTCCGGATCCGCCGCGATCAGCCGGGGTACCCGCACGGGCGGGCGGTGCCGGACGAACGAGCGGTATGCCGCTATCTCGTGCCGGACCCGCTCGGCCCACGCCGGCGAGTGGTCCAGTAAGCACTTCGCGACGGCCGTGCTGCGTCCGGTCGTTCCGACCAGGAGCACGGACCGGCCGCTGCGGCGCAGCACCTGCACCGGAGCGAACTCCGGGCAGATCCGGTGCACCGACGCGATCGCCGTACGCAACTGGGCGCCCTGAGGGCCGGACAAGTCGAGTCTCCCGCTGAGCGGTTGAGTGCCGGGCCCCGCGGCGCGCCGCGGCCGGCCGGCACCGAGCACGGGGGCGGCCGCCGGTCGCGCGGGGTCGAGATAGGGGCCGCTGCCGCCCGGGCGGGGATGCAGTGACCGGGGCGGGGCGGACACGGAGGACGATGCTGCGTACATGGGAGAAACAGATCCCTTCGTGTGCCTGCGACGTCAGTGCGCTACCCGGCCCGGTCGCCCGGGTGCACCCTGGGGAAATGCATCCCTTGTTCCTGAAGGCGACCGGGTCGGGGTGGCGCGTTCCTACCTGACACCCGATGCCCAGTGGCACACCATCTGGCGCACCCTGGCGAACCGTGGCGAATAGTCGCCCGGCAACTCTCACGGGGCTACTGTCAACTCAGCCGAGAACCTGGGGGCTTGACGTGAGCGGACAACCCAACACCCGCCTATCAGACCTGTTCGGCCTCGCCGGCTGGTCCAAGGGCGAGCTCGCGAGGCTGGTCAACCGGCAGGCGGCGGCCATGGGCCACCCCCAGCTGGCGACCGACACCTCACGGGTACGGCGGTGGATCGACGTGGGAGAGATCCCGCGCGATCCGGTGCCGCGGGTGCTGGCGGCCCTGTTCACCGAGCGTCTCGGCCGTGTCGTGACCATCGAGGACCTCGGTCTGGTCCGGCACGGGCGTACGGGGAAACGGCAGGACGGCGGGAGTGTGGAGCATCCCGACGGTGTGCCGTGGGCGCCCGAGCGGACTGCTGCGGTCCTCACCGAATTCACGGGAATGGACCTCATGCTCAACCGACGCGGCTTGGTGGGTGCGGGTGTCGCGCTCACCGCGGGATCCGCACTCAGCAGCGCCATGTACGACTGGCTGCACACCGACCCGACTCTCAAAACCGACGCCCCCCGCTTCGACGATCCCCTGCACGCCGACCCCGCCGGGTTCGACCGCTATGAGGCCGCCCCCATCGGGTCACAGGAGATCGAGGAGCTGGAGCGCTCGGTCGAGGTGTTCCGCGCCTGGGACGCGGCCCGCGGCGGCGGGCTGCAGCGCAAGGCAGTCGTGGGGCAGCTCAACGAGGTGGGCGGCATGCTCGCCTACCGGCATCCCGACCACCTCCAGCGGCGCCTGTGGGGCGTCGCCGCCAACCTCGCCGTCCTCGCGGGCTGGATGTCGCACGACGTCGGCCTGGAACCCACGGCCCAGAAGTACTTCGTCATCGCCGCCCACGCGGCCCGGGAGGGCGGCGACCGGCCCCGCGCCGGGGAGGCGCTCTCACGGGCGGCTCGCCAGATGGTGCACCTCGGCCGGCCCGACGACGCACTCGACCTCATGAAGCTCGCCCAGTCCGGCTCGGGCGAGCAGGTGCTGCCGCGCACCAGGGCGATGTTCCACACCATCGAGGCATGGGCACAGGCGTCGATGGGCAAGGGCCAGGCGATGCGCCGGACGCTCGGCCGGGCGGAGGACCTCTTCGTCTCCGACCGGAACGACCTGGAACCGCCGGACTGGATGCAGACCTTCAAGGACGAGGATCTGTACGGCATGCAGGCCCTGGCCTACCGCACCCTGGCGGAGTTCGAGCCGGGTGCGGCCGCGCACGCGCAGCACTACGCGGACAAGGCCCTGGCCCTGCGCATCGACGGCCGGGAGCGCTCGAAGATCTTCGACCATCTGTCCATGGCCTCCGCCTGCTTCATCGCGGACGACCCCGAACAGGCGGACCGGTACGCACGGCTGGCCCTGATGTCGATGGGCTCGAACTCCTCCCGCCGCACCTGGGACCGGCTGCGCCAGATGTACCGGCTCACCGCCGAGTACGCCAGCTATCCGAAGATCCACGAGCTGCGGGAGGAGATCAGGCTGGCGCTGCCGCGGCCGAGGAAGTCGGGCGGCAACAGCGCACAGGCGTAGCGCACAGGCAGCACAGGAAGGCACGAGCACAGGGGGATCGTGCCGCCGTTCCGGTGCCGTCCGCTGCCTTACGACGTCACCCTGGCCACGAGCACACAGGCGTCGTCCGCACGCTCGGTCTCACCGAACTCCTCCACGACCAGCCGCACACAGTCCTGTGCGGTGCACGCCGCGCCGAACCGCGGGGCCAGGCCGAGGAGGGGATGCACCGCCTCGCTCCCACCGCCCCTGGGCACCAGCCCGTCGGTGTGCAGCAGGAGCAGGTCGCCCACTTCGAGGGTCTCTTCGGCCTGCTCGTAGGAGGCACCGGTGGTCGCGCCGAGCAGAACGCCGTCCGGCGCGTTCAGCCTGCGCCCCGTCCCGTCGCGGAACAGCAGCGGGGCGGGGTGTCCGGCCTGCGCCCAGGTCAGGGTGCGGGTCTCGGGCCGGTAGCGGCAGCAGACCGCGCTGCCGAGGGCCGGCTGGACGGTGGCGTCGAGTAACTGGTTCAGCAGGGACAGCAGTTGTCCCGGCCGGGTGCCCGCCATCGCCATGCCGCGTACGGCGCCCAGCAGCGTCGCCATACCCGAGGTGACGGCGACGCCGTGACCGGTGAGATCGCCGACGCTCAGCAGTGTGTCGCCGTCGGACAGTTCGAGCGCGTCGTACCAGTCGCCGCCGATCAGTGCGCGCGTCGACGACGGCAGACAGTGCGCGGCCAGGTCCAGGGTCTCGGGGCCCCGGTGCGGGAGCCGCAGGGAGCCGCGCCACGGCGGCAGCACGGCTTCCTGCAGCTCGACCGCGAGCCGGTGCTCGGTCTGCGCGCGATCCTGGTGGCGCTGCAGCGAGTCACGGGTCTCGCTGACCGCCCGCTGGCTGCGGCGCAGTTCACTGACGTCGCGCAGCACGGCCCACATCGAGGCGGTGCTGCCGTCGGTGTCGAGCACGGGCTCGCCCATCATGTGCACGGTCCGGACTTCGCCGTCCTGGCGCACGACCCGGAACTCCCCGTCGATGGGCTTGGCGTCGACCAGGCAGTCGGTGACCATCGTGGTCAGCTTCGGCCGGTCCTCGTCGTGCACCAGGGAGGGCAGTTCGTCCAGGGTGAGCGGGGGAGTGGCGGGGTCGCGGCCCAGGATCTGGTAGAGCTCCCCGGACCAACTGGCCACGTCCGTCAGCAGGTTCCACTCCGCGCTGCCGACCCGGCTGAGCAGTGAGCCGTGCCGGGGAGTGGGCGCCACGGTCCGTGCGGCCGACGCGGGGACGGGGGGAGGGCCGTCCCGCAGCTGCGCGAGGTGCTCGTCCAGGTCGTTGAGCTGGTGCAGCGCCAGGTCGCACAGTGCGCGCTGCCACCGCTCCTGCGGGTCCGCGCCGTCGCTCTGCGTGTCCCGCCGTACGGCGTCCACGTCGCCCTTGAGCCGCCGCGCCTGCGTTATCAGGGCGTCGACCGAGCCTCGGCCTGGCGGCTGGGCTGCTGAGCGGTCCGCAGAGAGATGGGACGGCATGACGCACTCCGATGCGGGGACGGTACGACCAAGGCTGACGGAAGGACCGTTACGACTGTTGCACAGCCCGCGACGCCCTGTAAGGGATTTGGCAACACACGATACGGTGGTGCTTCTGGCATATGCCACAGTCTTCACGGAGTGGTTGCACTGCGTCGATGGTGTACACCGCCGGGCGGGTCAAGTCGTAGTCAGCGTACGTGATTTGACGGTTCGTCGAGCGATGGGGTCGTCGTTCATTCGCCTGTTCGACGACCCCGTGTTCTATGTCCGGCTCAGTACCGCAGTACGCCTGCGATGCCGCTCGCGTCGCCCAGTGCGCCGTCCGGTACGAAGCGGACGTCGGCGCCCGTCTCCAGGCACTGCTCCACGATCTCGTCCACGATGTCCTCGCGGGCGTCGAGGTCGCCGCTCTCCGCCGGGATCAGATGGCCGCCGTCCTGGTCACGCACCGTCACCCGGTAGTTCTCCTCGACGGCCAGCAGGGCCACACGGCCCTCACGGGCGTTCTGCCAGAGCTCGTCGACGCCCGCCGCGAACGCCTTGCGGCCACGTGCGGTTTCCAGCTCCCGCGCCACCGCGTCGGTGTTCTTGCGGGCCTCGGCCGCCATGAGCGGTCGCAGTGCCTGCCGCACGGCTTCCGGAGTGCCGTGCGCGAGCCCACCGTGCGGGACGTGCACCGCGCCCTTGGTGACGCTGCCGAGTTCGTCCAGCACGGACAGGGCCGCCTGCTCGCCGGTGACGTACAGC
The DNA here is from genome assembly GCF_001514305.1 of Streptomyces dysideae. GTDB lineage: Bacteria > Actinomycetota > Actinomycetes > Streptomycetales > Streptomycetaceae > Streptomyces > Streptomyces dysideae. The sequence continues at coordinate 75,059 of NZ_KQ949114.1, forward strand.
CGCCGCGGATCCTCGCGCAGGACCGCGCCCAGCGCGATGTCGGCGTCGCGCAGGAAGTGCCGGACGCCCTCGTCGCGGAACGTGCTCGGCATGTCACCGATCTGCTCCTGGCGCTCGGCGTCGAAGTTGTCGAAGTTCCTGGTCAGCGGGAAGCCGCCGGTGTGGGCCTCGGTGAACCGGTCCGTGCCGCCGTTCCACAGCGTGACGCGGTCGGCGGAGACCGACAGCGCCCAGAAGGGCCGCTCGGCGGCCTGTGCGGAGACCAGGTTGCGGGTGAGGAAGGTGTCCGAGAGCACCACGCGCTCGGGCACGGAGCGGGCGAGCGACCACACCTGGTGCTCACCCGGGGCGGCGAAGATCACCAGGCCGTCCTCGGCATGCGCCAGATCGATCTCGGCGAGCGCCCGGTCGAGGTGTTTGACGACATCGCTGCGCCGGTCCCGGCTGACCGCGGGATCGGCCTCCAATTGCTTCTTGGCCTCGGCCACGACATTGCGCAGCCGGACCGGATCCTGGGCGTTGTCGGGCTCCCGGCGATGTGTCGGCGTCAGCACGGACACGGCCGGATAGGGGCGCGGGCGCCGCAGCTCGGTGAGGGTCGTGGGACTGAGTGCGTGCTCCATAACAGCACGATAGGACTGATTCGCCGATCGGGCATTAGGGGTAATTCGTCGGGTTGCCGAGGCGCCGGGATTCAGCAGGCCGTGGCGGTGCACCTCAGTCACCGTCGTCCTCGGCCCCGCAGGAGCCGCCGCCGGCCGGCAGTGTGCCGTAGAGCAGGAACGTGTCGACCTTGCGGTGCACGCACTTGGAGGAGCCGTACCCGGTGTGGCCCCGGCCCTTGTTGTCGAGGACCACGGCGGCGGAGCCGAGCCGCCGCGCCGTCTCCACCGTCCAGCGGTACGGCGTCGCCGGGTCGCCGCGGGTGCCCACGAGGAGCATCTTCGGCGTGTCCACGTTCTTCACCTGCTCGCGGATGAAGTCGGTCCCGCGGGGGCGGCCGTAGCACATCAGTACCTCGGTGAGGCGGTAGCGGCCGAAGACCGGCGACGCCTCCTCGTACTCGGCGCGCAGCCGGCCGAGGTCCTTGGTGATCTGCTCGGCGGTGGGGCGGTCGGGGTCGTCCGCGCAGTTGATCGCCAGCAGCGCCGCCGGAAGGTTGTCCAGGGGGACGTCCTCTTCGTCGACAAGCCCGCCGCGGTTCTCCTCCCGGCCCGGCCGCGCGATGCCCTCGCTGGTGAACCCCAGCACGCCGCGGGTGTCGCCGTCCTCGACAAGCGAGGCGAGGGCCCGCTCCAGCATGGGCCACAACTCCTCGCTGTACAGGGCCTGTCCGATGGCACCCACCAGGTCCTGCCCGGTGAACGGCTCCTCGAAGTCCGTCGGCACGGGATCCCGGTCCATCGAGTCGACCAGCCGGACGACCTGCTCCCGGGCCCGGCGCGGATCCTGCCCGAACGGACAGGCGATGTCTTTCGCACACCAGTTGATGAAGTCCTCCAGCGCCCGCTGCTGCCCCTGGGCCCCCGCCACGCCCTGCTCGGTCAGTGGCTCGGTCAGCGTGTCGACGCCGTCGAGCGCCAGCCGGCCCACCTTCTCGGGGAACTGGGCCGCGTACACCGCGCCGAGCCGGGTGCCGTAGGAGAAACCGAGGTAGTTGAGCTTCTTGTCGCCGAGGGCCTGGCGCAGCACGTCCAGGTCGCGCGCGGCGTTGACGGTGCCGATGTGGGGCAGGACGGGGCCGGAGTGCTTGGCGCAGATGTCGGCCACCTTCTCGAGCTGCCCGAGCACGGCCCGAGGGTCGTCGTCGAGCTCCGCTCCCTCGTCCGTCACGTCCACGTCCTCGGCGCCGTCGCCGCAGCTGACCGGCGAGGACCGGCCGACGCCGCGCGGATCGAAGGTCACCACGTCGTAGCCGTTCGTCAGGCCCATGAACTCCTTGCCCCCATCGGCGAGTTGAGGCACACCGGCGCCGCCGGGCCCACCGAAGTTCAGCAGCACCGAGCCCCGTGACTTCCCCGTGGCCCGGTAGCGGGCGAGCGCCAGATCGAGGGTTCCCGCCGCGGGTTTCGTGTAGTCGAGGGGAACCTTCACCTTCCCGCACTGCAGGTCCTTGGGCGTGCCCGCGCCCTCGCACTTCGCCCACACCACCTTCTGCCGGTAGAACCGTGACAGATCGGGTTCGCCGCCGTCCGCGGCCGCCGGCAGTCCCGCGCCCAGCAGGGCGAGGCCGACGGCGCCGGTGACCGCGCAGCGCCGTACCGTGGGCCGCATTGACAGCTTGGCCAGCATCCATGCCTCCAGGGGCGCCCGTCGCGGACCGAGGAACGGCGCCCTCGATCACGATAAGCGGCCCCCGGATGCCACGCCTCCGGGCGAGCGGGACCACCGTGACTGCCGTACCCTGTGCCCCCTGCATACGCATACGACGGCTTCACTCCCCGTTCGACCGTCGTGCCGCTCGTTGGAGTGAAAGGCCGATAAGCCATAACTCAGATGGTTCGCCCGCGTTTTACGCGGTGCGGGCGAGTGCCCGCGACCATGTCTGGAAGGCAGGGAACCTATGAGACGGGTTACCCGAAACGGTGTGCTCGCCGTCGCCGCCGCATCCGGCGCGATGGCCGTGACGATGCCGGTCCACGCCGACTCCGCGGCGGACGGTCCCGCGGCAGGCCCGCCGGGGCTGATCTCCGGCAACACCGTCCAGCTCCCGGTACACGTCCCGGTGAACGTGTGCGGGAACACCGCGAACCTGGTGGGGCTCCTCAACCCCGCTGCGGGCAACACCTGCGCCAACGAGGACGGCGGCGACCCGGGCGGCGCCGCCGCGGTGAGCCGCGGAAAGGATTCGCCCGGCGTCCTCTCCGGCACCGGGGTCCAACTGCCGGTCCTCCTCCCGGTGAACGTCAGCGGCAACACCGTGAACGTGGCCGGCGTCGGCAACCCCGCCGTCGGCAACGAGTCCGTGAACACCTCCGGCGACGGTCCCGACCATCCCGCCGAGCCCACGCCGAAGCCGTCCGTACCGCCCGAGACCCACCGTCCGAAGCCCGAGCCGGTCCCGCGGCAGCGCGTGGGCTCCCTCGCCCACACGGGCGCGGACCTGACCGCCCCCGTGATCGCGGGCAGCACCGTCCTGGTCCTGGGCGGGGCCGCTCTGTACCGGCGTTTCCGCCCGAAGGGGGAGATCTGACCGCCCGCTCGGAGAGGCCCACCGAAGGACGACCGGTGGGCCGCCTTCGCCGCTCAGCGGTACCCGGACGGGATCCCGTCAACGGCTTGATCACGCCGTGACGCGCTCCTCGAAGATCCGCAAGGATGCTGCGGGCGCGGCCCGATCGCCGCGCCCCCGGAATCCCCCACGGAACGGAGCTCATCCATGACCTCTCCGGCCCTCGAAGACCTCGTCGTCACCCAGGCCGGCCTTGACGACTGGCCGGTCATCAGCGGCTGGGCCGCCGACGAGGGCTGGAACCCGGGACGCGCCGACGGCCCGGCCTTCTTCGCCCAGGACCCCGACGGCTTCTTCCTCGGCCGGATCGACGGCGAGCCCGTCTCCGCGATCTCCGTCGTCAACTACGGCTCCGACTACGCCTTCCTGGGCTGCTACCTGGTCCGCCCCGACCTGCGCGGCCACGGCCACGGCCTGACCACCTGGAAGACCGCGCTCGCCCACGCCGGAGGCCGCACGATCGGCCTCGACGGAGTCGTCGCCCAGCAGGACAACTACCGCCGCTCCGGCTTCCGGCTCGCCCACCGCACCGCCCGGTTCACCGGCACCGCGCCCGCAGCCGAGGCCCCGGCGGACGTCCGCGTCGTACGCCCCGAGGACCTGGCGGACATCACCGCGTACGACGGCGGCTGCACTCCGGCCGACCGGCCTCGCTTCCTCGCGCACTGGGTCACCGGCGCCGGACACCACGCCGTCGTCCGCCGCACCGGCGGCCGTGTCACCGGCTTCGGCGTGATCCGCCCGGGCCACGACACGCCCCGCATCGGCCCGCTCTTCGCCGACACCGCCGAGGACGCGCGGGCCCTGTTCGCCGCCCTGACCGCCCACGAGGCCGGCCGGGAGGTCGCCATCGACGTCCCCGAGACCAGCGCGGCCGGCATCGCCCTCGCGGAGGAAGCCGGCTTCACCCCCTCCTTCGAGACGGCCCGCATGTACACGGGCCCGGTGCGGCCGTACGCCCAGGAGCGTGTCTTCGGCGTCACCACGCTGGAACTCGGCTAGCGGGCACGTCCGTTGAGGAGCACCATCCCGGAGTCAACGTAGTCCGGCAGCGTCGGACGGCGTCGATGCGGGTCACCGCCAGCTCGTGGGTGAGTGGCGTGAACACCTCGGTGATGATGTCCGGGTTCACCGGGCAGCCCGGCCGGCGTGACGCGGGCCCGATGCGACAGGCGCCGGCGAGGCGGCCGGCGTCGCGGGCAGGTCGGCGACGTTCCCGCTCATGCTGCCGACGCCGTCCAGGCACACCAGCCGGGGCGAGCCGGCGGGCACCGCGGCCAGCAACGCGTCGAGCTCGTCGGGCCGTTCGGCGTGGAACCGGCGCAGGGTCGCGCCCTGACCGCGCGCCACCAGGCAGCCGTCGTACACCGTGCGGTGCGCGGTCGCCTCCACGAACACATGCCCCTCGTCGGCGAGGACCGGGATCACCGAGGCGTGGATCAGCGTCGGCGTCGGCAGCAGCAGGGTGTCCGGGGCGCCCAGCAGGGCGGTGAGCCGTTCCTCGATCACGGGATACAGGCGCGGACTGCCCAGCAGCCGCGACCGGCTCGGATGCGTGCCCCAGCGCCGTACGCGGGATCGATGCTGGCGGCGATCTCCGGGTCCCAGTCGAAGCCCAGGTAGTTGCAGGAGGCGAAGTCGATCAGCCAGTGGCCCCGGCTGCGGATGCGTCGGCCCCGTACCTCGTCGAGCACGGCGTCGCTCATCGGGCTGGTGCGCCGCAGATGATCCAGGTCCGCCAGCGCGTCTCGCGCCGGCTGCGGACCGGCAGGCTCCGGTGGGTGGGTGGCCGCTCCGTGACCCCGGACCCCGGCACGAACCCCGTCCCCTCGCGCCGCAGGACGCGCTCGCTGTCCTCCACGGTCATCGGCCGCGCGAACAGATATCCCTGCCCGAACCGGCACCCCATCCCGGCCAGCAGATCCCGCTGCGCCGGGTTCTCGATGCCCTCGGCGACCACCTGCAGCCCCAGCGTGTCCGCGATCCGCACGATGCCCTCGACGAGCGCGACCTGCTGGTGGTCGCGGGTGATGTCGTCGATGAACGACTTGTCGATCTTCAGTACGTCGATGGGAAGTCCCGCAGAGAGCGCAGGGACGAGAAGCCGGTGCCGAAGTCGTCGACCGCGATGTGCACGCCCAGGTCCTTCAGGGCGTGCAGCACCGCCTGGATCTGGGTGTCCCGGCGCAGCAGCACCGTCTCGGTCAGCTCCAGCCGGAGCGAGCCCGGCGCCAGCCCCGGCGTGCGCAGCGCCTCGCCGACCTGGTCCACGAACCCGGCGTCCCGGAACTGGCGGGCGGACACGTTCACACTGACGTACGGCGGACTGCCCTATCCCGCGCAGCTGCTGCAGACCCGCGATGTCGCTGACCGCGTTCTCCAGCACCCACGAGCCCAGCACGGAGATGTGCCCGGTCTCCTCGGCCAGCGAAATGAACTGCTCCGGCGTCACCGGATGGCGCGGGGCGCGCGGCCAGCGGACCAGCGCCTCGAAGCCGACGACCGCGCCCGCGGTGATGTCCACGACGGGCCGCCAGCCGCAGCAGAACCAGCAGGAACAGCACGCCCGAGATGGCCGCGATCACGGGGGCGTCGTGCGCCTTTCGCGTCAGCCCCTCGTAGAGCAGGACCCCAGGGGCGATGAGTGTCGCCGCGCCGAGCATCAGCAGCCGGTGCGGGGGCGGCAGGAGGGACTCACGCAGCGGCACGGAGGCGGTGAGGTGCACCATGGCGGGGTGCAGCGCGGCCAGGCCCCAGGCCGTGTAGAAGACGATCCACCCGGCGTCGAGCAGGGGGCCCGCCTGCCACATCGAGTTGAGCTGCAGGATCCCGTACGCGATGTCGAAGCCGAGCAGCGTCAGTGTGCCGACGACCAGGAGCTGCACCGACCGGTTGCGCCAGCTCAGCGAGCTCGGCGTGAGCAGCCGGGCCAGCAGGGCCAGCACGAGCACGTCCCCGACGGGGTAGGCGATGCTGATGCCCCGCTGCTGCCAGGTCAGCCCCTCGACCTGCGTCAGCGGCCGCACCAGGTACACCCATACCGGCAGCGCGAGCCCCGCGGTGCAGATCAGCGCGTCGAGCAGACTGGGCAGGTCACGCCCTCTCCACCGGTAGTGGATCAGTCCGGACAGCGCGGCGGCGAAGAGCGCATAGGCGGCGAGATAGCAGGCGTCGGAGGGGGAGGGGAACGGATCGGAGGCGTGGAAGTACTCCTCCACCACGTTGTCGTACGTGTCGCCCGCGACGAACGTGAGCAGCCCGGCCGCCAGCACCCACCAGGGCCAGCGGTGCGCGGGCCGGTGCATCCGGGTTCCGGTCACGACGGCCGCGGCCCCGGCGAGGCCGATGACGGCCCACACCGGTGTTCGTGCCGGGGGGACCGTCATGTAGATGACCGTGGACACCGCGACCAGCGTGACATGAGCGGTCATCAGTCGCTGAGCCGGCAGCAAGGGCAAGCGCCTCCTCCGCCGGAGGAGACCGGGCCTCCACCTGGTCTGGATGTATTCGATCGTAGGCACCGGGGCGGCGGCCTGCGTCTCGGGCGGGCCGGGGCCGCGCCATGCCCGGGGTGCGGGGGTCAGCCCTCCCCGCGATGGAACCGGCGGTGCAACGCGCGGGCCTCCTCCGCCAGCTCCGGCACCGGACCCTCCACCACCACACCGGGCGCCACGTCGTGGACCGGCAGCGTCCGCACCGGCGGCGCGGGCACTCCCCACTCGGTCAGCCACGAGGCGAGTTGCTCCGACGAGGCCACGTACACGATGCGCCCGAGGCCCACCCAGGCATGCGCCGCCGCGCACATGGGGCAGTGCTCCCCGGAGGTGTACACGGTCGCCGCCGCCCGCTCCTCGGGCGTCATCCGGGCCGCGGACCAGCGGGCCAGCTCGAACTCGGGGTGCCGGGTACGGTCGCCGGAGGCCACCCGGTTGTGGTCCTCGGCGAGCACCACGCCGTCCGCGCCGACCAGGACCGAACCGAACGGCTCGTCCCCGGCCTCCAGCGCCTCGGCCGCCAGCTCGACGCAGCGGCGCAGGTACGGCAGTTCGGTGTCCTTCACGGCCATGGCGTACGGCCCTCCTCGCTGCGTGATCTTCCCCTCGCACCCTACGGTCGTCGGCGCGTGGCCGGGAAGGAGCGCTGACGGCGATGCGGGCGCCTTCACCGCCGCAAAGGTGTTGCCACGGGGGCATCCTAGTGCTGGAGTGATCCCATGGATCATGCCGCGGTGCTCTCCCTCTTCAACCGGGACATGCGTGAGAACGCGCAGCCCGACAGCCCGGACGCCCGGGTGGAACGTGCCGGGAAGGTGGTCCGCCAGGTCTCCTCGGCACACGGCTGGAACGGCGTCGTGTGGTCGGACCTGGACGCGGCGAGCGCGGACGCGGCGATCACCGAGCAGATCGCCTACTTCACCGGCCTCGGCAGCGAGTTCGAGTGGAAGGCCTACGGGCACGACCTGCCGGTGGATCTCGGACAGCGGCTCAGGGACGCGGGGTTCACCTCCCAGCCCGAGGAGACGCTGATGATCGGCGAGGTCGCCGACCTGACCCTGGACGCCGAGCCGCCGGCGGGCATCCGCGTCCTGCCCGTCACTGACCAGGCGGGCGTCGACCTCGTCGCGGACGTGCACGAGAAGGCGTTCGGCACCGACAGCTCCCGGCTGCGGCACCAGCTGCTCGCCCAGCTCACGGGCGAGCCGGACACCGTCGTCGCCGTCGTCGCGCTGGACGGGGACACGCCGGTGAGCGCGGCCCGCATGGAGCTCGTGCCCGGCACCCGGTTCGCCGGCCTGTGGGGCGGCGGCACCCTCGAGGCCTGGCGCGGCCGCGGCATCTACCGCGCCCTGGTCGCCCACCGCGCCCGCGCCGCCGTGCAGCGCGGCTACCGCTACCTCCAGGTCGACGCGATGAGCAGCAGCCGCCCCATCCTGGAACGGCTCGGTTTCGAACCGCTGAGCACGACGACGCCGTACGTGTACGTGCCGTAGGCGGCGCGGGAAGGGCTCGCCCCGGTTGTTGAAAGCCCAACTGGGGCCGAACGGACCGGAGTCGAAGGCCGAATGGCCCTGCGGGGGCGAGCGGCGGGGCTGCGACCCTGGGGGAGTGGAAGCCGCTGCCGGGGGGAACTGCCTCCCGCAGAGCCCGGATACTCCCGCTGAGGGCGCGCGGTAGAGGCGGCAGGCCCGTCGATCGCAGAGGGGAGCTGCGTCGGCGGGCCTGAGCCCGGACCTCTTGTTTCACAGGTCGAGCTGGTACTCCACCGCCCGGTGCGTCGGTGTGTAGCCGAGGGCGTCGTTGACGGCGCGCATCGGCGCGTTGCCGTCCGCGGTGTCGGTGCACAACCCGCCCAGCTCAGGGTGGCGTCGACGCGCCCGCAGGATCGCCGCCGCCTTCATCCAGCGGGCCAGGCCGTGACCCCGGTGCTCCGGCAGCACCGCCGTACCGTAGTGCTGTCCGTCGCCCCGTCCGTCGCCCGGCACGACGAGTTCGGAGAACCCGACGACGGCGCCGTCCGCCGCGTCCAGCACTGCGACCGTGTGCAGCAGATCCCCGCGCTCGGCGACCGCCTCGGCCGCGGCGACCACCCGCTCCACATCCCAGACGACCGTGCCGTAGTCCGTGCCGTCCATCGGCATGTCGTCCATGGCACGGCGCGAGTCCGCGAACGACTGCGCGAGCTCGGCGGGCACGGTGCCGTCCCACTCCGTCAACCGGTAACCCGGGTACGGCCGTTCGGCGAGCTCCTCGACTTCCGCGAGGTCCGTGCCGGCCAGTGGCAGCCTCGCGTACGTGAGCGCCAGCACCGGGCGGAAGCCCCGCGCCGCCAGGAACAGGTCGGCGGGGGAGCCCTGTTCGGCCTGCGTGATCACCGACCGCCGACGCTCCTCCCGGGCTGCCGCCACCGCGGCCGCCAGCAACCGCGTACCGACACCCTGCCGCCGTTCGGCGCCGTGCACCGCGATCTCCAGCTCGGCGAGATGCTCCTGCCCCTCCCGCGTGAACAGCCGCAGGAACGCGGACCCGACTGGAGCGCCGTCACTTCCGGAGGCCAGCCAGGCCAGCCGGCGGCCGGAGGCGCCGGGTTCGGGATCGGCGAGTGTGGTGATACGCAAGGACAAGGAAACTCCGTCACGGTCGGTTGAGCGGCGAGCGGCCGAAGCCAACCATCGCGCGCCGGCATCCGCAAAGGGATTTGTCGGCTCCGGCCGCCGTGTCTGTCCGCTTCCTTCCCTGCCCTGCTGTGCCCGTACGGCGTCAGCGACGCCGCGTCCTCGTCCGGTCCAACGCGGCGACACCGAGCGCGGCGAGGCCGATCTGGATGAGCCACTCGACCCAGTCGACGCCTTCCGTGTCGGCGACGTCGAACCCGTTGGCGATCGCCGAGCCGAGCAGCGCGGCCGCGATGCCGACGAGGATGGTCCACAGGATTCCGATGCGCTGACGGCCCGGAATGACGAGTCGGCCCAGCACACCGATCACGATGCCGATCACGATGGCGCTGATCACGCCCGAGATCTCCATGTCCGCCCCTCTCCGTCAAGTCCCCCGCACTGTTCGAGTGCCCCCTGGCGAGAGGGACAGTCCGTTCCGCTTCAACGACCGGTGACACAGGGTCATCCTCTGCCCCAGCCGGTGGCTGCAACCACGTCGGCCGCGATGTCGATCACTGTCCGCCCGTCGGTCACCACCCGCAGGGTGTCCATGGGCGCACGGTGGTCCAGCAGCCGTGCCTTACGGTCGCTGCTCTTCAACTCCTGTTCCAGCTCCGAGCCCAACTCCCGCCCGGACAAACGCTGTTCCGTCGTCCCGTCGGTTGCGGTGAGCAGCACCCGGACGATCCGTACGTCGTCCCCCATGGCCCGGCGGAACATGCCGGCGGCCTCGTCGAGCACGCTGACGGTGTTCGTGTAGACGAGGCGCTGGTATCCGAGCTCGGCGTAGTTCCTCCACACGGCAGCCAGATTCCGTTCTGTGATCCCGGCCCGGTGCGGATCGCCGTCCGGCGCCGGATGCACGGCCCCCATGAAGTCCCCCTCGATCACGGCATGCGCGACCCCGGCTCCCCTCAGCCGAGCCGAAACCTCCCACCCCACGGTCGTCTTGCCGACCCCGGCCCGTCCCCCGATGAGCAGTACCTCTGCGTGATCCATGTGAACAGGGTGCCTGGGGGTGAGCAGGCTGGGCGACGCTTCTGGCTCATGCGACTTGGCCTGTGACACCCCACTGGCAGGCGACCAGGACGACGTATGCCACAACGACCTCGCCCCGAAGAACACGGTGTACGCCGCGACCGGCGAGGAGTGGCTGCCGACGGCCTTCGTCGACTGGGATCTCGCCGCGCCGGGGGAGCGTATTGACATGCAAGTAATTACCTGCATAACGTTGAGTGTGCGATCAGAGAGTGACTCCGGGATGGACAAGGTCTTCAAGGCGCTGGCCGACGACACGCGCAGGCGGCTCCTGGATCGGCTGCACGAGCACAGCGGGCAGACGCTGGGGGAACTGTGTGAGCGCATCGCGATGACGCGGCAGTCGGTGACCCAGCATCTGGCCGTCCTGGAGGCCGCCAACCTGGTCAGCACGGTGCGGCGGGGGCGGGAGAAGCTGCACTACCTCAATCCGGTCCCGCTGCAGGAGATCCAGGAGCGGTGGATCGACAAGTTCGAGCGCCCGCGCCTGCGTGTACTCGGGGCCGTGAAGCGACGAGCCGAGGAAACCATGACCGACAAGCCCACCTTCGTGTACGTCACCTACATCGAAAGCACGCCCGAAAAGGTCTGGGACGCGCTCACCGACGCCGATCTGACCGCCGCCTACTGGGGCCACAGCAACGTCTCGGACTGGCGGCAGGGCTCCCGCTGGGAACACGTCCGCACGGACGGCAGCGGCATTGCCGACGCGGTCGGCACCGTCGTGGCGAGCGAGCGCCCGACCCGCCTGGTCACCACCTGGGCGGCACCCGACGAGGAGGGACAGCAGGACAAGTACTCCCGGGTCATCTTCGACATCCGGCAGCACGCCGACATCGTCCGCCTCACCGTGACTCACGAGGACCTCGCCGACGAGGGTGAACTCGCCGACGCGTCGTCCGGCTGGCCTGCCGTGCTCTCCAACCTCAAGTCGCTGCTGGAGACCGGCCACCCGCTGCCCCAGGAGCCCTGGCTGGTGCCCACCCGCTGACACGGGAGAGGCCGGCCCGCGTGGCGCGGACCGGCCAACGTGTTCTCGGGTTCCTTTCCCGGTGCGTTCCTACGGCTTCGGGGTGCTCTTCGCCGCCGTAAAGGCGCACATCAGCCCCAGAACAAAGGCCAGGGCGCCGATGACGATGTTGTTCCAGATGACGCCGGCGTCGGGGCTCTCTCCGACGATCCACGGCGCGACGATCATCCAGACGCCCAGCGCGCAGGTGGCCCAGCTCAGGCCGTACATGCGCTCCGGAGCACGGGTGAACCCGAGGGCCAGCAGGCCGATCGCGATGCCCACGATCAGGTTGTGGGTCACGAGCGGGGGCTGGCTCGTCGTGTAGTGGAGTATCCAGGGGGATACGGCGCAGTACAGACCGAGCAGGAACACCGGTCCGTCCACGAGCGCCACATCACGACCGCCGAGCATACGGGCGTAGCGTGCCCGCATTTCGGATACATCAGGGTGAGCTGCTATGTCACCTCTGGTGGGCGAGACGTTGGCCATGACTCGTCTCCTTTGACTCGCAGGCCTGACCGCGTCTGGTGCGGTGTGCGGTAAGCGCCGCCTACATACATTCTGCGCTTATTTCTTCTTTATGTGTAGTGGTCGGCAGGTTCATGCTGATGTATACGGCCGGCCTTGACGGTCGTTGCCCGCGAGGGCGTTCAGATGTGCCGTGCGTGACTCCGTCGTCTGGCCCTGGACCAGGAGGAACAGTGCTTCGCGGGCCAGGCGTTGGGCCTTGTTGGTCAAGGTCATCGAGCGGCCGCCGCCGGCCACCACCGCGGCGGTGGTGGCCGTGCGCATCAGCTCGTACGCCTGGGTGCGCATGGCCAGCCGTTCCTGCACGTGCTCGTGTGCCGAGGGGTGGTCCGCCAGCTCGTAGGCTCTTCTGCGGAGTTTGTCGAGACGGGCGCGCAGTGGGTCGGCGGTGTCGTCGTCCAGCAGGGCGAGTGCGGCTTCAGTGATGCCGAAGGCCGCCGGTGAGGCGTTCGCCGTCTTCGTGCGGTCGGTCGCGGCCCATTCCTCGTACGGCCTGCGCAGCGCCACGGACTCCTCCGGCAGCCACAGGCCGGACAGCTCCAGTGACACCGTGTGCGAGGCGGTGAGCGCCGCCAGTCGCATCGGCTCCGACGCCCGCAGGCCCGGCTGTTCGCGTGCCTCGGTGAAGGCGAAGAGCGCCTCGCCGGTGTCAGTGACCCCGGCGAGCAGCATGACGTCGTTGAGGCCCCACCCGGTGTACCAGGGGACCGTGCCGTCGAACCGCCAGCCGCGGCGCTCCGGCGTGACGCGTACGGGGGTTCGTGGATACGCCCTGAGGTGTGCGTAGGCCACCCCGGACAGCAGTTCGCCGCGGGCCAGCGGGCCCAGCAGGCGTTCCCGGACGGGACCCGTGGTCTTGGCCAGCGTCAGCACCGGCGTGTGGTGCTGCGTCTGCACGAACCACGTCGAGCAGCATGCCCCGGCCAGGATCTCCGCCGTCTCCCGGGCCACCGCGGCGGGCGCGGCCGCACCGCCGTACTCCTTCGGCGCGCCCACCCCGAGCAGGCCTGATCGCTTGATCGCGGCGATGTGGCTCGTGGGCACCCCCTCCTGGTCGACACGCTCCGCCTGAGGAGCGAGGGCGTCGGCGGCGAGCTGTCGGGCACGGGTGACGAGGGGGTGGGGCGCGGTGGTCATGGACAGGATTCTCCCGATCTCTTCGTGTGTCGCCGTGCGCGGTGTCGATCCTGGGGCGTGCCGTTCGTGTAGGAGGTGAGAGAACGCCACGACGCCCGAGGAGGCCGTCATGAAGTACTACCTGCTCAATGTGATGCAGCCGGTGGGCGAGCCGCCCGCCCCGGAGATCCTGGCCGAGATCGAGAAGAACCTGGACGCCCTCAACCGCGAGCTGCGCGAGGCGGGCGCCTGGGTCTTCGCCGGGGGACTGCACGGCCCCGAGTCGTCCACCGTGCTGCGGCCCCGCGACGGTGACGTCCTGGTCACCGACGGCCCGTATGCCGAGGGCAAGGAGATGCTCGGCGGCTTCAGCCTCATCAAGGCGCCCGACCTGGACGCGGCCCTCGCATGGGGTCGCAGACTGGCACTGGCGACCACGCTGCCGATCGAGGTGCGGCCGTTCATGGGCGAAGCCGAGGATTGATGCCGACCACGGACGTCGAGGCCGTTTTCCGCGCGGAGTACGGCCGCGCGGTCGCCGTCCTCGTCCGCTTCCTCGGCGACATCGACCTCGCCGAGGAAGGGTTCAAGAGGCCTTCACCACGGCCGTCCAGCGCTGGCCGGAGACCGTCCAGCGCTGGACGGAGACCGGCGTGCCGCCCAGCCCGGCCGGGTGGATCATCACCACCGCCCGGAACCTGGCGATCGACCGGCTGCGCCGCGAGGCCGGGCGGGACGAACGGCACGCCCAGGCCGCCCTGCTGCACGCCGCCGACGCAGCACCCGAGGAGGGTCCCGTGCGCGACGACCGGCTCCGGCTCATCTTCACCTGCTGCCACCCCGCCCTCGCCACCCAGGCGCAGGTCGCCCTCACCCTGCGCCTGGGTGGCGGGCACACGACAGCCCGGATCGCCCGCGCCTCCCTCGTGCCCGAGCCGACCATGGCCATGGGGGTACCTCCCATGCCCGTTCAGGGCTGTGGGGGAGCCTGGTCCGCGCCAAGGCCAAGATCCGCAACGCCCGCATCCCGTACCGCGTGCCCCGCGACGCCGACCTGCCGGACCGGCTCAAGGGCGTCCTGGCCGTCGTCTACCTGATCTTCAACGCGGGGTACGAGGGCGAGGCGGACCTGTGCGCCGAAGCCGTACGCCTCGGCCGGCTCCTGGCCGAGCTCATGCCGGACGAGCCCGAGGTGACCGGCCTGCTCGCGCTGATGCTCCTCGTCGAGTCGCGCCGGCCCGCACGGCAGGACGAATACGGTGTGCTGGTTCCGCTGCCCGGGCAGGACCGGGGGCGCTGGGACCGCGACCTGATCGCCGAGGGGCAGGCGCTGGTCCGCCGTTGTCTGCGCCGGAACCGGCCCGGGCCGTACCAGATCCAGGCCGCCATCCAGGCCGTGCGAAGCGACGCGCCGAGCGCGTGGGACACGGACTGGGGGCAGATCCGGCAGCTGTACGACCAGCTCATGGCCGTCGCCCCGAGTCCCGTCGTGGCCCTGAACCGTGCGGTCGCCGTGGCCGAGACCGAGGGCCCGTGGCAGGCCCTCGACCTCGTGGACGCCCTCGGCCTCGACGAGTACCACGTCTTCCACGCGGTGCGCGCCGACCTCCTGCGCCGCCTCGGCCGCGACACGGAGGCGGTACGGTACGGGCGTACGAGGCGGCCGTCGCCCTGTCGGAGAGCCCGGCGGAACGCGCCTTCCTCGCAGCCCGGCGTCAGGCACTCACACGCTGAGCGCCTGACGCACCGCCACCGTGGCCTCCTCGCCGCCCTCGCCGGACGACGTGACCCGCCCGGCCTCCAGGACGTAGTACCGCTGCGCCGCCCGCATCGCGAAGCCGACGTGCTGCTCGACCAGGAGCACCGAGAGCCCGCCCCGGGCGGCCAGCGCGAGGATCGTCTCCTCGATCTCGGCGACCACCGACGGCTGGATGCCCTCGGTCGGCTCGTCGAGCAGGAGCAGCCGGGGCTCTGTCACCAGGGCGCGGGCGATGGCCAGTTGCTGCCGCTGACCACCCGAGAGCAGGCCCGCGCGGCGGTTGGACAGCGCCCGCAGCGCGGGGAACACGTCCAGCGCCTCGGCGATCGCGGCCCGCCCGCGTTTCCGCCCGTCCGCGACCAGTTGGAGGTTCTCGGCGGTGGTCAGGTGCGGGAAGGACTGCTGGCCCTGCGGGACGTACGCCATCGCGCGCGCGACCCGTTCGTGCGGCTTGCGGCGGGTGATGTCCTCGCCGTCGAGGCGGATCGTGCCGCTGCTCGGGGTGAGCAGGCCGACGGCGGCGCGCAGGAGCGTGCTCTTGCCCGCGCCGTTGTGCCCGAGCACCGCGGCCACGCCGTCCCTGGGCACCTCGACGGACACCCCGTGCAGCACCGTGCTGCGGTGGTAGCCGACGCGTACGTCGTCGATCTGGAGCATCACGCCTCCTGCACGGTCACGTCGGCGGTGGCCTCGGCGGCCGTGTGCCCGAGGTACACCTCCTGCACCTGGGGATCGGCCTGGACCTCGGCCACCGTGCCCTCGCTGAGCACCTTGCCCGCGTGCAGCACGCTGACGCTGCGCGCGAAGGACCGCATGAAGTCCATGTCGTGCTCGATGACGACCACGGTCCGCTCCTCGCTGATGCGCTGGAGCAGCTCGCCGGTCGCCTGGCGCTCGTCGTGACTCATGCCGGCCACCGGTTCGTCGAGCAGCAGCAGCCGTACGTCCTGCACCAGCAGCATGCCGATCTCCAGCCACTGCTTCTGGCCGTGCGCGAGGGTCCCGGCGGGGGAGTCGGCGAGCTCGGTGAGCCCGACCGTCTCCAGCGTCCTGGCGACCGACTCCGGGACGGTCCTGCGGCGGCGGAGCATGGTCCACATGCCGCGACCGGCGCCCGCCGCGATGTCCAGGTTCTGAAGGACCGTCAACTCCTCGAAGACGGTGGCCGTCTGGAAGGTACGCCCGATGCCCGACCTGGCGATCCTGTGCACGCTCCGCCCCAACAGCTCGTCGCCGCCGAAGAGCACCGAGCCCTCCGCACGCACCAGGCCGGTGACCGCGTCGACCAGGGTGGTCTTGCCGGCGCCGTTCGGGCCGATGAGGAAGCGCAGGTCGCCCGGGTGGACGTCGAGGTCCACCCCGTCGACGGCGGTGAAACCGTCGAAGGACACGCGCAGTTGTCGTATCTCGAGTCCCGCGAGCTCGGTCATGCCGCTTCTCCCACCGGAACGACGGGCTTCGTCTCCTCGGAATCGGTCGCCTGCGAGGCCATGCGCCGCCGTACGAGGCCCACCAGCGAGGCGAGTCCGCCGGGCAGGAAGGCCAGGGCGACGATGAACAGCAGGCCCTGGAAGTAGGTCCAGGCCGCCGGGAACTCCTCCGACAGCGCCGTCTTCGCCCAGGCGACCCCGACCGCGCCGAGCACCGCGCCGACCAGGCTGGCCCGTCCGCCCACCGCGGCGCCGATCACGAACTCGATGGACGGCACGATGCCGATCATCGCGGGCGAGATGATGCCGACGGCCGGCACGAACAGCGCGCCCGCCAGGCCCGCCATGCCCGCCGCCACGACGTACGCGACGAGCTTGACGTTCGCCGGGTTGTAGCCGAGGAAGCGCACCCGCTCCTCCGAGTCCCTTACCGCGACGAGGAGTTCGCCGTAGCGGCTGTGGACCAGCTGCCGGGCGAGGGCGATGAGCAGCAGCAGGGCGGCGGCGATGACGAAGTACACCATCCGCTGGTTGACCGGGTCGTCGAGGGCGTAGCCGAAGAAGCCCTGGATGTCGGTGAGTCCGTTGGTGCCGCCGGTCGTGGCCTGCTGGCCGATCAGCCAGATGGCGAAGGCGGCGGCGAGGGCCTGGCTCAGGATCGCGAAGTAGGCGCCCTTGACCCGGCGCCGGAAGATGAAGGACCCGAGGATCGCCGCGACCGCCATCGGCAGCAGCACGGTCGCCGCGAGCGCGAACAGCGGGTTCGCGAACGGCTGCCACCACCAAGGGAGTTCGGTGGCGGTGCCGTACAGCTGCATGAAGTCGGGCAGGTTGCCGGGCCCGGCGTCGGCGATCTTCAGGTGCATCGCCATGGCGTAACCGCCGAGCCCGAAGAACACGCCCTGGCCGAGGGTCAGCAGCCCGCCGCGGCCCCAGGCCAGACAGATGCCGACGGCGACCATCGCCGTGCACAGGTACTTGGCGAGCAGGCCCAGCCGGAAGTCGGACAGAAGGAGCGGGGCGACGGCGAACAGCAGGGCGGCGGCTCCCGCGAAGCCTGCCGCGGCACGCGCCGAACGGCCTTTCAGCAGGTTCATACGAGACTCCTCGTACGCAGCGTGTACAGCCCCTGGGGCCGCCACTGGAGGAACGCGACGATGGCGACGAGGACCAGCACCTTGGCGACGCTGACGGTGGTGGAGTACTCCAGCACCGACTGCAGCACACCCAGCACGAAGGCGACGATGACCGTCCCCTTGAGCTGTCCGATGCCGCCGACCACGATCACCAGGAAGGCGTCGATGATGACGTTGGTGCCCATCGTCGGCCCGATCGGACCGACCAGCGTCAGCGCCACCCCGGCGACGCCCGCGAGCCCGGACCCGAGGAAGAACGCCGTACGGTCCACGCGCTCGGTCGAGATGCCGGACACCTCGGCCAGGTCCCGGTTCTGCACCACGCCCCGGATCCGCCGGCCCAGCGGCGTCAGCCGCAGCGTCAGCGACAGCGCGACCACCGCAGCGACCGCCAGCCCCAGGATGAACAGGCGGCTGTTGGCGACGGTGAGCGGATCGTCGCCGCCGATGAGGGTGATGTTCCCGGTCAGCCAGTCGGGCGCCCGGGTCTGCACGTTCGGCGCGCCGAAAATGTCCCGGGCGAGCTGCTGGAGCATCAGCGAGACACCCCAGGTGACGAGAAGTGTGTCAAGTGGCCGCAGATACAGACGTCGTATCAGCAGCCATTCGAGCAGGGCGCCGAGAGCGCCCGAGACGAGAAATGCGACGGGCAGCGCGACAAGCAGGGAAATACCCGCGCCGGTAATCGACTTCTGCAGGACGTACGTCGTGTAGGCGCCGGCCATGATGAACTCGCCGTGGGCCATGTTGATGACGTTCATCTGGCCGAAGGTGAGCGAGAGACCGAGCGCGATGAGCAGCAGGACGGCACCGATGCTGATGCCGGTGAAGGTCTGACCGAGGATCACGGTCATGCGGCGGCTCCGGGGAGACGGGGGTGCGGGGGCCTCGGCGCCGAGGCCCCCGCGAGGCGAGCGGTCAGGACAGGCCGGAGGCCCAGTCGTAGCCCTTGAGGTAGGGGTCCGGCTTGATCGGCTTGCCGGAGTTCCACACTTCCTCGATGAGACCGTCGCTGCCGATCTTGCCGATCCGCGCGGTCTTGTAGAGGTGCTGCGAGGCGCCGTCGACGGTGACCTCGCCCTCGGGCGCGTCGAAGGTGATGCCGTCGGAGGCGGCCTTCACCTTCTCCGGGTCGAAGGACTTCGCCTTCTCGACCATCGCCTTCCACAGGTAGACCGAGGTGTAGGCGGCCTCCATCGGGTCACTGGTCGGCTTGTCCTGGCCGTACTTGGCCTTGTACGCCTTGACGAACTTCTCGTTCGCCGCGCCCTCGGTGGTCTGGTAGTAGTTCCAGGCCGTCAGCTGGTCGGCCAGGTACTGGGGGCCGATCGACTTGACCTCCTCCTCGGCGATCGACACCGAGACGACCGGCATGGTCTTCGCGGTCAGACCGGCCGACTTGTACTCCTTGAAGAAGGCCACGTTCGAGTCGCCGTTGAGGGTGTTGAAGACGGCGTCCGCCTTCGACGCCTTCACCTTGTTGGCGATCGTGCTGAACTCCGTGGAGCCCAGCGGTGCGTAGTCCTCGCCGAGGATGGTCATGCCGTTGGCCTTCGCGTACGCCCTGATCTCCTTGTTGGCGGTGCGCGGGAAGACGTAGTCGCTGCCGACCAGGTAGAGCTTCTTCTTGCCCTGGCTCTTGAGGTAGTCGAGGCCCGGGATGATCTGCTGGTTCGTGGTGGCGCCCGTGTAGAAGATGTACGGCGACTCCTCCAGGCCCTCGTACTGCACGGGGTAGAAGAGCAGCGACTTGTTCTTCTCGAACACCGGCTTGACGGCCTTGCGGCTGGCGGAGGTCCAGCAGCCGAAGGTGGCGGCGACGGCGTCCTCCTTGATGAGCTTGGAGGCCTTCTCGGCGAAGGTCGGCCAGTCGGAGGCGCCGTCCTCGCTGATCGGCTTGACCTTCTTGCCGAGGACACCGCCGGAGGCGTTGATCTCGTCGATGGCGAGCATCAGCGAGTTGCGTACGGTGACCTCACTGATGGCCATGGTGCCGGACAGCGAGTTGAGCAGGCCGACCTTGACCGTGTCACCGCTGACATCGATCTTCGCGGCCTTGTCGGACGAGCTTGCCGAGTCGGTCTTCGCGCCGCACGCGGAGAGCGCGACGACGGCGGTGACCGCCGCGGTGCCGGCGAGGAACCGGCGCCGGTGGATACTGGGAACGCTGGACAAAAGAACCCCCTTGTCCCGGAGGACAACTGAATGGGAAGGAATCAGCAGCCCTTCAGGCGCGGTGGTGGCGCGAGCGTCCAGCTTTCCGATGATGGTGTACCGGCTGGTCCCTGAAGTGCGGTCCACAGCCTCAAGTCAGCTTGTTTCCGAGGCGTTTCCCGCCACTTACCCGGCTGTATCTTCCGGCTCTCCCCGGGAAACAAAAAATACCTCGGACGGAATTCCGAACCGGAATTCACACGTCGCCCGAGGCATTCTAAATACTTCCTGTGTGAAGTATCGCGGCGGGGTGAGGTACATGTCAAGGGCGAGCGGTGTCGAGGTCCAGCTGGGTGAGCACGTCGAAGTCGACGCCGTCGGCCTGGGCGAGGTAGATGCGCTGCTTGACATGGCTGCCGCGCAGCCGCAACAGCCCGCGCGGCCCCTCGTACGACACCGAGTCGGCCGTCGCGCCGATGGCCGTCACGTCCAGCGACCTGGCCCGGGCGATGAGCGCGGCCAGCAACAGCACGCCTTCGTAACACGATTCACCGAGACTTCCGGGTGCCGGCGCCTCGATGCCGTACCGCCCGGCGTACTGGCCGTGGAAGTCGAGCGTGTCCTGGTTGGCGAGCGAGGCGAAGTACCCGGCCGTGCTGTAGAGACCCTCCGTGGCCGTGGGGCCGCTGGCCATCAGCATGTTCTCGTCCATGAGCGTGCTCAGCCGCAGACAGCGCTGGTCGAGCCCGGACGCGGCGAACGCCCGGTTGAACCGGACCGCGTCGCTGCCCACCAGCAGCATGAGCACGGCGTCCGCCTCCGACCGCTCGATCCGGCGCAGGACGTCGTCGAACTCATGGGTGCCGAGCGGGAGATAGGCCTGCCCGCAGATGCCGCCCCCGGACTCGCGCGCGTAGCCGCGGGCGACGCGCGCGGTGCGGCGCGGCCACACATAGTCGTTGCCGACGACGAACCAGCGGCGCACCCGGCGCTCGTGCGCCAGCAGCCGCATCGCGGGCCGCAGCTGGTCGTCCGGTGTCTCGCTGGTCAGGAAGACGCCCGTGGTGTGCTCCCCGCCCTCGTACAGCGCCGTGTACACATACGGCACCCGGTGCGCGATCCGCGGCGCCAGCGCCTGGCGTACCGAGGAGATGTGCCAGCCGGTGACGCCCTGGACGACGCCCAGCTCCACCAGCGCCCCGACCCGGTCGGCGATCTCGGCCGGCTCGGCGCCGCCGTCCACCGGCAGCAGCCGCAGCTCCCTGCCGAGCACCCCGCCCGCCTGGTTGACCTCCTCCGCGGCGAGCTGCGCGCACAGCTCGCAGGTGGGACCGAAGATCCCGGCGGCGCCCTGCATCGGGAAGACGAGGGCGACGCTGAGTACGGAGTCGTCGACGGTGAACCAGTCGAGCGGATGGGGGTCGAGCTGGAACATGCGGTCATGATTCCGGGTCCGCCCGGTTAACTCCAG
>NZ_KQ949115.1 GCF_001514305.1 Streptomyces dysideae
TCCTTTTAGAGGGTTGGACCTGGAACTTCGGTTCCAGGTCCAACCCTCTTTTGTTGTACGTCACTTGATGTTCACGTTGCGCAACAACGATCCGACGCATGGGTACTGCTGCAATGCTCAGGGCCGCCGGCGTCGGAGTCGGTGACGAGGTTGTCGTACCGGCCTTCGTGAACGTCGAAGTCGCCGAGGCCGTGGTCCTGGCCGGGGCGCTGCCGGTCTTCGCCGACATAGACCCGGTGACGTACTGCCTGGACGCTTCCGCCGTCGAGGCTGCCGTGTCGTCGCGGACGGCGGCTGTGGTCGTCGTACACCGCTTTGGACGGTCGGCCGACATCACTCGGCTGCACGGGGTCGGGCAGCGGCACGGGCTGCTGGTGCTCGAGCAGGGGGAGTCCGAGGCGCCGTACGACGAGATAGCTCAGCGCAGGGAGCGGGCCGCCTATCTCGACGCGAAGCTGAAAGGGGTACGCACGCCCGACGGTGGTGATGGGCACACCTATCAGCAGTACATCGTTCGGGTGCCGGGGAACGGGCGGCCGGACCGGGACGCCTTCGCCCGGGCCGTGCGGGCCAGGCGTGTTGAGTGCCGGGTGCCGGTGAAGACGCCGGTGCACCGGCTGCCCGAGTACCGGCGGTGTGTGTCCCTTCCGGAGACCGAGCGGGCCGCTGATGAAACGTTGTCCCTGCCTGTCGACGCGTCTCTCACCAAGCGGGACATGCAGCGGATCGTGTCCGCCTGCAATGCTCTCGGCGGGCTGTTGCAGCCGGCCTTCTAGAGGCCCGGGCGGGTTCGAAGCATGCGCGGATTCGGGGTATGATCTATCTCGTTGCAGCGCGGGAGACCGCCAAGGCAGCGGGCCCCCATAGCTCAGTCGGCAGAGCGTCTCCATGGTAAGGAGAAGGTCAACGGTTCGATTCCGTTTGGGGGCTCCAGTAAAGAAGAAGGCCCTCGCCCTTTCGGGCGGGGGCCTTTCTCATGCCCTCCGTCAGTCCTTGTGGATGCCGGGCACGCGCATCGCCAGGATCGCCATGTCGTCGGACGGGGCGTCCGAGGCGAAGCGCTCCACCGCGCGCATGATGCGGGCCGCCACCGCGCCCGCCGTGAGGCCCGTGCAGGTTGTGAGGACGTCGGTGAGGCCGTCGTCGCCCAGCATGCGGGTGCCCTCGCGGCGTTCGGTGACGCCGTCCGTGACGCACAGGAGGACATCGCCGGGGTCGAGGGTGACCGTCTGCTCGTAGAGCTCCAGGTCCTCCATGACGCCGAGCAGCGGCTGGGGTTCGGCAGCCGGTTCGACCGTGCCGTCCTGGCGCAGGCGGAGGGGGAGCGGGTGGCCGGCGCAGACCACCTTGAGCTCCGCGCTGCCGTCCTCCTGAGGGCGCAGTTCGCCGTACAGGAGCGTCAGGAAGCGGCTGCGGGCGCCCTCGTCCAGGATCGCGGAGTTCAGGCGCTCAAGGACCGCGGGGCCGCTCAGGCCCTCGCGGGCCAGGAGGCGGAGGGCATGCCGGGCGAGGCCCGTGACCGCCGCCGCGTTCGGGCCCGTACCGCAGACGTCGCCGATGGCGAAGCCGTAGGCGCCGTCGCTGATCGGGAAGAGGTCGTAGAAGTCGCCGCCGACCTCGTTGCCCTCGCCGGCCGCGCGGTAGATGACCTCGACCTCGACGCCGCCGATCTCGGGGAGCTCGGGTGGCAGGAGGCTGCGCTGGAGGGACTGGCTGATGGCCGTGCGCTCGGAGTAGAGACGCGCGTTGTCCAGGGCGAGGGCGGCCCGGCGGCTCAAGTCCTCGGCCAGTTCCAGGATTTCCTGGCGGAAGTGTTCGTCCGTCGGCTTGCCGAGCGTCAGCATGCCGATGACGCGGTTGCGGGCCACCAACGGCAGGACGACCGTCTCGCCGCCCACCGCCGAAGCCGTAGCCAGGGTCGGGCCGATGCTCGTGCTGACCCGCCGGTGCGGGGGCTCGCCCAGGCCCAGGCTGCGCATCGACGTGCGCAGGGCCGCTTCGTGGGCCGCCTGCGCGGGGGCCGACCAGACGCGGGCGCCGGGGGTGGGGACCGGGTCCGGCGGGGCGATCTTCGACAGCAACGACTTGATGCCGTCGATGAGTTCTTCGTCCTCGTGCAGGACGTACGACAGGTACGGCTCCGAGGCCTGGTCGGCGATCGTGTAGACCGCGCACCAGGTGGCCAGGGTCGGGACCGTCATCTGCGCCATCAGGGCGAGGGTCTGGTCGCGGTCCAGGGTGCCGGCGAGGAGGTCGGAGGCCTCGACGAGGAAGCTCAGCGAGCCGCGGCGCAGGCGCTCCAGTTCACCCAGACGGGCGGATTCCACGGCCAACGCGATGCGGTCGGCGGCGAATTGGAGGCGCAGCGCTTCCTCGTTCGAGTATCTGGCCGGGCCTTCCGCGGCGACGCCGAGGGAGCCGGTGAGACGGCCCTCGACCTTCAGCGGGACCGTGACGACCGAGCGCATGCCGGTGCCGCTGAGCAGCGGTACCGCGCCGGGGACCATGGTGAGGTCCTCGTGGACGGCCGGCATGCGGGCCGAGCCGTAGCGGCCGGGGCCCGCCTCGACGGGCACGCGCGCGAAGCGCTGGCGGGCGGAGGGCAGGCCCGTCGAGGCGCGGACCTCCAACTCCGTCTCGTCGTCGGTCGCGAGGAGCAGGAAGGCGGAGTCGCCGTCGAGCATGTCGCGGGCGCGCTCCACCGTGCGCTGCAGGAGGCCGTCGAGGTCGTCGGGGGCCGGGGAGCCGATGAACACCTCGAACGGGTCGGTGCTCTGGGCATCGGAGCCGGACGACGCGTCGGACGCCGGGACACGCAACGGGGTCTGCAGGACGGCGCGTTCGTGGTCCCGGACGAGGAGGCAGACCGTGGAGGGCTCGCCGCCCGTGTCGCGGACGCGGAGGTGGGAGGCGTACACCGGAGTGACGCGGCCGTTGGCGCCCCTTATGCCGTAGCTGCCCTCCCAGCGGGAGAGCCGGAGGGCTTCCGCGATGCCGGTGCTGGTGCCCGGGGTGTGCGGCCAGGCCGCGAGGTCGGTCAAGGGCTTGCCGGTGACCTGCTCGGCGGCGTAGCCGAAGAGTTCCTCGGCGTCCTCGTTCCAGGCCGCGATGGATCCCGTACGGTCGATCTGGACGACCGCGACGCGGACCCGGCCGTCGGCGAGCGGGAGGAGGTCGGCGGGGAGGGCCGGGCCGGCCGCGCGGGTGCCCACCGGGCGCTCGGGGACGTCGAGTTGGAACCAGACCTGCTTGTGGGTGGGCGTGTATTCCACGCCCCAGCGGCCAGCCAGCGCCGCGCACAGCTGGAGGCCGCGGCCGCCCTCGCGGTCGGGGCTGCCCATGTTGACGGGGGAGCCCTGGAGGGGGATCTCGCGCTCCGGATAGCGGTCGGCCACCTCGATGCGTACGCCGTCGTCACTGCGTAGACACAACACGTCCGCGGAGGTGCCCGCGTGCACCACGGCGTTGGTGACCAGCTCGCTGGTGAGGACGACGGCGTCGTCCACGATGTCGGCGAAGCCCCAGCCCTGGAGGGTGTCACGGACGAAGGAGCGGGCACTCGCCACCGATCGCCCGAGGGGATCGAAGCTGGCTGCCGCGCGCGCGGTGATCACAGAACTCCTCGACCGGTTGTCGACGTGCAGGCCTACCTGGCCGACCGGCTCGTGCCGCTGATGCGGCAGGCCGCCCGTCGGCCGGGGGTCCGGGGGCTGTCCCCCCGGGATCAGTCCGGTGGTCATGTGTGCGGCCGCCCTCCGATGCCCGCTCGTACCTCGTGCCACCGCCCAGGCCGGACGGACCGGCGCGGCTGGACAGCCGCATGCAAGGTTACTTACCTTCGCCGTCCATGCGGATGCCGGTCTGCAGTGTTTCCGTCCGGAGGGTGTGCGGACGATGTGCGAAGCTGCCGAACTGTTATGGCCGGGTTCAGCCAGGGTGAAACACTGGGCAAGCTTCTTGTGAAGGTCCGGGCCGGGCGAGTGTCATCCGCGCATGGCGGGCAGCAGAGCGTGGTGTGGCCCGGTAGATCCGGCAGGAATGCGCAGCAGTAAAAGATTCGCCGAACAGTAGTACCCGAGCACAGCAGTAACGGTCGACCCCTGCGGGAGGGACACAGTGGAGTCTGGCGCAGCGACGCGGGGCACTAAGACGCGCGCGAAAGGCGGACAGTCCCCGAGTAACCAGCGCAAGACGCGCAACGGGACCACGGTGGTGGACACGGCTTCCCTGAACCGGTTGCTGGCGGCCCTGGTGTCGATGCGTGACGGCAACTTCCGCAAGCGGCTCACGGTGTCCGGCGACGGCGTGATGTCGGAGATCGCGGCGGTCTTCAACGAGGTGGCTGACCGCAATCTGCATCTGACGGGCGAGCTGTCGCGCGTGCGGCGCATGGTGGGGCGTGAGGGCAAGCTCACAGAAAGGCTGGAAACAGGCGCCTGCCAGGGCTCCTGGGCGGCCGCCATCGACGCGTCGAACGCGCTGGTCGACGATCTCGTACGGCCCGTCTCCGAGGTGGGCCGGGTGCTGTCGGCCGTGGCGGAGGGTGATCTGTCACCCCGCATGGAGCTGCGGACGCAGGCGCCGGACGGGGCCACCCAGCCCCTGCGTGGGGAGTTCCTGAAGGTCGGGCGCACGGTCAACAATCTGGTCGACCAGTTGTCGACGTTCACCGACGAGGTCACGCGCGTGGCCAGCGAGGTGGGCACCGAGGGCAAGCTGGGCGGACAGGCACGCGTGCGTGGCATGTCCGGTTCGTGGAAGGACCTCACGGATTCGGTCAACACCATGGCGTACCGGCTGACGGCCCAGGTGCGGGACATCGCGCTGGTGACCACGGCGGTCGCGAAGGGTGACCTGTCGCGGAAGGTCACGGTTCATGTGGCCGGCGAGATGCTGGAGCTCAAGAACACCGTCAACACGATGGTGGACCAGCTGTCGTCGTTCTCCTCCGAGGTGACGCGAGTCGCCCGCGAGGTGGGCACCGAGGGCGAGCTCGGCGGGCAGGCGCAGGTGCCGGGTGTGGCCGGTGTGTGGAAGGACCTCACCGACTCGGTGAACCTCATGGCCGGCAACCTGACCGCGCAGGTGCGGGGCATCGCCCAGGTGACGACGGCGGTGGCCAGCGGTGACCTGTCGCAGAAGGTGACCGTGTCGGCACGCGGTGAGGTCGCGCAGCTCGCCGAGACGATCAACCGGATGACCGAGACGCTGCGGATCTTCGCCGACGAGGTCACGCGCGTGGCCAACGAGGTCGGTGCCGAGGGGCAGCTGGGCGGTCAGGCGAATGTGCCGGGTGCGGCGGGAACGTGGAAGGACCTCACCGATTCGGTGAACACCGTCTTCCGGAACCTGACGACTCAGGTGCGGGACATCGCCGCCGTGACGACGGCTGTGGCCAACGGTGATCTGTCCCAGAAGGTCACCGTCGACGTGGCCGGCGAGATGCTCGAGCTCAAGAACACAGTCAACGGCATGGTCGACCAGCTGTCGTCCTTCGGCTCCGAGGTCACCCGGGTGGCCCGGGAGGTCGGTGTCGAGGGTGAGCTGGGCGGTCAGGCGCAGGTGCCGGGGGCCGCAGGTACGTGGAAGGACCTGACGGACTCCGTCAACACGGCGTTCCGAAACCTCACCGGACAAGTGAGGAACATCGCCCAGGTGACCACGGCTGTGGCCAACGGTGATCTGTCTCAGAAGGTCACCGTGGACGTCTCCGGCGAGATGCTCCAGCTGAAGAACACCGTGAACACGATGGTGGACCAGCTGTCGGCCTTCGCCGACCAGGTGACGCGGATGGCCCGGGACGTGGGCACGGAGGGCCGCCTCGGCGGTCAGGCCGTGGTGCCGGGTGTGTCCGGTACGTGGAAGGAGCTCACCGACTCCGTCAACTTTATGGGCGGCAACCTCACCTCGCAGGTGCGGCAGATCGCTCAGGTGACGACCGCGGTGGCCCGGGGGGACCTCTCCCAGAAGATCGACGTCGACGCGCGCGGCGAGATCCTGGAGCTCAAGAACACCATCAACACGATGGTCGACCAGCTGTCCGGGTTCGCCGAGCAGGTGACCCGGGTGGCCCGCGAGGTGGGCACGGAGGGCCGCCTCGGCGGTCAGGCGCAGGTGCCCGGTGTCGCCGGTGTGTGGCGGGACCTGACCGACTCCGTGAACGGCATGGCCGGCAACCTCACCGCCCAGGTGCGCAACATCGCGCAGGTCGCCACCGCGGTGGCCCGCGGTGACCTCTCCCAGAAGATCACCGTGGACGCGCGCGGCGAGATCCTGGAGCTCAAGAACACCCTGAACACGATGGTCGACCAGCTGTCGTCGTTCGCCGAAGAGGTCACGCGTGTGGCCCGTGAGGTGGGTACGGAGGGCCAGCTCGGCGGTCAGGCCGAGGTGCAGGGCGTCTCCGGTACCTGGAAGGACCTCACACAGTCCGTGAACTTCATGGCGAACAACCTGACCATCCAGGTGCGTCAGATCGCCGAGGTCACGACCGCGGTCGCCAAGGGCGACCTGTCGAAGAAGATCACCGTCGACGCCAAGGGCGAGATCCTCGAACTGGTGACGACCGTCAACACGATGGTCGACCAGCTGTCGTCCTTCGCCGAGCAGGTGACCCGGGTGGCCCGCGAGGTGGGCACCGAGGGCATCCTGGGCGGCCAGGCGCATGTGCCCGGCGTCACGGGCATCTGGAAGGACCTCAGCGGCAACGTCAACCTGATGGCCAAGAACCTGACCATGCAGGTGCGGAACATCTCCCAGGTCGCGGCGGCCGTCGCCAACGGCGACCTGACACGGACGGTGACGATCGAGGCACGCGGTGAGGTCGCGCAGCTCGCCGACACCTTCAACACCATGGTGAAGACGCTGAGTTCGTTCGCCGACCAGGTCACCAAGGTGGCCCGCGAGGTGGGCACGGACGGCATCCTCGGCGGGCAGGCGCACGTCCCGGGCGTGGCCGGCACGTGGAAGGACCTCACCGAGTCCGTGAACCAGATGGCGTCCAACCTGACCGGTCAGGTGCGGAACATCGCCATGGTCACCACAGCCATCGCCAAGGGTGACCTGACCAAGAAGATCGACATTGACGCTCGCGGTGAGATTCTCGAGCTCAAGACGACGATCAACACGATGGTCGACCAGCTGTCGTCCTTCGCCGAGGAGGTCACCCGAGTCGCCCGCGAGGTGGGCACCGAGGGCCAGCTCGGCGGCCAGGCACGCGTGCGTGATGTCGACGGCACCTGGCGCGACCTCACCGAGTCCGTGAACGAGATGGCCGGGAACCTCACCCGGCAGGTGCGTGCCATCGCGCGCGTGGCGACCGCGGTGACCCGTGGTGACCTGAACCTGAAGATCGACGTCGACGCTTCCGGCGAGATCCAGGAACTGCAGGACTACATCAACAAGATGATCGCCAACCTGCGCGACACCACGATCGCCAACAAGGAGCAGGACTGGCTCAAGGGCAACCTCGCCCGGATCTCCGCGCTGATGCAGGGCCGCCGCGACCTCGAGGACGTGGCCTCGCTGATCATGAGCGAGCTGACGCCGGTGGTGTCCGCGCAGCACGGCGCGTTCTTCGTCGCCATGCCGCACGTCGACGGCAAGGACAGGAACGCCGAGAGCGAGGACGCGTACGAACTGCGCATGCTCGGGTCGTACGGCTACTCGATGGGCTCCATGCCGACGTCGTTCCGGCCCGGGGAGGCCCTGATCGGGACGGCCGCCCAGGAGAAGCGCACGATCCTGGTGGAGAACGCTCCCAGCGGCTATCTGAAGATCTCCTCCGGGCTCGGCGAGGCGCCGCCCGCGCAGGTGATCGTGCTGCCGGTGCTGTTCGAGGGCAAGGTGCTCGGCGTCATCGAGCTGGCGTCCTTCACGCCGTTCACGCAGATCCAGAAGGACTTCCTCAACCAGATCGCGGAGATGATCGCGACCAGCGTCAACACCATCTCCGTCAACACCAAGACGGAGCTGCTGCTGAAGCAGTCGCAGGAGCTGACCGAGCAACTCCAGGAGCGGTCGGCCGAGTTGGAGAACCGGCAGAAGG
The DNA here is from genome assembly GCF_001514305.1 of Streptomyces dysideae. Classification (GTDB taxonomy): domain Bacteria; phylum Actinomycetota; class Actinomycetes; order Streptomycetales; family Streptomycetaceae; genus Streptomyces; species Streptomyces dysideae. The sequence continues at coordinate 8,048 of NZ_KQ949115.1, forward strand.
CCCTCCAGGCGTCCAACGCCGAACTGGAGGAGAAGGCCGAGCTGCTGGCCCAGCAGAACCGCGACATCGAGGTCAAGAACACCGAGATCGAGGAGGCGCGGCAGGTCCTGGAGGAGCGCGCCGAGCAGCTCGCCGTGTCGATGCGCTACAAGAGCGAGTTCCTCGCCAACATGTCGCACGAGCTGCGTACGCCGCTCAACTCGTTGCTGATTCTGGCCAAGCTGCTCGCCGACAACGCGGAGGGGAACCTCTCCCCGAAGCAGGTCGAGTTCGCCGAGACCATCCACGGCGCCGGCTCCGACCTGCTCCAGCTCATCAACGACATCCTGGACCTGTCGAAGGTCGAGGCTGGCAAGATGGACGTCTCTCCGACGCGCATCGCGCTCGTTCAGCTCGTCGACTACGTCGAGGCCACCTTCCGGCCGCTGACCGCGGAGAAGGGCCTCGACCTGTCCGTACGGGTCTCTCCCGAGCTGCCGGCCACGCTGCACACCGACGAGCAGCGGCTGCTCCAGGTGCTGCGCAACCTGCTGTCCAACGCGGTGAAGTTCACCGACTCCGGGGCCGTCGAGCTGGTGATCCGGCCCGCCGGCAGGGAGGTGCCGGTGGCGATCCGAGAGCAGCTGCTCGAGGCCGGTTCGCTGCGCGACGCGGACGCCGACCTGATCGCGTTCTCCGTGACCGACACCGGGATCGGGATCGCGGCCAGCAAGATGCGGGTGATCTTCGAGGCGTTCAAGCAGGCGGACGGTACGACCAGCCGCAAGTACGGCGGTACGGGCCTGGGGCTGTCGATCTCGCGGGAGATCGCGCAGCTGCTCGGCGGTGAGATCCATGCGCAGAGCGAGCCGGGGCGCGGTTCGACGTTCACGCTGTATTTGCCGCTGCACCCGAGCGAACTCCCGCCGCAGGGTTATCAGCAGTCCTTGCCCGCCCTGGCGGTCGGCGACCTGGTGGCGTCCGCCGCGGAGCTGGCGGATCTGTCCGGGCAGCCCGACGTCCAGATCGAGACGCCGGCCGAGGTGAAGTCGTACCGGGAGACCCAGAACGGCGCCGCGGCGCTCTTCAGGCGCCGTCGCAGGGCCGCGACGGAGCTCGAGCTGCGGCCCGTGCAGCAGGACCAGTGGTCGGCCGCCGAGCAGAGCGCGGCGCCGGAGGTGCACCGGGGCATCCGGTTCGGCGGCGAGAAGGTGCTGATCGTCGACGACGACATCCGCAACGTCTTCGCGTTGACCAGCGTCCTGGAGCAGCACGGCCTGTCCGTGCTGTACGCCGAGAACGGCCGTGAGGGCATCGAGGTCCTGGAGCAGCACGACGACGTGGCGGTCGTCCTGATGGACATCATGATGCCGGAGATGGACGGCTACGCGACGACCACGGCGATCCGCAGGATGCCGCAGTTCGCCGGGCTCCCGATCATCGCGCTGACCGCGAAGGCGATGAAGGGCGACCGGGAGAAGGCGATCGAGTCGGGCGCGTCCGACTACGTGACGAAACCGGTCGATCCCGATCACCTGTTGTCGGTGATGGAGCAGTGGATGCGGGAGGAGTGACGGGAATCATCGGTGTTCACGCGGAGTTGCTGACTCAGTGTGCTCGAAGCCGTGTAGGAGTACGGGATTCGGGGAACCTTCTGGTCTCCCGCTACGTTTCTGCTACGTGCACAGTGACATCGCGGTGACAGGGTGTGGCGACAGGCGGGGTGCGGCTACCATGACCGGCACGAGGACGGGCGGCGCAAGGGAGTCGTCCCCTGGGGCGGCGCCCGGTGCACATCCGGGGCGAGGAGGGCGGGCCATGGTGCAGAAGGCCAAGATCCTCCTGGTCGATGACCGGCCGGAGAATCTGCTGGCGCTGGAGGCGATCCTCTCTGCGCTCGATCAGACGCTGGTGCGGGCATCGTCCGGGGAGGAAGCGCTCAAAGCACTGCTCACGGACGACTTCGCGGTCATTCTGCTGGACGTCCAGATGCCGGGCATGGACGGTTTCGAAACCGCCGCGCACATCAAGCGGCGAGAACGGACCCGGGACATCCCGATCATCTTCCTCACCGCGATCAACCACGGACCGCACCACACGTTCCGGGGGTACGCGGCGGGGGCGGTGGACTACATCTCGAAGCCGTTCGACCCGTGGGTGCTGCGGGCGAAGGTCTCGGTGTTCGTCGAGCTGTACATGAAGAACTGCCAGCTGCGCGAGCAGGCGGCGCTGCTGCGGCTCCAGTTGGAGGGCGGTGGCGGCAAGGCCGCGGCCGGCGGTGAGTCGAAGGAGCCGGCGGGGTTGCTCGCCGAGCTGTCCGCGCGGCTCGCGGCGGTCGAGGAACAGGCCGAGGCGCTGTCCAAGCAGCTCGACGACGAGTCGGCGGACGCGGCGGCTGTGGCTACGGCGGCTCATCTCGAACGCAAACTCACGGGGTTGCGTCGGGCGCTGGACGCGTTGGAGCCCGGGGCCGGCAGTACGTCTTCGGTGCCCTCGCAGAACTGACGTCGGGGCGGGGCCAGTTGCTGGGCGGCATCCATGAGCCGACGTCAGTTCCCGGCCCCCTTTGACCGCGACACGAACGGGTGAAGCAGTGGGCGCACGTGTTCGCTGTCGTCTCCGACGGTAACCTCACACCTATGGCCTCACGTCCCTCCGCAGCCAAGAAGCCGCCCGCGAAGAAGGCGGCCGCTTCAGCGAAGGCTCCGGCGAAGAAGGCCGCTGCCAAGAAAGCCCCTGCCAAGAAGGCGCCCGCCAAGAAGGCCGCGGCGAAGAAGGCCGCGCCGCCGAAGCCGGCACCGAGTCCCACCGGGGGCATCTACCGGCTGGTGCGCGCCGTGTGGCTCGGGCTCGCGCACGCGGTCGGCGCGGTGTTCCGCGGGATAGGGCAGGGCGCGAAGAACCTCGACCCGGCGCACCGCAAGGACGGCGTCGCCCTGCTGCTCCTCGGGCTCGGGCTGATCGTCGCCGCCGGGACCTGGTCGAACCTGCGCGGTCCCGTCGGCGACCTCGTCGAGATGCTGGTGACCGGTGCCTTCGGCCGCCTCGACCTGCTGGTTCCGATCCTGCTCGCGGTCATCGCCGTACGGTTCATCCGGCACCCCGAGAAGCCCGAGGCCAACGGCCGGATCGTGATCGGCCTGTCCGCGCTCGTCATCGGCGTGCTCGGCCAGGTCCACATCGCCTGCGGCTCGCCCGCCCGCAGCGACGGCATGCAGGCGATAAGGGACGCCGGCGGGCTCATCGGCTGGGGCGCGGCGACCCCGCTGACGTACACCATGGGCGAGGTCCTCGCCGTACCGCTGCTCGTGCTGCTGACCATCTTCGGTCTGCTGGTCGTCACGGCCACGCCGGTCAACGCCATCCCGCAGCGGCTGCGGCAGCTCGGTGTGCGGCTCGGCATCGTCCACGAACCGGCCGAGGACGGGTACAGCGAGGACGACGAGCGGTACGACGACCAGTGGCGCGAGGCGCTGCCCGCGCGCACCCGCAGGCGCGGGCCGGCGCCCGAGGCGTACGACCCCGACAACGCGGAGCAGGAGGCTCTCTCGCGGCGTCGTGGGCGCCCGAGGCGCTCCGCGGTGCCGCAGCCCGAGATGGACCGTCCCATGGACGCAGTGGATGTCGCGGCGGCCGCCGCTGCCGCGCTCGACGGTGCCGTCCTGCACGGGATGCCGCCCTCACCGATCGTCGCCGACCTCACCCAGGGCGTCAGCGTCGGCGACCGAGGGGAGACCACGCCGACTCCGACCCCGAAGCCCGTGCCGGCCGCGCGTCCCAAGCAGGAGAAGCTCAAGGGGGAGGTCCTCGACCTCACCAAGGCCGCGCCCGAGGAGATCCGCGACCTGCCCGCGCGCGCGGAACAGCTCCAGCTGTCCGGCGACATCACGTACGCGCTCCCGTCGCTCGACCTCCTCACGCGCGGCGGACCCGGCAAGGCGCGCAGTGCCGCCAACGACGCGGTCGTCGCCTCGCTCACCAACGTCTTCTCCGAGTTCAAGGTCGACGCGGCCGTCACCGGGTTCACCCGCGGGCCGACGGTCACGCGCTACGAGGTCGAGCTCGGCCCCGCCGTGAAGGTCGAGCGGATCACCGCGCTGACCAAGAACATCGCATACGCCGTCGCCAGCCCGGACGTGCGGATCATCAGCCCGATCCCCGGCAAGTCCGCGGTCGGCATCGAGATCCCGAACACCGACCGCGAGATGGTCAACCTCGGCGACGTACTACGCCTGGCGGCGGCCGCCGAGGACGAACATCCGATGCTGGTCGCGCTCGGCAAGGACGTCGAGGGCGGCTATGTGATGGCCAACCTGGCGAAGATGCCGCACGTACTCGTCGCCGGAGCCACCGGTTCCGGTAAATCGTCGTGCATTAACTGCTTGATCACTTCCATCATGGTGCGCGCGACCCCCGAGGACGTCCGCATGGTCCTCGTCGACCCCAAGCGCGTCGAGCTGACCGCCTACGAGGGCATCCCGCACCTGATCACGCCGATCATCACCAACCCGAAGCGGGCCGCCGAGGCGCTGCAGTGGGTCGTACGGGAGATGGACCTCCGCTACGACGACCTGGCGGCGTACGGCTTCCGGCATATCGACGACTTCAACGAGGCCATAAGGAACGGCAAGGTCAAAGCGCCGGAGGGCAGTGAGCGCGAGCTGCAGCCGTACCCGTATCTGCTGGTGATCGTCGACGAGCTCGCCGACCTGATGATGGTCGCCCCACGGGACGTCGAAGACGCCATCGTGCGCATCACGCAGCTCGCGCGCGCGGCCGGCATCCACCTGGTGCTCGCCACCCAGCGGCCGTCGGTCGACGTGGTCACCGGTCTGATCAAGGCGAACGTGCCGTCGCGGCTGGCCTTCGCGACGTCGTCGCTGGCGGACTCGCGGGTCATCCTCGACCAGCCCGGCGCCGAGAAGCTCATCGGCAAGGGCGACGGGCTGTACCTGCCGATGGGGCAGAACAAGCCCACCCGTATGCAGGGCGCCTTCGTGACCGAGGAGGAGGTCGCGGCCGTCGTCCAGCACTGCAAGGACCAGATGGCGCCCGTCTTCCGGGACGACGTCGTCGTGGGTACCAAGCAGAAGAAGGAGATCGACGAGGACATCGGCGACGACCTCGACCTGCTGTGTCAGGCGGCCGAGCTGGTGGTGTCCACGCAGTTCGGGTCGACGTCCATGCTGCAGCGCAAGCTGCGCGTCGGCTTCGCCAAGGCCGGGCGGCTCATGGACCTCATGGAGTCCCGGGGCATCGTCGGTCCGAGCGAGGGTTCCAAGGCTCGTGATGTTCTTGTGAAACCTGATGAGCTGGACGGAGTGCTCGCGGTGATCCGCGGGGAGTCCTAAGAGGAGCCCGGTGTTCGATCGTGACTCATCCGTAAGGGATCATTGAGCAACCGTTTCCCTTCGTCGTACGTCAAGTTGACGGAAGCGAAGTGTGCTTACCCCACCATCGGTCTGTCCGGCCATTCCGATGGCGTACAAAGTCCTACCGCCGGGTTGCCCCACCCTTTCGCACCCCCCCTAGACTGAACCCTCAGCACAGGTGGCTCAAACGCTCGAAAGGCGCCCCCGTGTCCATCGGCAACTCCCCTGAAGACGAGCGTCCGTTCGAAGACGATCGTGAGGAAGCCCGCCCTTCGATCGGCCGTGCCCTCCAGCAGGCGCGCATCGCGGCCGGGCTGACCGTCGACGACGTCAGCAACGCCACCCGGGTCCGTATCGTCATCGTGCATGCCATCGAGGCCGACGACTTCGCCCCCTGCGGCGGTGACGTCTACGCCCGTGGTCACATCCGGACCCTGGCCAAGGCCGTCCGCCTCGACCCGGCCCCACTGCTCGCCCAGTACGACGACTCGCACGGCGGACGCCCGGCGCCGACCCCGGCGGCCCCCCTGTTCGAGGCGGAACGCATCCGTCCCGAGCGGCGCGGGCCCAACTGGACGGCGGCCATGGTGGCCGCGATCGTCGCCGTGGTCGGCTTCGTCGGGTTCACCGCCGTCAAGGGCGGCGACGAGGGCGGGAAGACACAGGTCGCCGAGGGCTCCGAGCCCACGGCCGACAAGTCCCCCTCGCCCACGCCCAAGACCGACAAGCCCGAGAACCCCAAGCCGGACGCGTCGGACAGTGCCATCGCCGCCGCGCCCCAGGACAAGGTCACCGTCCAGGTCAGCGCCGTCCACGACGAGAGTTGGATCTCCGCCAAGGACCACAACGGCCGGCTCCTCTTCGACGGGTTGCTCAAGCAGGGCGAGAGCAAGACCTTCCAGGACAGTCAGAAGATCGACCTCGTCCTCGGCCAGGCGGGCGCGATCCAGCTGTACGTCAACGGCAAGCGGATCGACGACTTCCGGCCCGGGGCCGTGGAGCGCCTGACGTATACGAAGGGCGACCCGCAGGTCGGATAACCGGTCGGAAGGGCTGAGTGACCACGGGGTTGGCCAAGATCGGCCAACCCCGTCGACGTGGGGTGTCAGTGGGACGAAGTAGTCTTGAGCCCATGCCCGAACGCCGTACCGTCGCACTCGTCACTCTTGGCTGCGCCCGTAACGAGGTGGACTCGGAGGAGCTCGCAGGCCGCTTGGAGGCGGACGGCTGGCAACTCGTGGAGGACGCCGAGGACGCGGACGTCGCTGTCGTCAACACCTGTGGCTTCGTCGAGGCCGCCAAGAAGGACTCCGTCGACGCCCTCTTGGAGGCGAACGACCTCAAGGGGCACGGCAGAACCCAGGCCGTCGTGGCGGTGGGCTGCATGGCCGAGCGGTACGGCAAGGAGCTCGCCGAGGCCCTGCCCGAGGCCGACGGTGTGCTCGGCTTCGACGACTACAGCGACATCTCGGACCGCCTGCAGACCATCCTGAACGGCGGCATCCACGCCTCCCACACCCCGCGCGACCGGCGCAAGCTGCTGCCGATCAGCCCGGCCGAGCGGCAGGAGTCCGCCGCCGAGGTCGCGCTGCCGGGCCATGGTCCGACGGATCTTCCCGACGGTCTCGCGCCCGCCTCCGGCCCCCGTGCGCCCCTGCGCCGCCGGCTGGACGGCGCCCCGGTCGCCTCGGTGAAGCTCGCCTCCGGCTGCGACCGGCGCTGCTCCTTCTGCGCCATCCCGTCCTTCCGCGGTTCCTTCATCTCGCGCCGCCCGAGCGACGTGCTGAACGAGACGCGCTGGCTGGCCGAGCAGGGCGTCAAGGAGATCATGCTGGTCTCCGAGAACAACACCTCCTACGGCAAGGACCTGGGCGACATCCGCCTACTGGAGTCCCTGCTGCCCGAGCTCGCCGAGGTCGACGGCGTCGAGCGGGTGCGCGTCAGCTACCTCCAGCCGGCCGAGATGCGGCCCGGCCTCATCGACGTCCTCACGTCGACGCCGAAGATCGCGCCCTACTTCGACCTCTCCTTCCAGCACTCCGCCCCCGGCGTGCTGCGCGCGATGCGCCGCTTCGGCGACACCGACCGCTTCCTGGAGCTGCTCGACGCCATTCGGAGCAAGGCCCCGCAGGCGGGCGTGCGCTCCAACTTCATCGTGGGCTTCCCCGGCGAGACCGCGGCCGACCTGGCCGAGCTGGAGCGGTTCCTGAACGGCGCGCGGCTGGACGCCATCGGCGTCTTCGGGTACTCCGACGAGGAGGGCACGGAAGCCGCGACGTACGAGAACAAGCTCGACCAGGACGTCGTCGCCGAGCGGCTGGCCCGGGTCTCCCGGCTGGCCGAGGAGCTCGTCTCGCAGCGGGCCGAGGAGCGCCTCGGGGAGACCGTGCAAGTGCTCGTGGAGTCGGTGGACTCCGAGGAGGGCGTGTACGGCCGCGGGGCGCACCAGGCGCCGGAGACGGACGGCCAGGTGCTGCTCACGAGCGGCGAGGGCCTGAGCGTCGGTCGTATGGTCGAGGCGAAGGTGGTCGGTACGGAAGGTGTCGACCTGGTGGCCGAGCCGCTCCAGGGTTCGCTCGCAGGCAGTGAGGAGGCGGGCAGATGACCGGAGCCCCGGCGTCCGCCGCGGGTGGTCCCTCCCAGGCGGGTGCGACGGGTGCGGCCAAGGCCGGTGCGGCTTCGTCCAAGGCGGCCGGCGCCTCCGCGGCGTCCGGCGCCGAGTCCGGTGCCAAGTCCGTGCGCGGTGGGAAGATCGCGGCCGCGGCCGTCAACCAGGCCAGCGTCTGGAACATCGCCAACCTTCTGACCATGCTCCGGCTGGTCCTCGTGCCCGCCTTCGTCGCGCTGATGCTGGCCGACGGCGGCTACGACCCAGCCTGGCGTTCGCTCGCCTGGGCGGCCTTCGCCATCGCCATGATCACCGACCTGTTCGACGGTCATCTGGCCCGGACGTACAACCTCGTCACCGACTTCGGGAAGATCGCCGACCCCATCGCCGACAAGGCGATCATGGGGGCGGCGCTGATCTGTCTGTCCGCGCTGGGGGATCTGCCGTGGTGGGTGACGGGTGTCATCCTCGGTCGGGAACTCGGGATCACGGTGCTGCGTTTCGTGGTCATCCGGTACGGCGTCATCCCCGCGAGCCGGGGCGGCAAGCTCAAGACGCTCACACAGGGCGTGGCCGTCGGGATGTACATCCTGGCGCTGACGGGGTGGCTGGCCACACTGCGGTTCTGGGTGATGGCCGCAGCGGTCGTCCTGACCGTCGTGACCGGGCTCGACTATGTGAGACAGGCCATTGTGCTGCGCAGGCAGGGAATCGCCGAGCGCAAGGCCGCGTTGGAGGAGACGGAAGCGTGAATTCCCCCGCCGCCGACGTGGTGCGACTACTGACGGTGAAGGGCGAGACCCTCGCCGTCGCCGAGTCGCTGACGGGTGGTCTGGTTGCGGCGGAAATCACAGCGGCCCCCGGGGCCTCCAAGGCATTCCGGGGTTCGGTGACGGCCTACGCCACCGATCTGAAGCACCGCCTGCTCGGGGTCGACGCCACTCTGCTGGCGCGGAACGGAGCGGTGGATGCGCAGGTCGCGGCACAGATGGCGGCCGGAGTGCGGAAAGCTCTGGGCGCCGACTGGGGCCTCGCGACGACCGGCGTCGCGGGCCCCGAGCCGCAGGACGGGCAGCCGGTCGGCACGGTTTTCGTGGCCGTGGACGGGCCTTTCGGCCCTGGTTCCGGTTCCGCCGGTGGCGGAAAAGTGGAGGCGCTGCGGTTGAACGGCGACCGGGCGGAAATTCGTATGGAGAGTGTACGGAGCGTACTTGCACTGCTCCTGAAGGAGCTTGCGGGCGAACACACTGGGAATGAGCGGGCACAGGATACGGAACGGAACGGGGGGTTTTGATGTTTGCAGCCCTGAGTGAACACGACATCGCTCCCCGCACGGCCGCGGCGCGAGGCGGTACGGTGGGGCGTGAAGGATGCGGCTACGCGGTCCGAGGAGGGAGCCACCGATGATTCTGCTCCGTCGCCTGCTGGGTGACGTGCTGCGTCGGCAGCGCCAGCGCCAGGGCCGTACTCTGCGCGAAGTCTCCTCGTCCGCCCGAGTCTCGCTCGGCTATCTCTCCGAGGTGGAGCGGGGGCAGAAGGAGGCTTCCTCCGAGCTGCTCGCCGCCATCTGCGACGCGCTGGACGTACGGATGTCCGAGCTCATGCGGGAAGTGAGCGACGAGCTCGCCCTCGCCGAGCTGGCCAAGTCTGCAGCGGCCACCCCCAGCGAACCTGTACCCACGCCGGTTCGCCCGATGCTGGGTTCCGTGTCGGTGACCGGTGTGCCACCGGAACGGGTGACCATCAAGGCGCCTTCCGAGGCGGTCGACGTGGTCGCCGCGTGACGCTCACGCGCGTGAACTGACACGTAGGTGTGAGGCCCCGGCCGGGGTTTCCCCAGGAAGATCGGGGGAGGTGCGGTCGGGGTTTCGTGCTGTCTGAGGGCCGTCCGGGGGGTGCCTCGGGTCCGTTTGCCGGTGTGGGGTGCCGCGGTCATCGTGGAAGGGTGCGACGGCGTCGAGGGGCTGCGCGGCGTTGGCCTGTGCTGCGTCCGTGTGCCGTCGGTGCGCCCTCCCGGTGGGGGAGACGGCGTTCTAGCGTCGGGCTGGAGGTGGTTCCATGGCGCGGCCGACAGGGCGCTGGGGGGCGGCCCTCGGGCTCGGGGCGCTGTGGTGGTGGGCCGTGCTGAGGCTCGCGGTGGCACCGGAGGCGGGGGTGCTGGAGGGGGCGGTCGCCGCAGGAGGGTGGGGGCTGAGCCTGCTGCCGGTGCACTGTGTGCCGAAGGCGCGGGCGGCCGGGGCCGTCGCCGCGGGACGGTGGCGGGCGACCTGGCGGGCTACCACGGCATCGTCGCACCCCCGTTCGGACGCAGGATCTGACCCGTTGTGAAGGACGACGCGTCGGAGGCCAGGTACAGGACGGCCTGAGCGACGTCCGCCGGCTCGCCGACGCGGCCCAGCGGTGACATCCGGGCCATGAACGCCTCGGTCTGCGCCTGGGCCTCGCCGTGGCGGTCGGTCATGGGGGTGCGGATCCAGCCCGGCGCGACCGCGTTGACGCGGATGCCGTGCCGGCCGATCTCGTTCGCCAGCGTCTTCGTCAGCTGGACGACGGCCGCCTTGGCCGCGCCATAACAGAGCAGGCCGGGACCGCCGGTGTCGACGGCGCCGGAGGCCATGGTGACGATGCTGCCCCCGGTCCGCCGGGCGAGCATGGCGTGGGCCGCCTCCTGGCAGGCGTACAGCACTCCCTTGAAGTTGACGGCCAGTACCCGGTCGAGGTCCTCCTCCCGGGTCTCCAGGACCGTGCTGCTGTGCATGATCCCGGCGATCGCGGCCATGACGTCCAGGCGGCCGCAGGAGGTGACGGCCTGCTTCAGCTGGGCGCGGTCGGTGACGTCCAGGTGGTGGGCGTGGGCGGTGCCGCCGGTGTCCTTGATCAGGGTCGCCGTCTCGTGCAGGCCCTGGGCGTCGCGGTCCGCGCAGTGCACGGTGGCGCCGGCTTCGGCGAGCAGGACGGCCGAAGCGCGGCCGATCCCGCCGGCGGCGCCGGTGACGAATGCGATGCGTCCGGTGAGGTCGTACGCCTTGACGGGCATGAAGGGACCGTACGAGGGTTTCTGACGGGTCGTCAATTAGTTGTGCGCCGTGGCGTTCCGTGACGTGGGGCGGCCGTCGGGGCCGGGCCCGTCTGGCAGGTCGGGCACCAGTAGGTGGGGCGCTCGCGGGAGCCGTCGCCCTGGTCGGCGGCGCGGACCGGGGTGTGGCAGCGCAGGCATGGGCGGCGTACTCGGCCGTACACGAACAGGTCCTGGCCGCGGCGGCCCGTCGTGCTGCGGACCGGGCGGTCGCGGTTGGCCTCCAGCAGCTTCTTCGCCAGGGCCGGGAGCTTGGCGGCGTGGTCGGCCGGGAGGGCGCCGACGGGGAGCCAGGGGGTGGCGCCGAGCAGGAAGCAGAGCTCGCTCTTGTACACGTTGCCGATGCCGGCGAGGTTGCGCTGGTCGAGCAGGGCCTCGCCGAGGGGGCGGGCGGGGTCCGCGAGGAGATTGGCGAGCGCCTGGTCCGGGTTCCAGTCCGGGCCCAGGAGGTCGGGGCCGAGGTGGCCCACGGCGCGGGGCTCGTCCGTCGTGCGGAGGAGTTCGAGGACGGGGAGGCGGTAGCCGACGGCCGTGTGGTCGACGGTGCCCAGGATCGCGCGGATCTGGTGGGTGGGGCCGCCGGTCCAGCGCCGACCGGTGGCGTACACCTTCCAGGTGCCGTCCATCCCCAGGTGCGAGTGAAGGGTCAGGCCGCCCTCGACCCGGGTGAGGAGGTGTTTGCCGCGCGGGGTGACGTCCAGGACGGTGCGGCCCGTGAGGTCGGCCGTGGCGTACTTGGGGACGCGGAGATCGCTGCGGGTCAGGGCCCGGCCCGCGAGGGCGGTGTGCAGCCGTTTCGCGGTCTGCCGGACCGTGTCACCTTCGGGCATGGGTCAAGGGTGGCATGGGGTGAGGGCTGGGGTGCGGCGGTGGTGAGGCGTGCGGGTGCCGGCCCGGGGCCTGTCAGGCTCGCAGTCTCAGGCCTCGGGGCGTCGCGATGAAGCCCGCTCCTTCCAGGAGGGTGCCGATGGGGGAGGTGAGCGCCGAGGCGCCGTTGACGCGTTCGACCGTGACCGTGCCGAGGGAGCCTGCGCGGGCGGCTGCGGCGAGGGCCTCCGCGGCCGTGGGGAGGCGGGGGTCGTCGGTGGGCGTGGCGTCCGGGGCGGCCGGCCAGGCCAGCAGGGTTTTGCCGCCGCGCTCCATGTAGAGGGTCAGCTCGCCGTCGACGAGGACCACCAGGGAGCCCGCCTTGCGGCCAGGCTTGTGACCGGCGCCGGTCGGGGGCTCGGGCCAGGGGAGGGCGGCGCCGTAGGCGTTCGCGGGGTCGGCGGCGGCCAGGACGACGGCTCGGGTGTCGGGGGCGGGGCGGGTGCGGTGAGGGGCGAAGGCGCGGCTGTTCTGACGGCCGCCGGTGGTTGGTGTGGCGTGGTCGCGGGGCGAGATGTAGTCGCCGGGTGCGGGCGTGGCTGGGGGTGGGAAGTCGAACTTGGTGTCGTCGACGTCAGGGAAGTCGTCCTCGAAGCCGTCCCAGCGGGGGGTGGTGCCGAGTGAGGTGGGGTCATCGGGGGATGCGGAGCCGAAGGGGCCGAAGTCGGCGGAGGCGCTGAAGTCGTCGGGGTTGCCTGGTAGGGCGTCGCCCCGGTCGCGGGCGTTGGCCACCGCGCGCAGGCGGTCCACCGCGCCGTCCATCGCGAACTGGGCGGCGCCGAGACCCTCGACCACATAGCCACGCCGGGCCTGGCCGCTGTCCTCGAACGCGGACAGGATGCGGTACGTCGCCGAGAAGCCGCCCTCGACGCCCTCCGCGGAGACCGCGCCCCGGGTCACCACGCCGTGCCGGTCGAGGAGTGTGCGGGCCAGGGCGTGGGCGCGCACGGTGGGGTCGGGGTCGCGCTCCTGGAGCAGGGACCAGCGGCCGGCCACGGTCGGCGGGCCGGTGCGGGAGGCGGGGCGGGCGGCGGCCGTCAGGGAGCCGTAGCGTCCGCGCGGGACCGTGCGCTTGGCCCGGTGGGCCGTGGAGCCCGCGGTGCGGCCCGAGCCCAGCAGGGAGCGCATCGGCGCGAGCGTGTCGTTCGTGAGGCGGCCCGACCAGGCCAGGTCCCAGACGGCGTCGGCCAGTTGGGGATCGGTGACGTCGGGGTGTGTGGTGGCGCGGATCTGGTCGGCGATCTGGCGGAAGAACAGGCCGTAGCCGCCGGAGAGGGCGTCCAGGACGGACTGGTGGAGCGCCGTCACCTCCAGGGGGTGCGGCGGGGGGAGGAGAAGGGGGGCCGCGTCCGCCACGTACAGCGAGACCCAGCCGTCCTTGCCGGGGAGGGCGCCCGCTCCGGCCCAGACGACCTCGCCGGCCGAGGTGAGTTCGTCGAGCATGGCGGGCGTGTAGTTCGCGACGCGGGACGGGAGGACCAGCTTCTCCAGTGCCGACGCGGGTACGGACGCGCCCTGCAACTGCTCCACGGCACGCACCAGTCCGTCGATGCCGCGCAGCCAGTGGCCCCTGCCGATGTGCTGCCACTGCGGGAGGAACTGGGCGAGGGCGGGCGGGGGCACCGGTTCGAGTTCGTGCCGCAGGGCGGCCAGGGAACGGCGGCGGAGGCGACGCAGGACCGTCGCGTCGCACCACTCCTGGCCGATCCCCGCCGGGTGGAACTCGCCCTGCACGACCCGTCCCGTGGCCGCCAGCCGCTGGAGGGCGCCCTCCGTGACCGCCACGCCCAGGCCGAAGCGGGCCGCCGCCGTGGCCGATGTGAAGGGGCCGTGGGTGCGGGCGTAGCGCGCGAGGAGGTCGCCGAGCGGGTCCTTCACGGGGTCCATGAAGGCTTCCGGGACGCCGACCGGCAGTGCCGTGCCGAGCGCGTCGCGCAGGCGGCCCGCGTCCTCGATCGCCGCCCAGTGGTCGGCGCCGGCGACCCGGACCCGGATCGCGCGGCGGGCGCCGGCCAGCTCCTGGGCCCACTGCGGCTCGGCGCCCCGCTCGGCCAACTCCGCGTCTGTGAGCGGGCCGAGGAGGCGGAGCAGGTCTGCGACGCCTTCGGCGTCCTTGACTCGGCGGTCCTCCGTGAGCCACTGGAGTTCCTGCTCCAGCTCGGTCAGTACCTCGGCGTCGAGCAGCTCGCGCAGCTCCGCCTGGCCGAGCAACTCGGCCAGCAGACGCGAGTCCAGGGAGAGGGCGGCGGCGCGGCGCTCAGCGAGCGGTGAGTCTCCCTCGTAGAGGAACTGGGCGACGTACCCGAAGAGGAGGGAGCGGGCGAAGGGGGACGGCTCGGGGGTGGTGACCTCGACCAGGCGCACCTTGCGGGATTCCAGGTCGCCCATCAGCTCGACCAGGCCGGGGACGTCGAAGACGTCCTGGAGGCACTCGCGGACCGCCTCCAGGACGATCGGGAACGAGCCGAACTCGCCGGCCACCTGGAGCAGTTGGGACGCGCGCTGGCGCTGCTGCCACAGGGGGGTGCGCTTGCCCGGGTTGCGGCGCGGCAGGAGGAGGGCGCGGGCGGCGCACTCGCGGAAGCGGGAGGCGAAGAGGGCCGAGCTGCCGACCTGGTCGGTGACCAGCTGGTCGACGTCGCCCTTGTCGAACACGACGTCCGTCGCGCCTACGGGGGCCTGGTCCGCGTCGTACTCCGTGCCGGCCTTTGTCGGTTCCTGGTCCAGCAGGTCCAGGCCCATCAGGTCGGCGTCCGGCAGGCGTAGCACGATGCCGTCGTCGGCGTGCATGACCTGGGCGTCCATGCCGTACCGCTCGGAGAGCTTGGCGCCGAGCGCGAGGGCCCACGGGGCGTGCACCTGGGCGCCGAAGGGGGAGTGCACGACGACGCGCCAGTCGCCGAGTTCGTCGCGGAAGCGCTCCACGACGATCGTGCGGTCGTCCGGGATGTGGCCGCAGGCCTCGCGCTGTTCGTCCAGGTAGGAGAGCACGTTGTCGGCCGCCCAGGCATCCAGGCCCGCGGCGAGCAGGCGGAGGCGGGCGTCCTCCTTGGACAGCGATCCGACCTCGCGCAGGAACGCGCCCACCGCGCGGCCCAGTTCGAGCGGGCGGCCCAGCTGGTCGCCCTTCCAGAAGGGCAGCCTGCCGGGGACGCCGGGCGCGGGGGAGACCAGGACGCGGTCACGCGTGATGTCCTCGATGCGCCAGGAGCTGGTGCCGAGCGTGAAGACATCGCCCACACGGGACTCGTAGACCATCTCCTCGTCGAGCTCGCCGACCCTGCCGCCGCCCTTCTTGGGGTCGGCACCGGCCAGGAACACCCCGAAGAGGCCTCGGTCGGGGATCGTGCCCCCGGACGTGACGGCGAGGCGCTGGGCGCCGGGGCGGCCGGTGATCGTGCCGGCGACGCGGTCCCAGACCACGCGCGGGCGCAGCTCCGCGAAGGCGTCGGAGGGGTAGCGGCCGGCGAGCATGTCGAGGACCGCTGTGAAGGCGGAGTCGGGAAGGGAGGCGAAGGGGGCGGCTCGGCGGACGGTCGCGAGGAGGTCGTCGAGCTGCCAGGTGTCCATCGCCGTCATCGCGACCAGTTGCTGGGCCAGGACGTCCAGCGGGTTGGCGGGGACCTTCAGGGACTCGATCGCGCCGGTGCGCATACGCTCGGTGACGACCGCTGCCTGGACCAGGTCGCCGCGGTACTTGGGGAAGACCACGCCGGTGGAGACCGCGCCGACCTGGTGGCCCGCGCGGCCCACTCGCTGGAGGCCCGACGCTACGGAGGGTGGGGATTCGACCTGGACCACCAGGTCCACCGCACCCATGTCGATGCCCAGTTCGAGGCTGGATGTCGCCACGACGGCGGGGAGGCGGCCGGCTTTGAGGTCTTCTTCTACGAGGGCGCGCTGTTCCTTGGACACCGAGCCGTGGTGGGCGCGGGCGATGACCGGCGGGGCGCCCTGGGCTGCGCCGGAGCCGCCCATGAGTTCTGCGGGGGCGTGGTGTTCGTCGAGCGGTTCGCCGGTGGCTCGTTCGTACGCGATCTCGTTGAGGCGGTTGCAGAGGCGTTCCGCGAGGCGGCGGGAGTTGGCGAACACGATCGTGGAGCGGTGGGCCTGGACGAGGTCGGTGATCCTCTCTTCGACGTGAGGCCAGATCGACGGGCGTTCCGCGCCTTCTGTGCCGTCGGTCACCGGGGAGCCGGCCAGTTCTGCCAGGTCCTCCACCGGGACCACTACCGAGAGGTCGAACTCCTTGCCCGACTTCGGCTGGACGATCTCCGCCTTGCGGCGGGGGGAGAGATAGCGGGCCACCTCGTCGACCGGGCGGACCGTCGCGGACAGGCCGATGCGGCGGGCCGGCCTCGGGAGAAGCTCGTCCAGGCGCTCCAGGGAGAGCGCCAGGTGTGCGCCGCGCTTGGTGCCCGCCACCGCGTGGACCTCGTCGAGGATCACCGTCTCGATGCCGGTCAGCGCGTCGCGGGTGGCCGACGTCAGCATCAGGAACAGGGACTCCGGGGTGGTGATCAGGATGTCCGGGGGGCGGGTGGACAGGGCGCGGCGCTCGGCGGCGGGGGTGTCGCCGGAGCGGATGCCGACCTTCACCTCGGGTTCGGGCAGGCCCCGGCGGACGGATTCCTGGCGGATGCCGGTGAGGGGGCTGCGGAGGTTGCGTTCCACGTCGACCGCGAGGGCCTTGAGCGGGGAGACGTACAGGACTCGGCAGCGCTTCCTGGGGTCGGCGGGGGGAGGCGTCGAGGCGAGCTGGTCGAGGGCGGCCAGGAAGGCGGCCAGGGTCTTGCCCGAGCCGGTGGGGGCGACCACCAGCACGTCCGAGCCCTCTCGGATGGCCTGCCACGCGCCCGCCTGGGCCGCGGTGGGCGCGTCGAAGGCCCCCGCGAACCAGCCGCGGGTCGCGGGGGAGAAGCCGTCGAGGGCTCGGTGCGGGTTGCTGACCATGGGTCCATCCTGCACCCGGGCACTGACAATGAGGCTGAGCTGGGGAGACGTCCTGCGGGATGCCTGCGGCGGCCTGTGCGGGGGGCACCGGGCTGTCGCTTCGCTGTGCCGGACAATGGGGGCATGACAGGGTCCGGTGAGGTGGCGCGGCACTGGCGGTACGGGGAGTTGCCCGGTGTCGATCTGCTGCGGGCCCGGTATGTCCGGAAAGCGTTTGTGCGGCATACACATGAGAACTTCGTCATCGCCGCCATCGCTGACGGGGTTGAGGTTTTTCATCATCGGGGTGCTGATCAGTACGCGGGGGCCGGAGCGCTGGCGCTGGTCAATCCTGATACGGCGCATACGGGGCGGGCCGGGGGCCCCGAGGGGTGGCGGTGGCGGTACGGGGCCTTGTATCCGGCGCCGGAGGTGGTTGCCGAGATCGCGGCCGAGACCACCTCGATTCGAGGGACGCCGGCGTTTGTCCGGCCGGTGCTTGATGATCCGTATGCCGCCGGCCTGCTCTTGGCTGTTATGCCGTCAAGTTGGCGGGGCTGCTCGTGCCCTCGGGCGTCCTTGAGCGGCCTCTCGTCAGGCGGCTGGCCGCCTTGCTGCCGGTCGCCCTTCTTGCCGCGCTCACGGCTCAGCAGGCCTTTGCCGACGGGCGCGCGCTGGTACTGGACGCCAGGGCCGCGGGGCTTGCCGCTGCCGCCGTGGCGCTGGTGCTGCGCGCGCCCTTCCTGCTCGTCGTCGCGGCGGCCGTGGTGGTGACCGCGGGGGTGCGGGCCCTGGGCGGGTGAGACGGGTCAGCCGATGGGGCGGCCGTACGCCCTGAGGGTGTGCAGGGCCTCGATCGTCACCATGGGGCGTGCCTCCAGGGCCGTGGTCGGCGCCCACTGGCGCTGGGGGTACCACCCACGCGTCAAGCAGTGGGGGAGGATCGGCCAGCCGCCGTCCTCCTGCTGCTCGGCTGTCAGGAAGTCCAGGGAGCGCTCCATCTCCTCGTCCGTGAACCAGGTGCGCGCCAAGGAGTGCGGTGTCCTCGCGTAGTCGTGCGGGAAGTGGTGCTCACCGGGGGCGTAGCCGGGGGCGACGGGGTACGCGTCGAGATTGTCCGGGTCCAGGACCGCCAGGCGGTGTTCGCGTACCAGGCGGCCGAGGCGGTCGGCGGCCGCCTCCGCACGCGGGCGGTCGGGAACCGAGTCCAGGAAGGCCACGGCGGCCTCCAGCTCGTACGGGTGGGACTTCTCCAGGGACTCGACCGCCTGCCAGCAGAAGTCCGTGGCCCGGAACAGCCAGGCGTGCCACACCTCGTTGCGGTGCAGCAGGCCCACCACCGGCCCGGTGGCCAGGAGTTCGCTGGGCGGGTCGTCCACGATCGGCATGAAGGGCGCCGCCGGGTAGCCGCGCTGACTGGGATGGATCGCCGGCAGGGCACCGTCCGGGGTGGAGACCGAGGTGAGGTAACGGCATACGCGCTCCACACGCTGTCCGCCGCAGCGCCCGATGGAGTCCAGGACGGTCAGTGCGTGACCGGTGTGCAGGGGTTGGCTGACCGGGCCGCGCAGATCGGGTTCCAGTGCGTGCCCGTACCCGCCGTCTTCGTTGCGGTAGGCGTCCAGCGCGGTCTCCACCGGGTCGGCGCCGCCGTTCAGGAAGTGGTGCGCGAACAGGCGCTGCTCCAGCACGCGCGCGGTGAGCCAGACGAACTGCTCGGCGCGGAACAGCGGGGAGTGCGCCGGGGGCGTCGGGGGGAGTGGGGAAGCTCCTGTTTCGGCCATGCGTCAGACCGTAGGACGGAAAGCGGTCTCGGTAAGCGGTCCCGGCCAAGGCCCACCCTCAGGGGCGGGATACTGGTGTCATGCGGTTGACGGTCTTCTGGGAGCGGATGACGGATCACTTCGGTCCGGGGTACGCCGACACGTTCGCGCGCGATCACGTGATGGCGCAGCTCGGCGGGCGCACGGTGCACGAGGCGCTGGACGCCGGCTGGGCGGCCAAGGACGTGTGGCGGGTGGTCTGCACGGAGATGAACGTTCCCGGGGAAAAGCGCTGATCGGTCACGAAGATCGAGGGACGTCAGCCGATTGTCGGCGGCGTGGGTGAGACTTGGTCCGTGGCACGCACTGACGAGACCGGGCAGCCCGCCCAGGACGCATCCCCGTTCGGCACGACGCCGCCCATCCCGCCATCGCCGGACGGCGCCGCCCGGCCGAGCGCCCGCATGCCGCGTTGGCTGCCGCGCGCCATGGTGTTCGCGCTGGCGCTCGTCGGCGTTTTCCAGCTCGGCAGCTGGGCCTTTCACCAGCTCACCGGGCTGCTGATCAACATCCTCATCGCGTTCTTCCTGGCCCTGGCCATCGAGCCCGCGGTGAGCTGGATGGCCGCGCGCGGCATGCGCCGGGGGCTGGCCACGGGGCTTGTGTTCCTCGCCGTGATCGTCGTGTCCGCGGGGTTCGTCACGCTGATGGGCTCGATGCTCGCGAACCAGATCATCAAGATCGTCGAGGACTTCCCGGCCTACCTCGACTCCGTCATCCACTGGATCAACACCCACTTCCACACCGAGCTGCGCCGCGTGGACGTCCAGGAGGGCCTGCTCCGCTCCGACTGGCTGCGCAACTACGTGCAGAACAGCGCCACCGGCGTCCTCGACGTGTCCGCCCAGGTCCTCGGCGGCCTCTTCCAGCTGCTGACGATCACGCTGTTCTCGTTCTACTTCGCCGCCGACGGCCCCCGGCTGCGCCGCGCGCTGTGCTCCGTACTGCCGCCCGCCAGGCAGGCCGAGGTGCTGCGCGCGTGGGAGATCGCCGTGAACAAGACCGGCGGGTATCTGTACTCGCGCGGCCTGATGGCGCTGATCTCCGGCATAGCCCACTACATCCTGCTGGAATTCCTGAACGTGCCGTACGCGCCCGTGCTCGCCGTGTGGGTCGGTCTGGTGTCGCAGTTCATCCCCAGCATCGGCACGTATCTCGCGGGCGCCCTGCCCATGCTGATCGCCTTCACGGTCGATCCCTGGTACGCGCTGTGGGTGCTGGCCTTCGTCGTGGTCTACCAGCAGTTCGAGAACTACGTGCTGCAGCCCAAGCTGACCGCGAAGACCGTCGACATCCATCCCGCGGTCGCCTTCGGCTCGGTCATCGCGGGCACCGCCCTCCTGGGCGCGGTCGGCGCGCTGATCGCCATCCCGGCGGTCGCCACGCTGCAGGCGTTCCTGGGTGCGTACGTGAAGCGGTACGACGTGACGGACGACCCCCGGGTGCACGGGCACCGGGGCGCGGGACCAGGGGGCGGACTGGTCACGCGCGCGCGTGCGCTGTGGGCCCGGCGGCCGGAATCCCCGGTGTCGGTGGACGCAGGAGGGGCCGGGGAGGGCTCCTCCTGAGGGGCGTCGCCGGGCCGCGGACGTAGTGTCGGAGTGCCGCGTGGTGCGCTTGACACGAAAATCGAACATCCATTCTTATGGAAGCTCCGGTGAGGTTCTCGGCGGGCGGTTCGTCATGGTTTTGACGGAGAAGTGCCCGAGTTATCCACAGGCCGGACGGGCGTCGGGGCGCATTGTCAGTGGCAGGCGTTAGCGTCTTTGACGTGAAGCGATCGACTCAAGCAAATCGGGTGGAACCCATGGCAGGAACCGACCGCGAGAAGGCCCTGGATGCCGCACTCGCACAGATTGAACGGCAGTTCGGCAAAGGCGCGGTCATGCGCATGGGCGAGCGGCCGAACGAGCCCATCGAGGTCATCCCGACCGGGTCGACCGCGCTCGACGTGGCCCTCGGCGTAGGCGGCCTGCCGCGCGGCCGCGTGGTGGAGGTCTACGGCCCGGAGTCCTCCGGTAAGACAACCCTGACCCTGCACGCGGTGGCGAACGCACAGAAGGCCGGCGGCCAGGTCGCGTTCGTGGACGCGGAGCACGCTCTCGACCCCGAGTACGCGAAGAAGCTCGGCGTCGACATCGACAACCTCATCCTCTCCCAGCCCGACAACGGCGAGCAGGCCCTGGAGATCGTGGACATGCTGGTCCGCTCCGGCGCCCTCGACCTCATCGTCATCGACTCCGTCGCCGCGCTCGTCCCGCGTGCGGAGATCGAGGGCGAGATGGGTGACAGCCACGTCGGTCTGCAGGCCCGTCTGATGAGCCAGGCCCTGCGGAAGATCACCAGTGCGCTCAACCAGTCCAAGACCACGGCGATCTTCATCAACCAGCTGCGCGAGAAGATCGGCGTGATGTTCGGGTGCTTCAACTACTCGACTCGGGTCACGCTCGCCGACGGCACGCAGGAGAAGATCGGCAAGATCGTCAACCAGCGGATGGACGTGGAGGTCCTCTCCTACGATCCTGACACCGACAAGATCGTCCCCCGACGCGTCACCAACTGGTTCGACAACGGGAACGCCGAGCGGTTTCTGCAGTTCACCGTGGCCAAGTCCGGAAAGAACGGCAAGGCGCAGTTCGCCGCGACGGAGAACCACTTGATCCGCACACCAGGAGGCTGGCGTGAGGCGGGTGAGCTGATCGCCGGAGACCGTGTGCTGATCAGTGAGAAGAAGGCACTGAGCGGGCAACAGGAGCAGGTCGTCCTCGGGGCGCTGATGGGCGACGGCAGCCTTTCCCCGAATAGGAGGGGCCGCACCGGCGTCCGCTTCCGCATGGGTCATGGTGTCAAGCAGACCGAGTACCTGGACTGGAAGGTCTCGTTGCTCGGGAACATCGGATGCTCTCGCACCCAGAACGAGAAAGGCGCGGTCTTCGCGGACTTCTCTCCGCTTCCAGAGCTGGACGAGCTGAGGGAAGTCGTCTACTTCGGCGGAGACAAGAAGCACGTCACCTGGGAGCACCTCAAGGCGCTGACTCCACTGGCCCTGGCCGTCTGGTACATGGACGACGGCTGCTTCACGGTGCGCTCCCAGGGACTTCAGGAGCGTACGGAAGGCGGCTCGGGCCGGATCGAGATCTGTGTCGAGGCCATGAGCGAAGGCTCACGGGAGCGCATCGTCGACTACCTGCGAGACACGCATGGCCTCGACGTGCGACTTCGGCTCGCAGGTGAGCGGCAGATGGCGGTGTTGCAGTTCAGCACGGAGTCGTCGGCGCGTTTCCAGGAGATGGTGGCTCCCTTCGTGCACCCCTCCATGGAGTACAAGCTCCTTCCGCGCTTCCGAGGCCGATTCGGTGTCGAGCCGGAGTTCATCGAGGAGACTCAGCGCCTGGTGGCCTCGAAGATCCTCGACATCCACATCAAGCCGCCGACGCGTTCCATGAAGAAGTTCGACATCGAGGTCGAAGGCACGCACAACTACTTCGTGGACGGCGTCATGGTGCACAACAGCCCGGAGACCACGACCGGTGGCCGGGCGCTGAAGTTCTACGCCTCGGTGCGACTCGACATCCGACGTATCGAGACGCTGAAGGACGGCACCGACGCGGTCGGCAACCGCACCCGCGTCAAGGTCGTCAAGAACAAGGTCGCGCCGCCCTTCAAGCAGGCCGAGTTCGACATCCTCTACGGGCACGGCATCAGCCGCGAGGGCGGCCTGATCGACATGGGCGTGGAGCACGGCTTCGTCCGCAAGGCCGGCGCCTGGTACACGTACGAGGGCGACCAGCTCGGCCAGGGCAAGGAGAACGCGCGCAACTTCCTGAAGGACAACCCCGACCTGGCCAACGAGATCGAGAAGAAGATCAAGGAGAAGCTGGGAGTCGGCGTGCGGCCGCAGGACGCGGCTGCCGAGCCGGGCGTGGACGCCGCGGGCTCCGCCACGGGCGACGCCGCGAAGGCGGTGCCGGCTCCGGTGGCGGCCAAGGGAGCCAAGGCCAAGGCCCCGGCAACCAAGAGCTGACCCGTGACACGGCGAACCGACTGGACCGAGTACGCCTATCCGGACGCTCCGCGTGAGCGGGGGAGAGGTGGTGACGGGGGCTCCTCCAGGGTGGCGGGCGGCGACGTCTACGGGGGAGAGATGGTCCATGGCACGGACGGGGGGTACGACGGCACGCCGCCCTACGGCACGTACGGCGGCGAGCGGTCGGAAGGCGGCTCGGCGTATGGCGCCGGTCCGTCCGGCGGTGGCTCGCGCCGGAGTGGCGGCGGGGCTCGGAGTGCGGGCGGCGAGCGGGGACGTCGTCGGCGCGGTCGTGCGGAGCCGTCCGGTGAGGACGGGGGTGCCCCCTCCTCGTCGAGGGCCGAGACGGGGGAGCCCTCAGGGGACCCGGTGGAGCGGGCGCGGGCGATCTGTTTGCGCCTGCTCACCGGGACCCCGCGCACCCGAAAGCAACTCGCGGACGCCCTGCGCAAGCGGGAGATCCCCGACGACGCCGCCGAGGAGGTGCTGTCGCGGTTCGAGGAGGTCGGACTGATCAACGACAGTGCGTTCGCGGACGCCTGGGTGGAGTCCCGGCACCACGGCCGGGGACTGGCCCGGCGCGCGCTGGCCCAGGAACTGCGGACCAAGGGCGTCGACTCCACCCTGATCGACGTTGCCGTCTCACAGCTCGACTCCGAGCAGGAGGAGACGACCGCGCGGGAGTTGGTCGCACGCAAGCTGCGGTCCACCCGTGGCCTGGACCGCGACAAGCGCCTGCGCCGCCTCGCGGGCATGCTCGCCCGCAAGGGCTACCCCGAGGGCATGGCCCTGCGGGTGGTCCGACAGGCACTGGAGGAAGAGGGCGAGGACACGGACTTCATCGAGGGCGAGGGGTTCTGATCCCGAGGGCCTGGTGTGAGCCAGGGGCCCGAGGGACACGGATGTGACTCCGGACACGTGGACGCGCGGGGGTGCCCATCGGGTTCGGCGCCGTTGTGTTCTGGGACCTGTGTGTCTGTGAGCCTGATGCACGGACCATCGCCCTGCTGCGCGAGGCCGACGAGGTCGCCGGGACAGGTGGACCTGGTCACCAAGGGCGACGCGGACACTGCCCCGCTCTACCGTCCCTCGGCCGGCCTCTGAAGCTCCGCGTCCGCCACGGGCGTCACCGGCAGTCCGGCCGTCCGCCACGCCTGGAAACCCCCGACCAGATCGGTGGCCCGGTGCAGGCCCAGCCGGTGCAGGGACTCGGCCGCCAGACTCGACGCGTACCCCTCGTTGCAGATGACGACGACGCGCAGGTCGTGGCCCGTGGCCTCGGGGGCCCGATGGCTGCCCCGCGGGTCGAGCCGCCACTCCAGCTCGTTGCGTTCGACGACGAGGGCGCCGGGGATCAGTCCGTCCCGCTCGCGCAGGGCGGCGTACCGGATGTCCACCAGCAGTGCCTCACCGGCGCGTGCGGCCTCGTAGGCCTCCTGCGGCTCGATACGCCCGAGGCCGGTGCGTACCCGCTCCAGCAACTCGTCGATTCCGACCGGCCGTTCACCCCTGCCGCTCACTGCCAGTCCTCCGGCCGCTCCACCTGCTCCAGCCGCAGGATCTGTCCGCTGCGGCTGTAGCGGCGGATCCGCGGCAGCGGTGGGTAGTACGCGTGGACGGAGATCGCGTGCCGGTCGGGGGACTCGTTGAGGACCTCGTGCACATGGTGGTGGCCGAAGGTGCGGCCCCGGCCGGCGGGCAGTCGGCGTTCCCGGTCCACGCCCTCCGTCAGCTCCAGGGTCTGCCAGCCGTCGGTGGGCAGCCGGGCGGCGAGCGAGTTCTCCTTGAGCTCGCCGGCCGCGGTGATGAAGGCGCCGACCGAGTCCGCGTGGTCGTGCCAGCCGGTGCCCGTGCCGGGCGGCCAGCTGATCAGCCAGGCCTCACTGCCGGCGGGCCCATCGAGGCGCACCCAGGTGCGGCCTTCGGGGTCGAGGGGAAGCGAGGCGATCAGCTCGGCGTCGGTGGCCGTACGCCGTACGAAGTCGAGGAGGTCCGCCTGCGTGGGCATAGCGGCGGACGGAGAAGCGGAAGCGGCAGCGGCGGCGGGGGAGGCAGACACGGGCACCGTCCTGAGGGTCCTGAAGAGGGTTCGCGGGAGCGCGCGGCACGGCGTGAGCGGCACGCGCGGGAAAGGGGAGTTGCGAATTCAGCAGGACGGGTGACACACGCAGCCCGCGTAGCGGACGAGGTCCATATGGACCCTCCGCCACAGGCGCACACAGGTGTCGTTCACGGTCCGGAGTACACCATGGGGGTGCGAAACGGTCAACTCGCCGTCACCATGCGGACGGGGCACGGTGACGGCGCGTACGGCGGCCTCAGCGGGAGCCGGCCGTGGCCTCCGCTCCGGTCTCGGCACCGGCCTCGGATTCCGCCTTCGCCGGTCCCCCCAGCGTCGCCTCCGCGGCCGCGTACAGGTCGGCCGGACGCACCCCGCTCAGCGCCGTGACCAGGTGACCGTCGGGCCGTACGAGGAGGACGGTGTGGGCGGCCGCGCCCGGGTAGCGCTCGGCGACCAGCAGCTCGGCGGGATGCGGCAGTGCCGTCACCGCCGCCGCCAGCCGGGGCATGATCCCGGCGGACACCCAGTGCCTGCGCTCCCACACGCCCGTGCCCGGCGCGATCAGCACGACCAGCAGCGCACCGCGCCCGAGCCGGTCGCGCAGCTGTACGAAGGAACCGTCCTCCGCGGTGACCCGCACGTCGACGACCGGCGCACCGGGCGGTGTGTCCACGGGCACCTCGCCCTCCAGATGCCGGGGCGTGA
The DNA here is from genome assembly GCF_001514305.1 of Streptomyces dysideae. Classification (GTDB taxonomy): domain Bacteria; phylum Actinomycetota; class Actinomycetes; order Streptomycetales; family Streptomycetaceae; genus Streptomyces; species Streptomyces dysideae. The sequence goes on from NZ_KQ949115.1 coordinate 33,499, forward strand.
GCGGTGAGTCGGCGTACGCCCCCGGCGCGCCCAGCGTGCCGCGCCCCAAGTGGCCGTCCATCAGCAGGGCGTCGTGGCCCCGGGCGGAGCCGGGGACGACCGCGCGCAGCCCTGCGCCGCCGCGCAGCAGCGGCAGCGCCTGGTCGGCGGCGCGCAGCCGGGCGGCGACGACCGCGCGCCGCTCGGTCTGGTAGCTGTCGAGCAGCGCCTCGTGCGGCCCGTGGTGCCAGGCCGTGGCCAGCTTCCAGGCGAGGTTGTCGGCGTCCCGCAGCCCCTCGTCGAGACCGTGCGTGCCGAGCGCGCCGAGGAGGTGAGCCGCGTCCCCGGCGAGGAAGACGCGGCCCGCGCGCCAGCGGCGGGCCAGACGGTGGTGCACTGTGTGGACGCCGGTGTCCAGGAGTTCGTACGCCGGTGTCGGCCCGCCGGTCCAGCCCGCCAGCGTCTCCCGGACGCGGGCCACCAGCAGCTCGGGGGTGACCAGGTCCTTGCCCGGCGGCAGCAGCCAGTCCAGCCGCCAGACGCCGTCCGGGAGCGGGCGCCCGGTGATCTCCCCGGCCGAGGGGCCCGACTGCCGCCACGGCGGCATCCGGTGGAGCAACGCCTCGTCGGGCCACGGAAGTTCCGTGCGCAGCGCGGCCACGGCGTGCCGCTCCACCGCCGTACGGCCGGGGAAGCGGATGTCCTGGAGTTTGCGCACGGTGGAGCGCGGGCCGTCGCAGCCGACCAGGTAACTGCCGCGCCACCAGGTTCCCTTGGGGCCGCGGGTGTGGGCGGTGACGCCGGAACGCTCCTGCTCGACGGCGTCGAGACGGCTGTCGACAGCGATCTTGACGAGCCGCTCGCCGGCGAGGGCCTGGCGCAGCGCGGTGGTCAGTACGTGCTGGGCGATGTGCAGCGGGGCGGGATCGGTGTCATCGAAAGAGATCTCGCGCATCACCTGCTTGCGCCGCATCGACCGCCAACCGGCCCAGTGGAAACCGGCGTCCGCGAGGGGGAGGCCGGTCAGCCGCTCCATCAGGGCGGCGGTGTCCTCGCGCAGCACGACCGTGCGCGCGAGACGGGGTTCGTCCCTGCCCGGGCCCTCGTCGAGGACCACGGACGGCACTTCCTGACGGGCCAGCGCCAGGGCGAGCGTGAGCCCGACGGGCCCCGCTCCGACGATGATCACCGGGTCCACGGTGCGGCGCCCCCTGCCCGCAGCGGTGTCCTCAGGGACGTATGTGAACAGGAAGTTGGAGCAGGGTGCACGATCACAGAACGTATGCAACCTATTGCCGGTGCTTGCGTCAAGCGACGGAGGCAGTGGCGATCATGCCACTGCCTCCGTGTCGTTCATGCCACTTGACTGATCATCAGACAGTGCCGCCGGCGCCGGTTCCGAAGGTGCCCCCCACCTCGGCGGCGTTGAGCTCCTCCACGTCCTCCTTGCCGAGGACCACGCCCGTGCCCTTCTTGCTGCGCCGGAGCCTCTGCTCCAGCCAGCTCGCGAAGCTGGTGAGGATGAAGTTGAGCACGATGTAGATGACCGCCACCACGACGAAGCTCTGAACGACGTTGGCGTAGTTGGCCGCGAGTGTGCCGCGCGTGCTGAGCAGCTCGGTGAACCCGATCATCACGCCGCCCAGCGCGGTGTCCTTCACGATGACCACGAGCTGGCTGACGATGGCCGGCAGCATGGCCGTGACGGCCTGCGGCAGCAGGACGTTGGTCATCGTCTGACCCTTGCGCAGGCCGACCGCCATCGCGGCCTCCGACTGGCCCCTGGGCAGGGACAGGATGCCGGCCCGTACGATCTCGGCGAGGACGGACGCGTTGTACAGCACCAGGCCGGTGACGACGGCGTAGAGCGGCCGCTGTTCGCTGCTGACGTCGGTGTAGAGGTCGTAGAACGCGTTGGCGAACAGCATCAGCAGCAGGACCGGGATCGCCCGGAAGAACTCGACCACCGCGCCGGCCGGAACCCGCACCCACCGGTGGTCGGAGAGACGCGAGATGCCGAAGAACGCGCCCAGCGGAAGGGCGATCACCATGGCCAGTGCAGCGGCCTTCAGCGTGTTGCCGAGGCCCGGCAGCAGATACGTCGTCCAGGCCTGGGACTCGGTGAACGGCTTCCACAGGGCCCACCTCAGCTGGCCCTCGTCGTCCATGACCTGCCAGACCCACCACAGGAGCAGGGCGAGCAGGACGAAGAAGACCACCGAGAGGAGCACGTTGCGCCGCTTGGCGCGGGGCCCCGGAGTGTCGTAGAGAACGGAGCTCATCGCTTCACCGCCAGTCGCTTGCTCAGCCAGCCCAGGATGAGGCCGGTCGGGAGGGTCAGTACCACGAACCCGAATGCGAAGACGGCGCCGATGAGCAGCGTCTGGGCCTCGTTCTCGATCATTTCCTTCATCAGGAGAGCGGCCTCGGCGACACCGATCGCGGCTGCCACGGTCGTGTTCTTGGTCAGGGCGATCAGCACGTTGGCCAGCGGGCCGATCACCGAACGGAAGGCCTGCGGCAGCACGATGAGCCGGAGGGTCTGGGTGAAGCTCAGCCCGATGGCACGGGCCGCCTCGGCCTGTCCGAGCGGCACCGTGTTGATGCCGGACCGGATCGCCTCGCAGACGAAGGCCGCGGTGTAGGCGACGAGACCGAGGATCGCCAGGCGGAAGCCCTGGACCTCGAAGTCGGACGCACCCATCGTCACACCGAAGATGTCGGCGAGGCCGAGCGAGGTGAAGACGATGATGACGGTCAGGGGGATGTTCCGGACGATGTTGACGTAGGCCGTGCCGAACCCGCGCATCAGCGGCACCGGGCTGACCCGCATCGCGGCCAGGAGGGTGCCCCAGACCAGGGAGCCGACGCCGGAGAAGACGGTGAGCTGTACCGTCGTCCAGAAGGCGCCCAAAATGCTCGGGTCGTCATAGTCTGAAAGAAAGTCGAACACGATTTCCCGCGCTTCCGGGTGTGTGGCGTACGTGGACAGCACGGCGTGCCGCCGCCTTCAACGCAGTCGGCGACGGCACGCCGGTGAACCCCTCGCGCTACTTGACGATGTTGCCGATCTCCGGCGCGGGCTCGTTCTTGTAGTTGGCCGGACCGAAGTTGTCCGTGACCGCCTTGTCCCAGGCCTTGTCGGCGACCATCTTCTCCAGGGCGTCGTTGATCTTGTTGACGGTCTCGGTGTCGCCCTTCTTCACACCGATGCCGTAGTTCTCGTTGCTCAGCTTGAGGCCGGCGAGCTTGAACTGGCCCTTGTACTGCTCCTGCGCGGCGAAGCCGGCGAGGATCGAGTCGTCCGTGGTCAGAGCGTCCACGGCGCCGCTCTGCAGAGCGGACATGCACTCCGAGTAGCCGCTGTTCTGCTTGAGGTTGGCCTCCGGGGCGAAGTCGTTCTTGACGTTCTGCGCCGAGGTGGAGCCCGTCACCGAGCACAGGTTCTTGTCGTTGAGGTCCGTGGCCTCGGTGATGTCGGAATCGGCCTTGACCAGCAGGTCCTGGTGGGCCAGCAGGTACGGGCCGGCGAAGTCGACCTTCGCGGCGCGCTCGTCGTTGATCGAGTAGGTGGCCGCGATGAACTTGACATCGCCACGGGCGAGCGCGTTCTCACGGTCGGCGCTCTTGGTCTCGACCCACTCGATCTGGTCGGCGTCGTAGCCCAGTTCCTTGGCCACGTACGTCGCCACGTCCACGTCGAAGCCGGAGAAGGAACCGTCGGGCTCCTTCAGGCCCAGACCGGGCTGGTCGAACTTGATGCCGATCTTGATCTTGTCGCCGCCACCGGACCCCGAGCCGGTCTCGTCGCTGTCGCCGTCGTCGCCGCCGCAGGCGGTCGCGGTCAGGGCGAGGACGAGTGCGGTGGCCGCCGCGGCGGTGACCTTGCGGAGCTTCATGGTGAACATCCTTTGCGTGATGAAGAGATGCGATCCGTCAGGCGGGTGTCGCAGGTCGTCGGGTGCGCGGGGGGTGCAGTCCCTCAGTGGTGCAGGATCTTGGAAAGGAAGTCCTTCGCGCGGTCGCTTCGCGGGTTGCTGAAGAACTGGTCCGGCACAGCTTCTTCGACGATGCGGCCGTCCGCCATGAATACAACTCGGTTGGCGGCCGAACGGGCGAAGCCCATCTCATGGGTGACGACGATCATGGTCATGCCCTCGCGGGCGAGCTGTTGCATGACCTCCAGGACCTCGTTGATCATCTCCGGGTCGAGAGCCGACGTCGGCTCGTCGAAGAGCATGACCTTGGGGTCCATGGCCAGCGCCCGTGCGATGGCCACACGCTGCTGCTGGCCACCGGAGAGCTGCGCGGGGTACTTGTCCGCCTGGCTGGCCACACCGACCCGGTCCAGCAGGGCGCGGGCCTTCTCCTCGGCCTTCTTCTTGTCGGCCTTGCGGACCTTGATCTGGCCCAGCATGACGTTCTCGAGCACGGTCTTGTGCGCGAACAGGTTGAAGGACTGGAAGACCATCCCGACGTCGGCACGCAGCCGGGCCAGGGCCTTGCCCTCCGCGGGCAGTGGTTTGCCGTCGATGGTGATCGTGCCGGTATCGATCGTCTCGAGGCGGTTGATGGCGCGGCACAGGGTGGACTTCCCGGACCCGGAGGGTCCGATGACCACGACGACCTCGCCGCGGGCGATCGTCAGATCGATGTCCTGGAGAACATGCAACGCGCCGAAATGCTTGTTGACGCTCTTCAGGACGACCAGTTCGCCGGTCGCGGCCACGTCTTCCTTGGCCACCGATACTTCGGTCATCGCTCTCAGGCTCCGTCCTCCTCGGTTTCGGAGGACAGTAGTAACCCTACGCGACCTGCGTCATTAGTTCTGAGGGGAATCTGAGCATCACGATCCGATAGCAATCGGACACGTGTCGTAGCACTTGCGACCTGGGCGCGTACCGGCTGGATAACGGAAGTCCCCCGCAACCGGAACCCACTTGACGGCGTCCTCGTCCATCAGCGTGACTGCATACCGTGCACGCGCCCATACGGCCGATGAACCGGAGGAGGCCGGAATGAGACTGCTCCTCGTCGAGGACGACAACCATGTCGCCGCCGCGCTGTCCGCGGTCCTGGCGCGGCACGGATTCGACGTCACGCACGCGCGCAGCGGCGAGGAAGCCCTTCAGGCACTCGTCCCGGAGGGCGCCGGCTTCGGCGTCGTCCTCCTTGACCTGGGCCTGCCCGACCAGGACGGCTACGAGGTGTGCGGCAAGATCCGCAAGCGCACCAGCATCCCGGTGATCATGGTGACCGCCCGCTCCGACGTGCGCTCCCGCATCCACGGCCTGAACCTCGGCGCCGACGACTACGTGGTGAAGCCGTACGACACCGGAGAGCTGCTCGCCCGGATCCACGCCGTCAGCCGGCGCACCGCCCCGGAGGATGCCGCCGCGGGCGGCGACACCGTGCTGCGCCTGGGCTCGGTGCACATCGAGCTGCCCACCCGGCAGGTCAGCGTGGACGGTTCGGTCATACAGCTGACCCGCAAGGAGTTCGATCTGCTCGCCCTGCTCGCGCAGCGGCCCGGGGTGGTCTTCCGCCGCGAGCAGATCATCAGCGAGGTGTGGCGCACCAGCTGGGAGGGGACCGGACGCACGTTGGAGGTGCACGTCGCGTCCCTGCGCGCCAAGCTGCGCATGCCGGCGCTGATCGAGACCGTACGCGGCGTGGGCTACCGCCTCGTCGCCCCGGCCGCGTAGCGGGCCAGGGTGCGCACCCGGCTCCTCCCGCTGCTCATCGTCCTGATGGCGGCCGTGCTGCTCGCCCTCGGCATCCCGCTCGCCGTCAGCCTGGCCGCGGCCCAGCAGCAGAACCTGGTCGTCGACCGGATCGACGACACCGCCTACTTCGCGGCCATGGCGCGGATCGCCGTAGCGACGCCCAGCGGCTCCCGCGACGAGGGCCGCACCCTGAGCCGGGAACTCGAGAGCTACCACGACGTCTACGGCATCCAGGCCGGCGTCTTCTACCCCAACGCCACGTCCGTCGCCCACGCGCCGGCGAACTGGTACATGCCCGAGAAGGGCGAGGTGCGCGACGCCTTCGGGGAGGCGCTGCTCAGCCGCCGCAGCCACGACCCGAAGCAGGTGTGGCCCTGGCAGGACCACCGCCTCGTCGTCGCCTCGCCGGTCATCCGGGACGGCGACGTCGTCGCGGTCGTCGTCACCGACTCACCCACCGGGCAGATGCGTTCGCGGATCCTCTACGGCTGGCTCGTCATCGGCGCCGGTGAGATCGCCGCGATGCTGCTGGCCGTCGGCGCGGCGCTGCGGCTGACCGGCTGGGTGCTCAAGCCCGTACGCGTGCTCGACGCCACCACCCACGACATCGCCACCGGGCGCCTGAAGTCGCGGGTCGCGGTCGCCGGCGGGCCGCCGGAACTGAGGCGTCTGACCCGGTCGTTCAACGAGATGGCCGACAATGTCGAGGACGTGCTGGAGCAGCAGCGCGCCTTCGTCGCCGACGCCTCGCACCAACTCCGCAATCCGCTGGCGGCACTTCTGCTCCGTATCGAACTGCTCGCCTTCGAACTGCCCGAGGGCAACGAGGAGATCGCCTCGGTCCAGACCGAGGGCAAGCGGCTGGCCCAGGTCCTCGACGACCTGCTCGACCTGGCCCTGGCCGAGCACACCGAGGCCGACCTGCGGCTCACCGACATCGGCGCGCTGGCCGCCGAGCGGGTCGCGGCCTGGTCGCCGACCGCCGAGGCCAAGGGCGTACGGCTGGTGGGGGCATGCCCGCCGACCACCGCCTGGGCCGACCCGGTCACCCTGTCCAGCGCGCTGGACGCGGTGATCGACAACGCGATCAAGTTCACGCCGAAGGACGAGCAGGTCGAGGTGACGGTCGCCTCCAACGGCGACACCTCGACCGTCGTCGTCACCGACTACGGCCCCGGCCTGACCGACGAGGAACTCGCACGCGTCGGCGACCGCTTCTGGCGCAGCGGACGGCACCAGAACATCAAGGGCTCGGGGCTGGGCCTGTCCATCTCGCGGGCCCTGCTCGCGGCGGGCGGCGGCTCGATCTCGTACGGCCGTCATGAGCCGCACGGACTGACGGTGACGGTGGCGGTGCCCAGGTCGGCGTCGGCCTCGTAGCGGGCCTCCTACGGCTTGACCGAGCGGTAGTAGCGCCGGGCGCCGTCGTGCAGGGACAGCGGGTCGGTGTAGATCGCCGTGCGCAGGTCGACGAACTGCGCGGAGTGGACGTGCCGGCCGATGCGGTCACGGCTCTTGAGGACGGTCCGGGTCAGCCACTCGGTGAGCCTCGGGTCCATGTCCTCGCGGGTCACCAGCAGGTTGGACACCGCCATCGTCGGCACGGTGTTCCCGTGCTGGATGGCCGGGTAGGCCGTCGCCGGCATGTTGGTGGCCCGGTAGTAGTGGGTGGCGTCGCCCTCCTCGTGCACCTTGGCGACGAGGGCGGCGTCGATCGGCACGAACCGGAAGGCGGAGGTCGTGGCGATCTCCCGCAGCCCGCCGGTCGGCACTCCGCCCGACCAGAAGAACGCGTCGAGGCCCTTTCCCAGCCGCCTGGGGCCGGTGTCGATACCGTCCGCCCGGGGCGTTATGTCCTTCTCCGGGTCGATGCCGGCCGCCTTCAGAACCCGGTTGGCGATCAGCCGTACGCCGGAGTCGGGGAGCCCTATGGCGACGCGTTTGCCCCGTAGGTCCGCGACGGACTCGATGTCCGAGTCGGGCGGGACGACGAGCTGCACGTAGTCGTCGTACAGCCGGGCCACGCCGCGCAGGTCGTCGGCTTTCGGCCGGTCCAGCGTCTTGTACGTCTCCACCGCGTCGGCCGCGGCGATGGTGAAGTCGGCGGCGCCGGTCACCACGCGCGTGACGTTCTCCTGCGAGCCCGCGCTGGTTTCCAGCCGCACCTTCAGATCGGGCATGTCCTTCGCGAGCTCGTCCCGCAGCAGCTCCCCGTACGCGTGGTACACCCCCGCACGCGTGCCCGTACTGAACGTGATCGTCCCGCTCGGCGGCTCCTCCCCGAGCGGCAACAGCCACCACGACAGCAGCCCGAGGGTGACGAAACCGACGGCCGTGGCTTGCAGGGCCCGACGCCTGCCGATACGGAGGGACAGCTTGGACATGGGCGGGATCCTGCCAGGTGGGGGCGGTGGTTGCCAGGGGTGGGGGTACAGGGGGCGGGGTGGTGGCGGTCGAGGGAGTGCGGTGGCGGGGGGCGTGGCGGGGGCGGGTCGGGCCCCAGGGGACGTGCGGAGGGTGGAGGCGGGGGCTGGAGGCGGTAGTGGGGCCGGGTCTGCCGGAGGTGGGCGCGGGCGCTTGTGTGAGGGCTGTCGGGGGTTCCCGAGGGCGTGTGGGGGGGGGCTCGGGCTCGGGCTCGGCGGGGCAGGGCTGGCTGTGCGGATCTACAGGGTCTGCGGAATGTCCTCAGGCCTCAGCGTCATCGCGTCGGACTCCGACGCGTCCGCACGATGCTGACCAGCTCGGCGCTGTCGTAGTCCTCGAAGAGCAGCGTGCGGTTGAAGCGTGAGGCCAGACCGGGGTTGGAGCGCACGAACACGATCGCCTCCTGGCCGAAGTCGTTGGACCCGGCGTACTGGGTGAGGGAGTACGCCTCGTCGATGAACAGCACGCCGCCCCGGGCCTGTTGGAGCACAGGTGAGGTCTTCGGGCCGGTGTGGCCGACGTACTCGCCGACCAGCGCGGAGCGGTCGGCCTCCACCAGGTGGCCGCGCTCCGGCAGGCCTACGGCGGCCAGGATGCGGCCGTGGAGCCGGGCGACGGTGGTCTTGCCGGTGCCCGTGTTCCCGGCGAAGACCAGGTGGCGGCTGAACGGCGGCGGGGCCAGGCTCATCTCCTCGCGGCGGCGCACCATCTGCATGAGTTTCACGAGGGACGACACGTCGTGCTTGACCCTGTCGAGACCGGCCAGGCCCTGGAGTTCGGCGAGCAGGTCGTCCAGGGTGTCCTCGGGGGCGCCGCCGTGTCCGTGCCTCCGGCGGACGCCAGCGCCTGCTCCGCGCCGGCCGGCAGGGACGGGTTCCTCACGTCCCGCGACAGACAGTCGTCGAACACCGGCCGGGCACCCTTCTTCAGGGCCACGTCCTCCTCGGTGTCGCGGACCAGACAGCCACGCAGCACGGGCGCGCACCCGGCCCGACACATGCAGCGCCGGGAACGCCGTACCGTCGCCGCCCGCCCCGGCGAAGACGCAGTCCTCGAAGGTGCCGCGGTCTCGCCGACGAACAGGCTGTTCTTCCCGGTCCGGGCCACGGTGACGGACCTGACCCGTGGTTCTGCCTGCGGGCCCACCACCAGTCCGGAGCCGGCCGCGTCCCGTACCGTGCACCTCAGATCCCCGAGACCGTGCTCGACGAACCGGAGGGACAGGCCCTAGAACAGGGCGTCCAGGTCGGGCTTCTTGTCGCCGAAGAGGCCGTCCTTCTCGCTGAGGGCGGCCAGCTTCTCCAGGGAGGCCATGTCCACCTGCTCCGGCCAGCTGGGCAGCGTGAGGTTCTTCAGGACGTCACCGCTGATCTTGGTGTAGGTGGTGAGGACCTGGCGGGCCTCGTCCGGATGGCTGGAGGCGTACCGCAGCGACTCGGTCATGGCCTCGGTGAACTTCTCGACCAGGTCGGGGTTCTGCTGGGTGAGCTGCGTCGAGGTGAAGTACGTCGCCACGGTGAGGTTCGGGTCCGTCTCGGCGAACGGCGAGGCCACGACGCGGGCGCCCTGTGTCTTGGCGATGGTCTGCGCGGGCTCGCCCATCCAGGCGGCGTCGACGCGGCCGTCGTCCAGGGCGGCAGGCATCTGGTCGAACGCGACTTCGACGAACTTGACCTCGGCCGGGTCACCGCCGGCCTGACGGACCGACTCGCGCACCGTGGTGTCCCCGATGTTCTGCAGGGTGTTCACCGCGACCGTGCGTCCGGCGAGGTCCTTGGCCGACTTGACGGCGCTGTCCTTCCCGACCATCAGACCGGTGACATCGCCCCCGACCTTCCCGTTCGAGGCCGCCCCGTTGGCCACGGACTTGACGGGAACTCCCTTGACCTGCGCGAGCATCAGCGACGTGGTGTTGCTGAACCCGAACTGGAACTGTCCGCTCACCACACCGGGAATGATCGCCGCGCCGCCCTGTGCGCTCACCATCTCCAGCTTGATGCCGCGGCTGCTGAAGAACCCCTTCCGCTGCCCCAGATAGAGCGGAGCCACGTCGACGATCGGGATGATGCCGACCTTGACCGTGGTGGTCCCGCCCCCGCCCGAGGGTGACGAACCACCCTCCCCCGAGTCCGACGACCCGCACGCGGCCGCGCCGACAACGGTGATCAGCACGGTGGCAAGCCCGAGAACGCGCCGCGGCATGGGCTCCTCCTGACGGAAAGTACCCGGACGATGTTGTGCATTCTCCTGACGGCCGCAATCTACACACCTGCTGTCACCATGTCAGCACTCCGGACAAGGGAGGCTGCGACAGCTCTGCGAGCACTCTCGTCAGAGCAACGCGTCCCGGTCCCCGTCGAGTTCGGCCGTGTCCAGGAACATCAGGTCCGGCATGCCGGCCGGCTGCTCCGGCCGGTCGTCCGGGCCGGGGGGTGACTGTTCGGTCCAGATGCACTTCCCCGTCAGTGTGTAGCGTGCGCCCCACCGTGCGGAGAGCGCCGTGATCAGCTGCAGGCCCCGGCCGCCCTCGTCGGTCTCCGTCGCGCGGCGGATGCGGGGCATCGTCTGGCTGCCGTCGAAGACCTCGCAGATCAACTCGGCGCTGTACAGCAGACGCAGCCGGATCGGGCCTCTGGCGTGGCGGACGACGTTGCCCACGAGCTCGCTGACCAGGAGCTCCGTGGTGGGGGTCAGGTCGTCGAGGTCCCAGGCGGCGAGCTGCTCGCGGACGTGCCGGCGGGCCTGGCCGGCCGCTTTCGGGTCGTCGGGCAGCGGCCAGGAGGCCATCCGGTCGGCGGGCAGGGAGTGCAGGCGCGCGACGAGGAACGCCGCGTCGTCGGCCGCCTGGTGTTCCGTGGGCAGCAGGCCGGCGGTCAGTGTGTCGCAGAGCCGCTCCAGTTCCGCCGCGGTCCCGACAGCGCCGCCCTTGTGCGCCGTGCTCAGCAGCTGGGCCAGCTTCGCCATGCCCTCGTCGATCTCCTGCTTCGCCGACTCGACCAGCCCGTCCGTGTACAGCACCAGCAGGCTGCCCTCGGGCACCTCCAGCTCGGCCGTCTCGAACGGCGGCTCCGCCGCGCCCAACGGCGGGTCCGCGTCCGGCTCCGGGAAGTGCACGGTGCCGTCGGGATGGACCAGGGCGGGCGGCGGGTGCCCGGCCCGGGCGATGGAACAGACCCGGGTGGTGGGGTCGTAGAGCGCGTACAGACAGGTGACGTACGACGCCTCACCCATGCCGCCGACGAGGTCGTTGAGGTGGCCCATGATCTCGTCTGGCGGCAGCTCCAGGTCGGCCAGAGTGTGCACGGCCGTGCGCAGCCGCCCCATGGTGGCCGCCTCCGGCAGACCGTGCCCCATGACGTCGCCGACGACGAGCGCGACCTGCCCGCCGGAGAGCGGGATGATGTCGTACCAGTCGCCGCCCACGTCCGCGCCCTGACCGGCCGGGAGATAGCGCGCGGCGGCCGTGCACGCGGGCAGGTCGGGCAGCCGCTGGGGGAGCAGACTGCGCTGGAGTTCGCGGGACCGGGTGTGCTCGGCGTCGTAGAGGCGGGCCCGTTCCAGCGCCTGGGCGACGAGGGCGCTGATGGTGGTCAGCAGGGTGCGCTCCTCGTCGGTGAGGCGGCGCGGGCGGTCGAAGGAGACGGCACAGATCCCGAAGGTGTGCCCGGACGCGGTCAGCGGCAGGAACGCCCAGGACTGTTTGCCGACGTGGTCGGGCAGGTCGGCCCGGGCGGGATAGCGCGCGGCGAATTCCTGGGGGGAGGAGAAGAAGAGGGGGGTGCCGGAGAGGACCGCGTCCCAGAGCGGGTTGGGCGACAGCCGGTCGCGGCGTTCGAGGAGGTGGGGGAAGTCGTCGGGGTAGCCGACGGAGCCGACGTTGTGCAGCCGGTCGCCCTCGCGTACCTGCACCACCAGTCCGGTCGCCGCGAACGGCGGCAGTACCCGGCGTGCGACCGCGTCCACCACGTCCTGCGAGGTCGTCGCCTTGGCGAGCTCCGTGGTCAGCTCCGCGATCCGGGCCGCCCGCTCGGCCGCGGCCCGCTCACCCGCCTGACGCTCCTCCGCGAGGCGCCGCTTCTCGGTGACGTCGGTGAAGTAGATGGTGAGGCCGTCGGGGCCGGGGACCAGCCGCAGGTGGCAGAGGCGGCCGGTGTCCGGCAGCCGTATGTCGAAGCTCGCGGACTTTCCCTCGGCGGCGGCCGTCCGGCAGCGGCTCTCCAGGCCGGACACCTGCCGCGCGGCCGGCACCTCCCACAGCAGCCGCCCGAACAACTCCTCCTCGGAGAAGCCCAGCGTGCGTTCCGCCTCCAGGTTGGTGAAGGTGATCCGCCACCCGTCGTCCACGGCGAGGAAGCCGTCGCTCATGTGCCGCAGGGCCCGGCTGAGCGCGTCCCGGGCGGAGCGGGACTCGTTGCTCTCCCAGCCCACGCCGACCATCCGGAGGGGTTCGCCCTGCTCGTCGTACGTGGCTCTGGCGCGGGCCTGCGTCCAGCCGTACGTGCCGTCCAGGCGCCGTACCCGGTACTCGGCCTCGAACACGGTGTGGTCGCGGATCGCCCGGTCCACCAGCGCCAGCGTCGGAGCCAGGTCGTCGGGGTGGACGCACCGCATCCAGTCCTCGACCCGGCCGGTGAAGTCGGCGGGCCGGGTGCCGTACAGCTCCAGCGCCGCCTCGTCCCAGATCAGGTCGCCGCTGCGGATGCCCCAGTCCCACGACCCGACCCGGACCTCCTTCAGGGCCTGCCGCAGCCGCTCACCGCTCAGCTCCGTCTGCGCGGGCCCCGACGGCGGCGGTGCCTGGGCCATGCGGTCCTCGGTCCAGGCGACGACGGCCCGCAGGAAGTCCCAGTGTTCCGGGGCCGGCTCGCCCCGCTCGTCCACCAGGACGGTCAGCGCGCCGATGCCGCGCTTCCCGTTGAACAGAGGGAGGGCGGCCAGTCCCGTACCGGGCCACGTCAGCCCGGGAGCGGGCAGCGGCACCCACACGCCACTGCTCTGCTGGAGGGCACGGGCCGGGGCCAGCGGCCCCTCCTGGTCGACGATCTCCCAGGAACGGGTCAGGGCGGGCGGAAGGCCGACGGCGGACACCAGGCGCAGCGCGGACATGGGCCCCCGCAGGTGCATGGTTCCGCCGAGCGCGCCCAGCTCACCCACCGCATGCTGAAGCGCCAGCCGGAAGACCTCGCTCTCCGTGACTCCGGGGGCCACCGTGCTGAGCAGAGCGAGCCGTGCGTTCATGCAGGGAACCTATCGCTCCTGTTTTCGTGCGAAACCTGTTTCACCGATTCTCGCCGGCGGCTTCCCGCCACCCTCATGGTCAACACCCGGTAGAACGAGGCGAGTTGTTGAAATTTTACCGGTGTAGCGTGCCGTCGCACGGGCAGGTTCCGGATCATGAGGAGCGGCATGGACATCGGTGTCTTCATCCCCATCGGCAACAACGGCTGGCTCATCTCGAAGAGTTCCCCGCAGTACCTGCCGACCTTCGAGCTGAACAAGGCCGTGGTGCAGAAGGCCGAGGAGCACGGACTCGACTTCGCCCTGTCGATCGAATCCGCCTCGGACACGACCGCCGACGACTCCTCGACGGCCCGAACCATCGTGCTGCCCGAGGGCGCCGTGAACTTCAACATGGGCACGCTCGTCGGCTCGTACGAGACCGTCGCGAGGATGCTCGACGAGATCGCCGGCGTCGACGGCACCAAGGGGATCATGCTGGTGTTCGACGACTTCCTGGAGGGCATCGAGAACTTCGGCACACGCGTCCAGCCCCTGATGAGGTCCCGCTCGGGTAGTGCCTGATCAGGACAGGAAGAGGCCCTTCAGTCTGCGCATGGCCTCGCTGTCGCCGGATGCCGACGCGGCACCGGTCTTGATCGTCCCGTTGTCGATCCGGGTGCGGAGAGTGGCGGAGCCGCGCAGTGTCACAGCCCCGCGCCCCTTTCAGTCGGGGTACCGCACCGGACTTCGGTAAGTCCGCTTAGAAGCGGCCGCTCCGCATCTGCGCGCCGGTGAACTCGTCGGCCGTCGCGACGGTGTTCCACAGGTCGCGGCCCGCGTCCCGGGTGCCCATGTCGTGGTTGAAGCCGAACTGGAAGGTGTATGTACCGGGCTGGAGCGTGACCCCCGGCTTGAGTGCCACGTAGTACGCCAACTGCTCACTGTCCGTGGCGGACCGGACCTCCACCTGGTCGCCCAGGGAGCTCCACACGCCGGTGTCGGCCACGCCGCCGGTCTGGATGACACGGACACTCAGCTTGAGCGAGGTGATCGGTACCGTGGACCGCACGGTGACGGTGTGAACGTCCCAGTACGGGTTGTCCTCCGCGTCGCGTGAACTCCACGCGGACAGTGCGGGCTTCACCACCGTGGCCGAGCCTGGCTCTGAACGTGATACCCCGTTCTGCGGGGCTGCCTGCACGGACGTGTCGCCGCCCGCACGCGAGGCTCCACCCGTCGAGTCGGACCCGCTGTGCTTCCTCGCGGAGGCCGCCGGTCCACCCTCCGCGGGGCGAAGGGCCGACACGCGGTCGCCTTCCGGGCCGCTTCTGGCATCGGTGCTCGGCCGGCCGGACGGAGCATCCGACAGGGCGAGTGAAGAGGGCGGCGAGGCCTCCGGGGACGGCGAGAGCAGGGCCTCGCTCGCCTGGTCCGGTTCGACCGCTGGTGTCCGTGTGTCCGCCGCCCCGCCACCGTTCCACGCACCCTGGGCGAATGCCACCGAGGCCATGACCAACGAGGTCACGGCACTGAGGCCGATCCACGCCAGACGGCCCGTCAGGAACTCGGGTATGGGAGCACGGGTCTCCTGGGAGGAGAGGTCCGCGGACTCGCCTTCTTGCTGGGACATCGGTGGCCTCCGGCAGCAGATATCGGAGCAGGAATCGAACAGGGGAGTGCGTGCTGCGCCACCCTATGGCAGAACTGCGGTGCGACACCCGTCAGGTCCACCCGCCGCGAATCCGCACGGCGCTGGTCCCGATGCGAGGGCCTCAGGGCGGACGGCGCGGCCGAGCGTCGCAGGGGCGCTGGATGAGTCGATCAGGGTGGCATGCGCGATCGACGCACTGGAACCGGCGGACGCCGTGTTCGTCCGGGACGCCGTGATACCTCCCGGCGAAGCCATGTCCCCCTGCTGCTCCTTCGGTTGACATCTGGTCAACGGCGTCTTCGCCGAGGAGCTGCCAGTCGAACCCCTCACCGGGGGAGGACTGGCGCGCTGCCTCCTGTCCGCTTCCGCGTCGTATCCCATAAATTTCCGTTATCGGCGGCCGTCCCGGCCCGTCTCCGTGGTGTGTGCATCCTCACCCGCAAACCGGCTGCGCCCGCCGGAGCCCTGTCCGCGGTCGCCCTCGTGGCCGTTATTTTACGTTTTCTTGGTCGTAGCTAAAGGCATCCTTGAAAGATCCTTGGTGTGCAAGGAACTTGCAAAGGCAATAATTCACAGCCAGCGAACGCCAGCAAGCCGGGGCCTCAGCCTGTCCCTTGACCTGACCATCAGAGACACACAACCTCCTGGCGTCCGCCGTGGACCGGCATCCAAGGGTTGGCCCATCGGGCCTGGACTCTCCCCCATCTCAGGATGATGCCGCGCCGAACGGAAGGGGAAAGCGCTTGCAACTCGACGGGCTGTCTCTCCGCGTCACGCATCGCTGTCGGCATATGACAGCGCTGGCGCGTGCACGTGCAACTCGCAGGAGACAATGGTGAACACGGTCCAGGTGAAGGTTTGCGCGTCGGATCCGCTAACGAGGTTCGGTCTGGTCAGCCACATACGGCAGAGCCCCGGCATGGCACTGGTTCCGCCCGTCAAGGAGCAGTCGGCCGACGTGATCGTGGCCAGCGTCGACGACGCGAACGAACAGGCGCTGGACACCCTTCGGGCGCTGGCGGACCCGCCCACCCGGCGCTTTCTCGTGATAGTGGACGGAGGCTGGTCCGTGGACCTGCACGCCGCCGTCGACCTGGGCGTACGCGGAGTCCTCTTCCGTAAGGAATTCAACTGGCGCAGGTTCCACGAAGCCGTCTACGCCATCAGCGAGGGCCAGGGCGCCTTCCCCACCGAACTGCAGGGCAGGCTGCTCGACCAGGTCGAGCGGACCGTCAAGGAAGTGCTTGCCCCCCGCGGGCTCACTGCCAGCGGTCTGACGATCCGTGAGATCGACATCCTGCGCCTGGTGGCCGAAGGAAGCGACCTGGAGGACATCGCCGCGAAACTGCAGTACTCGGAACGCACGGTGAAGAACGTCCTCTACGGACTCATGAAGCGACTGAACCTGCGCAACCGTGCGCACGCCGTTTCCTATGCGATACGGAGCGGTGTCATATGAGGTAACCGGCACGCTCCGTGCATCCAGCTGCCGGGGCGACATGGAACCGCTGCGGCACTTCAAGAGAGGACAGCTCCCGGCCGACCAGGTAGTCGCCGTTCGGCAGGACAGCCAGTCCCTCACCGTCGAAGGTGTCCTTGTCGTAGGGGGTGCCGTCCGGCACGCGCAGCGTCGGGCTGCCGACGATGCGCGGGATGACGCGTACGGCTTCTCCAGGGCGGCACTCGCCGGTCCGGCGGCGAGCAGAGCCGCTGTTTCATATGAAGGCCGTCAGCTCCTCGGCTGGACCGGGAGCATGAAGTACAGGCCATCCGGGACATGGACGCGCAGCCGCCCGTGGTGGCCCGCGAGGACCAGGTCCACGTCCGCCTTGTAGTACCGGTAGGAGCGGGTGCTCTCCTTGTTTCGCTCCTCGGTCTCCGCGGCCTCACCTGACCGCTCTTCGGCGCGTTCCAGTCCGTAGCTGAAGGGCACTCTCTCCATGATCCTCGGACCGTGTTCGATTTCCCCGCCGCCCTCCGGGCCGATATCCACATACCAGCCGTGCACCCGTTGGGTTGTGTGGGCCGACGCCTCGTCCTCCTGCGTGTAGTGCCGGGCCTTGAACTTGATGCCGTCTTCGGAGTACACCGGTTCGGTCCGCCCCTCCTCGGAGTAGAGCGGGTCGATCCCGGTGACCTCCAGCCCGACGGTGATGGTGCGCCCGAACAGGCGCAGCTCGTACTCGTGCCGCAACAGCGTGGGCAGGTTGGCCCGGAGGAGGTTTTCGCCGGTGAAGTGCCCGTAGCGCAGGCCGTCGACGGTGGTGAAGTCCACCCCGGGCACCCGCCAGACGTCCGGGGCGCTCAGGTCGCGCGGCGGCGGGTACGGGACCGCGGTCAGCGCCGCCCACCGGTTCACGGCGGCCGCCGCCGGTAGGGCCCACGGATGCCCCTCCTCCCTCAGCCGTTCCAGTAGCTGCTGGTCCACCTGACGGTCCGTCGGCGGCGCCACGGCCGGCTCTCCGGCGGAGGGCTGTGGGCCGGACTCCCACACGGCCCGGGTGCCGTACGCGGGGGCGGGGCTGGGCAGCGGCGTGCTGTGTACGGCCAGATGGCTGGGAACGATCAGCCGTACCGTGCCGTGGACGGTGCCGTCTTCGGGGCGATCCGGTGCCGGGAACACCTTGACGGACGGGCCGGCGCGGTGCCACCACTCCGCCATGTCAGGCCCGTACCCGGCCAGGCCCGCCAGCCCCTTCGTGGCCGCCCGCACGCCACGCGTGGGCGCGCTCAGCACCTCGGGTGTCTCATACGTGATGCCCATCGCGATCCGGAACGTCAGCGGATGCGTGAACTCCTGCGAGCCTTCCCTGGTCTGGGCCCGGAAGATCTCCACTTCGCTCTGGGACCGTTCGGTGCCCGTCCCGGAGCCGCGGCTGTGGCCGGCGCCGAACTCCAGGCCCCCGTGCTTGCCGGTGCCGACTCTGGCACGCAGGGTGGCTCCCCCACTGACCCCGAAGGAGGTCGCGTCGCTCTGCCCGGTCACGCGGCTGGTCTGCCCCCGCAGCGTCAGACGTACGTCCGGGCGGCTGAGCTGGGAGGTCGCCTCGCCGATCTCGGCGGTGACCTTCGCCCACAGGTACCGTGTGCCGCCGAACGCCGACGGCATCGTCACCCACCGGCTGACGCCATCACCGGACAACAGCGCGAACTGGCTGAGCAACGCATCGGAGGAGAAGGATCTCTCCAGCTCCGCCAGCAGCAGGCCGGGCTGGTGCTCGTCCGGTCGGCCCGGCTCGGTGTGCAGCAGCCCCTGCCCGGTCAGCCACTGCTTCATACGGCCCAGGACCCCGTCGGCGTGCAGGACCTCCGGATGGCTCGCCGCCGGCAGCAGGGACGGATCCACGTACCGCTCCGGCGGATGCGGCGCGGCCGGGACCGCGTCCTCCGGCAGCGGCAGCCCGAGATCGAGGAGCCGCCGCTCGGGCACCAGGAGCTCCAGGCCGTCCCTCACCCGCACGTACCGGGTGTCGTGCGTCATGCCGCTGGGCGGGCCGGCCGGGTGCGAACCGGCTGGGAGGACGCTCCGCACGGCGTGCTGGACACTGCCGACCAGGCTGCCGTTCTTCCACCGGTGCAGCGTCACCTCGAACACCGGATCCGCACGGTAGGTGTGCGTCGTACCGCCGTACGTGGTCCGGGAGATCCCGACCGGGCCCTCCTGACGGGAGTTCTCCTTGGACCAGTCCCACCGCACCCGGCCACGGACGGCGGCGGCGAGCTGCCCCTCCAAGCGGCGCCCCGATCCCTCGGTGCGCGAGGACCCTTCGGTGCGCGATGGTTCGCCAGAGGACTGCGAGGACTCCTCAGTGCGCGAGGGGCCGACAGTGAACCGCGGTCCGATCGCCCCCTGCAGGCCGACGTCGTAACTGCTCGCCCGGGAACGCTTGAACTGGGCCTGCCCCTGGCTGTACTGCTCGATCTCGACTTCCCGGCCCTCGCCGACGTGGGCCGTCTCATGGCGCGGCTCGACGGCGGTCATCCGGATGCGCAGCGCCTGCTTCCACCCGTCCGGGCCCTGCGGCAACTGCACCAGCCGTCCCGTCTCGCTCGTCAGCTCCGCGAAATGCGCGGCCAGCTGGGTGGGTGAAGCGACGGCCTTGAGTTCGGTGGGCCAGTTCGCCCGGTCCTCGAGCCAGCTCTCGGGCAGACGGTTTGCCTGCTGGTACATCCGGGCGGCCTCGGCCGTCAGCTCCGGTACGGCGAGGAACGACGGGTACACCGCTTCCACGCCGTGCGTGCGGAAGTCGGCCTTCTCGGTCTCCGGCGCCTGCTCCGGGTAGGTGACCCTGTCCGCCTCCCGCATCTGCTGCTCGGTCACCGGCGTCTCGGGTACGTGCTGGTGCGGTACGACGACGCGGGCCACCACCTCGCCCGGCTTGTCGATCCACCACCGCTCGGCCTGATGGCCCGCAGGCCGTACCGACACCTCGTACACCACGTTGTACACATGCTCGTCGACCAGACCCGCCGTCTCGGTACGCCGGTACGACTTCGCTCCTCCGGCCATCGTGTGCTGGACACCGCGCCCGAAGCCGCCCGAGACGCCCACCGCGCCGATGTCGAGGCGCAGCCAGCGCTTGATGCGCACCTGGACGCGCAGGCCCGCGGAGAGGTGCGCGCCCCACCGCGTACCGCGGTGGCCGCTGACCGTGGAGTTCTGCTGGGCCCGCGCGTTGACCGTCAGCGGGTAGGCGTCCTCACCGGTCATGCCGCCGATGCGTTCCCGCAGGTGCGCGGTGACGGACACGTCGTACGCGCGCCCGCCGAGGCTGACGGTGAAATCCACGCCTGCGATCAGTTGCGACAGGTCGCCCTCCAGCACCGGTTGCGCGAAGGTCGTCTCGAAGCTCCGGTCGACGGACGACCAGTCGGCCTCGGCCCCGTTCGACAGCCACTCGTGCCACCGGCCCAGCGCCGCGCGCACCTGGTCGTGCACCAACTCCGCCCCCGGCAGCAGAACTCCCATTCCGAATCCCTGGCCACGCCGCGCCGCCAGTGCCAGCGGCTCCCGATCGTGCGGCGGCAACGGCGCGTCGAGCCGCGCCGGCCGGACATACGCCGACGTGGGCAGCGGCAGGTTCGCCTGGGCCAGCAGTGCCCGCACATACGGGCGTGCCTCCACCGGCCCCGCAAGGAACGGCGCCGCCTGCCGCAACGGCGGGGCGTCCGCACCCAGCAGGCGCCGTTCGAAGTCGGTCGCCTCCCGGCCCGGCACGCCGATCTCCGCTTCCACCAACTGCACCACATCAGGGATCCGGTGCGTCGACGACCGGACTTCCGCGGTCACCTTCAACTGCGCCCGGTACCGCGCCTGATCGCTCGTCATGTTCAGCACGGTGTGGTTCATGGCCTGCTGGGAAAGCCCGTGTCCGGTCTTGCGGCTGAAATCACCGATCAGGGACCCAGTGGGCAGCCAGGTCGTGCTGCGGCGACGGCCACCGGCGGCCACCACCCCGACGGCCATGCTGGACGTGGTGCCCAGCGAGTGGCCGAGCTTCAGGCCGACGCCCAAGTCCTCGCGGACCGCCACGTTCGCAGTGTCCCCGAGGTACTGCAGACGCTCGATCGTGGCGCGGATGGCGACATGGCCCGTGAAGGACTGCGTCGGCCCGAGTTTGAACCGGGTCCGTTCCGTGGTCAGGCCGTTGGTCAGCAGGTACCGGCTCCGGTTGCGGGCCGACCGCTCGTTCAGCCGGGGCAGCGCGTCCCCCATGACCTGCCGCACGGCGTCGGCGGGCAGCCCGGCCTCCCGCAGCTGCCGCTGCAGCCCGGCCGCCACCGGGATCAGGTCGATGGCGTTGAGCGTCTCGCGCGCCTGGCTCGGCCGCTGTCGCTCAGTGGGCCTGTCGCCGGTCAGCGGGGGGTTCTCGGGGGGCCGCGGTCCGCCTGGGGCGGTGAGTCCGGACGGGAAGTCGACGGTGACCCGCTCGGGCGTCGTCACGTCATGCGGCCGTTCCACACCGTCCACGAAGACGCGGACCTGGATCCCGGCACGGAATCGGGTGTTGCCGGTGACGAACAGTTTGCGGCCCGCCACGACGTCGCGCTGCAGCTCCGTTCCCTCCGACCGGACGGCCTCCGCCTCCAGCATGGGGAAGGCGGGCAGCAGGGTCCCTCCCGCCTTGCCCACACCGGACAGGACGGCAAGCGTGGCCGTGTCGAGGCCCTGCGCCTTCTCGAGCTCGGACTTCGCTCCCGAGGACAGGGAGGCGAACCCGACCTCGTACTGGCGCACCGCCCCCGTCGGCTCCACCGGTGCCGGCGTGACGTCCCGCAGCACCGGGCGCAGCCACACCACACGGTCGCCGCCCACGGTCAGCCGGCCCTGCCGCAGCGCGTCCGCCCAGGTTCTGGCGGTCGGCCCACCGAACGACGCGGCCTGCTCTTCTGCCGGCCCCTCCGCGTGCTCGGCACCCTGGTGCGCCTCGCTGGGCTCGTCGGTCTCGCCACCCTCGCCCATGAGCAGTCGGCGCAGACCGTCACGGATCGCCTGGCCCAGTTCCGGACTGTCCTCGGGCCTTGCCACCTCGGACCAGATCCGGTTCGCCCACTGCCGCGCCGTCATCTCGTGCCAGTCGTCCGCCCGGACCACCGTGGCCTCGCCGAGCGCGTCCTGCCCCACGTACCACGGACTCTCCGCCGTCGTATCCGACTGACCGGACTGACCCGACTGTCCGGTGCCGGCACCGTCGCCCGCGCCGTGCGTCGGTGGGTGCTCCTCAGGGGTCCGTAGGGTCTGTACGTCGTCGCCCGGCGAAGTCCGCTGTGTCCCGTCCGGCGCGGCGTCCTGCCGGACGGGCGAGGCGGTGTCCGCCGGAGGGAAGTCCACCGTGATCACCGCACGCCGCAGAGCCGCGGGCCCGTCCTGCGGACTCGTGCCCTCTGGAAGGTCCCGGCCACGCGACTCGGCGGTCACCAGGAACGCCTCGACCCCGATCGGGGCGGGCATGTCCTTCTGCGCCTGCCGCAGATGAACCGCCAACCGCTCGGTGAACACCTTCCTCACCGCGTCGGCACGCTCCTGACCGAGGCGCATCGCGCGCCCGAAGTGCGGCTGTCCCAGCACTGTGCCGTTGCTGTGACCCGTGATCACGACGGTCGGCAGCGGGCGGCCCGCCCGCGCGTTCGCCAGCCCCTCCAGCGCCACATCGGCAGCGAACGTGTTGACAGCCCTCAACTGATCCACCGCCAGGCTCCTCGCGCCACCACCGAACGTGACCTGCCGGCTGACCGGTTCCGTTCTGCGGGCCCCGGGCTCCTCCACCGGGGGCGGCGTATCCAGCGGTGCCTCACGCCGCAGCGCCTGGCGCGCCTCGGCATCGAAGACGTACCGGTCCCCGGTCAGCGTGTCGGTCAGCGAGAACCCGCCCGGCAGTCGGCGCGCGAACTCACCGTCAAGCGGGGCGAGGCTGTGGCCCTGGCCGTGGGACGCATCGGCGAGGACCAGGGTGAACCTGCCCGTGCCGGGCTCCCGGGCGATCCGGACACTGGCGCCCCGCAGTGCCGGGCCCAGGTCGTCCCCGGTGAGGGGGAGGACGGCCTCCAGCAGGCTGCCGTCGCCGTCGTACCGCCAGGAGGCGGCGGGCCGGCCGGGGGAAGCTCCGTCCTCCAGCGGGCGGACGGTGACGCCGCGCGGGGTACCGGAGGAGTCCTGGATCCGCTGGATGGCGAACCGGCCGCCGCCGGCGGGCGCTCCGGCGCGGTCGACGATGCCGGGCATCCGCCCGCCCGCGAGGTCGTGACGGAGGAAGACGTCGGTTCCGGGCAGCCGGATGTCGCGTGCCTGGCCGTGCCAGTCGGGTGTCAGTTCCCAGCGGAAGTTGCCGGCGGTGTCGAGGACCGTGTAGCCGCCGTCGGGCCGGAGCACCACCTGACGGTCGGCGACCGGCGCCCCGGTAGTGGGGTCCACCAGTTCCAGGTGGGTGACCGTCTGCGGTGTCTCGGGGGCCTGTGCGTCCTGGGGGGGCCGGGCCTCGGCCTCGTTGATCCGTACCCGGAGCCCGTCAAGGCCGGGCACGGACAGCGGCAGCTCGCCGGGATCGCTGTCCTCGAGGATCGGATCGAGCGGGAAAACGTCGCGCAGCGGGCCGCCGAACTCGTCGGGCGGGAAGAGACGTCGCCACCTGTCGGCCCGGCTGAACAGCTCGACACCGCCGCCATCGGTCACGCGCACGACCGCTGTGTCGTCCGGGCCCGTCAGCACGGCACCTGTCTCGTCCAGCCGCACGGCGGTGCGCGCAACGTGGTCGATCTGCCAGTAGACGGCGCGCTCACCCGGCACGCCCATGATCTCTCCGACAACGCGTCCCGTGCGGGTGTCGACCTCTAGGCGTTCCAGCGGCCGTCCGGGCGTCGGCTCCTCCGGAATCAGGGCGAGCCGCTGAGCACCCAGCGGCTTCAGTCGCCACATGCCCTCCGTGGCCGGCTCACCCATCGCATCCAGCAGCCGCGGCGTCCCGTCGACGTCACCGGCATCCGTGCGCAGATACCCCAGGCTCGCCTCCAGCCGCAGATCGGTGTGGCTGAGGGTGCCGTCCGGCGTGAAGTGGTAGCGGTGCCCCAGCTCCCGGTCGATCACCTGGAACAGCGCACCAGCGCCCTCGGCGAGATCCACATCCGCGGGTGCGACCCCGAAACGCCGCACCAACGTCGGACCACCGACCAGGTGGAACGTACCCTCCTCAGGCCGCTCCACCACCCGCAGCCCGGCCGGCTCCGCCGGGGCGTCGAACAGCGGCAGTTCACGCGCCACCAGCTCACCGGCGGCATCGAGCTCATGCGCAAGCCCGGTCAGGTCGTCCACGACCCGGTGACCGCCGCCCGACGCGGGCACCACCGAAAAACGGCTCTGCCCGTCATCGGCACGCCCGGACACATACGCCTGAAGAGCCTGCAGGGCCCGGTCCTCCAGACGCTCCAGGGCCGCACCGCGCAGCGCGCGCACCACGCCGTGCAGCACGGCCGGGTCCACCCCGGCCTCCCGCAGACCGTCCCGCGCCTCCGCGACCGCACGCTCCACCTGAGGCACCGTCAGCGGGACCTCGGGGCGGCCCAGCGCATCCGTCAGCTCACGCAGCTCGGCGATGCCCCGCACATCCGACAGGTCCGCCGCCCCGTCGGACAGCACAGGGGGATCGGCCATGCCCTCGGACGGGATCATGAAGAACAGGCCGTCCGGGACCTCCACGCGCAGCCGCCCGCGCGGACCCGTCAGCACCAGATCCACATCGGCCTTGTAGTAGCGATGCGGCCGGGGGTCCGCCGCACCACCCGGGAAGGCGTCCAAGCCCTCACGGGGCTGTGCCGCCTCAGGCAGGGGCCGGCGCCCGATCAGGATGGGGCCCACTTCCACCTGGCCGCCGCGCCCCTCAGTGCGGCCCGATCCACGCGCGAAGGACCCCCATTCACTGATCGCGCGGTCGCCGTCGGAGGTGAGATCGGCGCCGCCGATGGGGTCGCCCGTCGCCGACCAGCCGCGTGACGCGGCGGAGTTGTTCATCGACCACGCGTAGTCGTACGCGTAGTGGCGTGCCGTGAGCTCGGTGCCGCCTTCGGAGGTGATGGGCTGGACCCGGGTGACGTCCAGACCAACGGTGACCGTGTGCCTGCCCAGGGATATCCGGTACTCGTTCCGCAGCAGTCCGGGCAGGTCGAGCCGGAGCTGGGGCTCGCTGGTGAGGTGCTCGTACCGCACCCCGTTCTCCCGGGTGGGGTCCAGACCGGGCACCTGCCAGGCACCGTCGGCGCCCAGGTCGTGCTGTTGCGCGTCACGGACCGTGGTCAGCGCCGCCCACCGGCGCACCGCGGCCGCCGCGGGCAGCGCCCACGGGTGCCCGTCCTCCGTCAGCCGGGTCAGCACCTCCTGGTCCACCTGCCGGCCCGGCCCCCGCTCCGCCGACGAGGTGTCACCCGTCTCCCAGACGACTCTGGTGCCGTGCGCGGGCGCGGGCGTCGGCAGCGGCGCGTCGTGCACCGCCAGGTGGTTGGGCACGAGCAGACGCACCTGACCGGTCACGGCTCCTTCGTCAGGGCGTCCCGGGGCTGGGAACCGCTTGACGAACGGCTCGTGCCGGTCCAGCCACTGCTCCGTGTCGCGACGGTGCCTGGCCAGGTCGGCCAGTCCCAGCGCGGCCCACCGCACCGCGCGCGCGGGTGCACTCAGCACCTCGGGCAACTGGGTGGTGATGCCCATCTCGATCCGGTACTTCTGCTGGTACGTGAACTCCTGTGAACCGTCGTGTGTGTCGGCCTGGTAGATGTCCCGCAGTATGTCGGCCCGGCTGGAGCCCGTTGTGGTGCTGCGGTGGTGGCCCCCGCTCAGTTCCAGGCCTGCCCACTTGCTGGAGCCCAGGGCGAACCGGAGGTTGCCTCCCACGGTGCTCGTCCGGGTGGCCCGCACGTTCCGCGAGCTCTGGAGGTAGGACTCCGAGCGGGTCATCAGCCGCACTTCGGGCCGGTCCAGCTGGGAGATCGCCTCGCCGGTCTCGGCAGTGACCTTCGCCCACAACCGCGTGACGCCGAACGCCGACGGCAGGTCCAGCCGCCGCGTTACGCCGTTGGTCGTCAGCAGGTGGAACTGGGTGAGCAGCGCGTCGGAGGAGAACGAGCGTTCCAGCTCCTGCAGCAGCAGGTTGGGCCGGTGCACCTCCGGCCGGCCCGGCTCGGTGCGCAGCAGCCCTTGCTCTGTCAGCCACTGCTTCATGCGGTCCAGGACACCGTCGGCGTCCAGCACCTCCGCATGACTCATCGTCGGCAGCAGCAACGGGTCCACGAACCGCTCCGGATCACGCGGCTCGGCCGGGGTCATGCCCTCGGGCAGCGGCAGGCCCAGGTCGGTGAGCCGCCGCTCGGGCACCACGAACTCCAGCCCGTCCCGCACCCGCAGATGCCGCGTCTGGTGCGTCGCACCGCCGTACGGGCTGAACAGGCTGCCGTTCTTCCACCGGTACAGCGTCACCTCGAACACCGGATCGGCACGGTAGGTGTGCGCCGGGCCCACGTAGCTGGCCCGGGAAATCTCGGCGTGTCCCGTCTCCGTGGCGCTCCCCCTGCTCCAGCCCCACTGCATTTCGCCGCGGACCCTGGCGAGGATCTTGACCGGTGCGTCCGGGTCGTCGGGGACGTGTCCGACCGTGAAATGGGGTCCGACCGCCAAGCCCGTGCCGACCTGGTGGCCCGACGACTTGCCGAGCCGGTACTTGACCAGGCCGCGGGCGTTCTGCCGCAGCTCCAACCCGTCGGTGTGCGACGCAATATGACGTGCGTCGTGAGCGGTCATCCGGATGCGCAGCGCCTGCTTCCACCCGTCCGGGCCCTTCGGCAACTCCACCACCCGGCCGGCCTCGCCGGTCAGCGCATTGAAGTGGACGGCCAGCTGGGTGGGGGAGAACAGCCGGGTGAGCTCGACCGGCCAGTTCCCCTGGTCCTCGTTCCAGTTCTCCGGCAGGCCATTGACGTCCTGGTACATCCGCGCGACCTCGGCCGGTACCAGGGGTGCGACCAGGAACGTCCGGGAGACGGCTGCCGCCCCGTTGTCCCGGAAGCCGACCGTCGGGGTCTCCAGGGTTGCCGGGGCCTCGTCCAGCGGCACCACCAGACCCGCCAGCGCCGCCTCCCGCTCGCGCTCCAACTCGTTCAGCGGCGTCTGCGGAACGTACTGGTGCGGCACGACGACACTGGCCGTCAGCTCGCCCGAGGGCCGGTGGATCCACCACCGCTCCGCCGGACGGCCCTGGGGCCGCACCGACACCTCGTACACGACGTCGTACACGTGCTCGTCGACCAGACCCGACGTCTCGGTGTGATGGGTGGACTTCGCCTGGCCGGCGAACGTGTGCTGGACGCCGCGCTCGAAGCCGCCCGAGAACAGCCTCACCGTGCCGATCCGGAAGTCCACCCACTTCTTCGCGCGCGCCTCCATGCTGGCCGCCACGAGCGCGCCCGCGCCCCACCCCGAACCGCGGTCGCCGCTGACCGTGGTGGCCTGGTAGGCCCGCGCGTTGACCGTCAGCGGGAAGGCGTCCTCGCCGGTCACGCCGCCGACACGCTCCCGCACATGCGCGGTGACGGACACGTCGTACGAGCGCCGGTCCACCCGCACCGTGTGACGCAGACCGGCGATCAGCTGCGGCAGGTCGGTCTCCAGCGCCGGGCGCCCGAACCAGGCCAGCAGTTCCCGGTCCACATGGGACCAGTCGGTCTTGACGTCCCGGGAGAGCCCCTCGTGCCACCGCCGCAGCACGCCCCGCACCTGGTCGTGCACCAGCTCAGAGCCCGGCAGCAGAGTCTCCGTACCGAAGTTCTGACCACGTCGGCCGGCCAGCGCCAGCGGCTCCCGCTCGTGCGGCGGCGGCAACGGCGCGTCAAGCCGCGCGTCCGGCCGCACATACGCCTCCGGGGCCAGCGGCAGGTTCGCCTCCGCCAGCAGCGCCCGCACAAACGGACGCGCCTCCACCGGCCCTTCGAGAGACACCACCGACTCCCGCAGCCGCGGCCCGCCCTCACCCAGCAGACTCCGCTCGAACCCGGCCGCCTCCCGGGCCGGCACACCGATCTCCGACTCCACCAGACTCACCACATCGGGAATCCGGTGCGTCGAAGACCGCACCTCCGCCGTCACCACCAGCCGCGCCCGGTACCGCGCCTGCTCACCGGTCCACTTCAGCTTGGTGTGCGACGTGGTCTCCTCGGTCAGGCCGTGTCCCGTCCCCCGCGTCACCTGACCCGACACGCCGGCGAAGGGGACGAACGCGTTGACCTTGGTGCCACGCAGGACGGAAGAAACGGAAGAAGGTGTCTTCGACCAAAGGGGGCCGGCCTGCACACCTGCTGAGACGCCGCTGGTGGCTCCGTGTGTCCGAGCGGTGGTCACGCTGGTCCTCGCGCGGTACCGGACCTCGGTCTCCGGGGCGTCCCCGACGTACTGCAGACGTTCGATCGTGGCGCGGACGACGACATGCCCCTCGAACGACCGGCCCCGGCCGGCCGGGGCCCGCGTGCCGTCCGTGACCAGGCCGTTGCTGAGCAGGTACCGGCTCCGGAAGAGTGCCGCCCGCTCGTTCACCATGTTCAGCGCTTCGCTCATGACCCGCCGCACGCTCTCACCCGGCAGCCCGGCCTCCCGCAGCCGGCGCATCAGCCCCGCCACCACCGGGGTCAGATCGACGGCGTTGATCGCCTCGTGCGCCCCGCGCGCCCGCTGCCGTTCCCCGGGCTCCTCACCAGCCGGCGAAGCCGCCTCGGCCAGCCGCGGCCAGGCCGGAGCGGTGAGGCGTGCGGGAACGTCGACAGTGACCCGCCTGGCCGTCGTCACCTCGTGCGGCCGCTCCACACCGTCCACGAAGACGCGGATCTGCAGACCGCCGCGGAACCGGGCGCTCTCGCCCATGCGCATCTCGCGGCGTACCGCGACGCCCCGGCCCCAGCCCGCCCCGCTCGACTGGGCCGACCTCGCGCCGAACACCGGGTTGGCCGGCCAGAGGGCCGTCCCCGCCTGGGCCGACAGGGTCACCGTGCTCATCAGCAGCGACTCGACGCCCCACGACTTGCTGCTGTCGGATTGCGCGTCGGACGACAGCGTGGACGCGGTCATGTAGTAGGGCCGTACCACGGGGGTCTGTTCCGCCGACGCCGGAGCGATGTCGCTCAGGACCGGGCGCAGCCACACCAGACGGTCGCCCGCCACCGTCATATGGCCCCGGTGCAGCGCATACTCCCAGTACGTGACCTTCCGCTCCTCCGGGGTGACCGAGCTCGGCGCGTCACCGCTGTGCTCGGCGCCCGGGGCGGGCTCCACGCCCGGGGCGTCCTGCCCCATCAGCAGGCGGCGTACACCGTCACGGATCGCCTCGGCCAGTTCCGGACTGTCCCCGGCGTCCGTCACCTTGGACGCGATCTCGTCCGCCCAGTGCCGCGCCTGCGCCTCGTCCGCGTCGTCCACGTGGGCCACCTCTACGACGCCGAGTGCGTCCTGGTCCAGGTACCACGGGTGTTCCGGCTGTCGCGACGGGGACTCGGGGGACTCGTCATTGACTGTGGCGTCGCGCTGGGTGGGGTCGGGCTGCTGGTCCGGTGTGGTGCCGGTGGTGTGCTGTTCCGGTGTGGGCCCGGTGGTGGGGGTGGCGATGTTGTTCTGGCCTGTCTCGCGGAAGGCGAGACGGGCTTCGGCGTCGAAGTACAGGGTGTCGCCGGTGACGGTGTCGGTGAGGGAGAAGCCGTCGGGCAGACGGGCGGCGTGGTCGCCTTCGAGCAGGGCGGCGGTGAGGGAGCCGGTCGGCTCCGGGGCGCCGGTGATACGGACGGCGTTCACCGCGGAGGTGATGTCGGTGGCCGGGACGCGGATCCTTCCCACCGTCAGACCGGCCAGCGGCGGCTGGAGGCCGTCGCCGCCCAGTGCCTGTTCTCTGGTGGTCACCCGCAGCCGGTTGGTGGCATCGAAGTGCAGCCTGGTGTTGGTGAGCTGGTTGACCACGGTGAATCCGTCGCCGAGAGCGCCGTTGCCAAGGGCACCGGCCAAGGACTGCGGCAGGGACTCCACCCGGTACATCCAGCGGGTGCCCCAGCCACCGCCGGTCAGGGTGCGCGTCACCGTGCCGTCCGGGCGGTGCTCGGTGTGCACCCGCACGCCGGACAGCCCCTCGTCCAGGCCCTCGCCGGTCAGCGAGTCCGGGGTGTCCGGTGGTGTGGCGTTGCGGCGGGTACCTGCGGGTGTGAGGTCCTGGGGATCGGGGTGCCGGAACAGGACGCGGTCGCCGTCGGGGGTGGTGAGGGTGATGCCGCCGTCGGGGTTGGTGTGCACCACGGCGGTGTCGTAGCGGCCGGTGAGGGGTTCGGCCTCGGCATTCAGGCGGGTGGCAGTGCCCTTCTCGTGCTCGACCCGCCAGTACTCGCCCAGCAGCCTGCCGCGCTCGCCGGGCACGCCGACGGTCTCCCCCACGATGCGCCCGCTGCGGGTGTCCACGATCAGTCCTGCGTGGGGGCGCTCGGGGTCACCGTAGGCGGGGATGAGGGCCACTCGGTCGCCGTCCAGTTCCCGCAGCATGAACATGCCGTCGTCGGCCGGAACGCCCTCCGCGTCCAGCAGCACGGGCCTGCCGTCGCGCTCGGCGGCGTCCAGACGCAGATAGCCCAGGCTGGCCTCCAGCCGCAGATCGATGTGCGTGAGGGTGCCATCGGCGGTGAAGTGGTAGCGGTGCCCCAGATCCCGGTCGACGACCTGGAAACGCGGCGGTGTGCGGTAGCCCTGCTGCCACTCACCCGTGCCGGCCTCGGCCGTACCGTCCTCGTCGGCACGCAGCCGGTCCGCCTCGCTCACGCGGAGGTCAGCGGGGTCGATGTCGGTGTGGGTGACGCCGAAACGCCGACGCTGCTCGTCGGTGCCGACCAGCTCGTACGGGCTCCTGGAACCGCCCTGGGCGGCGTCGGCGGAAGTCTCCGGAACGTCCCCGCCCCGCTCGGAGGAGCCCTCGAAGTCGCCCGAGACATCCGAGAAGTCCCCGTCATCGAAGAAGTGGCGGGTGGTGACCTTGACATCAGTCAACGCGTCGGGCACGTCCCGCAGGGGCACATCATGGGCGGTCGCAAAACGTTCCGCGTCGAACTCGTGGCCGATGCCGGTCGCCTCGTCGATGACGGTGTGGCCCTCGTCCCAGGTCGGGGTGATGCTGAAGCCGCCCTCGTCGACCGACAGGTCACCGTCGAGACGCGCGTCGAGAACACGCCTGGCCTGGTCACGCAGCCGCTCCAGAGCCGCGTTCCGCAGATCGATCGCGTTCTCGTGCACCATGTGCGGGCTGATTCCGGCATCGCGCATCATGGCGCGGGCATCGTCGATGATCCGCTCGGCCCCATCGACCGTCACCGCAACCTCGGTGCGCTCGTTGCCGAGATTGTCGGTGAACTGATCCAGCCCCACGAAGCGGGAGAAGTCACCTCGGCCGACACCCGCTGCATCCCCGGCACCCGCACCGGTGGCGTCTCTGTCCCCGCCGACGTCTTCAGCCTCGCGGACAGTGTCCTGGAACATCCTCTCCAGCACCGGCGAGGACCCCAGCGCTTCACTCGCCTCATACAGGGCTTCGTCCACCGGGGAATCACTGGCGGCCCCCCGCTCCGGAACCGGGCGCTCAGGAAGGGGCGCGGTGTCCGCGCTCACGGGGGGTCCGGCGATACGGGCATCACCGTCAGCGGTCCAGCGCAGACCGGTGCCGGGATCGGTGATCGTGAAGCCACCCGGCGCACCACTGCCCCGCCCGCCGTCCACACCATCCAGAGCAGCGACGGTGAAACCGGCACCGACGGCAGACGAAGAGCCGACCAGCTCCAGGTGCCGGGACGCCGGAGCCGTGTCGGTCGCGGGCGTGCGCACATCACGCACGCTCACACCACGCAGCGTCGGATCGAGGCCCGGTCCGGTGAGCGGGAGCCGGCTCTCCCGCGGATCGCCCTGCCCGTCATGACTCCACATGCTGTCGCCGCTGCGGACAGTGACACCCGTGACTCGGCCACCGGCATCCAGGTGATGCTCAACGGCATACGCGGCGCCCGCAGGGCCGCCCTCGCCCGTGACAACAGCGGGACGCTCCCGACCGCTCAGGTCCTGACGGAGGAAGACGTCTGTTCCCGGCAGCCGGACATCACGCGCCTCGCCGCGCCCGTCGGGTCCCACTTCCCAGCGGACGTCACCGCCGGTACCGAGCACCGTGTAACCACCATCAGGCCGCGACTGCACCTCCCTGTCAGTGACCGGCACCCCAGTGACGTGATCCACCAACTCCACATGCGTCACTGTCTCCGGCGTCCCGTTTTCAGGAGCCTCGGCCTCGCTGATCCGTATCCGGTGCCCGTCCAGGCCAGGCACGGACAACGGCACCTCACGGGAGGTCCCCTCCGGTACCGCCGGCATCACCGGCCTACTGCGCGCCGCCCTTGCCTGAGCCCTCTGCTCACTGCGCATGTCCCGGAGCGCGGCGTCAAGATCGAAATCGTCGTCCGTAGCGGCCGCATCGTCGGCCACCTCCGTACGCGGGCCATCGTTCTCCGCCCGTGTGTCTTCGGCCGGCCGGGGCGCGGCGACACCGGATGCGTCCGCCTCCGTCACCGGGCCAACGGTCAGGCCCGTCCTTGCCGGTACGGTCTCCGGGCCGTCGTACAGCCGGTCCGTGCCCAGCGCAGGCCTCTCGAACAGCGGCCTGCCCCGCTCGTCGGTCACTCGCAGGCCACCGCCGGGCCTCTCACTCACCAACACCTCGGCCACGGACCGACGCCCGAACGGGCCGGTGACGACCACGTCCCGGAGCCGGGTGTCGAGGCGCGCGGCCCGCTCGGGCTGCCCCTCTTCGCCGGTGACCGGATGCGTGATCCGGGCGTACCCGGTCAGGGTGCCGCGGCTGTTCCGAAGCGGAACCACTTCCTCCCGCAGGGTCCCGCGACGATCGCTCACCAAGTGCTGCTCCGGGGCGGCGCCCGGCGGGATCAGGGCCAGCTCGTCCACCTCCGGTGTCCTGACCCTCCAGCCGTCCCACGGCCGGCTCCCGGCGTCGACCAGCCGCAGCTCCTCACCCACCGCGCCCACGTCGCGACGCAGATACGCCCAGCCGTCCTCGAGCGGCACATCGTGAACGGTGTGCGTGCCCTCAGCACCGAACAGGTAACGCTGACCGTCCAGGGCGTCAACGGCCATGAACCGGCCGAAGAGCGCATCGGGCGAAGCATCTGCGATCGGCGTGACATCGAAGCGGGCGACGCGCCCGGACTCCCCGGCCAGCCGGTAGGTCAGGACCTCGTTGCCGTCGCTGTCCCAGCTACGGCCCACGACCGCCCGCAGGCCGTCCATCCTCGCCGGTGCGTCACCCAGCAGCTGCTCACGCGACGTCCAGCGCTGCCGCGCATCGAACTCCGTCCGCAGCCCGGACGCGTCATGCACCGCGGCATGACCACCCTCCGGAAGCGGGGTGACGGTGAGGCCGGTCTCGCTGTCGGCGGCACGGCCTTCACCAGCGGACCGCACGAATTCCTCGACGGCGTGGCGCGCCTCGTCCAAGTGCCTCTCGTAGGCGGCGGTCCGCAGGGCCGTCGCCCCGGGCTGGAGGACGGCAGGGTCATGGCCCCGCATGGCCGCGTGCTCCCGCGCATCCGAGATCAGCTGCTCGGTCCGCGTGATGTCCAGCGGCTCCCCTGCATCGCCGGTCAGGACCCGGTCGAAGTCGGTCCGGACGTCCGCCGCGCCTGCCACGCCTGCCACGCCTGCCACGCCTGCCACGCCAGCAATGTCGGTCACGTCAGTCACGCTGGCATCAGTCACGTACGTCGCGTCGGCAACGTAGGTCACGTCAGTCACGTCTGTCAGCGGCTGATCAAGCAGCCCACGGCCCTCGGCGAGAACCCGGGCCGTACGGGCGTCGAGTTCGGCGTCCACCAGGTCGGCCACGGGCGGTGTGCCGTGCTCGTTCGGCGGCTCCTGCGCGTCATCCACCACGCGGCGCTTCGAGGGCTGCTCGTCCTCGGGCGCCACCTCACCGGCCGCACGCTTCACGCCACGCCACGCGACATCCGGGTCGGCGACGGCAGAATCCCGTGCAGGCCGCTTCGCAGCCGTCTCCTCCCCGGTGTCCGGCTCGTCGGCCCGACGCTTCATACCCGGCCCGGCCTCGGGGGACAGCGGTTCCGGAGTGACGACACGGCCGTCGGCGTCCGCGATCCAGCTGCGGCCGGTGTCGGGGTCGGTGACGGAGAAACCGCCAGGCAGCCGGTCGGCGAGCTCCCCGGTCAGCGGAGCAGCGGTGAAGCCGCTTCCGGGCGCGGTGGACGAGCCCACGATCTCCAACTGCCGGGTCCCCGGGGCCTCGCCGACACCCGGCGTACGCACGTCACGAACCGTCAACCCACGCAGGTCCGGGTCAAGACCCTCACCGGTCAGCGGGAACTGAGCCTCCCGCAGCCCGCGGTCCGCGTCGTAGCGCCACAGGCCGGCCGGCTCCAGGGACAGGACCGTCACCCCACCCGACCGATCAGCCTCCACGGCGAACCGGTGGTCGGCAAGCCACCCCTCGGCATCGACCAGATGCCACCTGCCGACCGGATCGCGGTGCAGGAACATCCGCGTGCCCGGCAGACGCGCCCCCCGGCCGGTCTCCTCCTCCGGGGCTTCACCGACAAAACCGTCATCGTCGCCGTCCTCCAGGGGCGTGTCGAGGACGCTCTCCTCCGGGATCGGCGGCAGCAGGAAGCGCGGCCCGTCCGGTGCGGTCATGCCGGTGCCCTGGTCGCCGAGCTCGCGGAGCGCGAGTGTCAGGGCCTCGGCGGACGTGCCGGCCTCGGTGGGGATCATGAAGTACAGGCCGTCGGGGACGTGTACGCGCAGCCGTCCGCCCGGCCCGGTGAGCAGGACGTCGACGTCGGCCTTGTAGTAGCGGTACGGCTTCGTGCCCCACTTACCAGCGGTGGGGTCCGGGGTCGTGCCGGGCTGCGGCCGGGCGCCGAGCATCGTGGGCCCGACTTCCTTCTCGCCCGGCCGTTCGACGGTGTTACGGGACCCGACCGCGATGCCCGCCCATTCGCTGATCGTGCGGTTCCCCTCGCTGTCGAGCCGGTCGCCGCCCAGTGGCTGGCCCGTGGCCGACCAGCCGCGTGTCTCGGCGGAGGTGTGTTTCGACTGCGAGGAGTCGTAGGTGTAGTTGCGGGTCTTGACCTCGGAACCGTCCTCGGGGGTGATCGGTTCGGTGCGGGTGACCTCCAGACCCACGGTGACGGTGCGCTTGCCCAGCGGCACCTCGTACTCGTTGCGCAGCAGCTTGGGCAGGTTGAGGCGGAGCAGTTCCTCGCTGGTGAAGTGCTCGTAGCGCAGACCCCTTTCCCGGGTGGGATCGAGCCCAGGCACCCGCCAGACGCCGTCCGCGTTCAGATCGCGCTGCTGTGCGTGGCGGACCGTGGTCAGCGAGGCCCACCGGCGTATCGCGTCCGCCGCCGGCAGCGCCCACGGATGCCCGTTCTCCCTCAGCCGGGTCAGCACCTCCTGGTCCACCGACCGGTCCGGAACCGGCGTCGCACTCGCAGGATCCGTCGCCTGCGGCCCGTCACCCGTCTCGTCGGCGGGCCGGGTACCGGGCTGCGGGTGCGGTGCCGTCGGCGACCCGGCGGCCGACTCCCCGCCGGTGCCGTCGTGGTGCGGGGCCGGCAACGGCAGCGGCTGCACCGGCTGCGACGCGGGCGGCGGAGTGGTCGGTGCGGTGTGGACGGGCTCCCATGCGACCGGGGTGCCGTGCGCGGGGGCGGGCGCCAGCAGCGGCGCGTCGTGCACCGCCAGGTGGTTCGGCACGAGCAGGCGCACCTGCCCGGGCACGGTCCCGTCCTCGGGGCGGCCGGGGGCCGGGAACCGGGCGACGAACGGCTCGTGCCGCTCCAGCCACTGCTCCACGTCACGACGCTGCCCGGCCAGCCCGGACACCCCCACCGCGGCCCACCGCGCCGCACGCGCCGGCGCGCTCAGCACCTCGGGCATCTGCGTGCTGATGCCCATCTCGATCCGGTACGTCAGCTCATGCGTGAACTCCTGCGAGCCGTCCTGCGCCTCGGTCGCATAGAGGTCCCGAAGCCGATCGAGCCGGTCGAAGCCCGTCCGGCTGGCCTGCTGGTAGGTGCCGCCCAGTCCCAGGGCGGCCCAGCCGCTGTCACCGAAGTTGACACGCAGGTTGCCACCTGCGGTGACCGCCTGGGTGGCGCTCTTGTCCCGCGCCGTCTGGAAGACGGACTCCGCCCGCGTCACCAGCCGCGTGTCAGGGCGGTCCAGCTGGGACAGCGCCGGACCGATCTCGCCGGTGACCTTCACCCACACGTACCGGGCGGCGCCGAACGCCGACGGCACCGGCAACCACCGCGTCACACCTGTGGTGGTCAACAAGTGGAACTGGGAGAGCAGCGCGTCGGAGGAGAACGAGCGCTCCAGCTCCCGCAGCAGCAGGTTCGGCCGGTACTCGTCGGCCCGGCCCGGCTCGGTGCGCAGCAGCCCCTGCCCGCCCAGCCACTGCCTGACGCGGGGCAGGACACCGTCCGCGTGCAGCACCTCCGGATGGCTCGCGGTCGGCAGCAGCGACGGGTCCACGAACCGCTCCGGCCGGCGCGGCTCCGCAGCGACCACGCCCTCGGGCAGCGGCAGCCCCAGATCGGTGACCCGCCGCTCGGGCACCACGAACTCCAGCCCGTCCCGCACCCGCAGATGCCGCGTCTGATGCGTCGCACCGCCGTACGGACTGAACAGGCTGCCGTTCTTCCACCGGTACAGCGTTACCTCATAGACCGGATCCGCACGGTAGGAGTGCGCCGGACCCTTGTAGGCAGCCCGGGAAATCCCGGCATGCCCCGCCTCGTCGGCCTTCCCCTTGGCCCAGCTCCACTGAGCATCGCTCTGGACGCCGGCGAGCAGCTTGACCGGCCAGTCCGCGTCGTTGCGGATGCGTCCGACGGTGAAATGCGGCCCCAGCGCCAGGCCTATGCCGAACCGGCCGACGGAGGACTCGCTGAACTGGTACTTGGCGATACCGCGGAGGTTCTGCCGCAGCTCCAGCCCTTCCGTGTGCGATCCGACATGACGCGGGTCGTGGGCGGTCATCCGGATGCGCAGCGCCTGCTTGAACCCGTCCGGGCCCTTCGGCAACTCCACCACCCGGCCGGTCTCACTGGTCAACGCACCGAAGTGGACGGTCGATTCGGTCGGGGAGAAGACATCCCTCAGCCCGGCCGGCCAGTCCGCCGGGTCCTGCAGCCAGCTCTCCGGCAGGCCGTTGGCCTCCTGGTACATCCGCGCGACCTCGGCCGGCAGCAGCGGCGCGACCAGGAACGACCGCGACACACCCCCCGCCCCGTTGTCACGGAAACCGACCGCCGGGGTATCGGGTGCCCCCTCCAGCGGCACCACCAGACCCGCCAGCGCCACCTCCGCCTCACCCAACGACGCCTGCGGAACGTACTGATGCGGCACGACCACGTGCGCCGTCAGCTCACCCGAAGGCCGGTGGATCCACCACCGCTCCGCCGGCTGCCCCGGCGCCCGCACCGACACCTCATACACCACGTCATACACATGCTCGTCGGCCAGACCCGACGTCTCAGTGTGCTGGGTGGACTTCGCCTCACCGAGGAACTGGTGCTGGCTGCCACGGTCGAAGCCGCCCGAAAGCCTCACCCCGCCGACCCGGAAGTCCACCCACCTCTTGACACGCGCCTCCATGAAGGGCGCACCGACAAGACCCACGCCGCCCGTCGAGCCGGCGCGACCGCTGACCTGGGTGACCTGCTGGGCCCGCGCGTTCACCGTCCGCGGATAGGCATCCTCACCGGTCAGGCCACCAACCCGCTCCCGCACATGCGCGGTGACGGACACGTCGTACGAGCGCTTACCGACCTTGACCGTGTGGTGCACGCCAGAGATCAGCTGGGGCAGGTCGGCCTCCAGCGCCGGACGTCCGAACCACGCCAGCAGCTCCCGGTCCACCGACGACCAGTCGACCCGAGCAACCCGCGACAGCCGCCCGTGCCAGCGCCGCAGCACACCCCGCACCTGGTCGTGCACCAACTCCGAGCCCGGCAGCGCACTCTCCGTCCCGAAATGCTGACCACGCCGACTCGCCAGCGCCAGGGGCTCCCGCTCGTGCGGCGGCGGCAACGGCGCATCCAGCAGCGAGTCCGGCCGCACGTGCGCCGCCGGGGACAGCGGAAGGTTCGCCTCCGCCAGCAGCGCCCGCACAAACGGATGCGACTCCACCGGCCCGTCAAGAGACAGCACCGACTGCCTGAGTCGCGGACCGTCCTCGCCCAGCAGATCCCGCTCGAACTCGGCCGCCTCCCGGGCCGGCACACCGATCTCCGACTCCACCACACTCACCACGGCAGGGATGTTGTCGTGGGTCGAGGACCGTACCTCCGCCGTCACCACCAGCTGCGCCCGGTACCGCGCCTGCTCGCCTGTGGGCTTCCACACCGTGAACGCCGTGGTCTGCTCGGTCAGGCCGTGCCCCGTGCCCCGCGCACTGTGACCCGTCACCCTCGCGGAAGGAGTGAGCAACTTGGCCTTCGTGCCACGGAACGGGGAAGAAGTGGCAGAGTCACCAGTCGACAGATTCAGGCCGCTCTGCACGCCCGCGAAGGCGTCACTCACACCCGCGAGCGAATGGTTGGCCGTCAGACTGTTGACCTGGTAGTCACGGATACCGATCTCCGCATCCCCCAGGTACTGCAGACGCTGGACGGACGCGCGGATCGCGACATATCCCTCGAACGACCGGCCCCCTCCCGCAGGCACCCGCGACACGTCCGTGACCACGCCATTGCTGAACAGGTACCGGCTCCGGTAAAACGCGGACCGCTCGTTCAGCGTCGGCAGCACACGATCCATGACCCGCCGCACACTGTCCCCCGGCAGCCCGGCCTCCCGCAGCTGCCGCTGCAGCCCCGCCACCACCGGCGTCACATCGACCGCATTGAACGTCTCATGCGCCCGCCGAGCCCGCTGCCGCCCACCGGACTCGTCACCGGCCGCCACCCCGGGCTGCCCCACCTGCGCCTCGTAATCCCCCAGCACAGCGCTCTCCGCGGGCAGCGGCCCGGCCACGCCACTGAAACGATCGGGGAAATCGACCGTGAGCCGACTGCCCGTCACCACATCGTGCGGCCGCTCCACACCATCCACGAAGACGCGGATCTGCAAGGCAGCACGGAACCGTCTGCTGTCACCCATCTGCGTCTGGCGGCGGGCCGTGACACCACGCTCCCAGTCCGCCCCCCGCGACCTCGCCCGCGACGCACCGAACACCGGAGCCACCGGACGCAGCGCCGTCCCCGCCGCGGACGACAACGTCAGCGACGCCAGCAGCAGCGAATCCGCCCCCACCGACGTCTGTTTCGTGGACTTCTCCGCAGACGACACCTTCATGAGGTGCAAAAGCGCATCCCGCAGCACCGGAGCCTGCTCCTCCGGGGCGGACTCCAGACGGCGCAACGTCGGACGCAGCCAGACCACCCGGTCGCCCGCCACGGTCACATACCCGCGGTGCAGCGCCTGCTCCCAGTACTGCGCGATCCGCTCCTCCGCAGTGGCCGAGCTCGGCGCACCGCCCAAGTGCTCCGCCCCCGGACCGCGCTCCTTCCCCGGCGCATCCTGGCCCATCAGCAGACGACGCACAGCCTCACGGATCTCCGCACCCAGCTCCGGATCCCCATCCGCCACCTTGAACGCGATCTCATTCGCGTACTGCGTCGCCAGCGCCTCATGCCAGGCGTCCACCTGAAGCACCGTCATGATGCCGTAGGCGTCATGATCCACATACCAGGGATGTTCCCCTGCCCCCAACGGCTCCGGCTCCGGCTCGCCCTCCCGATCGGCCACGGGGACGACCACATCCGGAACGTGCTCGCCTTCGGCCGTGGTGCTCTCCGCCTCCACGCCACGCACCAGGGACGTCTGCGGGGGCTCGGCGTCGGCATCCTCCAGCTCCCGCACCGGGTCCGCTCCGGACCCCTCCTGCGCGTCATCCACCACGCGGCCCTTCGAGGGCTGCTCGTCCTCGGGCGCCACCTCACCGGCCGGACGCTTCACCCCACGCCGCACAGCATCCGGGTCGGCGACGGCAGAACCCGTCGCAGGCCGCTTCGCAGGCGGCTCCTCCCCGCTGTCCCGCTCGCCGGCCGGACGCTTCACACCCCGCCCGGCCTCCGAGGAACCTGCCCCCGCCGCATCGATCAGTGCCGTGGGGACCGGCGTCTCGGTCGCTGTCATGTCGGCCCCGGCCGTCTCCCGGACCTCGGGGGCGGGCGACTCCACGGCGCGCGGCTGGGGCTCGGGCGTCCGCAGGGGGTGGCTGATGGTGATGACGGCGCGGCGGCGGGCGGCCGGGCCGTCCGCGGGGCTGGTGCCGGGCGGATACTCCCGTCCAAGTGATGTGACATCCACAGTGAAGTCCGACACGCTCGGAACGGCGCCCCGGTCACCGCCGAGCGCCCGCAGATGTCCTTCCAGGCTCCTGGCGAACGCGGCGGACACCGCCTCGGCACGTGCGTAGCCGCTGCGGATGTCCCGCCCCCGGTGCGCCTCCCCGAGCAGGGTCCCGTTGCCGTGACCGCTGATGGTCACGACGGGCAGTGACCGCCCCTCCTGGAAGGCCGCCAGGCCCTCCTCAGCGGCTCGGGCCGCCATGGCGTCGATCACGCGGATCTGCTCGCGGGACAACCGGCTCGATCCGCCGTCGAAGACAACGTGCCGCCTGACTGGCTCAGGCACCGGGTGGTCGGCGGTTTCCTCCGGCCGGGTGCCGTCCTGTCGGCCGGGCATCGACTCGCCTGCGGTCTCCCCGGGGTCGGGATGCCGGAAGAGCGTGCGGGAGCCGTCGCGGGAGGTCAGGGTGATGCCACCGTCGGGCTCGGCGCGGACGACGGCGGTGTCGTACGGGCCGGTCAGCTCCTGGCCGTCAGCGTCCAGGCGAGTGGCGGTACCGGACTGGTGGTCGATGTTCCAGTACTCCCCGAGCAGCCGGCCGCGATCGCCGGGGACCCCGGCGACCTCCTGAACGACGCGGCCGGTGCGGGTGTCGACGACGAGGCCCTCCAGAGGCCGGTCGGGGTCGGCGTAGACGGGCCTGAGGGCGATGCGGTCCCCTCCGAGGGGCTCCAGCCGCATCAGACCCTCGGTGTCGGGCTCTCCGGTGGCGTCCAGCAGGCGCGTGGCTTCGCCGGGTTCGGCGGCGCTCAGCCGCAGGTAGCCGAGGCTGGCCTCCAGGCGCAGGTCGGTGTGGGTGAGGGTGCCGTCGGGGGCGAAGTGGTAGCGGTGACCGAGCCGGGTGTCGATGACCTGGAAGCTCGGCTGCCCGGCGGCTGTGCCGGTGCCGTCGTGGCCGTCGGGCACCAGGTCGGTGGGTCCGGCGACGAAGCGCCCGCTCCCGTCATCGCCCTCGGCGCGGTACTCGGTGTACGGCACACCCTCGTCGTCGGACAGCGTGCGGACGGTGACCCTCAGTCCGGCCAGGTCGGAGGGCGCGCCGCGAAGCGGGACAGCGTCCGCGGTGAGGTTCATGCCCGCTTCTGTGACGACGCGGCCGTCGGCGTCCGCGACCCAACTCCGACCGGTCTCGGGGTCGGAGACGGAGAAACCGCCGGTCAGCCCGTCGGCGAGCTCCCCGGTCAGCGGGGCGACAGTGAAGCCGCTTCCGGGCGCGGTGGACGAGCCGACGATCTCCAACTGCCGGGTCTCCAGCGCCTCGCCGATACCCGGCGCGCGCACATCACGGACCGTCAACCCACGCAGGTCCGGGTCAAGACCCTCACCGGTCAGCGGGAACTGAGCCTCGCGCAGCCCGCGATCGGCGTCGTAGCGCCACAGGCCGGCCGGCTCCAGGGACAGAACCGTCACCCCACCCGACCGATCAGCCTCCACGGCGAACCGGTGGTCGGCAAGCCACCCCTCGGCATCGACCAGATGCCACCTGCCGACCGGATCGCGGTGCAGGAACATCCGCGTGCCCGGCAGACGCGTCCCCCGGGCAGGAGCCGGCGGGCCGTCGAGCGGGTTCGCCTGGGCGCCACCAGCGGGCTCGGTGCCGGGTCCGGGCTGTTCGGACGCGTCCGCGAGCCCTTCGTCGCTCTGCAGGGTCCGGGCCTGGTCGGCCTCGCTGCCGGGCTGCACCGTGCCTTGGCGGCCGCTGAAGGACGGGAGACCCAACGGCCACCCGAACTCCACGCCTGCCGTCGCGGTCGGCTCCTCCGGAATCGGCTCCAGCGGGAACCGCTCGGACGGACCGCCGCCGAAGTCCTCCTCCGGAGGGTCCTCCAGCAGCCGGCCGCTGCGGCTGTCAACGACGATGCGCTCCCGCGGCGCGTGGGGATAGGTCGGCACCAGCGCCACCCGCCCGTCCTCCAGGGACTGAGCGCGCAGCGGCGCCGAAGACGTGTTGCCCGCGGCGTCGATCAGCGTCGGGGCGCCGTCGGCCGTGCCCAGGTCCAGCCGCAGCAGGCCGAGGTCCCGCTCCAGCGGAACATGTCGGTAGGTGGGCGTGCCTTCAGGGCCGAAGTAGTGCCTGACGCCGGTCTCCGTGTCCGTGACCACGAACTCGGCGCGCAGGGTGCCGACCAGCGCCTCTTCCGCGCGCTCCACGGTGAACCGGCCGTCCCCTTCGACGATCCGGTATGTGTCGGTACCGTCCGGTCCCTCGATCGCTGCCGGATCAGGGTTGCCGTGGGTGACCCCGACCTTCAGCCCGGCCAGTTCCCGAGGCGCGTCGTGCAGAAGGACCTCGCGGTACCGCAGACCGCCCCTGGACCGCGCGCCGAGATCCGCGTCGGGCCCCTCGTCGGACTGCCGTCCGCCAAGGACGATCTCGGCGAAGCCTGTTCGCACCCGCGGATCCGCCTGCGCCTTGAACTCCAGGCGCAGGCCGGTGCCGTTGTGCACGACGGCGTGGTCGCCCGTCGGCAGGGCGGTGACCGTGAACTCGCCCGCCGCGCGTCTGTTGGCCCCGCTCCGGATCCTGTCGACGTGATCGATCAGAGCCTGGCGTGCGCCGTCCAGCATCCGGTCGTAGGCCATCCCCCGCAGATCCCGCACCTCTGCGTGCAGCGCATGCGGATCAATGCCCAGAGCACGCACGTTGTCCCTGGCCTCGGCAACGATCCTCTCGGCGCGCGGAACATCGAGTGGCCAGGGGTCACCCTCCTGGCTCTCGCGGACGTGGTGGATCAGCTCCATCGCGCCCTCACGGCTGGAGAGGTCCGCCCCGGGCACCTGATCGGCCTCGCGGAAGCCGGCGGCCTCCCGCAGGACCTGCCTCCAGAGCCGGGTGACCTCGCGCGTGGGAGCCAGGCCCTCGGTACCGGTCACGTTCTGCGGCCGAGGGCGCCACTCGGCCACGAGCTGCCTGTACGTGACCGGCCGGCCGGGCGTCTTCAGCCGGTCGACCAGGTCCAGCAGCCGCAGCCGCGCGCCCTGCTCGACCGGTGCATCCACCTCGGCGTCGTCCAGGTGACGCACGAGGGCGTCCAGACGGTCGCCCGTGACCGGCTGGTCCGCGCCGAGCTTCAGCACACGGCGGGCCAGGTCCGCGGTGCGGCGCACGGTCGTCAGACGCTCGACGGTCAGGTGCTCCGGCCCTCCGTACACCTCGGCGGCCAGACCACCGAGCTGCCAGACCTGCAGGGTGTCGGCCGCGCCGACCCGTCTGGCGAGCGGCCTCAGATCAGCGCGCTTCACGACCGGGCCGGACCCGGACAGCCGCTGAAGGGCATCCCTGAGCCGAGCCGCCCGGACCTGCGCCACGGCCGGGTTCTCCGTGTCAGGGACAGGGAACTCCGGCAGCTCCTCGGCGGCCTCGATCAGTTCGAACCTCGGGGCCCCGTTCCCGCTGTCGATGGTCCGGCGGGATGTGATCTTCATCCGGGCACCGGGCATCAACAGCACCTCCTTCTCGCTCACAATCGAGAAGGGGGTGATGTCACGGCCCCAGTTGCCGGTGAGCTGAGCGCGGACCAGTACCGGGTGGGTCATGGGCAGGCGAGCCGTGATGTTCATGAACCTGAGCGCCCGGACGTGCT
The DNA here is from genome assembly GCF_001514305.1 of Streptomyces dysideae. Classification (GTDB taxonomy): domain Bacteria; phylum Actinomycetota; class Actinomycetes; order Streptomycetales; family Streptomycetaceae; genus Streptomyces; species Streptomyces dysideae. The sequence goes on from NZ_KQ949115.1 coordinate 77,068, forward strand.
CCCGGGCGAAGCTGGTGAACGCGTTGAGGGAGATCTCCGAGCCGCCGTAAGTGGGCGAGATGATCCGTCCGATCCCCGAGGTGAGATCGCCCACGGAACGCGTCCCGCGCCAGACCTCGCCGGTTGCGGGCGGCAGCTGCGCCAGGGCGTCCAGCAGCATCGCGGTGTGGGCTGCCATCTCCTTTTCGATGGCGGGCAGCAGCGGCTCGGCGGCGGCGTAGAGCCGTTCCTTGTGCCGCGCCAGCTCCTTGGGCGTCATATCCCGGGAGGGGGTGGCTGTCAGCTCGCTGATGGCCGGGTTGTCCCTCAACACCGGAGGCAGGGGCGCCCGGAGCGCGACATCGAGGTATTCGTCGATGAGCCGCCTGACCTGGATACGTAGTGGCAGGCGGATGCCACCGGACTTGAACGTGAGCAGCACGTTCATCAGCGGGAAAGCCAGGTCTGTGTAGGCGATCATGGCGGCGAAGTGGCCGGGGCTCAGCCTCTCCAGCACCTGCTGCGGAGTCATACCGTACTCACGCAACCAGCGCCCGGCATGCGTATCGCTGCGAAGGTGGGAGCCGGCGGGCTGGTCGGCGAGGCGCTGGAAGGCCCTCCGACGCTCGCCGGCCTCCCGCAGTCCGTCCTCGCCGGGATCGCCGAAGCCGCCGTCCTCGGGCGGGGCGGTGAGCTTGGCCCAGTAGATGGCCTCGTGCGGCAGCATGCCGTCCTCGCCGGCCTGCCGGCGCAGCTCGGCGAGCGGCACTCCGGGGATGGACCGGTACATCCGCGCCGCGTCGTCCAACGGGTTCCCGGCCAGCGACGGCACCACATCCGCCGTCTGCAGACCCGCGAGGATCTCGTACACCGAGTGGTCCTCAGTCGGCAGCATCCAACCCAGCAGCGACAGCACCAGACCGTCCGGCTCCCCGGACACGTTCAGCAGCTTGAACGCGTTGCCGATCTTCGCCGCCGTCCCCGAGACGCCCGAGATCAGCGGCATGCCCCGGCCGTCGTGCATCTCCCGGAACAGCGACGACCCCGGATCCATCGTGTACGCGGCCTTGCCGGAGACCACACTCAGCGGCAGCTCCGGACCCTCCTCGCCCGCGCCGAGATCGCCCGCCCGCGGGTCATCGATGACGCCCGGCTCCTCGACGATCCTGGTGATCCCTGTGACCGTCCGGCCCTCGGCGCCCTCCGGAGCGCTGTAATGCACCTCCAGTCCGAGCACACCAGGGGCCTTGCGCAATGCGTCCAGCAGCGGCGCGCCCTGCTCGTCGAAGCGCACCTGTTCCAGCGGCACCCGCTCGGTGCGGAAGCCCATCACCTTCAAGGCGACCGGGTTCGCGGCCAGGAACGCCGCCTCACGCTCACTGAGCGCGATGCCCAGACGCGCCCACTCGCCCGGGGTCCTGGCGATCTCCCCGGCCAGCCGATCCTCCTCCGGACGCGAACGCCGCGAAGCCCCCTGGTACTTGGCCGCCTCCCGTGTCCACGACGCCGACTGAGCCACCACATTGCCGATGGCGAAGAAGTCCCTGTCAAACGCCGACGCCTTGTCCGGGGCAAGTCGGCTGAGCACCGCGTGCATCCCGGAGCGGAGCCCGCCCCGCAGGAAGGACGCCTGCTCACGCAACGCCCCCACGTCCAGCCCCAGCCGCTCCGCCCTGGCCCAGTCACGGGTGTCGGCCATCTCACCCAGCAGCGACTTCAACGTCAGCGGCGAATCCTTGAAGAACGACGCGTTGAAGAACGCCGTCATCAACTCCCGGACATTGCCGTGCTCCAGCATCTCCTGCAGACGAGACAGCGGCGCGCCCTCACCGACCTGACCCGCCGACTCCGGATCGTCCTTGAAGAAGACCTTCGCGATCTCCTCCGGGCTGCGATCCAGGTGCGCCTGCGTGAGCACATCGAACAGGCGGGCCACACTCTGCCGCGCCGCCGCCCGCGCCCTGGAATCGTTGAACGCGTACGACCCCAACCGCGTCTCGAACTCGCGGGCCTTGCGCGCATACGCCGGATCCGAGTACAGCGCACGCAGTTGACGGTTCTTACCGACAGCCCCAGGCATCACCTGCGAGTCCGCCGCACTGTCCGGGTTCCCGGCGAAACCGTCAGAAGCAGCCGGGGTCTCCAGAGCCTCCTGCGCGTGGATCCGGTCCAGGGCCGCCTGGAACGGGTCCACTTCCTCGCCGTCAGCAGCAGCCTGACTCTCCAGAGCCTCCTGCGCGTGGATCCGGTCCAGGGCCGCCTGGAACGGGTCCACTTCCTCGCCGTCGAGCACGGAGCCGACAGCCCCTGCGTCACCCTCGGTGTCCGCGGCAGCCGGGCTGTCCGCCACCGCTTCGTCCTCGGTCAGCCGGTCGTACTCCTGGGCCAGCCAGGCATCGAACCCCATCCCGGTCGGCACCGGTTCGCTCTCGGCGTCCGAGGCGTCCGAGGCGTCCGAGGCGTCCGCGCTGTCCGGCGCCGCCTTCACCTTGACGTTCGGGAGGAAGGCCCCGAGATCCTGCTCCTCCGCTGCCGCAGTCTCCGACAGCTGCCCGCCGGTGGTCTCCCCGGCTTCGTCGAGCGTGGCCGGATCGCCGTCGCGCGTGGCCTGGTCGCCGTCCGGCACCGTCGAGGACGGCTCCGGTTGGTCGGGGGCGCCGCCCGGCAAGCCCTCCCGCAGCCGGTTGACCCCGCGCTCCTCGGCCAGGGTCAACGCCACCTCGGCGCCCCGGCGGTGCCGCGTGGCCGGGTCCGCGTCCCGGTGCTCGTGCAGTTCCTGCGCCACGCGCATCGTCGACCAGTACTGCTCCGGGTCCTGCTCCAGCGCCCCGCGTCGTCCCTCCTCGATGACCAGCGGGAACGGGTTGTACCGCGACGTGATCTCGCTGGCGGTGGACCACAGGCGGTCGGCCCTGGCCTCGTCCATCTTCTCGAATCCCCGCGCGAACCGCTGAAGCTCCGGTGTCATCAGGTCCTGGAGACGCGCCTCGGCGCGGCGGGCCTCGGCCTCGGCCTCTGTCATGAAGGGGATGCCGGTCGTGATGTCCCAGCGGGCGCGGTCGAGTACGACATCGCCGTCGCGGTCGAGTACCAGCACGGCGCTGTTGTCAGCCCCCGACCTGAGGGTGTACCGGTCGGAGTCGCCTTCACGGTCACGGCCGTAGGCGTCGAGGACCTTGACTTCGTTCTTGTCGTAGTCGAGGTGCCAGTACCGCGCAGGCCGGTTTCCCTTGGCGCCGCGCACGGGGAGGACTTCCTCCACGATCCGGCCGCGACGGACATCGACCACGGCCTGCGCGAACGACGGCATGCCCCTCGTCTGCTCCCCCGCGGGGACGAGGGCGACGCGATCGCCGTCCTGACGTTCACTCCGGAGGGTCTTCACCGCGCCGTGCGCCACGTCGTCGGGGCCCGGCGGGGCCTCCTCGGGGACGGGGTCCGGCTCCCGGGGGAGCACCATGACACGGCCGGCGTCATCGCGCCCGGACGGCCGCACATTGTTGGCGTCGAGGATCCGCACGATGTGGCGCGCGTCGAAGGGCAGGTCCCGGAAGAGCGGCGTCCCCACCGCGTCGTAGGTGTAACGGACGCCGGTACGGGTGTTGGTGACCGTGAACCAGTCGGGATGATGCCGGGCCAGCCGCCCGTTCACCGGACCCAGACGGTACATGTGACTGTCCGGTCCGGTCAGCTCTCGCTGGTCCGGCCGACCCGGCCTGGGCCGGATGATCAGCTTCAGCGGGGCGAGCCCGTGGTCACCGTGGTGACCGAGCGGCAGTTCCCTGCTCACCTGCTGCCCGTTCGGGCCGAGCCGGTGCTCGGCCATCAGCTCACGCGGGACACCCGGCTCGGCCACCCGTACGGTGAGACCGTCCGCGTTCCGCTCGAACTCCACCGGCAGACCGGCGTCCACGGGACGATCTGCGTTCCGGATCACCAACCGCAGGCCGGGCCGATCGGCGAGCGCGTCGATGCGCAGTGTCTGGGAGCGGCCCTGCCTTCTCACCTGAATGCTGACGTCGTTCAGCGCCGGCGCGGGTACGGGCCGGGTTCCCAGCGGTGGGCGGGAGACCTGCACGACCCGCGCCGAGTTCATCACCTCGAGAGAACCGTCAGGCCCCCTGTACGCCGTCGCCCTGTCCCGGAAGGCGCCGGAGGAGTCGCGGATTTCGGCGCGCAGGGTGTTACCGATGCTCTCCCTGTGGTTGATCCACGCGTAGCCGCCGCCCCACCCGCTGATCGCGCTCCACCGACCACCCGGCAGGGCGATGACCTCTTCCAGCGGGCGGCCACTGTGCTGGTCGACCACGAGCCGCGCCCGCGGAGCGGCCGACCGGGCCGCCTGGTCGGCCGACACCAGCACGGCCCGGTCACCGTCCAGCCGCTCGACCCTCCAGGGGCTCTGCTCGTGCGGCCCGGCACCCGGCTCGATCAGACGCGGGGCCTCACCGGAGGCGTCCGGGCGGGACCACAGATGCAGATACCCCAGGTTCTCGGCGAGCGGGGTGTGCCGGACCGTATGCGTACCGTCCGCGTCGAAGAAGTACCTGTGGCCGAGCACGGCATCGGTGGCGATGAGCCGGCCGTACGCGGACAATGGTGTCCCCTCCGGGACGGCCTCGGTCTCGAACCGGGCGGCCGCCGAGGGCTCGCCCGCCAGCCGGTGGGAAAGGGCCTCCTGTCCGGCGTCGTCCCAGACCCGGTCCACGGCCAGCCTCGCCCCGGTGAACACGGGCGGCACGTCGACCAGCCGGTACTCGCGGGACGTCCACCGGCGCTGCGCGTCGAACTCGGTGCGCAGCCCGGTCGCGGTGTGCACGACCACATGCCCGCCGTGCCGCTGCTCGGTGACGGTGAAACCGTCGACCACATGGTTGCCCTGCCGCATCCCGGCCGTGGCTGTACGGGCGTAATCCCCGACTGCCTCGGCCGCGTCACGGACCAGCCGCTCATAGGCGGTACGCCGCATGACCGCCGCGCCCTCGCCCAGGGCACCGGGATCGACGCCCAGCCGGGAGGCACCGGCATGCGCGGCGTCGATCAGCTGCTCGGCCCGCGCGATGTCCAGGCCCCGGCCGTCCGGACCGGCGTCGCCGCGCAGCACCCGGTAGACGGCGGCCTCCTCCGGATCCGGGTACCGGAACAGGACGCGCTTGCCGTCGGCGGCGACCAGTGTCAGCTCGCCGTCGGTGTTCTCCCGGACCGACGCGCTGTCGAGCGGCCCGTTGAGCTCGGCGCCGTTCGCGTCGAGCCGGACGGCGGTGTTCTCCTCTCGGTGGATCCGCCAACGCGTGCCAGGCTCGCCGGGGTCGTCGATCGTCTCTTCGACGACCCGTCCGGTACTGGTGTCGACGACCAGGCGCTGGTGCGGTCGCTCGGGTGACGGGTTCTCCGGCACCAGCGCGACCCGGTTCTCTTCGTCCGGCCGTTCGAGGCGCAGCGGGCCGCCGGTGAGCTGGTGGGCGTCGAGGGTCTGCCACGCCCGGCTGTCGAGCACGTCCAGCCCGGGCACCTCCCGGTCGCGGAAGGGTTCGCGGAAGAAGCCCGACCGGGCGTCGGCGTCGGGTGCCTCGGCCGTGGCGCCGTGCCGCGACCGGTCGCCGTCGGGCGCCGTCGAGGTCGGCTCCGGGTGATCGGTGCCGCCGCCCGGCAGGCCCTCGCGCCGCTCGTCGGCGCCCCGCTCCTCGGCCAGCTCCCTGGCCACCGTGACCGCCTGGTCGATCCGGTCGGGCGCGCCCGCGTTCTCGTGCAGGGTCTGCGCCACGCGCATCGTGGCCCAGTACTGCTCGGGTTCGCGCTCCAGCATGCCCTCGCCGGGACGGCCGAACGCCATGTCGAAGGGGTTGTGGCGCTGGGTGATCCGCGAGGCTTCCGCCCAGAGCGGGCGAGCCGACTGCTCGTCCAGCTTGCCGAACTGCTGCTCCGCGAACCGGCGGAGCGCGGGGTCGGGTGCCCTTCCCTGGCGGCTCTGGGCCTCCCCGCCGGTCTGAGCGCCATGGGCGGCGGCGTCATGGACGGCAGCGGCTTGCGGAGCCGGAGTCTCCGTCTCGGTGTCCACGTGCGACGGAGTCCGAGTCTGCTTCGGCGAGCTGATGGTGGGCGTGGTGTCGTCGCGCGCCGCGTCGCCGGCGGGGGCCTCGACGTGCTCCGAGGGCGGAGCCTGGCCGGCGACCGGCTCCGTCGGCGCGTCATTCGGCTTCGGCGGCTGCGTCGGTGTGTCCTGGACAGGGCCCGCCGACGTGCTGTGGTCTTCGAGCTCGGCGAGCGTTCTCTCCAGGTCGTCGACCACCGGGACCCGTTCAGGCAGGGTGGCCCTGTCGACGTGCGTGGTGAATCCGGACGGCGCCGCCGGCAGTGCGGTGTCGTCCGGTTCCGCCGCGGGGCGGGAGCGTTCGGGCTGAAGCTGGGCGGTCTCGGAGCCTGGTTGCTCGGAGGACGGCTCGTCGCGTGTGGGCCTCGGCCGCGCAGGCGGCTCCGCCTGTCGCGGGCCCGCCGGGTCGCCCAGCTGCGCCAACGGACTCAGGGGGGCGCTGGGCATATCGTCGAGTTCTGCCAGGACCCTGTCCGCCGCATCCTCGTCGTCGGGCACGGGCGTACCCGGAACGTCCTCGGCGTCGGGCACGACCTCGGGTGAGGTCGTGTCCTCGGGCCTGGTGGCGGGCGCGTCCGGCTGCCCTTCCGGCCTGGTACCAAGCGCGCTCGGCAACGCGTCGAGCTCGTCCAGGGACCAGTCGTCGATGTCGCGGGGCTGCGGATCCTCGGCGGGGTCCCGGCGCAGGTGTTCCCGCTCCTCCCGGCCGCGCTCCAGTTCCTGCTCGGCCCGCGTGGCAAGGCCCTCCTCGACCAGCCGGTCGAGCCGGCCGCCGGAACCCGGCTCCGGGCGGTCGATCTCCTGCTGCAGCTCGCGTCGCAGCGCGGCGGTGTTCTCGTCGGCAGTCCGCAACTCGGCCAGACGCGCCTGTGCTTCCTCCAACCGCTGCTGGGTCCGCGCGGCGTCGTCCAGCGCACCGGTGCGCTGCTCCCGCGTCAGCTGGTCGCGCAGGGACGCGGCTTCCTGTTCCTGCGTACGAACCTGCGCCAGCCTCTGCTGGTCCTGCTCCTGCCGTTGCTGTTCCCTGGCGTCGAGGTACTCCTGGAGAGCCTGACGGGCGGTTGTGGCTTCGTCCGGGCTGGTGGCGGTCTCCATCCGCCGCATCAGCTCGGCCTCGCGCGGATCCTGATGCGTGCCGTCGCCGCGCAACTCCTCGAACTGCCGCAGCAGCTCGTCGGGGACCGGCGTATCGGAACGCCCTCGCAGCCGCTCTTCCAGTTGCTGCTGCTGTTCGCGTATCTGACGGTCCGTATACTCCTTCAGCGCCTGCTCGGCCTGGCGCGACTCCTCCGGGCTCCTGGCGTTCTCGATCTGCCGCATCAGCTGCGCGCGGTGGGCGTCCGCCTCCGGCGCACCGCCCGGCAGCAACGCCGTACGCAGCTCGGCCAGCCGCCGTTCCTCCGGCGTCCAGTTGTTGAACTTGGCCTGGTCGTCGAGCGCCTGCGTCCGTTCCCGGTCGGTCGTCGCGGCGTCGCCCCGCTGCTGCAGCTGTGCCTGCTTGTGCGTGGCCAGCTCGTGGAGCGCCTGCGTCCGCTCGTCCTCGGTTGTCGCGTCGTCGAGCCGCCGCCGCAGATCCGCCTCGCGCGCGTCCTGTGGCACACCGCCGTCCAACGCGTCGAGCCGCCGCCGCAGATCCGCGTTCTCCTCCCGTGCCCGGGCATCCGCGGCCGTGTGCAGCCGCTCGGTGAGCCTTAGCTGCTGCTCGCGGATCTGACGGTCCGTGTAGTCCTTCAGTTCCTGGGACGCCCGGCGCGCCTCCTCCGGGGTCCGGGCATCGACGACCTGCTGAACCAGCTGCTCCCGGTGCGCGTCCGGCCCCGGCGTACCGCCCTCGGGTGCGAGGAACTCGCGCAAGGCGTTCAACCGGCGTTCGTCCGCCGTCGTCTGGTTGTGCTCGGCCAGTTCCCGAAGCGCCTGGTCCCGCTCCTCCGGTGTCGCCGCGTCGTCCACGCGCTGCCGCAGCTCCTGCCCGCGCGGGTCAGGGGCGGCCGCGTCGCGCAGGGCGTCGAGCCGCCGGTCCAGATCCGCGTTGGCCGTGCCTTCGCGTACGTCGTCGAGCTGCCGCCGCAGTTCGCGGTCCCCCTGGTACTCCTCCAGTGTCTGCCGGGCGTGCGCCGCTTCCCCGGCGGTCCGTGCTCCTTCTTCCTGCTCGATGGTCCGCCGCAGCGTGAGGGACGACTCGGGGTCGGACTGTGCCAGCCGGTCAAGCCGTTCCCGCAGCTGCTGCTGCGAGGCCAGCTCGTCCTGCAGACGTTGGCGCTCGGCCGGGTCGCTGACCGAGGTCAGCTCCCGGCGCAGCTGCTCCACGCCCGCGTCGAACGACCGCGGGGTGTCCTTCCCGGTGAGCACCTCCACCGGCAGGTGACGCTCCACGAACGCGGTGTACTCCCGCAGCGCGCTGTCGATCAGCACCGGGTCGCCCGTACGCGAGGCCTGCTCGACCGCGTCCACCTCGGTCCGCCAGTCGTCCTCGCGGACCCCGAGCTCGCCCAGACGCGAGAAGCCGCCCTCCACATGGGACCGGAAGTCCTCCAGCCGCCGATCGAGCAACCCGTGCTCCACCGCCGTCCGGAAGTCCTCCAGACGCCGGGCGGTCTCCCCCCAGTTGCCCGTGCCGGCCGTCTCACGGGCCGCATCCGCCGGCTGTCGCCACCCGGTCTCGGGCAGCCCGGCCGTCCGCGCGATGTTGCTGAGCTCGTTGATGCTGCGCTGCACCTGCGGCTGCAGCGACGCGATGCTCTCGCCCGGCGCTGACGGGAAGTCCTCGACCAGGGCCTGAGGCGACGCGTCCGGCAACTGCGACGGGTCGAACGACACCGGGACGTCCGGCAGGTCGAGGACATCCTGCAGGCCGGGCTGGTCTTCCCCGACCGGGTCCGTCACGGTCTCGCCTGCCGAGCCGTCCGCGACGTCGGGTGCGGCACGGGCGCTCGGCTCGGCGGTGACTTCGGGTGCGGTACGGGCGCTCGGGTCGGCGGTTGAGCCGGGGCTGGTACGGGCGCTCGGGTCGGCGGTTGAGCCGGGGCTGGTACGGCCGTTCAGGTCGGCGGTTGAGCCGGGTGCGGCGGCGTTCTCGTCGGCCGGCACCTGCCTCTCGGCGCGGGTCTCGTCCTGGGGCACCACCGACTCCAGGCGGGTGCGCCCACCGGTCTCATCGCCCTCGGAGCCGGGGTTGGGCCCTGTTTCGGTGACAGGCCTCTGGTCGCCGAGCAGACGCGGGTCAGGGGTGGATCCCAGGGCGGTGTTTCCGGGGACCGCGGTCTCGCGCCACCCGGCGCCGCCGCTGTTCTCCGACGGGACCGGGCTGGTGGCCTGCCGCGACACCGGATCCGGTCTGGTGCTTCCGGTGTCCGGCGCCCGGTCCGCCGCCATGTTCCCGGTGGGCTCCATCCGCAAGCCCTGGGGGTTGAAGATGACCGGGGACGTACCGAGCTCGGGCGCGGTGACGCGGAACTCGCCCTCGGCCGGGCGGAACTCGACGGTGGCGTCGGTCAGGGTGCCGCCGTTGTCGGTCCTGACCACCCACCGAGGCGCCGCGCCTTCGCCGGGTTCGATGGTCAGCCGCAGGCCGAGCGGACTTCCTGTGGGGTCCAGCAGCGGAAGTTCCCCGACGGTCGGCGCGGCGGTCTCCCGCTGTCCGGGGATCTGGCCGGCGCCGACCTCGCTGCCCGGCGCGAGAGGGGTCGGCGACGTGGGGTCGTTCCGCGCGACCGGGGCGGCGGACTCCGTCGGGACACGGGTCTCGGGGGCTCTGGTCTCCGTGGTGCCGGTGCCGGTGCCGGTGTTCTCGGTGGTCGTACCGGTAGTCGTTTCGGTCGTCGGAGCGGTGCGGGTCCCGGTGGTGTCTGTGCTGGTCGTCGTCCCTGTGGTTGGAGGGGTGGTGGTTTCGGTCGTCGTGCCGGACCCGGGAGTCGAGCCGGCGGGGACGCCCGTCTGAGCGTTCGTGGTGGTACCGACCGTGCCCGAGCCGGCCGTGGTCCCGGTGATCGTGCCGGACCCGGGAGTCGAGCCGGCGGGGACGCCCGTCTGAGCGTTCGTGGTGGTACCGACCGTGCCCGAGCCGGCCGTGGTCCCGGTGATCGTGCCGGACCCGGGAGTCGAGCCGAACCCGGTGGTCGTGTTGGTGGCGGTCTGGGTGTCCGCGGAGGTGCCGGTGGTGTCCGGGCCGGTGGTGGTGCCGGTCCTCGGGATCGTGCCGCTACCCGCCGCCGTGGTTACTGTGTCGGTGCCGACAGCGTCGCTGCTGGTACGCAGGACGGTGCTGTCAGGCATCGTCCCCGGCTGCCCGGATGTCTGCGTGCCGTCGGCACCGAAGTCGACCGGGGAGGTGCCGAGTTCGGGCGCGGTGACGCGGAACTCGCCCTCGGCCGGGCGGAAGTCGACGGTGGCGTCGGTCAGGGTGCCGCCGTTGTCGGTCCTGACCACCCACCGAGGCGCCGCGCCTTCGCCGGGTTCGATGGTCAGCCGCAGGCCGAGCGGGCTTCCGGTCTGATCGCGCAGCGGCATCTCACCGGTCGACAGCGGAACAGCCGTGCCCTGCTGCCCGGTGGTACGGGCCGTACCCCCCGTGACGTCCTGCTGGGTGGGCGCCGGTGCTGAGGCTGGGACCTGCGTGCCGGGGGCGGTCACCATGTCGGGGGCCTGGGACGGACGGTCCTGCGGCTGGATGGTCTCGGTCAGCCTCGTTCCGGTCAGCCTCGTGTCGGTCGGCCTGGTCTCGGTCTCGGTGAGGCGCTGCTCGCGCGGCACGCCCGGCTCGGACGGTCCAGCCTCAACACGCTGCGACTGCGACTGCGACTGCTGGCGCTCAACGGTGTCCTGTGTCTGCCCGTTGGCGGCAGGACGGTTGCCCTCCGTGCGCTGGGTGCCTGTGTTCTCGGCCCCGGTTTGGGTCGCGGTGCGCTGTCCGGAGCCGCCGGTGGTGGACGGCGTCTGCACCTGCTGCGGGTTCGTCCCGCCGCCGGACTCGGTGCGTACGGTCTGAGACGTCGTCAGGTTTTCGGAGCTGGTGGCGTCGGCACCGTCGCTGACGGTGGCGGTCACCGGGCGCGGCTGGGTCGGAGCCTGCTCCTGCGGAGCCGGGCTCTGCGTGGTCGTGGTGCTCGTCGGCCCCGGAGCGTCGGCTGAACTGCCCTGACGCGCAGGGGTCGCGGCAGTGGGCGCGTTGCGCTGACCGCTGTTCCCGGTCGCGACGGGAGTGGCTCCGGGGACGGTCGTGGGAGCAGCGCCACTGTTGGACTCGGGGGCTGTGCCGTCGTTGTTGCCCGGAGTCACCAGCACGGTCTCGAAACCGGGAAGGCCCTGGGCGGGACGGGTCGGCACGGTGCTGGACACGTCATTCGTCAGGACGTCGGGCGCCGGTGTCACAGTGCTGTTGGGCTGCTCGTTGACCGGTCGCCGGGCGAACCGCTCGTCTCGCTCGTCCCGTTCGTCTTGTTGCCGCTCGGTGCGGTCCGCGCTGTTACCGTCGCCCTGGCGGTTGCCGGTGTCCGTGGTGGGTGCGGTGGTGGGGGGCGGCCCGTCGGACTCGGTGATCCGTCCGCCGCCACCCAGCGTGTTCGTGAGTGAGCCGGACGTCCCGTCACCGCCCAGGGTGTCGGGGGACTTCCAGTCGCCGCCCCCCGGCGTACCGCCATCGAACTTGGACAGGTCGAGGTCCGGCATGTCGGGCAGGTTCAGGTCGGGTGAATTGACATCCATCCCCTCGGGCTTCTGCCACCGGAAGCGACGCCCGTTCCCTTCAAACGCTTCCATCATGCCCGAGGTGAACGCCGACACCATGCTGGAATGCTCGTTGTTGAGGAGGTCGTCCGCGACGGTGCTGGCTACACCTATGCCACCACCCATGAGGAACTTGCCCAGCAGCTTGTTGAAGAACTTCGGCGCCAGCATGTCGCCGGCGATGGGCATGACCCCACCGATAATGCCACCGACCAAACCGGACTTGGCCATCCCGATGGTGTTGTCGAGGTTCCACTGGGTGCGGTCGCCCATCATCATCTGGAACGTCTGGATGGCGACGTCCATGCCGACCATCATGCCGACACCCATCACGATGGACATCAGCAACCGGCGCAGAATCATCCGCACCGCCAGCCGTCCCGCCGCCACGATCGCCGGAATCACCTGCGGCGCGAACAGAGCCCACTGCGCGATCTCGATCGCCATCCAGACGAGCTGGACGAGGATCATGTACTTGGCGTACTGGACCTCTGTGGCTGTTGTCTTGGCCAGCCGGGCCAGCTGATCCGACGACTTCGCCATCTGCGGCAGGTTCCGCAGGAACTTCTCGACGAACTCCCGGAACTCCGCCACGGGCGTTCCGGCCATGCTCTCCAGGACATCGGTCACCGAGGGACCGACCTCGCGGCTGATCGCGATCAGCTCCTGGGCGGCCTCCTCCCACATTTCACCCAGCGCGCGGAGCTTGTCCTCGTCGCCCTTGGGCCAGTTCTCGCCAACCGCCAGATTGGCAACCCAGGCCAACGAGGGGGGTAGTTCGATGCTCATGCTGTGCCGGAACCATGCCAGAGGGAAATGGGAGGACCGCCAGAAGCCGGGCGGTGACTACTGCCGAATTTCAGGAGCGGTCGTTAGCGCTGTTCCTGAAGTCGTTCGCGGCCTCAATGGCCTGTTCTTCGGTCTTGCTGAAACCCTTAGCCATCGTTTGGACGCCGTCAGCCATGCTGTCCAGCACCTTTGACGCGCTGCCGAGCCCCTTCAGCAGCTGGTTCCTTGGCCTCATATACTGCTGGGCGAACTGACGGCCGCCGGCGTCATGGCCCCAGCACTCACCCAGCGCGCTGGTCCTTGACTCCAGCAGGGAGTTCACCCGGTTCACGCGTTGGGCAAGCCGCATTATCTCGGGTGCTGCCGTGGCGAGAGCGTCGGTGTCCACCGCGAAATAGTTGCCGGACAAGGGTGCCTCCTGGTGACATCAGCGGGTCAGCGGTACGGGTCGGCAGTGCCGCGCTTCAGTTGTCGGCTTCTGCTGCTTCCCCGGAACGGCCATGGTCGACGTAGTCGCGTACCGAATCCGGCATCGTCGGATCCTCTGGCAGAAGGTCCCTGGGGTTGGCCTTGCCCTGGAGCAGGTCGGCCATGCTCACTCCCGCGGGCAAGCGGGCGGACATCAGCTCACTGGTCTTTTCAAGCGCCTTGGCCCGGGCCTGCTGAATGGTGGTCAGCAGCGTGTCGGCGAGTTCCTTGGGGGGCATACGGCGGAACGCCGCGGTGGGGAACTCGATCGCGGTGACCTCGCCCTGGGCGCCCACGGTCACCTTGACGGCCTGCTTCGGCGCCGTCACGGTGGCGGTGGTCTCGTCGAGCTGGCGCCGCATGTCGGCGATTTCGTCGCGCTGCTTGCGGTACTGGCCGAGCAGTTCCTCGATCTCCTGATCGAACGGCGTGGTCATACGAAACCTCCCTGGGCCACGGTGGCTGGTCTCCGCACAGGATGCGAACCGGCTCTCGTGGGCGCGATGGCTCGACCAGTACGGCCAGAAAGCGGACTTCCTGTCCTTGAGTCAACACGGGCTCCGGGGAGGATGACCAGGTCTTACTGCAGAAACCGGCCGGTAGTACATGAAGATCTGCCCGTAGGGCTCTTCCGGCGGCGCGGCGCCGGGCCGGTCGGGGTACTGTCCGGCCTCTGCCTCGGCCAGACTCAGGTCTGGCCGAGGCACGGGGCGTCAGAGCAGCGCGTTACGGTCCCTCTTCGCGGTGCCCCAGGCGCTGTCTTCCTGGAGCAGCAGGTCGGCGATCTCCCGAGGGCTGGATGCCTCGTCGTCCTCGGTCTCCTCCTCCGTGTCCTCGCTCTCTTCCTCCTCTTCGTACTCGTCCGTCGCGGACAGCACGCCGCAGCTCAGCATTGCCGCATCGCCATTGCCGGACAGCATGGCCCCGGTGGAATCGGCGGCACGGCTGGGCTGCCAGGTGGCCAATTGCGGACCGGAATCCGGCTCCTCCACGATGACCACCTCACCGTCACTTGTCAGGGCGACTCCCGCCGTCTCCTCAGCCTCGGTCTCGTCCTCCGGGTACTCGCCGCTGCCCCAGGTCTCCCTGTCCTCGGAGCTGTAGCCGGGCTCGAAGATCTCTTCCTCGTCCTCTTCATCACGCTTGCGGCCGGCCGCCAAGAGCAGAGGGGTGAACATCGCGGCGCCCGCGTACCAGGCCTCGGTGTCCTCCTCCTCGTCATCGGTGGCCCGCTGCGGCACTCCCACCCGGTCGTCGGGCAGTTCCTCCTCCGACTCCTTCGAGGCAGAGGGGGCCTTCTCCGATCCGGTCCCGGTCCCGGTGCCGTTGTCCGCGCCGGTGCCCTGTGCCGTCGGGCCCCCGGGCGCCACAGCCCCGGTCACCACACCACCGGTGCCCTCACAGTCCTCGGACGGCCGGCCGGCGGCGACCCACTCGGTGGCCTCGCCCTCCAGCAAGGCCGACGCCTCGGACCGCTCGTCGTCCCTCTTGGAGCCGCCGGGCTGGCCGGACATGGGCGCCATGGGCATGAGCGGCATTCCCATGGCCGGGCTACCACCTTCCCCAGCCGGCAGCGTGAGTCCAGGCCCACCCTCGGGCGTGCCGTGTACGGCCTCGTGGCCACCCTCCGCCGGGTCACCCACCCACGGCTCGGC
>NZ_KQ949116.1 GCF_001514305.1 Streptomyces dysideae
GAGAGAGGGCGGCGCGGCCGGGGCCTACGACGGAGTACTCCTTCTTGTCCGGTCGGCTCTGTTGTGGCATCTCGCGGACGGCGAGCAGGCCATCGCTCTCCATGCGCTTGAGAACGCGGTAGATCTGCTGGTGCGTGGCGGTCCAGAAGTATCCGATGGACCGTTCGAACCGCCGGGCCAGCTCCCTGCCGGAGCCCGGCTTCTCCAGCAGGGAGACGAGGATCGCGTGCTCGAGCGCCATACCTCGATCCTCTTGTGCAACTCGTTGCATAGCCAAGTGGCGCTGCCCAGGTGAGACAGGGCTCACGCTGGGCGGCGGTGAACGGCTCGCCCACCGCACCCGAGTGGATCAGCCTCCCCCGCGACCGCCTCACCGGTAGGTCCGTCGCCCACCACCACACCGACGGCGCCCGCGTCTTCGCCCTCACCACCGCCGTCTCCGTGGCCGAGCGGGGCGTTGTCCGTCGTGGTCTGGGCGGCGCGGATGCAGCGCGGGGCGGCCCCGAGTTCACGGCGACAGACCTTGTTGAACGCCTGCAGGTCGGGAATTCCGAGGGAGGCCGCAACGGCGGGAAGGGTCAGCGTGGTGGCACGCAGGAAGTGGCGCGCCCGCTCCATCCGCCGGGCTCGGATGGAGCCGACGACCGTCTCCCCGGTGGCGGCGCGGAACAGCCGGGTCAGGTGGTTGTGCGAGACGCCCGCCGTCTTCGCGATCTCGGACACCGTCAGCGGCTCGGCCAGCCGGGTCTCGATCAGTGCCACCGCCGCCACGACAGCGGGATGAGCGGCCTGTGTGTCCCGCGTCGTCGGCGGGGTGAGCTGGGCGACCCGCCAGAGCGCCGCCCACACCTCGGCCGCCGCCCGCGCCGCCGTGTTCGGCCAGACGTCAAGCGCCGGCCGCAACTGCGCTGTGAGCAGCGGCAGTTCCGGACCCGCGTCCTGGATCACCGGGACGCTTCGGGGCGTGCCGGACGTGCTCAGGCGCAGGTGGACATAGAGGTGCTCGGAGCGGCCCCGGTAGCGATACCGAACCTCCGTACCGGGCGGAGCGGGGCTGATCCTGCCGGGGCGGATCAGGTGCGGGGTGCCGTTCACCGTCAGGTCGGCCTCATAGCCGTAGAGATGGAGCTGCCACAGGTCCGGCAAGAGAACTCGTCCACCTGGCCGGCGGGGCCGTGCACGCCGATGCCGACGGCAGCGAGAGCGGGAGGCTCGTCGAGATGGACGAGGGCCGTGTGCATGGGCACGTGTTCCACCACGACGCCGGTAGGCGCGCACCGGGATCGCCGGCCCCGGCCCCTTTCGGTCCTCGTGGTGAGAATCGACCAGTGGAGGGTGAACGTGACCCACGCGGCGAGCGGCGGGCGGTGCCTAGCGTGGCGGTCATGGAGAAGAGGCAGGAACTGCTCAGCTCGGTCGAGATGGCGCGCTTCGTTGCGCACGGGTCGCTGCGCCTGGACGCGGTGGTCCCGGCGGAGATGAACGCCGAGGGCCTGGCGGTGCTGGCGGAGGGGGTGCCGCCGGTGCCGTACGGGACGCCGCTGTCCGAGGCGTACCCGGCCCATTCGTTCGTCCGCAGACTGCTGGACGTTCCGCGGGTGACGGGGGCCCTGCACAGCCTGGTCGGCCAAGAGCCGACGGTGGACCACCACTTCGTCCACGTCCGCGAGCCCCGTGGCGGGGACGCGCAGCCGCTGCACGGCGACGCCGTCATCGACGTCCGGCCGGACGCCTTCGACGTGCAGTTGATGTACTACCCGCAGGCGGTGACGCTGGAGATGGGCGGCACCCTCAGCGTGCCGGGAAGCCATCTGCGCCGCATCAACGAGTCCGACACCGGCCGCTACCAGAACCTGCGCGGCCAGAGCCGGCTGGTCTGCCCGGCCGGCACGGTGGTGTTTCTGCACCATGGACTCTGGCACGCCGGCAGACGCAACGACAGCGACACGGTCCGCTACATGTTCAAGATCCGCTTCAACCCCACGGTCCGGCAACAACGCTTGTGGGACACCTCGGACCTGGACGACCCGCAGGTGACCCGGGAACTGGACGTGACGTTCCCCTGGTACGAGCCGGCCACGGGACGTCTGGAGCGGTACAACCGCATCCTGTTGTGGCGGGCACTGACCGGCGACGACTCCTTCGACATCGACCACTGGGTGACCAGGGTCTCCAACCGCCCGCAGGAGGCCGCGGCGATCCTGTCGAGCCAGACGGCGGTGGGCTGGTTGGCGATGCGGCTGCCGCCCGGCTCGGCGGCGGCCTTGGCAGACCACTCGGGGTTCACGTAAACCTTGGCGCCGGTGTAGGGGTTGTTCGCACGGCTGCCGGTGTCGCCACCTCCACCGCCACCGCCGTTGTCGACGTTGCAGGTGACGCCGTCGAGTGTGAATGTGGCAGGCACGCTGTTGGTGCCGCTGTAGGTGCCGTTGAAGCCGAAGCTGACCGAGCCGCCGCCAGCGAGGTTGCCGTTGTAGCCCTCGTTGGCGACGGTGACGTCGGCACCGTTCTGGCTGATCTTCCCGTTCCAGCCATTGGTGACCTTCTGGTTGCCGGCATACGACCACTTCACCGACCAACCCGACTTGGCCGCCGCGTTGTTGGTGATGGTCACGGCGGCGGTGAAGCCGGTGTCCCACTGGCTCTGCACCTTGTAGTCCACGGTGCAGGGCATGGACGAGGTGGCAGCGCCGGCCTGGCCGACGAGGAACGCCGTCCCCGTCGTCCCGGCGACCAGCGCCATGGCGGTGAGCAGCGATGTCCTGGTGTAACTCATGAGTGCGGGCTTCCTTCTGTCGATGGGGCCTTACGGATGGAGGGCGCGCGAATGGTCGCGCTGCCCGACGCTCTACGCGGTGGCTGTGCCGTCGCAGGCTGAGCTCAGGGACGGATCGGAGGAGCAGAGCCCGTCGTCGCGGCGACGCCGCGTAGGGCGTCGCCGCAATCCCGCTCACCGGCTACCTCGTGCGAGGTCCTGTGAAAGGCGCCGCTGTCAGGTCGGCACCTCAAGGCCTCCGTCGTGCTGGAGGTCGCCCGGTCCGGGGGGCGCTCCTTGAACGGGTGCACACGGCCACCCGGTGGTGTTCGAAGACGCCGGCCGCCGATGCCCAGTTGGACGGAGCGTGGTCCATGCCCGGCATCGGCTTCTGGCAGCCGGCGTGCACATCCGAGTAGCCGGCCGCTCGGCTCGAGTACTGACCGCGGGACCCGTACGGTTCGAGCGGGGACTTCCTGCCGGTCGTCTCGATGTGGGCCACCAAGACCTCGACGGTGTGGATGCGCGCTACCGCGAGGTTCGCATCCACGGTGCACGTCGTCCCGTTGAGCTTGAACGTCGTCGGTGCGGGATTGCTCGTCGGCGTCACGGCAGCTGATCGGCTCAAAGCCCTGGAAGCCGCTGTGCCACTGGCTGGTGACGGTGTGTCCCACCGTGCACGCGGCCGTGGCTCCCCGGGCCGAGAACACCGGTAGAACAGCGCTCAAGACGAGCGCGACCGGACCGTCGCTGACTAAAAGTACTGAATGCGGGGGGTGTCGCATGAGCGAGTCCTTACAGCTTGGCGCGCCGCTTCGGACGCGTCGAGTGATGGAACCGCTCCCACTGGTGAGGAGGAAGTTAGCGCCAACTGACGAGGTTTCATAGGGGCCTTGCGAAACTTTCGCCCCCATCAGCTCAGTTCGAACTTTGAACTCCTCGACGTCTTGACCGAACCCGTCTTCATCTCCACGATGGGAGCGCTCCCACTGGATTCAGACCTTGGCCTCGCTCCGTGAGTCGCGTGACGCAAGGAGGAACAGCACATGGATCCCGGACGCAAACGCAGAGCCGTACGGCGCCTTTGGACCGCCGTCGCCGCAGCGTTCGCCCTACCCCTGTCGATGCTCGCCACCGGCACGACCACCGCCAACGCGGCGTCCGTGCAGTGCAGCGTCGACTACAAGACCAACGACTGGGGTTCCGGCTTCACCGCCGACCTCACCCTCACCAACCGCGGCACCACCGCGATCGACGGCTGGACCCTGACCTACGGCTACTCGGGCAACCAGAAGCTCGCGAACGGGTGGAACGGCACCTGGTCCCAGGCCGGTCAGACCATCACCGTCAAGAACGCCTCGCACAACGGCACCGTCGCCGCGGGCGACGCCGTCTCCGCGGGAGCGCAGTTCAGCTACAGCGGCACCAACACCGCGCCGACCGACTTCGCGGTCAACGGCACCAGTTGCACCGGCGCCCACCAGCCGCCGATCACGGTGCTGCCCAGCCCGACCGCCGGCGCGACCTACTCGCGCGGTGACGCCGTGCCGCTCGCGGCGACCGCGGCGGCCGCGGACGGCGCGACGATCAGCAAGGTGGAGTTCTACGACGACACCACGCTGCTGGGCACGGACACGAGCGCGCCCTACACGCACTCCGCCTCCGGTTTGACCGTGGGCAGTCATTCCCTGCTGGCGAAGGCGTACGACAGCCAGGGCGCGTCGGCGGAGTCCACCCCGGTCGGCATCACGGTCGCCACGGGTCCCGCCGTGGTGGCTTCGACCACCCAACTCGCCGTCCAGCAGGGCAAGACGGCGACGTACGACGTGAAGCTTTCCACCCAGCCGTCCGCCAACGTGACCGTGACGACCTCCCGGACCGGCGGCAACACGGGGCTGTCCGTGACCGGCGGCGCGTCGCTCACCTTCACCCCGTCGAACTGGAACACCGCGCAGAAGGTGACCGTCACGGCGGACTCCTCCGGCACGGGGGCGGCGACCTTCGAGTCGACGGCCGCCGGGCACGGCAAGGCGGCGGTGACGGTCACCCAGATCGCGGCGTCCAAGGGATACGACGCCCGGTTCCTGGAGCTGTACGGCAAGATCACCAACCCGGCCAACGGCTACTTCTCACCCGAGGGCATCCCGTACCACTCGGTGGAGACACTGATCGTCGAGGCGCCGGACCACGGGCACGAGACCACGTCGGAGGCGTACAGCTATCTCCTCTGGCTGCAGGCCAGGTACGGGAAGATCACCGGCGACTGGACCAAGTTCAACGGCGCCTGGGAGATCATGGAGAAGTACATGATCCCCACCCACGCCGACCAGCCGACCAACTCGTTCTACACCGCCTCCAAGCCGGCGACCTACGGGCCGGAGGAGGACACGCCGCAACAGTATCCGACGGCGCTCGACCCGTCCGTCCCCGTGGGTGCGGACCCGCTCGCCAGTGAGCTGAAGTCGGCCTACAACACGGACGACGTCTATGGCATGCACTGGATCCAGGACGTCGACAACACCTACGGTTTCGGCAACACCCCGGGCGGCAAGTGCGAGGCCGGCCCGACCGAGACCGGACCGTCGTACATGAACACCTTCCAGCGCGGCCCGCAGGAATCGGTGTGGGAGACGGTGCCGCAGCCGACCTGCGACGCCTTCAAGTACGGCGGCAAGAACGGCTACCTGGACCTGTTCACCGGGGACAAGTCGTACGCGAAGCAGTGGAAGTACACCACCGCCCCGGACGCCGACGCACGTGCGGTGCAGTCCGCCTACTGGGCGGACCTGTGGGCGAAGCAGCAGGGCAAGGGCTCGGCCGTGTCGGGCACGGTCGCCAAGGCGGCCAAGATGGGCGACTACCTCCGCTACGCCATGTACGACAAGTACTTCAAGAAGATCGGTAACTGCGTGGGGCCCTCGTCCTGCCCGGCAGGTACCGGCAAGGACGCCTCGCACTACCTGATGTCCTGGTACTACGCGTGGGGTGGCTCCACCGACACCAGTGGGGGCTGGGCCTGGCGCATCGGCTCCAGCTACGCCCACAGCGGCTACCAGAACCCGCTGGCCGCATACGCGCTCAGCTCCCACGCCGACCTGAAGCCCAAGTCGTCGACCGGCGCGGCCGACTGGAGCAAGTCGCTCCAGCGGCAGATGGAGTTCTACCGTTGGCTGCAGTCGGACGAGGGCGCGATCGCCGGCGGCTCGACCAACAGCTGGGCGGGCCGCTACGCGTCCCCGCCAGCCGGGAAGTCGACGTTCTACGGCATGTACTACGACCAGCAACCCGTCTACCACGACCCGCCGTCCAACCAGTGGTTCGGCTTCCAGGCGTGGTCGATGGAGCGGGTGGCCGAGTACTACCAGCAGACGGGGAACGCCGCCGCGAAGGCGGTCCTCGACAAGTGGGTCAAGTGGGCGCTGTCCAAGACCACGATCAACCCGGACGGCAGCTACCAGATTCCCTCCACCCTCCAGTGGTCGGGCCAGCCCGACACCTGGAACCCGTCAAGTCCGGGTGCCAACAGCGAACTTCACGTCACCGTCGCCGACTACACCAATGACGTCGGCGTGGCGGCCGCGTACGCCAAGACCCTCACGTACTACGGCGCCAAGTCCGGTGACGCGAAGGCGAAGTCGACGGCGAAGGCGCTGCTGGACGGCATGTGGGACCACCACCAGGACAGCCTCGGTATCGCTGTTCCCGAAACCCGCAGCGACTACAGCCGGTTCAACGACAGCGTCTACGTACCGAGCGGCTGGACGGGCAAGATGCCGAACGGCGAGACCATCGACTCGTCCTCGACGTTCTCCTCGATCCGGTCCTTCTACAAGAACGACCCGGCCTGGTCGAAGATCGAGGCCTACCTCAAGGGCGGCGCCGCGCCCGTCTTCACCTACCACCGGTTCTGGGCCCAGGCGGACATAGCCCTGGCCATGGGCTCGTACGCGGAACTCCTCGAGTAGCCTCCGCCGGCGCTCCGCGTACGCGACCCCGTCACCAGGCGACGGGGTCACCCGGCCGGGCGGCCCCAACCCGCACCAGGGGCTGCCCGGCCCTCGCGCGCGATTCCAGCAGGACCAAGCAAACGGGAGCGCTCCCAACCTTTGGGTGCAGAGCGACCGCCTGTAACCATGCCACTGGCGAAGTCATGTGCTCGCATCCCCTCCGGCCGGTAAGATCGGTGATCTCTTGGGGGAGGTGGCATGGGCAGACGACGCCCGGGGACACCGACGCTGGAGGAGGTGGCTGCCCACGCGCGGGTGGGACGGGGCACGGTCTCCCGCGTCATCAACAACGCGGCGGGCGTGAAGGAGTCGACGCGTCGGGCCGTACAGCAGGCCATCGAGGAACTGGGTTACGTGCCCAATCTCGCAGCCCGTTCCCTGGCCGGGCGGCGCGCCGACGCCGTCGCCCTGGTCATGACGGAGCCGGACTGGCGGCAGTTCGCCGAGCCCTTCTTCTCCGAGATCGTCCGCTCGCTCGGAGACGCGCTGACAGACACCGGGCTCCAGTTGCTGCTCACCCTGGTCCGCTCGGACGCCGAGCGGCAGCGCTTCCTCGAATACGCGCGCGGTGGCCGGGTCGACGGAGTTCTGCTGATGTCCGTGCACGCCGGTGATCCGCTGCCGGACATGCTCGCCGAAGCCCGGTTGCCGACCGTGCTGCTGGGGCGCCGCTCGGGCGAGGAGTACGTCAGCTACGTCGACGCGGACAACATCGGCGGAGCCCGCAGCGCAGTGTCCCACCTTCTGCGACAGGGCCGCAGAGTGATCGCGACCATCACCGGCCCGCTCGACCTGTACGCCGCCCAGTGCCGGCTGCGCGGCTACGAGGAGGCCCTGGCGTCGGCGGGCCTGGAGGGCGCGCCGACCCGTGTCGCCGAAAGCGACTTCACGGCGGAGAGCGGACGCCGAGCCATGGCCGAGCTCATCGCACGACATCCGGATATCGACGGCGTCCTCGCCGCATCGGACACCACGGCCGCGGGTGCCCTGGAGGCCCTGCGGGCGGCCGGACGCCGTGTGCCCGAGGATGTCGCCGTGATCGGCTTCGACGACTTCTCGCTGGCTCAGCGGACCGAACCACGGCTGACAACGGTGCGACAGCCGATCGAGGAGATCGGGCGGGCCATGATCCGACTGCTCCTGGAGGAGATGGAGGAGGGCGCCGTGGCCTGGCGTCATGTCATCCTCCGTACGGAGCTGGTGGTGCGCGAGTCGACCTGACTTTCGTCGGCGAACTCGCCCAGGGAGCGCTCCCGGAGCCGACGCGTCGCGTCTCGGCACCTTCGCCTGACCTGCGTCTCCGAAATCGGTTCGACAGGTTCGCGTCCGCAGTCTTGTCATGGACCTGAACCCTCCCTACAGTCCCTGCCGAGCTCAGGATTGGGAGCGCTCCCATTCGCAAGGCCACGGGAGCACTTCCCTTACCCCACCCCCATCCCTCTGAAGAGGATCCGCATGCGTCCTTCACCGCACCATGCCCGCAGCGCACGTGGCCTGCTCGGCGCGCTGCTCACCTCGCTCGTCTCGCTCGCCGCGCTTTTGACCACAGCGTCAGTGGCGCAGGCCGACACCACGATCTGCGAACCCTTCGGGTCCACGACCATCCAGGGCCGCTACGTGGTTCAGAACAACCGCTGGGGCACCAGCGCCACGCAGTGCATCGCCGTCAACGACTCGGGGTTCAGGATCACCCAGGCTGACGGGTCCGTCCCCACGAACGGCGCTCCGAAGTCCTACCCGTCCGTCTACAACGGCTGCCACTACACCAACTGCTCGCCCGGCACCAACCTTCCCGCCCAGCTCAGCACCATCTCCAGCGCGCCCACGAGCATCTCCTACAACTATGTGAACGACGCGGCGTACAACGCCTCGTACGACATCTGGCTCGACCCCACGCCCCGCACCGACGGCGTGAACCGGACCGAGATCATGATCTGGTTCAACAAGGTCGGCCCCATCCAGCCCATCGGCTCCCCGGTTGGCAACGCCAGCGTGGGCGGGCGCGATTGGCAGGTGTGGTCCGGCAGCAACGGCATGAACGACGTGCTGTCGTTCGTCGCTCCGTCGGCGATCAGCAGCTGGACCTTCGACGTCATGGACTTCGTCCGGCAGGCCGTGTCCCGGGGACTCGCGCAGAACAACTGGTACCTGACGAGTGTTCAGGCGGGGTTCGAGCCCTGGCAGAACGGTGCCGGCCTCGGCGTGAACTCGTTCTCCTCCACCGTCAACACGGGCTCCTCCGGTGACCCGGGCGGTCCGGGTGACCCCGGCGGCTCCACGGCCTGCAGGGTGGCGTACGGGGCGAACTCCTGGCAGGGCGGTTTCACCGCCGACGTCACCATCACCAACACCGGTTCCTCCCGCGTCAGCGGCTGGAAGCTCGCGTTCACCCTCCCCTCCGGGCAGCGGATCACCAATGCCTGGAACGCGAACATGTCCGGGTCGTCAGGAGCCGTCACAGCGAGCAACGTGGCCCACAACGCGGAGCTGGCGGCCGGCGGCCAAGCGACCTTCGGATTCCAGGGCACCTCCAGCGGCGCCTTCACCAGGCCCTCGGGCTTCAGCCTGAACGGCAGCGCCTGCACCAGCGGGTGACACACGTTCATCCTCCGGGGCCCGCCTGGTCCCTCCACACCGACCGGCGGGTCCCGGGAGTCCGCACAGCACCCCCGGTTCCAGAGTGTTTCGCCCCCTCCGGTAGAGCCGACGCCGTGCTCGGCTCGGCCTTCGCGCCCGCGCCGACCCCGGTCGGCGGCTGGTTCGGAGGGGGCCCACTGTTGGCGGCGGGGTCAGTGCTGTGCGAACTGGACCCGCGTCGGCTGCACAACATCCGGCCGCAGAGGGATCCCTTCGATGGTCAGTCGTTCTCCGTAGATGTCGGTGATCCTGATCGCTTTGCCGCACCCGCTACCGTCGGGTGAGAGGAAGTAGTTGTAGTCGGTGCGGGCCAGTTGGCGCCAGCCGCCGCTGGTGCTCACCTCCAGCCGAGCGAGCGGGTTGCGGTGGCCGATCGCCTGAATGCCGCACCAGTAGGGGCTTGATCCGATCTTGTAGCGGATCGAGATCGTGCCCGGCGAGCTGGGGCTCAACAGGCTCCAGGTGATCGCGATCCGGCCGGTCGAGATGGGGGCCAGTTTGGCGAAGGCCTGTTCGCTGAGGTCGAGTTGCCCCGGCGCACAGGGCAGAGGGCATTCGTTGGTGATCCGGACCGTGACGGAGTTGCCGTTCGCCGCGCGGACGAGCACGTACGCCCCACAGGCCTTCGACGTCTCGTAGTCGGTGGTGTTCATCGCCGCGATCATCATGTCGCTGCTCGGGCCGTACGAACAGGCGCCGTCCCCTACACCAGCCTTGTAGACCGTGGCGACTCCCTGGTAGGTGGCCTTGGGGCGGATCCGTCCGGCCAGGGATGACGTGGCAGGAGCCGTCCGCGGGGAGGCCGATGACGGTGACGCCGACGGGGTCGGTGAAGCCTTCGGCGTCGTAGCGCTGGCCGACGGGGTCGCGGAGGAGAGGGACGGAGAGGGGGTGGAGGACTTCTGCCCTGGCGATGTCGGCAGGAGAGTTTCCCCGGAGTTGGCGACGGCCGTGGCCGGGGCCCGCCCGGCATCCTCCTTGCGGTCGGATTGCATCGTCATGACCAGGCAGACGAGAAGACCTGTGACGACCAGCCCCGCGGTGGTGCCCACCATCAGCCGGCGTCTGTGCCTGCGCTGCCGCGCGGCCTGGCGTGTCTCTTGCATGTTCATCCGTTCGGAAGAGCGTGTCGGTGTTGCACTACTCAGTGGCCGCGGGTGGCGAAAAGGTTGCCGCCGATTTTTCGATCGAGCAGGTCCCCGGGCATGAGGAGCCGGACGGAAGTGGGCGGGCACGGTCTCTGTGACGGCAGTGCCTGAGCGGCGGAACGCGGCTGATCGCAGAGCCGTACGGGATGCCGCCGTATCTCGAGCTTCTCGCTTGGGCTCTTGGGATTGCCGGGGCCTCAGCTCAGGGCCAGTGCGGCGTACAAGGCGCCGAGGGCTGCGGCGAGGGTGCCGAGCAGGCTGCGTAGGGCTCGTTCGGGCAGGCGGGGTTGGAGGCGGGCGCCGAGGTAGCCGCCGATCAGTCCGCCGGTTCCGCAGGCGAGTCCGAGCCACCAGTCGGGGGCGACGGCCGTGCCGGACACCGGGGCGGAACGTGATGACGTGGTCCAACACCTCGCCCCAGCGCCCGTCGGGGTTCTCCGCGGCGAGGTCACCTGACTGCCACCGTTCCAGAGCCCGGACGTTCCCCTCTCTCCGCAGCCGCGCCGCGCGCACCGTCCGCGCGGCCGCGTCCCGCACGTGCCGGATCTCGGACTTGGTGTATCCCTGCTTCCGCGACGGCTTGTGTCCCGATCCCAGGCGCCGCATCGTCAACGCGTACCGGGTGTCCACCCGGCCAGCCCAACATCACGCCACGGCCGGAAGGCCCGCAGCGTCAGCCACTTCACGCACGAATTCCGCATGTCCCCCGGGGCGAGCTCAGGCGACTCCACGACCATCCCGTTCGGCAACGACACCGGGCGCATCACCACAGGCGTCTCGCCGATGAACCGCAGCTTCATCGCGATGCCGTGCAGCAACTGGAGGGCGACGGTACCTCGAGGCCTCAAGTCCGTGGTCTGGAGACATTGACTGGAAGAGATGGCGCCCCAGCGGCGGCTGCGCAGAGCGCCCAGGCCGACGTTCGCAGACCGGCGAGGGCGAGGACTGCGGGGACCTGGGTGATCGCTGCCGGGAGCCATGAGCATGACGCCGCATGCCTTGGCAGCCCTTACGCCGAGCAGCACGACGGCCCCTGCCGTGAGGTCCGCGGTGGTCAGGAACTGTCCACCATCGCCACCAGGCGTACTGCTCCCGGCACCTTGCCCACTCGGCTCACAGGTCGGCTGCGCGGCTCATGCCGAGGACGATCCCACACATCCGTGCAAGGCGAGGCGGTATCAACTACCGCTCAGGGAAATCATGTTGACGTCGAGAGCAGCGCAAGATGCTACGGGCGCGGCAGGAACGGGGGTCATGCGGTTCGACACCGTCGTGTCCTTCCGTCGTCGATGGCCAGGCCCGGACGCGGCTGGGTGAAATGGCGGGCGGCGGTCAGGAGAAGAACCGCCAGGGCGGCCGGTACCGCGTAGGCGAGACGGAACTGGCCGGTGGAGCCGAGGAGTCCGCTCACTGCGCCACCGGTGATGACGCCGACGTAGATGAAGAAGTTCAGCCGCGCCAGGACCGCTTCCGAGGCAGCGGGACGCAGCCGCGCGGCGGAGGCCAGACACAGCGGAGCCAGGACGGACGCCCCCAGGCCCACCGCCCCGGCCGCGACAACTGCGAACGGCCAGCTCGGAGCGCCGGCCATGCCTGCCAGCGCGCCCGCGACCAGCAGGGCCGCGATGCGGACGACCGTAACCACTCCGAACCGTTGCACGAGCCGGTCGACGGCGGCGCGGCCGACGACCGTGCCGGCCTGGTAGGCCGCGTAGGCCAGCGGCGCGACCGTGAGGGACGCGGCGAGCCTCTGACGCAGGTAGACCGCCGACCAGGCCGAGACGGTGGAGTCGATGACGTACACGACGAGGAGGACCAGTCCGAAGGGGATGAGCCGGATCCACAGGCGGCGCCCCAGCGGCGGCTGCGCGATGCCTGCCTGAAGGCTCAGGCCGACGGCTACGGGCCACTCCAGCCGAGCGGCCCCGGCAGTGAGCAGGGCCGCGACCACACCGCCCACGCTCCACGCTGTGTAGAAGGAGCCGAAGATGCTGCGGCGTAGGCGCGTTCGATCGCCGCTGCCCGGGTGTTGACCCCGACGTCGAGGACTCCGACGGCGAGTCCTAAGAGGATGTACGCGCAGATGACGGTCGCCTCGTCGCGGGCCCACCCGATCAGCACCAGCGCGGCGGCGGCCGTCAGCACGGCTCCGCGCGTCGTGACGATGGGACCGGCGCGGCGGATCGTGGCCAGACCCAGGAAGCTGCCGCCCCCTGCCATCAGCGCCACTGCGACCATCAGGGTGGTCATCAGGAGCGGAGCCAGTCTCAGGCGTTCGGTGACAGCGGGGACGGTCGTGTAGACGGCAGCGACAGAGACACCTTGCGCGGCGAACGCGAGGGTCGCGCCCTTTCGGGCGCCAAACCTGGAGACCGGGTGGCCGGCCCCCGCCCGGGCTGGGGCTTGGAAGGACATGATGCTGTCTGCCCTCATTTCCTGTGTGCGCTGGAGTGACCAGTCGAGGACCAGCAAGTCGAATGCCGTGCGGGTTACCGAAACCGTATGCAGGCGCGGCAGGCAGGCTCAGGACGCCAGGGGCCGTACAGGGGACTTCGGGGGCCAGTGCGGGTGACCGGTGACGCCCGTTGTCTAGGGTGATCGTTCGAGGAGAAGGTGAGTGCGATGTCCCTTGCCCCCGGCCCGGCAGACCCTGCCGGGACCAGCCGCAACACGTCGGCGACGATCCAGCCGAACATCCTGCGCTATCTCGTCGTGATCGCCGACGAGCGCGGTGTCGATCTGCGCCCCCTGTTGACGCAGATGGGACTGGACGAGACGGTCATGCGCTCCGCCGCGCTGCGGGTGTCGTACCGGCAGGGCAGTGCGGTGATCCGTCGTGCACTGGAGCTCACCAGGGACGAGCGCCTGGGGCTGAAGGTCGGCGCGGCGCAGCACCTGACCGCGTGGGGCCTGCTCGGCTTCGCCCTGATGGCCGACGACACGCTCCAACACGCCATCGAGACCGGGGTGAAGTACCAGAACCTGTCCGGGGCGATGGTGGTGTGGTCGGCCGGTGTGGGTGATGAGGACGACGCCTTCGTGCTGCGCGCCGATCTTCCCGATCCCGCCATGGACCCGGCCGTGGCCTCCTTCCTGAGCGAGGAGGCGTTCGCCTCCGTGATCACCTTGTCCCGGCTGGCCGTCGACCCGGCCTTCGCGCCGCGGGCAGTGGAGTTCTCTTTTCCGCCACCGCGCCAACCCGACCTGTACGGCGCCCTGTTCCGCTGTCCGGTCCGATTCGGCGCCCCTGCGAACCGCATGGTCATCGACGCCTCGTGGGCCCGTACCCCAATGCCCGGCCGGGATCCGGTGAGCTACACCTCGACGCTGGAGATGCTCGACGGGCAGATGGCTTCCCGCCGTGACCAGCAGGACCTGCTGGAGGTGCTGGAGATCTCCGTCGCACAGAGCCTCCCTGTGGTGCCTTCGTTCGGCGAGCAGGCGCGGCGGCACGCGACGAGCGAGCGGACGCTGCGCCGTCGGCTGGCCGGCTGCGGCACGACGTACGAGGCACTCGTCGAGGGAGTGCGCCGGGAACGCGTCGAACAGCTTTTGCTCCGCCCTGAACTGACACTGCGCGACATCACCCGCCGGGCGGGATTCTCCGACGAACGGGCGCTACGCCGCGCGGTACGCCGCTGGCACGGCACCTCCCCGGTCCAGCTGCGGGAGCGGATGCTCCGAGGAGTAAGGCACACGGAATGACGTGTCGGCTACCGCGCCTGCCGCCTTGTCGGCCGGGTCAGCGGGTGCGGATCCAGATCGTCTTCTCCCGGGTCCACTGGTCGAAGGCGTTGGTGGACTTCTCCACTCCACCGAATCCCGACTGCTTCCAGCCGCCGAAGGGTGTGGTGATGTCACCCTCGCTGTAGGCGTTGACGGAGACCACGCCGGCCTCGATGCCGCGTGCCAGCCGCAGCGCGGTATCGAGGTCGCGGGTCCAGACCGAGGCGGCGAGACCGTACTCGGTGGCGTTGGCCCTGCGTATCGCCTCGTCCTCGGAAGTGAAGGTCTGGACGGTGACGACGGGACCGAACAACTCCTTGGTGAGAACGTCGCTGCCGTCGGGGGCTCGAGTGATCACGGTGGGCGGGTAGTAGGCACCGCGCGGAGGCAGCCCGTGGGGCAGTCCCCCGGTGAGGATCTGGGCTCCGCCGGCCCGGGCGGCCTCCACGGCTCCCGCGACCCGGTCGAAGGCGGCGTGGTTGATGAGCGGCCCCATCTGCGTGCGCGGGTCTGCCGGATCGCCAATGACGAGCTCTCTCGCCGCGGCCGTGAACCGCTCCAGGACCTCCTCGGCGATTCTGCTGTGAACGAGAACCCGGGAGCCGGCCGTGCAGTTCTGCCCCATGGTCAGGAACGCGGCCTCGATCATGTTGTCGATGAGCTCGTCGCCGTAGGAGAGCGCGTCGGCCATCAGCACCTGTGGGCTTTTGCCGCCCATCTCCAGCGAGACGCGCTTGAAGTTGCTCTCGGCGGCGTCCTTGAGGATGCGGCGGCCGGTCGCGGTGGACCCGGTGAAGGAGAGTGCCCCCACGAGGGGGTTACGGGCGAGTGCCGTCCCTGCCTCCCGGCCATGTCCGGGCAGTACCGTGAGTACCCCGTGGGGCAGGCCGGCCTCGGCTGCGAGTGCGGCCAGGTGGAGGGCCGAGCGCGGGGTCGCCTCGGCGGGCTTGACCAGCAGACAGTTGCCGGCGGCCAGGGCCGGTCCGACCTTCCATGCGGTCATGGCGAGTGGGTAGTTCCACGGCACGATCGCCGCGACGAGCCCGACCGGCTCGCGGCTCATGAGACCGAGACCGTCGGGCCCGCTCGGCGCGATGCGGCCGAAGACCTTGTCGGCCGCCTCGGCGAACCAGCGGACCGACTCGATCGCGCCCGGTACGTCGCTCGTACGGCACTCCGTGATCGGCTTTGCCGCGTCCTCGCTGTCCAGCCGGGCGAGGATCTCTGCGTCGCGTTCCATGAGGTCGGCCAGTCGCAGCAGCACCGCGCCGCGCTCCCGGGCCGGCAGGTGCGACCACACCCCGGCGTCGTGGACCTGCCGGGCCTGCTCGGCCGCCTTGGCGACATCGTCGGCGCTCGCGGCGGGCAGGGAGGTGATCGGCTCCCCCGTGGCGGGATTGACCACCTGCAACATCTCGGTCGTGGTCATGCTTCCTCCACCAGCTCCCAGCGCCCGTCGGTCCGGCGGGCCAGTCCGCGTCGGCGGAGTTCCTCCAGATAGCGAGCCATGCCGCGGTCACCGCGCTTGCGGAACAGCGGGAAGACTTGGGGCAGCAGGTTCGGCATGAGCATCGCGAACCGCACCAGACGGGACTCACCGGGCCGGGGGTAGGCCTCCAGTCGGGGCCTGTCCAGCAGGCTCACCACGGCCGCGACGACGTCGGCGGGCTGCTGCGGGGGATCCTGGAACTGCATGGAGTTCCCGCCTTCCACGGCCTCTTGGCGCAGCATCCGGGTGTCGGTCGCCGACGGCAGCACCGACCCGGCCAGGATTCCCTTGCTCCTCAGGTCGAGCCCGATGGCCAGCATCGCGCCACGCAGCCCGAACTTGGAAGCGGTGTAGATCGGGGTCTCGCCCAGCGGGAAGATCCCGCCGAGGGATACCGTGGTGACAACCCGGGCGTCCCGGGAAGCCATGAGAAGAGGGATGGCGATCCGGGTCGCGACCAGTGGTGAGGTCAGGTTGAGGGTGATCTCCCGCTCGATGCTCTCGACGCTGCGGACGTCGAAGCGTTCCGCGCTGGTCATGCCCACGTTGTTGACGAGTACGTCGAGGCGGCCGTAGGACTCGGCGACCACCTCGAACAACTGCTCCACCTGGGCACGGTCGATCAGGTCACAGCCGATACCCCTGTGCCCGTCGCCGGGCAGGTCCGCGGCCACCTTCATGGCACGGGCGCCGTCGATGTCGACGACGATGCAGCGGGCGCCGCCGGAGGCGAAGCGACGGCACAGTGCACTGCCGATGCCGCCCGCGCCGCCGGTCACCAGCACGACCTTGTCGGTGAGGTCGAACCCGCTCATGCCGTCGCCTCCGCGGGTCGAAGGGACCGTACCCGCGGCGGCCGGCCCTCGGTGCGCCAGCCCATCTGGCCCGCGACCTTGCCCAGGTACTTCACGAAGGCACCGCTGTCGACGTAGCCGGTGTGGCGGGGCGAGTCGACGAACTTCAGCCCGCCGGTCAGGTCCGGCCGGTCGTCGCGGATCATGCGGGCGAACTGCTCCGCGTTCGGCAGCCGGTGCCGCGCGTCGTGGAGGTACCCGGCGATCAGCTGCGCCTGAGTGTCGAAGAGCTGGTACGCACCGGAGTTGGTCTCCACGAAGCCGATGCCGAACAGGCCCTCGTGCTCGCGCGAGAACGACGACAGGTACAGATCGGGGTGCTGCTCGTCGCCGAAGTACTTCTGCGCGACCGGCACTTTGTGGACATAGCCCGTGGCCAGCAGCACGAGATCGAAGTCGTCGCTCGTGCCGTCGGTGAAGTACACGGTCCGACCCTCGGTACGGGCGATCCCGGGCCTGGCGGTGATGTCGCCGTGCTGGAGGTGGTGGATCAGCATCGAGTTGATGGCCGGGTGGGTCTCGAACAGCTTGTGGTCCGGCTTCGGCAGCCCCAGCCGCGTCGGATCGCCGTTGATGATCCGCAGGAGAGCACCGAAGACCCGCTGCGCCAGCCACATCGGCAGATGCGGCCCACTGTTGGCGATGGTGTCCACCGGCCGGCCGAAGAGGTGCTTGGGGATGAACCAGTACCCGCGCCGCATGCTGATCACCGCGTGGTCCGCGGTCCGGGCCGCGTCGCAGGCTATGTCGCAGCCGGAGTTGCCCGCGCCCACGACCAGGACCCGCTTGCCCCGCAGCTCCTCCGCGCTGCGGTAGCCGACGGTGTGCCGGACCTCCCCGCTGAACTCACCGGGCAGTTCGGGGATGTTGGGGTGCCACTGCGAGCCCGTGCACACGACGACCTGCCCGTGAGTGCTTTCCCGCCCGTCGGCCCGGGTGACCGTCCAGGTGCCGTCCGCGTTCTTCTCGACGTTTTCGACCTCGACGCCGAACTCGATGCGGTCGGTCAGCCCGTAGGCGTCGGCGAAGGACCGCAGGTACGACAGGATCTGCCGGTGGGGCGGGTAGTCCGCGAAGTGGTCGGGCATCGGGAAACCGCCGAATCCCGACAGGGTCCTGCTGGAAATGAAGTGGGCCGACTCGTACATCGGGCTGCCGGGATTGTCTATGTCCCAGATACCGCCGGGCCCGGTGTGCCGCTCCAGGTGCGTGTACGGCAGATTCCGCTCCGCCAGGGCCCTGGCGACCGCCAGCCCGGCCGGTCCCGCCCCGATCACACACGTATCCAACTGGCTTTCCTTCACGGGCCTGCCTCCTCGTTCATCCCGCTTCACGGGCGTTGGAGGAAACGTATTCACCCGCCGTCCGGCAGGAACTGACCCGCGCGGCCACGGACCGGACCTCAGCGGCCACGCGACCACTGCATCCGTCGCGCGCGGCCTCACTCGCTCGGGCTACCGCTGACAGCCGTCCACGGTGACCGGTGCGCGCGTCGCCGGGTGTGTGTCGCCGGGTGTGTGTCAGCCGCGCGCTGTGCCGGCTGTCGCGCACGCTCATCTGGCAGGGGCTGTTCCGCCCGGATCGTCTTGCCGACAGAGGTCTGACGACTGCCCCACCGCTCGGCAACCTGGACGACGAGCAGCAGTCCCCGTCCACCCCCGTCGAAGACGCGGGTCCGCCGCAGGTGGGGGGCGGTGCTGCTGCCGGCGGAGACTTCGCAGATGAGCGCGTCGGCACGGATGAGCCGCAGCTGGACGGGGGCGTTGCCGTAACGGATGGTTTTGGTGACCAACTCGCTGCCCCTCAACTCGGTGACGAACTCCAACTCACGCGGTTGCAGGTGACGGACCGCGCCTCACTGTCGTAGCCGGCCACGGGCAGCGGGAGTTGGCCGAGCGTGAGGTCCACAGCTCCGCCGGAGCCGCATCGATCGGCCCGGAGGGGTACGTCACCGCCGCCGAGGTGACGAACCCGGTGGGTCCTGCTGCGCGCGTCGGCCAGCGGCAAGCCCCGGAGCCGCATGGTGACACGGTTACCGTGCCACTTCCACAACGCCAGATCGCTCGTTCACGGCTCACCGGCGGTCAGGTGACGCCGCATCGCGGAGGGAAACCTCGTGGCAAGCAGGCCGGCGGCCGGCCCACCACCTCCTCGGGCGCGTACCCGAGAAGTCGCCTTGCTCCGGAGCTCCACACCATGACGACTCCGCGGGCGTCGATGACGACCACGAGGCGCCTGGCGCTGCGCCCCCGACTCCTGGGGTCGCGTCGGGCTCGTTGTCCATAGCGGTGTCCAGACCTCGTAACTGCCGCGACCCGGCACGGCGCCGCATCACCCACCACGGGCCCTGCCTCCCACATCCCGCCGCGCGACAAGGCGCTCAACCGGCCACCGCGGGCCCGTCATCCGACGGGCATCGGACGGAACCAACGGTGGCTGGGTCGCACTCACCGACTTCCTCGCCACGGCCGACCTTCGGCTGGCGCCGGACGCCGAGGTCTGCACCACGTCGCCGATCGACGGGAGGGCCTGAGGACGGTGATCACGCACCCGAGCCGCGATTACGCGATCACCGCGATGTACTCCGTGCCCGACGACGCCTGGTATCTGTGAACGTGAGGCGTGGCGTCATAGCGGATCAGCTGCTCCCCGCGACGGATGAGTATCCGTACTCAGGCACGGACTGCTGGGCACGGTCATGCTGAGAGTGTTCAGCAGGCTCTCACGAGATGGCGTGATGTCATGGCTCCTGCGTACCGGTCGCGCTCCTTGGTGCGGCGGATTCTCCTCAACCCCGCCGCCCTCGGTTACCTCGGTCTGCTGGCGGCGACCGGACTGTTTGTAGCAGCCAATGTACTGTTCAATGACAGTGCTGACGACCTGGTCCTGGCGGCGCTGCTCTTTCTGCCGACCCTGCCGACCGGGCTTCTGTTTGTTTCCGCAGGGGAATGGGCCGCCGTGGGTATGGCGGCTTCCGGCCTGTTCCAGGCGGTCCTCCTCGGGGCGGTCTGGAACTGGCTCGCGCAGTGGAGGCAGAACCGGAACCGCAGGCGACGCCCCTCCGCCCCCACCTCGTGACGCCGAGGCCCGAGGAGCCGGTGCCGTGTGTTGCCGAGACGTCCTTCCCCGACGGCCGTGATCGGTGCCCTCACCGTGCACGGCTGTGCCGCCGGGCCCTTCCCCGCCCGAGCCCGGCGGGACTGACCGCCCTCGGCTCCGAGAACACGGATCCGGGCTCAGTGGCTGTCGACTCACTCACCCTTTCGAACTCGATGGACAGCTCGGCGACGGGAGGCTCACCCCCCACTGAGTTCGAAGACCCGGGTTGCTCGACGACACACGCTCGATGCCAGGCGTGATAAGTGCTCAGCCGGTGAGACCGAGTTCGCGTAGGGCGTCCGCGGGGTGGTTGCGGTAGTGGTCGTGGGCGGCGGCTGCGTTGTTCGTCCACCCGGCGAGGTGGGCGAGGCTGATCGCGAGGCTGCGGAAGGTCGCGAGGGCCCGGGGCAGGCTGCCGGTGCGGGCGCGGCAGACGTCTTCGCCGAAGATCACGTCTCTCACGAAGTGCTGTGCCTCGATGGCCCACTGGCCGCGTACGCAGTGAGCGAGGACGGTGGTGTCGGCGATGTCGGACGGAGCGGTGGTGATGCCGAGTTCGGCGTCCGCGTGGATCTTTCCGTCGCCGCGTCCGGTGGTGTACCTCTCGACGAGCAAGGCCCGGGTGGCGTGTGGCAATTTCACCTGCCCCGGCGAGAGGGGCTGCACGCGCACAATGCGGATCTCGTGGCGGCCTGAGTTGGTCTCCTCGGTGCGGTGGACGGTGATGTGCGGGTTGGTGATCTCGTCCCAATCAAGCGCGTCCAGCTGCGCGAACAGGGCAGAGCGGTTCTCCTTGACGGGGAAGAGGCCGAAGGCGCCGCGGCGGTGCAGGTAGCGGGCGTGGTCGGTGACGGTGTGCAGGGACGTGCCGTGATCCCGGCACGCCCTGTCCGGGTCCTTGAGCGTCTGCTGCAAAGCATGTGAGGGTGCGGCCTTCAGCCACGGATGCTCGCGCTTGGCGTCGGCGGGTGGTGGTCTTACGCCGCGAGGTCGGGCCGCGCGAGAGCGGGTGCGCATGCTCAGCCGCCGACGGCTTTGCGCGGGATGAGAAGAACGCGGGGATAGCCAAAAGACTCCGGGCCAGCGTGCGGTCGGTGAAGCCTTCAATGAAACTTTCGCGCGTGCCGCCGTCCGGATGATGAAGTGGCACGGTGACCAACCACGATGCGGCGGCGGTTGTCCGACCGTTGACACTGGCTTGGGTGAGCCGGCACCTGGAGGTCGGAGAACGGATCGTCAGAACGCAGGAGGAGATCGTGACGCCCGCCGCCTTGCGGCCGCGGGTGGGCCGGCTCGAGCACGCGTTCAAGGACGCTGAGGAAGCGGCTCGGTTCGTTGCGGCCTGCAATGTCGTTCTCGCCACCCCGCAGATCCTCAGCAGGAGCGTGGGAAATGTGCGGACGGCGCTGCTGTCGTCGTTCTCCCATCTGATCGTGGACGAGGCGTCACTCCCCCGCGGAGACGTGGGCGCGGGTGATCGATGGCCTCTCCGACCATCCGGTGCGTCGCACCGTCGTTGAACAGCGCGACTCCATATGCCGGGCCCCGGGAATGCCTTCTCTCCCGGGGCCCGTGGTGTCCGAGCAGATCTCTCCGGTCACCGTGGCGGTGAGCCATTCGGCGACTTCGGCGTCGGTCAGGAGCAGCGTCTGTGTCTGGTGGGCGGAGCCTCCTGGACGACGTGGACGCGGCCCGGGCGCGGGCGGCCCTTCGGACGGCGTCAACCTGGTAGGCCTGTTTAGGGATCGCAGAAGCACAACATGCGGGCGATCGATGCGTCGGCCTGCGAAGTCAAGTCTCAGAACCCACAAGTTAATTCTCCGCGAGCCCCTTAGCGTCGCCGACGACCTCGCCAGCCTGTCGACGCTGAAGATCCGGGTGCAGCCCTACGGCCCGAAGACCGCGATGGTCAGCCCCGAGAAGGCGCGCGAGAAAGAACCTGGAGATGGAAGTCGACCGCCTCCTGGAGAAGGCCGTCTACCTCCAGCGCCACGCCCACGCCGCCATGCTCGGGCGGTGCGTCCCGCGCGTCCGCCTCATTCATCTGGGGGAGGGTGAGGGCGAACTGGATTCCGTGACGGTTGAGGTGGCACCATCAATGTCGCCGGACACCCGCGAGTCCATATCTTCGGGCCCGTCTGTCCTCAAGCCGGTGCAGGAGACCGATGCAAAGGCCACAGGCGGGGCGAAGAGGCGGAGCCGACGACCCACAGCAGCAACTCCTCGAAGGATGTGTCCATGCGGCTGGCCCTGAAGACGTCGGACCCTGTGCGAACCCGGTCCCTGCGCAGGGTGCTCATCACCCTTCTGGTCGCCACTGTCGCCGCCGCCCTGGCGATCGGCTGCATTGCGGTGTCCAACGCGGTGAACCAGCCGGAGCTCCGGATACGCGGCATCCCCAGCAGCGGCGTGCTGAACGCCGCCGCGCTCTCCGAGGCCACGCTCACGGTGGACACGGTGGACACGGTCGGCTCCAGCGACGACGAGGCACTGCACAATGAGGCGCTGCGCAATGTCGAGGCCAGGCTGAACGGCGAGATCGTCCCTACCCTGTGGGTCGGAAGCCACAGGGTGCTCGATGTAGGGGCGTTGCGGGACGGGGAGTACGAGCTGACGGTGACCACCGACCTGGGCCTGCTCTCGCGCGAGATCAGTCTCAGTCGCCACTTCGTCGTGGACACCACCCAGCCCTGACCTCAAGGTGCCAGATATTGACAAGGAACTGCCCGTCATTCCGCGCGGTGTGTCTGTTCGCCACGTCACGGTGGGCAGCCGCCGCCAGCTGGCACTGGCTCACCCCGATGGTCGGGTCGGCGAAGGCGGTGGCCGCGTGCTCCAGAAACGCGTGGGCGATCCCGAGCCGGTCGGTGCCGAGAATGTTGGTGGACGCGGCGGTGTGGAGTTATTGATCCGAATCGGTAGGGGTTCCTACTCGTTGATCCTTGCGCGAGTGAACTTGCGGGGGACGCACGGCAGTTGTCGTCACCGGCGCAAGAGGCTCTGCGGATGCGGGCGGCTCGACCGCGAGGGTGTCGGCACCGGATGGGTCGTGTCCGAGGAGGTCGGCCAGGCCCCCGGGGCAGGTGTCCTTGATGACCCGCCGGATCGTCGCGCCGCTGGGCGGGATGCGCACGGCCAGGGCGGTTGCGGTACGGGCACCGAGCCGGGCCAGAACGTCCTGCGGGGCGTCGGCGGCCCACTCAGCAATTGCCACGTAACTCCTCGTGTCTCGCGGCTGATGTCGTAATCTCACGGGCCGTGTCGTACCGATGTCGCATACGACATCACCGTGAGACTGGCGCGTTGGTGCTGCTGCTCAGCGCCTCGTCTCGTACCTGGTCAGGACCACGCCGCCGGGAAACGTCCGCGTCTCCACCAGGTTCAGGTTCACCCAGCTGTCCAGCGCGGTGAAGAACGGCGTGCCGCTGCCCACCAGGACCGGATGGGCGGCGATCGCGTACTCGTCGATCAGCCCGGCGCGCATGGCCGCCCCGGCGAGCGTTGCGCCGCCGATGTTCATTGGGCCGCCGTCCTCGGCCTTGAGCCGGGTGATCTCGGCGATGGCGTCGCCGGTGACCAGGCGGGTGTTCCAGTCGACCTTGTCGATCGTCGCGGGAGAACACCATGCGCGTCAGGCGCATCTCGCCTGCGGCGCGCAATGCGGTGGTCAGCACCAGTGTGCCGACGAACGCCCCCGCCGCCGTTCCCCACGCGCTCACCTACCCGCCTCCTTGCCGGCGGCATCGATGGCGCAGGCGGCGCTGATGAGCGCCAGGTGGCTCAGCCCCTGGGGCAGGTTTCCCAGGAAGTCACCGGTGGCCGCGTCGATCTCCTCGCTGTAGAGGCCGACGTCGTTGGCCAGATGGACCAGGTCGTCCATCAATTCGGTGGCCTGGGTGAGCTGTCCGGTGCGGGCCAAGGATTCGGCGAGCCAGAAGGAGCAGGCGAGGAAGGCGCCCTCGGGCCCGATCAGGCCGTCCTCGCCGGAGTAGCGGTCGACGAACGGCCCGTGCCGCAGCTCTTGCCCCACGGCCTTGATCGTGGCCCGCATGCGCTGAACGTCCCCGTCGTAGCCGTAGAGGTGGCCGA
Source organism: Streptomyces dysideae (assembly GCF_001514305.1). Taxonomy (GTDB): domain Bacteria; phylum Actinomycetota; class Actinomycetes; order Streptomycetales; family Streptomycetaceae; genus Streptomyces; species Streptomyces dysideae. The sequence goes on from NZ_KQ949116.1 coordinate 23,805, forward strand.
GGAGGACAGCGGCGTCCAGGTCCTCGCTGCCGGCGGAGCGCACGTAGCAGTTGCGGCGTGGCGAGACGCAGCCGGTCTCGATGAACGTGGCGATCTCTTCGCGGGCGGAGTACCAGCGGTCCAGGTGCCGGTCCGGAATCCAGCGGCGCTCGGCGAGATGTGCTGCGCGGTCGAGCGCCACCCAGCACATCATCTTCGACTGGGTGAAGTGGCGGGGTGTGCTGCGTACCTCCCAGATGCCTGAGTCCGGGTCCTGCCAGGTGGCGCAGACCAGGTCGGCGAGTTCCGCCAGGCGGCGGGCGACGTCCGCGTCCAGCCGTCCGGCGGTCTGGGCGTGCAGCCAGGCGGTCTGCATCAGCTCGCCGTAGGTGTCGAGCTGGGTCTGATGGGCCGCCGCGTTGCCGATGCGGACCGGCGACGAGCCGCGGTAGCCCTCCCACGGGAGAGTCCGTTCCGTCGTGTGGGCGCCGCCGTCCAGCCGGTAGAGGACCTGCAGGCGGGGGTGGGTGAGCTGGGAGGCGTGCATCAGCCACCAGAAGTAGGCATGTGCCTCCGCGGGGCAGCCGAGCCGGAGGAAGGCTGCCAGGGTGAAGGCGGAGTCGCGGACCCACGAGTAGCGGTTGTCCCAGTTGCGCTCCCCGCCGAGGTGTTCCGGCAGCGAGGTCGTCATCGCGGCCGCGACCGCGCCCGACGGGGCGAAGACCAGCAGTTTCAAGGTCAGCAAGCTGCGCATCACCGCCTGGTGCCACCTGCCGGTGTAGATCCGGTCGTCCGCCCAGCGACGCCAGGCCGCGCACGTACGCTCCAGGCGCGCGTCGCATTCGGCGCGGGCTGGCAGGACCAGCGGTTCCTGATGAGCGAACGGCATGGCGATCAGGGCACTTCCGCCCGGTGCCGCGAGGAAGTTGCCGCTGATCGCATCCCCTTCGCACCGGGGTTCGCCGGCCTCCCAGGCGCATATGGCGAGCGCGTCGGCACCGGCTGTCGCCACCGGGACTCCGTCACGCCGGACCAACCGCGTGGTGCGGGTGCCGTAGCCGAATCGGGGCTGCACGCTCCACCGCATCGGCACGGCCCCGGATACGCCATCGACACGCCGTTGCAGCTCGCGCATCGGGGCGAGCGCGACCTCGTCGTGCAGCGTCAGCGCGTCGGTGACCCGCGCAGTGCCCTGCTGGGTGACGAAGGTGGTCTCCAGGACGTTCGTGCCGGGCAGATAGCGGCGTTCGCTGCGGTAGGGCACCGCCGGTTCCAGGAGGAACCGGCCGCCGCGGTCGGCGTCGAGCGCGGCGCCGAACACCGCGGGCGAGTCCATATCCGGCAGTCCGAGCCAGTCCACCGACCCGTCACGGGCGACCAGTGCCGCGGCCCGGCCGTCGCCGATCACCGCGTAGTCGCGCAGCGGAGCATAGCCACCGGCCCGCGAGACCGCCGGGCGATGGCGATGGCGATCGGTTCTGGGAGACGTTCCCATGGCTTCACCATCTCATCGGGCCTGCTCCATCGCTCTGGCACGCGGCTGATCACGGTTCCAGGCGATCCGAGGAGGCGCGGCACGGGCGGGTGGTGCCGTGAGGCTCCACCCGCCGGAAGGGTTTGGTGCGCTCCGCGCCTGTTCATAGCCGCTGCCGCTTGGCGTGGTACCGCCGGGCGAGCGCGACGGCGCCGAGGAGCAGTCCGAAGTCGCGCAGGGCGATGTCGTAGTGGTCCGGGATGGTGAGCAGGTTGACCATGATGCCGGCCAGCCAGCCGGCCACCAGCCAGCCAGCCCCGAAGCGTTCGTGGATGCCCCGAAGGAAGTACGCGACCCGGACGTCTCCGCCACGGCTCTCTCGACGAGCCGACCCGCAGGAGGCTGTACGACCACGTGGTGCGCCAGCCGAGCCCCGTCAGCCGCGACGAGGCCGCCGCCGCCCTCGGGCTGGCCCGGCAGACCGCCGCGTTCCATCTGGACCGGCTGGCCGACGAATCGCTGCTGGACGTCGCCTTCGAGCGCCGGAGCGGACGCTCCGGACCGGGCGCGGGAAGGCCGGCCAAGCTCTACCGCCGCTCGGCGAAGCAGGTCGCCGTTAACCTGCCGGACCGCCGCTACGAGCTGGCCGGACGGCTGCTCGCCCAAGCCGTGGAGGAATCCGACGCCACTGGTGCGCCGGTGCGGAAGGTTTTGCACCGCAAGGCCGAAGAACTCGGCACGCAACTGGGCGAGCAGAACAAGGCGAGCGTCTTCGAGCTGCTGGAGCGGTACGGCTTCGAGCCACGCCACGAGGGCGATGCCGTCGCTCTGGCGAACTGCCCCTTCCACGCACTGGCCCAGGAACACACCCAGACGGTGTGCGGCATGAACCTTCACCTGCTGCGCGGTGTCCCTGCCGGACTCGGGGAGGGCGGGTTCGAAGCATGCCTGATGCCTGAACCGGGCCGATGCTGCGTACGCCTGGAGCCCGGCCGCCTGAACACATAGGAAGCCAGCGGCAACCCCGCAGTCACGGTGCCACAGGCTTCGAGGAGGCGTGCGCCGACCTTCTGGCCCGTGAGACGGAGCCGAACTGATCGGCCTCAACGACTTAACCCACCGCCGTCACCGTGGCGAGGGCGTCGAGCTTGCCTTGGGTCTCTGCGGCCTGCTCCCTCGCCTCAGGACGGGGCATCCTCCGGTTACCAGGTGAACTGGTTCAGTCGTTCGACTCTGCTTCGCAGATGATCTCGTCGCGCGGCGTGTAGTGGGTGCGGAACGGTTCCCGCTTCACTTCCCGGCCGTCGTCGTGGAAGACCCGCTCCACGGTGACGTCGAAGCCCTCGAGCGGGGTCTGCGGCACGCACTCCTTGTCGGTGCTCACCTTCTCCTCCGGCTGCTTCACGTTCGTGCGCGGCCCCGTGACCGACTCGATCTCGTCGTACTTCCTGGTGCCGAGGAAGCTGATGGTCACCGAGGTGTCGGTGGACTCGGCCTGGATGTAGATGGCGTTGCCGGAGTCGTTGGTGAACCTCAGGTCCAGACTGCCCCAGGCGACCGTCGCCTCGCGGCCCTCCGGGTAGCGCTCGATGTAGAAGGAGTGGGCGCCGTACTCCACGGGCTTGACCCCGGCGAAGAACATCGCGTTGAACACGGTCGTGGCCACGGCGGAGACTCCGCCGCCGGGTGCCTTCGTGAACTGGCTGTCGAGGATCATGATGCCCTCGACGAAGCCGTTGGCCTCGGTGCGCTCGCCGACGGTCCGGTTGAAGCTCCAGGTCTCATCAGATCACGCCCCGCATCCCGCTCAGGAGCCCGCCTTCACCGCCGGCACCGGGCAGCCACCCCCAGCAGGATCTGCTCCTGGACGAAGCAGGGGTTCACACAGGCGTCGCCCCGGGTGGTGTCGGCGAAGTCGAGGGACAGAAGATCAGCCTCGCCGGTGTCGAGGAGAAACTCGCACATCCCGACCGGCGTCCCGGCAGCCGCACCATTCGTCGCGTGCGCCAGCGACACCGGCGGGCGTTGAACCGGGTGGCCTGGCACGTCAGGTGCTCGCGCTCGGCGAGGCTGGGGGCCTTGGGGCCCTCTCGGTGTACGCCATGCCGCGTCGCACTCGTGGAGGTACGTCGTCAAGCTCTCAGGCAACGCACTCGACGAGGCCCGACGCCGCGTCCTTGTGGCCACGCCGAGGCGTCCGACGTGGCCGGATGGACCCGGCGCGTACCGTCCTCAAGCCGCTCAACATGTATGACGGACACCCCGTCGAGATCCAGCAGCAACGTCGTGTCGTTGGCCAAGCCCGTGGCTCCCCGACTCCCCCACGATCACACATCGTCTCTGGTTTGACGCCGGACTGTCCAAGGGCGAAGCGTGCCGGGCCAGGGGACACGGGCCCGGACAAGGCAGGTTCTTCCGTATCACTCGGCCACGGCACGCATCTGCCCGTACGGCTCACCGTGTGGTGGTCGGCCCGCGAGGCGGGCCGACCACGGTCAGGCCACCGGATCGAGGAAGGTCAGCACGGAGGCGTCCTCCTCGATCAGCGGGGTGAGGGCAGCGTTGAACGGGCCGCCGTAGGGGGCGTTCAGGTGCGCCTGGAAGGCGTCCTCGTCCCGGTACACCTCGAAAATCCAGTAGGCGCGCGGGCTCGACGCCTTGGTGTAGACGTCGAAGGCGAGGTTGCCGTCTTCCTCGCGCACCTTCCGGGCGTAGTCCCCGATCAGGCGGACGACCTCGTCCTCCGCTCCCTCGCGGGCGGTGAACTCGGCGAGCAGGGTCTTCTTCACGGTCTCGTGTCCTTGTCAGTCGTGGGCGGAGTCGAGGTGCCAGACGCGGGCCTGGTCCAGCTTCACCGAGCCGTTCTCGGCGAAGACCTGCACTCCCTGGCTGGCGGGGTCGGGGAAGATCTGGTCGGTGATCACGGCCTCGCCGTTGCCGCCGAAGACCTCGACGGAGGACCAGTCGACGAGGATCCGCATCTTCACCTTGCCGTTCTTGGCCCTCAGCGGTGCGGTCTGGACACCGGGGAAGGTGCTGTGGAAGTCCCCGGCGCCGGAGCGGGTGCGGTCGACGTACAGCTCCTTTGTCGTGGCGTCGTAGCCGATGACGGTCTCCTCGCCACCTGCGCCGGTGCGCACCTTGAGGCCGAAGCGTTCGGCGTCCTTGAGGGAGAAGGTGGCCTCGATGTCGAGTGCTTTGCCCCTGGCCGCAGGGCCGATCAGGGGCTTTGTGGTGCTCATGACGGTGACGCCGGCCGCCGTCGCCGGGCCGTTCTGCCGGAGGGACTCCAGGCCGCTGACCGGTTTGCTGGTGAGGCGGATCTGGCCGTTGATCGTGCGCAGGGCCATCTGCCGGGGGGTGCTCTGCGCGCCGCGCCAGGGGGAGGTGGGGATGGCGCCGCTGTAGTCCCAGTTGTTCATCCAGCCGATCATGTACCGCTTGCCGCCCGGTGCGTTCTCCCAGGACACCGCCGCGTAGTAGTCCTTGCCGTAGTCGGCCCAGTCGGCGCGCTGCACGACGGACTTGGCGGGGGTGTCGGCGGCGGTGAACTGGTCGGCCAGGATGTGGCCCCAGCCGGCGGTGTTCATGTCGACGATCTGGATGCGTGCCTTCTTGCCGGCGTAGGGACGCAGGTCGAAGGAGGCCCAGTCCAGGCTCTCGCTGTTGGCGCCGGTGGCGCTGCGGACGATCTGGCCGTCGACGATCAGGTTGACGGACGTCTCCTGGGAGACGGGCTGGGCCTTGGTGTCGGACAGCATGATGTGGTCGACGTTGAGGTGGCCCCAGCCGCCGGTGTTGTCGTCGACGATCCTGATCCGCGCCTTCTTGCCCGCGAGGTCGCCGACGTCCCAGGAAGCCCAGTTGAGCGCCTCGGCGTCCTTTCCGGTGGCGCTGCGCACCACTTGGCCGTCGGCGAGGAGTTCGAGGGCGGTGGGGTTGTCGGAGCCGGCGGGGTGGTGGCCGCCGCCGATGAGGAAGTTGATGTGGTTCTTGTCGATGGTGAATTCGGGCGAGGTGAGGGTGCCGGTGGTGGAGTCGCCGTTCAGGTAGGTGTTGACCAGGCCGTCGCCCAGGAATCCGGACACTTCTTGCTGGTTGGGGAGGGTGCCGGTGGCCGGTGCCGAGCCCAAGGCGTCTCCGGTCTTCGTCCAGTCGCCGTAGCTGCCGCCTTCGAAGTCGGCGAGGACCGTCCCTGCGGGCGGCGGTCCCTGCTCCATGACGGTTCCGGGCTCGTGCGGGTGCCGTCCGCCACCGACCTTGAAGTTCAAGTAGCTGCTGTCGACCGTGAATTCGGGTGAGGTGAGGGTGCCGGTGGTGCCGTCACCCGCGTGGAAGCTGTTGGCGAGGCCCTTGCCGTCGAAGCCGTCGACGGTCCCCTGCCCGGCCAGTGCCCCGGCCGCCGGTCCGTCGCCGAACGCGGTGCCGGTGGTCGTCCACGTACCGAATTCGGTGTCCTCGAAGTCCTGAACCACCGTGCCGGTGGGCGGAGTGTAGGTGCCCTCGTCCTCGGCGGTGAACTTCTTGCCGTCGAAGTCGCCGATGAAGTACTGGGCGGCCGAACCGCCCGCGATACCACCGGGGTTGATGTTGACGACCAGGACCCACTTGATGTTGTTCTCGTCCCCGTCGACCGCGAGGGGGAACAGGTCGGGGCACTCCCACACGCCGCCCGTCGCGCTCTGCGGCCCGAACTCACTTTGCAGCTCCCAGTCCTTGAGGTTCTTCGACGAGTAGAACCGCACCCTGTGCTCGGTGGACAGCGACACCGTCATCAGCCAGCTCTTGGTCGGCTCGTGCCACTGGACCTTGGGGTCGCGGAACTCTCTGGAGCCGATGTCGATGACGGGGTTGCCCTGGTACTTGGTCCAGGTGCGGCCGCGGTCGGTGCTGTAGGCGAGCGACTGGGCCTGCTTGCCGCCGTTCTTGTAGGCGCTGGTGTAGATCGCCACCATGGGCGGGTTCTTCTTGGTGCCGAAGCCGGTGGTGTTGGTCCAGTCGACGACCGCACTGCCGGAGAACACCATCTCCTCGTCGTCGTGCGACAGGGCGAGCGGCAACTCCTCCCAGTGCACGAGGTCCTTGCTCACCGCGTGCCCCCAGGACATGTCGCCCCACGAGTTGCCGTTCGGGTTGTACTGGTAGAAGAGGTGGTATTCGCCCTTGTAGTACACGAGGCCGTTGGGGTCGTTCATCCAGTTCTTCTCCGGAGTGAAGTGGAACTGGGGCCGGTAGGTCTCGCTGTACGGCGGGGTGTCGGCCGCGACGGCCTGCGGGGCCAGCGGGGCTGCGGACAGGGCGCAGACGGTGGCCACCGCCGCCATCATCCGTATGCGGGCATGCCGGATTACACGTCCAGAGCTCATGGTGTCTCCTGTGCCGCGGCCGTCCGCGCAGCGGAGCCTGCTGCCCGGCGCGGACCGGCCGAAAGGTGACGCCCTGTCGGCGCCGACGTCCGCAACACCGACAAGGGTGTCATCGTTGACTTGTGTCATCGATGACATCGAATGGCCAGATCATGGGGGCAATCCGACCGACGCGTCAACAGTTCGACCGTGATGTGGCCTCGGCGGCGGGCCTGCCCGTCAGACGCGGTCGGCCGCGGCGTGTTGCTCCACCTGGCTCTGCCACGGCGGATTGGGACCGGCAACCGAGCAGGTCAGAGCCGCGACCCGGACGGCGAACCGGCACGCTTGCACGACGTCGTCGAGACGGAGTTCCGTCAGCCGGCCGCCGAGGAGCCCACGGGCGCCGAGGTGGTACAGCAGCCCGGCGGTGAAGGAGTCCCCCGCCCCGACCGTGTCGACGACGGTCGTCGCCGCCGCGGGCACCTGAATCCGTTCGCCGTCGAGCGACGCCAGGACACCGTCGGCACCACGCGTGATCACGACGAGCCGTGCCCCGGCCGCGTGCCAGATGTCGCACGCCTGCTCGGGCGGTGTGCCCGGCAGTAGGAGTTCCAGGTCGTCCTCGCTCAGCCGGAGCACGTCGGCGAGAGCGCACCAGTGCGCCAGCCGGGCACGGTAGACGTCGGGGTGTACGAGCAGCGGCCGGACGTTGGGGTCGATGCTGATGGTCGCTCGGGGGGCGGCCGCCGCCAGGAAGTCCTCCACGACCGCCGCGCCGGGCTCCCGCACCAGGGCCAGGGAACCGGTGTGCACGCAGGCAGCTTCGGACAGGTCCACCCGCGCCAGCTCCTCGGCCGTCCACTGCCAGTCGGCCGTGTTCTGCGCATGGAAGGAGAAGGCGGCCTGCCCCTCGGCGTCCAGTTCCGCCACGGCCAGCGTGCTGGGCTCGGCGGCCCGGACGGCACTCGACAGGTCCACCCCGGACGCCTCCAGGTGGGCCCGGAACAGACGGCCGAACACGTCGCCGGACATCCGCGCGAGGAAGCGGGCCGGGGTGCCGAGGCGCGCCAGAGCAACTGCCGTGTTCGCAGGTCCGCCGCCGGGCAGGACGCGCAGGGCGAGTTCGTTCGAGGTGCTTGCGGGCTCGGCGAACGCGTCCGCGACGCACTCTCCCAGGACGGTGATCTGACGCAGGCTCATGGGCTGCTCTTCTCTGACGGACATACGGGCAGACCGGACGCGTCGTGGCGCAGCTGCCGGACGGCTGCGGGCGGGCGACGGCCGCGGGGCGTTGCCGATTTGTGACGAGTACGGGGCATTGACGTTTCCAGGAGACGGAGTCCATCATCCTCGCCATGCAGTGTCAACGATGACATAAGTCAGCGATGACATCCCGGGACGGCATTCCCCGATGCCGGCCGCGCCACTCGCAATCCCGCAGGAGTCGTTCATGTCTCGCACCGCTCGACTGCCCCTTTCCCTCCTCAGAGCCGCCGCCTGCACGGGCATCGCGGCTCTCGCCCTGACGGCCTGCGGATCCGGCTCCGGATCGGGTTCCGCCGCCGGTTCGGGCGAGGTCAAGGTCGGTCTGATCACCAAGACCGACACCAACCCGTTCTTCGTGAAGATGAAGGAGGGCGCGGAGAAGTCCGCGAAGGCCGAGGGCGTCAAGCTCATGACCGCGGCCGGCAAGTTCGACGGCGACAACGCCGGTCAGGTCACGGCCATCGAGAACATGGTCGCCGCCGGCGTCAAGGGCATCCTGATCACCCCGAGCGACTCCAAGGCCATCGTGCCCGCGATCGAGAAGGCCAAGGCCAAGGGCGTCCTGGTCATCGCCCTGGACACCCCGACCGAGCCGGAAAGCGCGGTTGACGCCCTCTTCGCCACCGACAACCTCAAGGCCGGCGAGCTGATCGGCGAGTACGCCAAGGCCGCCATGAAGGGCAAGACCGCCAAGATAGCCACCCTCGACCTCGCGCCGGGTGTGTCCGTCGGCGTCCAGCGGCACAACGGCTTCCTCAAGGGGTTCGGCATCGAGGAGAAGGACCCGGCGGTCGTCTGCTCCCAGGACACCGGAGGCGACCAGGCCAAGGGCCAGACGGCGATGGAGAACTGCCTCCAGAAGGAGCCCGGCATCAATGTCGTCTACACCATCAACGAACCGGCCGCTCTCGGCGCGTACACCGCGCTCAAGGCCAAGGGCCGGGAGAAGGACGTCTTGATCGTCTCCGTGGACGGCGGCTGCACCGGAACCCAGGCGGTCAAGGACGGCAAGATCGCCGCCACGTCGCAGCAGTACCCGCTGAAGATGGCCGCCGAGGGCGTCAAGGCCGTCGTGACGTTCGCCAAGGACGGCAAGAAGGCGTCCGGTTACACCGACACGGGCGTCACCCTGATCTCCGACAAGCCGCAGGACGGGGTCACGTCCAAGGACACCGTCTACGGCCTGGAGAACTGCTGGGGCTGAGCCGCCCCCCGAGGACCGTACGACATCGCTTCTCCCCCTCAGCGGGGCGGTCGCCCCCTCCTCCCCGACCGGGGACGGCCGCCCCCTCGTTCCCTTGTCCTCCGACGGGGACGGACAAGGACCTCTGTCTTCCGACAAGGACTTCGCATGACAGCCACGACCACGCCCCCGGGCACGTCCTCGCCGTACGCCGAGCTCAAAGCCCCGACCACGGCCCGCCGACTGCTCACGGCACCGACCACCGGCCCGCTGGTCGCCCTCCTCCTGGCCTGTGCCTTCTTCTCCTTCTCGACCGACCAGTTCCTCACGGGCGGCAACTTCTCGCTGATCGTGCAGCAGGTCATGGTCGTCGGCACCCTGGCCATCGGGCAGACCCTGATCATCCTCACCGCGGGCATCGACCTGTCGTGCGGTGCCGTGATGGCGTTCGGCAGCATCGTGATCGCCAAGATGGCTGCCGAGGGCTCGCTGCCCCCGCTCGCCGCCATCGCCCTGGGCCTGGTCGTCTGCGGCGGGTTCGGGCTGCTCAACGGGCTGTTGGTGCAGAAGATCCCGCTGCCGCCGTTCATCGTCACCCTCGGCATGCTCAACGTTGCGTTCGCGCTGACCCACATCTACTCCGAGGAGCAGACGGTCTCCAACCTGCCCGGCCCGCTGACGGCCCTCGGGCAGACCTTCCCGCTCGGCCACACCGACATCACCTACGGCTCCCTGGTCACCATCGCTCTGTTCCTCCTCCTCGCCTACGCGCTGAGCAGCACCGGCTGGGGCCGGCACGTCTACGCCCTGGGCAACAGCCAGGAAGCGGCGCGGCTGAACGGCATCCGCACCTCCCGGCTGACCATCGGCGTCTACACCGCGGCCGGCGTCCTCTACGGCATCGCCGCCCTGCTGCTCATCTCCCGCACCGGAGTCGGCGACCCCCAGGCCGGCCAGACCGACAACCTCGACAGCATCACGGCCGTGGTCCTCGGCGGCACGAGTCTCTTCGGCGGGCGCGGTTCGGTGCTGGGCACCTTCATCGGTGTGCTCATCGTCGGCGTCTTCCGCAACGGCCTGCAGCTGATGGGCGTCGCCTCCATCTACCAGACCCTGATCACCGGAGTCCTGGTGATCCTCGCGGTGACCGTCGACCAGCTCTCCCGGAAGAAGGCCCGATGACCGCCACCTCCTCCCCCACCCCCGTGCTGCAGGCCCGCGGTCTGGTCAAGCGCTACGGCCACGTCACCGCCATCGACGGCGCCGACTTCGACCTGCTGCCGGGCGAGGTTCTCGCGGTCATCGGCGACAACGGAGCCGGCAAGACCAGCCTGATCAAGGCCCTCACCGGCGCGGTGGTCCCCGACGCGGGCGAGATACGCCTCAACGGCAAGCCCATCACCTTCTCCGGGCCGCAGAGCGCACGCGCCCACGGCATCGAGACGGTCTATCAGGACCTCGCCGTGGCCGCCTCCATGGACATCGCCTCGAACATGTTCCTCGGGCGCGAACTCCGCCGCCCCGGCGTCCTCGGCAGTGTCTTCCGCATGCTGGACAAGAAGCGGATGCGCGAGGAGGCCGCCGAGCACATGGCCGACCTGAAGATCGGCCTGCGCTCGCTGACCCAGTCGGTGGAGACCCTCTCGGGCGGACAGCGGCAGGCCGTCGCGGTCGCCCGTTCCGTCGCCTGGGCCCGCAGCGTCGTCGTCATGGACGAACCCACCGCCGCCCTCGGCGTCAAGGAATCCGGTCAGGTCCTGGACCTCATCCGCCGGGTCCGGGACAAGGGCATGCCGGTCGTCCTGATCAGCCACAACATGCCGCACGTCTTCGAGATCGCCGACCGGATCCACGTCCACCGGCTGGGCAGGCGCGCTGCCGTGATCAAGCCCTCCGACTACTCCATGGCGGAGGTCGTCGCCATCATGACCGGCGCACTCTCCGTCGATGCGGCCGGAGATACTGTCGTAGCGGATTCCGCGGCCGCGAAGGCCGCGGGCGTCCAGGCCAACTGACGCCACGACAGAAGCACTCACAGGTTCCGGCCGAAGGCCGCGGCCGGAACCGACGAGCACAGGAGACCGTTTCCTCCATGGCAGCGAACCGCCGCCCCACCCTGGCAGACGTCGCCCGAGAAGTGGGCGTCAGCGCCAAGACCGTCTCCCGTGTCCTCAACGAGGACGGACCCGCCTCGCCCCGGACCAGGGAACAGGTCCTCGCCGCCGTGGCCAAGCTCGGCTTCCAGCCCAACCTCATGGCGCGCAACATCCGTGTCGGCGGACCCGACACCACCATCGGACTGGTCATCCCGGACCTCGGCAACCCCTTCTTCGGAGCCGTGGCACGCAGCATCGAGGACACCGTCCGCGACCGTGGACTAACCCTGCTCATGGGCTCCTCCGCAGACGACCCCGACCGCGAACGCGCACTGACGGACAAGTTCCTCGCCCGCCGCATCAGCATCCTGATGGTCGTGCCGTCCGTCGGCGCCGACCACTCCCACCTCAAGACCCACCGCGCCACGGGCCTGCCCGTCGTCTTCCTCGACCGCCCGGGAGTGGGCCTGGCCACGGACAGCGTCGTCAGCTCCAACCGTACGGGCGCCCACGAGGGCGTCACCCACCTGATCGCCCACGGCCACCGGCGCATCGGCTTCATCGGCGACCTTCCCACCACGCTCTACACACGCCGCGAGCGACTCGCCGGCTACCGCGCCGCCCTGCAGGAAGCCGACCTCCCCGCCGACCGCTCCCTGGTCACCAGCGCCCACGACCAGCACGGGGCCTCCGCCGCAACCGCCCAGTTCCTGGGCCTGGCGGATCCCCCCACCGCCCTGTTCGCCGGCAACAACATCGTCGCGCTCGGCATCGTCACCGAACTCGCCCGCAGCAATCGGAGGGACGTCGCCGTCGTCGCCTTCGACGACGTGGAGCTTGCCGAGGCACTCGAACCGGCCCTGACCGTCGTCGCCCAGGATCCCGAAGAAATCGGCAGGACGGCAGCGACCACCGCCCTGGCCCGCCTGGACGGCGACCGCTCCCGCGCCCGCACCATCATCGTCCCCACGCGACTGATCGTCCGAGGTTCGGGCGAGCACCCGGCTCCAGTGCTGCAAGAGGCATGACCATGGAATTGATGCCCGGGCATGGACCAACTGACCGCCGAGCTCGTGTTCACAGCACCGCGTCGGCGCCGACTGCTGGGGCGTCACAGACGGCATGACTGCGTCGATCCATGCCCGCCTCCTCCTGATCGGCGCGGTGTCCGCCCGCACCGCTTGCCCCGACCAGGCGGCACTCCGCCCAAGGGACAGGCGAGCACCGACGCGAGGCTGACCAGCTAATGATTCCGGCCGACCGCGACGGCACCGCTCGCAGCCGGCGCGCACCGGGGACAAAACCGAGTCGGCTAACGGACCCCGCGAGGCGGCGCGGGTGAACAGTCGTCCACCCGATCCGGCAGGTGCCGCTGTCCGCCACCGAGGAGGTCATCGAACCGCGACGCCGCCCCGCCTACCGCCTCTGCATGGCCCGCCGCCACATCCGCAAGTAGGACCGGCTGGCCGGCCTCGCAGCAGAGGCTGGGTTTGTCGACCTCGGGTGGCGGATGCCGCAGGAGAGTGGCTTCTTCCCTCCGCTGCTCGTGTGCCGCGCCGGCGAGTAGAGGGGATTACGCCGCCCGGCGCGGGACGGCAGGTGTCAGCCGGCCTCGGCGGGTTCCTCGGCCCGAGCCCGGCCCGTACGGGTGATCCGGACGGGCCGGGTGCGGCGGCTGGGTGTCAGTTGCCGCCGAAGGTCACCACCAGGCGGCCGTCCGCGGCGAAGGACCAGTTGAGGGCGCCGGTGTAGGAGGAGCAGCGGGAGCCGTTCGTGCCGGACCAGAACTGGTTCGAGCTGTCGGCGTTGCCGATGATCCGGTCGTTGGTTCCGCTGCCGCTGCGGCACGAGGTGTTGTCCCGGAACACCGAGGTGCCGCCGTCGAAGCTGTAGTTGCGCTCGATGTTGTCGATGCTGACGTTGCCCGACACCGACATCGTGCCGAGGTTGCGGTTGTAGGTGAATCCGTGCTTGCCGTTGGCGTAGGCGATGTTGCGCCGGATGATGTGGTCGACGCCGATGTCCTCGCCGCCGAGCTTGTAGCCGTTGCGGTCGCCGTTGCCGGCCTGGGAACCGTCGGAGAGGGTGCCGTTCTTGTAGGCGAGGGAGTCCTCGATGGTCACCGCGCCGATGGGTCCGGTGTCGGTCTTGGTGTAGAGGTCCCAGCCGTCGTCGATGTTGTTGTGCGCCACGGCGTAGCGGAAGACGTTGCCGGGGCCGGAGGTGAGCTTCGCGGCGAAGCCGTCGGCGTCCTCGCCGTCGGAGTCGGCGTTGTCGTGCGACTCGGCGCTCAGGATGAGGTTGTTGGACGGCCACTGGCTGGAGGGGGTGGTGGAGGCCATCCGTGACAGTTGCAGTCCGGTGTCCCGGTTGAAGCGCGTCACGGTGCGCTCGAAGATGTTGTTGCTGCCGCCGACGAAGATGCCGTTGTCCCCGGCGCGTTCGACGACGATGCCCTTGACGTGCCAGTACGAGCCGTTCACGGCGAGTCCGCGGTTGGAGGAACTCTCGCTCTGCGCCGAGAAGTTCAGCACCGGGGTCTCCCCCGGGTAGGCGGCCAGTTCCGTGCGGTCGCCCGCGGTGCCGTTGTTGGTCGGCGGGATGGTGACCGTCTGCGTGTGGCGGTAGGTGCCGCCGCGTAGGTAGATCGTCCCGCCGGGGGTGATGCGGGAGATCGCCGAGGTGAGGGTGGTGGGGGCCGCCTCGGTTCCGGCCGCGCCGTCGGTGCCGTTCGGTGCGACGTGCAGCACGGGGCCCGTCGGCTGCGGGGTGGTATCGCCGGTCTCGGCCTCGAGGTAGTCGATGTTGGGCAGGCCGGCGGAGGTGGTGGGGTTGAGCCGGATGGTGTTGCTGCCCGCCTGCAAGGAAACGGTCAACGTCTTGGTGACCCATGTGGACCAGGCGCCGGTGCCCTCGAACGACGGCGTCTGCACCGTGGATCCGTTGACGATCAGGCCGGCCGGCCGTGCGGTGGTGCTTCCGTTGGCGAAGCGGACCCTCAGTGTCGCCGTGCCCGATGCGGGTGCGTTCACGGTGAACTGGGCGTGCGCGTCGGCCGCGTTGGTGCCGTTGCAGAATCCGCTGCCGGAGAAGCCGGTCCAGTCGGAGTCGATTGTGCCGGTGCAGACCGCCGGGGAGCTCTCGGCCTCGTAGCGGGTGGTCGCGGCCTGGGCCGCGGTGCCGGACAGTGCGACGAGCGTGCCGGACAGCAGGCCGGCGCAGGCGATGACTGGTGTCAGGTGTCTCAGGTGCATCGTTCGTCTCCAGGTTGGTTGGCTCGTCCGACCAGGGATGCCGAAGTCCCTTCTTGCGCGGCAGGTCCGGGTGCGACGATGCGGTCGGTTCGGAAACGTGAACAGACCGGATCGCCGGGTGACCGCACCCGGAAGGGGAAAGCGCTTTCTTAGGACGGTATTGAGCCTGCCGTGGGCACGTCAATAGACGGGTACTTGATCCTTATTCATAAACATGAACAACGTGAGGTGGTCGGAGGCCCTCCCGAGCAATCGCTCCCGGCTCGACCGCGGGAGCAGCGCTGCCGCGGACTTGTCGGTGGCCTTCGGATCGCCGTAGACGCCGGTGAAGATGTAGTCGGCGTCGGCCTGGTCGATGTTCTCGGCGCCGATCTCCGCGGCGAGGTCCTCGATATCCTGGTTCTTCGGCCGGGGGATGCCGGAGTCCTTGAGGATCGCGCCGATGAACGAGGCGTTGGCGTACAGGCGGATGACCCGTCGGGCATGAAGCGGACCATCGAGACGGTGGCTTCTTCGCGCCGAGCTTCTCGCCCAGGGCCTCAGCCTTCTCCTCGTAGGCCGTGAGCTTCTCCTTGGCCGGCGCCGTCCTGTCGAGGGCGGCGGCGTTGAGGAGGTAGTTCTCCTTCCAGGTGAAGCCGGGGCGCAGGGAGAAGACGGTGGGGGCGATCTGTGACAGCTCGTCGTACTTGTCGGCGGCGCGCAGCCGGCTGCCCAGGATCAGGTCGGGCTGAAGCTCGGCGATGGCCTCCAGGTTGAGGTTGTTGATCGTGCCGACGTTCTTCGGGCTGCCCGCGTCGTTCTTCAGGTACGAGGGCAGTTCCGGGGAGCCCTCGGTGGGGGCGAGGCCGACCGGCTTGATGCCGAGGGAGACGACGTTGTCGAATTCGCCGACGTCGAGGATCACGACGCGCTTGGGCTGGGCCTTGATCTCGGTCTCGCCCATGGCGTGGGTGATGGTGCGGGGCCACTGGCCGGGCTTGGCATCGGTGCCCATGGCGGCGGTCTTCTTCGCGGCGTCCGCGAAGTCCCCGCCGCGGTGTCGCCTGGTCGTAGCCGCGGCCGTTGAGGGATCCGGTCAGCCAGGTCCTCGCCTGCTGGGCGACGAGGTAGTCGCCCTTGGTCACGAACAGCCGGGTCAGCGAGCCGAGCGCCACCGAGATGCCGACACCCACGAGGACGAAACGGGAGGCAGCCAGGCCACCCGCCAGGCGAGCGCATAGACGAGCAGGGCGGCGAGGAGGCCGCCCACGACGGAGATGTACGGCAGGACGACGTACGAGGTGAGCCCGAAAGCTATCGCGGCGACCGTCGCCGCGCCCGCGCCGTGCGTCACGCCCGATGACGTCGGGGCTGGCCAGCGGGTTGCGGGCCATGGTCCGGATCAGCGCGCCGGAGAGGCCGAAGGCGATGCCCACCAGCAGGCCGGGCACCAGACGCGGCAGCCGGAGCGTGCCACCACCAGTTCGTGCGAACTGGGCAGACCCAGCAGGACACGGACGACCTCGTCCGGCGCGACGAACGACTGGCCGATGCACAGGGACGCCACCACGTCGGCGCACAGCAGGACGACCAGGACGTCGCCCACCACCAGCGCCCTGCGGTGCAGCAGGAAACTGCCGCGCCCCGCTCGCAGCAGGACGTGCCCGGCGGGACGCCAAGAGGCGCGGACCCCCGGGGCTTCGCGCTCGAGGGTTTCGGCTGTCCGCGTCATACGGCCGCCACCGCCTTCCGCCGCACCAGCACGATCAGGAACGGCACACCGGCCAGCGCGGTCATGACGGCCACCGGCACCTCCGAGGGGCGTACTACGACGCGGCCGAGGACGTCCGCCAGCAGCAGCATCACCGGGCCGAGTAGTGCGGCCATGGGCAGCAGTTGGCGGTGGCCCGGCCCGACGAGCGCGCGGGCGATGTGCGGTACGGCGAGACCCGTGAAGGCGATGGGGCCGGCCGCGGCGACCGCGGCACCCGTCAGCACGATCGCGCCCAGGGCGCCCATCGCCCGCAGCAGCGCGACGTTGCGACCGAGGCCCCGGGCGATGTCATCGCCGAGCGCGAGCGCGTCCAGGCCGCGGGCCATGGCCAGCACCAGGAGCAGACCGGCGAGCAGGAACGGCCAGACCTGCCCGGCGATCGTGGCGTCCCGCCCGCTCAGTGAACCGACGTCCCAGAACCGGAACTCGTCCAGGGCCCGGGCGTTGGTGGTGAGAACGGCCGAGATGACGGAGGCGAGGACGCGTTCATCGCCGCCCCCGCCAGCGCCAGCTTCACCGGCGACGCACCACCGCGCTCGCTGCCGACGACGGCGTAGATGCTGACCACCGCGATCCCCGCGCCCACGAACGCGTACCTGACGTACCCGGTCAGGGTGTGCACCCCGAGAAAGGCGATGGCGAAGACGACGCCCAGGGAGGCGCCCTGACTGATACCCAGGATGCCGGGCTCGGCGATCGGGTTCCCAGTGATGCCCTGCAGAACCGTTCCGGCGACGGCGAGCGCGATGCCGGCCAGCACGCCGATGACCGTCCGCGGCACCCGCAACGACCGTACGACCTGGGCGTCGTCGCTGGCACCGCCGTGCAGCAGGGCGTCCCAGACCACCGAGGGAGGGACGGTACGGCTGCCGACCGCGAGGCTCAACAGTACGGCCAGCAACAAGAGGAGAAAGGCGACGGCCAGCCCTCCGGCACGGCGTCCTACGACTCCCGACATGCACCTTCTCCCCATCAATTAGCCAAGGCATACCTAAGAGTGCGGTGTGCGGGAAGGACGGCTTCCGCGGGTACGGCGAAGCACCGGCATGGCTGGAATCATTCAAGGGCGGGGCGACGCTTTGCTCAGGCCTTGCCCGGAGCCCGAAACCTCCCCTGACCGACATCCGCGCCACAACACCGGCACGGCACCTCGACCCACCGCGCTGAAGCTGGCATCGTAAACCCGCATGAAGCGGACAGAATCCGGGCAAAGCGTGAGATCGGTGCGCTGGAGGCTCGTGCTGGCCAGCACCACCATGCTCTTCGTCGAGCTGGCGCTGATCAGATGGGCCGGCGCCAACGTCGTCCACCTCAGCTACTTCTCGAACTTCATCCTGCTGGGGTCGTTCCTCGGCATCGGCATCGGGTTCCTGATCCCCGCCGCGCGCGGCCAGTGGCTCAAACGCTGGACACCGATCCCGCTCGCGCTTCTCGTCATCCTGGTACGCGAGTATCCGGTGCAGGTGCGTCAGAGCAGCGGCGAGGTCATCTACTTCACCGCCGTGAAGACCACCGGCCTGCCCGAGTGGGTGACGCTGCCGGCCATCTTCCTGCTGACCGCAGTGATCATGGCCGGGATCGGCAAGATCACCGCCGATCTCTTCCGCCAGCTTCCCTCACTCGACGCCTACCGCTACGACCTGCTGGGCAGCCTCACCGGCTCGGCGTCCTTCGCCCTGCTGTCCTGGCTGCGCGCCCCGTCGGTCGTCTGGGGCGTACTCGCCGCCGCGGCACTGCTGATCGTCGGCGGACGGCGCAACACCCTGCTGTACGGCATCCCCCTCACGGCGATGGTCGCCGCGCTGTTCATGGAGTCGACGGCGCCCGGCATCTCCTGGTCGCCCTACTACAAGATCGAGCTCAAACCCTCGACGACCAGCACCCGGACGTACCACATCTCCGCCAATGGCGTCCCGCACCAGAGCACCGCTCCGCTCCCGGTGCTTCTGCGGGAGAACTCGCCCTACCGGCAGGCATACGACCAGACACCCCGCAACCCGCACAAGCGCGTGCTGGTCATCGGGGCCGGCAACGGCAATGACGTCGCGGTCGCGCTGGCGCAGGGAGCGGAGCGTGTGGACGCGGTCGAGATCGACCCCCGGCTGCAGCAGATCGGTGCACAGTTTCACCCCGCGAACCCGTACGACGACCCCAGGGTGCACGCGTACATCAACGACGGACGGGCCTTCCTGGAGCGGACGAACGCCAAGTACGACCTCATCGTCCTGGCGCTGCCGGACTCGCTGACGCTGGTGGCCGGCGCGAGCAATCTGCGCCTGGAGAGCTATCTGTTCACCCAGCAGGCGTTCGAGGCCGCGCGCGATCACCTGGCGCCGAACGGCGCGTTCGCCATGTACAACTACTACCGGCAGAGCTGGCTGGTCGACCGCTTCGCCGGCTCCCTCGACGACATCTACGGCCACGCCCCCTGCATGACGACGTTCAACAGGAACGCCGCCGTGCTGGTGGCCGGGATGACGCCCGCCGACCAGTCCTGCGAGCAGATCTGGCGGCCCAGCGGCGCGGTCCCGGCGGCCGCGACCGATGACCACCCCTTCCCATATCTGCTCCACCGGAACATTCCCACGCTCTACCTGGGCGCGCTGGGCGCGATCCTGCTGGTGACGCTCCTGTCGGTGCGCCTGACCGGGGTTCGCATCCGACGCACGTTCCGCTACACCGACATGTTCCTGCTGGGCGCGGCCTTCATGCTGCTCGAAACGAAGAACGTGATCGGCTTCGCGCTCTACTTCGGTACGACCTGGCTGGTCAACGCCCTCGTCTTCTTCGGCGTCCTGCTCTCCGTCCTCGCGGCGGTCGAGGTCCGGCGCAGGCTGCGGCGGGTCAACCAACTGTTGCTGCAGCTCATGCTCTTCGGCTCCCTCGCGGTGGCCTGGCTCGTCCCGGCGCAGGCCGTGCTCTCGCTGCCTTTCGCCGGAAGGCTCGCCGCCGCCATCGCCCTGGCCTTCGCCCCGATCTTCTGTGCCAACCTCATCTTCTCGGACCGCCTGGCGCTCGCCCCGGACCCGACCTCCGCGTTCGGCGCGAATCTGCTGGGCGCGCTGACCGGGGGTGCGCTCGAGTACCTGGCCCTGGTGACGGGCTATCACGCACTGCTGCTGGTCGTCGCCATGCTGTACCTGGGGGCATACGTCGCCATGCGCCTGGCCGGGCGCGGGCCGGGCGCGCAGGCCACGCGGGTGCCGGACAAGACAGTGGCCGTCAACACCTGAGGGTTGTCTGATCTCTGGCGTGGTCAGGGTGTGGCCGACTGCCGTGAGGGCCGGTCGTCCACCCGCCGAGGTTGAGGTTGTGCAGGCGGGCGATACCACGCATGGCGTGGTGGACCCCGCCGCCTTTGAGCCGGCAATCTCACAGGATTTCTCCAGCACTTCATGCGGGCGAAGACGTGCTCGACGCGTGCTCGGACTTGCTTGTGGGACGTGTTGTGCGCTTCCTCCCAGGCGGGCAGTTCCTCGCCCTTGCGGCGGCGGTGCGGCATCACCAGGCCGGTGCCCGGACAGCCGCCGTCCGCGATCGTGGTGGTCTTCCCGACGGCGTCCTTCGCCCCGGATTCCGCGCACGCCTTGCAGTCGTTGCGGTTGCCGGGCAGCGGCCGGCCCTCCACGCGCAGGCGCGTGTCGGCATCGATGACGACCTGATGGTTGGTGGAGTACCGGTAGTTCTTCGACTGCTCGGCCACCGAGTGGTCGCGGGTGGGGACCAGGGTGCCGTCCACGATGAGCACGGTGTCCTTGCGGAACCGCTGACGCGGATGGAGCGCAAGCATCGGCCCGAGCCCGTCGATGATGCGGTTCGCGGCGGACCTCGACACCCCGAACAATGGCACGAGTTGGCGCATCGTCAAGTTCGTGCGCCAGTATGCCGCGACCAACAACACCTGGTCCTCCAACAGCAGGCTCCACGGCCCTCCCCGCCGCACCTCGTCGGCGCCCTCACGCCGCAGCTCGGTCACCAACTTGCCGAAGCAGCGCGGGCTCAGCCCGGTGAACGGAGTTATCCAGGACGGCTCCGGCTCCGACGCCGTGATCACACCAGCCACAACAAGATCATCCCATCCGGGCCCGGCGGCCAACGGTCAAGGGATAATCTCTACCTTCTTTCGGCGGAGCGGGAGGCCAGGCGGACGATGGACGCAGAGTCGACGGACAGACCTGAACTCCCCTACCCCGGACTGGAGGTGGCCGCCGACGCGGGCGAGATCAACGCCGTCTACCGCTTCGGGCTCCTGCTGCGGGAAGCAGGTGAGGAGGAGAGGGCCGACATCCGGTACATGCGTGCCGTCGAGCCGAACTCACCTGGCGAGCCTCATGTGCTGGGCATGCTCTTCTGCGCAGACGGAGACCATGCCGAAGCGGAGGTGTGGTGGCGTCGGGCCGCCGAACTCGGCAATCCCCGGGCCGCCTTCTACCTCGGGGCAGTGCTCAGCGAGCGCGGCGAGACTGCCGAGGCCGAACCCTGGCTTCGCCAGGCGGCCGAGGGCGATGACCCAGATGGCGCCGGCAACTACGGAGTCCTGCTCCGTGACCGTGGGGACCACCTCGGGGCCGAGACCTGGTTCCGGCGCGCCGCCGAAGCCGGAAACGCCCACGGTGCGGTACTGCTCGGCCTCCTGCTCCGTGACCGCGGGGACCTTGACGAGGCTGAGATCTTGTTCCGCGGGGCCGCCGACGCCGGAGACGATGATGCCGCCAACAATCTCGGACGCCTGCTTGTAGAACGCGGCGACCTCGACGAGGGCGAGAACTGGTTCCGCCGGTCGGCCGAGGCCGGCAACCCCGTCGCGGCCGAAAATCTCCGGACTCTCCGGGCCGAGCGCAAACGACGCTGGTGGCGTCGCCGCTGAGGCTCCTGCCATGGGTCAGCAGCATGCCAATCGACAGGCAGGGCTGATCGGCGGCTCACGGCTGCCCGTAGTCCCGTGGTGAACCTCGGTCCAGGAGTTCACCGGCAGCGACATCGCCTGGGTGAACAACCTCTGCATCCGGGACGGCGAGAAGATCGCCGGAGTTCCGGACTGCTGACGCATGCAGAGGGCGGGGGGTCAGTCCGTCGGTGTCCAGCAACCGCCCTCGGCCGTGGTGCCGGCGGTCGTGTCGAGGCGGCAGAAGCAGGACGCCTCGATCGGGACGTCGGCCAGCGCGGCCGCGATGCGCAGCTGTTGGGCCACGATCCGGGCCTCCCCCGTCTTGCCCGTGCGGACCAGGCACTCGTGCAGCCCGTGCAGGACCCAGACGTTGCCGGGGTGCTGCAGGGCGCGTGGGAGTGTGTCGTCGAGGCCGAGGTCGGCGCGGTAGACCGCCTCGGCCTCCGCGATGCGCCCCTGTTCGAGGAGGAGGGCGCCGTAGGCGTGCCGGGTGGGCTGCATCCAGCCCCATGGCTCGTCGTAGGGAAGGTTGTCGTCCAGGTCGATCGACCGTTCCAGCGCGGCGAAGGCGGCGTCGTGGTTGCCCTTGCGGTACTCCAGTTCGCCGTCGAGCATCGCTGCGGCGATCGTGAGGATGTCGGCGCAGGTGTTGTTGAACAGCATGCGGGAGTCGGGGACCCGGGCCAGCGCCTCGTGGAACAGGCGGCGTTCCGTCTCCGCCTCGGTGATGCGGTGGGTCGCCGAGAGGGCGACGCCGCGGGCGTAGTGGAGCATCGCGGTCGTCACGCAGTACAGCCTTGGGTCGGCGGGCATCGGCAGCCGCAGGATGTCCGGCCAGCGGCCGAAACGGATCAGGACGTGCACCCGCATGGCGAGGAAGCCCTCCAGCCAGTCGGCCATGGGCGGGCTCTCGACGCGGAGCAGTTCCTCCGGGATGGACGCCTCGAGTTGCTCCGCGGTCTCCAGCGCGATCTGCGACTGGCCGAGGAACATCGCGCCGTAGATCTTGAAGTGGTAGTTGTGCGAGCGGTACAGGGTGTAGAAGTTCATCGCTCCGGCGCGTGCGCGGTACTTCTCGTCGGCTGCGATAGCCGTGCTGTTGTCCGACACCACGCGCCGGTAGTCGCCGCAGAGCACCTCCAGGTGCGAGGGCATGTGGTGGAGGTGGCCGGCGTCGGGGACGAGGCCGCGGAGCCGGTCCGCGACGGACAGGGCCGCCTCGGGGGTCGGGGACATCTCCATCAGGTGGATGTACAGGTGGACGAGGCCGGGGTGTGTTCTTCCGGCGTCGGTGGCGAGCGCGCGGTCCAGTACGGCCTTGGCCGCCAGTGTGCGGGCACCCTCGGCCGGCTCGCCGGTCCGCAGGTCCCACAGCTGCCAGGGCGTGAGGTTCATCAGCGCGTCGGCATACAGGGTGGCGATGTCCAGGTCGTCGGGGGCGAGTTCGTGGACGGCGCGCATGCTGTCGGCGTAGGGGGCGTTCCACACCGCGCAGTCGTCCACGGGCTTGGACTGGGGGTAGCGGGCGCGCAGGGCGCCGATCAGTGCCTGCTCGACGGGGGTGGCGCCGGCGGCCTTCTCGTGGGCCAGTTCCACGGCGGCGTGAGTGCGGTCGACGGTGCGGGCCAGGTCCTGGTCGTCGAAGAACTCCCAGGGTTTGTTGTAGTTCGGGCCGAGCGCGTAGGCGATCCCCCAGTGGGCCATGGCGCAGTCGGGATCGGCCTCGGCCGCGGTTTGGAAGCAGGCGACGGCCTCTTCGTGGTGGAAGGCGTACGTCCAGTTCAGCCCGCGGTCGAACCAGAGCTGGGCCTCGGCGGAGGATGTCGTCACGGGTCGGCTGTGCGGGCCGAGGTCGTAGTACTCCATGAGTCTCTCCTGCCTGTGTGCCCGGTGGGGCGGGTGCCCGGGGAGATGATGGCCCAACGGTAGGTGCCGTGCACGGGCGACGTGCAGGGCGTACGGAGGCATTCACCGGCCTGGCACAGGCCCGAGCCGGTCAGCTCGTCAGACCTGCGGCGATCGTGGCCCCCAGCCCCCAGCACGCCTCGATGTCCGCCTTGCCCGGCTCGCCGGTCACGGTCACCGCTTCGGCCGCGCGGCGCCAGCCGAGGCCCGTCGTGATCGACTCGATGCCCCGTACCGCGCCCGTGACGTCGTTTCCGCCGTGCACGTAGAAGCCGAAGGGGCGGCCGCGCGTCGAGTCGAGGCAGGGATAGTAGACCTGGTCGAAGAAGTGCTTGAGGGCGCCGGACATGTAGCCGAGGTTCGCCGGGGTGCCGAGCAGGTATCCGTCGGCTTCCAGAACGTCGGACGCGGTGGCGGCGAGCGCTGCCCGCCGTATCACCCGGACGCCTTCGATGTCGGGGTCGGTCGCCCCGGACACGACGGCCTCCAGCATCGCCTGGCAGTTGGGCGAGGGCGTGTGATGAACGATCAGCAGGACGGACACATCCCCGAACCCTGCCGTGGCGTGCCCGCGGCCGCAAGTCCGGGCTGCGGGCACGCCCTGTGTCCGGGTGGCATGACGCGAAGCGGCGCTCGGTCCGGCGGGGGCAGGTCCGAGCGCCGCTTCTGGCGTTGCCGGGCGCGTCACATGGAGCGGCGCCGCGTGCGCAGGAGCAGGACGAGGCCTGCGCTCACCAGGACCGCTCCGGCCGCCGCGGGCCACAGCTTCGCGCCCGTGTCGGCGAGTCCGCCCTGGACCGCCTGCGGTTCGGTCTGCGGGGCGGCGCCGACGTCGTCCCCGCCGTCGGCAGGCGCCTGCGTGGGGGTGCCCGCGGTGTCGGGCTCGTCGTTCGCCGAGTCGTCGCCCTGGCCCGCCGGGGCTGCGGAGTTCTGGGCGGGCGTGGGCGTGGCGTAGATCTTCGGTTCCTCGGCGGCCGCTGCGTCGGGGGCGTCGTCACCGGTCGGCTCGAGGGCCGGCGAGTCGTCCGCCGGCGGCGTCTGCTCGCCGTTGTCCTTGCCCGGGTCCTGGCCACCGTCGTTGTTGCCGGGGTCCTGGCCGTCGTTACCGCCCGGCGGGGTGCCGGGGTTTTCGGTGGGGTCGTCGGTCGGCTGCTGCGTCGGCTCCTCGGTCGGGTCCGGGGCGGGGCCCTCGTCGGCACCGGCGCCGCACTTCCGGCCGTCGTTGATGCAGTCCACCATCTCCCCCATCAGGTCCTCTTCGAAGACGTTGATGAAGTCGCCGTGGTCCGTGACCGGCTTGTGCAGCTGCTCGGGGAAGGAGTCCACCGCGAACAGGGGGGTCGTCCGGCCGCCGTCCTGAAGACTCGGGGCGTCGACGTCGTAGACGATGCGCTGCACCAGCTGCGGAATGGCCTGGAAGCCGCTCGGGCAGTTGCCGGCGGCGTCGGCGAACGCCACGTGGGTGCGGTGGTTGGCGCTGTCGATGTTGCTGCCGTCCCAGCAGCTCTGGAACTTGAACGTGCGCACCACGTCGCTGCCCTTGGGGCACAGCGGGTACTTGTCCTTGAGCTGCCGGTCCTCGAAGCCGGTGCAGCTCCAGGAGGCGTTGGCGTTGGCGGTGCCGTTGACGAACGCCTTGGCGTCGCCGGTGATGATGCGCAGCAGGCGGGGCATGGCCGTGACGTCGCCGTTCGGGCTGCCCACGAAGGTCAGCGTGACCTGCCGGGGCGTGACGATCTCACCGGCGTTGCCCTCGATGCCGCCGCCGGGAGCGTTGGCGTCCTGCTCCTGGGTGCCGTTCTGCAGCCGCAGAACGGGCCAGTAGTACGTGGACTTGTCGCCTTGGTCCACACAGCTCGTGTCGGCCGCGGCGAGGTCGTCGTCGCTCGCGAAGGCGTCGTTGCTCTGGTTGCCGATGTAGTCGTGGAAGTGGTGGGCGCCGTTGGTGACACCGGGGGCGACGATCACGTTGTCGGAGTTGAACAGGCCCTGCTCGTTCACTCCGCAACTGGTGGTGAAGGTGCCGCGGGAGGCGTTCTTGCCCTGTCGCGGGTTCTGCGCGTTGGGCTGGACCGTGGTGATGTCCGTGTAGTCCGCGGCCACGGGACCGTTGCCGGCCTGGCCGCCGTTTCCGTTGCCGTTCTGAGCGGCGTCGCCGCCGTTGTCCCCGGCGTTCGTCTCGTTGCCGGAAGCGCGCAGCGTGCAGGCCGCGAGAGCCTCGAGTCCCTCCGGGCGGTCGCCCGCGCCGTCGATGGCTATCGCTATGCGCTCGATCGTCGCGGCCCGCTTGTCCTTCAGCGGGTTCATGATCGAGTTGTCGACGAACCCGGCGTCCTGCTGCGCGGCCTGTGCCGACTCCTGCAGCCGCTGGTAGGCCTCCGTGATCTGCTGGTCGAGGAGGGCGAGTTCCCGGTCTACGTCGGCCTTCGCCCCGTCGGGCACCGTCGTCAGCCGGCTGCCCACGTCCGGGCAGTCGATCGTGGCGGCGCCGGGGGCCTGACCGCCCGATGCGCCGCCTGCGCCGCCTTCGGTCGCGGAGGCGTAGACGTTCGCCGCTACCAGTCCCCCTCCGCCCAACATCAGCGCGACTGCTGCAAAAGTCGCGCGCCGTCTGCCCGTTGGGCGTCTGCGCGAGGTGCGTGTCACGGAACTACTCCTACGCATCGTGGTCGGCTCGGCATGGATTCCCCCCGCCCCATACGGAGCTCACCCCTCGTGTGTTCAAACGCCTCACGGATTCATGGAATTTTCTCAGGATGCCCGGGAATCTCAGCCCTTCCGCCGGTCGTGGTAGGGGATGCGCGCCAGGTCGCGGATCTCACCGATCGTGCCCCACTCGTTCTTGCCCAGCCGGGACAGCGGCCGCAGCTGCCGGACGTCGGGGTGGCCGTCCACCAGCACGTCCTCGTGCACCGCGGCGTGTACGACCCGTCCGAAGACCACCGTGGAGTTGCCGAGCCCGAGCGTCGCGTGCAGCCGGCACTCCAGTGCCACCGGCGAGGCGGCCACGCGGGGCGGCTTCACCCGTAGCGACGGCTCGCGTTCGATGCCGACCGCGTCGAACTCCCCCTCCTCCCTGGGGAAGTCCGTCGCGGTATCGTTGATCTGCTCGAAGAGCGGCTCGGGGGCGACGTTGACGACGAACTCCCCCGTCTCCTCGGCATTGCGCAGCGAGTCCTTCCGGCCGACCGAGGTGAACTGGACGATCGGCGGGTCCGTGCAGGCCACGGTGAAGAACGAGTGCGGCGCGAGGTTGGCGGTCCGGCCGTCCGCCGTGAGGGTCGACACCCAGGCGATCGGCCGGGGTACCACCACGGCGGTGAGCAGCCGGTAGAAGGCGCCCGCGCCGAGGGAGTCGGGGGAATAGTCGATGCGCATGGAAACCAGTTCTACCCGAACGCCGGATTCCTTCGGGTCCGGGGCCCGGCACTCCGACGTCCGTCAGGCGACGACCGCCTGCCCGTACGGCACGACCGGCTCGGGCACGGGTGGGACGGTCGCGGTGGCCTGGCGCCCCTGGAACAGCCGGGTGGTGTAGGTGCCCGCCGTCGGGTGACGCCGGAGGCCGGTCCGTGTACCGGGGGCGGGACCGGGCCGTCGTAGGTGGCGCCGGCGGTCAAGGAGGCCCGGCCGTGGGCGAGTTGCTTCGCGGCGGCCTCGTCGTCGGGGCCGACACCGGGGACGGCAGCGGGCATACTCGTCCCCTTCTTCCGATTGGGGTTCGAAAGTTTCGTTTACCTTTCCGAATTGCGTCGCAGAACATAGGGCTCGGCCGACACACCGTCAACGGGGTGTGCCGTAGTCCGTCGCGCTTGGCTCAAGGTGAGTCCCTGGTCTCTAAACTGCCGTTCCCGCCTACGAAAGTTTCGCCAGGAACTCGAGACTGCCACCGACATGCGCGGCACAAAGGTCGACCCGGACACCTCGGCCTGCCGGGTGTCCGGGCCCTGGGGGGGCGAACCGCCGTCAGCCGCCGCTCAGCCGGGAGCGCAGGAGCGCCTTGCCCAGTTCGGCACCCTTGCGGCTGTCCGCCTGGGCCTTGCGGAACAGGTCCGCGGCCTCGGTGTCCTTGCCGCGTTCCGCGTCCTGGATGTAGGTCTCCAGGCGCAGCGCGTTGTTCAGGCACGCCTCCACGTACCAGATGAGGTTGTAGTCCTTGTCCGGCGTTCCGGTCACGCCGCCGGTCTCCGTGGCGCTGGTCATCCTGGCCTCCTCCAGCGGTTGTCGTACGAGGCCGGCACGGGTACCCGCCGACCGGCCGGGCACACCGGACGTACGGATCGGGCCTGAACCCGGCGTTCACGCAAGGCGGTTCGGCCGGCAGAGGCCGGGCAGGATCGCCCCGCGCGGCGGTGTCCGCCGCGTCCCCGACCAGTCAGGAGATCCGTCGTGACCGTGACCGACCGCGTCGTCCTCGACCCGTTCGGCACCGACATCTCCGGCGAGAGCGCCCGGCTGCGCACCCTCGGGCCGATCGTCCCCGTCGAGCTGCCCGGCGGCATCCCCGCCTGGGCGCCCACCGGATACGACACACTGCGGGAGCTGATCCTCGATCCGCGGGTCAGCAAGGATCCCCGGCGGCACTGGCGACTGTGGCCGGAGATCGGCGAACACCCCTCCTGGGGCTGGATCCTGGGCTGGGTCGGTGTGGTCAACATGCTCTCCACGTACGGCGCCGACCACGCACGGCTGCGCAAGCTGGTGGCGCCGAGCTTCACCCAACGGCGTACGGAGGAGATGCGGACGCGGGTCGAGACGGTCACCTCGGAGCTGCTCGACGCCCTGGAGTCGGCGGACGGTGAAGTGGTGGACCTGCGGGCGGGGCCGGCCCGTCCGCTGCCCCTGCGGATCATCTGCGAACTGTTCGGCGTGCCCGAGGAGTTGCGGGCGGACACGGCCCGGTTGATCGCGGCCATCATGGACACCTCCGACCCGAGTCCGGAGCACGCCGCGTTCGTGCAGGAGCGGATCGGTACCGTGCTGCCCGCGCTGATCGCCCACCGCACCGAGCACCCCGGCGACGATCTGACGACCGAGCTGATCCGGGTGCGGGACGAGGACGGCGACCGGCTCAGTGACGAGGAGCTGCTGTACACGCTGCTGCTGGTGATCGGCGCCGGGTTCGAGACGACCGTCAACCTCATCGGCAACGCGGTCGTCGCCCTGCTGACGCATCCCGGGCAGCTGGCGGCCGTGCGGTCGGGGGAGATCGGGTGGGAGGCGGTCGTCGACGAGACGCTGCGGGTGCACCCGTCGATCGCCGCGCTGCCGCTGCGGTTCGCCGTCGAGGACATCGAGGTAGGGGGCGTCACCGTCGCGGCCGGGGACGCCATCATCACGACGTATGCCGCCGCGGGCCTGGACCCCGCCCATTACGGGCCGGACGCGGGTGACTTCGAGGCCGCGCGTGGGGCCGACGACCATCTGGCGTTCGGGATCGGCGTGCACCGCTGCGTCGGCGCTCCGCTCGCCCGGGTGGAGGCGCTGACGGCGCTGGCCGCCCTCTTCGAGCGGTTCCCCGGTCTGCGGCTGGCCGTCGGGGCGGACGAGCTGCGTCAGGTGCCGTCGTTCATCGCGTTCGGCTGGCAGGAGGTGCCGGTGCGGCTGCGAGGCTGAGCGCGCGGGGACGCGACCGGTCCCCCGTTCCGGTCGTGCCCCCGCGGTGCCTCGAACCTACGCGTCGTACCACGGCGTTGGGTATCGCATCGATGCCCGCTGCGGCAGCCGTGAGGCTCACCCGTGCACAAGTGAGTCCGGAACGTCCGCTTTCGCTCCATGCAGGGCGGGCGGCTCGAGGTCGCCCGTGGCCAAGTAGGCCAGCACCAGCTCGTAGAGGTCGCTGCCGCCGGCGAGGAGCTGTCGTTCGAGGACGGGTTCCGCGCCGCGGACGTGTTCGCGCACGGTCTGCGGGTGGACGCCGAGGGTCTGCGCGGTCCGTTCGGCGTTGCCGCCGGCGGCGATCCAGGTGCGCAGGGTGCGGCGCAGGTCCCGGGTGTCCGTGTGCAGGCGGGCCAGGAGGTCGTGCGCCCAGGTGCGCAGGGCGGGTCCGGCCAGCAGGTCGTCGAGCCGGGCCGCGGACGCGTCGGCCGTTCCGTCGCCGGGCGGCAGGTCCGCCAGGCCGACCTGGGTGTTCAGGGCGAGGTGGACGACGGCGCGGGCGGTGAGGTCGGAGAAGTCGGTGCCCAGCAGGACTTCGACGCGTTCCATGCGGGCACGGACGGTGTTGCGGCTGACGCCGAGGACCTTCGCCGTGTTCACCGCGGTGAACTCCAGGCCCAGGCGGGTGGTGGCGAGGAGTTCGGCCCGGATGTGGTGCGGCAGGGTGTCCAGCGGGCGCAGCAGACGGGCCGTCCAGTCGTGGAGGGCGGCCGGGTCCATCAGGCGCTCGGGGTGCGTGCGTTCGGCGTAGACCGCGGCCTGGTCGGGATGGAAGTGTGCGACGGCGAGGGCGCTCACGGCCTGGCCGTAGGCGGTGGCGGTGTGGGCCAGGCTCTGCCGGGCGCTGCCGCCGAGGAAGGTGCGCGGGCGCCGGTCGATCAGTGACCGCAGTTCCCCGGCCGTGTCGTCGCCCGGGGTCACGACGATCACATGGCCGGCCATCGCCGGGCAGCGCACGACCAGTGCCTGCTCCCCCGTCGCGACCAGGCACTCCTCGGCGAGCCGGTCGCGTTCCTCGGCGCTGCACTCGACGACGTAGACGCACGCGGTGTCCGTGTCGAGCAGGCCCGGCCACAGTCCGGCGGCCACCCGGCGTGCCGCGATGGTGTCCTCCACCATCAGCAGTTGCAGGATGGCCAGCCTCAGATCGGAGGTGGCCCGCCGCAGCCGGCGGCCGGCCTCGGCCGTCTCGTCGGCCCGCAGCAGGAGTTCGATGACCTGGGCGGTGTGCGTCACGATGTCGGAGGTGCGCCGGTCGAACGGCGCCGACCGCGACACGGCGAGCACGACGGCCGTCGCCGGGTTCGGGTGCTCGACCCCGACCAGGCGCAGGTGACGGTCCGTGCCCGCCCAGGAGGCGGAGGCGATCCGGCCGGCGACGATGTCCGCGACCGGGGTCTGGTCCAAGTCGTCCTGGGGTGTCCGCGTTCCGGCGAGGAGGGTGCCGTCGCCGTCCCGCAGTTCGGCTGTGCCGTCCACGGCGTCGGACAGCCAGGCCACGACCCGGCGGATGTCCCGTCCGGCCGGCCGCAGATGGCCGAGCAGCTCCTCCGCCCACGCCGAACCGGCGGCGTCCTTCACCCCCGCGTGACGAACGCCGTCCTCCCTGCCAGCCACGTCGGCCTTCACCTCGTCCTGCACCGCATCTTGACGTACCGGTCGGGGACGTTACCTCACGCGCGCCGGACGGTCCGCCGCCGTTCACATCCGGACGGGTCAGGCCTGACGGGCCCGGGTGTGCAGGTGGCCGTCCAGGGGGAGCTCCGGGGGCGCGGCGGGCAGGTGGGCGGCGCTGGCGTAGCCCGTCTTCTGCGCGACCCGGCAGGAGGCGGCGTTGTCGGCCTGGTGCAGGAGTTCGAGGCGGGTCAGCATGTCGTCGGCGGCGAACGCCTGCGCCAGTCCGGGGGCAGCGCGGAAGCCGCCGCGCGCAGAGTCGGCCGGGCTGCCCCACGGGGCAGCGGTCCGTGGGCGACGGCCGCGTGGGCGCCGTAACGGGCGCGGATCACCGGGCCGTCCTGAATGACGACGGCATCCATGGGCGGGACCTCAGGGACATGGCCGCCACCTGCGGTGCTCCCCTCCGCCCGGCGGAGGGTACGCCGCACCGCGGATTCCGTGGGCGGGGCAGACTGCTGCCTGCGCGGTCACCCGGTGCGCAGGGCATAGGCTCGGCGGATGGCGAAGTACTTCGACGTGCACCCCGACAATCCGCAGCCGCGCACCATCTCCCAGATCGCCGACAGCATCCGGGCCGACGCGCTCATCGCGTATCCGACCGACTCCTGTTACGCGCTGGGCTGCAGGCTGGGCAGCCGTGACGGCATCGAGCGGATCCGTACCATCCGCCGGCTGGACGACCGGCACCACTTCACGCTCGTGTGCCAGGACTTCGCGCAGCTGGGACAGTTCGTGCGGGTCGACAACGACGTGTTCCGGGCGATCAAGGCATCGACGCCGGGCAGCTACACGTTCATCCTCCCGGCGACCAGGGAGGTGCCGCGCATGCTCCAGCATCCGAAGAAGAAGACCGTCGGCGTGCGCATCCCCGACCATGTGGTCACGCACGCGCTGCTCGCCGAGCTCGGGGAGCCGCTGCTGTCCAGCACGCTGCTGCTGCCTGACGAGGACGAACCGATGACGCAGGGCTGGGAGATCAAGGACCGGCTCGACCATGTGCTGGACGCGGTCGTCGACTCCGGGGACTGCGGCACCGAGCCGACGACCGTCATCGACTTCTCCGGCGGCGAGGCCGAGATCGTACGGAAGGGCGCGGGGGACACCACACGGTTCGAGTGAGGCAGGCCGCGAGGGGGCGGGGGGCCGGGCGGATCACCCGGGACCGTGCGTGTCACGATGGGCGTGACCTGGCCCTTCCCATGGTCGGGTCCTCGCCTACGCCCCCACGCAGAAAGGCAGCCCGCAGCTATGACCGCCGTACAGGGAACCGCCGTCGACATCCCCACCCCGGACGGCACCGCCGACGCCTATCTGGCCCATCGCGCGGACGGGAGCCCGCGGCCGGCGGTCCTGCTCTACATGGACGCCTTCGGGCTCCGCCCCCAACTCCGGGCCATGGCGGACCGGCTGGCCGAGGCCGGGTACACGGTCCTGGTGCCCAATGTGTTCTACCGAAACGGGCGGGCGCCGGTGGTCGAGTTGCCCGAGCTGATCGACACGGCGGAGCGTCCGGAGATCTTCCAGCGGATCATGCCGATCATGCGGGCACTGACGCCCGAGCCGGCGATGCGGGACGCCGGCGCCTATCTGGACTGGCTGGCCGACTGTCCCCGGGCCGCCGACGGTCCGGTCGCGCTGACCGGCTACTGCATGGGCGCCCGGCTGTCCCTGCTCACCGCCGGCACCTATCCGGACCGGGTCGCCGCCGCGGCCGGCTTCCACGGCGGGCGGCTCGCGTCCGAGGACCCGGACAGCCCGCACCGGGTGGCCGAACACATCACCGCCGAGCTGTACTTCGGCCACGCCGACGACGACCCGTCACTGCCCGCCGAGCAGATCGAACGCCTCGAGAACGCCCTCACCGAGGCGGGCGTCCGCCACCGCTGCGAGGTCTACGAGGGCGCGCACCACGGTTTCACACAGGCCGACACGACCGTGTACCACCGCGAAGCGGACGAGCGGCACTGGGCGGCACTGCTGGACCTGTTGAAGCGCACGTTCTGATTCCTGTCCCAACAGCCGTGCCTCTGGCTGGAATTTGCCGCTGAGTGACCGAAGTGAACTCATGGCGAGTGAGAGTTGACATGCTACCGCCGGTAAAGGCTTGCTTTGCTCGAACCTTGCCCGTAGACCTTGCTTTTCACAACCAGCCATGGCTCGGGGGAGTTGGCGCATGCAAGGCACGGTTGACGGGTTCCGCTATGGAGCGGTGACCCCGGTGGCGGCCTATCTGATGGCCTGTCTGGGCGGGGCGTTAGGACTGCGGTGCATCGTCCGGTCGCTGCTCGACGATCAGTCGTGGAAGCCCGGTTGGCTGGCGCTGGGCGCCGCGTCGATCGGGTGCGGCATCTGGACGATGCACTTCATCGCGATGATCGGCTTCCAGGTCGAGGAGACCCGGATCCGCTACGACGTGGGTCTGACGGTGCTCAGTCTCACCGTGGCGATCGTCGTCGTCGGCATCGGCGTGTTCATCGTCGGCTATCACGGCACCGGCACGGCCACCCTGGCCACCGCGGGCGTCGTCACCGGCCTCGGTGTCGCCGCCATGCACTATCTGGGCATGGCGGCGATGCGGCTGAACGGCAGCATCCAGTACGACGCGTTCACCGTCGGGCTCTCCGTACTGATCGCGATCGTCGCCGCGACCGCCGCGCTCTGGGCGGCGATCACGATCCGCGGTTTCCTGACCAGTCTCGGCGCCAGCCTGATCATGGGTGTGGCCGTGTCCGGGATGCACTACACGGGCATGGCAGCCGTCAGTGTGCATCTGCACGGCGCGACCCGTGGCCCGTGGACGGGCGATTCACCCACCTCGCTGCTGCTGCCCATGCTGCTGGGGCCCATCATCTTCCTCGTCCTGGCGGGCGTGGTGGTGATGTTCGACCCGCTGCTGGTGATGGGCGACGGCGAGCGCAGCCGCTCCGGCAGGCTCCGGCAGCCCCCTGCCGCCGCACAGCCCGAACCGGAGCGGGAGTCCCTGTTCGAGGCCGCGGCCGGTGCCTCCTGGTCACGGCGGGAACCGCAGCGGACCGCGTCGCGCGTCCAGAAGTGGTGAACGGACCTGTCGGCGGGGCGAGTTCGGGCAGGGCGGCACTCCCCCTTCCCGGAACCCTCTAGATCATTGTTACGGTTCACCGGTGTCTGACTCTTCACGCGATACCGCCGAAGGCGCCGGCTGGGGCACCGCAGAACGCGGTGAATACACCCGGCTGATGCCGCATCAGGTCGAGAAGATCTCGTGGCTGGATCCGAGGATGCTGTGGGCCGCCCGCAACGGCGTGCTGGCGTCCTGGTTCGGGGACCCCACGGGCCGTACCCGCAGCCGCTGGGTGGCACAGCGGGCCGCGGCCGGCGCCCCTGCCGACAAGGTGATCCGGCGGGACGACCCGGACCGGTTCTCCTTCCTGGTCGTGGGCGACACCGGTGAGGGCGACGACCCCCAGTACGCCGTCGTGCCGGGCTTTCTGAAGGTCGGTCAGGACACCCGGTTCGCGGTCGTCGCCAGTGACGTCATCTATCCGGTGGGCAGCGCCGACGACTACGGCACGAAGTTCTTCCGCCCGTACCAGGACTACCGGGCGCCGATCTACGCGATACCCGGCAACCACGACTGGTACGAGGACCTCGGCGCCTTCATGCGCGTCTTCTGCGACGACGCCCCGCCCCTCGCCCCCGAGCCCGCGCCGCGCCCCCTCAGCCGGGCCTGGCTGCGGTCGCTGCTGTGGCACCGGCCTCGCAACGGTGACGGCCAACGCCTCGCCGAGGCACGGCAGTTGCGATCGGAGGAGACCCAACAGGCCGTCCAGCCGGGCCCGTACTGGGCCATCGACTCCGGGCCGGTGCGGATCATAGGCATCGACACCGGTCTGCTGGGCACCCTCGACGCCGAACAGGGCGCGTGGCTGCGCGAGGTGTCGCAGGGACCCCGCCCGAAGATCCTCATCACGGGCTCGCCCCTGTACGTGGACGGCGAGTACCACCCGTGCGCGATCGACGGCGGCGGCACGGTCGACGACGTCGTGCGCGACCCGGCCCACCACTTCGTCGCCGCGATAGGCGGCGACATCCACAACTACCAGCGGTATCCGGTGGACGTGGACGGCCGCACGATCCAGTACGTCGTGTCCGGCGGCGGCGGTGCCTTCATGCACGCCACCCACACCATCCCGCACATCGACATCGCGAACGTCACCGAGAAGGACTTCCGCTGCTACCCGCTGCGCGGCGACTCCCTGGCCTTCTACAGCACGCTCTACGGCCGCCGGCTGCGCCTGCGCCGCTTCTTCACCCTCACCGAGGCCGAGGCGACGGCCGTCGTCGCCGAGCGCCTGGGCATCCCGCTGACCCGCGCCCAGGGCGAGCCGGCCCGGATCACCTGGCGCACCCGGCTGGTCGCCACGCTGCTGGGCGCCGGCCGCCGCCCCGAGCGGACGTCGCGGTTCCGGCTGCCCGTGCGCAAGATCTACACGCAGTTGTTCTCGCCGAGCTCGGCGACGTACAGCCCGCCGTTCTTCAAGTGCTTCCTGCGGCTGGACGTCTCGCCGGAGGCGGTCCGGCTGCGCTGCTACGCCGCGACAGGCAACCGCGCGCAGGAGACCGAACCGCCGGTCGAGGACGAGGTCACGATCCCGCTCGCCTGACCGCCCTGACACAATCGGGGACGAACTGACGTACGGCCGTAGGGGCCATGAACGATGGAGGGGCCCGTGGCGCCGACCTCACGACCGCTGCGGAAGCTGGGCTTCCTCACCATCGGACTGTTCGACGCGGCGGATCCACGCCGGGGCCATGAGTCCACGCTGGAGATCATCGAGCTGGGCGAGCGGCTGGGCTTCGACAGTGCGTGGCTCCGTCACCGTCATCTGCAGTACGGCATCTCCTCCCCCGTCGCCGTCCTGGCGGCGGCCTCGCCGCATCGAACTCGGCACCGCGGTCATCCCACTGGGCTGGGAGAACCCACTGCGACTGGCCGAGGACCTGGCGACGGTCGACCTGATGTCCGGGGGCCGTCTCAACCCGGGCGTCAGCGTCGGCCCGCCGATGCACTACGACCGGGTCAAGGGCGCGCTGTACCCGGACACGGCGGACGCCGAGGAGTTCGGTTACGAGCGGGCGCGGCGGCTGCTGGACTTCGTGCGGGGCGAGCGGGCCACCGAGTTCAGCGGCAACGAGGGTTTCGAGGCCACGCGGCGGCAGCCGCATATCGAATCCAGCTCCGACCGCGTGCAACCGCAGTCGGCCGGGCTGGGCAGCCGTATGTGGTACGGCGGTGGCAGCCTGAGCTCGGCGCGGTGGGCAGGGGAACACGGCATGAGCTTCCTGACCAGCAGCGTCGTCAAGGCGGAAGGGCCCGAGGACGCGGCGGACTTCGCCGAGATCCAGCTGTCGCACATCCGCACCTTCCGCGCCCACCACCCCGACGGCGACAGCGCCCGCGTCTCCCAGGGCCTCGTCGTCGTCCCCACCGACTCCGCCACGCCCGAGCAGCGCGCCAAGTACGAGACGTACGCGGCGCAGCGGCTGCCGCGCACCGCCTCACCTCAGGGTCCGGCCCGGCTGATGTTCGCGCCCGACATCGTCGGCAGCTCCGACGAGATCGCCGAACGGCTGCACGCGCACGCCGCGTTCAGGGAGGTCGACGAGGTCGCCTTCGCGCTGCCGTTCACGTTCGAGCACGAGGACTATGTGCAGATCCTCACCGACATGGCGGAGAAGCTCGGCCCGGCGCTGGGGTGGCAGTCGGCGAGCTGAGGTCACCAGCGGCCCGGTTCGGTGCCGGTGATCGGTTCCGACGGCTTGCCGTCCACGCCGACCGGGACGTCACCGGCGAGCATCACCCGGTGCATGATCCGGGGGAAGTCGAGGTGAGCGTTGTCGCTGGGCGCGAGGTGGATGGTGGCGCGGTTGTCCCAGAAGGCGACGCTGCCGGGCTCCCAGCGGAAGCGGACCGTGTACTCGGGCCGGACCGCCTGCTCCAGCAGCAGGTCGAGGATCGCCCCGCTTTCGGCGCGGGAGAGGTCGGCGATCTGCTCGACGTAATAGCCGTTGACGTACAGGATCCGCTCCCCCGTCTCCGGGTGGACGCGGACCAGCGGGTGCAGTGCGGCGACCTGGTGGTCCAGGAGGTGGCGGACGTACGCGTCCTCGCCGGGGCGCGGCTGGTAGCCGACGCCGAGCCGGTGTTCGGCGCGCAGCCCGTCCACGAACTCCCGTACCGGGGCCGACAGTCCGGCGTACGCGGCCGCCAGGTTCAAGCAGTACTCGAACCCGAGCCGCCCGGCGACCGCCCGGGCCGCGCTCGACTTCCCGGTGTGGGACGTCCCCCCGATCAGCACCACCCGCGCATCCCGCATGCCGGCGACCCTACTCAGCGCACGGTGATCTCGCGGACGATCCCCCTGTCCGTGACGCTGGAGGTACGACACGGTCGAGCGGAAGGTCCAGCAGTGATCAGCATCCCGGTACACACGCTCAACGACGGTACGACGATCCCCGCCATCGGCCTGGGCACCTGGCCGATGGACGACACGCAGGCCGAGCAGGCGGTTCTCGGTGCACTGGAGACGGGGTACCGCCTGGTCGACACGGCGACGAACTACCGGAACGAGACCGGCGTCGGCCGCGGCCTCGCCCGCAGTGACGTCCCGCGCGAGGAGGTGCGGGTGACGACGAAGCTCCCGGGCCGGCATCACGGCTACGAGGAGACCCTCACGTCCTTCGAGGAGTCCCGGCGCCGCCTGGGCGTGGACTACGTGGACCTGTACCTCATCCACTGGCCGCTCCCCCGCGTCGGCAAGTACGTCGACTCCTGGCGGGCCATGATCAAGCTGCGCGAGGACGGTCTCGTGCGGTCGATCGGCGTCTCGAACTTCACGGCCGGGCACATCGAGCGGCTGGAGAAGGAGACCGGGGTCCTGCCCTCGGTCAACCAGATCGAGCTGCACCCGCTCTTCCCGCAGGAGGAGCTGCGTGCCTTCCACGCCGGCAAGCGCGTCCTCACGGAGAGCTGGAGTCCGCTCGGTCGTGGCACGAGTCTGCTGAGCGATCCCGCCGTGGTGAGCGTCGCGGAGGCCCTCGGGGTCACGCCCGGGCAGGTGGTCCTGCGCTGGCACACCCAGCTGGGCGCGGTGCCCATCCCGAAGTCGGCGGACCCCGGGCGGCAGCGCGAGAACCTCGACGTCTTCGGCTTCACGCTGGAGCCCGACCGGATGCGGGCCGTGGGCGACCGGGCGCATCGGCGGCTCGGCGGGGATCCCGAGGTGCACGAGGAGTTCTGAACCGCCCCTGGGCGGGGTACCCGGGGCGTCTGTTGAAGGAGGCGCAGATGGGTGAGCGGGAGCGGCTGCGGGACTATCGCAGGAAGCGGGACTTCGCGCGGACCGGTGAGCCGCGGGGACGGACGGCGTCCTCCGGGGAGAAGCCGCGGTTCGTCGTGCAGATCCATGACGCGCGCAGGCTGCACTTCGACTTCCGGCTCCAGGTGGACGACGTCCTGAAGTCGTGGTCGGTGCCGAAGGGGCCCTCCGACGATCCGCAGGACAAGCGGCTCGCCGTGCCGACGGAGGACCATCCGCTGGAGTACGAGGAGTTCGAGGGTGTGATCCCGGAGGGTGAGTACGGGGGTGGCACGGTCATCGTCTGGGACCACGGGACCTACGAGCCGTTGAGTCATGACCGCAAGGGACGGCCCGTGGGCTTCGGGGAGTCGCTCGAGCGCGGGCATGCGACATTCCGGCTGACCGGGTCGAAGCTGCACGGCGAGTACGCGCTGACGCGGATCCGTGACGACGACTCGGCCTGGCTGCTGGTGAAGACCGCGGAGGGGCGGGCGCGGCGGCACGGGACCCCGGACCCGCACCGGGCGCGTTCGGTGCGGACCGGTCGTACCCTCGCCCAGGTCGCCGCAGCCGCCGACGAGGAGTGAGCGGCGGTGTCCGGGTCTGCTGGACACGCTGGACGCGGAGCAGCGGCGCCTGCTGGACAAGGCCCGTCCGGGAGAGCGGACGGGTCGTGCTGCTGTCCCGGACCGGCGGCGCCTCAGTGACACGTATCCGGAGATCGTGGACGCCCTCGCGGACCAGCCGTGCGGGGACTTCACCGTCGACGGCGAGATCGTCGCGTTCTCGCGCGGCCGCACGGACTTCGCCCGGCTCCAGCAGCGGATGGCGCTGACCCGGCGGCGGGACGTCGAGGCGAGCGGAGTGGCGGTGACGTACTACGTCTTCGATCTGCTCCGGCTGGACGGCCGGGACACCACAGGGCTGCCGTTGTGGGCGCGCAGGTCACTGCTGCGGCGCGCGCCGGCCATCCGCTCGCCGCTGCGGACGACGCCCCATCGCAACGCGGGCGGCGCCGAGTTGCTCGCCGAGTCGTGCGAGCGCGGGTGGGAGGGGCTGATCGCCAAGCGCGCCGACCGGCGTACGCTGCTCGCCCTGCGGGAGCGCCTCGACGAACTGCGTACCTCCGGCTCGCCGTTCGACGGGCCGGTGCGCGAGGCGGGGGCGCGGTGGGTGGAGCCGGAGCTGGTCGCGCAGATCGACTTCACCGAGTGGACCCGTGACGGGATGCTGCGTCATCCGCGCTATCTGGGTCTCCGGGACGACAAGAAGCCGACGGACGTGGCGCGGGAGCGGCCGTCGGGGCGGGCGGCCGCCTGAGGGACGTTCCGGATCTTCAGGTTCCGGCCCCAACTCGCCTTCCGTGCCTCTATGTTCACGGCGGTATCCGATCTCGGCCCGGGAGGCTCCTCGTATGCGCACAGCGCTCCGCACCGCCCTCACCGCCGCGGTGGCCGCCGCCACCGTTCTCGTCCCCGGCACCGCCCAGGCGACCCCGCCGGGGCCGGGGGTCACGGCCCGGACGATCAGTCAGCACACTGTCGGCGACACCGACTACATCCTGCGGGAGATCACGGTGCCGCCCGGCCAGGGCACCGGCTGGCATTACCACGACGGTCCCCTCTACGCGTTCGTGCAGCAGGGCACGCTGAGCCACTTCGACTCCACCTGCGCGTCGGACGGCGTGTACCCCACGGGCAGTTTCATCGAGGAGCCCGCCGGGCCGGGCAATGTGCACATCGGCCGCAACCTCGGTGACACCGCGATCGTCCTCGACGTGCTGTACGTGCTGCCGCACGGGGCGCCGTTCTCCGAGGACGCGCCGAATCCGGGCTGCCCGTTCGAGTGATCACATCGGTGGCGGCAGCGGCTGTTCGGCCCAGATCGTCTTGCCGCTGCCGGTCTGCCTGCTGCCCCAGCGCTGGGTGAGCTGGGCGACCAGGAGGAGGCCGCGGCCGCCCTCGTCGTAGGCGTGGGCGCGGCGCAGGTGGGGGGAGGTGGAGCTGGCGTCGGAGACCTCGCAGATGAGGGTGCGCTCGCGGATCAGGCGGAGCTGGATGGGCGGTGCGCCGTAGCGGATGGCGTTGGTGACGAGTTCGCTGACGACGAGTTCGGTGACGAAGGCGGCCTCGTCCAGGCCCCAGGCGGTCAGCTGTTCGGTGGCGGCCTGCCGGGTGGCGGCCACCTCCGCGGGGTCCGGGGAGACGTCCCAGGTGGCGATGCGGTCCGCGCCGAGCGCACTGGTGCGAGCCAGCAGCAGGGCCACGTCGTCGCTGGGCTCCTCCGGCAGGACGGCCTTCAGGACGGTGTCGCACAGGGCGTCGAGGCTGTCGGCGGGCGAGGTCAGGGAGCGGCACAGTTCGGTGATGGCGTGGTCGACGTCGCGGTCGCGGTCCTCGATGAGGCCGTCGGTGTAGAGGGCGACGACGGAGCCCTCGGGCAGTTCGGTCTCGGTCGCCTCGAAGGGCAGTCCGCCGACGCCGAGCGGGGGCCCGGCGGTCAGCGGGATGAGCCGGGCGCTGCCGTCGGGCAGTACGACGGCGGGTGGCGGGTGTCCTGCGGCGGCCAGGGTGAGGCGGCGTGTGACGGGGTCGTAGACGCAGTAGAGGCAGGTGGCGCCGAGTTCGGCGGACTCGCCGCCGTCGTCGTCGGCGGCGGCCAGGTGGGTGACCAGGTCGTCGAGGTGGGTGAGGAGTTCGTCCGGGGGCAGGTCCACGTCGGCGAGGGTGCGGACGGCCGTGCAGAGGCGGCCCATGGTGGCCGACGAGGGGATGCCGTGGCCGACGACGTCGCCGACGACGAGGGCGACGCGGCTGCCGGACAGCGGGATGACGTCGAACCAGTCGCCGCCGATGCCGGCCAGGGAGCCGGAGGGCAGATAGCGGTGCGCCACCTCGACGGCGGCCTGTCCGGGCAGTCCTCTCGGCAGCAGGCTGTTCTGGAGGGCCAGCGCGGTGGTGCGCTCGCGGGCGAAGCGGCGGGCGTTGTCGACGCAGACGGCAGCGCGGCTGGCCAGTTCCCCGGCGAACACGGCATCCTCGTCGCCGTAGTCGTCGACGTTCGCGATGCGGACGAACACCGCGACGCCCAGTGTGGTGCCGCGGGCCCGCAGCGGCACCGCGAGCACGGAGTGGACGCCCCGGCGGTAGCGGCTGCCCTCGGGGGCGCGGGCGTTGCGCTCCGCGACCCACCGGACGAAGTCCGGCTCGCCCGCCTGGCTGAGGACGGCCCGTCCCTCGCGCAGCGCCCGCGCCGGCGGACAGAACGTCGGGTACACGTCCGTCTCGCCCAGGTGGATGGCGGCCTCCGGGGTGCCGTCCGTGACGGAGCCGTGGGCGACGCGGCGCAGCACGACCGGGCCGTCCGGCACGGGTGGGGCTTCGTCCGACCCGAGGACCCAGTCGAGCAGGTCCACACTGGCGAAGTCGGCGAACTGCGGGACGAGCATTTCGACCAGTTCCTCGGCGGTGCGCACCACATCGAGGGTGGTGCCGATGGAGGCCGCCGCCTCGTTCAGCAGGGCCAGCCGCTGCCGGGCCCAGTACTGCTCGGTGCTGTCGAACGCGGCCAGCGCGGTTCCGACGAGTCGGCCCGCGGAGTCCCGCACCGGCCACATGTCGGTGGTCCAGGCATGCTCCCGGTTCAGCGCCGGTGCGCCTGTGTAGCTCTCGTAGCGCAGCGGTCTGCCCGTCTCCGCGACCTGGCGCAGATGCCACAGAAAACCCCGGCTGTGCACGGCGTCCTCCACGGTCTCCGGGAAGTGCCGGCCGATCAGCACCTCCTCCGGGACGCCCATCACCTGGCAGGCGGCGTCGTTGAGCCGCAGATAGCGCTGCTCGGTGTCGAAGACGGACATCGACATGGAGGCCTGCTGGAAGGCCTGTGCAGCCAGGGTGGGCTCGGGGCTGCGGGGCGGCTCGGCGGTGATCACGAAGCCGGTGTCCTCGCCGTCCGGGCCGAGCATCGGGGAGGCGGTCGCGGTGACGGGGACCGGGTGTCCGTCGCGGTGGCGCAGGACGACGCGGCCGGTCCGAGCGGTGAGCGTCTCGGACGGCACCTCCTCGGCGAGCAGGTCGGCCGCCGTCCGCCCGACGGCCTCCTCGGCCGGGTAGCCCGTCAGCAGCCGGGCCCCGTCGCTCCACCCGGTCACACGGCCGTGGGCGTCGACGATCGCCGCAGCGGCGACATGCTCCATAGTGTCCAGAATGGTCCCCTTGCCGCGGTCCATCAACCGCGACAAGGGAATCGGTACGGACTTCAGCCGCGGTGGGCGCGCAGCGCCGCGAGTGCCCGGTCGGCGTGCGTGTTCATGCGCAGTTCGCTGTGGACGACGTCGAGGAGGGTGCGGTCCTCGGCTATGACGAAGGTGACCCGCTTGGTGGGGGCCAGCGAGAAGCCGCGCTTCACGCCGAACCGCTCCCGGATCGTCCCGTCCGGGTCCGACAGCAGCGGCATGCCGAGGGAGTGCTGCCCGGCGAACTCCTGCTGGCGTTCGACGGTGTCACCGCTGATACCCACGGGACGTGCGCCGACCTCCGCGAACTCGGCGGCGAGATCACGGAAGTGACAGGCCTCCGCCGTACAGCCGGGGGTCAGGGCGGCCGGGTAGAAGAACAGCACGACCGGGCCCTCGGTGAGGAGCTCGGACAGGCTGCGGACGGTGCCGGTCTCGTCGGGCAGGGAGAAGTCCTCGACCTTGTCGCCGGACTCGGGGCGCTTGCTCATGACCGGCCCTCCACGCTCTTCGCGACGCTGCGTGCCCACAGTACGAGGGGCAGCTGCAGCGGGAGCCGGCCGAACGCGGCCGCCTTCTGGGGTGCGGGGCGGTGGCGCCAGTCGGCGGCCATCTTCACGTTGGCGGGGAACACACCGACGAAGAAGGCCGCCGCAGCCAGTGCGGCCGCCTTGCGGGTACGGGGCAGGGCCACGCCGGCCGCCAGCGCGAGCTCGGCGACACCACTGGCGTACGTCCAGGTCCGGGCCGTACCCGGCAGGGCCTTCGGCACGATCGCGTCGAACTGGCGTGGATTGGCGAAGTGGGCGACGCCCGCGGTGGCCAGCAGGCCCGCGAGCAGTAGGGGTGAGCGTTCGGACCGTGGCACGGTGCCTCCTGGGGGGTGACCTGCCGCGGGATGCTACCGGACGGTAGTTCGAGGCCGGTCACCAGCCCTGCCGGGTACGGCGGTTGTGGCGTCCGGCGGGTGGCCGACGGAGCGGCGGAAGACCCCGGCGGACGCCCAGGCGCAGGGCGCGGCCTCGCCGCACCGGCCGTGGGTGCGGTGGCCGATGCGACCTGCCCCCAGACAGCCCGGGTCCCACTCGTCGCGCCGCCTCCGCGTGGGCCGGGTGCGGTCCGGCGTCAGGCGGTGACCGGCGGCTGTTCGGTCTCGTCGTCGATGGCGTATGCGAGGAAGTCGTCGACCATGCGGTGGAAGAGGGCGGCGAGCTGGCCCAGTTCCTCGGGTGCCCACTCGTTCAGGGCCAGCTGCATACCGCGGGCGCCGGCGTCGCGGATGCGGTCTATGGCCTGCTGGCCGGCGTCGGTGAGCTCGATGCGCTGGGCGCGGCGGTCGTCCGGGTCGGGGACGCGGGTGACGTAGCCGGTCTTCTGCAGCTGCTGAACCGTACGCGTGACGTGCGAGGCCTCCACTCCCAGCCGGGCGGCCAGCTCCCCCGGGCGCAGCGGATCCGAGTCGGCGACCTGCCGCAGCAGGGCGACGGCGGCGCGATCCAGCGGCACGCCGGCCAGGGCCATCAGCCGGTCGTGCTGCCGGGCGCGCGTGCTCAGGTAGGTGATGCGGGTGAGCGCGCGTTCGATCTCGATCACTTCCGGGGACGCGGGGGTGTCCGGGAGTTCGGGGAGCGGTGGTGTGGACATGCAGCCACTTTACCATCTTGTTGCGTAACTCAATTAATTTACGAGCTGCGCCTGTCACAGGGCCGTCCCGCCCTGGACGACCTCCTCGGTGCGTACGGCCTCGCTCCAGTTCACCCCGGACATGATCGCCTGGCGCCAGGTGCGGATCGCGCGGGGCGGCATGCCGGCCGCGAGGGCGCCGGTCACGCGGCCGCCGGTGCGGTAGACGGCGACGAAGCGGCGGTCCGCCAGGTCGCCGTCGACCACGGCTACTTCGTCGTGGCCGCGCAGGTAGCCGTACGCCTGGATCTTCATGTCGTACTGGTCGGACCAGAAGTACGGCACCGGCGCGAACGCCTTGCGCCCCTCGGGGTCGAGCAGGTTGCGGGCGGCGGCCATGCCCTGTTCGGCGGCGTTGGTGCGGTGCTCGATCCGCATCGACACCCCGAACAGCGGGTTGTACCAGCGGGCGACGTCACCGGCCGCGTACACGTTGCGGGCGGCCTCGCAGTACTCGTCGCAGACCACGCCGTCGCCCACCGTGAGCCCGCTGCCGTCGAGCCACTCGGTGTTGGGCAGCGAGCCGACCGCGACCAGCACCTCGTCGGCCTCGATCAGCTCACCGTCGGCGAGCCGCACGCCCTCCTCGGTCACCTCGCGCACGGTGACCCCGCAGCGCAGGTTCACGCCGCGTTCCAGGTGGGCGCCCGTCAGCATCTG
Organism: Streptomyces dysideae; assembly: GCF_001514305.1. Lineage (GTDB taxonomy): Bacteria > Actinomycetota > Actinomycetes > Streptomycetales > Streptomycetaceae > Streptomyces > Streptomyces dysideae. The sequence goes on from NZ_KQ949116.1 coordinate 68,203, forward strand.
CCCGACCTCGGTGCCGACGGCGTGGGCCAGCGGCACGGGGGCGGGTTCGAGGAGGGTCACCTCGGCGCCGAGGCGCCAGGCCACGGCGGCGGCCTCCGCCCCGAGGAACCCGGCACCGACCACGACCAGCCGGGTTCCCGGCGTCAGCCGGTCCCGCAGGGCCAGGGCGTCGTCCAGGGTGCGCAGCACATGCGCGCCCTCGCCGGACAGCCGGCGCGGCCGGACGCCGGTGGCCAGGATCAGACCGTCGTACGGCACGGTCGTCCCGTCGGCCAGCCGCACGGTGCGGTCGGCGAGGTGAAGGCCGGTAGCGGCCACCCCGAGGCGCAGGTCGAGGCCGAGGGCGGCGAGGTCGTCGGCGGTGCGCAGGGCGAGGCGGTCGGACTCCCACTCGGCGGACAGGAGCTGCTTGGACAGCGGCGGGCGGTCGTACGGGGCGAGGGGTTCGTCGCCGACCAGGGTGAGGGTGCCGTCGTAGCCCTCGCGGCGGAGCGTCTCGGCCGCGGCGAGTCCGGCGGCCGAGGCGCCGACGACCAGGACGCGCCTCACTGCTCGACCAGCCGGATCGCGGCGGCCGGGCAGACCGCGATCGCCTCGCGTACGTCGTCGAGTTGGCCGTCGGCGACCTGCTCGTCCAGCAGGATCGCGATGCCGTCGTCATCTTGGTCGAACACCTCCATGGCAGCGAGCACGCACTGCCCCGAGGCGACGCACTTGTCGGCTTCCAGCTCCACCTTCATGGGGATCCCCTTCTTCACACGTGGTTCTTGTTCTCTTGCGGGACGGGGAACCGTCACCAGGCGACGGGCAGTTCGTGCACGCCGTAGACGAACGCGTCGTTCTTGAACTTCACGTCCTCGATCGCGCAGGCCGCCTTCAGGGTGGGAATGCGCCGGTAGAGGGTGCCGTAGACGACCTGGAGTTCCATCCGCGCCAGCGGCTGGCCGAGGCACTGGTGGACGCCGAAACCGAAGGCGACGTGCCGGCGGGCGTCACGCCTGAGGTCGAGGCGGTCCGGGTCGGGGAACACCTCGGCGTCGCGGTTGCCGATCTCGTTCACCATGATGATGCCGTCGCCGGCCTTGATCACCTGGCCGCCGATCTCGATGTCCTCGGTCACCGCCCGGCGCCGGCCGAGGTGGGTGATGTGCAGGTAGCGCAGGAGTTCCTCGACCGCGGAAGAGACGAGCTTCGGGTCGTCGGTGTCCCGCAGCAGGGCGAGCTGGTCGGGATTCTGCAGGAGGGCGAGGGTGCCGAGGGCGATCATGTTCGCGGTGGTCTCGTGTCCCGCGATCAGCAGGAGCAGCGCCATCTCGGTCGCCTCCTGGTGGGTGAGCTCACCGGCGGTGACCCGGCCGGCGATGCTCGACAGCAGGTCGTCCTGCGGCTCGGCGATCCGCTTGCCGATGACGCCGGCCAGGTAGCCGGCGACCTCCCGGACGGCCGCGCCCCGCTGCTCGGGCGTGGCCGTCCGACGGACCATCGTCTTGGTGTTCTCCTGGAAGAACTCGTGGTCGGCGTACGGCACGCCGAGCAGTTCGCAGATCACCAGCGAGGGGAGCGGCAGGGCGAACGCCTCCACGAGGTCGACCGGTTGCGGGCCGGCCAGCATGTCGTCGATCAGGCTGTCCACGATGCGCTGGACGGCGGGCCGCATGGCCTCGACCCGTTTGATGGCGAAGGGCGCCGTCACCATCCGGCGCAGCCGGGCGTGTTCGGGGTCGTCCATCATGATGAAGCTGAGCTTGCCCTCGCCGCCCTCGGGGCTGGCCTTGGTCGGATAGCCCGGGCTGTCGGTGTCCGCGCTGACCCGAGGGTCGCCCAGCAGTGCCCGCTGGTCGGCGTAGCGGGTCACGAGCCACGGCTCGCTGCCGTCCCACAGCCGCACCTTCGTGAGCGGCGCTTCCTCCTGCAGAGCCTTGAGGGCGGGCGGCGGGTCGAACGGACAGCGGGCGTCCCTGGGCATCGGGAACTCGGGGACGGTGTCCGGAGCTTCGGGCATGGTGCCGGCCTGGGTGGGGGCCATGGTTCTCCTCGGTGGTGGGGGCTCCGTGGGAGGCGGAGCGCCGGGGTGAAGTCGTCGAGGCCTTGATGAGCACATGCAAACAGAGGGGGCTGACGCCACCCGGTCAGTCTCCTGACAGAAAGCTGACGTGACCTGGATCACATTGGTAGTTGACGGCAGCGCACAGCATCAACTCGCCCGCGACAAGGGCCAGTTAATTGCCGAAGACGGGTCAGGAGCCGATGTCGGCACGACCCAGCCAGTAGCCGAAGCCCCGGCGGGTGTGGATCAGCGCCGGGGCCTCGCGGCCCACCTTGCGGCGCAGCCGGGAGACGAGCTGTTCGATCGCGTTGTCACCGTGGAAGTCGCCCCAGACATAGCGGCCGATCTGCTCCTTGGAGAGCACGCGGTGCGCGTTGACGAGGAGATGGCGCAACAGCCGGTACTCCGCGGGCGTGAGGTCGAGTGTCCGCTCGCCGCGCCGCGCCCGGCACAGGGTGTCGTCGAGGGCGAGATCGCCGTAGCGGAGGGTGTTGTCCCGGGGCGGCCCGGGACACGAGCCGCGCAGCAGGACCTGGATCCGGGCGAGGACCTCGGCCACCCGGAAGGGCTTGGTGACGTAGTCCTTCCCCCCCAGGCCGAGTTCGGGCAGGAGCAGGTCCAGGGAGTCGTACGCGGTCAGCAGGAGGACGGGCGGGCGGTGCGCGAGGGCGGGGCGGCGCTCCCCGCCGAGACCCACCAGGTCCGGCAGCCCCGCGTCGACGACCACGAGGTCGAACCGCTGCCGCGTGACCAGCGCCAGCGCCTCGGCCCCGGTGCCGCTGACGCCGATGCGGTAGCCCGCCAGCTCGAGGGTCGTCGAGAGCAGTTCGGCGACATCCGGCTCACCGACGACGATCAGGACGTGCTGGCCCGCACCGCGCGCCAGGGCCGGTTTCTCAGTGGTGCTGCCGTACATGGCACAAGACCGTTCGCAGAGGGCTCACGCCCCGCACCACGGGCCGGGCGGAAAACGACACTTCCGTTGCTTGACTTAAGTAATCTACCCGCGCTTGCCCGAGGCGGGCAACCCGCCCGGCCCGGTCACCTCGGCGTGACGGGCGCCAGCCACATGCCGACCACCGCGTCGGCGAGGCCCGTGGCGGTGTCGTCCCAGCTGGACCGGGGCGTGGGGGCGTTCTCGCCAAGGGCGCGTTCACGCTCGGCGGCCAGGTGCACGATCAGGTGCCGTGCCATGTCGCCGCGTTCGGCGCGCACCCCGGGCGGGAGGTCGGGCAGGCAGCGGTTCAGGCCCTCGACGATCCGCTGGAGGGTCGGAGAGGTGAGGGACTCCTCCATGATGATCCGGCTGCGGGGTCGGCGACGACCTGGGCACAGAACCGGGCGTACCAGGTGGGGCTGCCCAGGGCGGCGAGGTGTTCGGGGAACGGGCGGACCAGGCAATCGACCCAGTCGCGCAGGTCCGCTTGGTCGCCGACGCCGGCGACCAAGCGGGCGCGGATCTCCTCGATGCGCTCGCCGTGCGTGCGGATGATCGCGCGGACCAGGTCGGCCTTGGTGCCGAAGTGGTAGCCGACCGCGGCGTTGTTGCCCTGGCCCGCGGCCTCGCTGACCTGACGGTTGGACACGGCGTACACGCCGCGTTCGGCGAAGAGCCGCTCGGCCGCGGTCAGGATCAGCTCCCGGGTCGCGTTCGCCTGCTCCGCCCGCAGTGTCCTGCCTGCCATGATCACCACCGCACCGGGACTTCGTACCGCCCGTCGGCAGCCAGTCCCTCGAGCCGCCGCCGGCCCGCCGCCGGTGCGGCGGGCTTCCGACGACGGAGCCTACGCAACAGCACATCAGGACGGGGCTGGCTAAATCAATTGCTTGACTTAGCATGGCCCGAGATTCGCCCGATGGTGGAGCGGGCTACACCTGTACCGGGGTACCTGCCCGACCGCCCGCCGGGCGTGACTCACCTAGCGTGGTCGAAATGTGGATGACAGTGCGGCAGGCGGGGCGTGCCACGGGCCATCTCCTGGTGGCCGCGGTGGTGGCGTTCGGGGTGTACATCTTCATCACCGTGCTGCTGATCGCCGCCATCGGCACGGTCGCGGCGATCGGCGCATGGCTGCTGCCCGAGACCGTGCTCCTCCCCGCCGGATCGCCGGCGCCAAGCGGCGGCTGACGGCCGCGTGGACGGGGCGGGAGATCCCCGAGGCGTACCAGACCATCACCGGGCCGGTGCGGGAGCGGCTGCGGACGGCCGTGCACGATCCCGGCACGCTCACCGATCTGCGCTGGATGGCCGCCTACTACCTCTACGGCGCGCTGATGCTGCCGCTGTGGCCGGTCGGTCTGGTCGTCGACGGCGTGGTCTGCGGGCTGCTGCGCCGCCCGGTGGTGCTGCCGTGGATCGTGCGGCTGGCGGACCTGGAGGCCGGCTGGTCGACCGCGCTGCTCCGCCCGTCCCCGAAGGCGCTGCTGGCCGCGCGGGGCGAACAGCTGACCGCGACCCGGGCCGACGCGATCGCCGCGCACGGCGCCGAGCTGCGCCGTATCGAGCGGGATCTGCACGACGGCGCGCAGGCCAGGCTGGTGTCGCTGTCGATGCGGATCGGGCTGGCCAAGCGTGCCTACGAGCGTGATCCGGAGGCCGCGCGGAAGCTGCTGGACGACGCCCAGGACCAGGCCGAGGAGTCGCTGACGGAGCTGCGGACCGTGGTGCGCGGCATCCATCCGCCGATCCTGACCGACCGCGGTCTGGTCGGCGCGGTGCGGGCGCTGGCCGCCGACAGCGGGCTGACGGTGACCGTGGATGTGGAGGGCGGACTGGAGGACGACGGCCCGAGGGCGCCGGCGAGTCCCTGCTCTCCCCCACCGCCACCCGCACCCTGATCACCCGCTTCCTGGCCTCACCCGCCCAGAGCCCGCAGTCGGCGTCGTCCGAGCAGCTCACCACGCTGACCGCACGCGAACGAGAGGTGATGGGGTGGGTGGCCGAGGGGCACTCCAACGAGGAGATCGCCGAGAAGCTCTACGTCAGCCCGCTGACGGTGCGCACCCATGTGCACCGCGCCATGACCAAGCTGGGCGCCCGCGACCGCGCCCAACTCGTCGTGATGGCCTACCAGTCGGGGCTCGTCCGGGCGGTGCCGCCGGCCGCGGACCGCTGCCGCCGTTCAGGGGAAAACGCGGGCACGCGCGCGTGGCGGCGGGCGGGGCCGTCGACAACTGACCCGTGAGTCTGCCGCTGATCCCTCCCATGCTCGCCACGCCCGGCACCCTGCCGCCCGCCGCGCAGGACGCGCGCTGGGCGTACGAGACCAAGCAGGACGGCCAGCGTGCGGTGGTCTATCTCGAAGGCGACGGGAGCGTGCTGCTGCGCGCCCGGTCCGGCGAGGACATCACCGCCGCGTATCCCGAACTGCGCCCGCTGGGCGGCGCGCTCGGCGCCACGCCCGCCGTACTGGACGGGGAGATCCTGGCGCTGGACGAACAGGAACGCAGCGACTTCCAGTTGCTGCAGTCCCGGATGGGGCTGGCCCACGCGCCCGGGAGGGCGGCCCGGATGGCGGCGACGGTGCCCGTCCATCTGGTGCTGTTCGACGTGCTGCACCTGGCGGGCCGCTCCCTCCTCACGCTCCCCTATGTCCGGCGGCGCGGGCGACTGGAGGAACTGGGTCTCGACAGCACCTTCTGGTCGACCCCGGCCGCGCTGGTCGGGCACGGCGCCGAGGCGCTGCGGGCCACCCGCGAGCACGGTCTGGAGGGCCTCGTCTGCAAGCGGCTGGACTCGGTGTACGAGCCGGGGGTGCGTTCCCGCGCCTGGATCAAGATCCGCAACATGCGCAGCGAGGACGTCATCGTCGGCGGCTGGGTGCCCGGCAAGGGGCGGCTCACGGGACTGCCGGGCGCGGTACTGGTCGGCCAGCGGACCGCCGGGCGGCTGCGGTACGTCGGCGGCGTAGGCACCGGCTGGAGCGAGGACGAGCGGACCCGGCTGGCCGCGCTGCTGCGGGCCGCCGAGACGGACGTGTGCCCCTTCGACACGGTTCCGGCGGTGGCGGGCGCGCACTGGGTGCTGCCCCGGCTGGTCGGCGAGGTCCGCTACAGCACCCGTACCCGGGCCGGGATGCTGCGCCAGCCGTCCTGGCTACGGCTTCGGCCGGACCTCGCGCCGGAGGAGGCGGCGGCCGAACTCCCGGACGACGGCGTCTGACACGTTTCGTACCGGTCATTGCGCTGATCTTCACCACTGGGACGCTCCCCACTCTTGGCGCGGACATGAAAAGTCGGCATGCTGAACTGCCCTTCACCCCCACAGCCATTGGGCTGCGCCCGGATCAGAGGAGGACGCGGTGTCGTCAACGCCGTCCGGAACACACCGCAAGAGATGGTTCGCCGGCCTGGCCGGTGCCGCCGCCCTCGTCGTCGCCTTCCCCTCGACCGCCTTCGCGGCTCCGCCGTCGGCGCTGCCCGCCAGCGCCGAGGCCGCGGAGAGGATGTACCAGCCCGCCTACGACTACGACACGGACGGCTGCTACTCCACCCCCGCGATCGGCCCCGACGGAACCGTCAACGGCGGTCTCAACCCGACGGGTTCCCTCAGCGGGCAGTGCCGGGACGCGTCGGACCTGGACAACACCAACGGCTACTCGCGCTACAAGTGCAACAACGGCTGGTGCGCGTACATGTACGACCTGTACTTCGAGAAGGACCAGGCGCTCGCGAACAGCAGCATCGGCGGCCACCGGCACGACTGGGAGCACGTCGTGGTGTGGGTGCAAAGCGGCCAGGTGCGGTACGTCTCGACGTCCAACCACGGCTCGTACACGGTGCACGCGGCGTCCTCGGTCCGCTTCGACGGCACGCACCCGAAGATCGTGTACCACAAGGACGGCGCCAGCACCCACTGCTTCCGCCTGGCGAACTCGGGCGACGAGCCGCCGGAGAACCACAAGGGCACCTGGCAGTACCCCCCGCTGGTCGGCTGGAACGGCTACCCGTCGGGGGTGCGCGACAAGCTGACCGCGTACAACTTCGGCAGCGCCAACTTCGGCCTCAAGGACTCCAGCTTCGCCGGCAACCTGTCGTCGGCCAAGCCGTCCGGCATCTCGTTCGACCCCAACGCCTGACCCGGTCCGGGGCTCGGTCCCGGGACGTAGGACGGTGGCCCCGTCCGTATCCGTCCCGGGCCCGATCCCGGGACGGCCGCCGGTGCATAGCGTCGGCGGCATGGACGCACACGATACGAGCGGGCGGCTCGAAGAAGCCCTGGACCGGCTGCACACCTCGGGCCCGGAGCGGCGCGGCCGGCTCAGCAACCACGCCCCCATGGTCGTCGAGGCGCTGGCCGCGCACGGGCAGTCGGGCGGGGTGCACCGGTGGCTGGACCTGTACGAGGAGAAGCTCGAGGAGTTCCCCGCCCGCCTGGCGCCGGTCACCGACGCCAACTGGCCCGAGGCTCTGGGGGATCCGCGCCGGGCCGCGGACTGGATCGACCATTTCTCCCGCACCCTCGCCGACCACCCCTGGCGGAGCGTCCTCGCCGAGTGGTGGCCGCGGCTGCTGCCCGGTCTCTACGCCGGCGCCACGCATCCCGTGATCCGGGTCGGGCACGCCGTCCGCGCCCTGGAATCCGGTGAGAACGCTCCCCGCCTCACCGAACTCGCCCACGGGCTGGGCTATTGGGCGGCCCGGCACCTTCCCGTGTCCGGCATCACCGCGCTGCCCGGTGCGCCGACCGCCGCGGAGTCCCTGGACGCCGTGCCCGCGCTCGAGGCCCAGGAGGGCGGTTATCTCGCCCGCCTCGCCGCCCTGCGTCAACTGCCGGTCTGGGCGGGTGAGGTGACCGACCCGGACACGGCCCACGAACGCCTCACCGAACTGGTCCGTGCCACGACGCACCGCTACGCCGCCCACGGCCACGGCGACGAGATCATGCTCGTGCACACGGCCACGGCGCCCAACGCGGTGCTGCGCAGCCTGAGCGCGCTGCCCCGCGAGCTGTGGGCGCCGAGCCTGCACGCGGCCTGGACGGCGTCCGCCGCCGTCACCGCGATGTACACCCCCACGGATCCGGTTGCCTACACGCCCCCGGCCCGGCTCACCCCGGAGGAGGTCCTGGAGCAGGCTCTCGCCCACGGCGACGAGCACGTCATCAAGTTCGCGGACACGGCCCTGGACGTCGGTGACGACCAGGCCCTCACGGCCGCCCTGCGCGCCGTCGAGATCACCCGGCCCCTCGTCTGAACTCCCCGTCCACCAAGGCGTCTCCGAGCGCCGTCCTCCCGTACAGCACGTGGTAGCCCTCCCGCCGCGACACCAGCAGCCCCGCCTCACGCAGCACCGACAGATGGGCCGACACCGTCGACGGGGCCACTCCATGGCGGCGGGCCAGGTCCGTGGTCGAGGCGGGGGCGGTCAGGCCGGTGAGGACGGCGGCGCGCTGCCGGCCCAGCAGCCGGGCGAGCCCGTCCGGCGGGTGCGGTACCCGGGCGGTGTGCAGGCGGCCCATGCCGCGCGCCGGGTAGATGACCGTCGGCTGCCAGGGCCGGGCGAAGCCGCTCACCACGTCGGGCCAGACGAACACGCTCGGCATGAGCAGCACGCCCCGGCCGTCGGCGCGCTGGATGTCGGCCAGGTCGGCGTACATGCGCAGGGTGAGGGTGTGGTCCGCCCAGTCGATGCCGGGGTGCAGGCCGGTGAGCAGCGCGTCGAGGCCGCCGTCCCCCGCCTGCCGGGAGCGGTGCGCGATGTCGGCCTCCAGGACGGCGCGGTGACGCGGCCAGTCCGGGGCGAGCAGGGCGTGCCAGGCGAGTTCGGTGAGGTCGGCGAGGCGCCGGACGGTGGCGGCGGGGTCGTCGAGGGCGGCACGCGCCCGGGGTGCGTCGGCGAGGCCGGGGGTGCAGGCCAGCGAGCGGGTCATCTCCGCGTGGGCCAGGGCGGGATCGGTGGCGCGCATGCGGGCCAGTTCGGCGTCGATGGAGGGATACGACTGTTCCGGGGGCGGGCCCAGGAAGTCCGGGGTGTAGCCGCCGGGCGGCCGCATGAACAGCCACAGCGGCGACAGGTCGAGGCCGGCCACCGTACGCCGCATCCGGCGCAGCCAGCCCTGGTGGTAGCCGTGCCGGGCCGGCCGGCGCAGCAGCCGCAGCGCCTCATGGGTCTGGCACAGGGGCGAGATCGCGAACCGGCAGCGGGTCAGGTCGTCGGTGCCCAGGTGCAGGGTCAGCGGCAAGGCGGCCTCCGTCGGCGGCTGCGATTCGGTGTGGACCGAAAGAGTAGAAGCCGATCGCCGGGGCCCGCACGCTTGCCCTTGATCACCCACTCTGGAGGGCACATCGATGGGCAGCGGAAGTCCGGCTCCGTGGCGCAGGGGCGCCGTCGTCGCGGCGCTGATGCTGGCGGCGTTCACCTTCAACACCGCCGAGAACCTTCCCGTGGGCCTGCTCTCCCTCATGGCGGTCGATCTGCGGGTGTCGCTGGGGGCCGTGGGCGCGCTGGTCACGGGGTACGGCCTGACCGTGGCCGTCGGGTCGCTGCCGCTGGCCCACGTCACCCGCTCCGTGCCGCGCCGGTATCTGACGGCCGGGCTGCTCGGGCTGCTGGCGGTGGCCAGCTGGGTGTCGGCGCTGGGGGGTGTGTCGTACGGGGTGCTGCTGGCGGCGCGGGTGGTGACGGCGCTGGCGCAGGCGTTGTTCTGGGCGGTGATGGGGCCGGTCGCGGTCGGCATGTTCCCGCCCGGGCGGCGGGGGCGCGTCATGGGGCTGCTGTCCATCGGCGGTTCCCTGGCCACGGTGGGCGGCGTGCCGGCCGGGACCTGGCTGGGCGGGCGCACCGACTGGCAGACGCCGTTCGCGGTGCTCGGCGCGCTCGCGCTGGTCTCGCTCGTCGCCCTCGGCGTACTCCTGCCGACATCCCACCCGCGGGAGGGTCATGCCGCGTACGGCGTCGCCCCCGACCGGCGCCGGTTCCGCGTCGTGCTCGCCACCACCGCCCTGTCGGTGACCGGTGTCTTCGCCGGGTTCACCTACGTCGTGGCCTTCCTGGACGAAGTGAGCGGGTTCGGGGAGGACGCGGTGAGCGCCGTGCTGTTCGCGTTCGGCGGGGCGGGACTGGCCGGGGTCACCGTGGCCGGGCCGCTGCTCGACCGGTTTCCGCGCGCCACGCTGACGGTTCCGGTGGTCACCCAGGCGGTGGCCCTGCTCGGCCTGTACACCGCCGGGACCGGCCAGGTGGCGACGGTCCTGCTGGTCATGCTGCTGGGGGCCTCGGCCGGGCCCGTCTTCATGGCGACACAGAGCCAGGTGCTGCAGGTGGCGCCGGGCCGCACCGAGACCGCCCTCGCCGCCAACTCGGCCGCCTTCAACACAGGGGTGGCCGCCGGTGCGCTGCTGGGCGGCCTGCTGTTGCCGGTGGCCGGGGTGCGCGGCACGTTCCTGGCCGGGGGGCTGCTCACGGTGGGGGCGCTGGCGGTGCTGACCTGGCCGGCGCACGGCGGGCGGCGGACCTACGACGCCGTCGTCCCGGCGGCCGGCCGTGAACACCCGTGAGCCCCCTCAATCGAGCGGTACTGCACGGAGGCACGCTTGTGACGGTCTATCGTGTCGGCATGTCCGTCCCTGAAATGATCCGTATCGTCTCCCGCGACTCGCCCATGGCACTGGCCCAAGTGGAGCGTGTCCGCGCCGAGTTGGCGGTGCTGCACCCCGGTGTGCGCACCGAGGTCGTGCCGGTGAAGACGACCGGTGACAAGTGGATGGGCGATCTGTCCCAGGTCGAGGGCAAGGGGGCGTTCACCAAGGAGGTGGACGCCGCGCTGCTGGCCGGGGAGGCCGACCTCGCGGTGCACTGTGTCAAGGACGTGCCCGCCGACCGGCCGCTGCCCGCCGGTACGACGTTCGCGGCGTTCCTGAAGCGGGACGACATCCGGGACGCGCTCGTACACCCGGGCGGGCTCACCCTGGACGAGCTTCCGGCCGGGACCCGCATCGGCACCTCCTCGGTCCGCCGGGTCGCCCAACTGGCCGCCACCCACCCGCACCTGGAGTGCGTGCCGTTCCGCGGCAACGCCAACCGGCGGCTGGAGAAGCTGGCGGCCGGTGAGGCGGACGCGCTGCTGCTGGCGGTGTCGGGCCTGGAGCGCATCGACCGCCGAGACGTGATCAGCGAGGTTCTCTCCCCCGAGGCGATGATGCCGCCGATCGGCGCGGGCATCCTCGCCCTGCAGTGCCGCGAGGGCGACACCGAACTCATCGACGCGGTCAGCGGGCTCGGCGATCCGGACACCCACCGGGAGGCCACCGCGGAGCGCATGTTCCTGCACGTCCTGCAGGGGCACTGCAACAGCCCGATCGCCGGGTACGCGCGCGTGGACCGCAGCGGCGAACTGTCCCTGCGGGCCTGCGTGTTCACCCCGGACGGCAAGACCCGGCTGAACGCCCACGAGTGGGCCGGCCGGCTCGACCCGGCCACGCTGGGCACGTCGGTCGCGGTGTCCCTGCTGCGTCAGGGCGCCCGCGAGATCATCGACGGCATCCCTCACTAGGCCTGTCCGGCGGACCCTGGGCCTGTCCGGCGGACGCGGCACCGCGTCAGGCGGTGCCCTCTTCGGCCTGGTCCCGCAGGAACGTGCTCACCTGGTGCGCGAGGCCGTCGCGCAGCGCACCGGTGTGAGTGCCGACGGGACCCTCGTGCAGACCGAGGCCGCCCGCCCACAGCCGGCGGTCGGTCCACTCCTCCTCGACCCGCAGCTGGATCTGGACGTCGATCTGGCTCAGACTCGCGTCCGGTCCGGCCGCGTAGAGCACCGCGGTGGCCCGGCGCAGCGGATAGACGTCGAAGCCCTCGATGAACTGCGAGTTGCGCCAGTCGATGAACGCGCTCTCGCCGTCGGGGCCGATCCGCACATCGATCTGGCCGTCCTCGAGGTGGATGCCGAAGTGCCGGCTGCCGCGGTTCTCCACGGTGACCCGGACGCTGAAGTAGGTCATTCCCTCGGCGGCGTCGTCCCGTCCACGCGGCGGCTCGGCGGCTTCCAGGCGGTGGACGCGAACCCGCAGACCGGCGTGCTCGTCGTACTCGTGCCAGTCCCCGACCACGTTCGGCTCGTACACAGTCCACCTCTCGACCCTCAGAGAGCTGCTTCCTATCTGTGTGCTCAGTGCACTGTCAAATGAGCAGAATGCGCTGTGGCCAGCCCATTCGCCCCCTTGATCACTGATCAAGCCGTGCGCAGGAAGAATCCGCCGCCCGGCCCGGCGGCCATGTCCGGACACGTGCCGCACATCACGTTCCGCCGCAAGATCAGCGCGCCGGGGAGCGGTGCGCTTCACCCATCGAATTCCGTCGGTTTCGGAATGTGGCCAATTATCCGTAATTGTTTCGAAGTGCCTGTCTCCGGGAATCCGCTTCTCAGTGCTTCGGACAGGAGGCACGTCCGTGGGAGCCCCGCGCGCCGGCCCCGGGTGTCCTCCGCGAGGTCCGAGTCCCGTGCCTCCCATGGTGTCTGTCCATCCAGCACCTGCTCAGGGAGGTGCGCACACCATGAGTGCGACCACCAGAACGAAGCAGCACCCGCACGACGACGCCCCCGACACGGCCGACGCCTTCGAGCGGCTCGTGCGGCTGCCGGAGGGGCCGGAGCGCCAGGCGCTCCGTGACGAGCTGGTCCGGGCCTGGCTGCCCATGGCGGAGCGGATCGCCGTCCGGTTCAAGGGGCGCGGCGAGACCCTGGAGGACCTCTACCAGGTGGCGGCCCTGGGCCTGGTGAAGGCCGTCGACCACTACGACCCGGCGCGCGGCCACGCCTTCGAGGCGTACGCGGTGCCGACCGTCACCGGCGAGATCAAGCGGCACTTCCGCGACCACATGTGGACGCTGCATGTGCCGCGTCGCGTCCAGGACCTGCGCAACCGGGTACGGCAGGCCACGAAGGAGCTGTCGCAGACGACGCCGGGGCGAGCCCCGACCGTCGCCGAGATCGCCGCCCACGCACACCTGAGCGAGGGCGAGGTACGCACCGGATTGGAGGCCCTGGAATGCTTCACCGCGCTGTCGCTGGAGGCGGAGATGCCCGGGACGGACGGTTACGCCCTCGGGGACGCGATCGGCGGCCCGGACCCGGCGTACGACGTGGTCGTCGACCGGGTGGCCGTCAAGCCGTGTCTGCAGGCCCTGCCGGAGCGCGAGCGGACCATCCTCTATCTGCGTTTCTTCGGCGGCATGACGCAGAGCCGGATCGCGCAGCAGCTCGGCATCTCGCAGATGCATGTGTCCCGGCTACTCAGCGGCTGCTTCGCCCAGCTGCGTGACGAACTGCTCGCCGGGGCCCGCTGAGCCCGCCTCACTCCGGCGGCACTCCCGGAATCTGCGTGGGACCGTAACGGTCGAGGGCGTCTTCGAGTTCCACGCGGATTTCGGGGGGCATCTCCCCGCTGCGTCCCCAGATGAGGATCAGTTCCGCGACATTGCGGAGCTTGATGTTCGTGTGCTGGGAGACGTCCTTCAGTACTTCCCACCCCTGGTCCGGCGTCACCCGGCCGAGCGCGACGACCATGCCGATCGCCTGGTCGACGACGGCATGCGAGGCGACGGCCTCCTTGAGCTGCTCGACTTCCTCCTGCAGCTCGAGGATCCGGTCCGTCTCGTCGGCGGGCTCGTGCGGTACGGATGCCACTCCTCCATCCTCGTCACTCGACCGGCCGCGTGCCAGTGGGCGGGCGGCTGGGAACGCCTTCCGTTTCGGCGACGCGCCGGGGGTACTCGGCAGGCCCCGGAGCGGTTCCGGTTGGACACTGGGAGGAGACCGGTGGCTGCCGGTCGGTGAGACCAGGACGCGACTGCCATGAATCACGACTCGCGAACCTCCAGCGGTACCTCGGAGGTCATCTCCACGCACTCCGTTTTCGGCGCGCCCTGCTGGGTGAGCCTGACCAGCCGCGATCTGCAGGCCACGGAGGACTTCTACAGTGCCGTGCTGGGCTGGCGGTGGCGGTCGGCCAAGCTGGGCGACCACTTCCGGATCGCACTGGCCGACGGGGTGCCCGTCGCCGGGATCGCCGCGGTCGCCGGGATGTGGCAGATGGCGGTGGCGTGGACGCCGTACTTCGCCGTGCCCAGCGCGGACGAGGCCGCGGCGCGGGCCCAGGAGCGCGGCGGCACCGCGGCGGTGGGGCCGATCTCCTTCCCGCCCGGGCGGGCGGCGCTGCTCGCCGACCGGGACGGGGCGCCCTTCGGGGTCTGGGAGGGGGAACTCGTCGCCGACTGGGAGGCCTGGCGCCGCTCGGCGCCCGCCTTCATCCGGCTGCACACCCGTGACGCCTTCGACGCGGCCATCTTCTACGGCGAGGTCCTGGAGTGGGCGTCGGACCGGCCCGGCTGCTGCGAGGTGCACTACGAGGGCGGCGAGGTGGTGCTGCGCAGCCGCGGGGACGTGGTGGCGCGTATCGAGTCGGGGGCGTTGGGGAAGGCTCCCGACCCGACGATCCGGCCGCACTGGCAGGTCCACTTCGCGGTCGCGGACGTGGCGGCCTGCGCGCGGGCCGCGGAACAGCACGGCGGCAGCGTCCTGTCGAAGGTCAGCGACGAGGCCGTGCTGCGGGACGCCGACGGCGCCCAGTTCACGGTGACCTCGCACCGCGCACGCTGAGCCTCACCCGGCGGTGCGGGCGGGCCGCGACAGCAGGACCAGGCTGCGGGCCTCGACGGTCAGTTCCGTGTCGGCCTTGTGTTCCTTCTCGTCGGGCGTGTCCTCCTGCGCGGTGTCGATCAGGATCGTCCAGCGTTCGCCGTAGGTGACGTCCGGCAGCCGGAACACCACCGGCTCCCAGTAGCTGTTGAGCAGCAGCAGGAACGAGTCGTCGACCACGGGTCGGCCGCACGCGTCGGGTTCGGCGATGGCGTCGCCGTTGAGGAAGACGCCGATGGAGTGCGCGTCGGAACGCTGCCAGTCCTCGCCGGTCATCTCGGACGCGTCCGGCGCCAGCCATACCAGGTCGGGCAGCGGCTGCTCCGGGTGCGTCGGTGTCTCGCCCTGGAAGAACCGGCGGCGGCGCAGCACGGGATGGGCGGCGCGCAGACCGATGACGTACCGCGTGAAGCCGGTCAGCGCCTCCTGCTCCTCGGTCAGCCGCCAGTCGGTCCAGGAGACCTCGTTGTCCTGGCAGTAGGCGTTGTTGTTGCCGCGCTGGGTACGGCCCAGTTCGTCGCCGTGGCAGAGCATCGGGATGCCCTGCGACAGCAGCAGCGTGGCGATGAGGTTGCGCTGCTGGCGGGCGCGCAGGTCAAGGACGGCCGGGTCGTCGGTCTCGCCCTCGGCGCCGCAGTTCCAGGACCGGTTGACGCTCTCGCCGTCGCGGTTGCCCTCCCCGTTGGCCTCGTTGTGCTTGTCGCTGTAGGAGACGAGGTCGCGCAGGGTGAAGCCGTCGTGCGCGGTGACGAAGTTGACGCTGGCCCGGGGGCGGCGCCGGCTGTGCGCGTACAGGTCGGAGGAGCCGGTCAGCCGGGAGGCGAACTCGCCGAGCGTGTACTTCTCCGCCCGCCAGAAGTCCCGTACGGCGTCCCGGTACTTGCCGTTCCATTCCGACCACAGCGGCGGGAAGTTGCCCACCTGGTAGCCGCCCTCGCCCACGTCCCACGGCTCGGCGATCAGCTTGACGCGGCTGATCACCGGATCCTGCTGGATCAGATCGAAGAACGCCGACAGCCGGTCCACCTCGTGGAACTGCCGGGCCAGTGTGGCAGCGAGGTCGAAGCGGAAGCCGTCGACGTGCATCTCGGTGACCCAGTAGCGCAGCGAGTCCATGATGAGCTGCAGCACGTAGGGGTGGCGCATCAGCAGGCTGTTGCCGGTGCCGGTGGTGTCGTAGTAGTGCCCCCAGTCGCCGTCCACCAGGCGGTAGTACGAGGCGTTGTCGATGCCTCGGAAGGACAGGGTGGGGCCCTTCTCGTTGCCCTCGGCGGTGTGGTTGTAGACGACGTCGAGGATCACTTCGAGGCCGGCCTTGTGCAGCGCCTTCACCATCGACTTGAACTCGTTGACCTGCTGGCCCCGGGTGCCGTGGGCGGCATAGGCGTTGTGCGGGGCGAAGAAGCCGATGGTGTTGTAGCCCCAGTAGTTGGCCAGGCCCTGGTCCAGCAGGACGCCGTCCTGGACGTACTGGTGCACCGGCATCAGCTCGACCGCCGTGACGCCCAGCGAGGTGAGGTGTTCGACGACCGCCGGGTGCGCCAGGCCGGCGTAGGTGCCGCGGAGTTCGGCGGGGACGTCGGGGTGGGTGCGGGTGAGGCCCTTGACGTGGGCCTCGTAGATGACGGTGTCGGCGTACGGGCGCCGGGGAGGGCGGTCGTCGCCCCAGTCGAAGTACGGGTCGGTGACCACGCCGAGCATGGTGTGCCCGGCGCTGTCCGCCGGGGACGGGCCGCCGGGGGTGCGCTCGAAGAGGGAGGCGTGGTTGTCGACCTGACCGTCGACCGCCCGGCTGTACGGGTCGAGGAGCAGTTTCGCCGGATTGCAGCGATGGCCCAGGGCCGGGGCCCAGGGGCCGTGCACCCGGTAGCCGTAACGCTGGCCCGGTCCCACGCCGGGCAGGTAGCCGTGCCACACAAAGCCGTCGACCTCGGTCAGCGGGATGCGGCGGTGCCTGCCGTCGTCGCCGACGAGTTCCAGCTCGACGCGTTCGGCGACCTCGCTGAACAGCGCGAAGTTGGTGCCCCGGCCGTCGTGGGCGGCGCCCAACGGGTAGGGGTGCCCGCTCCAGGCGGGCACCCCTCTCCGCTGTCGGCGCGCGGTCACCGCGCGTCCTCCAGTACGCCGTCCGACGTACTCGCCGGATCGGCGAGGACGGCGACCGGCACCTCGCGGGGCACCTGAAGCACCTCGCGCAGACTCGGCGCGGGAGCCGTCGGCACCAGCGGGACGCGTTCGCCGGCGCGGGCGCGCTGCGAGAACCAGATGACCTTGCTGCCGGTGTCCGTGGCGCAGCAGCCCCAGCCGTCGCTCATGGCGGCGATGCGGGCCAGGCAGGCGCGCAGGTCCTGGTCCGGGCGCAGATCGCGGTTGTGGTCCCCGACGGCCGTGATGAGGTGCTGGCCGTTCCACCACATCTCGATCGACGTGTTCTTGTCGGTGGCGTGCTCGTCGATGGCCTTCAGCAGCAGCCCGGCGCCGCGGCAGACGGGCTCGACAAGTGTCTCGAGGTCCCACAACCGGAGGTGAGCGGCCAGGATGCGCCTGACCTGTCCAACCCGTTCCGGGCTGACTTCCACGTCCAGGTGGTAGTAGCAGGGCACTGCGGTCTTCATCTCGTTGGCTCCTCACCGGCGAAGCTCTCGCTTCTCCTCAGCCCCTGCGGGACCGGAGGTCCCGAACACGAAGCGTGAGCACTGATCGCTTCTGAGTCAGCTCCACTGTGGGAGTGCTACGCCATTCGTGCAACACGAGCGCGCACTCGAGTTGGTTGAAGCTCTAACAAGACGTTGCGTCGTCATCCGTGCACCATGAGTGAAGACCTCGATGCCCGTAACGGGATCCGTGTGCGCGCACGGCCACCGCCCGACGGTCGGGAAACGTGCCATCGAGCCGGAAGGTGAACGGCGCCATGCTGCTACCGGCCAAAGCCGAAGTCGCCCGGCAACTGCGGCGGTACCGGGCCTGGGAACGTGCCATGCTCGCGGCCCCGACCGACCGCGCGGTGCGCGCCACCTTCGAGGACGCCGGCTACACCCTCTGCGTGCTGCTGGGGAAGCGCTGTGCGCGTGAGGCCGCGGACGCCGCCGATCGCTATCTGCGGACCACGCTGGCCGGCCATCTCCAGGAGCGGAGCGAACACCCCCGTCAGGGCGGCACCGCGCGGCGGGGCCCGCCGTCGGTACGGCGGCGTTCCCCCGCGCGGAGGTAGATCCCTTCCGGCGCAGCTTGGATCCCCGGCCGGGCCCCGTGCCCGCCCTCGAGCACGGCGGAGGTGAGACTCATGAGTACGACCGAGACCATCGGCCGCATCCCGGTGCGGGACGTCCACCCAGTCGTGGACCGCGGCAGGCTCCCGGCGAAGGCGGTCGCGGGCGAGACGTTCCAGGTCTCGGCGACCGTCTTCCGCGAGGGCCACGACGCCGTCGCCGCCCATGCCGTCCTGACCGACCCCGCGGGCCGCCCCGGCGCCTGGACGCCGATGCGGGAACTGGCGCCCGGCAGCGACCGCTGGGGTGCCGAGGTCACCCCCTCCTCGGAGGGCCGCTGGACGTATCACGTGGAGGCCTGGAGCGATCCGGTGACCACCTGGCGCCGTATCGCCCGTGTCAAGGTCCCGGCCGGCATCGACGTCGGGCTGGTGCTGGAGGAGGGCGGCGACCTCTACGAACGGGCGGCCGCCGCGGTTCCGGAAGGGCCGGCGCGTACGACGGTGCTGGCCGCGGCGGAGACGTTGCGCGACGACTCGCTGCCGCCGGTGTCACGGCTGGCGGCCGCGTTC
>NZ_KQ949117.1 GCF_001514305.1 Streptomyces dysideae
GCTTCGACGGTGAGCGAGCCGTGAACTCCGACGGGACGGCGACCGCCACGGCCGCCGGCTTCCGCTCGCTCACCCCGCCCGAGTCGTTCGAACGGGGCAGGGACGGCACCCCGCGCCACGGCGACTTCCTGCGCCCGGCCCGTCACCGCCCGCTGAACACGGCCGGTACGGACGGCTCACCGATCGGAGCCCTGGGCGCCGGACACCGACAGGTCCGCGCACAACGCCGATCCGCGGCGGCCCCGATCACGCGAGCCCGCGTCACGACAGCGTCGCGGGCCTCCGCACCTCCGGTCGGTGGCATCGGGCGCCAGCACCTCCGGTCGGCGACGAGCGACCGGACCTCCACATCATGTCGGACGCCGTCGCATGGCTCGGCCGGGGGAGGCCGTCGTCCCTCAGAGTTCCTCCAACGCGCCCATCGCCCGGTCGAGCAGCACGGCCAGCGGGACGGTGGCCTCACAGGCCACCCACCCCGTGGCGGCCACGTCCAGGCAGGCGAGTGCGGCGGCGGCCAGTGCACCCGGCCTGGTGTCCTCGGGCCGGTCGGGGCCTACCCCCAGTCGCCGGGCGATCTCCGGCACCAGCAGCTCCTGCCAGCTCAGTTGCTTCTCGTGGTGCCGGGCGCGCAGTGACGGGGTCTCCTGGAGCATGCGCAGATAGACGAGTGTCTGCTCGGGCGCTGCCTCGTTCATCCTCGTGAGGACGTCCAACGCCCGGCGCAGTGCCTCCCAGGGCCGCTCGTCGTCGGGGCGGGCGGCGAGCGCCTCCGCGATCTGGCGGCCGGATTCCTCCAGGCGTCCCAGGACGATGTCTTCCTTGGTGCCGAAGTACCGGAACAGGCTGGCGCGCGACAGGCCCACCTCGCCGGCGATCTGGTCGACGGTCGTCCGGTCGAACCCCTGCTCGGCGAAGAGCCGGTGCGCCACCTCGACCACCTCCGCCCGAACCGTCGCACGCATGCGCTCACGCAATCCGGGCGGCTTGCGTGCGGGCTGGTCGGCGGTACGGGCGGTCTCGCTCATACCAGAAGGGTACAGCAAGGACTCAATCTGATACTGAGTATCAGATTGTGGAGCTGGCTATGTGCGGCCGCTGCGCGCGAAGATCGGCAGCGGATTCATCGAGACGGTGAACGGCAGGCCCGCCGACCGCTCCCGTGGCTGCGGCGACGTGCGCCGGCCCTGACCTGACCGGCGCTGTCGGCGGGCCGCTACGCCACGGCGCCTTGGGCCTGCGTGGCGACGTGGGCCCATTCCTCCCAGGTCTTCAGCCGCTCGGCGTAGACCTGCGGGACGAGGTGCAGCGGGGCGGTGCCGAAGAAGACCCGCAGGGGCGGGTTGTCGGCGTCCACGATCTTCAGCAGGGCCGCACCGGTGGCGGTGGGATCACCGTTCTCGATGTTGCTCCAGTTGGCGGCGACGGCCGCGCGCAGGTCGTCGTAGGCGGGCAGTTGCCCGGCGAAGGTGGCCGAGGAGCCGGCCCAGTCGGTGGCGAAGCCGCCGGGCTCGACGAGGGTGACCTTGATGCCGAATCCGGCGACCTCCTGGGCGAGGGCCTCGCTCAGGGCCTCCAGGGCCCACTTGGAGGCGTTGTAGACACCGAGGTTGGGGAAGGCGGTGACACCGCCGACGCTGGAGATCTGCACGATGTGGCCGTTGCCCTGGGCCCGCAGGAGGGGCAGGGCGGCCTGGGTGACCCACAGGGCGCCGAAGAAGTTGGCCTCCATCTGGTCGCGGACCTGCTGCTCCGTCAGTTCCTCGATGGTGCCGAACAGGCCGTAGCCGGCGTTGTTGACGACGACGTCGAGGCGACCGAAGTGGTTGTGCGCCCGCCGGACGGCCTCGGTGGCGGCGGCCTTGTCGGTGACGTCCAGGGTCAGCGGAAGGATCGCCGCGCCGTGGGCGGCCACCAGGTCCGCGAGGGAGTCGGTGTTACGGGCGGTGGCCGCGACCCTGTCGCCGCGCTCGAGGGCGGCCTGGACGAACTGGCGGCCGAAGCCGCGCGACGAACCGGTGACGAACCAGATCTTGCTCACGAGAACACTTCCGTTCGAGATTGAGTCTTTCGAGGGGACTCTATATCAGTCTGATACTCAGTATCAAGATGAGTCGTAGAGTCGATGATGTACGCTGCTCCGCATCAGCGAGGCCCGTTTGACAACTGGAGGACAGAGATGTCTTCACATGTGGTGTCCGGCGACCAAGTGACGTCCGGACTCGACCGGCGTACCGAGCTGAGGGAGTTCCTGCGTTCCCGCAGGGCCCGGCTCAGGCCCGAGGACGTGGGCCTGCCCTCGCACGGCCGGCGGCGGGTTCCGGGATTGCGGCGCGAGGAGCTGGCGCAGCTGGCGGGGGTGTCGTACGCCTACTACGCCCGCCTGGAACAGGGATACGGCGACACCATGTCGGTCGAGGTGCTGGACGCCGTCGCCCGCGCCCTGCGTCTGACCGAGGAGGAGCGTGGCCATCTGATCCGGCTGGCCCAGCCCGACCGGCAGAGCACGACGCAGGCCGCGCCACGGCCGCAGCGGCTGCGGCCCACCCTCCAGCACCTGCTCGACACGCTCGGCGTGCCCGCCTATGCCGTAGACCGGCGCATGGACATCGTGGGGTGGAACCGACTCGCCGCCGCCGTCTTCGGGGACTGGGCCCAACTGCCGCCCGAGGAGCGCAACGTGGCCCGGCTGACCTTCCTCTCGCCCGAGGCCCGCGACCGCTTCGCCGACCCGGAGGGTGTGGCGCTGAGGGTCGCCGGAGTTCTGCGCATGAACGCCGGCAAAAGCCCCGATGATTCACACTTCTCTTCCCTGATCCAGGAGTTGTCGCAGAAGAGCGAGGAGTTCCGGCGGTTGTGGGCACGGCACGAGGTGAGCTGCGGGACCATCGGCGAGTCCGTGCGGATACGGCACCCGCTGGCGGGAGAGTTCGACCTCGTCCACGAACCCATGGCGCTGCCCGGGGGCGCCCCCATGCGGCTGATGACCTATCACGCCGAGCCGGGCTCCCGGTCGGAGGAAGCCCTGCGGATGCTGGCCAGTTGGGAGATGGAGCCGCTGCGCTGAGACGTGGGACCGATGACAACGGAGCACCGGGCCTCTCCTCCATCCATGTCGCGCCGTCATGCGGCCTGGACCGAGGCTGGTGACATCCGGGCCACCGGGACGGAACCGTGGATGGGACCGGGGACGCGGGACAGGGGCAGGCCGGTGCCGTTGTTGGCGTGGGCGATGATCTCCGCGGTGATGGAGATCGCTGTCTCCTCGGGGGTGTGGGCGCCGAGGTCCAGTCCGATCGGCGAGTGCAGGCGCGCGAGGTGCTCATCGGACACGCCGGCCTCACGCAGACGTTCCAGGCGGTGTTCGTGGGTGCGCCGGGAGCCCATCGCGCCGATGTAGCCGACCGGGAGACCGAGGGCCAGACGCAGCAGGGGGATGTCGAACCTGGCGTCGTGGGTGAGGACGCAGATCGCGGTACGGGCGTCGACCTGTGTGGTCTCCAGGTAGCGGTGGGGCCAGTCGACGACGACCTCGTTGGCGTGTGGGAAGCGGGCGTGGGTGGCGAACACGGGGCGGGCGTCGCAGACCGTGACGTGGTAGCCGAGGAAGCGTCCGGTTTGGCTGAGGGCTGCGGCGAAGTCGACGGCGCCGAAGATCAGCATGCGGGGCGGCGCTGCGTGGGTGTGGACGAGGAGCGTCAGCTTCTCCGGGCAGGTGTCGGCGTCCCCGCCGACCTCGACGCGGCCGGTGCGCCCAGCCCGCAGCAGCGCGCGGACCTGGGTGGCAACCGCCCGGTCCTCCTGCCGGCCGCCCAGTGTTCCGTCGTACGCGCTGCCGCCTCCGAAGACGGACAGGGTACGGCCCAGAAGGTGCTGCGGCCCGTCCACCACCTGTGCCACGGCTATGGACAGACCGGCCAGCACCTCTTCCAGGGCGGTGGTGAGGTGGGGCTGGTCGGCGGGGTCGACGCGCTGGACCAGGACCTCCAGCTCGCCGCCGCAGGTCAGGCCCACGGCGAAGGCGTCGTCGTCGGAGTAGCCGAACCGGGCCCGCACCGGGGGTTCGCCCGACTCCAGCACCTGCCTGCACAGCTCGTAGACCGCGCCCTCCACGCATCCTCCGGAGATGCTGCCGACCGCCTCGCCGCCGTTGTCCACGGCCAGTGCGGTGCCGGGGGGCAGGGGTGCGCTGCCGCTGATCTGGACGACGGTGGCGAGGGCGAAGGAGCGGTCCTCGCGGCACCAGCGGTACAGCGTGTCCGCGATGTTCAGCATGAGTGGCTCTCCTGGGGGAGGTCGGGAAGCCCGCCGCCGCGCCGGCATGGGGGATTGGGAGGCACGGCGGCGGGCCGATCATGTGGGACGGCGCTCAGGGCCCCGCCCGGGTGGCGGGAGGGGTCCTTGCCGCCCGGGGTTCAGAGCAGGGCTTCGGCGGTGATGGGCAGGTCGCGGACGCGGCGGCCGGTGGCGTGGAAGACCGCGTTGGCGATGGCCGGCGCCACCCCGACCTTCACGATCTCGCCGAGGCCCTTGACGCCGATGGGGTCGGCGTGGAGGTCCTCCCCGTCCAGATAGATCGCCTTCAGGTCGGGGATGTCGGCGTTGACGGGGACGAGGTAGTCGGCGAGGTTGGCGTTGACGATCCGGCCGTCGCGGTGGTCGGTGACCGTGTGCTCCAGCAGGGCCTGCCCGATGCCGCCCACCATGGCGCCGAGGGCCTGGCTGTCGGCGAGCTTGGGGCTGATGATCCGCCCGACGTCGTAGACGCCCAGCATGCGCCGCATCCGCACCAGACCCAGCCGCCGGTCGACGGCCACCTCGGCGAACACCGCGCTGTAGGCGTTCATGGAGTACCGGTCGTCGCCGCTCGGGGTGAAGGTCCCGCGCGTCTCCAGGTGCGTACGGTTGTTGCGGGCCAGCAGTTGCCGGTAGGTCTCCCCGCGCGCGGGGGTGCCCTTGACGTGCAGCCGGCCGCCGCGGACCACGATGTCGTCGGCGTCGACGCCGTGCAGCGGCGACCGCTCGTCCTCGACGGCGAGTTTGACCGCCTCCTGTCGCAGCTTGTCGCAGCCGTCCTGGACGGCGGAGCCGACGCCGGCCATGGTCTGCGATCCGCCGTGCGGCGGGGCCGCCGGGAAGGTGGAGTCGCCGAGTTCGAAGCGGACCGTGCGCATGGTCAGGCCGAGGGCGTCGGCGGCGAGCTGGGTCATGGAGGTGTAGGTGCCGGGGCCCATGTCGCTGGTCGACGCCTGGACCAGGGCCGTGCCGTCGGCGTCCAGCCTGACCCGTGCCTCGGACCGCATGCGCAGGGTGTCGTAGATACCGCTGGCCATGCCCATGCCGATCAGCCAGTCGCCGTCCCGCCGGGAGCGGGGCTTGGGGTTGCGCCGGTGCCAGCCGAACGCGCGGGCTCCGGTCCGCAGGCACTCGCTCAGGCGCCGGGTGGAGAAGGGCAGCCCGTTGGACGGGTCCTCCTGCGGTTCGTTGCGCAGCCGCAGCTCGATCGGGTCGATGCCGGTCTCGTGGGCGAGTTCGTCCATGGCCGACTCGATGGCGAAGGCGGCGCTGGACCAGCCGGGGCCCCGCATGAACGTCGGTGTGTTCACGTCCAGCGGCACGGTCCGAAACGCCTGGCGGACGTGGGGCGTGGCGTAGAGCAGCTGCCCCGGGTTCATCACGCCCTCGGCGAAGTGCTCGTACGAGGACGTCTCGGCCCGTATCCGGTGGACTGCCGCGGTCACGCGTCCGCCTCGGGTGCTGCCCAGACGCAGCCCGTACTCGTAGGCGGGCCGGTAGCCCACCCCGTAGTACAGCTGCTCGCGGGTCAGGACCAGTTTGACCGGGCGGCGGATCTCGCGGGCGGCGAGGGCCGCGATGGTGGTGTGCGGCCAGGTACGCAGCGCGTTGCCGAACGCGCCGCCGACGAACGGCGAGATGACGCGCACGTTCTCCGCCGACATGCCGAACACGGCGGCAAGTTCGTCGCGCGCGCCCAGCACCCACTGGGTCTTGTCCCACACGGTGAGCTTCTCGCCGTCCCAGCGGGCGATGGTGGCGTGCGGCTCCAGCGCGTTGTGGTGGTTACGGGTGAGCCGGTAGGTGCCCTCGACCCTCACCTCCGCCGAGGCCAACGCCTCTTCGGGGTTGCCGCGCGCGTAGTCCTGCGTAGGCAGGGGGTCGTTCTCGGGCGCGCCGGTCAGGTCGGTAGTGGGCTGCTCGGCGTCGTAGGAGACCCTCACCAGGTCCGCGGCGTGCTGGGCGGCCTCCAGTGTGCGGGCGACGACCACGGCGACGGGCTGTCCGAAGAAGCGGACCTTGTCGTCCTGGAAGACGTGCAGCCGTTCGCCGACGAAGGGATCCAACCAGGCGCCCGGGTTGTCGCGGTAGACCAGCGCGGGTTTGTCGAGGTGGCTGATGACGCCCAGGACTCCGGGCAGGGCATCGGCGGCGCGGGTGTCGATGCCGGTGATACGTCCGCGTGCGACGGTGCTGTCGACGACGACGGCGTGGACGACGCCGTCGATGATGGGGGTCCCCCCGCGCGAGGTTGTTCGAGCGTGGGGGAGGTCGGCAGCGTACTCGGCCTGGCCGGTGACCTTCAGCCGCCCGTCCACCCGGGACAGCGGTGCTCCGACGGCTGCCTGTGGCTGCTGGCTCACTTGCCACCTCCTGCGACGCGCAGTTGGCGCTCGACGGTCCGTTTGAGCAACTCGACCTTGAAACGGTTGTGTCGGAGGGGCCGGGCCCCGTCCGCCGCCCGCTCGGCGGCCTTGGTCCACAGGGCCTCGGACGGCCGCCGCCCGATGAGCTCCCGCTCGACGGCGGCGAGCTTCCAGGGGACGGTGCCCACGCCTCCGGCGGCCACCTTGGCCTCGCGGATCACTCCGCCGCGGATGTGCAGGGCGACGGCCGCCGAGGTGAGCGCGAACTCGTAGGACTGCCGGTCGCGCACCTTCAGGTAGCCCGACTTCAGCGGGCGCGGAAGGGCCGGAAGCTCGACACCGGTGATCAACTCGCCCCTGCGCAGGGCCTGTTCGCGGTTGGGTGTGCTGCCCGGCTTGAGCAGGAAGTCGGCGAAGGGCACGGTGCGCTTGCCGTCCGGCCCCAGCAGGTGCACGGTCGCTTCCAGGGCGGTGAAGGCCACGGCGACGTCGGAGGGGTGGGTGGCCACGCAGTCGTCGGAGGTGCCGAGGATGGCATGGGTGCGGTTGACGCCGTGCAGGGCCGCGCAGCCCGAGCCCGGCTCACGCTTGTTGCAGTCGGCGCTCACGTCGCGGAAGTACGTGCAGCGGGTGCGCTGCATGATGTTGCCGCCGATGGTGGCCATGTTGCGCAACTGCGCCGACGCGCTCAGCTCCAGGGCCTGCGAGATCACCGGATACAGTGCGCGCACCCCGCGGTGGGTGGCGGCCTCGGCCATCCGTACCAGCGCGCCGACGCGCAGGCCCCCGCGCCGGGTGACCACGATGTCGCGCAGCGGCAGGGCGCTGATGTCGACCAGTGTGCGGGGGCGTTCGACGGTCTCGCGCATCAGGTCGACCAGTGTGGTGCCGCCGGCGATGTAACGGCCGCCGTCGCGGCCCGCGTCGAGGGCCTCACGGGTGTCGGAGGCCCGGGTGTAGGAGAAGGGATGCATGGGGGCCGTGCCTCATTTCCCGTGCGCGGTCTGCTCGACCGCCCGCACGATCTTCACGTAGCAGCCGCAGCGGCAGATGTTGCCGCTCATGAACTCCCGGATCTCCTCCGGTGAGCCGGTGCGGCCCTCGTCGATGCAGCCGACGCCGGACATGATCTGGCCGGAGGTGCAGTAGCCGCACTGGAAGGCGTCCTGGTCGATGAACGCCTGCTGCAGCGGGTGCAGTCGGTCGCCGTCGGCCAGGCCCTCGATGGTGGTGACCTCGGCGCCGTCCAGCCGGACCGCCAGCGTCAGGCAGGAGTTGACCCGGCGGCCGTCGACCAGGACGGTGCAGGCGCCGCAGGCACCGGCGTTGCAGCCCTTCTTCGAGCCGGTCAGCCCCAGGTGTTCGCGCAGCAGGTCCAGCAGCGAGGTCCGGTTGTCGACCGTGACGGTGCGGCGCTCGCCGTTGACGGTCAGGGAGACGCGGCTGCCGGGCGACGCCTCGGCGGCGTTCGCAGGCTCGACGCCGAACACGGACGGCCCCGCTGTCAGGCCGCCCGCCACGACCGCACCGCCGACGGCGGTGGTCGCGATGAACGTACGCCGGGACGTGGTGGACGGAGACCCGGCAGGAGGAGAAACAGTTGACACGGAGGGCTCGGTTGACATGACCACTCTCTCGGTCGACGGAAGACGGATGGCGGTATCGACCACCGTCATGTGCACGAATCGGCCTGAGGACGAGACATCACGGCTTCCTCAGGAGGAGGTGACAGCGCACATGCCGGGGGCGGCGTCGTGGCGCCGCACGGTGGTTCTGCGGCGGATTCCGTGTCGGACTCGGGCCGTGTGCGGCCGTCCGGGAAGCGGGCGGGCGGCGCGTCCTGGGCGAAGAACGTCTTCGCGCGCGCCAGCGCCTCGGTGTCGCGTGGTTGCCCTCCTCGGGCCGCGTGGGGTGCCCCGCGCCGTGCCGCAGGCCGTCGAAGTCGGGGAGCGGATGCTCGGCGAGCGAGATCCACTGCTGCTCGATGCCGGCGGGCAGCTGTGCGGCGGCCCGGCGCGCGAGTAACTCGGTGTTCCCGTTGCCGCGGTGGCTGCCGAGGATGAAGAGGAAACGGCGGGACAATGGGGGATCTCCTTGGTCGGCGCGAGGACGACTGCTGTGTGTGCGCAGTCGCGCCGGGCGGCGTCGTGGTCTGCCGTGTCCCGGCGGTGCCGGTCGGGCCGGCGTCCGGGGACACGGTTCACGCCGCGGCGGACGAGGCGGGCCCTCGGCTGAGAGGAGTGCGGCGGCCGGGGGGTTGAACGCGATCGGCAGGTGCCTCACCAGGCCTGCGGTGCGGCACGGCATCCACTGTGCGGCACGCGGCGCGATACAACGAGCAGAGAGTTTTGGGACAACTCCGTCAGGTACCACTGCCGTTGGTACGTCTGGCAGTAGCAGCCGGAGCGGTCCGACCGTCGGCGGTGGTCGTCATGCCGTCATGCGTGGGGAGGGTGCCCGGTACCGGACACCCTCCTGGCGTGACGGCGTAGCCCTCCTGCGCGGCGCAGGTGGCGATCGCCTCCAGGGTGCGGACGTTCCCCATGGTGGCGAGGGAGAAGGTGATCACGCCGAGGGTGCGGAACTCCCCGCGCTTGAGGGCACGTGCCGCGCTGTTGGGCCGATAGTCCAACTCCCGCATGGCGGCGTGGACTTGGCGGCGGGCCGCCTCGGTCCCATGAAACCCATCTGCCCCTCTGTCAACACCTTCCGCATCTCGGGGGAAGCCCACTGTGCCGCTCGTCGCCGACGCTGTTCCGGATGACAGGCACCGGCTTCCTGACACAAGCTCCGGGACGTCCAGGGGCATCGCACCGGCCTGAGATCACCGCAGCGGCCTGCGGATCCACACGTCCCGAGCCGCCGGTCCCGGGCCGGAACTGTCCCGGGCGGCACGGGGGTCGAGTGCGCCCAGCTTCGACCATCCCCAGGAGTGCAGGACGTCCGCCGCCGCGTCGTCCTCCGTCTCGTCGCCGGTCCGGTACACGGCCGCCACGATCAGATCGGCGTCGAGGCGGGCCAGCAGCCGCTCGCCCAGGCGGGTCGCGATGCCGGTGCGGCGGTGGGCGGGCAGGACCATCAGCTCGGCCAGCAGGAACATGCGGCCCGAGGCGGTGAGTTCCTCGATGTCCTCGGGCAGTTCTCCGCGCAAACCCGACCACCATGCGCCGGTACGGGCGATCCGGAATCCGTAGGCGCAGCCCACCAGGCCGGCCGCGTCGGCGACCACCATGTCGAAGTCCGGGCGTTGCACATCCTGCTCGAACCGGTCGAGGAAGGCCTGACGGTCGTGGTATTCGGCGCCCGCGGCACCGCGGTACGTCTTGGCGTAGAGGTCCGCGACGGCATCCCGCTGCTGATCGGCCTGCCAGCGGGACAATGTGCGCAAGTGCACCTCTGTCATGCGAGCCTCCCCCGGCCGCGGGACGGACACCCCCGGACACGGCATCCTGACATCAGGAGCCGACGGGGTAAACCGGGCGTCGGGACACGGCCGGCAGGCCGAGACCCTGCGGGAGGACCTGGTCGATCACGACAGACGGCAGAAGGCCCAAGTCCACCTGTGGACAAACCAGGTCAGCGCGGTCGCCGGCACCGATCAGTCGGAGCGCTGAGTGAGGGCCGACGCTGGGTTCTGTGCCGGCCTTCATCGAGGGGGGATCGTGTCCTCATGGCTCAGTGACGGTCCGCCCTGGCCGGCGGGTTCGGCGATCCAGGTGATGTGCGGGGGCAGAACCCGTGCGCACAGGGGGTTGCCGCCGGCGTCGGTCAGGCCGAGGCGTCCGACCAGCAGGCCGTCGCGTGCGGCGGCGGCGAGTACGTCCGCCGGGATGGCGTCGATCATGAGCTTGGCGCGGCGGAACATGGTGAAGACGCCGGAGTCGTCGACCGTGCCCCACGACAGGTAGATGAACCGGCGGCCCAGCCGGTCCTGCACGTACGGGCCTGTCACGTCGATGCCGTCAGGGGAGGCGGTCGCGGTGCACTCCAGGGTCCACGTCGCGGACACGGCGTCGCCAGGCTGTGGTTCGAGGAGCTCGGCCGGACGGTCGCGGCGTTGCACGGCGACGTGGATGTTGGCGAACACGGGACCGTTCCCGTCGGCGGGGGCCGGGCAGGTGCGGCCGGGGAGGTCGACGGCGTCGATACGGATACGCATACCGGCCATCATCTGCCCGTAGTCGGTGCGGTGGACAGGGAGGCGGTTGCTCAGGGTTGTTCGTTGTTCTTCGCCGGGGCGAACAGCAGGGCCATGCCGTGCCAGAGGGGCGTGGTGGATGAGGTGGTGGTGTGCGGCATGGGAGACGCTGACCGCTTCGGCCTGGCGAGGCGTTGGGCCGCAGCACCTGCCCCGGCCCGGCGCGCATTCATCGCGGACCGAAGGCGGCGAGATGATGGGCATCGCCGCCTCGCCACTCGATGAGGAAGACGGTCGCGTCGTCGCTCGTCGTGCCGCCACGCTCCTGTTTCAGGGCGTGGGAGAGAGTTCGTACCACTGCCCGTACCTGGGTGCGTTCGTGGAGGATCCGGTTGGTCCACTCGATGAGTTGCTCCTCACCGAACTGTTCCCCGCCGGCCTGGTGCTCCTCGAACAGGCCGTCGGTGAAGCACAGCAACCGGTCCCCGGGTTGCAGCATCCGCTCGCTGACCACGGGCCCGAGGGTAGATCCCCGGCGGCGACCACGCGCATCGCGGACAGCAGGTCCTCGGGCAGCTCGCCGTGCGGCGCCGACGGCTGCGGATCCTGGCCCGGGACGACTTCGCGCTGGCCGGCGCGCTGTGGCACGCGGAACGGGCCGCGGACGCCGAACGACGTCGGCTGGCGGCGAAGTTGCGCGACGCCGTCCTGAGGGAGGACAGCGCACGTCACGGACGGCGGCTGCGGGGCGCCCTGAGCGAAGGTGTCGATGAGCCGGCGGGTCACGGTCGGGGCCAGGATGGCCTCGGTGCCCGGCCTGCTCGTCGTGGCCGTGCTGCTGACCGCTCACGCGGTGCCGCTGCTGTGGCGCACCCCACGGCGGCACTGGTCGAACAGGCCAGGCAGGGGAGGAGGTGGCCGCCGGTGCCAGGTCGGCACTCGCCGCCATTCTGCGAACGTGTCCCCGTCGTCCCCGGCCATAGCGCCGGCAGCCGGGACCAGGACTCCGGGGCCGGTCGTCAGCGGGCCGATACGCCGGTGGCAGGACCGGTGCTCCTTTCGGTGGGACCGCTCTCCCGGTGGTGTCCCGCATCCCATGTTCCGAGGTCGATGACCTGCTCGTCGGGGAACAGGGCGCACGTGTGTCGTTCCCTCATGAAGACGCTGAGCGGTCTGGCGCCGAGCACGGACGCCGCCACGGACGCGCCCACGATACGGGTGACGTCGCACACGGCGCCGATGCGGAAGAGCGACTGCGAATCGGCGGTGACCTCGTCGCCGCCGGCCCGTAGCACGATGCGCTGCTGCGGGGCGACCGCCCGGGTCGTGACCGCCACAGCGATGTTCTCCAGGCCGTCGGAGCCCACCGCCGCCAGGGCCCGGGCCCGCTGGACGCACAGGCGGTTCAGGAGGAAGCGGTCTCCGCCCCGACCGAGGACGACGGGGATGGCGAAAGACCGCGCCAGGGGCACACAGTCGGCTTGGGGGTTGCGCTCCACGGCGACGACCTTGATGCCGAGAGTGCGCAGCTGGGCGCACAGCCGCAGCCCCACCTGACCCAGGCCGACGACGATGACGTGGCCGTGCCGTGGGATGGAACGGGCTCCCAGGATGCTGGTCATGCGCCGCCCGGTGAGCTGGTCGACGAGGCCGGCGGTGAACAGTGCGGCGAGGGCCAGCACGGCCAGCATGGAGAGGGCGGAGAGGAGCTTGTACCAGGCAGGGCCGTGTTCCGCGGCGGGTGAGGATCCGATCGTGGTGAGGGTGCGTGCCGCGTTCCACAGGGCGTCGTACCAGTGTTCGTGGAGGACGAAGACGCCGAGCAGTATGTCCAGGGTGAGCAGTACAAGGAGCCCGGTGAAGCTGGCGACGAGGGCCTTGGCGGCGATGCCGAGGGAACGGAACCAGGTCATGACGTCGACGCGCGGCCGGGACCGGGAGACGGTGGCGAGGGCCCGCCGGGACAGGTGATCGACCATTGCGGGGCCGTCCTGGCGCCGTACGCCGACCACGCCGGAGCCGGTGGGCTGGAGTATGGCGTACCGCGGGTCGAGGCAGCTGGCCAGGAGGCTGGGCACGATCGTGTCGGTGATGCTGAGCACACTGCAGTTCGGGACGGTACGGGAGACCTCGTCTGCGACGGTGCGGTCGAAGAGGGTGACCACCAGGCGGATGCCGGGCTTGAGATGCTCGGTGAGCAGTGCGTAGCGCAGTGCGACGATGTCGTCGCGGGACACCACGGCGATGCCGTCGACGGGTTGCTGGAGTCGGCGTTGCAGGGTGTCGTGGTCCGGGCGGTTCAGACGGTGAACGGTGTTGCCCCAGCGGCTGATGCGCTCCGCGACTTCCCTGCCCAGGGCTTCGTCGTCCTCGACGATCACTATGCGCTGACCCGTGGCGGGAGAGTGGAGCGGCGCCTCGCCGCCGGCAGTCCGTGTGCTCAACCTTTCGGCCCTTCAGGAGATTCGGGACGGTGAGGGCTGCTGCCAGGGCCCGAAGCCTCGGCGGTTCACCGGGCGTCGCGCTCAGCGTTCGGGTGGCCGCGCAGGGGGTCGCCCCACGTGAAGGACCGCGTGTGCCCAGACGGTAGAAGCGAGGCTTGCCCGGCACCATGGACAGATGCCACACGGCCGGGGCTCCTGATTGCGACAGATGCTCAACGTCGCGACGCGACGCAGACTTCTCCCGCCTCCCGGACCGCAGGCCGGGCGGGGGCAGGCGGCCGGTTCGGCCGGTCCTACGCAGGCCCCCTGCGTCGGCGCAGGGAGGGTCGACGGTGCGCGACCTCGACGCCGCGTCGGGGGCGTGAGAGGGACCTTGCCGCTGCGGCAGCCGGCTGCGAGAGCCTCTCCGCGCTGCCGCCGCTGCCGAGCGGCACACCCGACACGTCGCCCCTTGCGACTCGTATCTGTAGATTTGTACAGCCGGGGCATACCGCTGCCAGGCGCGCCGACGGTCACGCCGGTGCTTATGAGCCTCGCAGGCGAGGACCATATGTTCGATTTGAGCGCGCCGATCGTGACCGCGTTCCTGGTGTACGCGGCCGCCATGATCGGCACGGGTGTCTGGGCGTACACCCGCACTCACACGTTCGCCGACTTCGCCCTGGGGGGCCGCAGGCTCAGCGCGTTCGTCGCCGCCCTGTCCGCGGGGGCCAGTGACATGTCCGGCTGGCTGTTCCTCGCGCTTCCCGGAGCGGTGTACGCGGCCGGCATCGGCGCGGGCTGGATCGCCGTCGGACTTGTGGTCGGCACCTACCTCAACTGGCTGTTCGTCGCTCCGAGGCTGCGCACCTACACCGAGCGCGCCGGGAACGCCGTGAGCCTGTCGGCCTATCTGGAGGAGCGGTTCGAGGACCGCACCCGGATGCTCAGGATGGTCTCGGCGGCGGTCACCCTCGTGTTCTTCACCGTCTATGTCGCCAGTGGTCTGGTGGCCGGCGGGTTGCTGTTCGAGCAGGTCTTCGACGTCCGTTTCGGGCTCGGGGTGACGCTGACGGCCCTGGTGATCGTCATCTACTCGGCTCTGGGCGGCTTCCTCGCCGTGAGCCTGACGCACGTGGTGCAGGGCACGCTGATGTTCCTCGCCCTGCTCGTGCTTCCCCTGGTCGGTGTCGGGGTGCTCGGTGGCTTCGGGGCACTGCGCGACGCCCTCGACGACAAGGCGCCGGGCGTGCTGGACGCGGGGGCCGAGGTCCACTACGCGGACGGCCGGTGGTCGGCAGGCGGGTCGCTCGGCGCCGTCGCGATCGTCTCGCTGCTCGCCTGGGGCCTCGGCTACTTCGGCCAGCCGCACATCCTGGCCCGCTTCATGGGCGTCCGCAGCATCCGTGCCATCCCCGCGGCCCGTCGTATCGGAACGGGGTGGGTCATCGTCGTACTCGGCGGTGCCACGCTCGTCGGCCTCGTAGGGATCGGGCGAATCGGCGTGCCGCTGAACGACCCGGACACGGTGTACATCGTCCTGAGCCGGACACTGCTCGATCCCTGGGTCGCCGGGGTGATGCTGATCGCCGTACTGGCCGCGATCATCTCGACCGCGGACAGCCAGCTTCTGGTCTCGTCCGTCGCCCTCACCGAGGACTTCTACCGCGCGCTCCTCAACCGGCGGGCCTCGGACAGGATGCTGGTGTGGGTCGGTCGCGGCGCCGTCGTCGCGGTGATCCTGGTCGCCTTCGTGATCGCGCTCAGAGCCGACGGGCTGCTGAGCATCGTCGCCTACGCCTGGGCGGGCTTCGGGTCGGCCTTCGGGCCGGTCGTCCTCCTCTCGCTGTACTGGCCTCGCATGACCTGGGCGGGGGCCATGGCCGGCATCGTGTCGGGGGCGGCCACGGTGCTGCTCTGGAAGAAGATCAATCCACTGCTCGGGCCGCTCGAGTCGGGCATCTACGAAATGGTGCCGGGCGTGCTGGTCGCCACGGTCGCCGCACTGGTCTTCGGCAGATTCGTCGGCCGGCCGCCGAAGAGGGCGTTCTGGCGGATGCCGGGCGGCGGGGTGAACCAGCTGATGCTGACGCCGTTCCTCACCCACGCACCGGTCGGCATCGCCGTCCTGGACACGGACCTGCGCTACGTCTGGGTGAACGAGCCGCTGGACCGCCTGATCCCCCTCGGCCAACGGCTGGGGCGGCAGGTGAAGGACGTGCTGCCGAGGCTGGAGGCAGAGGAGTTCGAGGAGAGGATGCGGACGGTCCTGGAGACCGGGACGCCGGTGATGGACTACGAGTTCCGCGGCCCCAGTTACGCGGACCCCGGCCGGGAGCGCGCGTCCTCCGCCTCCTTCTTCGCCATGAAGGACCGCCAGGGCCGGCAGGTGGGCATCTGGTACATGGTCATCGACGTCACCGAGCGCTGGCGGGCCCAGGAACGCCTGGCCCTGCTGAACGACGCCGGTGCCCGTATCGGCAGCACGCTGGACGTGACGCGGACCGCGCAGGAACTGGCCGACGAGGCCGTGCCGCCCCTCGCCGACTTCGTCGCCGTCGACCTGCTGGACACGGTCATGAGGGGGGAGGAACCGGCCCCCGGACCGGTCGGCATGACGCCCGTCCTCCGCCGCGCGGGGCAGCAGTCGGTGCGCGAGGGCTGTCCGGAGGCGAGTCTGGCCGTGGGAGAGACGGTACGGCGTGCCCCCTCGTCGCCCGTGACCCGCTGCCTGCTGGAGAGCAGGACGCTGGTGGAACGGACGCTGGACCCCTCCACCAGCGCCTGGGTGACCGAGGACCACTCCCTGGGCGCCTCCATCCGCGGGTTCGACTTCCGCTCGCTGATGGTCGTTCCGGTACGGGCGCGCGGCGTCACCCTGGGCGTGGCGACGTTCGCCCGGTCCCGGCGCCTCGGCCCCTTCGAGGACGACGACGTACGCCTCGCCGAGGAAATCGTCTCCCGTGCGGCGGTGAGCGTCGACAACGCGCGCCGCTTCACCCGCGAGCGCACCGCGGCCCGTTCCATGCAGCGTTCGCTGCTGCCGCAGGAGCTGACGGGAGGGTCCGCTCTGGAGGCGGCGTCCTGGTACCTCCCGGCGGATGCCCCCAGCGGTGTGGGCGGCGACTGGTTCGACGTGATCCCGCTCTCCGGAGCCCGGGTCGCACTGGTCGTCGGGGACGTGGTCGGACACGGCATGAACGCGGCGACCACCATGGGGCGCCTGCGCACCGCGGTCCGCACGCTCGCCAACCTGGACCTCCCCCCGGACGAATTGCTGGCCCATCTGGACGACCTGGTCATCGGCCTCATGGGGGCGCACGACAGCGACGGGACGGCGGCGGCCGAGGACGAGACCGGGGGAGCCGCCTTCATGGGGGCCACCTGCCTGTACGCCGTGTACGACCCGGTCAGCAGACGGTGCACGCTGGCCCGGGCCGGTCATCTCCCGCCCGTGATCGTCGGCCCGGACGGCGGCGGCGCCGACATCCTCGACCTGCCCGCCGGACCGCCCCTCGGCCTCGGGTACCTCCCCTTCGAGTCCGTCGAACTGGAGCTGGCCGAGGGTAGCCTCATCGCGCTCTACACCGACGGCCTCATCGAGACCTTCGACCGGGACATCGACGTCGGGCTCTCCCGACTGCGCGAGACCCTCATGATGCCCGGAACGACGCTGGAGGAGATCGGCCGCAAGGCGGTCGACGCCCTGCTGACGGGGCCCCCGTCCGACGACGTGGCCCTGCTCCTCGCCCGGACCCACGTCCTGGCTCCGGAGCGGGTCGTCTCGTGGGACCTGCCCAGCGACCCGGCCGCCGTCGGACACGCCCGCACGCTCGCCGGCCGGCAGCTGGCGGAGTGGGGCATGGACGAGCTGACGTTCACCACGGAGCTCATCGTCAGCGAGCTGGTCACCAACGCCATCCGCCATGCGGCCGGACCGGTACGTCTCCGCCTGATCCGGGACCGCGGCCTGATATGCGAGGTCTCCGACGCCAGCAGCACGTCCCCGCGCCTGCATCATGCCCGGACCACCGACGAGGGAGGGCGGGGCCTGCTGATCGTGGCCCAGCTCGCCCAGCGCTGGGGCACCCGCTACACGGCGAACGGCAAGATCATCTGGACGGAGCAGATCATTCCCGCCGACACCCTCGCCGCCGAAACGGTCACCTGATGCCCCGTGACCTGCGGTCGGCTGATCGTGGAGTGTGGTTTCCGCGCCGGCGGACAGGGCGTGTGAGAAGGCGCTGGTGGATTCGGGTCCACGCGTCCACGGAACCGGAACCGTTCTGTATGCGGCTGGGAGTCGGCGGCCTGAACATGCCGCGGCTTGCTCACCCCACCGGTGCCGCTCCCCGCCTCGGCGTCACGGGCCCCAGGCCTGCCCTCGGAGGTGGCGCAGAGCTCGTGCGGCGGCGTGGGCTCCGGGCACACATCCAGCACGCGAAAACTGATTGTTGACCGTGGTTGCCCGGTCTTACGGGCACGGCTGGGGCACGGCCTCGGCTCACGCCGGTCGACCGCGCCCTCCTTCCCGTGGAGAGGTGCCTCACATGCTTCCTCGGTAAGGCGCACATAGGCGATATCGCATGTGCAATCAGTTGGCGCGCTTGCTGCCTGAGGTGAGGCCAGTGCCGTGTGCCCCGACGCGGCATCGGCCTCGCGGTGGGGAACCGGCGTCAGGCGGGGCGGAAGGCCTCATGCTCGTCCCCTGCGCCGAGTGGTTTGTCGCCCTCGTCGCTCCCGGCCCCGTGCCGGGCGTGTTGGCGGTAGCGGAACAGGGCGAGGGACCGGGCGGTGATGACCGCGGTGGAGGCGAGGCCACCGGCCGCTGCGCATACGACAAGGGCCGGCCAGGCGTAGGTGGTCTGTGCCAGGGTTCCGGAACGGTTCATCAGCAGGCCCAGAAGCGAGGCGAGTTGGGTGAGGAGGAGGACCGGGAGCGCCTGGGGCAGCAACCGCAGGGCCGTACGCCACCACGGTCGTCGCGCGGTGTGCCGCGCCCATCGACGCGCTCGCAGGACGCCGCGGATGCCGAGGCCCGTCGCCAGCAGGGTCAGCGCCGCCAGGACCCAGTCGGCCGTCATCGAGAAGGGCTTTGCCACCTCGGGGCTCTTGCCCCGCGCGAGGTCGACGAGGCCCAGCGAGATCTGGGCGGCGTCGTCTCCGGAGATCAGGCCGGTGTTGGTGACGACCGCGATGCCGACCTTGCTGTCGGGCAGCAGGGTGGCCGTGGAGTTGTGGGTCAGGAGCTGGCCGTTGTGCTGGATCTCCGATGTCCCGTCGTCGTGCCGGTACCGCGCCCAGCCCATCGCGTAGTCCGTGTCGCCCGGCACCTCCGGTGGGGTGTGGGTGAGCCGGATGGTGCGTGCGGTGGCGATGCGGCGGCCGTGGGCGGACACGGCCTGGTTGTTCTGGGCGATCAGCCACTGGGAGAGGTCGTCCGCGGTGGTGACGACACCGTGGCCGCCGGCGGTGAACCAGCGGGGGTGAGCACGGGAGAACGTGGTGCCGTAGGCGCGCACATGGCCGCGGCCGGATCGGCGGAGAATCCCCAGCAATACACCAGCCCCAGGCCGCTGACCTGGGGCTTCAAGAAGAGCGGGTGACGAGAATCGAACTCGCGCCCGCAGCTTGGGAAGCGACGGCGCTTGACCTCGGAGGGTTGGCCGGCCGAGGTCCCTCGTCGGTGGGGGCGGAGTCTGTCGCCTGCCGAACTGCGGTGACTCAGTTGTTTTGGTTCTGCTGCTCCTCCTCGTCTTGACGATGCGGGGTCGCCTCGCGCATCGTCCGGACAGCCCGGCGCCAGGAGCTCGTGCAGGACGAAGCGAGGTCCCTCAGCCATGGCGGGGCCGCAGGCCGTT
The DNA here is from genome assembly GCF_001514305.1 of Streptomyces dysideae. Classification (GTDB taxonomy): domain Bacteria; phylum Actinomycetota; class Actinomycetes; order Streptomycetales; family Streptomycetaceae; genus Streptomyces; species Streptomyces dysideae. Next base: position 19,082 of record NZ_KQ949117.1, read on the forward strand.
GTGCCTGCGGCCCCGCTCGGGCGTTGGGGTCAGGACGGGTCGCCGTACTGGAGGCCGCGTCCGTTGGTGCCGACATAGACGCGCCCGAAGGTGTCGGGGTCGCCGGTGATGACGCCGACGCCGCCGATGCTGCCCCACTGGTGGGCGTCGTCGTTGACGCGGAGCCAGGTAGCGCCCTTGTCGGTGGAGCGGAAGACGCCGGTGACGTCCTTGACGGTACCGATCAGGTACAGGGCCTGGTAGGCGGCGCCCGGCGCGGCCTTGCCGAAGCCGAGGGTGGAGGCGGACTGCACCGTTTTGAGCGTGGTGAAGGTGCGGCCGCCGTCGGTGGAGTGCAGCAGCCCCTTGCCGCCGCCGGAGATCCACAGGTCCCCGGCGATGCCGGGGACGGCCTTGAGCTCGCCGCCGGGCAGGTTGGTGGCGCGGGCGGTGAAGCTCGCGCCGCCGTCGGTGCTGGCGTGGAGCGTGCCGCCGGCCAGTGAGTAGAAGGTCTTGGCCGAGGAGCGGTCGGCGACGACCACGGCGCCGGTGCCCAGGCCGCTGACCTTCGACCAGCTCGCCCCCTGGTCGGTCGAGCGGTACGGGGCCCGGCCGGCCTGGGTCCAGACGATGGCGGAGCCGTCCGCCGCGAGCGCGACATGGCCGGTGTCGGCGCTGTCCACCGGCTCTGTCCTGAAGCCGGTCCAGCTGGTGCCGCCGTCGGTGGAGTAGGCGCCGTCCTTGTCGCCGCCACGGCCGACGCGGACCATCAGCGCGGGGTTGGACTGGGCGAAATCGATGTCGGTGCTGTTGGTCATCATCGGGTTCTTCAGTCGCCCGGCGGGCACCTTGGTCAGGGAGTCGTGGCGGAAACCGCCCAGGTCGCCCATGGCGGTGACGACTTGGGCGCCGCCGGGCGGGGCGATCGCGTCCAGCAGCGCGGTCTCCTCCAGCCCTCGGGCCCCCACGCTCCAGTGGCTGGTGCCGCCGCTGTCGGAGGCGTTGGCGTCCTTGCTGCGCAAGATGCCGCTGCCGGTGCCGTACAGCACGTGCCCGGAGTCGAAGGGATCGATGGCCAGGGCGGTCATCCAGTGCCCGGTGCCGGTACCGACGTAAGGAGCGGCGGAGGCATTCCGCACCGATTTCTCGGCCAGTGCTTTCCAGCTCGCGCCGCCGTCGGTGGTCCGGTAGATCTCGTCCTCCGGCCACCAGCGGCCGAGGGTGGTGACCATCACCGTGGAGGGCTTGCGCGGGTCGACGGCCAGACCGGAGAACCCGTAGCTGCCCTGGGACGGGGAGATGTTCTTCCACGCCCCGCCGGACGGCGTGTGCTTCCACACCGAACCCGCCGTCACGCCGTTGGGGCCGAGGGCGTTGGTGTACGTCAGGTACAGCGAGCCGTCACCGGAGAGCACGCCGTGCTGCGGCATCTGGCCGGTGGGCTGCCCGGAGACGGCCTGCCAGGTGCTGCCGCCGTCGGTGGAGCGGTACAGGGAGGTGGACTTGTCGGCGACGCCGACGTAGACCGTCTTGCTGCCGGCCGGGCCGTACGTCACGAAGGCGATGCCCGCGCCGCTGCTCGCCCCGTCCTTGACGGGGAACGAGGAGACCTGACTCCATGTCACGCCGTGGTCGGTGCTGCGCCACAGGCCGTTCTTGCGGGTGCCCAGCAGCAGGGTGCCGTTGTCCGAGGGGTTGACCGCCAGCCGCTCGCCCGCCCCGCGGCCGTCCTCGTTGCCGCCCAGCTTGAACGGCAGAGCGGTGCGCTTGAAGGTGCGGCCCCGGTCCGTGGAGCGCAGGATCGCGCCGTTGCCCGCCCAGCCGTTGGTGTAGGTGCCCGCCGCGAGGTAGAGCCGCTTGGGGTCGACGGGGTCGGTGGCCAGCGAATCGATGCCCAGCAGGTTCCAGTCCTTCTCGCCGACCCAGTCGGTCAGCGGGATCCACTGCTCGGCCGCGGCGTCCCAGCGGTAGGCGCCGCCCATGTCGGTGCGCGCGTACAGCAGACCCTTCTCCCGCGGGTTGAACACCAGCCCGGTGACGTAACCGCCGCCCACCACCTGGGCGTTGTTCCATACATACGGTCCGGCCGCGGCCGTGGTCTGCGCTCCGTCGGTCCCGGCCGCCCGGGTCCCGGCCGCCTGGGTCTCGGCCGTTTTCACCAGCTTCCACTGCTGGTTGGTGCCGCCGTGGCTCGGATACTGGATGACTGCCGCGCCCTGGGCCGTGGAGCCTCCGGAGACGTCCAGGACCTGGCCGCTTCTGCGGGAGGTGAAGGTGACGGCCTCGGAACCGCTCACATCGCCGATCCGCCACTCCTGGGAGGCGGAGGAGCTGTCGGTCTGCTGCTCAGCGGCAGCCGCCTTGGCGGTCGAACCGCCCGCTATGCCCAGCACTTTGCCGCTGTTGCGGTTCACCAGCTCGTAGTAGCCGTCCCCGGCGGACTTCAGCTTCCACTGCTGGTTGGCGGTGTTCTGGTCGGTCCACTGCTGGATGCGGGTGCCGTCGGCGGTGGAGAAGCTATTGACGTCCAGCACCTTGCCACTGCGCACGGAAACCAGCCGGTAGTAGGCATCGCCGTCGACCGTCGCGGCCTGCGAGTCCTCCTGCGCGAACAGGAGATACGGCACGACGATGGCGGGCACACCGAGCAGCAGACCGGTCGCGGTCCAGCGACGGCGGTGACGCCCGCGGCGCCCGCCGTTCGTGGGGTTGTTCATGGGGAAGTGCTCTCCTTGCATGCCGTTCACCAGAGGAAGGTGGATCCCGGCCACCGGAACTGGCCGGATCCGACTCCTTGTGGTCACAGGCCCCGCAAAGGGTTGCCGCGAGCCGGGAACTTTTTCAGGTCACCTCGTGGCGCGGCAGGCGTTGATCAGCGACCGGGTGACGCTGGTGCCTTGGTGTCGACGACCTTGGCCCGGAAGGACATCGAGCCGGGCGTTCCAACCCAGGCCATTGACCCGGGGTTTACTGCGCGGATGCCTTCTCCCTGGGGTGGTCGTGAGGGTCGGATCGCACCGCTGTTGACCGTGGCTGTCCGCTCTTACGGGCACGCTATGGGCACGACGTCGTGGAGCGGCGGGATAGTGCGTGAGCACGATGTTCGATGCCTCTGGTTCGGCTCGCTCCGCTTTCTGCTCGCTGTCCGGCGGGGTGGGGATGGTGGCGTGGAGCCGCTGGAGGGCGTCGGGGGTCAGTGCGTGGTCGATCCAGCGACCGCGGCGGCTGCCGGTGATCAGGCCGGCCTCGCGGAGCACCTTCAGGTGGTAGCCCCTTCCTGCCCGCTGTCCCGGGGCGTGCCGAGTTCGTCGGGCGCCAGCTGCACACCGTCGAGTACCGCAGCCCCCGCGACTTCGCCGGACAGCGAGTCGTCGTGGTCGGCGGCGGCAACTCCGGCGCCCAGATCGCCGCCGACCTCGCCTATGACACCGAACTGACCTGGGTCACCCAACGCCCACCCCGGTTCCTCGCCGACGACATCGACGGCCGCGCCCTGTTCGACGTGGCCACCGCTCGTCGCCGCGCCTTGGACGAGGGCCGTACCGACACCGAAGGCGTGATGTCGCTGGGCGACATCGTCGCCGTACCGCCGGTGCGGGAGGCCCGGGACGCCGGGCTGCTGAAGGCATCGCCCATGTTCGTGCGCCTGGACCGCGACGGCGTCGTCTGGGCCGACGGCACGCGAGCACCGGCCGACGCGGTCATCTGGTGCACCGGCTTCCGCCCGGCGCTCCCGCACCTGGCGCCCCTGGGGCTACGCGGGCGGCGCGGCCACATCCCCACCGCGGGAACACGCGCTCCCGGCGAACCGCTCCTGCACCTGCTCGGCTACGGCGACTGGACCGGGCCGGCCTCCGCCACGCTCATCGGCGTGGGCCGCCCGGCGCGTGACGCGGCCCGGGAGATCGCCGAACTGCTCGCGCCCAACCGGTGATCGGGCTGTCAGCTCAGCGTGCTGACGACCTTGCGCACCTCGGCGGCAACGGACTCCGGTAGGCGCGCGTAGTGAATGCGCGCCAGCGATTTCTGGCCCTCGTCGCCGGCGGCGTACGTCAGGAACGACTTGAGCGAGGGCAGAGTCGCGGCCAGGTTGCCCCCTGTCGCACACGATCTCGTAGCTGACCAGGACGATCGCCGCGCGGCCTGCTGGTGGTCCAGGACGGGCAGGAGGCCCCGAACGGTACGCGCACGGCGACCGGCCTCAAGTGCGTCGACCTCGGTGCCGTGGTGGACGCCACCGACATGTGATCCTCTACGGCCGCCGGGCGCACTCCCGGCGGCCGTACGCGCCGCTCAGCCCAGGTTGCCGAGTATCTGCCCCATGGCCGCGACCACGGCCGGCTCCACCCGGTATCCTAAAGGGCCCGGGGGACCCCAGGTGGGGCGAGGACCGAGTCCGCGCCCTCACGATCGTCACCCTCGCCGAACACCTCAGCCGGCGCATTACGTACACGGTCCTGGCGGCGATCCTCGCGGCCGTCACCATCCCGGCCCACGCCCTCGCCCTGCGCGCCCCCTGGCCACCCGCGTCGGCACCCCCGACTCAACAGAGGTCGGCAGCAGGTCAGTTGCCCGAAGCCGTCCCTTCGTCCTGCTCGCCGGCGCACTCACCCTCAACGGCTTCGCGATGTACGCCGTCGTCATCGCCCTCGTCCCCCTCCTCGCCGAACGCGGCACGAGCCCCACCGCAGCAGCCTGGGCCCTCGGCCTCGGCGGCGCGGGCCAGACTCTCGGCCGAACCCTCTACACCACCCTCGCCCGCCACACCGGCGTCACCACCCGCACGGTCACGCTTCAAGAGGGCGCAGCTTCACTGAAGCTCGCAGCCACGGAGCGTCACGGAGTCCACGTAGGGTTCCGAAGCTCGGTCGCCGGTTACCGGAAAGTCATATTCGGCGCGGTACGGCTCCGTCCTGCCGGCGGTAGAGGTCGCGCAGCAGGGAAATCTCGGCGCCGTGATGGATCAGCTCCCTGTTGACGTGCAGGACGATGCCCTCCATGGGAAACCGCTCGGGACCCACCGTGGGCGGATTCTCCAGGTCAGCGTCCGAGAGCCCGCGGACCCCCGCGTTCCATCTCCCATACATCTCATCGAGCTGTTTTAGCGCCTCGTCAGCGGTCCCCGCGTAGGCGAATGTCTGGGAGTCGACGTCCTGGCCGCCGAAGTGCCATCCGACCCGATAGCCCAGGCAGGAGACGATGATGTGCGCCAGCCGCCAGGCAATCGTGGTCACCGGCGCCGGCACCGGGTCAGGGGACGCGGAGTCCATCGTCCATTCCCCCGAACCTGCCGACATCGGTGCGGCCGACGTGCCACGTGGGCGGATGCTCCAGCAGCCACGCACCGGCTCCCAGAAGTACTCCTCATCGGCAAGACCGTGCAGTCGCGGCCGCAGGTTCTTGTGCCAGTGCCGGTCCAACTGGTCCGCGATTCGCTCGCTTCTTGTCATTTCCGCACACTACATACAGAGACCTGGACCTGGCTGCGACCCTCGCGGACGCCGTCGCCGTCCGTGGGCCGCGAGAGCGTACAGTCCCGTCTTGGAGCCCTCTTTGACGCCCGGATGTGGGAGCTGTCGACCGCCGCCCGGGAGAAGTCCAGGGCGGCCGCGCCGCGGAGCTTGGCGAGGAGGACATCGTGCAGCCGGGGCCACACACCAGCCTCGGTCCACTCGGCCAGGCGCCGCCAGCATGTCATCCCCGAACCGCCGCCTGATCAACGTCATGGCCGACACGTCCGGCCTCTTGGCGGCCCTGGACTTCACCCAGCCGGGGCTCGGGGTGGCCGGCGAGGCGATCACGACAGCTGGTCTCCTGATCCTGTCCCCACTCCTGCTCGCAGAACTCGATCACGTCGCCACACGCGAGTTCGGCCGAGAGGCCGCACCCAGCGGTCGACGACCTGCGGCGCCGACTGAGCCGAGGCCGTGTTGTCATGCCGGAGACCACGGAGGACCATTTGAACTCCGTGCAGTCCGTTCGCGCTCGCTACGACGCGCTGGACCTCGACCTGGCCGACGCCGTGAACGTGGCGCTGGCCGCCGGCCACGAGACCGACGCAATCCTCACCTCGACCGGCGCGATTTCCGAGCAGTACGTCCCCTGGGCCGTCACAGGGCATTTCCGCGTACTGCCCGACGGCCTGCCGCTCCGACGGGAACGCCCCGGCGCCGAAGTCCTGTCCAACAGGCACGACTTGGGCAGCCACCGCTGCTGCGGGGTGTGCTGAGAAGGGTGTGTCCTGGCCCTGTCAGGCAGTTCGCCGCCGTGCCGGGGCCTGACAGCTCCCGGACAGGGTGTGATGAGATGGCTCACAGAAAAAGTGCGGCCTCCGCGTGCAACTGTCCCCGTACATGCCATTTACTCGTACGCTCTGGAGGCTTTTCCGGCAGGGGTGCGAGAAACCACCTGTGGCCTTGACCATGCAGGTCATACGATCGCTGAGGCGTCGCACCGCGTGAGCACTCCGCAAGCGCGATGCCCATCGCACTTTTTCCGCCACCCGACCAGGGGTCCATTGTGAAGATTCGCCGTGTTCTCGCAACTGCCGTCGCCGCCGCCGTGACCGCCCCGGTCGTCCTCCTCTCGGCCGTGCCCGCCTTCGCCGACGAGAAGCCGGCCGCGCAGACGCAGAAGGCGAAGCCGACGATCGAAGAGCTCGAGCAGGCCGTCGACCTCGCGCAGAAGGAGTACGACGCCGCCGTCATCGCGGTGAACGACGCCATCAAGTTCTTTGAGGAGGACCTGGAGGCGGAGACCTACCCGACCAAGGCCGCGGTCATCGAGACCGAGAAGGCCGCCGAGGTCGCCGCCAAGGCCAAGACCGAGGCCGATCAGGCCGTCGTGGACGCCCAGGCCAAGCTGGACGCCGCCACCACCGACGAGGAGAAGGCCGCGGCGCAGACGGCGCTGGACGAGGCCGAGAAGGCCGCCCGGGAGGCCGCAGAGGCCAAGACGGCCGCCGACACCAAGGCCACCGAGGCGAGGACCGCCCACGACGATGCCCGCGTCGCCCAGGTCCGAAAGATCGACCTTCTCCAGAAGGCGAGGGACGAGGCCAAGAAGAAGCTGGACGACGCGAAGAAGGCGCTGGCGGATGCCGAGGCCGAGGAGGGGGAGGAGCCGGGTGGCGAGTGCGTCCCCGAGCCCAAGCTCACCACCGTCGTCAGCGGACTGCCGGACAAGGTCGTCGGCGGAACCACGGAGAACTTCACGCTGCGCGTCACCAACGGCACCAACAAGACGATGGACGAGGTGTACCCGTACGGAGCCGTCCACGCCTTCGACGACGAGGGCCTCAAGGAACTCGACTCCCACCTCGACCTGGAGTGGTCCACGGCCGCGAACCCGAACTGGCGCGACGTCGACCTGTCGGCCGGAGTGTCCGTCGGCTCCCTCAAGGCCAGGACCTCGGTCGACGTCAAGCTGCGGCTGAAGGTCGACGCAGACATCCCGGCCGGGCAGGGCGCCGTCTTCGCTACGGCCGACTACGTCAACGAGGACGGGTCTTGCGGCGGTTACCCGGACCTCGACCACTACGAGTTCCAGATCCTGGCCAAGGGCAGCGACCCGGGCAAGGTCGAGGACGCCGAGGGCAAGCCCGGCAAGACCGACAACACAGCCGAGCAGGGCGGCACATCCACCACTCCGGTGAACGGAACCGGCGGTAGCGGCAGCGGCTCGCTCGCCGAGACCGGTTCGAGCGACGTTCTGCCGCAGGTGGCCCTGGCCGGCGGCGCGGCGCTCGTGCTCGGCGTCGGCGCGGTGGTCGTCACCCGTCGCCGCAATGCGGGCGCCGACGCCTGACCGGCACAGTGAGACGCGACCGGGCCCGTTCCCCGAGGGGAGGCGGGCCCGGCCTGTCTCCCGGTCCGAGTGCTTGATCACAGCTGGGCCGGCGCTCAGTGCCGGAGCGGTCACCTCATAGGGCCGTCGGTCCAGAAACAGCACACGGTGTGCTGACGCACGCGGGACATCAGGGTTGGCAGTGGACGGGACAGAGTCGGCGGCGCTCTGCCGGCTCGTGATGCTTCAGTACACCCGTTCTGAATGGCCGAATTCCTCGGCAGGCTTTTCGGTGACGCCTCGTTCCAGGAGGAAACGATCAGCCTTGTCCTGCCGGAACGTGTGTCCTTCCTCAACTGGCGAGCGACGACCTGCCCGACGCCGCCGTCGGCCGGACGCCGACTTCGTCGCCGCCCGCGGCCTTCCGGTGCTTTGCGGCATGGGCGCGGTCGGCGGTCCCGCCCACGCCCAGGGCGAGTTCATCCACCCCGATACGTGCCCGCACCGCATCTGGTGACGGGTGCGCACTGCACGACCTGGCCAGGCAGACCGGCGACGGCTCCGACGATGCCGCACAGTTGACCGTGCAGGGCAAGGTACCGAGCCTCACTGTATGCATGGGACACGAGATGAGGCGAGTCCACAAACTGCGTCGAGTGGCATCCGCGCCACAGGCGTGGTCGTGGATGTCCGGGAGACGACGGATGGCGACGGCGACGCCCAACTGCCCCGACCACAGCCGCGTGTCCGTGCATTGCGTGCCACGCTCGGAATCCTCGCCCGAACCGTCCGACACGAGTCTCTTGCGTGACGCCGGGTGCCCGTTGCACCTGCCGGTTGGGCAGTGCTTGACTTCGCAGGCTCGGTGACTGTGCGACAGGCACGAACAGCTAGAACCGACGACAGCTACCCCGCGTATGGGCGGTTCACGTCGGAAAGGAGAATGCGTGAGTTGCTTACACGCGGCCAGGTGTCCCCTTTTCCCCTACCTCAGGTCGAGTCTGCGGGGCTGGCGCGACTACTACTGCGACAGCGAACACGAGTGGCGTGACTGTGCGCGCTACCGGATGTCGCTCACCGGTGAGCGCGTGCCGATCAGCCTGCTGCCCAACGGAAGAACGGCGCGCTACATCGACTTCACGGGTACCGCCACGTCCCCCTCGGATCCGTCCACCCCCGCCACCTCCGTTCCGCAGTCACCCGACCCCATCGACCGGCCCGGCTCACGGGAGTCCGGCTCCGGGGGCGGCTGGAGCCGGTTCGTCACGTGGATGAGAGGCTCCGCATGAGTACCTACTGGCCCTGGTGGGCGGGGGCCGTCGGGCTGGCCGCGCTGACCGTCGGCTACACCCTCGCCACCGATCGGTCCTTCGGCGTCTCGGGCGCGTGGGACCGTGTGCTGCACTGGCGCCGCGAACGCGAACTCGAGCGGACGGAGGAGGAGTTCGCCGACGAACACGCTCTCACCGCCGCGCTCGTCAAGGCCGGCGCTGACCATTTCGCCACCCTCGCGGCCGAACCGGCCCCACCGCATCAGTCGCATGTGGAGCCGTCGTCGGGCCCGCCCGACGAACCGTCGGCGGCTGAGGACCCGGCGGTCACGCGTCAGCGCCCAGCCCCGTTGGTCACCCAGGCTGCCCTGCTGATATCGATTTTCCTCGGCGGGTTGATCGCCTCCCTCGCCTCCGGGCGGTTCCACCTCCGCCTCGACATGGGACCGGGTTTCCGGAACCTGGTCACGGCCAACCCGGTCGGCATGGTCGTCCTGCTGTTCGCGGGAGGCGTGCTGGTCGGCTTCGGTGCCCGACTGGCCGGTGGTTGCAGCTCCGGCCACGGGCTCAACGGCTGTGGTCGGCTCGACCCGGTCAGCATCGTGGCGACGGCGACGTTCTTCGGTGCCGCCGTCGCGGTGTCGTTCCTCCTGTGGAAGGTGATCTGATGCGTACCCGGGGCGGAATCCTGCTGGCCAACATCGTCACCGGGTTGGCGCTCGGCTTCACCGTCACCAGCATCGGCTTCGGTGACTACGCCGAACTGAACCGCATGTTCACCTTCCAGGACCCGCGGATGCTCCTGTCGTTCGCCGGAGCAATCGTGATCATCGTGTGCGTTTTCGCTCTGCTGCGGGTCCGTCGCACCCCGGGGCGCATCCACGCCGGAGTGATCCCCGGCGCAGTACTGTTCGGCACGGGATGGGCGATCTCCGGTGGCTGCCCGGCGATCCCGATCATCCAGGTCTCCAGCGGTTACCTGCCCGCACTGGTCACGATCGTCGGCATCGTCGTCGGCGTCCGGCTGTGCCGCTGGGCCAGGGGCCGGCACCTTCGCATCGACAGCGGCTCGTGCGAACTGTGAGACCCGGCCGGAGCCGAGCCGCCCTGCCATGACCGAACCGGGCAACTCCGGTCGGCATACGGGCACGGTGGTCATCGTTGTCGACGACACGCCGAGCCCTTCAACCACGAAGTTCACCGAGAGTTCGACGCCATCACACAGAGGGCCAGAAGGGGCCGAGTCCGGTCGACATCCTGGCGCCGCCACTGCCCACGCTGAGCCTCGCCGCACGTGGCCCGATCGAGGTGCGCACTCCACGAGTGGAGACCCGCACGCTCATCCCAGGCACACCGACACGGAAACCGAACCCCATGACGTACCCCTCTCCGCGGATACATCATTCCGGTACATGGACTACTCTTGGTACATGTCCATGAAGCGCACCAACGTCTACGCCGACCCCGAGGACCTGGCCATCATCAAGGAGGCCGCCAAGCGCCGAGGTATAAGCGAGGCCGAGATCATCCGCCAGGGCATCCACCTTGCAGCCATGGCGAACCGGGTCTGGGACGAGCCGCTGTTCTCCCGCACCTTCGAGGGGCCGGGGCGCACGCTGTCCAAGTCGGAGGTACGGGACACGGTCGCCGAGGCCGTCCGGCGCGAGAACGGCCCAGGATCCGGATCCGCCGCGTGATCATTGTCATCGCCGATACGTCCGGCCTTCTGGCAGCCCTGGACTCGGCCCATCCGGAACACCGGGCGGCGAACGAGGCGATCATGGCGGCAGGCCTGCTGATCATGTCTCCGCTCCTGTTGGCCGAACTGGATCACGTGGCGACGCGTGAGCTCGGCAGGGAGGCCGCCCTCAGCGCGGTCGACGACCTGCGGCGCTGGATGAGCCGGGGTCGTGTCGTCATGCCGGAGATCACGGAGGACCACCTGGGTGCCGCCCAGTCTGTCCGTGTCCGCTACCGCGCGCTGGACCTAGACCTTGCCGACGCGGTGAACGTGGCGCTTGCCGCCGACTACGACACGGACGCGATTCTCACCCTCGACCGACGCGACTTCCGGGCCGTACGCCCGTTGGGCCGCTACAAGGCGTTCCGGGTACTCCCCGACGACCTCCCGCTCTGACGCAGGACCCTCGGCGGTCAAGTGCCCGCTCCCACAAGGGGCTTGTGCACCGCCCACGACCAAGCACGTGCAGGACAGGCATCCGCCATGGCCCAGGAACAGCGGGCTGAGGGCTCGCCTCCGGCTCATCCACGTGAAAGTGCAGGTCAGCGCCACGCTGCGATGTGATTGGGGCACCCCCTCAAGGCGCGCGTGCCCTCTGCGTGCCCAATCTCGGGGTACTCGCAGAACGCAGCAACGGATCGCTTGGGGCACGCCGTCGAGATATGGCGGACTGGTGGGTGGCCGATCGCTTCGACGTAGATGGGCGTGCCTGGATCCGGGAGCCCCTTGTGGGCGCCGTTGTGAGTGCGAACGTGCGCGGCGTCAGTCGGCGGTCAGTGCGATCGCGTCGGGGACGGCGTCGAACGCCTCGCATTCCCCGGCTCCGTAGCTCCCATCAGGCGTCGATGATGACGGGGATGATCAGCGGCCTGCGGCGGTGGGTGCGGAAGGCCCAGTTGGCCACGGCACGGGCGATGAGCTGTTCGAGCTGGCGGGCGTCGCCGACGCCTTCCTGGGCGGCGTTGGCCAGCGTCTTCTCGATGACCGGGACGACCGGCTCGAAGGTGCTCGCGTCGTGGACGAAGCCGCGGGCCAGGAAGTCGGGGGCCTCGGCGAGGGCGCCGGTGTCGGCGTCGACGATGGCCACGACCGTGACGACGCCCTCCTCGGCGAGGGTGACGCGGTCCTTGAGGGACGCCTCCGTGGCGCCGCCGACTTCCATGCCCTCCACGTAGACGTTGCCCGCGGGCACCTTGCCGGTGATGGAGGCGCGGCCGTCGACGAGGTCGACGACGACACCGTCCTCGGCGATGACGACCCGGTCGGGGTCGACGCCGGTACGGATGGCGAGGTCGGCGTTGGCCCGCAGGTGGCGCCACTCGCCGTGGACGGGCATGACGTTGCGGGGTTGGACGATGTTGTAGCAGTAGACGAGTTCCCCGGCGCTGGCGTGGCCGGAGACGTGCACCTTGGCGTTGCCCTTGTGGACGACGTTGGCGCCCCACCGGGTCAGGCCGTTGATCACCCGGTAGATGGCGTTCTCGTTGCCGGGGATGAGGGAGCTGGCGAGCAGGACGGTGTCGCCCTTGCCGATACGGATCGCATGGTCGCGGTTGGCCATCCGCGACAGCGCCGCCATCGGCTCACCCTGGGAGCCCGTGCACACCAGCGTGACCTGGCGGTCCGGCAGCTTCTCCAGTTCCTTGGCGTTCACGACCAGGCCGGGCGGGACCCTGAGGTAGCCCAGGTCGCGGGCGATGCCCATGTTGCGGACCATCGAGCGGCCCACGAAGGCCACCTTGCGGCCGTGCTGGTGGGCGGCGTCCAGGACCTGCTGGATGCGGTGCACATGACTGGCGAAGCTGGAGACGATGACCCGGCGGGGTGCGGTGCGCATCACCTGCTCGATCGCGGGGTTCAGTTCGCGTTCGGAGGTGGTGAAGCCGGGGACCTCGGCGTTGGTGGAGTCGGTGAGGAACAGGTCCACGCCCTCCTCGCCGAGGCGGGCGAAGGCGCGCAGGTCGGTGATCCGGTCGTCCAGGGGGAACTGGTCCATCTTGAAGTCACCGGTGTGCAGCACCAGGCCGGCCCCGGTACGCAGGGCCACCGCGAGGCCGTCCGGGATGGAGTGGTTGACGGCCACGAACTCGCAGTCGAAGGGACCGAAGCCACGCCGCTCGCCCTCGCGCACACGCACCGAGCGGGGCTTGATCCCGTGCTCCTTGAGCTTGGCCTCGAGGAAGGCGAGGGTGAGCTTCGAGCCGACGACGGGGATGTCCGCCCGCTCTCGCAGCAGATAGGGCACACCGCCGATGTGGTCTTCGTGGCCGTGGGTGAGGACGACGGCGACGATGTCGTCGAGGCGGTCCCGGATCGAGGTGAAGTCGGGCAGGATCACGTCCACGCCGGGCTGGTTCTCCTCCGGGAACAGCACACCGCAGTCCACGATCAGCAGCTTGCCTGCATGTTCGAAGACGGTCATGTTGCGACCGATTTCGCCCAGGCCGCCCAGAGCGGTGACCCTGAGTCCTCCGTCAGGCAGTGGCGGGGCGGCTTTGAGTTCTGGGTGCGGATGGCTCATACCCTCACGTTAACCGGAGAATCTGCCGGGATGATCCACTGCCTGCAGGGTGGCGGCGAGGCGCGGTGCGACGCACGTGCGCCTCGGTCACGGCTAGGGGAGGGACAGGGAGCGGTGGAGGCGGTAGCGCCCGCCGCCGGTGGGTCGTACGCCGGGCGTACTGGAGAAGATTTCGTGCCCCTTGTCGTGGTCACCGGACTCGGCGGCCTCTTGGTGCGCCTCGACGCTGGCCCACTCCGTGTACAGCAGGACACGGCTGCCGTCGGCGCTGCGCAGGAAGTGGGCCGAGATCGCGCCGGGGTGCCCGCCTTCCTTCGGCTGGGCAGCGATCACCGCGTCGGTGAAGGAACGCTGCCGCTCAGGTCCGTCGACATCGAAGGCGGCCGTGATCAGGCAACCGGGGACGCGGGTCTCGGCCTCCTCGGCCATGCTGCGGTACAGCCGGTAGCGGGGCGGGCCGGCCAAGGGTGCGGCGTAGCCGCCGCCCCGTAGAAACGCGTCGTGCGCCACGGCGCTCTCCCACTGTGCGAGCGACAGCACGGTCTCGCCGTCTGTGCTCGCGAACCAGCTCACGGCAGACAGACCGCGTGGCGGGGAGGTGCCGTCCAGCGCATGCACCTCGGCATCGACGACAGCTTGCTGCCGGTCGGGCCCTCCGACATACCGTGTGCCGATCACGGCGGTACCGGCGCGGGCGATGTCCGGGAAGCGGTCGGTGGTCAACGCGGTCTCCCTGAAAGGTGAGGGGCGGTCGGGTCCCGACGATCATGCGGGGGTGGGGGCCTGGGTGGGCAACTGCTTTACCGAGCCCCAAGGCAGGCGTCGGGCGCGGGCGCGACGGACCGACTGACGGGGTTCAGGCCGGGGCAGCCGCATCCGCGGCATCGGGCCGGTGGCCCGTGGCCGGGTGCGAGTGGGTGGACGGCAGCGCCACCCCGAGGGGGAGTTGGGGCGACGCTGCCGAGACGACGACGGCAGCAGGCTGTCCGCGGCTGCCCTCGGTTCCACTCGCCTGCAAACCTAACCTAACGAGAGGGTAGGTTTGTAGTCCGGCAAGGGTGCCGGCATGTTGAGGCGAGGCGGTGGAGCCATGGGCGAGAAGCTGATGCAGATCGGCGAGGTGTCCGAGCGCACCGGGCTGTCGCTGCGGACGATCCGCCATTACGAGGACGTCGGCGTGGTCGCCCCCAGCGAGCGCAGCATGGGCGGCTTCCGCCTCTACACCGAGGCCGAGGTGCGCCGGCTGGCGCTGGTGCGGCGGATGCGGCCGCTGGGCTTCTGCCTCGACGACATCCGCGCCCTGCTGGACGTACTGGAACAACTTCCCGACGACGGCGGGCCGTTGCCGGAGAACGACGAGCAAGCGCACGAGGAACTGGTGGAACGGTTGCGTACCTACTGGGTGAAGGCCGACGCGCGGTGCGAGGACCTGCGCCGGCAGCTGGGGCAGGCGGAGGACTTCGCCCGCTCCCTGCACGGCCACCTGGCCCGGCTCGTGGACGCCACGGCCGCGGCGGACGCGGAGGCGGTGCGATGAGCCCGAACAGTGACTGGGCGGCCTCGGAGGCGGCCCGGCGGCGGACGTTCGCGGTGATCAGCCACCCGGACGCGGGCAAGTCCACCCTGACCGAGGCTCTCGCCCTGCATGCGCAGGCGATCACCGAGGCGGGCGCGGTGCACGGCAAGGCCGGGCGGCGCGGGGTGGCCTCGGACTGGATGGAGATGGAGAAGACCCGCGGGATTTCCGTCACCTCCGCGGTGCTGCAGTTCGCCCACCGGGGATGTGTGCTGAACCTGCTGGACACCCCCGGCCACGCGGACTTTTCCGAAGACACCTACCGGGTGCTGGCGGCGGTGGACTGCGCGGTGATGCTCATCGACGCGGCCAAGGGTCTGGAGGAGCAGACCCGCAAGCTCTTCGACGTCTGCCGGCACCGTGGCATCCCGGTGATCACGTTCGTCAACAAGTGGGACCGGCCCGGCCGTGAGGCCCTGGAGCTGTTGGACGAGATCGAGCGCGAATTCCGCCTCAAGCCCACCCCTCTCGTCTGGCCGGTCGGCGACGCCGGATACCTGCGCGGACTGATCGACGTACGAGAGCCGGGGCGCATGCTGCGCTATACCCGCACCCCCGGTGGCGCCCACGAGGCCATAGAGGCGCTGGTGCCCGCGCAGCGAGCCGCGCTGGAGGACGAAGCCGACTGGAGCAAGGCCGTCGAGGAACTGGACCTGCTCCAGGTCGATGGCGCCGTGCACGACCAGGAGGCGTTCCTGACGGGCCGGACCACACCGGTGTTCTTCGGCGCGGCGATCTCCAACATCGGCGTACGGCTGCTGCTGGACGCGATCGTCGACCTCGCCCCGCCGCCCGGGCCGCGCGAGCTGGAGGCCGGCGGCGCCCGGGCGGTGGACGCGCCGTTCTCCGGGCTGGTGTTCAAGGTGCAGGCCAACATGGACCCCGCCCACCGCGACCGGATCGCCTTCATGCGGGTCTGCTCGGGCATCTTCGAGCGCGGCATGACGGTCACCCGCGCCGCCTCCGGCAAGCCGTTCGCCACCAAGTACGCGCACAGCGTCTTCGGCCAGGACCGCTCCATGGTCGACATCGCCTACCCCGGCGACGTGGTCGGCCTCGTCAACGCCACCGCCCTGCGCGTCGGCGACACCCTCTACGCCGATCAGGCGGCGGTGTTCCCGGCGATGCCCACGTTCGCGCCCGAGCACTTCGCCGTGGCCCGCCCGGTCGACCTCTCCCGCTCCAAGCAGTTCCGGCGCGGCATCGCGCAGTTGGACGAGGAGGGTGTGGTCCAGGTTCTGGTCTCCGACGTGCGCGGGGACCAGGCGCCGGTGCTCGCGGCCGTGGGGCCGATGCAGTTCGACGTCGTCAGCGCGCGGATGGCCGGGGAGTTCTCCGCCGCCGTGAAGCTGGAGATGCTGCCCTACCGCCTGGCCCGCTCCACCGACGCGGCCGGCGCGGAGGCGCTCAACCGCTCCCGGATCGTCCAGGGCGAGGCTCTGACCCGCATCCGGGACAAGGCGCAGCTCGCTCTCTTCCCCGATCGTTGGCAGGCGGGTTCCTTCGAGCGGGAGTTCCCCGCTGCACGGCTGGACCACCTCATCGCCGCCCACGAGTAGATATTCGACGGTCGACGGTGGGTCGAGGATGCGTGTGATATCTCGATGCCTTCCAGACCGTGACCTTCAGCGACGGCGGCCGAGTCGGAGCCCGCGTCGACCTCGCTCGTGCGCTCGCCGCCGGAAGGCTGCACTGGGGCGACTGGCGGCTCTCCATGGCCTTGCGGTTCCCCGGGGCGGCGGAGGTGCCCGTTCCTCACGATCGCGCTTCCCGCCGCGCGTTTCCGCCGCCGGGGTCCGCCCGCATACGCGAGACCACTTGCCGAGGAGGACGGCCTCGCCCTGCGTCTGGGAACCGTCGATCCGGTTGCCGGAGTCCGGCGGCGCCTTCACCAAGTGCTCGGGCGGAGGAAAGCCCGACCCCGAAACCTACTCTCACGTGACGGTAGACTTCGGTGGGCAAGGGCTCTGCGGTGAGGAGGGCGGACGACCATGGCAGGTATGGCGGCGTGTCCGTCGTGCGGGGAGGCCGAGGACCTGCGCGGCGAACCCGTGGACGGCGATATCCGGATCACCTGTCTGAGCTGCGCCAGGCAGTGGATGCGCGGCGGTGTGCGCTGTGCGAACTGCGGCGGCCAGGACATCGTCCACCGCCCGCAGGCCATGACCCGGCACTCGCGCGGCACCCAGCTGTCCATCATCGGCTGGCGCGAACTCCCGCTGTGCCGCAGCTGCGACGCCGAGGTGCTGGAAACGTCCATCTCCCAGAACATCCCCGTGCCCAGCGACTACGTCGCCGCCTGTCTCGGCGCCGCCCAGAGCCCGGCGGTGGCTGCCGCGCCGCAGGCGGGCCCGCCTGCTCCCACGCCCGCGCCGAAACCCGCGCCCGCCGCCGCGGCCAAACCGGCTGCGGCCGCGGAGAGTTCACCGCCGCCGCGCGCCCCTGCCGGCCCGCGGCAGGCCCGGCCGAAGGCCACCGCGCCGTCGCCGTCCATGGTGCCCACCGTCCGGCAGGCCATCGCCGCATTCATGAGCGAGTCCTCCGGGCAGGCCGATGCCACCGCGATGCTGCTGCTGGGCACCCATCTCGGCTCTCACAACCGGCTGACCGTGCTGGAGGAGGACGGCGCCGCCGACCGGCTCGCCGAGTGGAGCCTCGGGCACTGGGGCGACGGCGGCGACCGCGCGCAGCGGTGCCTGAGCACGATCTGCCGGGCCGTCGACTTCTGGGGCGCCCGCGGCTGGCTCGCCTCCGACCCGGCCGCCGGCCTGCGCTGAGAGCGCCACCGGCCTCCGCTGAGCGTGGCACGAACGGAAGCAGCCCGCGGCCGAGGTTCTGGTCCAGGCCGACCCGCACGGCCAGTACCGGGCCGGATCAACCGCAACGACGGCGGGCGGGGTGTGTACTTCCTGGATCCGGCCGGTCACGGCCTGGAGGTCATCACCCGCCCGTACGGCAGTCACCCGGACTCGCCGCTGACCGGCGTCACCGAAGAGGTGCCGGGAACCGCAGGCGGCTGATCGTCACGCGGCCGGATGGCATCGAGGGGCGCGGACCGCCATGGACCGCGCCCCTCCTCTCGTACTATGACCGCCGGTGCGGCTCAGGCGCCCGAGCGGGCGTCGGCCTGCAGGCGGCGGCGGAGCGTGGTGGCGAAGTCCTCGGCCATCTCCAGGCGGGCCCGCAGGGTCTCGCAGCGGGCGTCGGCCACCTTGCGGTAGGAGTCCAGCCGCTCCCGCAGGCGCTCGCGCTCCTCGCCGGCGGGCGGGTCGTCGGTGGCGGCGAGGCGATCGGTGATGTCCAGCAAGTCGCGCATCTCCTCCAGGGAGAAGTCCAGCGGCTTCATCCGGCGGATCACCATCAGGCGCTCGACGTCGGACTCCGTATACAGCCGGAAGCCGCCCTTGCTGCGGGCCGAGGGGATCACCAGGCCCACTTCCTCGTAGTGCCGGATGGTGCGCAGAGACAAACCGGTCCGCTCGGCCACCTCACCGATCTGCATCTGCCGCTGATCCGTCATCGCCCCATGATCCCCTTCGTTGTTTCCTTCGATTTTCGAATCCATAAAGCAACCTGGCTTAAGTGAGATGAATCACAGGTTCGTGGCGGGGGTTTACCTGTGTTTCACAAGCCACAAGTCGCACTCTGCCCTCACGTCAGGGTAGAGTCTCTACGTGTTCACCGCCGCCGTCGAGAGTGACGGCAAGAGTGAACGCCATGGCGCGGGCCTCGACCGGGCCCCGATGGCATCCAAAGACTTCCGGGCCATGATGCCCGACCGGCAGCCGGACGGCTGTCACACAGATCGGCTGGGCCCCGCTGATGTGGCCGGGCCGCCGAGGGATTCCGCTCCCTGCGTGCGCGGAGTCGTGTACGACGTGGACGCGTCCACCGGCTGGTGGCGCTCTGCCTGAACAGAAACGGTTGCATGTCCTCACCGCTGTCCGCAGCCCCGAAGTTCCGCCTGTCCAAGCCTGACTGGCTCGACTCCCCGAAGGTCTTCCGTACCGAGGTGCTGGCCGGCCTCGTGGTCGCCCTGGCCCTGATCCCCGAGGCGATCTCCTTCTCCATCATCGCCGGGGTCGACCCGGCGGTCGGCCTGTTCGCGTCCTTCACCATGGCCGTCGTCATCTCGATCGTCGGCGGCCGCAAGGCGATGATCTCCGCCGCGACCGGCGCGATCGCCCTGGTCATCGCCCCGCTCAACCGGGAGCACGGACTCGGCTACCTGATTGCGGCCGTCATCCTCGCCGGCGTCTTTCAGGTGATCCTGGGCGCACTCGGTGTGGCCAAGCTCATGCGGTTCGTGCCGCGCAGCGTCATGGTCGGCTTCGTCAACGCCCTCGCCATCCTGATCTTCATGGCGCAGGTGCCGGAGCTGCACGACGTGCCGTGGATGGTCTACCCGCTGGTCATCGGCGGTCTCGCCCTGATGGTGCTCTTCCCGAAGGTCACCAAGGTGATCCCGGCCCCGCTGGTCTCCATCATCGTCCTGACCGTGATCACCGTGGCGGCCGCGATCGCGGTGCCGACCGTGGGTGACAAGGGTGCACTGCCCTCCTCGCTGCCGGTGCCGGGGCTGCCGGACGTGCCCTTCACGATGGACACGCTGACCACCATCGCCCCCTACGCCTTCGCGATGGCGCTGGTCGGTCTGATGGAGTCGCTGATGACGGCCAAGCTGGTCGACGACATCACCGATACTCACTCGGGCAAGACCCGCGAGTCGATCGGCCAGGGCGTCGCCAACATCGTCACCGGCTTCTTCGGCGGCATGGGCGGCTGCGCGATGATCGGCCAGACGATGATCAACGTGAAGGTTTCCGGCGCGCGCACCCGGCTCTCCACCTTCCTGGCGGGCTCCTTCCTGATGGTGCTGTGCATCGTCTTCGGCCCGGTCGTCTCCGACATTCCCATGGCCGCCCTGGTCGCCGTCATGATCATGGTGTCGTTCGCGACCTTCGACTGGCACTCCATCGCCCCCAAGACCGTCAAGCGGATGCCGATCGGCGAGATGACCGTCATGATCGTCACCGTCGCCTGTGTGGTCGCCACCCACAACCTCGCCATCGGCGTCGTCGTCGGCTGCATCACCGCGATGGTCATCTTCGCCAAGCGTGTTGCGCACCTGGCCAACGTCTCCGGCGTCGTAGACCCCGACGGCAACCAGGTCGTCTACGCGGTCACCGGCGAGCTGTTCTTCGCCTCCTCCAACGACCTCGTCTACCAGTTCAACTACAAGGACGACCCGGACGACGTCGTCATAGACCTCTCCGACGCCCACATCTGGGACGCCTCCTCCGTCGCCGCCCTGGACGCGGTGGAGACCAAGTACGCCCAGCGCGGCAAGAAGGTCACCATCATCGGCCTGAACAAGCCCAGCGCCGACATGCACGGGCGCCTCGCCGGCCAGTTGACCGGCAGCCACTGACCGGACCGGCCGCCCTTCCCCGACCACGGACGTAGGTGGGGGAGGGCGGTCTCTCCGCGCGTGGGCCGGGCCCGGAGAATGCCCTGACGCCGGGAGCCGGGTCCGCGGCGCCTCGATGCCGCTCCTCCTCAGTCCCATCGAGTTCGAAGAGAAGCACCACGCCGACCGGGCAACGGCCGAACCAGTGAACCTGAAACCACGTCAACCCGCCCTGACCTGCCAGTGCCCCGGCAGGCAACGTTCGCCCGTCAAGGAGCGGCGTCCGGTGCGTGCTCTCGGCGTGCCAGGTACAAGCCCTCGTACTGGACGTACCTGGGTTTGTACCCGGTGCGGCGAGTGGGGGCACCTCCCACGCCCTTGAGGCAGTGGGGGAGCGTGCCGGGCGCCGTGGGTGCTGTGGGGGACTTTCGAAACACCCCCTAGTCAGCCACTCCCGCGCAGCGGGGGAACCTCAAGCCACGTCCTGGCATCAGCAGGGAGCACGTCTACTACCGCTCGTCGGGGCATCGAGGCGAGCAGTTCACGGCTGGACGAGGTGCTCATCGACACACCCGATGCCCTCTTCTCGAAATTCGAACACCTGGGCGTATGCGGTCGAGCTGAGGTTCAAAAAGCCGCTGATGCCTCAGGTCACGCCATGGCTCTGAGGTTCTCGGCTACTTCTCCGTGGGTGCTCGTGAGGGTCGGATCGCACCGCTGTTGACCGTGGTTGTCCGCTCTTACGGGCACGCTGTGCGCACGGGCGCTACCGGCAGCCGGGTCATACGTGCGCGCGACGCTTACGCCGATCGGATCGCATCGTCTCTCAGGCTGATCCGGAGTGTCCGTCGCGACTGCACATGCCGGGATCCGACACTCAGGCGTGGACCTGCGAATGTTGGTGACATACGCTTCTATGTACATCACCAACATTGCGCAGGAGGTGCGGCATGTCTGTGACCCAGATCGACATCGATGACGACGCCCTGGAGCGTGCCATGGCGCTGTCCAAGGTCAGGACCAAGAAGGAGGCGGTCAATCTCGCTCTGCACTTCTACGCCGAGCAGCAGGAGCGTGCGGCGCGCATCAGCCGACACTTTGAGCGTGCGCGTGAGTGGGGTGCCGTCGAGGACGCCGAGCGCCTGCACCGGGCGGAGAAGGACAGCCGGTGATCTACCTGCTCGACACGTCCGGCCTGGTCCGGTTGCTCCGCGATCCAAAACTGCAATCGGCCTGGTACGACGCGATAGACGCCGGGTCCATCGCATCCTGCTACGTACAGCGAGCCGAATTCCTCTGCAGCGCCCGGAGCGGACGCGAGTACGACGAGATCGCGGAGATGTTCGCCGACCTCTATCCCGACGCGGCGGTGCCGAAGAACGCGGGGCGCTGGACCAGCGCGGTGCAACACCGTATGGCCCAGGCCGGGGAGCATCGCAGTGCCTCGGCGGTGGACCTCGTCATCGCCGCCACCGCGGCCCACCACGGCCTGGCCGTCCTCCACGACGATGCCGACTACCGTGCCATTGCCCGGCACGCATCCGACCTGACCGAGCACAACGTCCACGACATCGCCTGAGGCGCTTCCACAGCCCGACAGAATGTGGCCGGGGAAGGTTTCCAAGCGGGTGCCACCGACGGAAGACGGCGCCTGGTCGGTGTACGCGCTTCTCTTCGACGGTGCGGGCGTGCTGGGCATGACGTTGCCGTTCAGCCCGGCGCCCGAAGCCTCCGACGGCATCGCGCACGTCTACCTCGAAGTGGCCGTCGTCGTACCGCTGTTCGTGCTCACCGGGCGGTTCCTGGAAGCTCGGGCCAGGAACGGCACCGGGGCGGCTCTGCGATCGCTGGTCCAACTCGCCGCGAAGGAAGTGGCGGTACGAGAGGACGGAGCCGAGCGGCTGGTCCCTGTCGAGGAGTTGAGGGCCGGTCAGGTCTTCATCGTCCGCCCCGGTGAGCGCGTCGCCACCGACGGCGTGGTGGCGGAGGGCAGTTCCGCCGTGGACCTCTCCCTGGTCACGGGGAGAGCGAGCCGGTCGAGGCCGGACCGGGTTCAGCCGTGGTCGGCGGGGCGGTCAACGCCGGCGGACTGCTGCTCGTACGGGCTACCGCGGTCGGTGTGGACACACAGCTTGCCCGCATCACCCGGCTGGTGACCGAGGCGCAGGCGGGCATGGCGCGGGCGCAGCGGCTGGCGGACGCGGCGGCGGGGGTGTTCGTGCCGGTGGTGCTGACGTTCGCCGTGACCGCTCGGGTTCTGGCTGGGTGCCGGGGCCGACCTGCAGGCCGCCGTCACCATGTGCGTGGCCGTCCTGGTGGTGGCGTGCCCGTGTGCGCTGGGGCTGGTCACGCCGACCGCGCTGATGGCCGCCACCGGGCCCGGCGCGCAGCTCGGTGTTCTGGTCCGGGGCCCGCAGGCCCCGGAGGGGCTGCAGCACATCGACACGGTCGGGGCCCGGCCGGCAGGTTCCAGCGGAGCACCGTCTCACAGCCACTTTGACAATCCGTGCGTGCTCCGGCACCCAGGCCGTCGACTGCTATCCGGGACGTCGTCACCGCAATCAATGCCATCGATCCACAGGAGTGGGCCATATCCTCACGAAGAATGACTCGCCGTACGTTTCTGAGCGCGGGTGCGGCGAGCGCCGCGAGCGCCCTGCCGATCGTCCCCGGCTTCTCCGGCCTGCTGTCGCAGGCGTTCGCCGCGGACACACAGACCAACCTGAGCAAGATGGTCGACATGCGGTTCGGCATGTTCAACCACTTCGGCCTGGGCACGTTCACGAACCAGGAGTGGGCCGAACCCAACCAGAGCGCCACCCTCTTCGCTCCCCCGAGCGTCAACTGCGCGCAGTGGGCCGACGCGGCGGTTCGCGTTCCGCCATCTGCCGGCAGCGGCTTTCACGAGGTGAGTTCCGGTGGAGGCGCCAACCGTGACACCCGGCGGCCGGAAAACGCCGTCCGAGAGGGGTATTTGCATCCCGCTAACAGCAGGGCCGTGAACGGCGGAGCCGCGTAACCTCCGGGCAACACCGAGGCGGTGTGTGACGTGCGTCACGTCATCCCATTGGTTACGTTGAGGTGACTGGTTACCGATGGTGACTATGGAGGTGCAGCAGGACGAACTCACCGAAGGAGAGGGGCCGGCCATGCGGTCCACCACCGCGCTCAGGATCGCCCGGCAGTACGCCGACGCGGTCTCCGACAAGGACTTCGCCACCGTCACGGGCTTGTTCGCCGACGACATCGTGTGGCACCAGCCGGGCGACAACCGCTTCTCCGGTTCGCATCGCGGCACGGCCGCGATCGGCGAGATGTTCGGCGGCATGATGACGGTCACCGAAGGAACGTTCGCGCTGGAGCCGACCACGGAGCCCATGGCGAACGGCTCGCTGGTCGCGGTACCCGTCCACTTCTCGGCCGTGCGGGACGGCGTGGAGATGGGGATGAACGGCGTCGACCTGCTGCGGATCGAGGGCGAGCGCATCGCGGAGGTCTGGCTCTTCTCGGCGGGCCAGCAGGGCGAGGACGAGTTCTGGGGCAATGCCTGAGAGCGGGTCTGCCGAAACCTGACCGGGCGTCGTCGATCCATCCCGAGTCGCGTATGTCGCGCCTCGCATCCAACCCGTAACAGTAAGTCGTACTGCCTCTATGCCAGGGGCGTAAGGAGTGTTGTCATGACCAGCAAGAACGTCGACATCGCGAGTGAGTACTTCCAGGCCGTGCGGACGGGTGACTTTCCCAAGGTGGGGGAGCTTCTGGACGAGGGGATCGTCTGGCATCAGCCGGGCGCCAACCGGTTCTCCGGTGAGCGCAAGGGGCGCGACGCCGTCTTCGCGATGCTCGGCGGGATGATGGAGGCCAGCCAGGGCTCCTTCGCCATCGACGCGGTCCACGCCCTCATGGGCAACGGCGACATGGTGGCCGCCTCGATCCACTTCGCCGGGCGGCGCGAGGACGCCTCCATGAGCATGGACGGCGTGGATGTCCTGCGCCTCAAGGACGGCAAGATCGTCGAGATGTGGCTGTTCTCCGGCGACCAGGTGGCCGAGGACGCCTTCTGGGGACAGTAGGCCGCCCGCATCCTTCCCAGTCGGAAGCCGTCCGGCACTGCGGTACCGTGCCGGACGGCTTGTGGCGTGGGTTACCAGGCGACCGACGGCAGGATCCCTCGACTCCGGGCGCGAGTTCAGGGCGCCGCCCGCACCGTCGGGTCCACCTTCACGACGTTCCGCTCGCCGGTGAGCGCGGCGGACATCCAGTGCCGAGGCGAGGTCCTCCTGACGCCGAGTGCTCACCTCTGGTGACCGGTCACGGACACTGGCGGGCGTCGTAGCTCTCGCGGGCCGCGAGTACTTCGGAGATGTGGTCCTCGGCCCAACTACCCAATGCATGAATCGGGGCGTGCAGGGTGCGACCCAGTGCGGTCAGCTCGTATTCGACTCTGGGCGGTACCTCGGCGTACACGTGCCGGATGACGATTCCGTCCCGTTCCAGGTCTCGGAGGGTCTCGGTGAGGACCTTGGAGCTGATGCCGTCGACGGTGGCACGCAGGTCGCGGAAGCGCATGCGGTCGGCACTGAGGGCGATGACCACCATAGCCGTCCACTTGTTGGCGACGCGAGCGAGTGAGGTGCGGGACGGGCAGGTCGCCGTCATGACGTCGAAGGCCGGAAGCTCTGGCATGCGTGACATCCCCTCATTGGTTACGTGAAGGCGACTGTTTACCGGTGGCTGGTTACCGATGGTGAGTGTAGGGCCCCAGGAGGCAGTACTCGACTGAGCTCGGCTGAGGAGAACCGATCGCGGAGCCCACCACCACGCTCGCCGGTATGTTCGCCGACGACATCGCGGGCGTGACGTGGCAGATCAGCCGGCGTCTCCACGCCGATGAGGCGCATGCAGGCGCGGTTTACGAGGGTGTGGCCGTCCCAGGATCGTCCGCAATGCCGTCGCGGCCGGGGCGCGACGCCGGTAAACCGTCCACAGCAGCGCCGGGAACTACCGGTGGGGCCGAGCGGACCAGTCAGGAGAGAACTCTCACTGGGAGGTAGTCCATGGAACGCCGTACTTTCCTGCAGGCGTCCGCGTTGTCGACCGGGCTGGTGGCGACGGGCGCGCCCCTCGCCTCGGCGGCGTCGCCGTTGCGTGTCCAGATTCTGCTCTACGAGGGTGTGGAGGAACTGGATTCCATCGCGCCTTTCGACGTGCTGTCCATCGCCGCCACCATGGGCGGCGCCATCCGGACGACACTTGTGTCGACCAACAAGCCGACCATGGTCACCGCGTCGAGGGGGCTGCGGATCGAGGTACCGCGCGGCTGGTCACCGCAGGACGCCGATGTGCTGATCGTGCCCGGCGGCATGCGGCACGACCAGCCAGGATCGGGCATGCACCGGCTGCTCGCGGACAAGGCGTTCATCCGGCGCCTCGCCGACGTCGAAGCGATCATGGTCGGGGTCTGCACGGGCGTGATGGCCTTGTCGGCGGCCGGATTCACGCGCGGCAGGCCGGCCACCACCCACTCGGACACCAAGGCCGCACTCGCCGCACAGGGCGCGAAGGTGGTCAACGCGCGCGTGGTCGATGACGGTGACCTCGTCACGTGCGGTGGCATCACCTCCGGCCTGGATGCCGCGGTCTGGCTGGTCGAGCGGTTCCTCGGCGCGCAGTTCGCCAACCAGGTCGAGACCGTATTGGAGTACGAGCGCCGCGGCACGGTCTGGCGTAACTCGTAGCGCAGCTTGAAGGATTGATCACTCTCGGCGACGAACGCGCCCCGGGGGTGGTCCATCGACGTCAACGAGACGATGCCGCGGCCGTAGAGCACCGCGTCCGGCGTAACGGCGTCGACCACGGACGGAGACGACCGTCGCCTCTCCTCCTCTACAGCAGGCTGTAGAGGAGGAGAGGGGCGGAGGGCAGATCAGGACGGGATGATCTGCCATTGCTGCCGCGTCTGTGACGCGTACGGCTGTTGCTCGATGTTGGCTCCGTTGACGGTGCTGCCCTCGTCGACGGCGAGGGCGAGCCCGCTGTAGCGGTTGATGAGGAAGTAGTGCCCGTCACCGGTGGGTGTGACGGCCCAGTGCTGCTGGGGGGCGCCGGCGTCTGACCAGATGCCGACGTTGCCCCCGTCCGCGCGGGAGAGTCCCGCGACCTCCAGGAGCTTGCCGCTGCCCACACCCTTGATCTTGTAGTAGCCGTCGTCGGTCTTGGTGAAGGTCCACTTCTGGTTCGCCTTGTTGAGCCATGGCCACTGAAGGACGTTGGTGTTGTTGGCGGTGCCCGCGCCTTCCACGTCGGCGGCCTTGCCGCTGTGCCGGGCGACCAGCCGGTAGACGGTGCCGTCACCCGGCAGCGTGGTGGACACCAGTGCCGGCTTGACCGACCGGCCGCCGATCCTCACGCCGCCGATGTTGGCGTAGCCGCCGGTGGCCGCGTTGACCTGGATCCGTACGAAGCCCACGTTCCGGTTGGGCCACTCCACCAGCTTGGTCTTCTGATTGCCGGCCCAGGTGCCGGTGGCGACCTGGGTGAAGTTGACCCCGTCGGTGCTGGTCAGGATGGTGTAGGAGGTGATGTCACCGTCGGTGGAGTTGGTGCGGTTCCACTGCTTGGGCAGGTACTCCAGGGTGGAGACGTTGCTCCACACGCCGCCCAGGTCGATGGTGATGGACTGCGGCAGCGACAGGCCCCAGGTCGACCAGCAGGTCTCGTAGCGGACGTCGCTGAGTCCGTCGATGGCGTGGAGCGGTCCCTCGCCGGTGTGGAAGCCGGTGGCGTACGCGCTGACCGGTGTGACGGGATGCTCTGCGCGCAGCAGCTGGGTGGGCAGCGGTGGCCGGGAGGTGTCGGGGCTCCATGCGGCGCCGACCTCGGCGAGGCGGTTGACGATGTTGGTGTCCAGCAGGCCGTTGCGGTTGGGCGGGCAGTTGAGGATGAACGAGGTGTACTTGGGTTCCAGGTCGGCCAGGTGCGAGAGGATCGCGTCCTTGCTCATGAGGCCCTCGGTCGGGGTGGAGGGGTGCCAGAACCAGCCGTTGCTGATGGTCTGTCCCTGCATTCCGGCGTAGGTGTTGCCCGCCGGCGCCGTGATGCCCAGCGGCTCCTCGAAGAAGATCGCGTCGCTGAGGAAGGGCTCGGTCAGTCCGCCGATGTCGATCATGACGCAGTCCGGCTGCAGCTGCTTCACCAGCGAACGGATCCTCTGGTAGGAGACGGACTGCTGCCCCATCTGCCATGCGTAACCGTCGGTCATGAACATGTCGATGGTGCCGTAGTTGGTGAGCAGCTCGGTGATCTGACCGAGGATGAAGGTCATGTCGCCGGGCTGGATGGCATCGGTGATTTCGAGCCCGGTCACCTTGTGTCGGCTCTCCCATGCCTCGACGCCGAAGGTGCGGTCCCAGATCGAGTAGTAGAACCCGACCTTCAGCCCCTTCGCGCGGAAGGCGTCGCAGTACGCCTTCACCACGTCCTGCTTGTAGGAGCTGTTCGCGACGTTCTGGGTGCCGTAAGCGCTCGGCCACAGGGCGAAGCCGTCATGGTGCTTGGTGGTCAGGATGCCGTAACTCATCTTCGCGGCAACCGCCGCGTCGGCCCACTGCGCGCAGTTGACACTCGGGGGAGCGAAGAGGGTGGGGCTCTGGTTGGGTTCGGCCCACTCCTGGTTCGTGAACGTGCCCAGGCTGAAGTGGTTGAACATGCCGAACCGCATGTCGACCATCTTGCTCAGGTTGGTCTGTGTGTCCGCGGCGGCCGCCTGCGACAGCAGGCCGGAGAAGCCGGGGATGATCGGCAGGGCGGTCGCGGCGGTTGCCGCACCCGCGGCGCCGAGAAACGTACGGCGATTCATTCTTGATGAGGACATGGCCCACTCCTGAGGATCGATGGCATTGATCGCGATGACGACGTGCCAGGTGGCAGTCGACGTCGGCCTGGGTGCCGGGGCACGCACGGATTGTCAAAGTGGCTGTGAAACGGTGCTCCGCTGGCACCTGCTGGCTGGGCAGGTGCCAAGTGGAAGGTGACCGCCCGAGGTTGGCGACCGGGCTGTCGTGGGAGGCGTAATCGCCTCGGCGCTGAGAGGTAAACGTGCAGGTCAGGTCTTCCCGCTGCCAGGTGCCTCTGGCCGTCGCGCCAATGTCGCCTGGAAGAGGGGCGCGTCGCGGGACGTGGTACCGCCCGAGGGCAGGCCGGAAGCTACCTGGCCAGGTGCGGTCGCCGTCGGCGGTGTCGGTGAAACCGGGATGCGTTGGTCACGGTGCCGGAGCGGCCCGGGCGCGCAATCCGTTGATGAGTAGTGGGACCACACTCAGGAAGGCGGCCGGCACGAGCACTACGGCGCGCCGGGCATCAGGAGCTCCTGCATGGAGAAGGCACGGACGGAGGGCGAAGCCCGCCCTCGGCGGACCGCCATGCCGGCGAGCTTCCCTTCGGTGGATGACCGGCTCTGACAACGTGCGCTCCTAACTCTTTGCGGGACAACCACGGTGCTGCGGCTCGACAACCGGGCTGATCACCCTCAGACGGCGAGCAGGAGAGAGGCCACCCGCACGGCGTGTGTTTCGCCGGAGTGACATCGGATCTATTAAGGGGCTTCAGCGCAGAGTCTGTCTAGAGGATCGACAGAAACCCCGTGATCATGGCTGGTGGCACCCTCAAGTCTCAGGATCAAGCCGCCGAGGCGCGGGATGTGAAGGGTCCGATAGGTCGGGTGAATAGGGTGGTTGGGGCCCTTGCGAACGCACCTCCAGACGGGTCAGGCGCGAGCAACACCAGGACCGCCGCCATGCGCCGCCCGTCCGTGACGACGCGGTGGCCGCCGGTATCGGGCAGCAGCGGGCCCGGGCAGGGTGATGACGCGTCCCCGCCGGGGTCCTGTTCCTGGGTGACGCAGCCGGGTGTCGGCGAGCGTGGCGCCCGCTGCCTCGGGAAGGGCCGGGATGCCCAGCCATTCGACGTTGTCAGCACCGCTCACCGTACGTCCCCTTCCGTGGAGGCCAGGATTTCGGCCAGGTGCATCGTCCCGACGCCGGTACGCAGCCGGGACAGACCGCCGCCGATGTGCGTCAGGCAGGAGTTGTCGCCCGCGCACAGGTACTCGGCGGCCGGTATCCAGGACATGGCGCATCTTGTCGGCCGGCATGGCGTTGGACACGTCCGCGTTCTTGAGCGCGAAGGTGCCGCCGAAGCCACAGCAGGACTCGGCGGCGGGCAGTTCGACCAGGTCGATGCCGTTCACCGCGCGCAGCAGCCTGAGCGGCCGGTCGCCGACGCGCAGCATGCGCAGCGAGTGGCAGGTCGGGTGGTAGGTGACCCTGTGCGGGAAGTACGCGCCGACATCGGTGACGCCGAGGACGTCGACGAGGAGTTCCGACAGCTCGTACACCGTCGGCACCACCCGCCCGACCGCCTCGGTGAGCGCGGGGTCCCCCAACTGGGCGGCCACCACCCGGTGATGGTCGCGCACCATGCCCGCGCAGGAGCCGGAAGCGGTGGCCACGGCGTCGTAATCCGCGAAGACCTCCGCGAAACGGCGCACCATGGGCAGGGTCTCGGGGCGGTAGCCGGTGTTGAAGTGCATCTGACCGCAGCAGGTCGTTCCAGTAGTTCGGTCACCGCGCGGCCGGTGCGGGGGAACATCATGTCGTTGAAACAGGTGATGAAGAGAGCTATGCGCATGGTGCTTCCTGAGGAGCCGGGGAGCCGGTGACGGTCAGTCCGTAGGTCCGCAGGGCGGTTTTGGTGAAGACCTCGCGGCGTTCGGCAGGATTGAGTGCTGCCGTCAGCTCCTGTGCGGCGGCGACGACTTCGGCGTAGGTGGCGGCCAGTCGGCAGACGGGCCAGTCGGAGCCGAACATCAGCCGCCGCGGTCCGAAAGCATCCAGCACTGTGTCCGCGTACGGCCGGAGGTCCTCGACGCTCCACTGGTCCCAGTCGGCCTCGGTCACCATGCCGGAGAGCTTGCAGACGGTGTTGGGCAGCGAGGCCAGCAGGCGCACCGCGT
The DNA here is from genome assembly GCF_001514305.1 of Streptomyces dysideae. Classification (GTDB taxonomy): domain Bacteria; phylum Actinomycetota; class Actinomycetes; order Streptomycetales; family Streptomycetaceae; genus Streptomyces; species Streptomyces dysideae. Next base: position 49,377 of record NZ_KQ949117.1, read on the forward strand.
CCGCCCACGCCCGCAGCTCGCCCGAGGATATGGGGGGCTTGCCCGCATGATCGAGTACGAAGGTGAGGCCGGGAAGCAGTCGGGCGGTCTCCTGGGCGGCCGCAAGCTGGTGGGGCCTGACAACCAGGTCGTACACGAGCCCTGCCTCGGCCACTGCGGCGAGCCCGCGCAGCACGTCCGGCCGTACCAGCCAGCGAGGATCGGATTCGCCCTGCACCTGGTGGCGGATGCCCACCAGGTGCTCGCCACCCGGCCCCTCCCGCAGTGCCGCGAGCGCGCGGGCGACATCCGGGGAGGTCAGGTCGGTCCAGCCCACGACGCCGGCCACCAGGTCGCTGTCCTGGGCCAAGGCCAGGAACTCGGGCGTTTCCTCCGGTACATCGATCGTCTGGACCAGGACCGTCGCGGTGACGCCGGCGGCCCGGGCCTCCGGCTCCAGGTCGGCGAGCGTGAAGTCGCGGCGCAGCGGGGCGAGTTCCCGTCCGGTGATCCAGTCCTGGTCGCGGAGGGAGAGGTCCCACACGTGGTGGTGTGCGTCGATGACGCCCTCAGCGTTGTTCGCCTCCGTGGCGGTCACCCCCACGACTCCTCCTTCGGTCGATCGGTTTCTTCGACCGGTGTGGCGGCAGGGACGGGGACGTGCGGGGGCAGCAGCCCCTCGGCGCGCAGTCCGTCCCAGACCGCGGCCGGCATCGTTCGCCGCAGCTGATCCACTGTGTCGCGGACCTCCTCGGCGGAACGAGCTCCGGACAGTACGCTCGCGACCGCCGGATGGCCGAACGGGAAGCGCAGAGCGGCTGCGCGCAGCGGTACGCCGTGGCGTTCGGTGACCGTCTTCATGCGCAGGGCCCGGTCGAGCACATGGGGTGGGGTGGGCGCGTAGTCGTACGTGGCCCCGGGTTTCGGGTCGGTGAGCAGACCCGAGTTGAACACCCCGCCGACGATGACACTCCTGCCGCGGGCGGCGGCCTCCGGCAGTACCTCCGCAAGCCCCTCCTGCTCCAGCAGGGTGTAGCGGCCGGCGAGCAGCACCACGTCGATGTCGGTCTCGCGCAGGAAGCGGGCGGGGAGCGCGCACTGGTTCACTCCGATGCCGATCGCCTTGACGACGCCTTCGCCGCGCAGCCGTTCCAGCACCGGGTATGCCTCGGTGAGGGCCTGCTCGGCGTGGTGGTCCGGGTCGTGCAGCAAGGCGATGTCCACACGGTCCAGGCCGAGGCGGTCCAGGCTCGCGTCCAGGGAGCGCAGGACTCCGTCGGAGCTGAAGTCCCAGACCCGCCGGTGGGTGTCGGGCACGGCGAAGCCGTGGGCGAGATCGTCGCCGCGGCCACCCTCCGGGTTGGGTTCGAGCAGCCGCCCGACCTTGGTGGAGACGGTGTACGTGTCGCGGTCGCGTCCGCGCAGCGCGGCGCCCAGGCGTCGCTCGGACAGCCCGAGTCCGTAGTGCGGGGCGGTGTCGAAGGTGCGTACGCCCGCGTCCCAGGCCGCCTCCACCGCGGCGGACGCGGCCTCGTCGGTGACCGGGCGGAAGAGGTTGCCGATGCCGGCGGCCCCGAACGACAGCTCGGTGATCCTGGCGCCGGTGCCGGCCGGCGTCGTGGCTCTCATGCGCCGACCGCCGGGCGCAGCCGGAGCCCCTGCATACCACCGTCGACGGCGAGGGCGATGCCGGTGACGGAGACCGCGGCGGGGCTCGCCAGGTAGACCACGGCCGCCGCCACCTCGTCCGCGGTGACCAGGCGGCCCAGGGGCTGGCGTGCGTCGAGGGCGGCGCGTTCCGCCTCCGGGTCGTCTGCGGCGTCCAGCAGCCGGGTCACCCAGGGGGTGTCGGCGGTGCCGGGGTTGACGCAGTTGACGCGGATGCCTTCACGGACATGGTCCGCGGCCATCGCCAGGGTCAGCGACAGCACCGCGCCCTTGCTGGCGGAGTACAGGGCGCGCTGGGGCAGGCCCGCGGTGGCCGCGATGGAGCATGTGTTGACGACTGCCGCGTGCGACGAGCGCCGCAGATACGGCAGGGCGGCCCGGGTGGTGCGCACCGTCCCCAGGACGTTGACGTCCAGGACGCGGTGCCACTCCTCGTCCGGGTTGTCCTCGACGGTACCGACGGCGCCGATGCCCGCGTTGTTGACCAGGATGTCCATGCCGCCGAGCTGCCCGGCAGCGGTCTCCACGGCGGCGCGTACCGAGGCGTCGTCGCCGAGGTCGGCCTTGATGGCGATCAGCGGCTCGGGGGCGCCGGAGGGGTTGAGGTCGAGGACGGCCACCGTGGCGCCGTGCTCGGCCAGCATCCGGGACGTGGCCAGCCCGATGCCGGACGCGCCGCCGGTGACGATGGCCTTGAGCCCTGACAGGCCGCTCATGCTGGTCAAAGGGGCGCCTTTCACGCTTGGCCGAAGGTCTGGCGCTGGGCGCCGACACCGTCGACGGAGAGCGGCACCGGCTTCGACACGCGCCATCTGTCCGTCGACGGCGTCCTGGCCACCAGGGCCCGCTCCTCGGTCACCCGCTCCCACCTGACCGCGACCACCAGCGGCTACACCTTCACCCACAGCTCGCTGAGCTACCTCAACAGCCTCGCGCAGCCCGGCCGGACCGAGATCCACGGCGTCGGATCCTTCACCGACCGCTATGCCCCGGTGACCGGCATCAGCAACGGCACCATCACCATGGCCCAGCCCTCGTGGGACAACAACACGTTCGGCTACGACACCCTGACGAGCCCCTTCCACGCCGGCCCCCTCTATATCGAGAACGCCTACGAGTTCCTCGACACGGCCGGCGAGTGGTACCTCGACACCGCTACCGGCACCCTGTACTACAAGCCGCTCACCGGGCAGGACATGAGTGAGGCCGACGTCGAGGTGCCGAAGCTGGAGTCGCTCATCGGCGTCGGAGGGACGTACTCCTCCCCCGCCACCCACATCGCCTTCTCAGGGCTGCAGTTCTCGGGCACCAGTTGGCTGGACCCCACCGTCCACGGCTACGCCAGCCAGCAGACCGGCGCGTACATCTCCGGTACCTGGGACCGCCCGTCGGACGCGCTGACCTCGTGCCAGAGCGGCTGCCCGCTCTTCGAAGCGACACGCCCGCACTGGGACCAGATGCCCTCCGCCGTCCAGGTCTCGGCCGCCGACCACATCACGTTCACCGGTAACCGGTTCACCCAGCTCGGGCAGGGCGGCCTCGGCATCGGCAACGACGCCAACGCCCACACCACCGGCGTGGGACTTGGCGCCGACACCATCACCGCGACGGGCAACGTCTTCACCCAGGACGCGGGCGGCGGCATCGTCGTCGGCGGCCTTCAGGCGGACGCGCACCACCCCAGTGACAGCCGGATGACCAACCGGAACATCACGCTGAACAACAACCTCATCCATGACGTGGCGTTGGAGTACCGCGACATGTCGGCCATCCTCGTCACCTATGTGAACGGCGCGACCGTCTCGCACAACGAGGTGTACAACCTGCCCTACTCCGGCCTCACCATCGGCTACGGCTGGGGCGTCAACGACATCGGCGGCAGCCAGGACTACGTCAACCGGGGCCTGTACAACTACCAGCCCACCACAGTTCCACGATCATCACCAACACCGACGGCCGCGGTAACGTGGTGAGCGGCACCGTCGTCGTCAGCAACGGCAACTGGCCGCCAGCCGCCAAGACGGTCATGGACAACGCCGGTATCCAGCCCCTGTACCGTCCGCTGACCACCGACCCCGTCAGCTCCCCCTACAGCGCCTACTCCTCCACCCCCGCCAACACCGGCCAGAGTGGCGGCCACTTCACCATCACCGACGCGGGCGCGGACATCCGGGGCGCCGGCGGACAGCACGACGACGAGTACGGCACCGTCTTCCGAAACGGGGCAGCTGTCGACGGCACGTCGGTGACCGCCCGGGTCGACAACCTGGACAACACCAACGACTGGGCCAAGGCCGGCGTCGTCCTGCGCAACGACCTCACGGACGACGGCTCCTCCGCCGGATACGCGGCTGTGGTGGTGACCCCGAAGAACGGCGTCAGCTTCCAGCGGGACTCCGACGCCGACGGCTACCTCGACCAGTTCACGTCCACCGCTTCCACCGTCAAGGCGCCGGTCTGGGTGCGGCTCACCCGCACTGCCACCCAGGTGTCCGCCTCCTACTCTGCCGACGGATCCACCTTCACTCAGGTCGGCTCGACGGTGACCCTGCCGTCCATGGCGACCACCCAGGATGCCGGTGTCATCCACACAGCCCACAGCACCACCGCCGGCAGCGCGACATTCAGCAACCTGCGCATCGTCACCTCTCCCTACAAGGCATACAGCTCGATTCCGGCCGCCGTCAGCCAAAGCGGCGGAGTGACCTCCCTGACCAGCGCGGGCATCGACATATGGCGCTCCGGCACGGCATACGACGACGAGTATTCCGCCGCCTACCAGACGGAGGCCGCTGGAACGTCCTCGACCGTCACCGTCCGCGTCACCAGTCAGGACAAGACCAACAACTGGGCCAAAGCCGGCCTGATGCTGCGCAACAACATCGCCTCCGCCGGCTCGTCCACCGGGTACCTCGTCCTCGCCACCACCCCCGGCAACGGAATCGCCCTGCAGTCGGACTCCAACGGTGACGGCTACCTCGACACCAACACCATCAAGACCGGAAGCGCCACCGTCGCCCCTGTCTGGCTCCGCCTGGTCAGGAGCGGCACGTCGGTCACCGGCTCCTACTCCGCCGACGGCACCACCTGGACCACTGTCGGCACCGCGACCCTGACCGGGGCGAACAGCACCCTGGACGCGGGCATGTTCTCCACGGCCCACGCCGGAACCATCGGCACCGCGAACTTCAGCCAGTTCTCCGTCAGCTGACGAAGCGGTTCGGGTCACGATCTCCGAAACGAGCTCCGCGTGCCGGTGCGACCTCCGCACCGGCACGCGGAGCGCCGTCATGTCCGGGCCAACCTGCGTGCGGCATGGCAACGCCCACGCGCAATCGACGGTGCCGCACCCACCCTGCAACGCGCGGAGTCTTCACGGCCGCGCCGGCGAGCCGGTCGGCCGCCCCGGGTACGGGCGGCGGGCCCGCAGCGCGTCGGTGTGAGCAAGAACCTCAGCAGAGGATGAATCCTGGATCCGGACACGCGTTCTGCGGGCGCGGGGTGCTCGGGTGCCCCGCGTCGTGTCTCCGCGGTCCGGGATCACGCCCGGACCGAGACGGGTGGAGATCAGGACGCCGCGAGGTCGAGCCCCCGAAGTGTGGTGCCGGGGGCCGCGGTCAGGGCCTGCCGGTCTCGGCTGCCTCCTCCGCGGTCCGCAAGGATCGGCTCGCCTGATGGTGCAGGGCGTCCGCGAGCAGGCGGCGGAGCCCGACACCCGGAGTGGCGAGAGCGCGGACGTGGACGGCACTCCGGACGCAGACGGCACATGACGGCTCCGGAACTCGACCGATGCCGGCACTGAACAGGTGGCGACACGCGTGGGTTCCGGCGTCATGGCATTCAAGAATCCGCAAACCCACGCACTTCCGACATAGGCACCCAGAAGATGGCCGCACCTGATCTGGGTGACGAGCAGTGGAGTCAGCTGCTCACCCACCTGGTCGGCGGGCAGCGCAGCGTCGTCAAGCAGACGGCGGTCCGCGTCGGCAACGTCCTGGTGATCGTCTCCGGCTTGCCGGGTCTCGTGGATGCCAACCTGGAGAAGGCACTCGCCAAGGCGGAGGCCGTCTCCTGACCACCCTGCGGTACCGGTGCCCCTCTGCCTTGGCGGAGGGGCACCGGCGTATGCCCCGGATTAGCGTGCGTTGCGCAGCCCGTCGTGTCGGCTTGGCGAGCGTCGGACAGTACTTCCGCCCTTCGCCGCAGCGGTGATGTGTTCGGGCATCCGGGCGGCGTCGGCGGGTAGGTCGGCCATGCGTCGCAGGCGCCACACGAGCACGTCGCTGATCGAACCGGCGGTGTCCAGCTCCCGCCGCGCGACGGCCTCGGTCAGCAGCTCCGTCGGGTCGTAGCCGGCGCTCTCGGCGTCGGCGAGCGTGGCGGCCAGGGCGTGCCAGCCCGGTTCGGCGAGGACCTGATCCGCCAGCTCCGGCACCGCCTGACACAGGTGGACGGTCTGCCTCTGGCGCAGGGGCCGGGACAGGCGCTGGCCCTGCCGGTACAGCACGCCCAGCGGGACGCCGGCCGCTGCCCGATAGGCGGCGCGCAGGTGCTCGGCGGCCTCCCGGGCAGCGGCTGCCTGCTGAGCGTGCCCCTTCTTGGCGTGCCAGTGAGCGGCGGCCGTGACGAAGAAGAACACCATGTCGATCACCATCGCCGAGGTCGCCCCGTCCTCCCCGCGGCCGAGCGCGGGCCCGCTGTAGACGAGGTCGCGGGCTGCCCGGCGCAGGGCGCGGTCGTGCCCGCTCTCGGCTTGGATGTGGGAGCGGGTGGCCCGCTCGAACACGAAGGCTGCCTCGCGTAGTTCGGCGCGGGTGTGGGCGGCGGAGGTCTTGGCGAGCGCGTCCAGGACCTCGCCGGCCGCTGCGATGTGCGCGGCCACCTGCCTGTCCTCACCGTGGTCGACGATCATCAGCGCTTGCCACGCAGCGGTGGCAGCACTGCGTCGCGCGGCGGCCGGACCGGTCGGCGCCGGGCCGGAGGATCGGGCGGACGGTGCGTTGTCGCTTTGGTCGGCGGCGTCGCTGTCGCCGGAGAAGCGTTTGCGGATGCGGGGCAGGGACAGGTCGGGGGAGAGGGTGGAGCCTGCGTAGAACACCGGCTCCTTCTCGCCGTTGCGGTTGTCCGGGAGGGCGTCCGGCCGCGGGCCTGCGCTACGACGGCGACACCCTGTATCTGCCGAAGGTCCCGCTCAACAACGGCCAGCACTTCGAAGTGCTGGCCCTGCTGACCGGAGGGGCGGTCGGCGACGACGTCGAGGTGAGTGGCGGTATCCGCGACGGCGAGGTGAAGCGCAACCAGAGTCTGGGCTTCCGGCAGCCGACCGTCAGTCACCATCTGAAGGTCATGACCGAGGCGGGCCTGTTGAACCGCGAGCGCCGCGGCACCTGGTCCTGGTACTCGGTGAACTACGACGGCCTGAACCGAGTGCGCGCGATCTTGGACCCCCCGTCGGCGATCTCGCGATGGCGGCCTCCAGCCAGGTGTAGTCCGCAGCGTTCCTCGAAGGCGCCGGTCAAGCCGTGCGTCTGTATGGATTCGTGCGCGGCGAAGGGAGCGGCCTTCCGCGGGGCCGCCCCCTTCACTGCGTGACGGCGCTCATCGCGTGATGCCGCCGGCTCAGCCGAGGTAGTCGGCGAGGTCGCGCTCCAGTGCGGCCTTCGGCTTGGCGCCGACGATGGTCTTGGCGAGTTCGCCGCCGACGTAGACGTTCATCGTGGGGATGGACATCACGCCGAACTGCGCGGCGGTGGCCGGGTTCTCGTCGATGTTCAGTTTGACGATCTCGATCTTGCCGCCGTGCTCGGCCACGATCGCCTCCAGTGAGGGGGTGAGCTGGCGGCACGGGCCGCACCAGGCCGCCCAGAAGTCGACGAGCACGGGCTTGTCGCTGGTGAGGACGTCCTGCTCGAAGGAGTCGTCGGTGACATTCTTGAGGGCCATGTTGCTTTCCTCGTGTGCGTGGGGCGGGTGCCGTCAGACGGTGACGGCCTCGGCCGGTACGGGCTGGGCGTCGGCGAGGGCGGCAAGGTACCGCTCGGCGTCCAGGGCTGCTGCACAGCCGGAGCCCGCAGCGGTGATCGCCTGCCTGTAGGTGTGGTCGACCACGTCACCGGCGCCGAAGACGCCGGGGATGTTCGTGCGCGTGGAGGGGGAGGCGACCTTGAGGTAGCCCTCGTCGTCCAGGTCCAGCTGGCCGGTGACCAAGTCGGTGCGCGGGTCGTGGCCGATGGCGACGAAGAGGCCGGTGGCCGGGAGCTGTGAGGTCTCGCCGGTGACGGTGTCGCGCAGGGTGAGCCCGGCGAGCTTGCCGCCCGCCTCGTGGATCTCGGCGACCTCGCGGTTCCAGGCGAAGGAGATCTTCGGGTCGCCGAAGGCCCGGTCCTGCATGGTCTTGGAGGCCCGCAGGGTGTCGCGGCGGTGGACGATGGTCACGGACTTGGCGAAGCGGGAGAGGAAGGTGGCCTCCTCCATCGCGGTGTCACCGCCGCCGACCACCACGATGTCGTGCTCGCGGAAGAAGAAGCCGTCGCAGGTCGCGCAGTACGACACGCCCCGGCCGGAGAGCGCGTCCTCGCCCGGCAGGCCCAGCTTGCGGTGCTGCGAGCCGGTCGCCACGATCACGGCCTTCGCCCGGTGGACCGTACCCGCGCTGTCCGTTACGGTCTTGACGGCGCCGGTGAGGTCGACCTCGACGACGTCGTCGGGAACGAGCTCGGCGCCGAAACGCTCGGCCTGGGCCCGCATGTTCTCCATCAGCTCCGGGCCCATGATGCCGTCGCGGAAGCCGGGGAAGTTCTCCACCTCGGTCGTCTGCACCAGCGCGCCTCCGGCCGTGACCGCGCCCTCGAAGACCAGCGGCTTCAGCGAAGCGCGGGCGGTGTAGAGAGCGGCGGTGTATCCCGCGGGGCCGGAACCGATGACGATGACGTTGCGGATGTCCGTAGTCGTGCTCGTGCTCATGCCTGCGGCTCCGGCGCGATCTCCTTGATCAGGCCCTCGACGAGCACCTTGATCTCGTCCCGGATCGGACGCACCGCCTCGACGCCCTGGCCGGCGGGGTCGTCCAGCTGCCAGTCCAGGTACCGCTTGCCGGGGAAGACGGGGCAGGTGTCGCCGCAGCCCATGGTGATGCAGACGTCGGACTCCTTCACGGCGTCGACGGTGAGCATCTTCGGAACCTCGGTGGAGATATCGATGCCGACCTCACGCATGGCCTCGACGGCGGCCGGGTTCACGCCGGCGCCCGGGTTGGAGCCGGCGGAACGGACCTCGACACGGTCCCCGGCCAGGTGGGTCAGCCACGCGGCGGCCATCTGGGAACGGCCGGCGTTGTGGACACAGACGAACAGCACGGAGGGCTTGTCGGACATCAGGAGGGTCTCACTTGTCTCGCGACGGCATAAGGCGTGAATGACTTCAGTACCCGGTGGTGTCAGTCACCACTGATGTGAGAGTATCAGTCCATGATGACGTCAGTCGACACTGATCTGATCCGGGTTCTGGCCGACCCGCTCAGGCTTCGAATCGTGACCCTGCTCGCCCGCGAGACGCTGTGCACCAGCCACTTGGTGGAGGAGACCGGTGCCAAGCAGACCAACCTCTCCAACCATCTGAGAGTGCTGCGCGAGGCCGGGGTCGTCGAGACCGAGCCCTGCGGCCGGTACACGTACTACAAGCTGCTCCCGGACGTCATCGCCCAGCTCGCCGGCCAGTTCGCCGACCTGGCCGAGTCCGCCCGTACCGCGAACGAGAACAAGAGGGCCTGCCCGTGACCCGCACCGAAACACCCGCGACCGTGGAGGAGTCCTCGGTCGTCGCGAAGCTCTCCACGCTGGACCGCTTCCTCGCGGTGTGGATCCTGATCGCCATGGCCCTCGGCCTCGGCCTCGGCCGTGCCATCCCCGGCCTGAACGACGCCCTGGCCAAGGTCGAGATCGGCGGCATCTCCCTGCCGATCGCCGTCGGCCTGCTCATCATGATGTACCCGGTCCTGGCCAAGGTCCGCTACGACAAGCTCGACGCCGTCACCGGCGACAAGCCGCTCATGATCTCCTCGCTGGTCATCAACTGGATCGTCGGCCCGGCGGTGATGTTCGCGCTGGCCTGGATCTTCCTGTCTGACCTGCCCGAGTACCGCACCGGCCTGATCATCGTCGGACTCGCCCGCTGCATCGCCATGGTCATCATCTGGAACGACCTGGCCTGCGGCGACCGGGAGGCGGCTGCCGTCCTGGTGGCGCTGAACTCGGTCTTCCAGGTTCTGGCGTTCGGCCTGCTCGGCTGGTTCTACCTCGACCTGCTGCCCGGCTGGCTGGGTCTGGGCGACGGCGAGCACCTCGACATCTCCATGTGGAAGATCGCCCTGAACGTCGTCATCTTCCTCGGCGTCCCGCTGCTGGCAGGTTTCCTCACCCGCCGCATCGGCGAGCAGAAGCTGGGCCGCGAGAAGTACGAGTCCGACTTCCTGCCGAAGATCGGCCCGTGGGCCCTGTACGGCCTGCTCTTCACGATCGTCATCCTCTTCGCCCTGCAGGGGAAGACCATCACCTCGCAGCCGCTGGACGTGGCCCGCATCGCGCTGCCACTGCTGGTGTACTTCGCGGTGATGTGGTTCGGCACGTTCGCCCTCGGCAAGGTCATAGGCCTGGCCTACGACCGCACGGCGACCCTCGCCTTCACCGCGGCCGGCAACAACTTCGAGCTGGCCATCGCGGTCGCCATCGCCACCTTCGGCGTCACCTCCGGCCAGGCGCTGTCCGGTGTCGTCGGTCCGCTCATCGAGGTCCCGGTCCTGGTCGCGCTGGTGTACGTGTCGCTGGCCTGGCGGCGCAAGTTCAGCACCGCCCAGCGCTGACACCGGCACCGTAGGAGAGCTGATGAACTGCCTGGACACCTCACGTGTTCAAGCCGGAGTGCGGGCAGGGGAACTGGGCCTGACCCGCAGGTGATCAACGCCAAGCTCAGACATCCTTGATCTGGACGCGGTCGCCGCACAGTTTCGACCAGTCGTCGCGGTCCGAAGTCAGCACCAGGACGGGCGCCGGGACGCGGAGCGCCATCGCGGCGACGAGAGCATCGACGGCGTACTTGTGGCCGTGCAGGCCGCCGGCGTCGCTCAGCAGCTGTACCGCGGTGAGGCTGTCCGCCTGGGTGACGTCCTGGACCTGAAGACGGGAGAGCACCCAGTGCAGCCGGGCGGTATCCGTCTTGCCGTAGACGGCCTCCACCACCGTCGGAGCCGACACGAGGACGGGCACACCGACGCGCCGGGCGGCTTCGATCCGGGTGACCATCAGGTGGTCGTTGCGCAGGAGCAGCGACAGCGCCTGGGAATCCAGAACCAGGGACCTGGCCGCGGGTGCCTTCATGCGGCGCTGTCGCCGGACGCGTACGGCGCCGGTGCGTCACCGAACAGTTCGCGCTGCGCCGCCTGGATTTCGGCCTCGCTCAGCGGCTCGTGCTCGGCTTCGTAGGCGGTCACGATCTCGGCGAGGCCGTCCATCGCCAGCTGATGCCGGACCGCCGCGGTCACGTACGCGGACACGCCGCGCTTGCCGGTGCGCGTTCGCAGAGCACCGAGGAGTTCTGAGGGCATCGAGACGGAGATGTTCTCCGTGCCACCGGGGCGGGGTGACTTCATTGGGGCCATTCTAGTACATCGACTATTACAGCGTCTGGTGTGCTGCGCAGCCTGCATCCGGCGCGGGCGTTGACGTGTAATCCAGGCACCGCCCCGTAACGACCAGCGCGATCGTTACGGCATCGGACTGTCCAGGCCCGACCGGACACCCAGGGGCAGGAGACTCTGCCCATCAGCGGCCTCCGGCCGTGGGCCGGAGGCCGCATTCCTGGACCACGCATCAGATGCGTGCCGCCCGGACGCGGAGCGAGAGCGGGCGACCCGGGAGTACCTCCCACGCCCCTGATGAGGGTCTGTCGCGAAAAGGGGCGCCGATTCATGACAGCACCCGCGCGCCGCCCTGAGGTGACGCGCCGATGGCTCACTGATCACATCGCTCTTCGCGTAGCCCGGTCGCCCGGCCCGGTTCCGGTCCCTCGCGGAAACCGGACCGGTGCGTCCGGCCGGTCCTACTCCTTGTAGAAGGTGGCGTCCTGCCGGGCGACGGTGGTGGTCACCGGCTGGGTGTAGAGCAGGTAGTTGTAGTGCCGGATGTAGCGGCCGGGGAAGTTGAACGACTCGTACGACACAGCCGCGGGGTCGGCGAGACCGGCCCGCTCGTGGAACGAGGCGTCGTTGTCGAACAGGGTGCTGCCGTCGTCCTTCTCCACCCACACCTCGTTGTTCTTGTGGCGCAGGTAGTAGCCGGGGAAGTTGGCCGATTCGAGGGAGACCGTGCCGTTGCCGGCCAGGCCGGGGACGACGCGGAACTGCGAGTCGGCGAGTTCGGTGACGTTGGACTCGGTCTTGGCCCGGAACTCCCAGTGCCGGATGAACTTGTCCGGGAAGTTGTACGAGGAGAAGCGGACGGGGGTGACACCGTCGGCGACGGGGATGCCGAAGTTGGGCGTGCCGTCGGCGTTCCAGTACACCTTCTGGTAGCGGGTGCGGCGGTTGGGGTCCTTGAGCGGGTCGCCGACGATGTCCTTGTAGTTGCGGGCGTGGTAGACGAGGATGTCCGACTTGCCGTCCTCGGAGACCGTGAAGGAGTTGTGGCCGGGGCCGTACTGGCTGGTCTTGTCGTTGCTCTTGAGGACCGGCGTGGGAGTCTTGCTCCAGGAGGCCGGGTTCATCAGGTCGGCGGTGGCGTCGGCGGTCAGCAGACCGAGGCAGTAGTTGGCGTTGGTGGCGCTGGCCGAGTAGGTCATGAAGACCTTGCCGTTCTTCTGGATGACGGCCGGGCCCTCGTTGACGCGGGCGCCGGCCGTCTCCCAGGCGTACTGGGGCTTGGAGATCATGGCCGGGGTGCCCTCGATGGTCCAGGGGTTGGCCATCTTCGCCAGGTACAGTTGCGTGCCCTTGCCGAACGCCGGGTCCTCCTGGGCCCAGCTCAGGTAGCGGGTGCCGTTGTGCGTGAACGTGGTGGCGTCCAGCGAGAAGGTGTCCATGGGCAGGCTGATCCTGCCCTTCTCGGTCCAGGTGCCGGTGATCGGGTTGGCGGCGCTGGTCTCCAGGACGTACGGGCGGATCCGCCAGATGTCGTTGGACCAGCCGGCCGTGAAGTAGATGTACCACTTGCCGTCGATGAAGTGGATCTCCGGGGCCCAGATGTGGGCGCCCATCTCACCGGTGGCGTGCTTGGTCCAGATCGTGGTCTCCGGGGCCGTGGCGAGGCCCTGGAGGGTGGTCGCCCGGCGCATGACGATCCTGTCGTACGCGGGGACCGTGGCGGTGAAGTAGTAGAAGCCGTCGGTGTGCTTGAAGATGTGCGGGTCGGCGCGCTGCTCGGCTATCGGGTTGGTGAAGGTGACGGCGGGGGACGCGGGCACGGCGGCCTGGGCGGGGGTGGTCCCGGTGGTGAGCACGGCGAGCGCGGCCGCCGCGGCCACCAGAACCCGTCTGGCGAGATGTCTCATGTTTCTGTTGCGGCCCTTCGGGATCAGGCGGCCGTGGGGACGAGCCGCCACTGCTGGCAGGTGTTGCTGAGCCAGCGCCACCGGCGTACGTCGGTACCGTTGGCGTGCCGCGGTCGGCGACGTCCATGACCTTGCCGATGAGGCGTTGACGATGCGGGCGTAGTCGCCGCCGAGGTAGACCAGGCCGAACAATGTTCGACAGTACGAACGGCGTGCGGAACTGCGGACGAAACGTAAAGGCGGCTCAGGCGCGGCGTCAATGGGTGGAACGAAACCGATATCCCGAACGCCGCCGACCACCCGAGAAGCCACTATCAGCCACACGACAAGCCACTTCGAACTGCTGCCGGCGCCGGAACGGATATTGCCACCGTTGCCCAGGCCGATGCCCTCGCCGAAGCGATCGGTATCCGCTGGCGCCTCATGGTCTACCTCGGCGTGTAGGGCCCGACGCGACCCGAGGAACTCGCCGGTCTTCGCCGCAGCGGGTTCCTGGCGAGTCCAAGTCCGACGCCGGGGTCCGCACCGTCGTCCTCCCGGCGTTTCTCCACAGGGAAGTGAAGCGGCATCTCGCCTGGTACACGGAGAAGGGGCCCGATGGACTGCTGTTCGTCGGCGAGAAGGGCGCGCCGTTCCGGCGTACTTCCTTCGGTCGGAAGTGGCGGCGCGCCCGTGCGGTTGCCGGACGGCTTTCGCTTTTACGGCCTTCGTCACACCGGCCACACGCTCTCGACCCGCTCGGGCGCCACGCTCAAGGACACGATGGTTCGTGCGGGCCAGTCCTCTGATCTACCAGCACTCCGATGTGGAGCGGCAACGGGAGGTCGCTGCCGGCCTCGACGACCTGGTGCGCGCGGAGCGTGCGAAGCACCACAGTGACGACCCTGCACCCCTACCCGCGCACCACAACGAGGAGGCTGCCGAGGGCTAATGGTGCGGTTGTGGTGCGCGCCCCGCGCACCGTCTAGACAACAAAGAACCCCCCTCGGGCTGCTGGCCTGGGGGGTTTACGTGGAGCGGGTGACGAGAATCGAACTCGCGCTCTCAGCTTGGGAAGCTGAGGTGATCTAGAGATCGCCTGGGGGCTGACCTGCGGCGGGGGCGGTGTCGGGGGGCTTGGCCGTACCGTGGTTGATCCCCGCTGTTCCCCGTGGTTCCCCGCAGGATCTGGCACGCGCATGGCACGGCGTCTTCGCTCCGGAGCACGCGCGGAGGCTGAGCCTTGGAGCGTTAGACCGGAACCGTCCGTGATGGTCCGGCGTCGTCTGGTGCGGTTGCATGCCATTAGGCACGTAGGCCGTCATGGCCCGAACAGATCAAGGATCGCCTCTACCGGGTCCTTCGTCGTTTCCGCGGACAACCGACATGCCCGAAGAATGCTCACCGCAGTAGCGCATACGAGGGTTTAAGCTCCGCCGCAGCCGAGGAATCATCCACTGCGGTATGAAGAATTGAGGATTCCGCTTACCTCAGTTGACCTCCTGACGGTGTGTCCGCTAGCGTCCTGCAACATGACGGGGCGTCACAGTGGCGTCCCTGAAGGGGGAGGGAACTTGAGCATCACCACGTCCTTGAAGCCGGTGACCACCGGTCTGCCCGTCGACCTCCGGGAGATCCGCAGGGGGGTCATGGCGAACGGCGTCATCGACTGCGAGAACCTGCTGGCGATCGTCAACGACCCTCAGGAGGTTGAGGACGCCGCCAAGCGTGCCCAGAGGGCCGGACAGCCGATCAGCGAGTACGCCCGCACGCGCGGCGAGATTCAGCGGCTCCTCGGCACTGCGAGCAGCAAGAAGGCTAAGAACGTCGGCGAGTACGCCGACTACATTGCGGCCGGTCTGCGGGGGGACTACGACAATGCTTGGTCGCTGCCGCAGATCACTCTGTGGTCGCCGCGCCCGCTGGTCATCGCTGAGGATGGCTCGTCAGCCCTGCCGATCAAGGATGGCCTCTACGCTCTAGACAGCGAGACTCAGGTCACCGCTTGGCACCGGATCAAGCGGCACCCGGCTGCGTACGACCTGGAGGACTTCGACTTCGGCGCGATCCCGCTGTCGTTCGAGATCTTCCACGGCATCAGCGTCATGGCCGCCCGCCAGATCTTCCACGACCGCAACCTGAAGGGTGTTCCGGTCGACAAGTCCTTGGCCATGTCCATGGATGGCCGCGACTTCGGCACCACTGTGACGCGCAAGTTGATGGAGTCGCTGAAGGTGCCCTTCGGCGAGAGCACGGTTCCGCTGTCCAGCTTGATTCTCACAGGCAAGCGCCAGGTGTCGGACAAGGCCATGGAGTGGATGACGATGTCGGTCCTGCGGACCTTCGTCGCCACGGCCATGCTCGGCAAGGCCGGTATTCACGCCGCCTCGACTGGCATCGAGCACGAGGACATCCCCACCAACGAGAGTGGCGACCGTCCGGACAAGGTCGTCGTCCAGCGCGAGGTCATGGAGATGGTGGGCGCGTTTCTCCAGGAAAATGCCACGCTCTTCCATGCCAAGACTGCCATCACCGCACCTGCCGTCGTGGCCGGCCTGGGCGCGACCATGAACCGCACCATGTCTTGGAGCGCGGACCCCTTGCCCGAGGGCCTCAATCTTGAGCGCCTGTTGGAGGGTATCCAGTGGGAGCGCGAAGCGAAGTACTGGAGCGGCATCGCGGCCAAGGTGACCGACCGGGGCGCCGTCTCCTGGGCCGGCGGTGCCCGCGACTCCGGTCACAAGGTCTACGACGCGCTGAACCACCCGGAGAGCGACACGGGTAAGCAGATCCGCGGACGGTTCTAGCTTCGCTCTCGCGAAAGGCTTGAAAACCGTCGTGGCAGCGATGTCACCGTGGGTTCAAATCCCACCGTCTCCGCGCTGAGAGCAGCGAGAACGGCCCCTGACCAGGCAAGTGGTCAGGGGCCGTCGTGCTGTGCAATGCCCGCTCGTTACCGTGGTTCCCTGCGCCTCCCTCCACGATCGGGCACGGTTGGGGCACGAAGAAGGCCCTGCCCCGAGGTTCCCTGGGACAGGGCCTTCGATACGATCGCGTTGAGATGGTGTGGACTGGGGCTGCGGATTGCCGTCCTGTATCAGCCTCAGCCCCCACTCAGCCCCCCGGAGGGAACGGGTCTCCCCCGTAGGTGTACTCCGTCTCGATCGTCCCGTCCGCCTTGTGGATGATCAGCTGACTCGGCTGGTTCGCCTTCGCGATCTGACGTCCTGCCTCCACGGCGTCGGACTTGTAGGTGTAGTTCGACAGCGGCGTCTGCTCACGACGCAACTGCCAGGTGCCTCCGTTGGGCACCACGCGGTATCGAGTACGACTCATTCACTTCTCCTTGCGTACGCCCTTGAAGGGCTTCTTGTCGCTCTTGGCGTTCAGGAACTTGCCGGTCAGGACGTCCCGCAACGTCCAGGAGCCGGTGCGGGTGTTGAGCGTCTGGCTCCGCCCGCGCACGGCACCCCGCCGGTGGCCGGCCCCCGTGTTCTTCGCCATCGCTTCCTCCAATCGATCGACGCTGTAGGCGTGTTTGGGCAGGCAGCCGCCATGTCACCGACACGATCGCTACGTGCCGCCTGTGGAAACCCTAAGCACTAAGGCATCACGCGTCAAGATCAGTCAATGTCACTGACATTGAGGGTTTTACCTGCCGGTAACGTTTGTGAGGTAAACCTTGCCTGTTAGAGTTGGTTGACACTTCCCAGGGAGAACACATGCCGCTGCCAGACGATCCGCAGATCGATCGCTTCTACGCGTCTGTCGGGGATCGCGTCCGGGACGCCCGGTCTGCTGCGCGCATGACGCAAGCCGAGCTGGCGGATCGCCTAAGCCTCGCCCGTTCCTCAATCGCCAACATCGAGGCGGGACGACAGCGTATTCCTCTCCATGTGTTCTTTCTGATTGCTGATGCCCTAGGCGCAGACGCAAAAGATCTGCTGCCGAATGGCGTCACCTCTCAGGAAACCCCCAAATTGAGCAATATCGAAGCTCGTCTAGCAGCCGCGCCTGACGAGAGCAGCAGGGACTTCATCGAGAGTGCGCTGGCCAATTTGACGGGCCAAACGGGAACGAAGGAGTGACGCATGGCTAATGCGATTAATGCTGCAAGGTCGCTCCTGAAAAGGCATGACATTCGCGAGTTTCCAGTCCCCATCGAGGCCATTGCTCGCGCCGAGGGTGCAATTATTACTCGCAAGGCTTTTGATGGAACGCAATCTGGTTTCGCCCTGAGGGATGGCGACGTCAGAATCATCGGGGTTAACTCGGCGACGAGTCCAAGGCGCCAACGTTTCACCATCGCTCACGAACTTGGGCATCTTTCCCTACATGAGGGAAAGGAATTGATCGTTGATCACGCTATGCGAATTGACTGGCGTGACGACGTGTCCAGTCTGGGTACGAACGAGCAAGAAATTGAAGCAAATGCCTTTGCTGCTGAGATTCTAATGCCCCGCGATATGATCCAGTCTCAAGTGATTTCATATGTGCAGGACAGGACGATAACTCGCGATCATCTGATCACGAAAATGGCTCGCGATTTCGATGTGAGTGCAGAAGCCATGGGTTATCGATTGATTAACCTGGGCATCCTTGCCTCTTGAGTCGAAACCTGGGGCATCGCCGACTTATTTGGCGATCGATAGCGGGAAACGCCCGAACGAAAATTAGAGGAGAGCTGCCATCCTTGGTTGGGCGGCACCTCCTAGTGGGCAAAACCCTATCCTCCTAAGGTATGCCAGAGATCGTGGCGTCTGACCGCAGTCACGATTTTGGAATGCGGGCCAGATTGAGTCCCACCCGCTGGCCGGCGACGACGGCATGGGGAGGTTGCAGCTCGGGCGCGGAAGCCCTCGAATGCTTGCCAGATGGTTTCTGATCCTGTTGACCTTTTTTGAAAATGGCTAATACCGGTACCATTCCGGGGCGTTCAACTCATCCCCTAGGATCCATTCAAGAATGGCCATCTTCCCGTTGAGGAAACCCCATTCATAATCGTCCGCAGGCAGCAGTGAGCTGGCTTCATGCTTAGATTCGATGCGGGCCCTGCCCTGTCCGATCGACTTGCGTAGACCCTCATCGTATTTCGGGTTTATTTGGCCGTCTGGCGTGTCACTCCGTCTGCTGTGGATATACCAGATTCGATCGTACAGTTCCTGGTGCAACTCTAGGAGTTCTGCGAGCGGGCGAGGGGGCTCATCGAGAAATGCTACTTCTTCTGCCAGTTCCTCGTACTCCTCCCCGAGTTTTTCCGCAAGTACGGCAAGCAGTCCATCCACGTCATACGCGTAACTGGTGCGCTCCTCATCCGAAAATACCGCATCAAAGTCAGGATGCGGCTTCCGGCGGTCACCATTGACTACGGAGAAGTCCTGGTAGTTGGATGTGGCGAATACGTAGCAGTCCGCAGAATCCGCAGATTCCTCAAGGGCGGTGCGAAATAGTTCCACTAGGAGCGCATCAGCGATGCTGTTCTTGTTCAGGTGAAACGGAGCTCTCTTTTCGAGTGCGCGCTGGATCACGGCTCCATGCTCCTTAGTGCCAGGTTCAAGCCTTTTCCCGTGGCTGAGTAGCTCAGATATCTCGGAAAAATTCTGCAATGCTTGGGCACTGACGAACGGCACCTGGTGAGCCATCTCCGCAATCCATTCCTGTGCCTCGCTGTCGCCGTACTCCTTGAGGTCTTGTTTCAACAGCCTGAAGCGTTCGCGAACGCTGTCTGTGGCGGCCGCTTCCGCGCGCGGGCGATTACGCTCGAACTCTTTCAAGATAATGGATGGCACAAGAAGGTCGAGCTTTTTCTGAAAGAATAGAACTCGAATGGGTACGATGATTTGCTGGCCGTCGCGACGTCTGGCTATGTCCAGCCATACGGATGTATCGATCAGAAGCCTGAGCACAGCGAGATGGTAGGGCTTGTAAGCAAGATCAGACATCACAATTTGTTGAGTTGGTGCTGCACGCTGTATCGCGCAGGGCGAGGCCCGCAGTTCTGTGTGGTCTGGACCTCGATGCTGCCTGCGTTCGCAACCCTCCACTCACCCCAGCTCCCATCCCGTTTGCCGTCGACCCACACACCGTGGAGCGGGCGTGGTCCATGGCGTCCAGGTGGAGCGCGCCACTGTACGAACGACCTGGACGCCATGGACCCCGTCTGCTCGGCTCTGCCTGGGTCGACGGCAAACGGGATGGGAGCTCCCCACGCATGCCCCAACGAACCCGCACTCGGGCACGGCGCCCCCTCCATCCCGGCGTCGGCCGATCCCCCGCCGGAGGCTTGTTCTGACCTCATGCCCGTGTGCCTGCCTCTTGGGCGGGAGTGGGCGGCCGGCGGTGCCGAGCGGGGCGGAGACATGAGCGCGGGCGCCGCCGGCCGCCCACTCCCGCCCGGAGGAGCGGAGCGACGACGGGTGCTTGAACCCGTAAAGAAGGTTGTTACTCAGTCGGTGCCTGTGGCGGCTGAGATGCTGCGGGACCGTGCTGCCGCTCGTTGAAGAGCGTCGGCCACTTGTTCGGCGGCGTCGGCGGACAAGAGGATCTCTTGGGACCAGAGAATCGAGAGCCTGATGTCGCCGTTCAGCAGGTTGGTGGCAACGTCGACTTCTGTGCCGTTGCCAGTGACGTCCTGCACGTTGAGGTCTGGATCGCTGCTGTTGGCGCTCATGGTGTCCGGCTTGTGTGGTGGCTGCTGGCGGCCATGATGCCCCACAACGGGGCTGCGTACTGCTCCGGACGGCTGTTGATGAGCAGTCGGCGTAGGGCGTCGCGTTGTGTGCCGTCGAGGTTCAGGACCTCGGTGAGGTGGCGGAACGTCGTGTGGGTGATTCCGCGGCCTCGGGCCTCGGCCTCGAACTGGTCGAGTTGGGGGAGCAGCGTCTCGGTGTCGAGATTCAGCGGACGTTGGTCCTTGAGCCAGAGGGCCTTGTTGCGCTCGTAGTCGATTTCCGAGAAGCCGCAGACTTCGCGGCTCAGCGCCTCGACCTGGTCCAGCGCGGTCGTTGCCATGATCGCGCGGGCCAATTCGTTGCGGCTCAGCGCTTCATCCAGGTCTACCTCGTGGACTGTTGGGCCCTCGTCGGTGAGCGGGATCGGCAGTCCTGCGTCCCGTACTTCGCATGTGCCTCGTACGCCTCGGGCCGTCGCCGCGAGCATCCCGGTTGCCTCGGAGGGATGCCACTCCAGGACCGAGCTGATCGGGTCGACGTCCTTCGGCGTGAAGGTGTGGACGAGTGGGCCGAGCGTGCCTTTCAGGTCGTCGAGCGGAAGTTCGCCGTCGAGGCCGGGGCCTGCGATCAACAGCCTGATCGGAGCGTTCACTTGGCTGCACGCTGCCAGTGTGAGGGCGTCGGCGAGTGGGCTCTTCAGGGTTGGTTCGTCGCCGCGGGCAAGTGCGTCTCCGCCTACATCGAGGAGATCGATCGACTCGGGCTCCAAGTAGCCGATCAACTCTTCGAGTTGGCGTGTGACTCCCTCGGCGCCCTGCCTCGGATCGATCAGCGCGAACGTGTGCGGGAGCTCCGCCGCGAGTCGGGGGAGTGTGGAACCCGCCGGAGCGATCGGGCGCGCTTCCGCCGGCACCTGCCACACGGCCGGGGTGATCGGTTCGAGACCGGTGAAGTCATCCGGTCCTCGGGGGCCCGGTACCGGGTCGATCAGCAAGCGGTCCCACGCGTAGGTGAGAATCACCGCCTGGTCGTCGCCGTCGCCGTACAGGGCGGCGTGGAGCATTGCGGCGGCGACTGCGTCGCCCCCTCCTCCTGCTGCGACGATCAACCGCGTCATGGGCTCAAGGGTACGGGGTCCGGCGTTGACCATTCACCCTATAGTGGCTAGAGGCCATAGCCACTTGGCTGCCTGCGTTGCATTGAACGAGGAGGGCACATGCCGCAGATCGAGGAGGCTCAGCCGAAGTATCTCCAGATCGCGCACTTCATCCGCGATCAGATTCTTCGGGGTGACCTGCGGCCGGGGGACGAGGTTCCGTCAGAACGACAACTGGCGGCGAACTGGAAGGTGTCCAGGCCGACGGCCGCGCGGTCGCTGGAGGCGCTGAGTCATCAGGGGCTTGTCGAGAAGCGCCAGGGGTCCGGCACGTACGTGCGGAGCCTCGAAGTGAACCGGCGGGCACGTGAGTTGTACGGGCGGGCGCGGCAGACGGGCAAGATCTACACGCCTGGTGAGTACGCGGTCATCACGTCGGCCGGCTGGCTGGACGCGCCCGATCACGTCGCCGAGGCGCTGGGCCTGGTCAAGGACCGTCGGGCCGTTCACCGCAGGCGGGTGACCAACAACCAGGATGGGCCCATCACGCTGTCCACTTCGTGGTTCGCGCCGGACGTCGGGCAGCGGGCGCCCAAGCTCCTGGAACCGGAGCGGATTCAAGAGGGCACCTTGATGTACGTCGAGAACATGACGGGACGGCAGGGGAGTTACGCCGAAGATCGCATGTGTGCTCGGCAGGCGACCGACGAGGAGGAGGCGGACCTTCAACTTGCTCCCGGATCTGCTGTCTTGATCGTGCATCACGTTGTGTTCGACCTTCAGGATCGGCCGTTGGAGTTCGCCGAAGCCACCTACCCGCCGCACCGCTGGGCGTTCGAGCAGGGGTATCCCCTCACCTGATGGTTCGTCATTTCGGCGAACTGCTTGCATGCAGCGAGTGGCTAATGCCTCTATCCACTAAGTGGCTAAGGCCACTTCATCGGAAGGGGGCACGGCGTGACGAGTCAGCGGCCGGATCAGGGCACGCGCTTACCTTGCCGGGGTTGCCGTGGGCGCGGCTGGAAGCGCGTCGGTTCGCGTACGACCCTGGCGCTTGCCGCCACCGCCGACCGCACCCGTGCCACGTCGAAGCGGCGCTGCCTCGACTGCGACGGCAGCGGCAAGGAGTGAGCACCGGATGGCCTACACGATCGACCGCTACCCCGACCAGGGATCACCGCGACTTGGAGCGATGAACCTGCATCCCATCGCGGAGTCCGTACCCCGGGCTCGACGCTGGTTCCGGAAGTTCATCGCCCCGTACAACCCGGCCTGCTCGGTCGACGATTGTGCGCTGATGATCTCGGAACTGGTCACCAATGCCATCCGCTATGGGCGAGCGGATGACCCCTGGACGGTCCGAGTGGAGTGGTTCCGCGAGGGGACCTCGCTCCGGGTCGAGGTGCACAACCCGGGCTTCCCAGCGAACGTGCGCCTCCGACACCCCGACGCCAACGACGCGCACGGGCGCGGACTGCTCCTGGTCGACTCCATCGCCGAGTCGTGGCACTCCGGGCCCAGTCGCTTCGGAGGAACGGTGGTCTCCTTCGTGGTCGCCGATGCTTGGCCGTCATAGAGGGAATACGCTCCGCTGGTACTGCGTCGGCGGATTCGTCGCTAGTCTGGTTGACCGGTTGACTTGGCCAATCTCGACAGGCGGCGGCATTCATGGCGTATGAAGTGGAGGCACCGAAGTACGTGCGCCTCGCTCAGACCATTCAGAGTCGCATCGAGGACGGCACGTACGCGCCCGGTACCCGCGTGCCCAGTGAGAACCAACTGGTGCAGGCCTTCGGGATGTCCCGCCCGACCGTCGTCCGGGCGCTGGAGCTGCTGAAGCGGGATGGCTGGCTGGAGTCCCGGCAGGGATACGGCACGATCGTGCGCGGCCGTCCGGCGCTCGTCGAGCACAAGGACCGCCGAGGGAGCGAAGCACTCGCGCGTGACGAGTCTCAGGCCTTCGGGCGCCTGGTGGAGGTCGTTCACGTCCCCGTTCCGGCGCGTGTCGCCTCCGTGCTCGGGCTGCCGAAGCGGGCCAAGGTTCTGATGCGCCGGTTCCTGGCCGAGGAGGACGGCGAACCGGTCGAGTTGGTCTCGTCGTACTTCCCCGCCGGCCTGGTCGAGGGCACCGAGTTGGAGAGTTCCGCCCCCTTGGGCGGCAGCACCCGCGCGCACCTGGAGGCGCGGAAGAAGGTTCGCTTCGATCACGTGACGGAACGGGTTTCGGC
Organism: Streptomyces dysideae; assembly: GCF_001514305.1. Taxonomy (GTDB): domain Bacteria; phylum Actinomycetota; class Actinomycetes; order Streptomycetales; family Streptomycetaceae; genus Streptomyces; species Streptomyces dysideae. The sequence continues at coordinate 72,536 of NZ_KQ949117.1, forward strand.
TCGACTGCCCGAGCGGAGCGAAGCTGAACTGCTGGACCTCCCGGACGGCGTTCCCGTCCTCAGTGTCCTCGTCGTTGCGTACGACGCCTCTGGTCAAGCGCTGCAAGTCTCTGACGTGCTTCTTCCTGCTGACCGGCAGGAGCTGGAAGACACCTACCGCCTGAACTGAGCCTGATTCGGGGCCAGTTCCACCAACTTCTCGCTTGACAAGTCAACTTGGCATCCGTAGCTTCGAACTTGCTAAGTCAACCTGTCAGGTGGCAGGTTGATCGACTCAGAAGGAGAAACCCCTGTGCGTGTGATTCGCATTGACGCCTCGAACGCCACGATCCTGCTCACCGAAGCGCCGGCGCCGAAGGTGCGCGACCGGCAGACCGGCGAGATCGCCAAGGACGCCGTGAGCGGTGAGGCACTCATGACCGTCGGCGTCGTCTACATCGACGAGGGCGAGTCGTCGCTGATTCAGGTCACCATCCCTGAGAGCGGCGTGACGGACGGCTTGGCCGTCGGTGCTCCGGTCTCGCTGCCGGGGCTCATCGCCCGGCCCTGGGAGAGCGTGTTCAACGGGCAGCAGCGGCACGGCATCGCCTACCGCGCCACCGCCGTCATGCCCGGCGCGTTCCAGATGGCTCAGGCGGGCTGATCGACGTGACCGACCTGGTGACCTGGGCAGAGCTGGGTGGGGGACTCGCTGCGATAGGTGGCGCGGCCTACGCCCGGCACGCCCACCCGGCGGCGTACTGGTCCACGGTCGGGCTGCCCCTCTCGGTGGCCCGGCTGCTGGCCTCGTACTCCTCGACCATGGACGCATGCGGGCTGACCGTCGAGCCGTCCCGCTGGCGGGCCCTGGCCGTCCGGGCCACCACCCGGCGGGAGGTCCGGCCGGTTCCCCCGCGCCGCGGAGTGATCCGGCCCAACTCGACCGGCCTGCGGGTAAGGCTGCGGCTCGCCCCCGGGCAGGAACCGGCTGACGTGGCCGCTTCGGCCGAACGGCTGCGGCACGCCTGGGGCGTTCACGCCGTGTACGTGCGGGACGTCAAGCCCGGTGTCGTCGAACTCCGGCTCGTCGGCTACGACGTCTTACGCAGGGTGCGGAGTGAGGACCTGTACCACTACCTCCTGGACGACCACGTTCTTCCCACCTTCGGCGAATCGGACCTCGACGAGATCACCGCGCCCCTGGTCCGCGAATGGCGCGCTGAACGCCTCCGTACGACCAAGGCGAAGACGACGACCGCCAAGGCGTACCGCCTCCTGAAAAGCATCATGGAGACGGCCGTGGACGACCTGATCAAGCGCAACCCGTGCCGGATCAAGGGTGCCGGAAAGGAGAAGGCGGCCGAACGCCGTATCGCCACCGTCGCCCAGGTCGACGCCCTCGCCGACCGGCTAGGCCCCCGCTGGCGCCTCATGGTCTACCTCGGCGCGTACGGTCCTCTCCGCCCCGAGGAACTGGCCGGACTCCGCCGCCGGGACATCGACGTCGAGGCGCTGAAGATCACGGTTCGGATCGCCGAACCGGAGCGCACGAACGGTCGCCGGGCTCCCGGCGATACCAAGTCCGAGGCAGGTACCCGGACCGTGTTCCTCCCGGAGTTCCTCCGTCGGGAGCTGCGACTCCACATGGAGCTCTACGCGGGCAAGGGAGCCGACGGACTCGTCTTCCTCGGGGAGAAGGGCGCGGCCTTCCGTCGCAGCACCTTCGGTAGGAAGTGGCGCAAGGCCCGTACCGTCGTCGGAGTCCCCGAGGGGTTCCGGTTCTACGACCTTCGTCACACGGGACACACCCTGTCGACGCGCTCGGGTGCCACCCTTAAGGACACGATGGTTCGCGCCGGCCAGTCCTCCGAGAAGGCCGCGCTGATCTATCAGCACTCCGACGACGAACGACAGCAGGAAGTTGCTGCCGGACTCGACGCGACCGTGCGCAAGGCACGCCAGGACGCTGCGGCCGTGCCAGAACCGGACACGGCTCACCCCGACGATCAGCGTTCTGGCACGAATCTGGCACGCGACAACTGATCACAGCGGACAGCAAAAAGGCCCGGGTCTCTGACCTGGGCCTTATTGATGGAGCGGGTGACGAGAATCGAACTCGCGCTCTCAGCTTGGGAAGCTGATGTTCTACCATTAAACTACACCCGCGTAAGACGCCGGTCGGAACCGGTGTCGGCTCGGTCACTCTACCTCATGGCAGGCCCCCGGCGTTGGCGCCGCGGGGTCTGTGTGCGTTTCGGGGGAGGGATCGGGCTGCGGGGCACCGGAGTTGGGGCGTACGGTGGAGACGTGGGAGAGGGTCCGGGCGGGACGGGAGTGCCGCCTGGAGGGCCGTCCCTTCCATCCCGTAATGTGGCTTTTGTCGTCAGGCAAGTAGTAGCCAGACGCGGCTCTTGGGGAAGGGACTCTAGGACTTGATGGAGCGCACCGTCGTCCGATGTGCCGATGGGCACGTGTTCAGTACCGCTTCGTTCCCGATGCAGCAGGCCGAGCGGCTCGGCCCCGGCCGGCTGGTCCGGTGTCCACGGTGTGCCCGGCTCCGCAGTGTGGTGCCGGTGGCCTTGGAGAAGCAGCAGCGATAGCGACAGCTGAAGCAGTAGCGACAGAGCAGTAGCGTTGGCGCGCGGACGTCCGATTGTGGTCGGTCCGCGCGCCCTGCGTATCCTCGGGGCGTGCTTCTCTCAGACAAGGACATCCGGGCCGAGATCGATGCCGGGCGCGTCCGGATCGATCCCTACGACGAATCCATGGTGCAGCCGTCGAGCATCGACGTACGGCTGGACCGCTATTTCCGGGTGTTCGAGAACCACCGGTACCCCCACATCGACCCGTCCGTCGAACAGGCCGATCTGACGCGGCTCGTGGAGCCCGAGGGCGATGAGCCGTTCATCCTGCACCCCGGGGAGTTCGTGCTCGCCTCGACGTACGAGGTCATCACGCTGCCCGATGATCTCGCGTCCAGGCTGGAGGGCAAGAGCTCGCTCGGGCGGCTCGGGCTTGTCACCCACTCCACCGCCGGGTTCATCGACCCGGGCTTCTCGGGGCATGTGACGCTCGAGCTGTCCAACCTCGCCACCCTCCCGATCAAGCTCTGGCCGGGCATGAAGATCGGGCAGCTGTGCATGTTCCGGCTCAGCTCGCCCGCCGAGTCCCCCTACGGGAGCGAGCGGTACGGCTCGCGGTACCAGGGGCAGCGGGGCCCCACCGCCTCCCGCTCCTTCCTCAACTTCCACCGCACCCAGGTGTGAGCGGCGGCATGAGCGACGTACGGGAGAACCTCACCTACGAGCGCTTCGGCGGTGCCGTCCGCGAACTCGCGCAGACCATCGCCGACGACGGATACGAGCCGGACATCGTGCTCAGCATCGCCCGCGGCGGCGTCTTCGTAGCCGGCGGGCTCGCCTACGCCCTCGACTGCAAGAACCTCCACCTGGTGAATGTGGAGTTCTACACAGGGGTGGGCACGACCCTCGAGATGCCCGTCATGCTCGCTCCCGTGCCCAACGTCATCGACTTCACCGACAAGAAGGTGCTGATCGCCGACGACGTCGCCGACACCGGCAAGACGCTGAAGCTGGTGCACGACTTCTGCCTCGATCATGTGGCCGAGGTGCGGTCCGCCGTCATCTATGAGAAGTCGCACTCGCTCGTGAAGTGCGAGTACGTGTGGAAGCGCACCGACGAGTGGATCAACTTCCCGTGGAGTGTTTTGCCTCCGGTACAAGGCATCCGTGTGTGATTAAGGCGTTGAAATAACAACGTGGTGAACCGTTGGCCAACGCCGTACGCTCCCTCTGAGTAATCAAAGATTCCGTGGGGGGACATTCATGCGTACAACCGCGCGCCTTGGCCTGCTCGGCACCAGCGTCGCGCTGGTCGCCACCACAGTCGGTGCCACGGCCGCCCAGGCAGAGGACGGCGGCTCGGGCAACATCACGATCGACAAGGTCGTCGTCAACGGCGGCAAGCCGGTCGTGGTGGGTACCACCCACGTGGTGTCCGCCAAGGTCTCCGTGACCGCGTCGGACGATTCGGGCATCGTCGAGACCACGTACATCAGCGCCTTCGGTCCGAAGCCGAACTACGCACAGATCTGGTACGACGACGGCGAGATCACGTGCGTCAAGGTGAGCGCCATCACGTCGACCTGCACGGGCACGCTGACGTTGGACCCGCAGGCGTCGACCGGCCTCGTCGACAACAGCGCGGCGGCCACCTGGAACCTCGCCACGCTGGTCTCCGCCCATGACTACGACTACATCCACCGGGACGCGGCCACCACGTTCAAGGTGCAGCGCTACTCGAAGCTGACGGTCAACGCCTCGCCGGAGCCGGTGAAGAAGGGCAAGACCATCACGGTCACCGGCAAGCTCTCCCGGGCCAACTGGGAGGACAACAAGTACCACGGCTACACCAACCAGCCGGTGAAGCTGCAGTTCCGCAAGAAGGGCAGCAGCACCTACACCACGGTGAAGACGATCACGTCTAACTCGACGGGCGAGCTCAGGACGACCGTCACCGCCTCCACCGACGGCTACTTCCGCTACAGCTTCGCGGGCACGTCGACGACTCCGGCGGTCAACGCGACCGGCGACTTCGTAGACGTCCGATAGAACAAGGGAAAAGGGGCTCCCCGCGGGGAGCCCCTTTTCCCTTGTTCTATCGGACGTTCTATTGGACCTGAAGTTCTAGAACGTGCCCAGCTTCACGATCGACAACAGTGCGATCAGCTGGATCGCCGACGCGCCCAGTGCCTTCGGCCACGGGAGGTCGTGGGACTTGGAGACCATCAGGGTGAGCAGGGCGCCGGCCGCGACCCAGGTGGCCCAGCCGAGGGCCTGGACGAAGGTCGCGTCGCCGCCGAAGAACATGGCGAAGACCAGGCGGGGGGCGTCCGTGAGGGACATGATCAGCATGGAGAGGCCGACCGTGGGCTGCCAGGCGCCGTTGCCGCCGAGCTGGCGGGCCAGGGTGTGGGTGACCACGCCCAGGACGAAGGAGCTGATGACCAGTGCCACGGCTGTCGTCAGGACGATCGGGACCGCGTTCGACAGGGTCGCGTTGATCGCGTCCGACCGTGCGCCGTCGAAGCCGAAGACCGCGAGCAGGCCGTAGAGGAACGTCACGATGAGGGCCGGGCCCCACATCGTGTAGTCGCGCATCTGGAGGAAGGTCTGGTTCGGCGCCGTGACGATGCCGCGCAGCAGGGGCTTCCAGTGCAGGCGGGGGCCGACGGGGGCTGCCGGGGCCGCGCCCGCCTGGTAGGTGCCGCCCTGGTTGTACGGGTCCTCGCCTACGGAGAACGCCTGGGTGTGGCCCGGGTTGTTGGCGGCGTACGGGTCCGGGGCGCCGGGGCCCTGCGGGTACCCGCCGTCGCCGAAGTACTCCGGTTCGCCCTGGCCGCCGGCGCCACCGCCGTAACCGCCGCCGGTCGCCTGCGGCCACCCGCCGCCTCCGCCGGAGCCGCCGTAGGGCTGCTGCGGCGGCGGGGGATAGCCGTACGGCGGTCCCTGCGGGGCCTGCTGTCCGTACGGAGGTTGTTGCGGTCGCGCTTGCGGGGCGCGGTTGTCCCGGCCGCCGCGTCCGATCCTGAATCCAGCCACGTCTTCGAACGTACCTGGTCCCGGAGAGTGACGTGCCGCGCCCGGCGCTCCGGGCGCGGCTTTGCGGCCGAGCTGTGACATCCCCTAAGGGATGCTCATGAGGAATGCTCATGTGCCCCTAAGGGACCTGTAAAGGGCGTGTGGAGGCCGGGGGTTGGGCCGGCGGAGGTCGGCGTCCTACCGCAGTGTCACCTGGCCCAGCCTCGCGGCCCCGGCCCCCGACAGGCCGGAGGAGCCCGGGCCGAAGCTGAGCGCGTTCGACGTGGTCACCCCGGACGCCGAGCCGCGCAGGCTCCAGACGGCGCCGGCCCCCTCGTTCTCGCCGTCGGCGCCGACGGCGAGGTCGGCCCTGCCGTCGCCGTTGAGGTCGGACAGGCGGACCGACGCGCCGAAGCGGTCGGTGGCCTCGGCGGTGCCGGGGACGCCGGCCGTGTCCTGGGTGAACGACTGGGCGCCGGTACTGGCCAGGCCGGTGGCCGAGCCGCGCAGTACGGTGACCATGCCGGCCAGGTTCAGGGAGCCGAGGTCCTCGAAGTACGCGCCGACGGCCAGGTCGGCGTAGCCGTCGCCGTTGACGTCGCCGAGGGCGAGGGCGTTGCCGAACCAGTCGGTCGGCTCCTCCGCGCCCGGCACTCCGGGGCTGTCCTGGGTGATGGTCTGGTGGGCCTGGGTGCGCACGCCGGACGCGCTGCCGAGCCAGAGGCTGACCGAGCCGCCGTCGCCCTCGTGGGCCGAGTCCGGGGGGCCGGCGGTGACGATGTCGTCGTAGCCGTCGCCGTTGACGTCGCCGGCGGACGCCAGCTCCCAGGCGTCGCTCTTCAGGAAGGTCTGGTAGGTGAGGCCGGAGGCGGAGCCCAGATAGACGAAGGTGCCGTCCTCGTACGTCCCGTCCTGCTGGCCGCTGATGACCAGGTCCGCGTAGCCGTCGCCGTTGACGTCGCCGTTGTCGAGGTTCTCGGCGCCGTAGAGGCCGCCCGCCGGGTAGAGGTCGGTGGCGAGCTCGTAGCGGGACGCGGCGCCGTTCGTCTTGGTGAAGCCGCCCTGGTGGATCCAGATGTCCTTGCCCGTGCTGCCGACGGCGAGGTCGGCGTCGCCGTCCCCGTCGAAGTCGTCGATGGCGAGCGACTTGCCGTACTCGTCGTGGGCGGAGACGGCCGGGTCGGGGACGCCCTTGCCGCCGGACAGGCCGCTCGCGGAGCCCCAGACGATGATGGCGGTGCCGCCGTCGGCGTCGCCGTCGACGTCCTCCTGCTCGGCGCCGACCACGAGGTCGGCGTACCCGTCGTTGTTGAGGTCGCCGGAGGCGAGGGACGAGCCGAACTTGTCCTCCTGCTCGGCCACGCCGGGGATGCCGCTGGTGTTCTGGGTGATCGTCGTACGGCGGGAGGCGCTGATGCCGGACGCCGAGCCGTAGGTGACGACCACGGCGCCCGCGCCCGGCTTGCCGTCGACCGTGGCGTAGGGCGCGGCGGTCACCAGGTCGCGGTAGCCGTCGCCGTTGAAGTCGTCGGCGTACTCGGCGGGCGCCGCCGTGGCGGTGAACGTGAGCAGGCCGCCGGTCAGCGCGGCGGCCGTGGCCGTCGCGAAGGCGAGTCGTAAGGGCTTGTGCATGTGATTCCTCCCGTTTTCCGTTGGTGTTGCCGTACGGCGGTCAGCCGCCCAGCGTCGTCCCGTAGCCGGGGCTGCCCGCCGTGGACACCCCCGTGGACGACGGGCCGAAGATCGTCGCGCCCGTGGTCGTGAGGCCGGTGGACGTGGTGCGCAGGGACCAGGCCGCGCCGTCGCCGCCGTTCTCGCCGGGGGCCGAGACCGCGAGCCAGGCGCGGTCGGCGATCTCGACTCGGCCGCCGAAGCGGTCGCCCGTCTCGGAGACGCCGGGGACGCCCGCGGTGTTCTGCGTGAACGACTGGACGCCGGTGGTCTTCAGGCCGGTGGCCGAGCCGAACAGGACGGTGATCATGCCCGTGTCGGTGTTCTCGCCGGGGGTGCCGATCGCCAGGTCCGCGTGGCCGTCGCCGTTGAGGTCGCCCAGGGAGACCGAGCCGCCGAAGCGGTCGCCGGTCTCGGACGCGCCCGGGACGCCGGCCGTGTTCTGGGTGAGGACGAGCGGGGTGCGGGTGGTGTCGGGGCCGTCGGGACCGCCGTAGACGACCGTGACCTTGCCGCCCTTCGCGCCCGCCGGGTCGGCGGAGGGCTCGCGGTGGTTGCCGACCGCGATGTCCGCGTGGCCGTCGCCGTCGATGTCGCCGACGGAGGACGCGTAGCCGCCGGGCAGCTTCCGCAGCCAGTCCATGTAGTTGCTGATGCGGCCGTCGGCCACGGCTGTGACCGCGTCGTCGCTGTTCAGCGCGCGGCTGTGCAGGATCAGGCTGTCGAGGCCCTCGCCGGTGACGTCTCCGGAGGAGAGGTGCTCGACGCCGTACGCGCCGTTCCACCAGCCGTTGCCGGAGCCCTCACTGCCGTTGAACGCACCGGTCTTCGTGAACGGCCCGTCGGTGGTGGTGAGGACGATCGAGCCCGTGGAGCCGACGGCGACGTCCGGGTCGCCGTCGCCGTCGAAGTCGCCCGCGGCCAGGGCCTTGCCGTAGCGGTCGTAGTCGGTGCGGAAGGGATCGGTGAAGGTGCGCGCCCCGGACAGGCCGGACGCCGAGCCCCAGACGACCGTCACCATGCCGGCGTTGGTGTCGCCGCTGAGGTCCTCGCCGGGCGCGCCGATCAGCAGGTCCGCGTAGCCGTCGGTGTTCAGGTCGGCGGAGGCGACGGCCGTACCGAACGCGTCGTCGGCCTCGGCCGTGCCGGGGACACCGGTGGTGTTCTGGGTGATCAGCGTGTACGTCGAGCTCTTCAGGCCGCTCGTGCTGCCGTACACCACCGACACCGCGCCCGCCTTCGCCTTGCCGCCGACCGTGGCGCCCGGGGCGCCGATCGCGAGGTCGGCGCGGCCGTCGCCGTTGAAGTCGTACGGGGCTGCGGCGGTGGCCGCGTGGGCGGCCGGGGCGGACAGCGCGAGCGGGGTCAGGGCGGCGGTGAGGAGGACGCCGGTGCGGAAGCGCATGGGTGTTCCTGTCCGGTGCGTGCGTTGACGGTGGGTCACTGGGCGATGGCCTCACCGACGTTGGCCGGGCCCTTGAGCGAGAGGCCGACCGCGGTGACTCCGGTCGCTCCCGAGGTGGTGATGCCGGAGGCGGTGCCGCGCAGGGTCCACAGGCCGCCGACGCCGTTCTCGCCGCCGACGCCGATGACGAGTTCGGCCCTGCCGTCCTTGGTCAGGTCGGTCAGCCGGACGGCGGAGCCGAAGGAGTCCTGGGACTCGGCGGTGCCGGGCACGCCGGAGGTGTCCTGGGTGTACCCCTTGGCGCCGGTGGTGGTCAGGCCGGAGGCCGAGCCGAACAGGACGGTCACCATGCCCGCGTCCCTCTTCGTACCGAGGTCCTCGCCGCGCGCGCCGACCGCGACGTCGGCGTACCCGTCGCCGTTGATGTCGCCGGTGGTCACGGCCGAGCCGAAGTGGTCGCCGGTCTCGCCCCCACCGGGCACGCCCGCCGTGTCCTGGTGGACGACGGTCGGGGTCTGCGCGGGGTCGGGGCCGGTCGGGCCGCCGTACCAGACGGTGATCTGGCCGCCCTTGTGGCCGTTGACGGAGTTGCCGTCGGCCGGGTCGCCGGAGTCGCCGAGCACGAGGTCGCCGTAGCCGTCGCCGTTGATGTCGGCGATGGAGCCCGCGAAGCCGTCGGCGTTCGGCAGTTCGGCCCGCGTGTACCCGGTGCCGGTCCAGCGGAAGTAGTCGACCTGCCCGGCGGAGTCACCGGTCACGCCGAACGGGTAGACGCGCTCGGCGGCGCCGTCGCCGGTCAGGTCGCCCGCGGTCACGTCGAACGTCGAGCCGAGCACGCCGATGGTGGTGTGGCTGGTGGGGCCGCTCGTACGGCTGAAGGGACCGTTGTAGATGCGGGTGCGGTTCTGGCCGGTGAGCGTCACGTCGTTGTCGCCGTCGCCGTCGAAGTCGCCGATCGCGACGCCGGAGGCGAAGCCGCCCCACTCGGCGAGGTCGGACGGCTGGGGCAGGCCCTTGCCGCCGGACAGGCCGGACTTGCCGCCCCAGATGACCGTGGCCGCGCCGACGCCGTCCCGGTCGCCGATGGACTCGTGCGGGGCGCCCACGACGAGGTCGGAGTAGCCGTCGCGGTCCAGGTCGCCGGCGGCCAGGCTGGCGCCGAACAGGTCGCCCCACTCGGCGGCGCCCGGAACGCCGGTGGAGTTCTGGGTGATCACGGTCTTCCGGGTGGCCGAGATCCCGGACGAGGAGCCGTACATCACGACGACGGCCCCGGCGGCCTGCTGGGAGCCGACCGTCGCGCCCGCGGCGCCGATCGCGATGTCGCGGTAGCCGTCGCCGTTGAAGTCGCCGGACAGGCCGGTGGCGGCGGAGGCGGTGCCGGCGGGCAGGGCGGTGAGCAGGCCGGTGGTGAGAGTGGCGGCCAGGAGGAGGGTGCGCTTGCGCAAGACGGGCTCCAGGGGGAAGCCGGGCCCGTCTGGGGGGACGGGCCCGGCGTGCGGCGGGAGTGGTGGGGCGGAGGGGTCAGTTCGCGAACAGGGCGCCGAACTCCGGGGAGCCGGTCGTCGAGACGCCCGAGGTGCTCGGGGAGACGGTGCGCGAGCCGGACGTGGTGATCTTCGTGCCGTTGGAGGGCAGGTAGGTCACACCGCCGTTGCCGCCGTTCTCGTACGAGCCGATGAGCAGGTCGGCCTTGCCGTCGCCGGTGACGTCGTCGAGCTTGACGTCGGCGCCGAAGAGGTCGTTCTTCTCGTTGTTGCCCGGGACGCCCGCGGTGCTCTGGGCGAGGCCCTGCATACCGGAGGAGGTGTTGACGCCGGACGCGGAGCCGTACAGGACGGTGACCATGCCGGTGTTCGTGATGCCGTTGATGTCCTCGTTCGGGGTGGAGACGACCACGTCCTGGTAGCCGTCGCCGTTGATGTCGCCCAGGTCGAGGTCCCAGCCGAAGCCGTCGTCGGTCTCCGAGGTGCCGGGGACGTTGCCGGTGTTCTGGGTGATGCCGGTGGTGGAAGCGGGGCCGGAGGCGGAACCGTAGGTGATGTTCACCTTGCCGCCCTTGGCCGCATCCGGGATGGTCGTGCCGTCGCCGGTGGTGGCGTTCCAGGCCGCGCCGGTGACGATGTCGCCGTAGCCGTCGCCGTTGATGTCGCCGATGCCGGTGACGATGCCTGGCTTGAGGGCCTGGGCGGAGGCGGCGCTCAGGCCGCTCGCGGTGCCGGGCACGTAGTAGTTGGTGTTCCAGCCCTGCTCGGTCTGGGTCTCGTATCCGTCGACGATCAGATCGCTGCGGCCGTCGCCGTTCACGTCGCCGGCGGTCAGGTACAGCGGGCCGTACGGGAAGCTGTTGGTGCCGGACTGGATCGGGGGCTTGACGGTGTAGCGGCCGCCCGGGGTGCCGGAGGTGGTGAAGCCGCCCTTGTAGACGTGGATCGTGCTGCTGGAGGTGCCGACGGCCAGGTCGGCCTTGCCGTCGCCGTCGAAGTCGCCCGCGGCCAGGTTCTTGCCCCAGAAGTCGTGCGAGGAGCGCGCCGGGTCCGGGACGTCGCTGCTCTTGCCGGTGAGGCCGCTCGCGGAGCCCCACAGGATGGCGAGGCCGCCGCCGTTGGTGTCGTCGCCGACCTTCTCCCACGGGGAGGCCACGGCGAGGTCGTCGTAGCCGTCGCCGTTGAAGTCGGCGTACGCGATCTCACCGCCGAACCCGTCGCCCGCCTCGGCGGTGCCGGGGACGCCGGTGGTGTTCTGGCTGATCGTCGAGCGCTTCGCGGACGATACGCCGGTGGCGGAGCCGTACAGCGCGACGATCTGGCCGGCGCCTTCGCGGCCGTTCACATAGGCGCTGTGCGCGGAGACGGCCACGTCGCCGATGCCGTCGCCGTTGAAGTCGGCCTGCGGGACGTGGGTGGAGTCGGCGGCGGTCGCGGACCCGGCCGTGACCGAGAGCAGACCGCCGGCCAGGGCGGCAGCGGCGGCCGTCGCGAGGGCGAGGCGCAGACGCCGGTGATGGTGCTGATGCATGCGGGGTTCTCCTGCGGCATGCGGGGATGCCTGGCGGGCATCCGCAGACGATGGGGTGCGACCGTCCGTGTTCGCCCGGAGTTGGTCCTGGGTTCACGGAGTGGTCGGCGATCAGGAGACCTGCGATGGGGCTCAAGGGTTGCACGTGAGTTCGGTAAATCTTTGAACTTCCTGAGGCTCATCGCGGCTTGGCGTCCAGTTCGCACCAGATGTACTTTCCGCGGCCGCCTCGGGGGCCGTCGACCTGGAACCAGCCCCAGTCGTCGGCGTAGCTCTTGATGAGCTGGAGGCCCCGGCCGGCTTCGTCATCTGCGGGGGCTTCGGTGGTGGGCGGTGTGGGGTCCGTGTCCCAGGCGCCGAGGCGGAAGGAGCGGCCGGACTGGCGGAGCTTCAGGGCGGCGGGGCCGGTGGTGTGTCTGATGGCGTTGCCGAGGAGTTCGGAGGCGAGGAGCTGGGCGGGTTCGATGAGGGTGGGGAGGTGGTGGGTGGTGAGGATGTCGGCGAGGGTGCGGCGGGAGATGGCTACGGATCGGGGGTCGTGGGGG
>NZ_KQ949118.1:0-8461 GCF_001514305.1 Streptomyces dysideae
AGCCGGAGGCCGCTATCCACTCGTACGACGGCGTCGCTGACGGGTAGCCGCCGTTCTCCGACACTGAAGTTGTCAGGACCAGACAGTCCCGTCGCTTCCGATCGCCCCATCGAAGATGGTCGCATTTCCACCCGTTGGTCCGGGTGCAGCGACAGGCCCCTGATGGAGTGTCACGCACGCCTGTCCACCGGTTATCCACCGAACCTCATTGCATATGCCTGACCCAACCCTCCCAGATGAGCAAAAGCCCAGTTCAGAGGCGCATGCCGTCTACACGGTCACGGAAACCAAACCCCCGACCTACGCATTACGATGCACAGACCACGAGCGCCCAATTTAGGGTGCGGGTCTCCTTGAGTGAGCGGATCTTGAGTAGTCATGCGGCGATGTCGAGTTGCTCCTGGTAGAGCACTGCGTGGGTGCGCTGGTACTCGCGGCGCACGTGGAACTGCCAGTACTCGTCGAAGTCGCCGTTGGCGATGACGGCACGCAGGAGCAGGATCGCCTCGCCGCCGGGAAGGCTCCACCTCGCCCCGGTCACATCCAAACGATCTTTCACGAGCTAGCGGCAGCAGCCCTCGATGACGCCGCTGGCGATCGGCCAGCCGAGGGTGAGGGCGATGTGGTAGTTCAGGTAGGCGGCGGCGCGTTCCAGTCCGGGGGCGGGGCGGTCCTGTTCGGTGCGGGCGCGCTGATAGGCGTGCAGGTCGGCGACCACGCGCGGGGCGTGGCCCTCCAGCAGGTCGCGGGCTGTGGTCTGGACGAAGGCGGCGCGGGCGGGCTGGGCGGGGTGCAGGTCCTCGGCGGCCTTCCGCAGGTATTCGAGCACGTGCACAAAGTCGACGATGATGTCGATGTCCACGCCGCGTCCGGCGGCTTCTCTCTCCAGGCATTCCAGCTGGTGGTTGGCGCCGTCGACCAGCACGATCCAGCGGCGGCCATGCGTCGGGTCGCGCTTTTCGGCCTGGTCGAACAGCGTGGTGACCATGGCGACGGTGGAGTGCTCCAAAGAGGCGTCGATCCGGCGGCCCGCGGCGCGCGGGCCCTTGCGGCGGGCCTCGCGTTCGGCCGCGTCCTTGGGCAGCACGTCCGCGGCACTGCGGGGCGCGGGGGCGGCGTCGTAGCAGGCGGTGACGCAGGCCATGCGGGTGCGGCCGGTCCGCTCGCACGAGGAGAGCTGGGCCGAGGGCGGCTGCGCCCCGGCAGGCCGGGCCGGGGCCGGAGTGCGCAGGCCGGAGGGAATCACGTTCACACCGGTGGCGTCGATACTGAGGACCAGCAGGTCCCGCCCGCCGGGGCCGGCCCCGGCTCCTGGGCTCGTTGGGCGTAGAAGTCGCGCACATCGCGGGCGGCCCCGTTGGTGATCTCCCGCAGCTGGCGGGTGCCCAGCTGCTGGCCGGTGGTGCGGGCCAGACCCTCGCGCGCTTGCCGCAGCGGACCTCTCGCGACCTCGTGCACCACCGCGCGCCGCAGCGGGAAGGAGTGCAGGCGATCGGGCAGGACCAGGGCGGCATCAGCGACATGCGGGTTGGCGGCACCCGGGGCGCGGTAGGCGATCCGGGCCACCTCCACCCTGCCCACCGTGGTGGCAAGGAGTCGGCGATGGCCCTGTTCGGCCCGCACCCGCGCGATTCCGTCCGCCCCGGCCACGGCCGGGCGCCGCTGCTCGAGGCGGGACCGGGCGTCGAGCTAGTCCTGCATGAGCAGCCGCTGGAGCTCGCGCCCGGTCGCGGTCAGGTAGTCCTCCAGCACCTCCTGGGTGCAGGTCATCATCTCCGCGCCGCCCAAACGGGCGATCATTGCCGTCAGTTGGGCGCGGGAGGCGGCGAAGTCGTCGGGGCGGGCGATCGGCTGCGGGTAGGGTGCCACCGGGTTCCTTCTCGTACTGAGCGGCTTACATTCACCCGGGCAACACGAGAAGGGCCCGCTCCCGCACGGGCGTTCACCCGCCTGCCGGGGCCCGTACGCGCGTGAGAGTGAACAGGCCGCCGGGCGTCTGCACCACCCGCCCCGCGGCGGCGGTCTTCTTCAACTGGTGGCGTACCCGCTCGACATTGCGCGCCGTCGCCTCCAGGCCCAGTCCCTCCACCACCTGCCGACACCGCACCGGACCCGCATACCCGGCCAGTACCCCCAGCACCCGCTCGGTGAAGGACGCGGCCACCTCCGCCGCCTGCCCGCCGGCCAACTCGCCGCGCGGGGCGGGGACCTGGAGCCGGGCGGACACGGCCGAAGTCTGCACCGCCGGCAGTTCGCCGACCACCTGGACGGCCGTGGACAGCCGGGCCAGCTCCTCCTCGCACACCCGCAGCAGTCCGGCGATCCGCTCGGCCTCCCCGCGCAGCCGCTCCGCTTCCCCACAGCAGGCCGCCTCATGCTCCCGCAGCAGCACGAGCACCTCGTCGCAGCCCACCCGGTCCACCTCTCCACGCCAGCCGATCAACCAGCTACCGCAACGAGAAAACCACCCCGACAGGCACGCCGACCCCAGCACCGTCACTCAAGAAGACCCGCACCCCCTCCGAAGTTGCTGTCGTTGTCGGCCTGGGCCGGGGCTCCCATGACATTCCACCTGCCCCAACGCCGGCCATGACAGGACGCCTTCGCCAGCCTGTGGACGGCGGTCGGCTGCACACTGCGGACCTGATCCGCTCAGCAGGCCCACCCGTCCACGACCAGGGACCTCGGAGACCCCACCACCGGGACGGCTACTCGGCACCCCAACCCACCAGCGGAAACCCGCCTCACATCCCGCGCCAAAATCACCCGAAACCGCCCACCGGAACACCCCGGCGGATCACGGGACATTGTTCGGATGGCACAACTCTCATCGACCAGCACGCATCCAGCCGGCCGACTGCCCGAGGCGCCATCCGCACGAGCGCTGCACGCTTGGCCACCAAATGGCCACCACGTCGAACCGAACAGACCGAGGCGGATCGGCAGCGAGGGGAAAAAGGCCAGCTCACAGCCCTGCAGAACGGAATCGCCACTGGCTGTCAACCTCGGACCTACGCATTGCGATGCGTAGACCACGAGTGTCCGATTAGCCCGAATCCCAAGGTCAACAAAACGAAGAAACCCCATGTCAGAGGCCTGACCCGGGGTTCACCATGGAGCCGCCTTCGGGATTCGAACCCGAGACCTACGCATTACGAGACCGTGAGGGATCGTGCTGCACGGTGCCGGGTCGTGCTGTCTGGTGGTGTTCTGCCTGATCAGAACTGGTGCGGCTCGTTGGTCTGTGTTGCCTCGTAGTACGTCGTCCAGAGGCGTCCGGCCACCGGCGGGCCACCGGGGAGGTCAGGCCACCAGCACGGCCCGCCCCAGCCTCTTGTCGAACCCATACAGGTGCAACGAAGCACATCCGGCCGAAGGCGGCTGCCCTTCCAGAACGCTCAACGCTTACGGTCGTGATCGCTGTCCGGATGCTCCCGACCGATCCTCTTCTGCTTTCCAGAGACCGAACCCGGGGTGCCTCTGTGTCTTGTCAAGCCGCCTGGCCAGGGAGGGACTTGGCTCTTCGTTCGTCGGCGATCATGACGCGCCACACGTGGTCGGCCAGGCGGCGTTTCAGGCACTGCTTCGCTTCCTTCGGCGTCTTACCCTCGGAGAGTTTGCGCTGGTAGTAAGCGTGTCCGGGTGATTTCGGCATCCGTATCTGCACGACTGCGACGGTGTGGAGGACAGAATTGAGCTGGCGGTCGCCGGAGCGGGAGAGCCGGTGGCGGGCCTTGTCCGCGCTGGCGATCTCCACCGGGGCGGCACCGGCGTAGTTCGCGAACGCCGCCGAGGTGGGGAATCGGTGAGCCCGTCGGGTGCGGCCGATCAGCCGGGCGGCCATGACCGGCCCGATGCCCGGGGTGTCCATCAGCGCACTGCCCGATGCGTCCACAAGGCTCTGCATCCGGGCAGCATTGTCCGTGAGCTGCTTGTCCAGTTTCCGGATCTCGGCGACCAGATCCCAGGCGATGTCCTTGCGGACGGTCTCGACGTCGCCAGCGGGACGGACGGACCGCAGCAGTTTGGCGGCCAGGTCCGCGGACAGCTGGGTCGGGGCGCCGCCGGGCAGCAGATCACGCAGCAGTGCGTGAAGCTGGTTGACTGTGCGGACCCGGGCCTGGGCCAGGTTCACACGCCGTTCGTCCAGAAGAGCCAGCGCCGTGGTGTGGTCCTCGGGTTCGACATCCCGTCCGTCTCCCTGCAGATAGGCGACGGTGGCCGCGGCCGCGGCGTCAATCTGGTCGTTCTTGCGCCGTCCACCGCGGGAGAGTTCGCGCACCCGACTGGTCGCTGCGGCAGGAACATCGACGACGCTCTCACCGCGGGCGATGAGCCACTGAGCGAGATGCCGGCCCAATCCGTTGGCATTCTCCACCGCCCACTTCCGCTGCGGCCACCGCTTGGCCCAGGTCAGCAGCCGCCGGTAATCCGTCAGGCTCGCCTCGATCCGCATCGTCCCGACCTGCTGGTTTGATTCCGGCTCGACGGCGGTGGCGGTATGGGTGGACTTGTGGGGGTCAACACCGAGCAGTATCACGGGACAGTGTTCCTCACGGTCGGACGACAGGGCATCCACGGCCGACACGCCGACTTCCGGAACCAACCTGGCCGGGACACGCCTCTGTTGAGTCAGACCGCGGACGGACACCGGACCGGCGACATACCCCGGGAGAGCCAGCCCCGAAGAGCGGCAGACGGTTCACGAGTCACCCGGCCCGGCGTCCTACGGCACGCTACGAACGGCCAACCCGACCGCGTCCCGCTACCCCCATACAAGTCGGCGGTTCAGCAGATCGATCCGCTCATCCTTGGCGGCCTCACGACCCCGGGCAGCCGCCAACTCGCCGCGTACCGCAGCCAACTCGGCGACGAGATCCTTCGTGGACCAGTCTGCATCCCCCACCCCGACACCCTAGCGATCACGCCAGGCCAGCGAACAGGCCGCACCCTGCTGAACAGCTACTGATGTAGTTCTTACCGTTGGAGAACACCTCCTGGCTGTGCGAGTAGAACGGCGCCCTGTTCGGCTTGATAGTCGTGTGGTCACCGAGTTCCGCGGCGCGATCGGCGTTCGTGGTCGGGTAGAGCTGCTTGTTGTAGTCCTGACGCCCCTTCACCGACTCGGGAGAGTACGGATCCTTCGGGTTGAACGGAGCCGGCTTGTATCCCGGTTTCATGGGGAATTCCTGGGGACGAGCACCTGACGGATTCCCCTTGCAGCCGCCGGTCAGGAAGGCGCCGGCCGCGGCCCCGGCCCCGGCCCCGTTGCCAAATTCCCGTTGTGCCGATCCGTACCAGCGTTAGCCATGTAACGGCTCCGGCTTGATCCCGGCAGGAAGAGACGATCCAACAGGTCTCGGGCACAGCCGAGAGCTGGACCATCAGATCACTTGCTGTCACCGCGCCTGTCGGTCCAGTCGGCGTCAGGGGTCCTCCCCCAGCGCGACCAGCGCGCGTTGAGCGGCAGCGACGACATCTACCCAACCCGCGGAATGAATGATCTCCTCGTCACTCATTCCCTTTCCGCTTGCCGCATCGTCAAGGACGCGATTCAGCTCTTCGAGGGCGACAGCCTCCCTGTCGTTCAGCAGAATGAACCCGATTCTCCCGGAGGGCTCGTCGAGCACTCCCGTGTCGTCGAAGAAGTCCAGGGCATCATCGAACCCGACCCCGGCCCGTGCCGTCGGCAGCCAGTTCCTCTCCTGCCATTCTCGACTGCTCAGCCTACGCAACCATTCCACAAGTTGGGTGCGCAACCAGGGCATCTGCACATCAGGGCCGTCAGGTGGAATTCCAACCACTCCACGTCTGCCATTCACTCAACCCCATCTCAACATCGCGCAGAATTCCCGTACAGCAGTGATATCGGTGCACCACTCTGAAATTCTATTTCCGTCCTCGTCGGCAACCTCCCGGGAGCCGATGGAAAGCCAGGGGTTCTCCGGGTCGAAGTCGTCGTCCAGCTCCCCCAGGAGGATCAGTGAATTCTGCACGAAAATGTCGTCCCGAACCCGGTAAAGCGTCAAACAGAAGACAAAGTTGGCTGTCTTTGGGTCCGTGATGGAGGAGACGAGACAGGAGGTCGTCACGTCCGCCTCCTCCAGCCGGAGCAGCGCACGCGCCCAGCTCCTCTCGTATTGCCCCGGCCCCCAGAACGTCAGGTCCGTGCGAAAGGTCTCAGCGAAGTCGCCCACGACGATCCTGCCGGTGCCCTCCGACACCAGCTCAATCGCGAAACCGTCATGGCTTGAGGTAGTTGAGATCCGGGTCATACGTACCGATCCGCCGTCCTTGTCGGTTGAACATCTTCCAGCCGCCTGTGACATTGTGCCCATCGACGTCCGGCGTGATGTAGTTCTTACCGTTGAAGAACACTTCCTGGTCGTGCGAATGGAACGGCGCCCTACTCGCCTTGATGACCGTGCGATAACCGAGGTCGGCGGCGCGATCGGCATTCGTGATCGGGCAGAGCTCCTTGTTGTAGTCCTACCGGTTCTCACCGACTCGGTAGAGTACGGATCCTTCAGGCCGAACGGAGCTGACTTGTATCCCGGCTTCATGGGGATTTCTTCGAGACGTGCTCCCGACGGCTTCACCTTGCAACCGCCGGTCAGGAAGGCGCCGGCCGGCCGCGGCCCCCACCCCAGCCGCGTTGGTGTCGGGATTGAACCCGTGCTCCTTGCCCCAGACCCGCTACCTGTCGGCGAGGCACTGGTCCTCCACGATGCACGCGGGTGTGAAGAAGGTACCGACGAAATCCAGAGCGCTTGCGCCACACCAGCTCCAGCTTCCGCTCACCATAGGCCAGATCGCGTGAGCGGGTCTGCACGAAGCCCCTGATGCGTGCGGCGAATGCGCCGCAGGCGGGGCAGGCCCGCGCCGCCTCGTCCGCTGTGGTCAGGTGCACTCACGGGGTGCCGTCCGCGAGCCGCTCGACCCTGGCCACGGCCAGGCCGTCCAGGTCCAACAGCAACGTCGTATTGCTGTCCAAGCCCGTGTGTCCAGGCGATCAAGCTGCATAGAGAACAGTCATGATCCCCCACGGCCACGGGCTTCCTGCGTCCTTGGCCAACTCGCCTGCTTCTCAGCGCCCGTGACGATGCGGCAGGCCGTCCGTTCGTCACACCCCGCCCAACTTCGAAGACGCCCTTAAATAAAGGAACTTGACCGAAAGATTCCTACACGCAGGTTGTCAGAAGAGTGCCGCCGCGCCGTCCGTGACCGGACGGCGCGGCGGCACTTGGTGGACCGTGGGCTCTCAGCGGAGCCTCACTCGTAGGCGCGAGCCGCCATCACCATGTCACCGACGAGCTTCCAGCTCGGCCATTCGGGCACCTCTTGCCCGTTGTTCCGGAACCACCCAGGGCAGTCGTTCAGCCAGGCGGCCCAGGCTTCCAGGAAGGCGGGCAGGGAATCGTTCTCCCAGTCCTCGGGATGCGCAGCTAGGTCCTCCGCGGCCAGTTGAAGGAAGGCCACCAGGTCCTCTCTCGTGCGCAGGTCGTACGCACTCTCCGCCAGACCCGTCACCGTCACACCAGGTCCTCCGTGACTTCGAAAGCGACCGGGCTCTTCTTACCGATGACACCCCAAACAGGATCGCGCAGTGCAGCGGCGAGCCACGCGGCGAATGGTGTTCCGTCGTCACGGAACCACCAGGAGTCAGGGCTCTTGAGATGGGACAGTTCGGCATCGTGACTGTATTGGTACTCATACTGGATCTGTACGTACTCGTCCACGGAGTCCCCCTCCCCCACCCCCAGCTGGCGCGTGAACCCGATGACGAAGGTGGGCTCCGGGAACCAGTTCGCGTATCCGTACTGGAAGAGGAAACCGTCTGTTTCCCCCGCCTCCGGGACGTCGAACTCCGTCTCCTCGAAACGACGCACGGCCTCCGCCACGTCCAGCACTTCGGGAATCGCCGCGACAGTCACTGCTTCCAGCACCCGCAGGGCAATGTCACGAGCATGGTCAACAGGCTGCTTCATGGTCGAACCCTCTCACGGCCAGTATCCGCCCTGCAGTTGCCTGCGGATGTGACTGAGCACGTCGATCGCTTCGCTGCGGTTCCGCGCGCCAGCCATCATGTCGTTGACGTACCCGTAGTAGTCGTTCGTGTGGATCTTGGAGTGCACGGACGTGTTGTTCGGGTTCGCCGACTTCGATCCCGTCGGCAGATACACCCCGTTGACCGCGTCGTTGACGTCGATTCCGTATTTGGCCAGCATCCCCCGGGCTGGAGCGGCCCGCACCGACGTGCTTGCCACGATGTGATGAGCGGATGTCTCCGCTGGACGCTTGACCCCGGACTTGGCCAAGTTCCCGGCCAGAATCTGGGCGTTCGAAGAGGTGGTGGGAGCCTTCGGCGTGCCGGGCTTGCCCTTGTTGCCGCCGCCTCCCTTGCCGCCAGGTCAGGAAGGCGCCGGCCGCGGCCCCGACCCCGGCCGAGTTGGCGTCGGGA
>NZ_KQ949118.1:8667-9233 GCF_001514305.1 Streptomyces dysideae
TGAACCCGTGCTCCGCGCCCCATGCCCGGTACCTGTCGGCGAGGCACTGGTCCTCCACGATGCAGGCAGGTGTGAAGAGGGCGCCGATGATGTCGAGAGCGCCAGCGATCGGCATGCCCACACCGAAGAGGGCGTTGGCCAGCGGGCCCTTCTGGTTGCTGGTCGCCCAGGCCATCACCACGGGGTCTTCGGCCCACTTTGGATCGAAATAGGGCCCAGGGGTGGCCAGGTCGGTGTCCCCGAACAAGGACCCGGTGCTGATGATGGATGCCGTGCCGCTCTTGGTCGCCTTGGCCGGGTCAGCGAGCCCCGTGCTGGGGTTGTACCCGACGGATTTCTGGACCTTCTTGGAGCAGTTGGCCAGGGAGTACTGGCAGGAGTTGGGCCTCGATCCGACTTCGAGGCCGGTGGGGTCCGCGTAGGTGACCGGGTTGTTGTTGGCGTAGCTGTAGCCGTTGAGGGACTGATGCTGGTCGAGCGTGAGCTTCGGGTCGATGCTGATGAACCGGCCGATCGACGCGTCGTACTCGCGGGCCCCGATGTGCGTGAGCCCGGTGTCGTCGTCC
>NZ_KQ949118.1:9778-10908 GCF_001514305.1 Streptomyces dysideae
GGCCGTCATGCCTGACGACGAATCCGAAGCCCGGCCCCGCAGCTATCGCCCGCTGACGATGCCGTCAGCGTTGCCGCAAAATGGCCGGATGCCCTCCCGGATTATCCGGGAGGGCATCCGTTTTCCACTACTCGGAACCCTTCACAAGGCGCCTGGCGATATGCCGAGTCCATTGATTTGCCCATTTGGCAGTAGACAATTCTTGCAGGAGTTCAAAATGCTCCCGCGAGATATCTCTATCCACCATCCAGTGGACCGCTCGCTCAACCCAGTGGCTACTTCGACTCCTGATTGCCATCGTTAGAACATCTTCGACAGGAATCAGATCTTGAAAATTTTCGGGCGAAAGTCCAAATCGCTCAGCAGCGGAGTCCAGACCTGTTCGAAGTGACCTCTCGTCTGCATCCAGGATGGTCACCCAGGATGAGGGCAGGCTCCCCGCCGAGGATTCAACTGCACCTTCGAGCCTCCCCAGGGTCCACACCCCTTTCCGGTCGAACCCCAGCCAAATTCCCGTTGCGCTGATCTGTACCAGCGGTAGCCATGCAACGGCTCCGGCCTGATCCGGGTAGGAGGAGACGATCCAACAGCTCTCAGGAACAGTCGAAAGCTGGACCATCAGATCACTTACTGTCACCACACCTGCCTCAAGAGGAGGATCCGCCAGGGATGCCACTTTGCCTACCAATACATGCTCGGGGTGTGCGTCACAGCTATCCCGTGTTGACTCATGAAGTCCTGGAACGCCTTCCTTGTCGAGTCATTCCAGTTCATTCCATAGTGCCCGGACCACTGATTGGTCTGCAACTCCCCATCCGGCCCCCGACGCAGGCGCCCCCCAACCATCGTGGATTTGTCGGCACCAACTGCGCTCCCCAGGAAATCGTGGCCGCCAACACCCTGGTTGGCTCCGGTCCCGAAGCGTCCTGTGGTCGGATCGAAGATGAAGTCCCTCTCACCCTTCGGGCTGAAGTTCTTCACTGCGCTGACAGATTTTACGCGGTCGCTAACCTCAAGGACACCCTTAACTGGACCACTTCCGTCAATGGCACCTTTGCCTCCCCCTCTCCTGCCGCCGGTCAGGAAGGCGCCGGCCGCGGCCCCGACCCCGGCCGCGTTGCCGTCGCCAC
>NZ_KQ949118.1:11505-78341 GCF_001514305.1 Streptomyces dysideae
ATGGACTTGCCGAGGAATGCCTTGTCGTCCGTCCAGGTGCCGGTGCCGCCCTGGCGGGACTCGCCGAAGGGGGTGAAGTACCGCTTGGTGACGGCGAGATCGGTGGCGGCGACGGCGAGGGTGGATGTGCCGTGTGCGTCACCGGCGAGGAAGGACAGCTTCTCGGTGCCGGACTCGTTGGTGCGGACGGCGATGGTGGTGCCGGCCGCCGCGTAGTAGCGCTGGCCCCAGATGGAGCCGGTGGCCGCGTTGTAGTGGACCTCGGTGGCCCCGAGGTAGAGGACGCTCTCGCCGTTCGTGTTCCGGCGCACCAGCAGGTTGCCGTCCGCGTCGTAGAGGTACCCGGTCTCGGTCCCGGCCTCGGTGAGCGAGTCGAGTTTGCCCTCGCTGTTCCAGGTCAGGCTCTGGGTGGCGGTGCCGTCGGGGCGGGTGGTGTTGTTGCCGGTGTCGTCGTAGCCGTACTCGTCCGTGGCACTCGCGCAGGCGGTGCCGATAACGGTGGCGAGCAGGGCGTGCGGGCGGTCGGCGTCGTAGCAGTAGGTCTGGGTCGTCGATGTGGTCGCAGTCCGCTCGGTCTGTGTCTGGCGCAGACCGGCGTCGTCGTAGGTGTACGACGTCCAGTAGGGGGAGGCGCCGTCGATGTTGGTGGTGGTGCGGCCCGAGGTGGCGCAGTCGGCGGTCTTCGGGGTCCAGGCCTCGGTCAGCCGGCGGTAACCGTCGTACGCGAAGCACTGGTTGTCGGCCTCGCTGCTGCCGCCCAGCAGGGTCGGGTCGGAGATGGACAGGACGTTGCCGGCGTCGTCGTAGCCGTACTGGAGGTCCTGCAGCATGTAGGCGTGCGCCGTGTCCGTCACATGCGACTCGGTGAGCCGGCCGGTGCCCTCCTCCCAGGTGTTGGTGACGTACGCCTTGGGAGTGTTGGCCGCCGCAGATGCGCCGAGGGTGAGCTGTTCGGTCTGGCCCAGCGCGGAGTAGGAGGCGCCGAGCAGGTAACTCGACGTGCCGGAGACGGTCTTGGGCAGGGCCGAGTCGGTGTAGGTGGTGGAGACGTACTCGTCGTCCAGACCGCCCGCGGCAGGCTCGTAGCTGGAGGCCACGGTGCCGTCGACGTTGTAGTCCGTCTTGAAGGTCAGCGTGGCGGACGGGACCGCGCCCGAGGTGACGAAGGTGTCGTCCGACGGCAGGCTGAACGTCGACTCGGTGACCTGGTAGAGGCTGTCGTAGGAGACGACCGCGTCGGTGTAGGCGTCCCCGCCCGTGCCGCCCACATAGCGGGTCGTGGAGTCCAACTGCCCCTTGGCGAGGGTGTCGTAGGCGTACGCGGTCAGCTTGTTCGCGTCCGTCTTCGACGTCTGCCACACCCCGGCCGTACGACCGATCTTGTCGTACGCGTGGATCAGCTTCTCGCCGCGTTCATCGGTCGTCGTCTCAGTCTGGTCGAGAGACGTGTAGGTAGTGTTCGTGGTGCCGGTGTCGGGGTCGGTCATGGAGGTCTGGCGGCCGAACAGGTCGTAGCCGTACGACCATTGCTCGCCGTCGGGGCCGGTGATCGTGTCGGTCAGGCCGTCGCGGGTGTAGGTGTACTTCGTCGACGTGTAGGTACTGACCGTGGGCGAGACACCCGCGTACTCCCGGCGCTCGGTGGTCCGCCCCTGCGCGTCGGCGATCACCCGTGTCGCCGAACCACCCTCCGCCGCCGTCGTGGCGGTCGAGTCACCGGTGTACGTCGTGGTCGTCGACCACTGCTCCACACCGCCGATCAGGAAGGTGGCCTTCGTCGCCCGTCCGGCGCCGTCGTAGAGGGTCTCCGTCTGACTGGGCGCCTCACCGTACTCCGCCCTGGTGTACGTGCCGTTGGGCTCGCTGGCGGTGTCGTAGATGTCGGCGAACGTCTCGTACGCCAGGCCCCGCGTGTCATAACGGGTGTCGGTCAGCAGCCGACCGTCGGTCGCCGCCGGGGACTGGGTCTGCAACTCCCGCAGCAGCGCGTCGTAGATCGTGTATGTGGTGTCGTACGACGTCCCGTCCGCCTTCAGCGTCGAGGTCGAGGTCCAGGACTGCTCGTCCTTGCTGACGTGGTAGGCGAACGTCTTGTTGGCGCTCTGAGCGCCCTTGGTACGGTTGGGCAGCCATACGGCGGTGAGCCTGCCGAGGGCGTCGTAGGTCAGCTCAGTCTTCTTCAGATTGACGTCGTAGATCTTGATCGGCTGACCGTTGGCCGGGTCCGCGTAGGTGTAAGCCGAGTGCCCGGCCGCGTTGGTGACCTTGGTGCGGGTCAGCGGACCCGCCGCGGTCGGGGTGTAGGTGGTGGTCGTGGTGTTGTCCGCCGCGTCCATGGACGTCAGAACCCGGCCGAGGGTGTCGTACGTCGCCTTCGCCGTGGTCTGCCAGGTGCTGGGGTACCGCTCGCCGCTGGTGGCCGATGCCGGGTAGGCGCTCGCCCGGCCCGTCCAGGACACCTCGCCCTTGGTCGGGGTCTGGGACGCCGACCACGCGGTGGCGGTGGTGTTGTCGTAGACCGTCGCCGTGTCGGAGATCACGTCCCCGCGGGACGTGGACGACGTGGGCAGGGACAGGTCCGTCTCCGCGGCCGAGCACACCCGGCCGACCGTACGGATGCGTGAGACAAAGGAGTTGATGCCGAGCGTGTCGTTGCGGGCGTACCAGGTGCGGGTGCAGGTCTGGTCGTCGCCGACGGCCGTGTCACCGCTGTTCTGGACGGTCGTCGCCATGCCGTAGTCGTCGTACGTCGTCTCGGTGGCCGACGTGCGCCAAGTGGCCGTGCCGGTGAGATAGGTATGGGTTGCGGTCTGTGCGGTGCGGACGAAGTAGGCCTCGATGTCCGCGTAACTCTTGTGCTGGGTGGCCGTCTTGGACTTCCACGGGGTGTTCACCGCGACCGAGACGGGGGTGTATCCGTTGTAGGTGATCTGCTCGCGCAGGAACCCGGAGTACGGGTCGGAGTCGGTGATGTCCGCGACCGTGAGTCCGGTGAGCTCGATGCCTCCCTCGGTCACTGAGCGGGTGCCCGTTTCCGTCTTGTCGCCGTCCATGCCCTGGAGGAAGAGCGATACCGTCTTGGACTGCGTGACATCGGACGCGCCCGTGTACTCGGTGACCTTGCGGTAGCCGCGCCACTGCGACCAGGTCCGCTCGTCGGAGGGGGTCAGCGGGTCGTCGTTGTAGTGCCAGCCGGGCCCGGAGTACTCGTAGGAGTGGTAGACCGCCTCGTTCTGCCCGGTCGGGTCGGCCGTGAACACGGCGGTGACCTTGTACTTGTGGAACCAGTCGATCGACGCCTCCGTAGCGCCGTTGATGTTCCAGTAGAGCGGGTAGCAGGAGAGGCTGTTGTCGTCCTCGGCGGTGGGCATGTTCGTGCCGCGTACGCACTCCGGCTCGGAGAACGTCACGTCCGTGATGCCGCCGGTCTCGGAGGTGATCGTTTCGATGCGGGGGCGGGTGAGCGGGAGGATGTCGTCGGTGGCGTCGACCCGGTTCTCCCGCATCTGGTACGTGAAGGTGACCGGGTCCAGGGCGATGTCGTCACCGTTCTTACCCGTGTGGGTCAGGGACTTGAGGACGAGCGTCTGGTCGGAGGTGTCCCCGATGTCACCGCCGTCGAGGAAGGCCTGGGTCAGCTTCCACGAGTCGACCTCGGTGTAGGCGCTGCTCGACGCCGACCAGGTGAAGGTGTCGATGCCGGTCAGGCGTTTGCGGGTGAAGAAGGACGGGGACGGGTTCTCCTCGCAGTCGGCGTCGGCCGCGCAGATCGCGTCGAACGGCACGTCCGGCCAGTTGTCGGAGGTGACGTCCGTCAGCTCCGAGCAGTCGTCGGCCGTGCAGCGCTCGCTGTAGTCGAAGGTGACCTTCCCCGAGGCGTCCGCGGTGAACAGGCTGTCGGAGCGCTGGCCGTAGAGGATCTTCGTGAGGTAGCCGCCGCGGGTGTACGTGGCGGTCGCGGTCGAAGCCTCGTTCTTGGCGTAGGAGTTGGACTCCTTGGTGTACCAGTACGTCATCGCGTTGCCGTGCAGGTCCTCGACGTAGTCCAGGTTCCAGCGCCAGGCCTGCGTGCAGTACGCCGACGCGAACGTCGAGTCGTAGCAGGGCTCACCGTCGTCGTCACCGAACACCGGGGCCGTCCATACCGAGTTGGTGCGCTCGTCGCCCGCACCGGACAGCTTGTTGAGGCCGAACACGTACTTCGTGCCGTCACCGGTCACCACGGTCCAGTACTCACCGTTGTTGTCACCGTTGTCCGCGTCGGTGGAATGCGTGACCGTGGAGGCGTCGTCGTCCTTCAGCCGCCACTCACTGCTGGTGTCGTCCTTGACCAGCTCGGTCGACTTGCCGTTCAGGACCAGCGACGCGTTGTCGTACTTCCAGCACTGGTCGTACTTCTCGTCGTGCCCGTCGTCCTTGCAGCTCCCGTAGCTGCGGTCGATGTAGGAGGACGTCAGATCGAAGCCCTCACCGACCAGGGTCGCCTGGTTGTTCGTGGACGCCGTCTTGCCGTCCACGCTCCCTGAGTCGTACGACAGCGCCAGGCCGGGCTCAGGGCCGGCGGCGGCCGGCGGCACGCTGATGTCGTAGGACCAGGTGAACGAGCCGGAGGAACCGCCGGCCGACCAGGTCGACGAGGGCGAGAGCGGGGTCGCGGTGTAGTCGCCCGAGCCTGACGCGGAGGCGCCGGAGGCCGCGGTCGCGGCGAGGACGGTGGCGGAGGCGGTGTCGGCCTCGCGCACCAGTTGGGTGGAGACTCCCGTGTCGCCGCCGGTCAGCTCGACGGTGGCCGAGAGTTCCTGGGCCTTGATGTCATTGGCGGAGTCGAGCGGGGTCTGGGTGCGGCACTTCGCCTTCTCCGGCGTCGTCAGCGCACACGTCGGCAACTCGACCAGACGCAGGCGGCCCGACCAGCCACCACCATAGGCGGAGGCGAACTCGCCGTAATCGAGAGAGAGTTGCGCCTTGCCGTCACCGGCGACGGAGAACAGGACACCGGAGACCCCGGCTGCCTCGGTCGCCTTACGGGACAGGACCTCGAGGGTGGCGGAGCCGCTCCCGGCCTTGACCGTCACCGGCAGACCACCCGGCTCGGCCTTGACCGCCTTGCCGCCGGACAGATCCAGCGCGGCCTCGCCCGCCTTCGGCCAGGCCGCCGTCTGCTCGGCACGCGCCCGCTTCGCCTGTGCCTGGTTCTCTGCCTTGCCGTCGGCGACCTTCGCCCGCGCCTTCTTCGCCCCGAGGCCCTTGACCTCGTAGACCTCGCTGACCCGCTCCTTCTGGGTCGCGAGCCGGCCCAGCGGATCCGCGTCCGCCGCGAAAGCCACCGGCGTCAGCAGCGAGGCCACCAACGCCCCGGTGACGCCCAGCAGTCCGGTTCGCCATCTGGATGATGCGCGCATGCCATATCTCACGTCGTAGCCCCGTCGTGTCACGTGAAAGAGATCAAGGAAGTGCCGTGCCGCGGCGGCCGGGCGATGGCGTGGGGGGACCACCGCCCGGCTGCCGCTGTCCGCGCTATTCGCCGAGCAGGGAGCTGATCTGGTCAGTGTCCGAGGCCGCGCCGGTCCACAGCCGGACCTCGCTCACCGCGCCCGGCAGCCAGTGGCCCCAGGCCCCGGCGGTGTAGCCGTTGCCGACCGCGAGGGTCTCCGCGCTGAAGTCCGTCGAGTAGGACACCGTCGTGTACTGCAGGTTGTCGTTGAGGTACAGGGCCGCGGTGCCGTCCTGTCCGTTGTAGACGCCGGTGATCCGCACCTCGCCGCTGTCGGTGGTGGCTTCCTCGCTGACCTGCGAGGTGAAGGTGCCGTCGTCGTTGTAGCGGCCGAAGTGCCAGAAGCCCGTCGCCACTGTCTTCTCGACGATGTCCCCGTCACTGGTCTCTACGGCGACCGTCGACGTTCCGGTCACCTCGAAGAAGACGCCCCAGTTGGATGTCGCGTCCTTGTCGCGTTTGCCGACGACCTGGGCGACGTAGCCCGTGCCCTTCGCGGCGAGTGCCTCCAGGTCGGGAGTGACCACGGTCGTCACGGTGAACGAACCGGTGTCGTCCACGACTCCGTCCGAGGAGGCCGCGTCGTCCGTGCCGTCCAGGACGATCGCCTCACCGTCGGTGGCACCGCCGCCCGAGACCGTCAGGGTCCGCCCGTAGCCGGAGGCGTCCGCCAGTGACGTGGCTCCCGCGGTGGCCGTGGACGCGTCCCAGTGTGCGGTCAGTTCGGCGTACTGGTCACCCGTGGTGGGATTCAGCGCACGGGCCTCCCGGCCGGCCTCGGTGAAGCTCAACGCCCGTTGCCATGCCTTGGCCTCGTCCACGCTGCCGTCCAGGGGGTACTGGTATGCCCCGTCCAGCAGTCCACGCCCGATCTGCAGGTTCCCCGAGGAACTCCAGCCGCCGGCGATCGCCTTCTCGATGTACCACCTGCCGTTGACGATCAGCCGCATCGTCTTGGTGGTGGCGTTGTGGACGAAGGTCAGATGCGTCCACCTGTTCGCGGCCGTGGCCGCGGCCATATAGGAATAGGAGGCGGTGGCGGAAGCGTCGTCCGAACTGACCGTGGCCATGCCCCACCTGCCGGAGGTGGGGTTGTAGAGCACATAGAACGGGCTGTGGAGCGAACCGCTCTGCGAGAGAAGCACGTGCGGCTTGGTGATGTCGTCGAGGCGCACCCATGCCGACACGGTGTAGCTGCCGCTGGTGTCGAGCACCGGCCCGTCGGTGGCCGCATATCCCGAAGAGCCGTCCAGGAGAAGACTGGTGTCCTCCGCCCCGGTGTCCGGGTCCGTGCCCCGGCGCCCGCGCCCGTCGCGCGAGGCACCCGACGCCGACAACGCCAGGGTGTCCTCGTCGGCGTCCACCGTGGTGGCGGAGTCCAGCGCGGACCCGGACGCCTCGTCGAAGTGCCACTCGGCCTGTGGTGCCTCACCGTCGGAGACCTTGAAGTCGATCAGGTTCTGCGCACCCGGACGGCCCAGGCTGTCCTCGGCCCGTGCGTACAGGCGGTACGTGCCTTCCGTGTCAGGGGTCACCGACACGGTCGCCGAGCTGCCGCTGATCGGGGACGACCAGGCCGTGTCCGTGGACAGCTTGTACTGGTAGGCCACGTTCTCGTCACCGGCCGCCGCGGTGAGCGCGAATGACGCCGCGATGCCCGGACCACCGGCCGCCGCACACGCGTTGGCAGTGCATTCCGAGTACGGGGGCGCGATCGCGATCGTCGGCTTCAACGGACGGGTCGGGTCCACCTGGAAGTAACACCAGCCGGTCGTCGAGGCGTTCGAGGAACCGGACAGCCAGCTGTCACCGTCGTTGTAGTACGAACGGGTCCACGCCCGGTACCGGTACAGCACGTCCTCGCTGAGCGTCGACCAGATAATCGTGACCTTCTTGCCATCACCGACATAGCCGTCCCCGTCGGCCGGACGCAGACTGCCGTTGCCTGCCGTGGCGTCCGACCACGTCCCGTCGCCGGCCTTTTTGTCGATGTCGAAGTAGATTTTCAGGCTGGCGTCCGACTCGCCGCCCGACTTGGTCTGCGCGGTCGCCGCCAGTGTCGGATTCGGGTAGGAGGTGATGGCCGGGTCACCGGAGTCCTTCTCGCAGACCGTGCCGTCACCCGTGACGATGCCGATGCCGGTCGGCGTCGCGGGCAGTCCGACGAACTTCACCGCCAGCACGGCGTCGTTCTTGAACCGCTTCCACGAGTTCGGGTCGGACTCGTCCCGTGCGCGCAGCATCAGCGGGAGGCGGGAGAACTTGCCGGCGGCGAAATTCCTCACCGTGGAGGTCAGGTTCTCGTTCGTCTCCTCCGCGTTGTCGTTGAACTCGATCGCCGCGTTCGGCTGCGAGGGGGCACAGGCGCTGCCCCGGCCCGCGGAAACGTACCGGTCGACCATCAGATCCAGCGAGGTCGGGCCCGGCCAGTCGGAGGAGGACGAGATCCCGTTCGTACGGGTCAGGTTCACCCAGGAGGCCGTGCACGACATCGACCACGTCTCGGTCACCCGGAAGGTCGCGTCCAGCACGTGCTTGCCCTTGAGCGAGGCGGGCGAGAACTCGAAGTACAGGCGCTGCTTGTAACCCGAACCGCAGGGGTAGGAGATGCCGCCGGTGGTGTAGGTACCGCAGTACCCCATCCCCTTGCCCTCGTCGTCGCCGCCGTTGGTCCAGGCGTAGTCGGCGTAGCCGTCACTGCGCAACAGCGTGCGCTCGGCCTCGCTCCAGGTGACGGTGGGGTCGATGTAGAGCGGGTAGGTGGCGTCCTCGATGAGGTCTGCGTCGGGAGTGAGGGTCAGCTCGCCGTCGGTGACGTCGATGGGCAGAAGCGCGAGGGCGGAGCCGTCGGAAGGGCCGTCGGCGCCGTCGGCCGTCGAGGCGCCATCGGCGTCCGCGGTCTCCTCCGTCTCCGCAGTCATCAACTGCGTGCTGTGGGAGGCATGTTCGGCCTCACCCGTCGAGTCCCACATCTGAGCCTGCGGCGAGCGGAACACCGACACACCGTCACCGTCCACCGCCTGCATCCCGCCGGCGGCGGTCTCACGGACGTCCAGGCCAGCCGTGTCGAGCGCAAACGACACCTCGGCCAGCTCCTCGCTCGCCGCCGCCTGAGCCGACTTGACGATCAGCACCTCACGGAAACCCTCGACCGACGCCGTCAGCCGCAGGTCCACGCCGGGCAGGACCTCGCTATACAGCGCGGACTCCCCGTCCAGCGTGGGCTCGGGCAGTTCACCGGACCAGCCGAGCGCCAAAGACTTGCCGTCGCGCTCGATCCGCACGAGGTCAGCGCCGTCCCCACCGCCGGAAAAGGACAGGTCGACGGCCGCGGCCTTCGGCCCGACCGACCCGTCCGAACGAGCCTCCAGCGTGGCGTTGGGAGTGGTCCAGCCGTCCGCGCCCTTCACCCGCACCGGGACAGCGGAGTCCTCCAGCGTGAAGGAGATTCCGTCCGGATTGGCGTAGGTGGTCGCGTACTCGGTGCGCAGCTCAGGCACTTCCACCTGCGCGCCGGTCGACGCGGCGGCAGCGAGCGCGTCCTGCGCCGCCTGCGTCGACTCCGAGCTTCCGTCGTTCGCCGAAGCCTCCGCCTCGGACATCGGCTCGGATTTCTCCGCCGACGCCAACGACCGCGCCGCCTCGACCGTCCCGCCGCCCAACAGGTCCCCATCGGCCGCAGAGGCCGCGCCCCCTCCCTGAACAACACCGCACACCAAGGCCGTCGACACGAGCAACACGCTCAGCGCATGCCCCATCCCACGCCGGATCACAAGCCCCGCCCCCCTACCCCGAACTCTCACACAGCTCAGCAGGGGAGGAACATAAGTCCACTCACAACACTTATCAAGATCTTATCTGCCCCAACTGCCCCTCAAGAAACAGAATTTGACCGAAAGATCCCTCAACGCAGATTTCCCCCCGGTGCCGCTATCCAGGAAATTTCGCACCCTCGCAGAGGAGGAAGAGCTGGAGGGGCACGCCCCTGTCCCTCCGACAGAACGGCATACCCACTGAACGCCTGCTGCCGATGACTGGCGTCGTGGGCCAGTCGAGCCCGACCAGGACCGCGTCTGCCTGCTCACCGTGGTGCACCACCGCCTCGAAGGATCCCCCAAGACAGCCGCACGCGTCGCCGGCACCGGATGGATGCGCGTCCTGAGCGGACTCAAGACCCTGCTGGAAACCGGCGAACCCCTGAACACGTAACCCGGGTCCGGTCAATGATGGCTGACCGAGTTCGTGGACCCGTCGCCGGATGCCGGACAAGGTCTCCCCGGCGGACCGACCGGGCCGCTCATCCGGCTCCGCCCACTGCTCCGCCGTCGGGCGGGTAGCCCCCGGGGATGTCGTCGCGGATGGTGCGGCGGACGACGCACCGCGGCCTGGCGAGAAGGTCAGGATCGACTCCTGCCGGTACGGAACGGCGAGGACTCGGGCAGCACATACCGCTCCGCCTCTACGTACCTGCTGCTCATGCCTCCGAGAAGGACTCGTCGCGTACCGCAAAAGACGTGCCCGAACTCCGCGTTGTCGGATAGCCACAAGTTCACAGCTCGGCACGGCTTCCGCCGACAGCTCCGAAACCTTGCCTCGTACACCGCCGCTGCACGGATGGCCACCCCTTGGCCACCCCACGCCTCACCCATACCGACTCGCACATCAGCCGCTCCCCAAGAAACCGCAGTTCAGTGCCGGTGCTTGGCATCGGAGACGCATCACTGACCCCGGACAGTGAAACCTCTGACCTGCGCATTCCATCACAACCTCAAGAAGCCCTCAGCACGCACATTCCAAGGGTCAAGAAAACAAAGAAACCGCAGGTCAGAGGCCTGACCTGCGGCTCACCATGGAGCCGCCTTCGGGATTCGAACCCGAGACCTACGCATTACGAGTGCGTTGCTCTGGCCATCTGAGCTAAGGCGGCGCGCTGTCCGCACTATGGTGCGATCAGCAACGTCGGTAAGTCTACACAGTTTCGGGGAATGCTCCGCACCACCCCGGGGCCGGCCCCGGAACCCATCCCTCCGGGGCCGGCCGTACGGCTATGAGCAGCGCTTCTCCGCCACCGGAGGGGTCCCGCGGAGCAGATACGCGTTGATCGTGGAGTCGATGCAGGTGCTGCCCCGGCCGTAGGCGGTGTGGCCGTCGCCCTCGTAGGTGAGGAGGCGGGCCGAGGAGAGCTGGCGGGAGAGGGCGCGGGCCCAGCGGTACGGGGTCGCGGGGTCTCGGGTGGTGCCGACGACGACGATCGGGGCCGTGCCCTTCGCCTCGATGCGGTGCGGTTCGCCGGTGGGGGCGACCGGCCAGTACGCGCAGTTCAGGGCGGCCCAGGCGAGGCCCTCGCCGAAGACGGGGGACGCCTTCTCGAAGGCGGGGAGGGACCTGCGGACCTCGTCGGGGCCGGCGAAGGCGGCCGGGAGGTCGAGGCAGTTCACGGCGGCATTGGCGAACATCAGGTTCTCGTAGCGACCCTCGGCGTCACGCTCGTAGTAGCTGTCGGCGAGGACGAGGAGGCCCGCGCCGTCGTTGTCCCGCATCGCCGAGGTCAGCGCCTCGCGCAGCTGGATCCAGGCGCCCTCGTCGTACATCGCCGCGATCACACCGATGGTGGCGAGGGACTCGCCGAGCTCGCGGCCGTCGGCGTCGCCGGTGGGGATGGGCTGTGCGTCGAGCTTGTCGAAGAAGGCCTTGAGGTTCTTGCCGACGTCGGCCGCCTGCTTGCCCAGGGGGCAGTCCGGCTGCTGCGCGCAGTCTCGCGCGAATGCCTGGAACGCCGTCTCGAAGCCCGCCGTCTGGTCGAGGTTGATCCGGCGGGCGGGCAGGGAGGGGTCCATCGCGCCGTCCAGGACGAGGCGACCCGCGCGGTCCGGGAACAGGCCTGCGTACGTCGCCCCGAGGAACGTCCCGTACGACGCCCCCACATACGTCAGCTTCTGGTCGCCCAGCACGGCGCGCAGGATGTCCATGTCCCGGGCCGCCTCGACGGTGGAGACGTGACGGAGGACGTCCGGCGCGTCCGCCCCGCAGCCTTCCGCGAACTTCTTGTACGCGTCGACCAGTTCCTCCGTCTCCGTCTCGTCGTCGGGTGTGATGTCCGTCTGCGTGTACGCGTCCATCTCCCGTCCGTCGAGGCATTCGACGGGCTCGCTGCGAGCGACGCCGCGCGGGTCGACGGCGACCATGTCGTAGCGGGCGCGGACCTCGGCGGGGTAGCCGAT
Source organism: Streptomyces dysideae (assembly GCF_001514305.1). GTDB lineage: Bacteria > Actinomycetota > Actinomycetes > Streptomycetales > Streptomycetaceae > Streptomyces > Streptomyces dysideae. Next base: position 23,221 of record NZ_KQ949118.1, read on the forward strand.
GCCGGCGTACTGCTGCAGATAGCCGACCGCCGAGCCGCCCGGCCCGCCCGGGTTCACCAGCAGCGACCCGAGCCGTTTTCCCGGCCCGGTGGCCTTCTTCCGGGCGACGGCGAGCCGGATGTCGCCGGCGTCCGGCTCGGCGTAGTCGAGCGGCGCCTTCATCGTGGCGCACTGGAAGCCGGGCACTCCGCAACTGCGCCAGGTCAGCTTCTGACCGTAGTACGGCGACAGCGCGGCCGGCGTGGACTTCGACAGCGGGGCCAGCGCCGCCTCGGCCGCCGGGCTCGCCGAACTGCTCGATCCTCCGGGGGAGCACGCGGAGACGAGCACCGCGACGACGGCGAGAAGGGTGCCGGCGGTACGAGCTCCGCGGGAGCGGGGACCGGGGCGGGAGCCTGGGCTGACTGGGGAGCTGCGCCTGGTGTGCATCAAACGAGCGTAACTCTGTGCAGCCATACAGATGCCCTCCGTGCATAGCGCGGCTCGTACGGGTTACCTGGTCAACCTCCCGTTGATCGTGTGCGGTGCAGGAGCGGGCAGGGCGTCGGTGCGGGCGTTCAGCCGGCTCTGAGGGCCATCGTCATCGCCTCCACCGCGAGCAGCGGCGCCACATTGCGGTCGAGGGCCTCGCGGCAGCCGGCGATGGCCTCGATGCGGCGGAGCGTGGCCTCGGGGGAGCTGTCGCGGGCGAGGCGCTCCAGGGCGTCCTCGGCGTCCGTGTTGGCGAGGGCGATGCGGGAGCCGAGCTGGAGGGCGAGGACGTCGCGGTAGAAGGCGGTGAGGTCGGTCAGGGCGAGGTCGAGGCTGTCGCGCTGGGTACGGGTGCGACGCCGCTTCTGCTTGTCCTCCAGGTCCTTCATCACCCCGGCCGTGCCGCGCGGCATGCGCCCGCCCTGGCTCGCGCCCATCGCCGCCTTCAGCTCCTCGGTCTCCTTGCCGTCCCGCTCCTCGGCGAGCTGCTTGGCGTCCTCGGCGGCCGCGTCGACCAGTTCCTGGGCGGCCTTGAGGCAGCCGCCGATGTCGCCGAGGCGCAGCGGCAGCTTGAGCACGGCGGCGCGGCGCTCACGCGCGGCCGGGTCGGTGGCCAGGCGCCGAGCCCGGTCGACATGCCCCTGCGTGGCGCGGGCCGCTGCGGCGGCGACGGCGGGTTCGATGCCTTCCCGCCGTACGAGCATGTCGGCGACGGCATCGACGGAGGGCGTCGCCAGATTCAGGTGGCGGCAGCGGGAGCGGATCGTCGGCAGGACGTCCTCGATGGACGGCGCGCACAGCAGCCAGACCGTACGGGGGGCGGGCTCCTCCACCGCCTTCAGCACGGCGTTGGCCGACTTCTCGTTCAGCCGCTCGGCGTCCTCGACGAGGATGACCTGCCAGCGGCCGTTGGCCGGCGAGGTGAACGACTTGCGGACGGTGTCCCGCATGTCGTCGGCGAGGATCTGGGTGCCGACGGCGGCGACGGTGCTGACGTCGGCGTGCGTGCCGACGATCGCCGTATGGCACCCGTCACAGAACCCGCAGCCGGGTGCTCCGCCGAGGGCACGATCAGGGCTGACGCACTGCAACGCGGCGGCGAACGCCCGCGCCGCCTGGTTGCGCCCCGCCCCGGGCGGCCCCGTGAACAGCCAGGCATGCGTCATCTTCGACGCCTCGGGCGGCGGCGCGGCGGCGGAAGCGGCGGTGACGAGGGCATCGGCATCCCGGGCGGCGGCAGCGAGCTGCTCGCTCACCTTCTCCTGCCCGACCAGGTCGTCCCACACGGTCATGACTCACGCCGCCCTTCGCTCACATCTCGTGGTGCGGGATCCATTGTGCGGGCCGCCACTGACAACGGGATCCGGGACGAGCGCAGAGAGCGGCCGACCTCAGCGCCGCCGGCCCCGACCCCGGCCCCCCTCATCGCCGTACTCGTCCTCATGCGGCCCGAGCAGCTCATCCGCCAGCGAAGGCAGATCGTCCAGCGGCGTCTCCTCGGCCCAGTCGGACCGCGGCCGCCGCCGGGGCGCCCCCTCGTCGTCGACCTGGGGCATCTCCCGCGTACGGTCCTCGGCGCCGTCCGGCCGCACTGCCTCCTCGTCCCGGAAGAACCCCGACGGAACGCGATCCGAGGGATCCTCCCCACGCACCGGCGGCAGCACGGCGGTCTCATCCGCGGCACCAGGCGCGACCGGCGGCAGCACCGCCGTCTCGTCCGCCGCGCCCGGTACCACCGGCGGCAGCACGGCAGTCTCGTCCGCGGCCCCGGAAGGCGCCGGCGGCTGCGGCAGCTTCGTCGTCACCTCGGCGTCGGACTCCCCGGCAGACCGGCCACCGGAGGACGCACGCTCACCACCGCCACCGGATGCCTGCTCCCTTGCGGAAGCGTCCCGCACCGGCCGCAACACCGTCGTCTCCTCAGCCGAGGCCGAGGCAGAGGCCGATGTAGAGGCCGATGCAGAGACCGACTCACCGGCCCCCTTCCCCAGCGACACCACCGGAGTCGCCACAGTCGCCGCCTCCGCCTCGGCAGACGCAGCTGCTCCCGGCGCCGGGGGACGCGGCCCCGCCTCCGCCGCAGCCGCCGCCTGCTCGGCCAGCCGCCGGGCCTCCTCCGCCCGCAGCAGCGCCTCCTCGGCCTTCCGCTGCTTCTCCAGGCGCCGCGTCTCGGCCTCGGCCCGCAGCCGGGCCTCCTCCTCGGCCTGCTTCCGGCGCCGGTCCTCCTCGACCTTCCTGCGCGCCTCTTCCTCGGCCCGTGCCTTCTCCTCCGCGAGGAGCCGCTGCCGCTCCTCCTCGGCCCTGCGGCGGGCTTCCTCGGCTCGCTGCCGGGCCTCCTCCGCCTGCCGTTCGGCCTCGCGCCGCTGCGCCTCCTCCAGCTCGCGCCGCTTGCGCTCCTCCTCCTCGGCGCGCAGCCGCTCGAGCTGCTCCTGGCGCTCACGCTCCAGTCGCTCTTCCTCGGCCTTGCGGGCGGCCTCTTCCTCGGCCTTGCGCCGGGCCTCCTCCTCGGCCTTCCGGCGCGCCTCCTCCTGGGCCCGGATCTCGGCCTCGGACAGCGGCAGCATCTGGTCGAGCCGATGCCGTACGACGGTGGTGACGCCCTCGGGCTCCTGGCCGCCGTCCACCACCAGATACCGCCCGGGGTCGGCGGCGGCCAGCGTCAGGAAGCCGGAGCGCACGCGCGCGTGGAACTCCGCCGGCTCCGACTCCAGCCGGTCCGGCGCCTCGGTGAACCGCTCCCGGGCGATCTCCGGGGACACGTCGAGCAGCACGGTCAGATGCGGGACCAGCCCGTTCGTCGCCCACCGGTTGATACGGGCGATCTCGGTCGGCGACAGGTCGCGCCCCGCCCCCTGGTACGCCACCGACGAGTCGATGTACCGGTCCGAGATCACCACCGCGCCGCGCTCCAGCGCGGGCCGGACCACCGTGTCCACGTGCTCCGCGCGGTCCGCCGCGTACAGCAGCGCCTCCGCGCGGTGCGAGAGGCCCGCGCTCGACACGTCGAGCAGGATCGACCGCAGCCGCTTGCCGACCGGCGTCGCCCCCGGCTCACGGGTGACGACGACCTCGTGGCCCTTGGCCCGGATCCACTCGGCGAGCGCCTCGGCCTGGGTGGACTTCCCGGCGCCGTCGCCGCCCTCCAGGGCGATGAAGAAACCGGACACGGCGGGCGCCTGCTCCGGGTCGTCGCCGCCGAGCAGCGCGTCCCGCAGATCGTGCCGCAGGGGCACGCCGGAGCGGTCGTCGACCTTGGCCAGCACCAGCGCGGCCACCGGCAGCAGCAGTGCGCCGACCAGCATCAGTGTGAACGCCGCACCGCCGTGTGCGAACACGAACTTGCCGTTCTCCAGCCGGTGCGGCCCGATCAGCGCGGCCACCAGCGGCGCGATCACCGCGCCCAGTGCCACGAACACCCGTACGACGGCGTGCAGATGCTCGGTCGTACGCGCCCGCCGGAACTCCTCGGCCTCTTGGTCGAGCAGCGTGTGCCCGGTGTTCGCGGCGACGCCCGCGCCGATGCCGGCCAGCGCGACGATCAGCAGCACGGTGGTGACGTCCGGGACGAGCCCGGCGGCCAGCAGCGCGACGCCGGTGAAGGCGATCGCCAGCGACAGCAGCCGCCGGCGGGACAACGTCGGCAGCACGGACGACGCCGTACCGATGCCGACCACGACACCGCCGGTCAGCGCGAGCACCAGCAGGCCGTACAGCACCGGGCCGCCGCCCAGGTCCTTGGCATGCAGCACGGCCACGGCGACCGCGGCCGCGACCGCAGCGGCGACGGCCGCGCAGGCGAGCACCAGCAGCGGGATCGCGCCCGTACGGCCCTTGTCGACGCCTGTGCCCGTCTTGGGCCGGCGCAGTCCCTCGAGCGGGGAACGCGCGCGTGGGGTGCGGGTGTCGGGCAGTTCCAGGAAGGTCAGCACGGACAGGGACGCGGCGAACAGGCCGGCCGCGACGTACGACCCGAAGGCCGCCTGGTGCTGGCCGAACCAGTCGATACCGGTGCCCAGCAGGTTGTTGAGCAACGCCGCGGCGACCAGGACAGCGCCCGCGACCGGGATCGCCACGAAGCTCGTACGCAGCGACAGGCGGCGCAGCGCGTCCATGTGGTCCGGCAGCGGCCGTACCGTCGCCCCCTCCGGGGGAGGCCCGGGCAGCAGCGCGGGCGCCGCGCTCTCCCGGCACACCGTCCAGAACCGCTCGGCGACACCGCTCACGAAGACGGTGACCAGCAGGACGGCCAGCGCGTCGTCCGGCGTCCAGTCGATCCACAGGGGCGCCACGATCAGCAGCGCGGCCCGCACACCGTCCGCGCCGACCATGGTCCAGCGCCGGTCGAGCGGCCCCTCCTGGGAGGTGAGCGAGGTCAGCGGGCCCAGCAGGACGGCCCCGAAGAGGAGCGTCGCCAGGATGCGCGCGCCGAAAACGGTCGCCACTGCGAACGCCACGCCCCGGTAGCCACCCCCGAACGAGCCCTCGGCGATGGCCGCCTGGAGGGCCAGCAGGACCAGCACCAGAAGGGCGAGGATGTCACCGACACCGCCCACGAGCTGTGCGCTCCACAGCCTCCTGAGCTGCGGACGGCGCAGCAGAGCGCGCACGGCACGCTCGCGGGAGTCCGCTACGAGGGCGTCGTCGGGGGCCGGGTGGTGGGCCGTTGGCTGCTCGGCACGCGTCATGCTTTCAGCCTATCGGGACGGACTGACAGCCTGACGCGCCCGCCCGTACGTGCGTACGCCCCGACACCAAACTGATGCCGGGGCGTTCGCTTTGCGAACTCCTCGTGGACAAACGCGGTGAGACGCGGTGCTGACCGGTCGGGCCAGTCAGTCAGTCAGTCAGTCAGTCATTCCTCGGATGTCGTCTTCGAAGCCGTCGCCTTCTTCACGGCCGTCTTCTTCGCGGTCGTCTTCTTGGCGGCCGTCGTCGTCTTCTTCGCGGCGGTCTTCTTGGCCGCCGTCTTCTTGGCCGGGGCAGCCTTCTTCGCGGGGGCCTTCTTCGCCGTCTTCTTGGCGGGCCCCTTCGCGCGCTTCTCGGCGAGCAGCTCGAAGCCGCGCTCCGGGGTGATCTCCTCGACGCTGTCGGAGGACCGAAGTGTCGCGTTGGTCTCCCCGTCGGTGACGTACGGCCCGAAGCGGCCGTCCTTGACGACGACCGGCTTTCCACTGACCGGGTCCTCGCCGAGCTCCTTCAGCGGCGGCTTGGCGGCGGCGCGGCCACGCTGCTTGGGCTGGGCGTAGATCGCCAGCGCCTCTTCGAGGGTGATCGTGAAGAGCTGCTCCTCGGACTGCAGCGAACGCGAGTCCGTGCCCTTCTTCAGATACGGCCCGTAGCGCCCGTTCTGCGCGGTGATCTCCTGGCCCTCGGCGTCGGTGCCGACGACGCGCGGCAGCGACATCAGCTTGAGGGCGTCCTCCAGCGTCACCGTGTCGAGCGACATCGACTTGAACAGCGAGGCCGTACGCGGCTTGACGGCGTTCTTGCCGGTCTTCGGGGTGCCCTCGGGGAGCACCTCGGTGACATACGGGCCGTAGCGGCCGTCCCGGGCGATGATCTGGTGGCCGGACGCCGGGTCGGTGCCCAGCTCGAAGTCGCCGCTCGGCTTGGCGAGCAGTTCCTCCGCGTACTCCACGGACAGCTCGTCCGGGGCCAGGTCCTCCGGCACGTCCGCGCGCTGGTGGTTCTCGGAGTCCTTCTCGCCGCGCTCGATGTACGGGCCGTAGCGCCCGACCCGCAGCACGATGCCGCTGCCCACCGGGAACGACGACACCTCGCGCGCGTCGATCGCGCCCAGGTCGGTCACCAGCTCCTTGAGGCCACCGAGGTGGTCCCCGTCGCCGTTGCCCGCCTCGGCTGCACCGGCGGCGTCGCCCTCGCCGAAGTAGAACCGCCTCAGCCACGGCACGGCCTTCGCCTCACCGCGGGCGATGCGGTCGAGGTCGTCCTCCATCTTGGCGGTGAAGTCGTAGTCGACGAGCCGTCCGAAGTGCTTCTCCAGGAGGTTGACCACGGCGAAGGACAGGAAGGACGGCACGAGGGCCGTGCCCTTCTTGAACACATAGCCGCGATCCAGGATCGTGCCGATGATCGACGCGTACGTCGACGGGCGGCCGATCTCGCGCTCTTCGAGCTCCTTGACCAGGCTGGCCTCGGTGTAGCGGGCCGGCGGCTTGGTGGCGTGCCCGTCGACCGTGATCTCCTCGGCGCTGAGGGCGTCGCCCTCGCCGACCTGCGGGAGGCGGCGCTCGCGGTCGTCCAGCTCGGCGTTCGGGTCGTCGGCGCCCTCGACATAGGCCTTCAGGAAGCCGTGGAAGGTGATCGTCTTGCCGGAGGCGCTGAACTCGACGTCCCGGCCGTCGGCCGCGGTGCCGCCGATCTTCACGGTCACGCTGTTGCCGGTCGCGTCCTTCATCTGGGAGGCGACGGTCCGCTTCCAGATCAGCTCGTAGAGCCGGAACTGGTCGCCGGTCAGGCCGGTCTCGGCAGGCGTGCGGAAACGATCACCCGACGGGCGGATCGCCTCGTGCGCCTCCTGCGCGTTCTTGACCTTCCCGGCGTACGTCCGCGGCTGCGGCGGCAGGTAGTCGGCGCCGTACAGGTGCGTGACCTGGGCACGGGCGGCGGCGACCGCCGTGTCAGACAGGGTCGTGGAGTCCGTACGCATGTAGGTGATGAAGCCGTTCTCGTACAGCTTCTGCGCCACCTGCATGGTCGCCTTCGCGCCGAAGCCGAGCTTGCGGCTGGCCTCCTGCTGGAGCGTCGTCGTACGGAACGGGGCGTACGGCGAGCGGCGGTACGGCTTCGACTCGACGGACCGGACGGAGAACCGGGTGCTCTCCAGGGCGGCGGCCAGGGCGCGGGCGTTGGCCTCGTCGAGGTGGAGGGTGTTCGCGCTCTTCAGTTGTCCCAGGGAGTCGAAGTCGCGACCCTGCGCGACCCGCCTGCCGTCGACGGTCTGGAGGCGGGCGACCAGCGACGACGGGTCCGACGGGTCGCCGGCGCGGCCGGTCGCGAAGGTGCCCGTCAGGTCCCAGTACTCAGCGGAACGAAACGCGATGCGCTCGCGTTCCCGCTCCACCACGAGCCGGGTGGCGACGGACTGGACGCGGCCCGCCGACAGGCGCGGCATGACCTTCTTCCACAGGACCGGCGAGACCTCGTAGCCGTAGAGGCGGTCGAGGATGCGGCGGGTCTCCTGGGCGTCGACCAGCTTCTGGTTCAGCTCGCGCGGGTTGGCGACGGCGGCCTGGATCGCGGCCTTGGTGATCTCGTGGAAGACCATCCGCTTGACCGGGACCTTGGGCTTGAGCACCTCCTGGAGGTGCCAGGCGATGGCCTCGCCCTCCCGGTCCTCATCGGTGGCGAGGAAGAGCTCGTCGGAGTCCTTCAGCAGGTCCTTGAGCTTCTTGACCTGCGCCCTCTTGTCGGCGTTGACGACATAGATCGGCTGGAAGTCGTGGTCGACGTCCACGCCGAGGCGGCGCACCTCGCCGGTGTACTTCTCGGGCACCTCCGCAGCGCCGTTGGGGAGGTCGCGGATGTGCCCGACGCTCGCCTCGACAACGTATCCGGGGCCGAGATAGCCCTTGATCGTCTTCGCCTTGGCAGGCGACTCGACGATGACGAGTCGGCGGCCGCCCTTCGCGGTCTCGCTGGTCGGGGACAACTTCGCTCTTCTCTCCGGTCGACGCTGGGGCCTCCCCAGGCCTTGCTCCCGGGGTCGGGTCATGGTTCCGCTGCGGAGTGTGACGGTACATCCCGCCCCCGTGTCAAACGGGAAAAGCCCGCAACGGCCACTCGAACGGTAACCCGACTACCGCCATTCCTGCCGCCCGGAGTGCCGACCAGCCTTTTCGAGCCTTTCCGGAGTACCCCCCTCCTCATTACCCGAATCCCAGCTCCGAAGTGGTGTTCACAGGCGGCTGAAGCACCAGGTTCCGAGGATCAGCGCGATCACCGCGGCCAGGCCCGCGAGGGTCGCGGATGCGACAGGGCTCACACCGTGGGCGACCGGCCGGCGCTGCCGCAGGCTCGTCGCCGTCCACACCAGAAGCCCGCCGCCGAACAGGGCGAACACCGCTCCGGCGAAGATCGCCGGTCCTCTCTCCATTGCTTCCCGTGCCCCTTTTTCTCCCGTCCGCGTGCATCCGGCCCGGGGAGGCTGACACGCGCAGGCGGCGCCCAGGAGAACCCGGGGTGAACGCCGGACCGACGCGGCCACGGCCCCCCTCGCTCCGGCCGTCCACGCGCCCTCGGACCGCGCCGGGTGTGGGTGTCTTTCCGGTCGACTTCTAGTGCCCCAACAGGCGACATTCGCCCCGTCGCGACGCCCGGCACGCTCCCCCACTGCCTTAAGGGCGTGGGAGGTGCCCCCACTCGCCGCACCGGGGCACAAACCCAAGTACGTCCAGTACGAGGGCTTGTACCCGGCACGCCGAGAGCACGCACCGGACGCCGCTCCTTAACGGGCGAACGTTGCCTGCCGGGGCACTAGGTGACGGCACGGCTGACGGTGTAGACGATCTTGTTGAGGCCGAGTTCCCAGCCGTAGCCGTCCGCTCCGGGCCCGGCGCCCTGGTGGACTCGAATGCGTCGCTCATTTCGCCGGGCGCCCGAACGCTCCCTATGACCTGGCCGTCGGGCCAGTCGTCGTCGCAGGCGAACGAACCCATCACGGGCGTGGCACGGAGACCGTCACCGAGCCGGATCGAGGAACCCCTGCTCCACCAGCAGCCGGATCTGCGCCGGCGTACGGTCCCGCAGCGTCACCGGATCCTCGCCCACCAGTTGGGCGATCGCGTCCAGAATGCGGCCCGCGCTCAGCGAACCGTCGCAGACGCCCGCGAAGCCCGCGCCGACCGTGTCCACCTTGGTGGCCCGGCGCATCCCGCGGTGCTGACGCAGCACCACATGCTCCGGGTCCTCGGCGCCGGGCAGCCCGACCTGCTCCTGCACGACCTCGGCGGCGAGCTTGAAGTGCCCCGCGAGCAGGGCCGCGTCGTCGTGGGCGCGCAGGTAGTCGAGGCGGTCGAAGTGCGCCCGTACGGTGTCGCCGAGCGGCTGTTCGACGGGGTGCGGCCATTCCTCCACGGTGACCGAGGGCACGGCGGCCCCCGTCTTCCGCAGGGTGATCCAGCCGAAGCCCACACCCTTCACCTTGCGCGCCTCGAACTCGTCCAGCCAAGCGTCGTACCGCGCCTGGTACTCGGCCACGTCGCCCCGGTGGTCGCCGGCGTCCCGCAGCCACAGCTCGGCGTACTGCGTGACGTCCTGCACCTCGCGCTGCACGATCCACGCGTCGCACCCTCGCGGTACCCACGACCTGAGCCTGTCCTGCCAGTCCTCCCCCTCCACGTGCTGCCAGTTGGCGAGGAACTGCGCGAACCCGCCCTCGTTCAGCCGCTCCCCCGCCCCCTGGACGATCGAGCGGCACAGATCGTCCCCGCCCATCCCGCCGTCGCGGTAGGTGAGACGGGCACCCGGCGAGATCACGAAGGGCGGGTTCGACACGATGAGGTCGTACGTCTCGTCGTCCCGCACCGGCTCGAACAGCGAGCCCTCGCGCAGGTCGGCTGCCGGGGCGCCGGACAGCGCCAGTGTGAGCGCGGTGATGTGCAGCGCGCGCGGGTTGAGGTCGGTGGCCGTCACGCGCGTGGCGTGCTGCGCGGCGTGCAGCGCCTGGATTCCCGAGCCGGTGCCGAGGTCGAGGGCCGAGGTGACGGGCGTACGGACAGTGATCCCGGCGAGTGTCGTGGACGCACCGCCGACCCCGAGGACGACACCCTCGTCCTTGCTCCCGATCCCGCCGGCGCCGCCGACCGCGCACCCGAGGTCGGACACGATGAACCAGTCCTCGCCGGCCGGCCCGCCGTACGGCCGTACATCGACCGTCGCCGCGACCTCGTCGCCGACCCGGACCAGCCACCCGCTCACCACGCACGTGTCGACGGGCAGTACGCCCGCCACGCGCGCGTGCGGCACGGGCTGCTGGAGCAGGAACAGCCGTACGAGCGTCTCCAGCGGCGTGTCCCCGCGGGTCGCCCGGAGCGCGGGCACGGTTTCGCTGCGCGCCAGCGCCGCGTACGCGGGGGCGCCGAGCAGTTCGAGCAGCCCGTCGGCGGTGAAGGAGGCCCCAAGCAGGGCGTCCCGCAGCCGGGCGGTGACGTCGGGGCGGTCGGAGGCGGGCAGGGGGGACAGGCTGGAGTTACTCACGCCCCCCATTGTGTCGGTTCGGACGGACATCGCGCGCGTCCGTGCGAAGGTCCCGGCACGCACGCGTACCGGGACCTCGACCGGGTGATCCGCGATCGTCAGCTCTTCGTCGCCGACGCCGACGCGGACGCCGACTTGCAGCTGGCCTGCTTGGCCATCGCCGTGCCGACGTCGCCCTCCTCCAGCTCCTTCAACGCGTCGCTGCCGCTCTTGCTGAGCTTGTCCAGCTCGGTGGCGATGTTCTTGAGACCGTCCGCGAACTTCGCCTGGTCCTTGGTATCGAGGGCGTCGACCTGCTTCTTCAGGGACGCGTACGACGAGGAGATGCTGTTGAGTTCCTTGACGGCGTTCTGCTGCTTCTTCTCGCCGTTCTCGACATCCGGTGCCCCGGCCTTCTGCACGGCCGCCCCTATCGCCTTGTAGGCGTCGGACATGTCCTGGAAGGCCTGTGCGTCGGCCTTCTGGACGTCCTCCGGCGTGCTGTTGTCCGAGGTCTCCTTCTGGATCGCCGCGTTGGCGGTCGTGATCTTCTTCGCCTGCGGCTGCACCGCGTCGCAGACCTGCTTGGCCCAGGCATCCAGCTTTTCGTTGTCGTCGCCGCCGCATCCCGACAGCGCCAGTACCAGTACCGCACCGCCGGACAGTGCGGCCGCGAGCTTCTTGTTCACCGGATTGGTCCCTTCCATGGCTCTCGGCCCCGGAACATACACGCCGGATGGGCGACAACCGTATGATGAACATCCGCTTTGACACCTATTGAAGCCATTTGCACCAAGAGAGAGAAGGCTCACGACGCGGGCGTGAACCACACGAGACGGGCGGACGCCGCGTCAACACGCGCCGCCCGCCCGCCCCTTGAACTGGGACCTCGTGAAACCCCCTACGAAACCACCGCCGGGTCGGCCGACTTGGCCACCTGCTCGGCGTCGTCTTCGTCACCCACGGCGATCCCGCGCCGCTTGGAGACGTAGACCGCGCCGACGATCACCAGGAGCGCGAGCACGGCGATGGTGATCCGTACGCCGATGCTCTTGTCCTCGCCGTAGCTGAACTTGATGACCGCGGGCGCGATGAGCAGTGCGACCAGGTTCATCACCTTCAGCAGCGGGTTGATCGCGGGGCCGGCAGTGTCCTTGAAGGGGTCGCCGACCGTGTCGCCGATCACCGTCGCGGCGTGGGCCTCACTGCCCTTGCCGCCGTGGTGGCCGTCCTCGACGAGTTTCTTGGCGTTGTCCCACGCGCCGCCGGAGTTGGCGAGGAACACCGCCATCAGCGTGCCCGCGCCGATCGCGCCCGCGAGGAACGAGCCGAGGGCGCCGACGCCGAGCGTGAACCCGATGAAGATGGGCGCCAGTACGGCGAGCAGGCCGGGCGTGGCGAGCTCCCTGAGGGCGTCCTTGGTGCAGATGTCGACGACCTTGCCGTACTCGGGCGTCTCGCTGTAGTCCATGATCCCGGGCTTCTCGCGGAACTGCCGCCGCACCTCGTAGACCACGGCACCCGCCGACCGCGACACGGCGTTGATGGCGAGCCCCGAGAAGAGGAAGACGACCGCCGCGCCCACGATGAGGCCGACGAGGTTGTTGGGCTGCGAGATGTCCATCATCAGGTTCAGCGGTGCGCCCTCGCCGGACACCCTCTCGCCCACCTCCTGCGCGCCGGTGAAGATCGCGTCGCGGTACGACCCGAAGAGCGCCGCCGCCGCCAGGACGGCGGTGGCGATGGCGATGCCCTTGGTGATGGCCTTGGTGGTGTTGCCGACCGCGTCCAGGTTGGTGAGCACCTGGGCGCCCGCGCCCTCGACGTCGCCCGACATCTCGGCGATGCCCTGCGCGTTGTCCGAGACCGGCCCGAAGGTGTCCATGGCGACGATCACACCGACCGTGGTGAGCAGGCCGGTGCCGGCCAGGGCCACCGCGAACAGCGCCAGCATGATGGACGTACCGCCGAGCAGGAAGGCCCCGTAGACGCCGAGGCCGATCAACAGGGCGGTGTAGACGGCCGATTCGAGGCCGATCGCGATACCGGCGAGGACCACGGTGGCCGGGCCGGTGAGTGAGGACTTGCCGATGTCCCTGACCGGCCGGCGTGTCGTCTCGGTGAAGTAGCCGGTCAGTTGCTGGATGACGGCGGCCAGCACGATGCCGATCGCCACCGCGACGACCGCGAGGATCCGCGGGTCGCCGCCCTTGGTCAGGATCTCCGTGTCGGTGACGCCGTCGAGGTCGGCGTACGACGACGGCAGGTACACGAAGACGGCGACGGCGACCAGCACGAGCGAGATCACCGCGGAGATGAAGAAGCCGCGGTTGATCGCCGACATCCCGCTGCGGTCCGCACGCCTCGGCGCCACCGCGAAGATGCCGATCATCGCGGTCACGACACCGATCGCGGGCACGAGCAGCGGGAACGCCAGCCCGGAGTCGCCGAAGGCCGCCTTGCCGAGGATCAGCGCGGCGACCAGGGTCACGGCGTACGACTCGAAGAGGTCGGCCGCCATGCCCGCGCAGTCGCCGACGTTGTCGCCCACATTGTCGGCGATGGTCGCGGCATTGCGCGGGTCGTCCTCCGGAATGCCCTGCTCGACCTTGCCGACCAGGTCGGCGCCGACGTCGGCGGCCTTGGTGAAGATGCCGCCGCCGACCCGCATGAACATGGCGATCAGCGCGGCGCCGAGGCCGAAGCCCTCGAGCACCTTCGGCGCGTCGGCCGCGTACACCAGCACCACACAGGAGGCGCCCAGCAGACCGAGCCCCACCGTGAACATGCCGACCACGCCGCCCGTGCGGAAAGCGATCTTCATTGCTTTGTGCGAGACGGCGGTGAGATCCTTTTCGGGTTCACCTTCCGCCGGGGTCGCTTCCCGAGCCGCCGCGGCGACGCGCACATTGCTGCGTACGGCGAGCCACATGCCGATATAGCCGGTGGCCGCCGAGAACGCGGCACCGATCAAGAAGAACACCGATCGGCCGGCGCGCTGATTCCAGTCGTCCGCGGGCAGCAGCATGAGCAGGAAGAACACCACCACGGCGAAGACGCCGAGCGTGCGCAGCTGCCGGGCCAGATAGGCGTTCGCACCTTCCTGGATGGCCGTCGCGATCTTCTTCATGCTGTCGGTGCCCTCGCCCGCCGCGAGCACCTGGCGCACCAGGATGCCTGCGACCACGAGCGCGGCCAGCGCGACGGCCGCGATGACCATCACGATGATCTGGTTGTCGTCGGTCAGCACTGCGGCTGCGAAGGTTGTGGGCTGATCCAACTGATGAGGGGTAGAAAGCCCCGCCATTCGTCCTCCTTGACGCTTGGGCTGAGCTCAAGATGTGGACGGATTGTAGGTACCGGAACCTGATCAAAACAGTGTGCGGTAAGTGGAATTGGCCTTCACATGCTCTTCAGCAAACGATCGGCCGCCGACCACGGAACCCGAAAGTGGTAACGCCTCAAAGGCATTGACGACTGCATTTCTTGATCGTTTATCTGATCGAATTATCGCGCGCTTGATCGTGAAAGTGATCGTGAAGGAATTCACGAAATCCATCGGGTGCGATCACCGAGACCACTGTAGGCACAGAAACCACGCGCCGACATGCCGAAGGGCCCTACCAGGTAGGGCCCTTCGGTACAGAACGGGGGTGTGAGTCAGGCGAGCACCGCGGTGGGCGGTGCGCTCGGCCAGGTCATACGGATCAGGCCGCCGTGCTCCCCGGCGGTGACCTCGACGTCGTCGACGAGGCCACTGATGACCGCGAGGCCCATCTCGTCCTCCTCGGCCTCCGCGTCGTCGCCCGCGGAGCCGGGTGCCCGGTCTCCGGGGGCGGAACGCGGCGCCTCGTCGCCGACCTCGATGGAGAACTGCTTCTCCTCCTCGATCAGCAGCACCTTCACGGGCGCGGCGATGCCGCCGCTCTGGTGCAGTCCGACGGCACGAGTACAGGCCTCGCCGACGGCGAGCCGGACCTCGTCGAGTACGGCCTCGTCCACTCCGGCCCTGCGCGCCACCGCTGCCGCCACCAACCGGGCGGTCCTGACGTGCTCGGGCAGCGCGCTGAAGCGGAGTTCAACGGTGGCCATGCATCCCCCTCGGAACTACGGGCGTGCTGTCCGGAGGACCGGGCCGCCGAAAGCCCGGACCCCCTTCGTTTCACTTCTTCCGCCCCGGACACGGAGCCCGGGGCCTACGGTCAGTCGGTGGCCGCCACCGCTTCGTCGACCGAGGTGTGGATCGGGAACACCTTGGTCAGACCGGTGATGCGGAAGATCTTCAGAATGCGCTCCTGGTTGCAGACCAGGCGCAGCGAGCCCTCATGGGCACGCACACGCTTCAGGCCGCCGACCAGCACGCCGAGCCCGGTGGAGTCGAGGAAATCCACGCCCTCCATGTCTACGACGAGGTGGAAACTCCCGTCGTTCACCAGCTCGACCAGCTGCTCGCGCAGCTTGGGCGCGGTATATACGTCGATTTCACCACCGACCTCGACGACCGTACGATCGCCGACGGTACGGGTCGACAGGGACAGGTCCACGGATCCTCCAGCACCTTGCTATCGAGCGGTCGTCCCATGGGACACCTCGGCTTGAAGCCCCCAGGACGGTTCGCCAGCCGCGATGGCATTCAATCACTTACCGGCAGGCGTGCACGACGCCTTGGTCCCATTGTCCGCCACGCCAGTGACACACTCGGTGCCGATGGCCAAGAATCACCGATCCGATCAACCCTCGACGGACCCCGCCTCCCGGCCGGAACCGGGCACGGTCCTGGACCGGCTCGCCTCGGGGCCGAGCCGGGCTGCGCGCATCACTCATACGGAGCATGTGCCCCCGCGAGAGGGCCGCCATGCCGTCTGGCCTGACCGGATCCGTTCCGAGGTGATCGCCGCCGTGCACACGGCGGGAATCGAACACCCCTGGGCCCACCAGGCACGCGCCGCCGAGCACGCCCTGGACGGCGACTCGGTGGTCGTCGCCACGGGCACGGCGTCGGGCAAGTCCCTGGCGTATCTCGTACCGGTCCTCTCGACACTCCTGGACGGTTCCGAGGCCCCGAACGGCCGCGGCGCCACCGCCCTCTACCTGGCCCCCACGAAGGCGCTCGCGGCGGACCAGTGCCGATCGGTGAAGGAACTTTCACAACCTTTGGGCAATTCCGTACGCCCGGCCGTGTACGACGGCGATACTCCGTTCGAGGAGCGCGAGTGGATCCGCCAGTACGCCAACTACGTGCTGACCAACCCCGACATGCTGCACCGCGGCATACTCCCGTCCCACCCCCGCTGGTCCTCCTTCCTGAAGTCGCTGAAGTACGTCGTCATCGACGAGTGCCACACCTACCGCGGCGTCTTCGGCTCCCACGTCGCCCAGGTCCTGCGCCGGTTGCGCCGCCTGTGCGCCCGCTACGGGGCCTCTCCCGTCTTCCTGCTGGCCTCCGCGACCGCCGCGGAGCCCTCGGTGGCCGCGGGCCGCCTCACCGGCCTCCCGGTGCTGGAGGTGGCCGACGACGCCTCTCCGCGTGGTGAACTGGTGTTCGCCCTCTGGGAACCCCCGCTCACCGAACTCCACGGCGAGAAGGGCGCCCCCGTCCGCCGTACCGCCACCGCCGAGACGGCCGACCTGCTGACCGACCTCGCCGTCCAGGGTGTCCGCACGGTCGCCTTCGTACGCTCCCGGCGCGGCGCCGAGCTGATCGCGGTCATCGCCCAGGAACGGCTGGCCGAGGTCGACCGCTCGCTGGCGAGGCGCGTGGCGGCGTACCGCGGCGGCTACCTCCCCGAAGAACGCCGCGCCCTCGAACAGGCCCTGCACTCCGGCGAACTCCTCGGCCTCGCCGCCACCACCGCCCTCGAACTCGGTATCGACGTCTCCGGGTTGGACGCCGTCCTCATCGCCGGCTACCCGGGCACGCGCGCGTCCCTGTGGCAGCAGGCGGGCCGGGCCGGCCGCTCCGGGCAGGGCGCGCTGGCGGTCCTGATCGCCCGCGACGACCCGCTGGACACGTACCTCGTCCACCACCCCGAAGCCCTCTTCGACCAGCCGGTCGAATCCACGGTCCTGGACCCCGACAACCCGTACGTGCTGGCCCCGCACCTGTGCGCGGCGGCGGCGGAACTGCCGCTGACGGACGAGGACCTGACGCTGTTCGGCCCGGAGACCGAGGCCCTGCTCCCCCAGCTGGAGGCCGCGAAACTACTCCGCCGCCGCACGAAGGCCTGGCACTGGACCCGCCGGGAACGGGCCGCCGACCTCACCGACATCCGCGGCGGGGGCGGCAGACCGGTCCAGGTCGTGGAGTCGGGCACCGGCCGCCTCCTCGGCACGGTCGACGCGGGCGCCGCGCACACGACGGTGCACGAGGGCGCGGTGCACCTGCACCAGGGCCGCACGTACCTGGTGCGGTCACTGGACCTGGAGGACTCGGTCGCCTTGGTCGAGCAGGCCGGCCCGTCGTATTCGACGGTCGCCCGCGACACGACCTCGATCTCCGTCCTGGATACGGACGTCGAGATCCCATGGGGCGACGGCCGCCTGTGCTACGGCTCCGTCGAGGTCACCAACCAGGTCGTCTCCTTCCTCCGCAGACGTCTCATCACCGGTGAAGTGCTGGGCGAGACGAAACTCGACCTCCCTCCTCGTACGCTCCGCACCCGTGCGGTGTGGTGGACGGTCACCGAGGACCAGCTGAACGAGGCCCGGATCAACCCGGAGATCCTCGGCGGCGCCCTGCACGCCGCCGAGCACGCGTCGATCGGCATGCTGCCCCTCTTCGCGACCTGCGACCGCTGGGACATCGGCGGCGTCTCGGTCCCGCTCCACCCCGACACGCTCCTTCCGACGGTCTTCGTCTACGACGGCCACCCCGGCGGCGCGGGCTTCGCGGAGCGCGCCTTCCACACCGCCCGCGCCTGGCTCACCGCCACCCGCCAGGCCATCGCGTCCTGCGAGTGCGACGCCGGCTGCCCGTCCTGCATCCAGTCCCCCAAGTGCGGCAACGGGAACGATCCGTTGCACAAGAGGGGGGCTGTGCGGCTGCTGACGGTGCTGCTGCGGGGAGCGCCCGAGGAGAGAGCGGAGGGGGAGCCGACAGGGCCTACGGAGGCGGCTGGTCGGGGTCCGGAGGGGGAGGCGGCACCGCAGGGTCCGCCGACAGCCCCGACCCCGACCCCGACCCCGACCCCGACCCCGACCCCGACCCCGCAGGATCTGCCGACGAAGGCGGCACCGCAAGGTCCCCCGACGACCCCGGCCCCGTAGGGCCAGCCGGTGGAGGCCCCGGTGGCTGGAGCGGCCCCGCCGGTCCCGCCCGTGCCCTGACCTCCGCCGCGAACGGCCCCCGGCCCGACGCCGCCGTCACGTCCGAGATCTCGCCCACGATCGCGCACCGCACGAGCCGTACGCCCTGGGCCCGGGCCACCCGGTCCGCCCGGGCGCAGGCCGCCGTGCCGCCCTCCGACCAGTGGTCCGCCGCCGCGAGGGCCGCGAGATCCGCGCCCCCGGCCGCACGGTGCCGGGTCACGGCGGCCTGCCCCAGGGCCAGTACGACGCCGAAGACCACGCACAGCACGGCGATCACACCGACGCTCCAGACGGTGGCGGAGCCACGGTCCGAGGCAAAGCGGCCCTTCCCGTCCCCAACCTTCACGCCCCTGCCACCTCCGCCGTTCACGTCCCCGCCCCCACCGTCTCCTCCGCCGCCGCCACGGCCTCCTCCCGTACCTCGAAGGGCAGACCGCCCAGTACCGGCGGCTTCGCCACGACCACCACACGGACCTGGTCACCGTCCCGGCTGACCGTGACCGTCGCGCCGCGCGGGGCGGCGTCACGGGCCACCTCGACCACGGCGTCGGCTGGATCCTGGCGGGCCGCCGCGCGGGCGCCCGTCCGTGCCGCGTCCACACACTGGATCTGCGCGGCCACCACGAGCAGCCCCCACACCAGCGCCATCGCGAACATCACCAGCACCGGCAGCACCACGGCCGACTCCGCCGTCACGAACCCCCGATCCGCCCGTCGCTCACATCCGCGCATCGAGCGCCCGTTTCACCACGGCCTGCAGCTCCGCGCTGACCTGCCCGCTGGTCACGACCTTGTAGAGCACCGCGGCGAACGCCACCGCCGCGATGATCCCCATCGCGTACTCGGAGGTGACCATGCCCGCGTCCTTCCGCGCCCCGCACACCAGAGCGTGCAGCCGCGCCCGTACCGCCCGTACCGCCTGTACCGCCTTGTACATCTCAACCCCCGTGAGGATCAGTTCCCTTGACTTCTGGTCGCTCGCTACCGGCTACTCATCCACCGCCCCCTCCCAGCACCCCGTCCGCGAGCCCGATCACCACCGGCAGCACACCGACCGCGATGAACGCGGGCAGGAAGCACAGCCCCACCGGTGCGCTGACCGTCACGGCCGCCCTACGCGCGCGTGCCGCCGCCGTGCGCGTCCACTCGGCGCGGGCTTCCGCCGCGAGCCGCGCGACCGGTCCGGCCGCGGGAAGTCCGGACACGTCGGCCCGTTCCAGCAGCCGCGCCAGCGCCCCGGCCCCCGGCAGCGAGGCCAACTTCCGCCATGCCTCGCCCGGTTCGCCACCGAGCCGCACCTCGGCCGCACCTCGCGCCAGCCCGTCTCCGACGGGACCGCCGAGGGCCTCACCCACGGCCTGCGCGGCGATCACCGGTCCGGCGCCGGCCGCGATACAGGCGGCCAGCAGGTCGGCGGCGAGCGGAAGTTGCCGAGCCACCTCACCGGCGTCGTACGCCTCCGCGACATCGCCGGCCACCTGCCGAAGCCGCCACCGCCACAACCCACCGCCGACGACCAGCCCCACGACCACACCGGCAACCCCGCCGACCAGCACCCACCCGGCACACACCGCCCCCACGACCGGCAGCCACCGCCGTACGCCGTCCCGCACCGCGAACCGCGACCGCCCCGGCGTCACCTCCACCTCCGCCAGCAGCTCCCCCAACCGCCGCCGAACCCTCCGCTCCAGCCGCACAGCCACCACCCACCGCACCAGCCACCCCAGGACCAGCACACTCCCCACAGTCACCCCCAGCCTGTGGACAACTTCCGCACTCACGCCGCCTCCCACTCCTGGCCTCGCTCTGCTCCCGACCTCACGCCGCCTCCTCACCGGATACTCCCTGCGCCTGCCGACCTCGCCCCGGGCTGTGACCGCGCTGGTCACGCCGCTGCGCGAGAACCCGCGCTTCCTCGGCTGGCTGCGGGGCCGGATCGGCCGCTCCCGCATGGACATCCCTCTCCCGACCCCTCCCTGCTCCCGGCCTCACACCGCCGCCCTCTCCGGCCCCACGCCGCTCCACAGCCCCGCTGACGCCCTCACACGGCTCCAAGCCCCCGCGCCCGCCCGACGCCCGCCCGCACCCGTCCCAGCCCCACCCACGCCTACTCCGACCGCCCTCACACCGCCGCCGCGCCCCGCACAATCCGCATCGCCCACCACATCCCCAGCCCCTCCAGCACCCCGCCGACCACCAGGCACCCCAGCCCCGCCCCGGTATGCAGCAGCACCCGCAACGGATCGGCGCCGAGCGCCACGCCAAGCAGCAACCCCAGGACCGGCAGCCCCGCGAGCATCACCGCGGTCGACCGGGCGCCGGCCAACTGAGCGCGCAGATCGGCCCGTTGATCCCGCTCGGCCCGCAACGCCGCCTCGAGCCGGTCCAGTCCGGCCGCGAGCCCCGCGCCCTGGTCCACGGCCACCCGCCAGCACGCCGCGAGCCCCGAAAGACCTTCCGCCCCCGGCTGCCGTGCCGCCGCCGCGAGTGCGCCCGGCACATCCCCGCCGAACCGCGCCGCCGCCAGCACCGCCGCCTGCGCCTCGCCGAGCCCGCCGGAGTCCCGCGTGGCCCGCAGCAACGCCTCCCCCGGCTGCCGCCCGGCCCGCACCTCCCCGGCGAGCACTCCGCACAGCCCGATCACCGCGTCCCCGCGACGCTCCCGTGCCCGCCGCGCCTCCCCGGCCAGCCGCACCCGCCGCAGTACCGGCACGCCGGCCGCCCCCGCGACGACCGGCACCACCGAGGACCCCAGCACCGCCAGCACCAGCCCGACGACGACCGCCCACCACTCGGCCCGCAGCCGCCCCCGGATCCGCCGCAACTCCCCGGTCAGCTCCCGCCACCCGGGCGGCCCGACTCCGGCCACCCCGCCGCCCGCGAGCAGCAACTGCGCCCGCCGCGCCCCGGAGTTCCGCCCGCCGAGCAGCCACACCGCAGCCCCGACGCAGGCCACGGCCGCGCCCATCGACAGCTCACTCGTCCCGCTCACCGCTCCCCCGTTCCGACGTCCCGCAGCAGCCCCCGCAGCCGCTCCCAACCCCGCTCGTACGCGAACGCCTCCGCGCCCCACCGCAGCGCCGGCACCGTACGCACCAGTCCCGACGGATCCCGCTCCAGCACGTGCACCTCGGCGATCCGCCGCCGCCCGGTCCGGTCGCGCACGAGATGCAGGACGACCGACAGCGCGGCCGCCAACTGGCTGTGCAGCGCGGCCCGGTCGAGCCCGGCCGCCGTGCCGAGCGCCTCCAGCCGGGCCGGTACATCGGCCGCGGCGTTGGCATGGACAGTGCCGCAGCCACCCTCGTGGCCGGTGTTCAGAGCAGCCAGCAGATGCACCACTTCGGGCCCGCGCACCTCACCCACGACCAACCGGTCCGGCCGCATCCGCAACGCCTGCCGCACCAGGTCCTCGAGGGTGACGAGGCCCGCGCCCTCCTGGTTGGCGGGCCGGCTCTCCAGGCGTACGACGTGCGGATGGTCGGGCCGCAGCTCCGCCGAGTCCTCGGCGAGCACGATCCGCTCCCCGGGCCCGACGAGCCCCAACAGGGCACTCAATAGCGTCGTCTTGCCGGTGCCGGTCCCGCCGCTGATGAGGAAGGACAGCCGTGCGTCGAGCAGCGCCCGCAGCACCCGGTCCCCGCCCGGCGGCACCGTCCCCGCCGCCACCAGCTCGTCGAGCGTGAACGCCCGTGGCCGTACGACCCGCAGCGACAGACAGGCGCAGCCCACGGCGACCGGTGGCAGCACCGCGTGCAGGCGAGTCCCGTCGGGCAGCCGCGCGTCGACCCACGGCCGCGCGTCGTCGAGGCGCCGCCCGGCGACCGCGGCCAGACGCTGCGCGAGTCGCCGTACGGCCGCCGCGTCGGGGAAGGCCACGGACGTCAACTCCAGCCCGCCGCCCCGGTCCACCCAGACCCGGTCCGGCCCCGACACCAGCACGTCGGTCACCGACGGATCGGCGAGCAGCGGCTCCAGCGGCCCGCTCCCCACCAGCTCGGACCGCAACCGCTCGGCGGCACCGAGCACTTCGGCGTCCCCGAGCACCCGCCCCTGCTCCCGCAGCGCCTGCGCCACCCGCGCGGGCGTCGGCTCGCCCCCGCTCTCGGCCAGCCACTGCCGCACCCCGTCGAGCAGCCCGGGCGACATCTCCGAACCGCCCGCCGACGCCTGCCACCCGGACGACGCACTCACCAGGCCACCCGGCGTCTGCCATCCAGAGGCCCCAACCGCCGCCCCACCGGCTCCCCCAGGCGCCGAAGCCGCACCGGCCGCCCAAGGGCTGCCTCCAGGCCCGCGCGACGCACTCACCGCCGCAGGAACGCCACCAGGCCCGTACGACGCCCCCACCAGGCCACCCGGCACCTGCCGCCCAGACACGGCAACCACCGCCCCACCAACTCCCCGAGGCGCCCACGACGCACCGGCCACCCCACGTCCCCCTCCAGGCCCGCGCGACGCAGCCGCCACCCCACGGCCCCCATCAAACCCGCGGGGCACACGCACCACCCCACCAACACCACGAAGCCCGCGTGGCGCACCCACAACCCCCAACGCCGTACTCACGCGCCCCCCGCCTCCAAAAGCGCCCGCTCCCAAAACCCCTTGCAGAACCGCGCCAGCGGCCCCCGCCCCGCCACCCCCGGCGGCTCCTTGCCCTCGTCCGGCCGGAGCAGCCCCGACTCGACCGGCACCTCGCCCGCCAGTGGCAGCCCGAGCAGCCGGGCCACCTCACGGTCGTCGAGGCCGGGTGCGTACGGCCCGCGTACCGCCACCCGCAGGTCCCGCAGGACCATCCCGACCGCGGAGGCGACCCGTCCCGCCGCGGCGACGGCGCGGAGTTCCGCGGGGACCACGAGGATCCCGAGGTCGAGCTGGGCGAGCGCCTCGGCGACCCCGTCGTCGATACGGCGCGGCAGGTCGACGACGACCGTGCCGCCCCGGCGCCGGGCCGCGGCCAGCACCGCGCGGACCGCCTGCGGCGGGATGGCGACGCAGTCGCCGCGGTCCCAGCTGAGGACGCGCAGGGAGTGCAGCCGGGGCAGCGACTCCTCCAAGGCCCCGCCGCCGACCCGCCCGCGCGAGGCGGCGAACGCGGGCCAGCGCAGGCCCTCCGCGGTCTCTCCGCCGAGGAGTACGTCGAGTCCGCCGCCCAGCGGATCGGCGTCCACGAGGAGGCTGCGCAGCCCTTCACGCGCGGACGTGACGGCGAGGGCGCACGCGAGCGTGGACGCTCCGGCCCCGCCGCGGCCGCCGATGACGCCGACGGTGAGGGCGGGCCGGCCGACGCCCTCGGCGACGTCGGCGATGCGGTCGACCAGCCACTGCTCCCCGTCGGGCAGCATCAGGACGTGGTCGGCGCCGATCTCGACGGCCCGCCGCCAGACCCCGGAGTCGTCCTGGTCCCGGCCGACCAGCACCACGCCTCTGCGGCGCGCGGCCCCGCGTACACGCCGTACGGCGTCGTCGCCGACCAGGACAAGCGGTGCCGCCTCCCAGCTGCTTCTCGGCTCCGGCACCCCGTGGTGGACCTCCGGTGTGGCGCCGGCGGCCGCGCACAGACGCAGCAGGTCGTCCAGCAGTTCGACGTCCTCCGTGACGATCAACGGCTTGCCGGGCCGCCCCGAGGCGGCGGGCGGCGGATCGTGTGTGACAGCTGCGGTCACGGCTGCCATCCCCCTTCGCTGCGTTGCTCGCGCGGCCCGCACGGCCCCGCGAATCCCAGACATGTGGAGAACCGGCGACCGGCCTCCATATGAGCGGCCGATACGAACCGGCCAAACGCGCCCGACTAACCGGATCCGGCCATGAACTCGCCGCGAGCGGGACGCGCTGGAATCACGGTGCAGCGATCCCGGAAATCTTGTGGATCTTGGTCGATATCTGTGGACAACTCAGCGGTTGTGAATATCGCCGTCACCCATACCGGTGACCCCCGTGCCACCCCCTGTGCGACTTCCACAGAGCAGCGCGACGGTTACGTACAGTGATGGATCACGGGCGCGCGGAAGAGGCGGCCGCAGCCGCCTCGCGTCGGCCTCGCGGCCGTGGAGAGAAGGGGGGAAGGGGCGGGAAAACCCATCCGGACATGCGACGACCCCCGCCGGGGGGGAGAGCGGGGGTCGTCTCCACGGCCGACTCGGGGGGGGAGGAGCCGGACCGGGTTAGCACGGTCGCGAACGATCCGTGACTTCCATGGTGTACCCGAGAGGCCTCTCAGGCAAACCCACGCGCCCACCTTACGCCGAATGGGCTGCGCCTATGCTCAAGCCTGTGGAAAACCACTCCTTGCCCCGCACAGCGGCCTTCTTTGACCTGGACAAGACGGTCATTGCGAAGTCGAGCACGCTCACCTTCAGCAAGTCGTTCTACCAAGGCGGTCTGATCAACCGCAGAGCCGTCCTGCGCACCGCCTACGCCCAGTTCGTCTTCCTCGCGGGCGGCGCCGACCACGACCAGATGGAGCGGATGCGCGAGTACCTGTCCGCGCTGTGCCGCGGCTGGAACGTCCAGTTGGTCAAGGAGATCGTCGCCGAGACGCTGCACGACCTGATCGACCCGATCATCTACGACGAGGCCGCCTCCCTCATCGAGGAGCACCACATCGCCGGCCGCGACGTCGTGATCGTGTCCACGTCGGGCGCCGAGGTGGTCGAGCCGATCGGCGAACTCCTGGGCGCCGACCGGGTGGTGGCGACCCGCATGGTCGTGGGCGACGACGGCTGCTTCACCGGGGAGGTGGAGTACTACGCGTACGGCCCGACCAAGGCCGAGGCGGTCAAGGAGCTGGCCGAGTCCGAGGGGTACGACCTCTCCCGCTGCTACGCATACAGCGACTCGGCGACGGACGTCCCGATGCTGGAGTCCGTGGGCCATCCGCACGCCGTGAACCCTGACCGCGCGCTGCGCCGGGAAGCCCTCGCGCGCGGGTGGCCGATTCTGGACTTCCACCGGCCGGTGCGGCTCAAGCAGCGGATTCCCACGTTCTCCGTGCCACCCCGTCCGGCACTCGTCGCGGCGGCGGCGATAGGAGCCGCGGCGGCCACCGCGGGCCTCGTCTGGTACGCCAGTCGGCGCCGCGCGGCGATCGCCTGACCGACCGCTGCCCGTTTAACGCCTTTTTGAGAGTGAAAGTAAAGAACCGCAGCCAGCACTTCCGCTTGCTGCGGACCTGGAGTACAAAGGACTCAACGGCCCGCGAGACCAAGGACATCCGAGAGGATCACCTTAAAAACGCATTTGGCCCCACGGACCGAGCATGGACACCGGGCACCCACGCGACGTCGACCCGTCGATTACGGGCCAGCCGCACCAGGGACGGGCAAAGTTTCCCGACCTGATGGGCAATATATCGAGGACGCTTGGTAACCCGGTGGACATGCCAGCGGCGGTACGAGAACTCGTACCGCCGCAACCTTTGTACGGCCCCCGGATGACGGCCTTGTCTCGTTACGCCGCCCCGCGCTGCAGCGCCTCGCACACCGCCGTCGACTCACGGGCGCCCAGCTCGACGGCCTTGCCGCAGTGGGCGATCCAGGCGGCCATGCCTTCCGGGGTGCCGGAGACATAGCCGTCAAGCGCCGCCAGATAGGCCGCGCGGCCCAGTTCGGCGTGGCCGACCTCGGCCGGGCAGACCGACTTCGGGTCGAGGCCGCTGCCGACCAGGACGATGCGTTCGGCCGCGCGCGCGACCAGGCCGTTGTGCGAGGTGAAGGGGCGCAGCGCGAGGAGTTCACCGTGCACGACGGCGGCCTGCACCAACGCGGGCGCCGAACCGCCGGCGATGACCAGTTCGGCCAGGCCGTCCAGGCGGCCGTGCGTCTCCGCCGCGCCCGGCAGCGGCAGTTCGATCAGCGGCTCGTCGACCGGCTCGGCCGCCTGACGCGGACGCCCGACCTGCTCGCCCTTGGTCGCCGCCGCCACCAGATGCAGCCGCGCCAGCACCCGCAGCGGCGACTGCCGCCAGATGGACAGCAGTTGGCCCGCCTCGGCGGTCAGCCTGAGCGCCGCGCCCATGACGCGCGCATCGTCGTCACCGCTGAAGTCGGTGCGGCGGCGCACCTCTTCGAGCGCCCAGTCGGCGCCGGACAGGGCGCCGGAGCCGCGGGCGCCGCGCAGGGCCGCCTCGGAGGTGATCTCGTTGCTGCGGCGCCGCATGACCCGGTGCCCGTAGACCCGGTCCACGGCCTTGCGCACGGACTCCACGGACTCGGCCACACCGGGCAGCGAGCCCAGGGCCGCGAGCGGATCGGCGTTCGCCCCTGTCGTACTCATGAGTACGACAGTAAGCGCCCGGGGGGTGCGCCCCACGATCGAGTGGCCTTCTTCACGTCCGTGCGCCATGTACAGCCATCGCGGCACTACCCTTAGTGAACATGAAAATTGCTTTCGTCGGGAAGGGCGGCAGTGGCAAGACGACCCTGTCCTCCCTGTTCATCCGCCATCTCGCGGCCGCCGGCACACCGGTCGTCGCGATCGACGCCGACATCAACCAGCACCTCGGGACCGCGCTCGGCCTCGACGAGCAGGAGGCCGCCGCACTTCCCGCGATGGGCGACCGGCTGCCGCTGATCAAGGACTATCTGCGCGGCACCAACCCGCGCATCGCCTCCGCCGGGACGATGATCAAGACGACACCGCCCGGCGAGGGCTCGCGGCTGCTGCAGGTGCGCGAGAACAATCCGGTGTACGACGCCTGCGCCCGGCCGGTGGAACTCGACGGCGGCGCCGTCCGTTTGATGGTCACCGGCCCCTTCACGGACGCCGACCTGGGGGTCGCCTGCTACCACTCCAAGACGGGAGCGGTGGAGCTGTGCCTGAACCATCTGATGGACGGACCGGACGAGTACGTCGTGGTGGACATGACGGCGGGCTCGGACTCCTTCGCCTCCGGCATGTTCACCCGCTTCGACATCACGTTCCTCGTCGCCGAGCCGACCCGGAGGGGGGTCTCCGTCTACCGCCAGTACAAGGAGTACGCCCGTGACTACGGCGTCACCCTGAAGGTCGTCGGCAACAAGGTGCACGGGCAGGACGACCTCGACTTCCTCCGCACCGAAGTAGGGGACGACCTGCTTGTGACGGTCGGGCACTCGGACTGGGTGCGCGCCATGGAGAAGGGCCGGCCGCCCCGGTTCGAGCTCCTGGAGGACCACAACCGCACCGCGCTGCGCCGGCTGCGGACGGCCGCCGACGCGACGTACGGACTGCGGGACTGGGAGCGCTACACGCGCCAGATGGTGCACTTCCACCTGAAGAACGCGCAGTCGTGGGGCAACGAACGGACGGGGGCCGACCTGGCCGCGCAGGTCGACCCCGGCTTCGTCCTCGGCGAGGGGGTCGTCACCCCGGCCTGACGGCTCCTACCGCCGGGCCGCCGCCGCCCCGGGCACACCCTTCGGGGCCGGGGCGGGGCGGCCCGCCAGGAAGGCGGCCCAGCCCTGCTTCGGCGCCTCACCGACCTTCAGAGTGCGCAGTTTGGCCAGGGTGTCCGGGTCCTGGGCGTCCAGCCAGTCGGCGAGCTGCCGGAAGGACACGCAGCGCACCTCGGACCTGGTGCACACCTGCTCGATGACCTCCTCGACGGCCCGCATGTAGGTGCCGCCGTTCCAGGACTCGAAGTGGTTGCCGATGATCAGGGGCGCGCGGTTGCCGTCGTAGGCCCGCTGGAAGCCCTGGAGGAGACCGTCGCGCATCTGGTCGCCCCAGAACTCGTGCTTGGCGGGGTCACCCTGGCTCCTGGTGCCGGACTGGTTGACCATGAAGTTGTAGTCCATGGTGAGCTGCTCGAAGGAGCGCCCGGGGAACGGCACGAGCTGCATCGACAGATCCCACAGGCCCTCCTTCATCCCGGGCCAGAGCTGGTTGTTGACGCCGCTGGTGTCGTAGCGGAAGCCCAGTTCGCGGGCCGCCTTCATGAAGTTCTCCCGCCCTTCGAGGCAGGGGGTGCGGGCCCCGATGAGTTCCTTGTCGTAGTCGAAGGGCAGCGGGGCCGCCTTCGTCATGCCGGTGTTGGTCTTCCAGGACTTCACGAACTTCTTCGCCTGGGCGATCTCGTCCTTCCACTCCTCCACCGACCACTCGCCGACCCCGCCGCCGCTGCCGCAGAAGTGGCCGTTGAAGTGGGTGCCGATCTCGTTGCCCTCCAGCCACGCCCCGCGCAGCTGCCGCACGGTGTCGGCGATGCCCTGCTCGTCGTTGAAGCCGATGTCGGAGCGGCCCGGGGAGTGCTGGGGCGGTCGGTACTGGCTGCGCTTCTCCTCCGGCAGCATGTACACGCCGCTCAGGAAGTACGTCATCGTCGCGTTGTTCGCCTTGGCGACCTTGCGGAAGTGGGAGAACAGCCGCTGGCCGTCCTCACCCGCGCCGTCCCAGGAGAACACCACGAACTGCGGGGGTTTCTGACCGGGCTTCAGGCGTTCGGGCCGGGGCAGGTGCGGCTGCGCCCCGGTGTACGAGGTGGAGCCGTCGCCGATCAGGCGGACCGCGCTCCTGGGCGGCGGGGCGGCCGGCTTCGCCTTCTGCGGACCGGGCGCTCCCTCCTTGACGCCGCTGTCCGAGGCATTGGCGCCGGGGTCTCCGGCGGCGCAACCGGCGAGTGATGCGGCACAGACCGCGGCGACCACGGCGCCCGCGGCGATCCTCTGAGTGGCGGCCATGTTCCGCCCACCTCTTCCTTCTCTCGGACCAACGCCGGCAAGGGCGCTTCCTGATGATCTGCCGGGAAAACGCCGACAGCGCCGCCAAGGTCGCACGGGACCGAGAAGGAATTAGTACGACAAGCCGATCAAGAGGCCACTTCACTCATCCAGATGAGCTATTCACCCATTTGCCTGGTAAGTCTATGCTTGCCCTTTACTCTGCATTACGATTCATTTACTGAGCGTTGATTCATCCCGCCGCTGCATGCCGTGATCACACGGCCGCGACCCGACCCCCTGCCTTGGAGCCGGGGACCACCAGATCCGCGACCGCGCTGCCCCGGAGGAGACGGGAACATGTCCGCCTGCGTCCCCACCCGCGCCGACCACTCGAACCACACGAAGCGCGACAACGAGCCCCACAGCCCGCCCCCGCCCCGGCCCCGCCGCTTCCGCATCGCGGGCGCCGACCTCTCGGCCTCGATCGCGGTCTTCCTGATCGCCCTCCCCCTGTCCCTGGGCATCGCCCTCGCCACCGGCGCACCCCTCCAGGCCGGCCTCGTCGCCGCCGCCGTCGGAGGACTCGTCGCCGGACGCCTCGGCGGAGCCCCGCTCCAGGTCACCGGCCCCGCCGCCGGACTCACCGTCGTCACCGCCGACCTCATCCAGCTCTACGGCTGGCGCACGACCTGCGCCCTCACCGTCCTCGCCGGAATCGCCCAACTCGGCCTGGGCTTCCTGCGCGTGGCGCGCGGCGCGCTCGCCGTCAGCCCGGCCATCGTGCACGGCATGCTCGCCGGTATCGGCGTCACCATCGCCGTCGCCCAGCTGCACATCGTCCTGGGCGGTACGCCCCACAGCTCCGTCGTGGACAACGTGCGCGAACTGCCCGCCCAGCTGGCCGACCTGCACCCGGCCGCCCTCTCCATGAGCGTCCTGACCCTGGCCGTTCTGCTGGTGTGGCCGCGTGTGCCCGGCCGGGTGGGACGCGTCGTACGTCATCTCCCGGCGGCCCTCGCGGCGGTGGCGGCGGCCACCGCGGTGGCGGCCTTCGCAGGGCTGCAGCTGCCCCGGGTCGACCTGCCCTCGTGGCGCAGTCACGCCCTGGCCGGGCTGCCGGAGGGCCCCGTGGCCGGGATCATCGCCGCCGTCCTGACCGTCACTCTGGTCGGCAGCGTCGAGTCGCTGCTGTCCGCGGTGGCCGTGGACAAGCTGGCCGCCACCCGTAAGCAGGCGCCGCCCGTGCCACGCGCCGACCTCGACCGCGAACTGCGCGGCCAGGGCGCGGCGAACATCGTCTCCGGCGCACTCGGCGGTCTGCCCGTCACGGGCGTCGCGGTGCGCAGCGCGGCAAATGTCCAAGCGGGTGCGATCAGCCGGAACTCCACGATGCTGCACGGCGTTCTCGTACTGGTCGCCGCGCTGCTGATGGTCCCGCTCCTGGAACTCATCCCGCTCGCCTCGCTCGCCGCCCTGGTGATGGCCGTCGGCATCCAGATGGTGTCCCTGCACCACATCCGCACGGTGACCCGCCACCGCGAAGTGCTGGTGTACGTCGTCACCGCACTCGCCGTGGTGATCCTCGGCGTCCTGGAGGGCGTGGCGCTCGGGGTCTCCGTGGCCGTGGCCGTCGCCCTGCACCGCCTCACCCGCACCCGGATCACCCATGACGTACGGGAAGGAGTCCATCACGTCCACGTACGAGGACAGCTGACGTTCCTCGCGGTGCCACGGCTCAGCCGTGCCCTGCATCTCGTACCCCAAGGCGCCCGAGCCGTCGTGGAACTGGACGGCTCGTTCATGGACCACGCGGCGTACGAGTCACTGCAGGACTGGCAGAACGCGCACATCTCGCAGGGCGGCTCCGTCGAGCTGACCGGCCGCAGCACCGGGGTGCGGATCGGCGAACCGGTGAGCCCGGCCGACGACCCCACCGGCACCCCGGTGGCCGACCCGGCGGACTCCACCGGCTGCCGTTGCAGCCCCTGGACGCCCTGGCGCAACCACCAGTGCGAGCGCCCGCAGCCCGCGCCGCCCCAGGGCGGACACCCGGGCGCGAGCGACGGGAACGACGGGAACGACGCGTCCGGTGGCTCCGGCGGACCGGGCAGGACCGCCGGCGGGACCGGGCCGAGCGGGAGGGAACTGGCGCGTGGCATCAGGGCGTTCCAGCGCAACACCGCGCCCCTGGTGCGGGGTGAGCTGGCGCGGCTGGCGCGTGAGGGCCAGCGGCCCGCCCAGCTCTTCCTCACCTGCGCCGACTCACGGCTGGTCACATCGATGATCACCTCGAGTGGTCCCGGTGACCTGTTCGTGGTGCGCAACGTGGGCAACCTCGTTCCGCTGCCCGGCCAGGAGAGCGGGGACGACTCGGTGGCGGCCGCGATCGAGTACGCGGTGGACGTACTGCAGGTGCGGTCCATCACGGTGTGCGGGCACTCCGGGTGCGGGGCCATGCAGGCGCTGCTCAGCTCCGAGCCGGGCGGCCCGCAGACCCCGCTCAAGCGGTGGCTGCGGCACGCGCTGCCGAGCCTGGAGCGCATGTCCGACGACAGCCGGCCGTGGGCCCGCCTGGCCGGCCGGGCACCGGCGGACGCGGTCGAGCAGCTCTGTCTGAGCAACGTGGTCCAGCAGTTGGAGCATCTGCGGACGCACGAGTCGGTGGCCCGGGCGCTGCAGGAAGGGGTGCTGGAGCTGCACGGGATGTACTTCCATGTGGGCGAGGCACAGGCGTACCTGCTCGCGGAGGCGAGCGGGGACGAGGTGTTCGACCATGTGGGGGGCGGCGGACCTGTCGGCGTGACCCCGTCCTGACCGCTTTCGGCAGATGTGCGGCCCTCGGAGCGGGGCCGCACTGAGTCCGGGTCCCCTCCCGTCATGGTGCTTCACCTGTGCTTGGGCCGGAGTGTGAGAGGCGTTACAAGTGCTGAACTCTGCCCGGTCGGCGTCCGTGAGTACGGATGACCCCCGCTGTCGGGAGCGGCGTGGAAACGACCGCACACAGGTCTAAACCAATTCTCCATCGGCCCTTGTCAGCGGACCCCCCGGTCTGATGAGCTGTGGCCTGGGACACAACGGACACCCTGGGAAAGGGAGATGTCGTGAGCAACGAAAGCCTGGCCAACCTGCTCAAGGAAGAGCGCAGGTTCGCACCCCCCGCCGACCTGGCCGCCAACGCCAACGTCACCGCGGAGGCGTATGAACAGGCCAAGGCTGACAGGCTCGGCTTCTGGGCCGAGCAGGCCCGTCGGCTGACCTGGGCCAAGGAGCCGGCGGAGACGCTGGACTGGTCGAACCCGCCGTTCGCCAAGTGGTTCAACGACGGCGAGCTGAACGTCGCGTACAACTGCGTGGACCGGCATGTCGAGGCGGGACACGGCGACCGGGTCGCCATCCACTTCGAGGGCGAGCCCGGCGACAGCCGCGCCATCACCTACGCCGAGCTCAAGGACGAGGTGTCCAGGGCCGCGAACGCCCTGCTGGAACTGGGGGTTCAGAAGGGCGACCGGGTCGCCGTCTACATGCCGATGATCCCCGAGACGGCGATCGCGATGCTGGCCTGCGCCCGGATCGGCGCCGCCCACTCCGTCGTCTTCGGCGGCTTCTCGGCGGACGCCCTCGCCACCCGTATCCAGGACGCCGACGCCAAGGTCGTCATCACCACCGACGGCGGCTGGCGGCGCGGCAAGCCGTCCGCACTCAAGCCGGCCGTCGACGAGGCCATCGGCAAGGTGGACAACGTCGAGCACGTGCTCGTCGTACGACGTACCGGGCAGGAGGTCGCCTGGGACGACAGCCGCGACGTCTGGTGGCACGAGATCGTCGAGCGGCAGAGCACCGAGCACACCCCGGAGGCGTTCGAGGCGGAGCACCCGCTGTTCATCCTCTACACGTCCGGGACGACGGGTAAGCCGAAGGGCATCCTGCACACCTCCGGCGGCTACCTCACCCAGGCCGCCTACACCCACCACGCCGTCTTCGACCTCAAGCCGGAGACCGACGTCTACTGGTGCACCGCCGACGTCGGCTGGGTCACCGGGCACTCGTACATCGTCTACGGGCCGCTGGCGAACGGCGCGACGCAGGTCATGTACGAGGGCACGCCGGACACCCCGCACCAGGGCCGGTTCTGGGAGATCGTGCAGAAGTACGGGGTGACCATCCTGTACACGGCGCCCACCGCGATCCGTACGTTCATGAAGTGGGGCGACGACATCCCCGCGAAGTTCGACCTCAGCAGCCTGCGCGTGCTCGGGTCCGTGGGTGAGCCCATCAACCCCGAGGCCTGGATCTGGTACCGCAAGCACATCGGCGGCGACCGGACGCCGATCGTCGACACCTGGTGGCAGACCGAGACCGGCGCGATGATGATCTCGCCGCTGCCGGGCGTCACGCAGACCAAGCCGGGGTCCGCGCAGACCCCGCTGCCGGGCATCTCCGCGACCGTCGTCGACGACGAGGCCAACGAGGTGTCGAACGGCGGGGGCGGCTACCTGGTCCTCACCGAGCCGTGGCCGTCGATGCTGCGCACCATCTGGGGCGACGACCAGCGGTTCCTCGACACGTACTGGTCGCGTTTCGAGGGAAAGTACTTCGCCGGTGACGGGGCGAAGAAGGACGACGACGGGGATATCTGGCTCCTCGGGCGCGTCGACGACGTCATGCTCGTCTCCGGGCACAACATCTCCACCACGGAGGTCGAATCGGCCCTCGTCTCCCACCCGTCCGTCGCCGAGGCCGCCGTCGTGGGAGCCGCCGACGAGACGACCGGACAGGCCATCGTCGCCTTCGTGATCCTGCGCGGCACGGCGAACGCCGAGGACGCGAACCTGGTCGCCGACCTGCGCAACCACGTCGGCGCCACGCTCGGCCCGATCGCCAAGCCGAAACGGGTCCTGCCGGTGGCCGAGCTGCCGAAGACCCGCTCCGGCAAGATCATGCGCCGTCTGCTGCGGGACGTCGCCGAGAACCGCCAGCTGGGTGACGTCACCACGCTGACGGACTCGACGGTGATGGACCTCATCCAGGCGAAGCTCCCGGCGGCGCCCAGCGAGGACTGAGCGGTACGTCCGCACTGAGCGGCACGGCTCCGAGGGCACCCGGCGACAAGCGCGCCGGGTGCCCTTTTCGCACCTAACGTGGTGATGGCCCGATTTTTCCCGTGGCACCTTAGGTAAACTAAGCAAAACATCATCAGCCTCAGGTGCGCCGGGAAGTCTGGTCGGCATGTGATCCGTGCTGCCAGCCAACCGGAGGTCTCCCTGTGCCCGCGCCCCGCAACACCGCTCCCCCCAAGGTTCTCGGACGTCTCTCCCTGCCCGAACGGACCTTCGTCACGGACGCGCTGCGCGCCGAGACCGTCGGCGGTGTGCTGCTGCTGCTCGCCGCGATCGCCGCGCTGATCTGGGCGAACGTCCCCGCACTGCACGACAGCTACGAAAGCGTCAGCCACTTCCACATAGGCCCCGAGGCCCTCGGCCTCGACCTCTCCCTCGAACACTGGGCCGCCGACGGACTGCTGGCGATCTTCTTCTTCGTCGCCGGCATCGAGCTCAAGCGTGAACTCGTCGCCGGTGACCTCAAGGATCCCAAGGCCGCCGCACTGCCGGTCGTCGCCGCGCTGTGCGGCATGGCGGTGCCCGCGCTGGTCTACCTCCTCACCAACGTCGCCGGGGGCGGATCGCTCGAAGGCTGGGCGGTCCCGACCGCCACCGACATCGCCTTCGCGCTCGCCGTCCTCGCGGTCATCGGCACGTCCCTGCCCAGCGCCCTGCGCGCCTTCCTGCTCACCCTCGCCGTCGTCGACGACCTCTTCGCGATCCTGATCATCGCGGTCTTCTTCACCGACACCATCGACTTCGCCGCGCTCGCCGGCGCCGTCATCGGCCTCGCCGTCTTCTGGCTGCTGCTCCGCAAGGGCGTACGCGGGTGGTACGTGTACGTCCCACTCGCCCTGGTCATCTGGGGGCTGATGTACAACAGCGGCGTCCACGCCACCATCGCCGGCGTCACCATGGGCCTGATGCTGCGCTGCACACGGCACGAGGGCGAGCAGCACTCCCCGGGTGAGCACATCGAGCATCTCGTACGCCCCCTCTCGGCGGGCCTGGCCGTGCCGCTGTTCGCCCTCTTCAGCGCCGGCGTATCCATCTCGGGCAACGCCGTCGGCGACGTGTTCACCAAGCCGGAGACCCTGGGCGTCGTGCTCGGGCTGGTCGTCGGCAAGGCGCTCGGCATCTTCGGCGGTACGTGGCTGACGGCCCGCTTCACCCGGGCCTCGCTCAGCGACGACCTCGAATGGGCCGACGTGTTCGCGGTGGCGACCCTCGCCGGCATCGGGTTCACCGTCTCGTTGCTCATCGGCGAGCTGGCCTTCGAGGGCGACGCCGTACTGACCGACGAGGTCAAGGCCGCCGTACTGATCGGCTCCCTCATCGCTGCGACCCTGGCGGCGGTGCTGCTGAAGATACGGAACGGCAAGTACCGCCGGCTGTGCGAGGCCGAGGAGCGCGACGAGGACCACGACGGCATCCCGGACATCTACGAGGAGGACCAGCCGGAGTACCACCTGCGGATGGCCGCCATCCTCGACCGCAAGGCCGCGGAGCACCGCCGCATCGCCGAACGGATGGTCGCCGAGCGCCACGCGCTTGCCGAAGTGCCGGGCGGGGCAGGCGATGACGACGGCCGTCCGGCATGATCTGACGGGACGGTACAAAAGACGGAACCGTACGCAGTCAGGCACGGAACCGTACACAGACGAGGGAGACCGCGATGAGCGCACCCGACGGCAGCCCGGTCGGCGCCGAACGCAGCATCGGCCAGCTGTTCGCCTCGGCGACGACCGAGATGTCCGCGCTGGTGCACGACGAGATCGCGCTGGCGAAGGCGCAGCTCAGGCAGGACGTCAAGCGCGGCGCGACGAGCGGCGGCGCGTTCATGGCCGCCGGTGTGGTGCTGGTGTTCTCCCTGCCGATGCTGAACTTCGCCCTGGCGTACGGCATTCAGACCTGGAGCGACTGGAACCTCGCGCTCTGCTTCGTGCTGTCCTTCGCCGCGAACGTCCTCGTCGCCGGCGTCCTCGGGCTGGTCGGCGTGACCTTCGCGAAGAAGGCCA
Source organism: Streptomyces dysideae (assembly GCF_001514305.1). GTDB lineage: Bacteria > Actinomycetota > Actinomycetes > Streptomycetales > Streptomycetaceae > Streptomyces > Streptomyces dysideae. Next base: position 58,954 of record NZ_KQ949118.1, read on the forward strand.
AGAAGAGCAAGGGCCCGCAGAAGGTCGCGGCCTCGGTGAAGGAGTCGGCGGGCGTCCTGCAGAAGGCCAAGCCGCACCCGCGTCCGACGCCGGCCCTGGAGGACCGGTCCCCCGCGGCCATCGAGGCTGTGGCACGCTCGTCGTCATGACGGATCCCGCCACACCTTCGGCCCAGCCCGCCTCGGTCGTGCGACCGGACGTCCTCCCCAGCGGGAGAAAGGTGACGCACCGCGAGGTCGCCGCCAACGGGGCGCGCTTCCACATCGCCGAGCTGGGTGACGGGCCGCTGGTGCTGCTGCTGCACGGCTTCCCGCAGTTCTGGTGGACGTGGCGGCACCAGCTGACCGCCCTCGCCGACGCCGGGTTCCGGGCCGTCGCCATGGACCTCAGGGGCGTCGGCGGCAGCGACCGCACGCCCCGGGGCTACGACCCCGCCAACCTCGCCCTCGACATCACCGGCGTGGTCCGCTCGCTCGGTGAGCCGGACGCCGCGCTGGTCGGTCATGACCTGGGCGGATATCTGGCGTGGACGGCGGCCGTGATGCGCCCGAAGCTCGTCCGGCGGCTCGCGGTGTCCTCGATGCCGCATCCCCGGCGCTGGCGGTCGGCGATGCTCTCGGACGTCAAGCAGACGACCGCCGGTTCCTACATCTGGGGGTTTCAGCGGCCCTGGATCCCGGAGCGGCAGCTGACGGCCGACGACGGTGCGCTGGTCGCCCGGCTGGTCCGGGACTGGTCGGGCCCGCGCCTCCCGGACGACGAGGCGGTGGAGACGTACCGCCGGGCGATGTGCATCCCGTCGACGGCGCACTGCTCCATCGAGCCGTACCGCTGGATGGTCCGCTCCCTGGCCCGTCCCGACGGCATCCAGTTCAACCGGCGCATGAAGCGACCCGTGCGCGTGCCCACGCTCCACTTGCACGGCTCGCTCGACCCGGTGATGCGCACGCGGAGCGCCGCCGGATCCGGCGAGTACGTGGAAGCGCCGTACCGCTGGCGGCTGTTCGACGGGCTCGGGCATTTTCCGCACGAGGAGGATCCGGTCGCCTTCTCCGCCGAGTTGGTCAACTGGCTCAAAGATCCCGAACCCGATCGGTGACCGAGCCGATGCGCCCGGTATCCGGATCTGAACGCCTGTCCTACGAACAGCCAATTGCCTGGCGCATAGGCCAATTGGGGGCCCTGGGGGCGGTTATCGACCATGAGGCAGGGGCAGACGTCGAGGTATGGGCTGGACGCACGACTACAGTGACGCAGCACGCAATCGCCGCTCGGCCTCGGGCCTGAACTCCCACCAGCGAGGCAGCGCCCCGCAGATGGCGGGCGCCGACCCCCGGGTCGACATCCCGCGCATCCTGCGCCGCCGGGCCCGCTGGGTCTCGGTACGTTTGCGCCACCCACGCGGCTGAGTCCCCGGACGGCCGTCGGCACACTCCCGTGGATCAGAGCGCGCAGCTGTCGCTGTCCACCTGCTGGTTCGCGGCGCGCCCCTGGGCGATGTCCTCCTGGATCTCGTCCGCGGTGAGCGCGTAGCCGGTGTTGGCGTCGTCCAGGGACTTCGCGAAGACCACGCCGTACACCTTGCCCTCCGGGGTGAGCAGCGGGCCGCCGGAGTTGCCCTGGCGGACGGTCGCGTAGAGCGAGTACACGTCTCGGCGCACGGTGCCGCGGTGGTAGATGTCCGGGCCGTTGGCCGGCAGTCGGCCGCGTACGCGCGCGGCACGGACGTCGTACGAGCCGTTCTCCGGGAAGCCCGCGATGATCGCGCTGTCGCCGCTGCGGGCGTCGGTGGAGGTGAACTGCAGCGCGGGCGCGCTCATGTCCGGTACGTCGAGTACGGCGATGTCGCGCTGCCAGTCGTAGAGGACGACCGTCGCGTCGTACTTCCTGCCCTCACCGCCTATCTGGACGGTGGGCTCGTCGACGCCGCCGACGACATGCGCGTTGGTCATGACACGGCGGTCGGCGAAGACGAAGCCGGTGCCCTCCAGGACCTTGCCGCAACTCTGGGCGGTGCCGACGACCTTGACGATGGAGCGCTGGGCACGGGTGGCCACGGCGCTGTTGGCGAGGGCCGGGTCGGGGGGCTTGACCGCGTTGATCGGCTCGTTCGCGAACGGGCTGAAGACCTGCGGGAAGCCGTTCTGCGCGAGGACCGAGGAGAAGTCCGCGAACCAGGTGTCGGCCTGGGAGGGCAGCGCCCGTGAAACACCCTGCAGCACCTTGGAGTTGCGGACCTCCTTGCCGAGCGTCGGCAGGGTGGTGCCCGCGAGGGCGGAGCCGATCAGCCACGCCACGAGGAGCATCGCGACGACGTTGACGAGGGCACCGCCGGTGGCGTCCAGGGCGCGGGCCGGGGACCAGGTGATGTACCGGCGCAGCTTGTTGCCGAGGTGAGTGGTCAAGGCCTGGCCCACGGAGGCGCAGACGATGACGACGACGACCGCGACGACGGCGGCGGTCGTGTTCACCTCGGCGTTGTCGGTCAGCGCGTCCCAGATGACCGGGAGCAGGTACACGGCCACGAGGCCGCCGCCCATGAAGCCGATCACCGACAGGATGCCGACGACGAAGCCCTGGCGATAGCCCACGATCGCGAACCACACGGCGGCGACCAGCAACAGGATGTCCAGCACGTTCACGTCAGACACCCTGTCATGACCGCCAGTCGAGCGGGACCTGCTTGTCCCGGTCCCAGGGCCGCTCCCAGCCCGCGAAGTGCAGCAGACGGTCGATGATGCCCGCTGTGAACCCCCACACCAGGGCCGATTCAACCAGAAATGCCGGGCCTCGGTGGCCGCTGGGGTGGACGGTGGTGGCCCGGTTGTCCGGGTTCGTGAGATCCGCCACGGGGACGGTGAAGACCCGGGCCGTCTCGTTCGGGTCGACGACGCCGACCGGGGTGGGGCGCCGCCACCAGCCCAGTACGGGCGTCACGACGAAGCCGCTGACCGGGATGTACAGCTTGGGCAGCACGCCGAAGAGCTGGACACCGGCCGGATCCAGCCCGGTCTCCTCCTCGGCCTCACGCAGCGCGGCCCGCAGCGGCCCGTCGGCCTTCGGGTCGCCGTCCTCGGGGTCGAGGGCGCCGCCCGGGAAGGAGGGCTGCCCGGCGTGCGACCGCAGCGAACTCGCCCGCTCCATGAGCAGCACCTCGGGCCCGCGCTCGCCCTCACCGAAGAGGACGAGAACGGCGGACTGCCGCCCCGCGCCGTCCGCCGGCGGCAGGAACCGGCTCAGCTGCACCGGCTCGACCGTCTCCACGGCGTGCACCACCGGCTCCAGCCACCCCGGCAGCCCGACCTTGCTGACCACCACCGGCCCACCCTGCGTATCACTCGCCCACGTCATAGCCACCCCCGTCGTCCTGCCGTGTCCAACGCCCGAGGGCGCGTAGATCGTTCCTGGGCTTGGGGCTGGCCATGATCCTTGGGCTGGGCATGGTCCTCGGGCTGAGGCTGGGGCTGGGTGTGGCCCGGGGAATGGCCGGGGTTGTGGCCCGCCGCCCCGGCCCGGTCGCGGTCGTGGCTCGAGGGCCGGTCCTGGCCGTGGCTCCCGGCCCCTCCCCGCCCCGTCATCCGGCCCCCAGCGGCGGGGCCGCCTTGCCGCCCGCGTCCAGGTACTCCTTCGGGGGCTTCAGGCGTTGGCCGGGGAAGCCGCCCTTCTCGTACTTGAGGAGCTTCTTCGCCTTCTCGGGGTCTGTCTCGCCCTCGCCGTACGCCGGGCAGAGCGGGGCGATGGGGCAGGCCCCGCACGCGGGCTTGCGGGCGTGGCAGATGCGGCGGCCGTGCCAGATCACGTGATGGGAGAGGTCTGTCCAGTCGCTCTTCGGGAAGAGCGCGCCGACGGCGGCCTCGATCTTGTCCGGGTCGGTCTCGTCCGTCCACCGCCAGCGCCGCACCAGCCGCTGGAAGTGCGTGTCCACGGTGATGCCGGGCCGCCCGAACGCGTTCCCGAGCACCACGAACGCCGTCTTACGGCCCACGCCGGGCAGCTTGACGAGATCTTCGAGGCCGCCGGGTACCTCGCCGCCGTGGTTCTCCACCAGCGCCTTGGACAGCCCTATGACCGATCGGGTCTTGGCCCGGAAGAAACCGCAGGGCCGCAGGATCTCCTCGACCTCCTCCGGGTTGGCGACGGCCAGGTCCTCGGGGGTGGGGTACTTGGCGAAGAGGGCCGGCGTGGTCTGGTTGACGCGCAGGTCGGTGGTCTGGGCGGACAGCACCGTGGCGACGACGAGCTCGAAGGGGTTCTCGAAGTCCAGCTCGGGATGGGCGTACGGATAGACCTCGGCGAGCTCGCGGTTGATACGGCGGGCTCGGCGCACGAGGGCGGTGGGAGACTCGGGCTTGGCGGCGGCCTTCACCGCCGCCACCTTCACCGCCGCCGCCTTCTTTGCTGGCACCCGTTTCGCCACTTTTGCCGGTTTCTTTCCGCCACCGGGGTCCTGTTCGCCCACAGCGGAATCACGACGTACAACCACCCGCCCAGCCCCCTTGGCCTGTGCTCTCACCGGCGATTTGGACACCCGGCCAGCCTAAAGCCCGGCACCGACATCCGCCCCGGACCCTGAAGATCAGCCCCCAATTGGACCCCTGCCGCTTACCTCAGGACATGTGTGCGGCATCCTTGTGATAGATCACACTGTTTGGACCGTCCGGCAAAATGGGGAGCACGGTCCCCTGGTACCAAGGGGGAGCAAGATCCCCTGAGCAGGTCGACAAGGAGAGAACTCGTGGACGACGTTCTGCGGCGCAACCCGCTCTTCGCTGCTCTCGACGACGAGCAGTCCGCGGAGCTCCGCGCCTCCATGAGTGAGGTGACCCTCGCGCGCGGTGACTCGCTCTTCCACGAGGGCGACCCCGGTGACCGGCTCTACGTCGTCACCGAGGGCAAGGTGAAGCTCCACCGCACCTCACCCGACGGTCGCGAGAACATGCTGGCGGTGGTCGGCCCCGGCGAGCTCATCGGCGAACTGTCGCTGTTCGACCCGGGCCCGCGTACGGCGACGGCGACCGCGCTGACCGAGGTCAAGCTGCTGGGCCTGGGCCACGGCGACCTCCAGCCCTGGCTGAACGCCCGCCCCGAGGTGGCCACCGCGCTGCTGCGCGCAGTAGCGCGCCGGCTGCGCCGCACCAACGACGCGATGTCCGACCTCGTCTTCTCGGACGTCCCCGGCCGCGTGGCCCGCGCGCTTCTCGACCTCTCCCGCCGCTTCGGCGTGCAGTCCGAGGAGGGCATCCACGTCGTCCACGACCTGACGCAGGAGGAGCTGGCCCAGCTGGTCGGCGCGTCCCGCGAGACGGTGAACAAGGCGCTGGCCGACTTCGCGCAGCGCGGATGGCTCCGCCTGGAGGCGCGTGCGGTGATCCTGCTGGACGTCGAGCGGCTGGCCAAGCGGTCGCGCTAGGCGCGCATCGAGTCGCGACGCATCGAGTCGTACGCCGATGGGGCCCCGTCTCGGAAGAGGCGGGGTCCCATCGCGCGCGGTGGCGGCACAGCGTCGCGCTCCGATGCGGCAGCCTGGACTCCGGCGGACTAGGGGGTGTTTCGAAAGTCCTGTGCGGTGCCCGCGGTGTCCGGTGCGTGCTTTCGGCGCGCCGGACGAAAGCCCTCGTACTGGACGTACTTGGGCTTTTGGCCGGTGCGGCGAGTGGGGGCACCTCCCACGCCCTTAAGGCAGTGGGGGAGCGTGCCGGGCGTCGCGACGGGGCGAATGTTGCCTGCCGGGGCACTAGATGAGGCCGTGCTCCTCCAGATAGTCCAGCTGCGCCCGTACCGACAGTTCCGCCGCCGGCCACAGGGAGCGGTCCACGTCCGCGTACACGTGGGCCACGACCTGCTCCGGGGTGCGGTAGCCGTTCTCGACCGCCGTCTCCACCTGGGCCAGGCGGTGCGCGCGGTGGGCGAGGTAGAACTCGACGGCGCCCTGGGCGTCCTCCAGGACCGGGCCGTGGCCGGGGAGGACCGTGTGGACGCCGTCGTCGACCGTCAGGGACCGCAGCCGGCGCAGGGAGTCCAGATAGTCGCCCAGCCGGCCGTCGGGGTGGGCCACGACCGTCGTGCCGCGGCCGAGGATCGTGTCGCCGGTCAGGATCGCCCGGTCGGCCGGGAGGTGGAAGGAGAGCGAGTCCGCGGTGTGGCCGGGCGTCGGGACCACGCGCAGCTCCAGGCCGCCGACCCGTACCGCGTCCCCGGCGGCCAGGCCCTCGTCGCCCAGGCGCAGTGCCGGGTCCAGGGCGCGGACCTTCGTGCCGGCCAGTTCGGCGAAGCGGGCGGCGCCCTCGGCGTGGTCGGGGTGGCCGTGGGTGAGCAGGGTCAGGGCGACGCGCTTGCCGGCCTGCTCGGCCGTGTCCACGACGTTGCGCAGGTGGCCCTGGTCCAGGGGGCCCGGGTCGACGACGACGGCCAGGTCGGAGTCCGGTTCCGAGAGGATCCAGGTGTTCGTGCCGTCCAGGGTCATCGCGGAGGCGTTGGGTGCCAGGACGTTGACGGCGCGCGGGGTGGCGGGGCCCGCGAGGACCCCGCCCCGCGGCTGGCCGGGAAGGGCTGCTGCGTCCGTCATGCGAGGGCTCCACCGGTCGGGATGTGCTTGGTGAACTCGTCGTGGCCCGGCCAGGAGAGCACGATCTCGCCGTGCTCGATGCGCGCCTGCGCCAGTACGGCGGTCAGGTCGCGGCCGGGGGCGGCGGCGAGGGCCTCGGCGGCCGTGGCGTACGGCGTCAGCTGGCGCAGGGTCGCGATGGTGGGCGGCATCATCAGCAGCTCGCCCTTGTCGTACGCGTAGGCCGCGTCCTGGGGGCGGATCCACACCGTGCGGTCGGCCTCCGTGGAGGCGTTGCGGGTGCGCTGCCCCTCCGGGAGGGCGGCGACGAAGAACCACGTGTCGTAGCGGCGGGGTTCGAACTCCGGGGTGATCCAGCGGGTCCAGGCGCCGAGGAGGTCCGAGCGGAGGACGAGGCCGCGGCGGTCCAGGAACTCCGCGAAGGACACGTCCCGGGCGACCAGGGCCGCGCGGTCCGCCTCCCAGTCGTCGGCCGTGGTGTCGCCGACGACGGAGTCCGGGGTCGGGCCGGCGAGGAGGACGCCTGCCTCCTCGTACGTCTCGCGTACGGCCGCGCAGACGATCGCCTGGGCCGTCGTCTCGTCGACGCCCAGCCTTGCCGCCCACCACGCGCGCGTGGGGCCCGCCCAGCGGATGTGGTGGTCGTCGTCGCGGGGGTCTACGCCGCCGCCCGGGTACGCGTACGCGCCGCCTGCGAAGGCCATGGAGGTGCGGCGGCGCAGCATGTGGACGGTGGGGCCGGTTTCGGTGTCGGTGCCGGTGTCCCTCAGGAGCATTACGGTGGCCGCGCGCTTTGGGGGCACCGGGGTGAGGGTGCCGTCCGCCAGTGCGCGGATGAGGTCGGGCCACTCCTTCGGATACCACTGCCCATTCGCCATGGGCGGAGGCTATCTCTTGGTGCGCGGATGTTCGAGGGGTGACCGGGGGCGGCGCCGAGGCCGACCTGCGGCGGAGTCTTTCGCCCCCGCCGCCCCTACCCGTCCCATCCCCAGGGGCTCCGCCCCTTCGCCCCCGCTGGGGCTGCCGCCCCAGACCCCGCTCCGGCCCTGAAGGGGCCTTGCCCTCAAACGCCGGACCGGCTGAATGATCCGCACCAGCGTCGAGAGGCGAAGCCCCAGCGGGTGGGCGGACGATCGGGACGGACACAGCCCCTCCTCGCACGCCGGACAGGCTGGATGATGCCGACCGGCGTCGAGAGGTGGCGGACGAGCTGAGAGATCCGGACCGGCGTCGGGAAGCGCAGCACCCCAGGCACACCGCCCCACCGCCCCACCGCCCCACCGCCGGAGGCCTACGCCTCCGTCAGTTCCACCTGGAACTCGACCTCGACCGGTGCGTCCAGCGGCAGTACCGCCACACCTACCGCGCTTCGCGCGTGGACGCCCTTGTCGCCGAGGACCTCTGCCAGGAGTTCGCTCGCGCCGTTGATCACGCCGGGCTGGCCGGTGAAGTCCGAGGCCGAGGCTACGAAGCCCACCACCTTCACCACGCGCGCGATGCGGTCGAGGTCGCCCGTGACCGACTTGACCGCCGCCAGGGCGTTCAGCGCACAGGTGCGGGCGAGGTCCTTGGCCTCCTCCGGCGTGACCTCCGCGCCCACCTTGCCGGTGACCGGAAGCTTGCCCTCCACCATGGGGAGCTGGCCGGCGGTGTAGACGTAGACGCCCGACTGGACCGCGGGCTGGTAGGCGGCCAGCGGCGGTACGACCTCCGGCAGGGTCAGGCCCAGCTCGGCCAGCCGGGCCTCGACCGCGCTCACGCCTTCTCCCGCTTGAGGTAGGCCACGAGCTGCTCGGGGTTGTTCGGCCCGGGCACGACCTGGACGAGCTCCCAGCCGTCCTCGCCCCAGGTGTCCAGAATCTGCTTCGTCGCGTGGACGAGCAGCGGCACGGTTGCGTATTCCCACTTGGTCATGTGGCCGACTTTAGCCGCTGCCCATCCGCCCTCCGCCGCCACGTTCCCCGCCGGGTTGTCCACAGCCCGCGGCGTAGGTTGCGCGGCGACTGGTTAGGCTCGAATACGTGAGCAGGTTCCAGGTCGTCAGCGGCAAGGGCGGGACCGGAAAGACCACGGTCGCCGCCGCCCTCGCGCTCGCCCTCGCGACCGAGGGGAAGCGGACGCTTCTCGTCGAGGTCGAGGGCAGGCAGGGCATCGCGCAGCTCTTCGAAGCGGAGGCGCTGCCCTATGAGGAGCGGAAGATCGCCGTCGCTCCGGGGGGCGGGGAGGTGTACGCCCTCGCCATCGACCCCGAACTGGCCCTTCTGGACTACCTCCAGATGTTCTACAAGCTGGGCGGTGCAGGGCGGGCGCTGAAGAAGCTCGGCGCCATCGACTTCGCCACCACCATCGCGCCGGGGCTGAGAGACGTACTTCTCACCGGCAAGGCCTGCGAGGCCGTGCGGCGGAAGGACAGGAGCGGACGGTTCGTCTACGACTACGTCGTCATGGACGCGCCGCCCACCGGCCGCATCACCCGCTTCCTCAACGTCAACGACGAGGTCGCGGGCCTCGCCAAGATCGGGCCGATACACAACCAGGCGCAGGCCGTGATGCGGGTGCTGAAGTCGGCGGAGACCGCCGTGCACCTGGTGACGCTGCTGGAGGAGATGCCGGTCCAGGAGACCGCGGACGGCATCGCCGAGCTGCGCGGCGCGCGGCTGCCGGTCGGGCGGATCATCGTGAACATGGTGCGGCCGGAGGTGCTGGACGCGGCGGATCTGGAACTCGTACGGGCGGTGGAGCGTTCTTCCGTTGCGCGGTCACTGTCCGCGGCGGGGCTCGGCGGGGCGCGGCGCGGGCAGAACGCCGAGCGGCTGGTCGACCCGCTGCTCCAGCAGGCCGAGGAGTACGCCGAGCGGTACGGCCTGGAGCACGAACAGCGGGCGGCGCTCAGCGAGTTGGGACTGCCGATGCACGAACTGCCGCTGCTTGCCGAGGGAATGGACCTGGCGGGCCTGTACGAGCTCGCGGGCGAGCTGCGGGAACAGGGCCTGTCATGAGGCCGTTCACGAGTCGGAAGCGGCATGCCGAATGTCGGAAGCAGGGGATGTCATGAGTCGTCCGGACCCGGCCCACGCACACGACACCGGCGCCCGTCACCAGACCCACCACCCTCATCACCTCTCCCCCGCACGCCTGCTCGGCGTCGATCCGCTGCTCGACGATCCGGGCACCCGCATCGTCGTGTGCTGCGGCTCGGGCGGTGTCGGCAAGACCACGACCGCCGCCGCGCTGGGGCTGCGGGCCGCCGAGCGGGGGCGGAAGGTGGTTGTGCTGACCATCGACCCCGCCCGTCGGCTCGCGCAGTCCATGGGCATCGACTCGCTCGACAACACCCCGCGCCGGGTGAAGGGCGTCGAGGGCGACGGCGAGCTGCACGCGATGATGCTCGACATGAAGCGCACCTTCGACGAGATCGTCGAGGCGCACGCGGACCCCGAGCGAGCGGCCGCGATCCTGAACAACCCGTTCTACCAGTCGCTCTCGGCGGGCTTCGCGGGCACGCAGGAGTACATGGCGATGGAGAAGCTGGGCCAGCTGCGGGCCCGGGACGAGTGGGACCTGATCGTCGTCGACACCCCGCCCTCCCGCTCCGCGCTGGACTTCCTGGACGCGCCCAAGCGGCTCGGGTCGTTCCTGGACGGACGGCTGATCCGGCTGCTGACGGCCCCGGCGAAGCTGGGCGGCCGCGCCGGGATGAAGTTCCTGAACGTGGGGATGTCGATGATGACCGGCACCCTCGGCAAACTGCTCGGCGGTCAACTCCTCAAGGACGTCCAGACGTTCGTGTCCGCGATGGACACGACGTTCGGCGGGTTCCGTACGCGCGCGGACGCGACGTACAAGCTGCTCCAGGCGCCCGGTACGGCGTTCCTGGTGGTCGCGGCGCCGGAGCGGGACGCGCTGCGGGAGGCCGCGTACTTCGTGGAGCGGCTGGCCGCGGAGGACATGCCACTCTCCGGGCTGGTGCTCAACCGGGTCCACGGCAGCGGCGCCGACCGGCTGTCGGCCGAGCGCGCGCTCGCCGCCGCGGAAAATCTTGAAGAGCCCCGCATTGTGGATCAGGAGGGCGGGAAAGCAGTACTTCGTAACTCTCCCGACACGTACGGCAGTTCAGAATCTCCCGCTTCCGAAGCACCGGCTCCTGACGAAGGCTCCCCCGCCGCCCTGGACACCGAGCGCACGGACGGGGAGCGGACCATCGACGAACTCACCGCAGGCCTGCTGAGACTGCACGCCGACCGTATGCAACTGCTCTCCCGCGAGCAGCGCACACGCGACCGCTTCACCGCGCTCCACCCCGAGGTGGCGGTGGCCGAAGTAGCCGCACTGCCCGGCGACGTACACGACCTTGCGGGGTTGCGGGACATCGGAAACCGGCTCGCGGCCCTTCGGCCGGAGCTGCCCGAGGCGCCCGGGGCGGGTGGCTGAGGGGGGACGCCCTCAGCTCACCGCCGCGTAGTTCTCGTACACCTCGTCGTCGTCGAGGGGCAGGATGCCGGCCCCCCGCTCGTACTCCGTGCGCGCGGTCTCCAGCAGCCGGCGCCACGATGTGACGGTCGGCCGCCTGCGCAGCAGTGCGCGGCGCTCCCGCTCCGTCATTCCTCCCCACACGCCGAACTCGACGCGGTTGTCGAGCGCGTCAGCGAGGCACTCGGTCCGCACCGGGCATCCGGTGCACACCGCCTTGGCCCTGTTCTGCGCTGCTCCCTGAACGAACAGTTCATCCGGATCGGTAGTGCGGCAGGCCGCCTGCGCACTCCAGTCGGTTACCCAGCCCATACCGGCGCCGTCCTCTCCCGAATCGAGGCTCCCCCACGGCGGCAGCGGCATATTCACCGCCGCCAGTTGAGGACGTTACGGAAGGTGGGCACAGCGCAACACCCCCAGCGGGCCCAATCTTGAATGGCCCGAACGGACTATGCGTAAGCGGCAGATCACCCGGGGGAGTGAGCTGGCGACATGCGTGATCATCCCGGCAAACCGGGACAGTTCTGTTGAGTCACAACGGGCGCCGGGTGACACACAAGGCGGATTCGGACACGCCCCAGCAAAAAAGTTGGGGAACCTCCGGAACGATTCGGGGTCGCCGGACGTATTGATACGTGGCCGCACTGCTGTGACAGTTGAGAGCAGCTTAGGCCAAGGCATATACGCGTGTCCGGCGAATGCGAACGTCGATGCCTCACGTTTGCTGTGCCGTCAGACGAGGCCTCCCGGGGAGCTCGCGGGATGGCGTTCGTCACGATCAGGTCCCTGAACATCCCGAGGAGCAACCGCTCCTTCGGAACGCTCAGGAGTACGGATTAGGCTGCCCTCATGCCAAAGAAGCGCTCGGGCGGTGGTCTCACGGCCACTCAGCAGGCCGCCAAGTTCCTCGGTGTCAGTGTGGTCTCGGGAGCCGTGCTGGCCGGCATCGCGCTGCCCGCGGTCGGTGCGCTGGGACTTGCCGCCAAGGGGTCGGTGGAGAGTTTCGACGAGCTCCCGGCCAATCTCAAGACGCCACCGCTGAGTCAGCGCACCACGATCCTCGACGCCGACGGCGACCGGATCGCCACGGTGTACTCGCGGGACCGCACGGTGGTCGAGCTCAAGGACATCTCGCCGTACATGCAGAAGGCGATCGTCGCGATCGAGGACTCGCGCTTCTACCAGCACGGCGCGGTCGACCTGAAGGGCGTCCTGCGCGCCCTCAACCGCAACGCCCAGAGCGGCGGCGTCGCCGAGGGCGCGTCCACGCTCACCCAGCAGTACGTGAAGAACGTCTTCGTCGAGGAGGCCGGCGACGACCCGACGAAGGTCGCGCAGGCCACCCAGCAGACCCTCGGTCGCAAGATCAAGGAGCTGAAGTACGCGATCCAGGTCGAGGAGGAGCTCGGCAAGAAGAAGATCCTCGAGAACTACCTGAACATCACGTTCTTCGGCCAGCAGGCGTACGGCGTCGAGGCCGCCGCCCAGCGCTACTTCTCCAAGTCCGCCAAGGACCTCACCCTCGCCGAGTCGGCGCTGCTCGCCGGCATCGTCCAGTCGCCCAGCCGGTACGACCCGGTCAACGACGAGACCGAGGCCACCAAGCGGCGCAACACCGTGCTGCAGCGCATGGCCGACGTCGGCGACGTCCCGCAGGCGGAGGCCGACAAGGCCAAGGAGGAGCCGCTGGACCTGAAGGTCAGCAAGCCCGCGAACGGCTGCATCACCGCGGTCAAGGGCGCCAGCTTCTTCTGCAAGTACGTCGAGAAGGTCTTCAAGAGCGACCCGGTCTTCGGCAAGACCCGTGAGGCCCGCGCCAAGATCTGGAACCAGGGCGGCCTGACGATCACGACGACCCTGGACCCGCAGGCCCAGGCGTCGGTCCAGGCGTCCCTCAAGGACCACATCAACCAGTCGGACAAGGTCGCGGCCGCGTCCACGCTGGTCGAGCCCGGCACCGGCAAGATCGTGGCGATGGGCCAGTCGAAGCCGTTCGGCTACGGCAAGAACGAGACCGAGTACAACTACTCGGTCGACCAGAGCATGGGCGGCTCCAACTTCGGCTTCCCGACCGGTTCGACGTTCAAGCCGTTCCTGGCCGCCGCCGCCATCGAGGAGGGCAAGCCCGCCACGCAGGTGTACCCGGCGCCGTACGAGATGCGGTACCCGGAGACCGTGCGGACGTGCGGCAGCCGGAACTGGCTCAACGACGGCGACTACAAGGTCGAGAACGAGACCGAGTCCGAGGTCGGCCCGTACGCGCTCAGGGAGGCCATGGAGCTGTCGGTCAACACCTACTTCGTGCAGATGCTCGAGGACATCGGCATGTGCCCGGTGGTGAACATGACCAACAAGCTGGGCGTGGTCCAGGGCAACGGCGACAAGATCCCCGAGGTCCCCTCGTCGCTGACGCTCGGCTCGACCGGCCTCTCGCCGCTCACCATGGCGAGCGCGTACGCCGCCTTCGCCTCCCGCGGCATGTACTGCACGCCGGTCGCCATCGAGTCGATCACGCAGAAGGTCGGCCAGCAGCAGAAGTCTCTCGAGGTGCCCAAGTCGACCTGCTCGCGCGCGATGAGCGAGACGACCGCGGACACCATCAACACCCTGCTGCGCGGCGTGGTCGACTCCGGTACGGGTAAGCAGGCCGGTCTCACCAGCCGGGAGAGCGCCGGTAAGACGGGTACGACGGACGAGCGCCGCAACGCCTGGTTCGTCGGCTACACGCCGAACCTCTCGGGCGCCGTCTGGGTCGGCAGCGCCACCCAGAAGGTCAAGATGCGGAACATCACCATCGGCGGCGTGTTCCGTCCCCTCGTCTACGGCGGCGAGGTCCCGGGCCCGATCTGGAAGGACGCCATGGCCGGCGCCCTGGAGGGCAAGGACGCCCCGACGTTCAACCTCGTCGACATCCCGGAACCCGAGAAGGACCGGGGCGACGGGAACGGCAACGGGAACGGCAACGGGAACGGCAACGGAAATGGGAACGGCAACGGCGACGGGGACAACGGCGACAACCCCAGCGGCGGCACGGACGGCGGGACCTTCCCGACGCCCACGTTCTCGATCCCGGAGGGCTGGTTCCAGGGCCAGAACGGCAACGGCAACGGCGGGCGGGACTGAGCCGCAGGGCTGACTGCCGGCACTGAGCAAAGCGACGGCCCCTTTCTCCTCGTATGAGAGATCTACGAGGAGAAAGGGGCCGTCGGTCGTTGTGCGGCCGGTCCGCTGTGTGGCCGTGGGCGCGTCGGTCAGCCGGCCAGGAGCTTCTTCACCACGGCGGCGACACGGCCGCCCTCGGCCAGCCCCGCGACCTTCGGGTTCACGATCTTCATGACGGCGCCCATGGCCCGCGGCCCCTCGGCGCCGGCCGCCCTGGCCTCCTCGACGGCCTGGGCGACGATCTCGTTCAGCTCGTCGTCGCTGAGCTGCTTGGGCAGGTACGCGGCGAGCACCTCGCCCTCCGCCTTCTCCCGCTCGGCCGACTCGGCCCGACCACCCTGCGCGAACGCGTCCGCCGCCTCGCGGCGCTTCTTCGCCTCCTTGGTGATCACCTTCAGCACCTCGTCGTCGGAGAGCTCGCGCTTCTCCTTGCCCGCGACCTCCTCCTTGGTGATCGCGGTGAGCGTCAGCCGGAGCGTCGAGGAGCGGAGCTCGTCGCGCTCCTTGATCGCCGCGTTGAGGTCTTCCTGCAGCTTCGACTTGAGCGTGGTCATGGGGTCGATTGTCGCAGGTGTCCCAGGCAGAACGCCCGCTGATTTAAAGCGGCTCGGGGAGAGGCCCCGGGAAGGAGCGGCCCGGCACGGGACTTGGGCAGGGTCTGACACGATGGTCGTATGCGCGCGCGATACGGAGTTCCCCTCGGCATCACGGCGGTCGGGGCCGCCGGCCTTCTCTACTCGGCGGGCTTCGAGGCCCGTTCCTTCCGCCTCCGACGGGTGACGGTCCCCGTCCTGCCGCCGGGGATGGGTCCCCTGCGCGTGCTCCAGGTCTCCGACATCCACATGGTCGGCGGGCAGCACAAGAAGCAGCGCTGGCTGCGTTCGCTGGCGGGCCTGCACCCCGACTTCGTGATCAACACGGGCGACAACCTGTCCGACCCGGAGGGCGTACCGGAGGTCCTGGACGCGCTGGGCCCGCTCATGGAGTTCCCGGGCGCGTACATCTTCGGCTCCAACGACTACTACGGCCCCAAGCTCCGCAACCCCGCCCGCTACCTGATCGAGAAGGCCCAGGGCCGCCACGGCCTGAACGGCAACGCGCCCGCCGTAGGGGTGATCCACAACCCGTGGGAGAACCTGCGCGACGGCTTCGACGCGGCGGGCTGGCAGAACCTGACGAACACCCGCGGGACGCTCAAGATCGAGGGCGTGTCGATCGAGCTGACGGGCCTTGACGACCCGCACATCAGGCGGGACCGCTACGAGCAGGTGGCGGGCGGCCCGTCGGGCGCGGCGGACTTCTCGATGGGCGTGGTGCACGCCCCGTACCTGCGTGTCCTGGACTCGTTCACGGCCGACGCCTACCCCCTGATCCTCGCCGGCCACACCCACGGCGGCCAGCTCTGCATCCCCTTCTACGGCGCCCTGGTGACCAACTGCGACCTGGACACGGACCGGGTGAAGGGCCTGTCCACGCACACGGCCGAGGGCCGTACGTCGTACCTGCACGTGTCGGCGGGCTGCGGCACGAACCGCTACACCCCGTTCCGCTTCGCGTGCCCGCCGGAGGCGACGCTGCTGACGCTGGTGGGCCGGGAGTAGTCCGGCGGTCCGGCGGTCCGGCGGTCCGGCAAGGAGCGATGGCGATGGAGGCTGGGGCGACTGGGGTGGCGTAACCCGCACGGCCCGCCCATATCGCCCGATATGCACCGATCTGCCTAGCGTGAGGGCATGACCGCCCCGATACCCAGGGACATCCCGGACCTCCCCGCGGTCCCGGGCACGCCCAGGCTGCTGCCCTCGCCCGTCCCCGCCACGGCGGTGGTGACCCCCGTACGCCGCCCGCTGACCGCCACGTACCGCACACTGATCGCCCTGACGGCGACAGCGACGGTAACCGCCGAACTGCTCCTCGGCAGCCCCCTCCGAACCCTGAGCCTCTTCTCCACCCAGGCCACGATCCTGCTGGCCCTGACGCTCACCGTCTCGGCCCGCCGCGCCTGGACCGCCCGCCGCCCGCTCCCCTCGTCCCTGACGGGCGCCGCACTCCTCTACGTCATGATCACGGGCTTGGTGTACCACCTGCTCCTGGCAAACTCGACGAGCCCCTTCGCGCTCACGCCCGAGGCAACGCACCCGGCCGGCTGGCACGCGATCACGAACCAGCTCCTCCATACGGCGATCCCCATCGCGGCCGTACTGGACTGGCTGCTCCTGACCCCCAACGCCCGCCTCCACCTCCGCCAGGCGGCAACGTGGCTCCTCTTCCCCCTGGCCTACCTGGCCTTCACCTTCACCCGAGGCGAACTGCTCCTCCCCGGCACGCCGACCCGCTACCTCTACCCCTTCCTGGACGTGGACCTGCACGGCTACAAGTCCGTCCTCGGCAACGCCCTCCTCCTGGCCCTCGCCTTCTACGCCCTGGCCATCCTCCTCGTGGCCCTCGACCACGCCCGCCCCAACCTGATCCGGCACCGCGCCAAAACCGGATTTCGTCTCGGGCCACCGGTGGGCTAAAGTAAACGACGTCGCCGCGACAAGCAGCGACATCGGGGTGTAGCGCAGCTTGGCAGCGCGCTTCGTTCGGGACGAAGAGGTCGTGGGTTCAAATCCCGCCACCCCGACAGTGAAGTACCAGGTCAGGGGCCTGATCCGCATCGCGGGTCGGGCCCTTGAGTGCTTCCGGGGGCCATTCTGAGAGCCATTTGGGAGCCGGTCTTCGAATCCGGCTCCCGCTCCCATCGACGATGTGGCCACGCCGTCGGTGAGCTGCGTGGCCAGCGCGTCATCCGAGTACACCAGGTCCAGCCAGTCGGGATCGGCGGAGGTCACGCGCCGCTGCTCGCCGCCGACCAGGGTCCAGAACTCCGGCACGAACGGATGGCGGGGAACGGCCTCGAACACCTTCCGCCATGTCGGGTCGGACAGTTGCCCGTTGGCCTCCAGGACGTCGGCCAGCGCCGTGCGCAACTGGGTGGCGCGTTCTTCGGTGTGTGTCGTCATGGTCGTCCCTCGGCGAGTAGATCAGCGATGTGCGTGGCGATGGGCAGGCCCGTCTCGTTCTGGATCCAGGACCACTCTCCGGACGGGTTGCACTCGAACATCACCCAGTCCCCGGCGGGGGTGACGGCGAAGTCGAACGCGCCGAAGTTGAGACGGAAGTGCTCCAGCCAGCTCAGCACGCCCGCCCGTACGTCGTCCGGTACTCGGCACACGTCGTAGGTGAGGGCGTCGTAGTCGCTGCGCCAGTCCACCCGAGCAGCGTCGCTGCCCGCGCGGATCTCGGCCGCAAACATCTCCTTGCCCACGACGGTCAGCCGCACCTCGTGAGTCTTGGGAACCCACTCCTGGAACAGGTGCGCTGTCAGGGACACGGAGTCGTCGATCGTGTCGGGGTCGACCACGTGGGTCGGTACCCCGGTGCGGTGGCCGTCCGGGTACTCCAGCGGGCCGCCCATGAGCGGCTTGCAGATCACCGGACCGTCCACCTGATGGCAGAACTTCCGGGCCACTTCCTGGTCCGTGGTGATCAGCGAGCGAGGCGTACGGAGCCCGTGCGCCGCCGCGACGGGGAGCTGACCGGCCTTGTGGGAGGCCATGCCGTCCACGTCCGGCCGGTTCACCCACGTCACCGGCAGCGCGTACAGCGTGCCGAGCAGTCCGGCCAGCGCCTGCTCGTTGGCCCACGTGCGGTGGGGCTCCTGCAGCCCTTCGGAGACGGCGGGAAGGCGGGGCCGCCTGTAGTAGACGGCCCTCACCTCCTCCAGCCGCACGGAGCGGTACTCGTCAGCCAGGACCCCCGTCCAGGGTGCTGCAGCGTGCTCGACGGACAGGGACATGGACAGGGGGAAGTCCCCCATGTCGAACCGCATCACCGGCACACGCCGGATCGTCAGCTCGTCGACCACCAGGTCCGCCGCGGGGTCCAGTTCCTTGGTGACGACCAGCACCGGGCCGCCGAACAGGTGCCGTGTCACCGCATCAGGTACGGGTCGGACGTGTCGTCGTTCTTGCTGTCCCAGTTGGTGTTCGTGCAGCTTCCGGCCAGCGAGGTGGAGCGGCTCCACAGGGCGCCGGAGCCGTCGGTCAGGACGTTGACCTGCCGGGCCGGGTCGTACACGAACGATCCCGCCTCCAGGGTCACGGTGTACGGGGTGCACTCGGCGCGGGCGCCGAACGGGACGAGCGTTGCCGTGGGCATGGGTACCTCCTTGTGGTTGCTGGTGCTCGGACTGTTCTCTGACTCGCCCGTGCGCGAAGGCACGGCCGAGGGTCTCGCGGGGCCGCTCCGCTCCGGTCGGGAAGCCGGTCATGCAGACGCAGAGCGGGTTGTGCGCCGCCCGGCGCCGGGCATCGGGCTCCGGCGCCGGGCGGCGGCTCATGCAACGCCGCAGGCAAGGGACGGTGGGCATTCGGGCGCGCAGATCCAGAGCCGGAACAGCAGGCCCCGGTGGCGCACTTCGCCCCACACCTGGCCGGCCATCCCCAACCGGCGGGCGCAGCGCGCACAGTCCACGGCCATCTGCTGCCGCGGAGTGAGCCGTTCGACGCGCGGCAAGGTGGCCGTGGGAGGAGCGGTCACCACGTGCCGTCCGCGCGCAGCTCTGCCCAGACGCGTTTCCCGCCGTGCACCGGCTCGCTGCCCCAGGCGTGGGCCAGAGCTTCGACGAGGAGTAGTCCGCGGCCGTGCTCATCGTCCGGGGACGGCGTGCCAAGGGTGGGTCTGGTGCGGGACGTGTCGGTCACGACGATCCGCGCGGACCCCCTGCCTGTCCGTGTGATCGAGGCACCCACCGTGGCGGCGTCGGTGTGCTCCACCGCGTTGGCCACCAGCTCCGTGACGACCTGCTCGGCGACGTCCACCAGCTGAGGCAGGCCCCAGGTCTCCAGCACCAGCGCTATGTCCCGACGCGCCTGAGCGGCGGCTTCCAGCCTCGCCGCGTACCGCTCCTGGTAGCGCTGTGGTCCCACCGTTGCAGCCGTCATGGTCATCGTCGCGTCCCTCGGGGGTGCTCGCGTTCCGTGTGTAGCCCAACCACCGGCCGTCAGGGCTGTGTGCGAAGGACGCACGCCCGCCGTTGCTCGGTCCGGCCCCGTGGCCGGGGTGAGCAGCAGCCCTTCGACGATGTCGCCTACGGAGGTTGACTCGGGAGCCTCGATAACGAAGCCCACCGTGGCAACCGTCCTACTAG
>NZ_KQ949119.1 GCF_001514305.1 Streptomyces dysideae
CCTCCGGCTCGTAGCGGCCGTTTGGGCAGGCGCTCGGAGACGACGGCACCGGCATACTCAATCCGTGATCGAGACCGACGGACCTGTTCCGCTGCCCGGTGCCTCCGTACCGGATGGGCCCCGCATGCCGGACGCACACCACGTACACCATGCGAAGGGCCACGCGCGGAGCCGCTCGGCCCGACCGGGTTCTGGCGTCTGGCGAACCGGATGCGACGCGGGGTGTTCAACCCTGCTTGGCATCCGGTTCGTCAGATGCCATGACATGGGGCATCCTGCCCTGCGCCACCCGTCCGGAACACTTCGCAGGCCGTCTGCGTGCGGCGGGAGATCCAGGGTGAGGTTCCTTACCTTCCTGGTCGTGGGGTCTGGCTGGTCGTCGGAAGGGCTGAGTTGGCGGGGACGGCCGCCCGCCCGCCGAGGGTCCAGCGCCGGTATCGAAGGTGACGGCTTCGGACAGGTGTGATAAAGCACGGCGGTTTCCCATCCGATGCGCACGAGGCCACAGTCCGCGAGAGCGACCGCAATCACTTCGACGGGCCGACTCCCCGCCATAGACGTCAGTCAGGGCAGTGAAGGTCCTCCATGAGGAATCGAGGAGGACCTTTCGTGCGTCCCGCCCTCAGTTTGGTACCAGGAGATGCATTGGGCGTAGGACGGGAGAATGCCGAGGTCTTCGGCCTCGGTCAGGGTGGGGGCAGTGCTGTCCTTGTGGGAGAGGACGGGGGTGATGTCCGGGGGCCACTCGATGGCGAGGCGGGGGTCGAGCGGGTGGATGCCGTACTCGCGGTGTGGGGCGTAGCCGGTGGAACAGAGGTAGACCACGGCGGCGTCGTCGGTCAGCGCCGCGAAGGCGTGGCCCAGGCCCTCAGCGAGGTAGACGGCTTGGTGGTGGTCGTCGAGCCGCACCGCTTCCCATTGGGCGTACGTAGGTGACCCGGTCCTGAGGTCCACGATGACGTCAAGGACCGTGCCACGGACGCACGTCACGTACTTCGCCTGGCCCGGGGGGACATCCGCGAAGTGGATGCCGCGCACAGAACCTCGGCGGGAGATTGAGAAGTTGGCCTGTGCGAGGGGGAAGTCCCGGCCGGTCGCCGCACGCAGTTCGGGCTGACGGAACCACTCGTGGAAGCTGCCCCGCTCGTCCCGGTGCAGTACGGGTTCCAGGAGCCAGGCGCCTTCGACAGTCAGGGGGCGCAGAGTCATCACGTCCTTCATCGTCGGGTTCATGGGGCGACATTGGGGTTACATTGGGGTTATGGTTGCAATGGGCTACCGAAGGACTCGTGCACATGCCCAAGATCAATGTCTATGTTCCCGACGCGCTGGCCGAGCGCGTCAAGGCCGCTGGCATCTCGGTTTCTCCCATCTGTCAGCGTGCACTGGAAGAGGAGGTGCGCCGCATGGAGGCGCAGCAGAAGGCAAGTGCGGAACTGCTCGAGGTCGCCGCGCGGCTTCGAGCCACCCAGCCGGAAGCCGGAATCGGGGGAGAGGAGGGCTCACGCGGTCACCAGGCCGGGCTGAACTGGGCACGGACCACCGCGACTTACGAGGAACTGTCCGAGATGGCTGGTCTGGGGCTGCACGGCTGGTCGGTACTGCCGGTACCCGGACACCACACCATGGTGCCCGCCCTTCGCGAGGCGGGATACCCCCAGCAGGCAAATGAAGAATTCGAGTTGAGCATCCAGGATCCCTGGGTTCGGGGCATGGTCTCGGCCTGCGTCGACGTATGGCGCGAGGTCGCACCAGTCATCTGAGTCGGCGGCTTGGGTGGCCGACCGGCCCCCCATGAAGGGGCTCGAACGAATCTCGTACGAGACACCAGCCGTCCCCTGAGTGCCATGACTAGATTCCCTGAGTGTCTGGGACCTGCGCGCTTCACGAAGGGTGGTGTCTCGTGATCGAGGACGACACAGGCAAGCTGATCGCGGCAGCCGGTGGGACCGAGAGGGATATCGGGGACGCTCTTCGGGCCGTGGGACCCGAGCGTGCCGTCCAACTGCTGGCGGACGAACTCATCCACCGCGCCGACCTGGAGGACCTCCCGCACGCCGAAGCCGTGGTGCGCTTCGCCTGTCACCTTGGTGAGCGGACCGTGAACCATCTGGTGCACGTCTCCAAGGGAAGCGCCCGCCACCTCGCCGACGCCGGGGAGTCCGAGCGGGCAACGGCGCCCGACGTGACGGTCCGGTACGACACCCCGGAACTGGTGCGTGCGGTCTTCGGGCCGACGAGCGCACGCACCAGTGCCACCCGCCGCGTCGAGTGGCACACCACCGACCCGATCGGGCCGCACAGCGAGGTACCGCGCACCGCTCCTCTGGTACAACGCCTCCTGCGCGGCACCGTGCCCGGCCCGGACGACCTCGCCGAGTTGTCGCTCCGCTTCGGCAGCGACAAATGGGGCCTGCACTTCTACACCCCCCTGTTCGAACGGCACTTCGCGTCTTTGCGGGACCGCCCGCTGACCCTGCTTGAACTGGGCATCGGAGGCTTCGACGACCCGGAGGCCGGCGGCGGCTCGCTGCGCCTGTGGCGGCGCTACTTCCATCGCGCGATGATCTGCGGCGTCGACATCGCGGAGAAGACCGTGGCGGCCGGCGGGCGAATCCGCTCATTCTGCGGCAGCCAGACCGATCCCGTCTTCCTCGATTCCGTACTGGAGCGCGTCGGACCGCCGGATGTCGTGATCGACGACGCGAGCCATCGCTGCGCGGACGTCATCGCGTCCTTCCGCCATCTCTTCCCGGCGCTGCGGCCGGGCGGCCTGTACGTGGTCGAGGATCTGCAGACCTCGTACTGGCCAAGGTATGGGGGCAGCAGCGAGGAGCTCTCGTCACCGGCCACGAGCATGGGGTTCCTCAAGACGCTCGCCGACGCGGTCAACCACGAGGAGCTCAACGGACCGGCCCCAGACGCCGTCGACGAGTTCGGCCCGCACGTCGTGAGCGTGCACTTCTACCACAACCTGGCAGTGATCGAGAAAGGCACCAACAAGGAGGGCACACTCCCTTCCTGGCACCCGGCACGCGCCGGCTGATCGTCCTCCTCACCCCTGAACCGTCCGTTTCGACCGGAAGGCACTGTGATGACCGCGCGCGCCCAAGCCGAAGCCCCGCCGATACCGACGGCAGACGATCTCGCCGCCACCTACCTGGAACTGATGAAGCGTGTCCTGATGCGCTGTGCCGACGGCGAGGTGTTCCTCGCCGCCCCGCCGGACGGAGAAGCGAGCCGGGCACCGTCGATGGAGGAGATGGAGAACGGGGTCGCCATGCACCCCGACGCGGACACCATGGTCGGACGGCCGCGGCTCGACAACGTCCAAGCGTGCATCGAGAGCGTGCTGCGCGACAACGTGCCAGGCGACTTCGTCGAGACCGGCGTGTGGCGCGGCGGCACCTGCGTCTTCATGCGGGCCGTGCTCAAGGCGCACGGCGTCACGGACCGCCGGGTGTGGCTTGCCGACTCCTTCGCAGGATTCCCCAAGCCCGATTCCCGCACCTATCCCATGGACGCCGTGTACGAGCGCTACGCGAGCTTCGCCAAGGGACTCGGCGAGTCCATCGCGGTGCCGGCGGATGACGTACGGGCCCGCTTCCGGGGCTATGGACTCCTCGACGACCAAGTGCGCTTCCTGGAGGGCTTCTTCGCCGACACCCTGCCGCAGGCGCCGGTCGACGACATCGCTCTCCTGCGCCTCGACGGTGACTACTACCAGTCCACCTGGGAGGCGCTGGAGCATCTGTACCCCCGGCTGAGCTCGGGCGGCTACTGCATCGTCGACGACTACTGGCTCACCACCTGCCGCAAGGCGGTCGACGACTTCCGCGAGAAGCACGGCATCACGGAGTCCGTCGAGATCATCGACTGGACCGGGGTCTACTGGCGCAAGGAACAGTGAGGTCCGCCGCCATGTACACACGGTGCATCCGTATCCGTCTGCGCCCCGGCACCACAGAGCGGGCCGCCGAGTGGCTGCGTGACTTCGAGAAGCGCAGGGAGGAGTCGCTCGCGTCGATGCGCAACTCCGGGATGGTGTGGGAGAGCGCCTTCCTGGACCGCAGGCCGGAGGGCGACGAGGTGCTGCTGGTGCAGTGCTCCCGTGACTTCGACGCCACCTCCCGGGCCTTCCTCGGTTCGACCCTGGACATCGATGTTC
Source organism: Streptomyces dysideae (assembly GCF_001514305.1). Classification (GTDB taxonomy): domain Bacteria; phylum Actinomycetota; class Actinomycetes; order Streptomycetales; family Streptomycetaceae; genus Streptomyces; species Streptomyces dysideae. Next base: position 4,169 of record NZ_KQ949119.1, read on the forward strand.
AGGCGCGTGCCGTGATGCAGGAGATCGCCGAGGCGTTCAGTACGCCGGAGACGATGGTCCACCTCGTGGCGGAGCCGACGCAGGACGTGGCGTAGAGCCAGGCCGCGGACGCGGAACTCACATCCGCTCGACGGACTTCGCGAACTTCACCAGGAGCCGGGAGAACTCCCGGACCTCCTCGGCGGGCCAGTCGGCGACAAGGTCGTCGAACACCTTCTGCTGGAACTCCACCGACCTGGCGAGCAGGCCCTCACCGGAAGGCGTCAGCCGGAGCACCTTGCGCCGGCTGTCGCGCTGGGACGGTGTGTGGGTGACGTACCCGCTCTTGACCGCGTCCGAGACCATCCGGCTCGCGGTCGAGGGGTCCAGCTTCAGCTGTTCGGCCACGGAGCCGATGGTGACCTCGCCGTCCGGCAGCGGCTCGGTGCTTTCCCCCACTGCCTGGACGACCATGATGTGGATCAGCCGGGTCTGCTCCAAGGAGGTCGGCTTCCGGCCCAGGATCCGGACCGTGCGGAAGAGGGCGGGGCCGGAGGCGCGGGTCGGGGAACCGAGGTCGTCCACGCTGCTCATGGCAGGACCGTAACACACATATACATGTGCGGCGCATGTATTTTTCGGTCGGCGTGCCGAACGCGGCGGACGAAGCAGAGCTTCGTCCGCCGCGTTCGGCACGCCCGTTCTGGTCACCGGATCGCCGGTGCCCGTCAGGTGTCGAGGAGCTCCTCGACCTGGGGTGCGTACCGGGCACCGGCCACCTCCCGCTCGGGGAAGCATTCCCCTAGCTCGGCCAGCTCCTCGGGCCCCAGCTCCAGGGCGGCCGCCGACGCGTTCTCCTCAAGGTGCTCGGGGAACTTGGTGCCCGCCAGCGCCACGACGTCCTCGCCCTGGGCGAGAACCCAGCCGATGGCCAGTCGGCTCAGGGACACGTCCAGCCGCTCCGCGACCGCCCGGAACCGCTTCAGCAAGACCAGGTTGCGTTCGATGTTGCCTGGCGCGAAGCGGGGGAAGTTGTGGCGCCAGTCGCCCTCGTCCACCTCATCCAGCGAGCGCACCGTACCGGTGAGGAAGCCCCGCCCGAGTGGGCTGTACGCGACGAGCGGCACCTCCAGCTCCCGCAGGGCCTTCAGGATCTCCCCCTCCACGTGCCGCTGCCACAGAGAGTGCTCCGTGGCTACGGCGGAGACCGGATGCACGGCCTGCGCGCGGCGCAGCGTGGCCGACGACACCTCCGACAGCATCAGGCCGCGCACCTTACCGGCCTTGACGAGCTCCGCGAGGACCCCCACCGACTCCTCCACCGGGACCTTCGGGTCTACCCAGCCCAGGCAGTACAGGTCGATGCGGTCCGTCCCGAGCCTGCGCAGCGAGGCATCGCAGGTACTACGCAGGTACTCCGGGGTGCCGTCGAGCATCATGCCGCCCTCGGGGTTCGGGCGGATGCCGGTCTTGACGCAGATCACGGCCTCGTCACGGCGATTGCCGAGCGCGCGTCCGAGCCGCTGCTCGCCCTCGCCCCCGGCATAGAAGTCCGCGGTGTCGATGAGCGTGACGCCCAGATCCAGGGCTCGCCGGACGGTGGCATCGCAGGTCTTCGGGTCCTCCACGCCGTAACCGCCGGACATGCTCAGCGTCCCGAGGCCGACGGCCGACACTTCGATGCCCTGCCCCAATGTGCGTGTCCTCATCCGTTCCTCTCCTCCCTGTCGTCACCCTTCACCCTGCCGCCACCCGGTCGGTGATCAGCCGTGCAATATCCACGGGCGACGGCTGCGCGGCCGATTCGGCGGCTATCGCGAGGGACGCCTTGCGGTGCGGGCCTTCTCCCTGAAGAGCGGTCACCGCGTCCCGTATCGCTGTGACCGTCCGCTGATCCGGTCCGAGTTGTATGCCCGCGCCCACCGCGGTGATCTGTCCGGCATTGGCGAACTGGTCCGCGAAATGAGGCAGTACGAGCTGGGGTACGCCGCTGACGAGCGAGGCCATCGTCGTACCGGAGCCGCCGTGGTGCACGATCGCGTCGCACAGCGGCAGCGTCGCCCCGAGTGGCAGCCAGCCCGCCGCTCTGAGCCGCTCCTGCAGCCGGGCCGTGCCCCGCAGAGCGGCGGCGTCCGCCTCGTCCATGCCGACGACGACCTCCACATCCAGATCGGCCAGGGCCTCCACCACCTCTTCCAGGAGCGGCTCCATTCGGCCGTACCGGGGCAGCACGGTTCCCAGCGTCACGCAGACCAGAGGCCGTTCGGCGGGACGCAGCGCCCAGTCGGGCAGCACCGATGTGCCGTTGTAGGGGACATATGCCATCGGGTCGCCGACAGGGACGTCCTCGTGCTGGAAACTCGGTGGGCAGACATCGACCAGCGCCACTGGTGGTGACGCTTCGGGTGTCGCCAGGACCCTGGTGGCGGGCCGGAACGCCGCCGTCGCGGCGGCCTGCAGATCAGGGCGCGGGGCGAGCCCCCAGCGGTGTTCGACCCGGGGGACCCCGAACCGGGTCGCTGCCACGGGGCCGGCCAGTTCCATCGGTTCCGAGACCACGACGTCCGGCCGCCAGCTCTCCACCAGCCGCATCAGGCCCGGCAGAGCCCGTTCCGCGAGCCGGGCGAAGCCCTGAGCGGTGTCGGCGACGGCCTGGCGCGGATCGGCGGACTGGCGCGGCGGTCCCTGCCCCGTGCTCTTGGGCCGCATCACCTCGATCATGTCGTAGGCATCCGCACAGGGGACCACCGGCAGACCGGACCTGGTCACCTCCGGTAGCAGGCTCCCGGGCGTCGCCACCAGCACCTCGTGGCCCGCGGCGCGCAGCGCCCAGGCCAGCGGCACCATCGGATAAAAGTGGCCCGCCGCCGGACACGTGGTGAACAGGACGCGGGCGCGCCGCGGCGCCTCGATGCCAGCCGCGCTCATCACCGGCTCCGCGCCCCTCACCAGGTCACCCGCAGCCGGCGCACGATGCGGTGCATGCCGGGAAGGAACTCCAGCGCGTCCTCCCCGTCGAGCCGCAGCTCGGGCAGCCTAGCGGTGAGATGGTGCAGCGTCAGCCGCAACAGGGCTCGGGCCAGATGAGAGCCTACGCAGGCCCGTGGCCCGTGTCCGAAGGCGAAGTGCCGTTTGGGCTCGCGGGTGATGTCCAGAGTGTCAGGGCTCTCGTACTGTGCCTCGTCGCGGTTGGCGGACGCATACATCACCATGAGCCGGTCGCCCGCGGCGAGCGACCTGCCGCCCAGTTCGACCGGCTGCGTGACCTGCCGGAACAGGCCCTGCAGGGGCATGTCGTAGCGCGCCACCTCCTCCACCGCCCGGGATGCCAACTCCGGCTTCCGGCACAGCAGTTCCCACTGGTCACGGTGGTCGAGCAGGTGCCACACGGCGGTGCTGACCATGGCCGTCGTAGTGCTCTGACCGGCGCCGATCAACCCGGTCATGGACTCCACCACCGTCCTTCGTTCGCGGGCGGTCAGCGGGCCGTTCCCCTCGGCCACGGCCTGTACGACGGCGCTGAACAGGTCGTCGCGCGGCTCGGCACGCCGCCGCTGGGCGTATTCGTCGAGCAGCCGCTGATAGGACGCCACTCGCCGGGCGCTGGCCAGCTGTTCCTCGGGGCCGAGGCTGGAGGAGGCCGACATCAGGACGGTCAGCGAGTAGCTGCCCTCCACCACCGCGTCCACGTCCTGCGGAGCCAGGCCGAGCACGCGTGCCTTGCCGCGGATGGGCAGGCGGCGGGCGAAGCGGCGCTGCAGATCACCGGGTCCGCCCGCCGCGAACTCGTCGACCAGCGAAGAGACCTGCTCCTCCAGATATGGCTCCAGGATCTTCACCCGCGCCTGCGTGAACGCCTGCTGGATCGGCGTACGGGCTCGGATGCGCGCCTCATCGCCGGGGTTGTCCGCGTCCGCAGGGAGCGGCGGCGTCGACGCCTCGATCTCAGCCTTCGCCTCGGGGGTCAGTTCCTCCAGGGAGCGCAGGACTGCAGCCAAGGAGAAGGTCTTGGGGTCGGACAGCACGCGCTGGACGTCCTGGAACCGCGTCACCACCCAGGCTCCGAGGGCCGGGGAATGGAATACGGGGTCCTCGTGACGGGCCCGCGCGTAGAAGGCGTATGGATCGTCCTGGAGCCGTAACGGGTCATACTCCTGCCCGAGCACCGACACGTGAGTCTCGGTCATGCGGTCACCTCTCTCTGCGGGAGCTGGGCCGTCGGCGCTCATGCTCCGGCGGTGGCGTCACCGCTGATTCGAGAGGTGGTCGAAGGTTCGCCCTGGCGGGCGACACCGCGCATTCTCAAACCGTTCCTGATGCCGGGCTCCGAGGATGACGGCGTCGGTCACGATCCCTTCGGAGGGAGAACCCATGCCCGAGTCGTCCGCCGCGGTGCGTACCAGCGCGTTGACCCCGGAGCCCATTCACCGAGTGCTCCTCGCCTACTGCGGTTCCAAGGTGCTGATGAGCGCGGTCGAAGTAGACCTGTTCAGCGTGCTCGCGCAGGAGGGCCCTGCCACCGAGGCAGAGCTGCGCCGCACACTGAATCTGCACCCTCGTTTCTCCCGGCACTTCCTGGATGCCCTGGTCGCCCTGGAACTGTTGGAGGCGCACGGCGACCGGTACGCCAACTCTCCGCTGGCCGACCACTTCCTGGACCGTGCGAAGCCCACCTGCATCGGCGGATTCGCCGAGATGACCAGTGACACCTTCTACCCGGCCTGGGGCCGGCTGACCAAGGCGCTGCACACCGGCCAGGCCCAGGCGCCGCTGCCGCCCGACGACGAGAATCATCTGTTCCGGGTGAACGCCAAAGAACAGCCGGACCGGGTACGCCGCTTCATGTCCTCCATGGACTCGCACAGCACCCGCATCGGCGAGGAACTGGCCGCCCTCATCGACTGGAGCGGATACAGCCGCTTCGCGGATCTCGGGGGCGCCCGTGGCAATCTGACCGCGGTCGTCGCCAAGGCACACCCCCACCTGAGCGGCGTCTGCTTTGACCGTCCGCAGAGCCGTCCCTTCTTCGACGAGCACATCGGAAGGCTCGGTCTCACCGACCGGGTCACCTTCCAGGCGGGGGACTTCTTCGCCGACCCGTTGCCGGATGCCGATGTCCTCATCTACGGCCATGTACTGCATGACTGGGGCCCCGACAGCCGTCGCACGCTACTCAATCGCGCCCACCAGACGCTGCCTCCGGGCGGAACGCTGGTGATCTACGACCGGATGCTCGACGGCAGCCCAAGGGATCTGGCCAAGCTCATGTACAGCATGACGTTCATGCTCGCCTCGGGAGGGGGCTCCGAGTACAGCGTCGAGGAGTGCGGCGACTGGCTGCGGGAGGCGGGCTTCACCGAGATCAGCGCCCAGCCACTGTTGCACGATCACACCGTGCTGATCGCCCGCAAGTGAGGTCAGCCCCCCGTTCCCGACGCCCAATGTCGCGTCGACGCCCGGATTCCCCTCCATGTCTGCCGATACGAGTTCTGCCCGGGAGGGCCACGTGCACATCGAACGGACGCCCGTCCTCATCATCGGGGGCGGCCTGACCGGCCTGTCCGCCGCCGCGTTCCTCGCCTGGCACGGCGTACCGTCCGTGCTCATCGAGCGGCACGCCGACATCTCGGCGCACCCGAAGGCGCGGGCCATCAACCCCCGCTCCACCGAGCTGTTCCGCTCCATAGGCATGGAGCAGACCGTGTATGCCAACCGTTCGCCGATCGCGGACAACACCGATCTGGTTCATGTGGAGACGCTGGCGGGGCGGGAGCGGGTGCGCATGCCACGCTCGACCGGTGACGAGATCAGCGCGCTCAGCCCGAGCGAGTGGGCGCTGATCGACCAGAACCGGCTGGAGTACCTGCTGCGGGATCGCGCACGTGACGCGGGTTGCGACATCCGCTACCACACCGAGCTGACCTCCTTCGCCCCGGACGAGGACGGGATCACCGTCGAGACCCTCGACCGCAGTACCCAGGAGCGCCGTACCGTCCGGGCCGAGTACGTCATCGCGTCGGACGGCGGCCGCAGCCGGGTGCGTGAACTGCTCGGCGTGCCGCAGACCGGCCCGGGCACCCTCTCGAACCTGGTTAGCTTCTTCTTCACAGCCGACCTCACCGAGGCGCTGCGCGGGCGCAGCATCATCGCCTGCTACGTCAACAACCCATCCGTGCGCGGCACTTTCATGCCCCTGGACAACGACCGGCGCTGGGTCTTCAACGTCTCGTACGATGCCGAGGGCGGGGAGAAACCGGAGGAGTTCACTCCGGAGCGGTGCACCGAGCTGATCCGGCTCGGTATCGGCGTACCCGATCTGCCGGTGAAGATCGACACCACCGATCCGCTGCCCTGGGAGATCGCCGCCAGGGTCGCCGAGCGGCTCCGCGTCGGCCGGGTGCTGCTCGCCGGGGACGCGGCCCATGTCATGCCGCCCACCGGCGCGTTCGGGGCCAGCACCGGCATTCAGGACGCCCACAACCTCGCTTGGAAGCTCGCCCTGGTGCTGAACGGCACGGCGGGCCCAGAGCTGCTGGAGAGCTATCACACCGAGCGGCACCCCGTCGCCCGACTCATGATGGAGCAGTCCATGCTGCGGTTCCGGGTGCGCGAAGGGGAGGACTACGCCGACGTGGCCGCAGCCATGCTGGACGAGCTGTCCATGGCTTTCGGATACCACTACCAGTGGGGGGCGTTCGTCGCGGCTCCGTCCAGGCGGCAGCCCACCTCCGCCGCCGACCAGCCGCCGGTGGAGGATCCGCACCGTCCCACTGCCGCTCCCGGCCACCGCGCCCCGCATGTGCCCCTGCTGCGCGGGCGCGAGGAGATCTCCATCCTCGACCTCTTCAGCCGGTCCTTCGTCCTGCTCGCAAGCTCCGAGGCCGAGCCGTGGGCAGTGGCCGCTCGCTCCGTCGCGGACGAACTCGGCCTCGACGTCGAGGTGGTCCGCATCGCCCCCGATGGGGAACTCCAAGATCCGGGGGGAACCTGGGAGGCGGCCTACGGCGTGCGCCCGTCCGGTGCCGTCCTGGTCCGTCCGGACGGCTTCGTGGCCTGGCGCTCCGAGGGCGGTGCCGGCGCGGTCGGCCCCGAGGCCGAACTGCGGGACGCACTGCGCACCCTGCTCGCCCGGGGACCGGAGGCCGCAGCATGACCGGCACGGCAGCGCCCTCACTTGGTGACGCCTACGTCCCCTTCGCCGACGACGACCCGTACCCCCTGTACGCCCGCGCCCGCCGGGAGGAGCCCGTCTTCTTCTCGCCGGCGCTGAACGCCTGGGTCGTCACCCGGTACGAGGATGTGCGCACGGTCCTCGGCAACCCAAAGGCGTACTCGCTGGCGACGGTCCCGGACTCACTGGCCATGCTCTCCCCGGAGGCGTACGAGGAACTCGCGAAGACCTTCTCCGAGGTCCCGGTGGCCATCCGTGAGGACGCCGTCGACGAGGCCCGAAAGCGGGTGCGCACGCCCATTCTGCGGGCCTTCTCCGGCGAACAGGCCGAGCTGATGCGGGACTTCGTCCAGGCCCAGACGGACCTGCTCGTCGACCGCTTCGAGGAGCGCGGGCACGCCGAGCTCATGGCGGAGTTCGCGCGCCAGCTGCCGGTACGGGTCAAGGCGCCGGTGCTCGGGCTCGATGAGGCCGACATCGAGGCGTTCGTCACGGGCACCTCCGACTTCATGGAGCTGCACTCTGTCGCCGCGCAGCTGTCGGTGGCGGATCAGGTCGACCGGGCCCGCAAGGTTGTCTCGTACCAGCGGCTGCTGGACTCCTACGCCCTGAAGCGGCGCGCCGAGCCGCGCGACGACCTGTTCAGTGAACTGGTACGGGCCATGGCCCCAGGTGACGAGCCGCTCACCACGCCGCAGCGCAAGGCACTGGTGGACAGCATGACGGGGCTCGTCGCGGCGGGTCACTTCACCAGCACCGCCGCGCTCGGCACCGCCGTGTGGCATCTGCTCTCCCACCGGGACCAGTGGGAGCTGCTGTGTGAGAAGCCGGAGCTGGTGGACGGTGCGATCGAGGAACTGGTGCGGTACGACATGCCGCTGCGCGGGCTGATGCGTCGGGTCACCAAACCGGTGTCGCTGTCCGGGGTGGCGCTCGGCCCCGGGGACGAGCTGATGATCGTGTACCAGTCGGCCAACCGCGACGAGAGCGTGTACGCGCACCCCGACGAGCTGGACATCCGGCGCACGGATGCCGCTGAGCACTTCGGCTACGGGCACGGCTCGCGCTCCTGCGTCGGCGCGGACCTGGGCCGCGTGATGCTGCGCACCGCCCTGCTCACCCTGACCGGCCGGCTGCCCGGACTGCGGCTCGCGACGGGGCACGAGGTGCGCTGCATGCCTGGACTGCACAAGATCGTGCGGGAGTTGCGCGTGGAGTGGTGAACTGCGTGGAACGGTGAATCGCTCCGACATCACGGGGCCCGCCTGCCGTGACCGGTGAGGCGGGCCCCGTGCGGCGCCTTTGCTTGGTGACGCCCCTCAGCAGAGCAGGGCGTCGACGGGCGCCGAACACTGCTCGGAGAGAATGCGGCCGCGCAGCCGCCGCAGCCGGGGCGCTGGAGCGGCGCCCAGTTCGGCGTGGAGGATGCGCTGGTGCTGCCGATAGGCCCGCAGGGCCTCCCCGCGCCGCCCGCAGCGATGCAGTGCGACCATCAGCTGGGCCAGGAACTGGCCGTCCAGGGGGAACTCGCGCACCAGTCCCTTGAGTTCGCCGATCAGGTCCCGGTGGCATCCCAGCAGCAGATCCATGTGGATGCGCAGCTGGGCGGCGCGCAGCCATTTGGCGTTGAGGGCGGCGAGGTGCAGGTCCAGCTGCGGGCCGGTCGGCACCCCGGCGAAGGGGTGCCCCCGCCACAGGGCAAGTGCTTGGCGCAGCAGACCGGCGGCGTGGTGCAGGCGGTCCGGCTCGGGTCCCCCGCGCAGCAGGGTGCGGGCGCTCTCCGTCAGCCCCTCGAAGACGAAGGCGTCCACGTCCTCACGCTGCACGGCCAGCCGGTAGCCGGAGCCTCCGGTGGACAGGCGGTCGCTGTCGCCGGGTAGCAGTTTGCGCAGCTCGTGCACGTAGGTGCGGATGGTTGTGTCGGCGGTGGACGGGGGCCCGTCCGGCCACAGCTCGGCGGAGAGCGCCGTCAGGGGCAGGGAGCTGCCCCTGGCCATCAGTAGCAGGGCGATGAGCTGCTGCAGCCGGGGAGCGGAGACCGGGGTCTGCCGATCGCCATCGGTCAGCTGAAGCGGGCCGAGGACCAAGAACTGCAAAGAAGCCTCCTGAGGAACATCGGAACACGTGGCGGAACACGGGACATGGGGCCGGGCCCACCGGGAGGCGGTCAGCCCGTGACGACTCCGGCGGCCGTCAGGACCAAGCCGAGGAGGGCGAACACGGTGCGTAGCGCGTGCCAGTTCCGCCACGCGGTGCGCGGGTCCTCCCAGTCGTCGGGGACGGCGGTGAGCCGCTTCACCCGCCGGTTGATGGGAACGTTCCGGCTCTGGGAGACCACGGAGACTCCCAGCAGACAGACCGCGCCCGCGATCAGCGCGGCCCGCCGCCCGGTGCTGTCGGTGGTGCAGGCCAGCACGACCACCAGCACGGTGGTGGTAACCACCAGGGGCGGCATCACACGGTCGAAGTACCGGCCGAACAGCCGGTGCGCATCGATGTACTCGTTGGGCGGCAGCGTCATAAAGCCGGGTACGAGGCTGATCGCGACGCAGAACAGCACTCCGGCAGTGACGCCGGCGCCGAGCAACGCGGTCACGCCGATGGCCAGGAACATGTCCGTCACCTTCCGTGTGAGGCAGGGGGCATGAGGGGGCGAGCGGGGAGCGGGGTGCCAAGCGGGGGCGAGCCTTTCAGCCTGCCGTCCTACCCCGCACCAGGAAGGTTCGAGAACCGGTCGACAGCGCCGCGGACCGCGGCCTCCAACCGTCCTCAACCTCCGGCTGACGGCACGGCCACATCGTCTTCTGGACCCCGTACACCCACCGGAAGGGCTCGAGCGTGTACCGAACTCTCATCGTGGCGCGGATGGATCCCGGCGACGCTGGTGCCGTCGCAGAGGCCTTCGCCCGATCCGACCAGACCGAACTGCCCCGGATGCTCGGCGTGCACGGCCGTGCGCTGTTCCGCTTCCACGACCTGTACTTCCATCTCGTGGAGTCCCGCAATGAGATCGCCGCGCCGCTCGACCGGGTCCGTGAGCATCCGCTGTTCACCGGGCTCAGCAGCGAACTCGCCCGGTTCGTCAGTCCCTTCTCGCCCGACTGGCAGGGACCGCGCGACGCGATGGCCCAGTGCTTCTACACCTGGGAGTCCGCGGAGAGCGAGCGGGCCACCGCCTCCCCCGTCGCGCGGCCCGCCTCGCCCGGCGGGAGGTGACGGAGATGACCATGCGCGACATGCATGCGGCCAAGGTCGGGACGCAGGACATTACCTCCGACCGCCGTCGGGGCGCGGACCTCCGGGTCCTGCTGAGCCCCCGCACGGTGGGGGCGACCAAGGGAATGCTGGGGGTGGTCGCGCTGCGGCCCGGTGAGTTCGTCAGCGAGCACTACCACCCGTACTCGGAGGAGTTCCTGTACGTCGTGGAGGGCGAGGTCGTTGTACGGCTCGACGACGAGCCCGTCCCGCTCGCCGCCGACGAGTCCCTGCTGGTGCCGGTCGACGTCCGGCACCGCGTCGAGAACAACGGCGGCCGTCCCGCCCGGGTGGTCTTCGCGCTGAGCGGTCTTGCCCCGCGTCCCGAGCTGGGGCACGTGGACACAGAGCCGCAGCCCGCCGCGGACACCGAGCCGTGGCTTGCTGACGCGCCGGATCCCGGATCCGCTGCCGGGGGTGGCCAGTGACCCGCCGCGCCGTCGTCACGGGGATCGGCGTGGTGTCGGCGGGGGCGGTCGGGGTCAAGGCGTTCTGGTCCCTGCTGACCGAGGGGCGCACTGCGACCCGGCCCATCACCCTCTTCGACGCCGAGGGTTTCCGTTCCCGCATCGCGGGCGAGTGCGACTTCGACCCCGAGGCGAACGGGCTGACCACCGAGGAAGCGCTGACCATGGACCGGGCCGCGCAGTTCGCCGTGGTCTCGGCGCGGGAGGCGCTGGCCGACGCGGGCCTCGACCCGGGGCACACCGACCCGGCCCGCCGAGCGGTGTCCATCGGCAGCGCCGTGGGCTGCACCATGAGCCTGGAGCGCGAGTACGTGAAGGTCAGCGGCTCCGGCGATGCCTGGCTCGTGGACCACCGGCAGGCGCACCCTGAGCTCCACTCCTACCTGGTGCCCAGCAGCATCGCCCGCGACGTGGCCTGGCAGATCGGCGCGGAAGGGCCGGTCACGCTCGTCTCCAACGGCTGCACCTCAGGCCTGGACTCGGTCCGCCACGCTGCCAGACTCATTGAGGAAGGGACGGCTGACGTCGCCCTGGCGGGCGCTTCCGATGCCCCCGTCTCGCCCATCACCGTCGCCTGCTTCGACACCATCAAGGCCACCTCGGCCAACAACGAGGACGCCGCGCACGCCAGCCGTCCCTTCGACCTGCACCGGGACGGCTTCGTCCTGGGCGAGGGCGCTGCCGTGCTGCTCCTGGAGGAGCGCGAGGCCGCGCGGCGACGCGGGGCCCGGGTCTACGCGGAGATCGCCGGATACGGCTCGCGCGCCAACGCCTACCACATGACCGGACTCAAGCCGGACGGCCGGGAGATGGCGGAGGCCATCCGGGTCGCCCTGGCCCGGGCGCGGCTCGAACCGACGGACGTCGACTACGTCAACGCCCACGGTTCGGGCACCCGGCAGAACGACCGGCACGAGACGATGGCGTTCAAACGCAGCCTCGGCGACCACGCCCGGCGCGTACCGGTCAGCTCCATCAAGTCCATGATCGGCCACTCGCTGGGCGCCATCGGCTCCATCGAACTCGCGGCTTGCGCCCTGGCGATCCATCACGATGTCGTGCCGCCCACCGCGAACCTCCATCACCCTGACCCCGAGTGCGACCTCGACTATGTGCCGCTGACCGCCCGCGAACTGCCCGTCGACGCGGTGCTGAGCGTGGGCAGCGGATTCGGCGGCTTCCAGAGTGCCCTGGTGCTGACCGCGCCGGAGACCGCCCGATGACGGGCCCGGCCGGCCCTGAGCTGGTGATCACGGGCATCGGCGTACTGGCTCCCACCGGACTCGGCACCGAGTCCTACTGGCGGGCTGCGCTGCGCGGCGAGAGTGGCATCGGGCCGGTCCGCAGGTTCGACGCGACCGGGTACCCGGTCCGGCTGACCGGGGAACTGCCGTCGTTCGAACCTGCCGAACGGGTGCCACGCAGGCTGCTGCCGCAGACCGATGTGTGGACTCAGCAGAGCCTGGCCGCGCTGGAGGAGGCGCTCGCCGACGCCGAGCTGGCCACGTCCTCCGTACCCGAGTACGAGTTCGCACTCTCTACGGCGAGTTCGGCCGGCGGTGTGGAGTTCGGCCAGCGAGAGATCCAGAGCCTGTGGAGCAAGGGCCCTCGGCACGTTGGTGCGTACCAGTCGATCGCCTGGTTCTATGCCGCCACGACCGGACAGGTCTCCATCCGGCACGGACTGCGCGGCCACTGCGACACCTTCGTCTCCGAGGCGGCCGGTGGCCTCGACTCCTTCGCCGGAGCCCGCCGCGCCGTCGAGGACGGGGCTTCCGCCGTAGTCTGCGGAGCCACCGACTCCGCGCTGAGCCCGTACGGGATGGTGTGCCAGTGGTCGGGCGGGCAGCTGAGCGAGCGGGCCGACCCCGCCCGGGCCTATCTGCCGTTCACCGAGGACGCCTGCGGGTATGTGCCGGGAGAGGGCGGCGCGATGTTCGTCGCGGAAGAACGGGCCGCGGCCGAGCGCCGCGGCGCCCCCCGCTGCTACGGAGTGGTCGCCGGGCATGCGTCGACTTTCTCCCCGCCGCCCAGCTCGGGCCGCCCGCCCACCCTGCGCCGGGCGGTGGAGTCGGCGCTCAGCCAGGCGTCCCTCACCCCGGCTGAGGTGGACGTGGTGTACGCGGACGCGCTCGCCGTACCGGAGGCCGACCGGGCGGAGGCTCAGGCGCTGTGCGAGGTCTTCGGGCCGTACGGGGTCCCGGTCACCGCGCCCAAGACGGGGCTCGGCCGGCTCTACTGCGGCGGTTCGGCGCTGGATGTGGCGACGGCGCTGCTGAGCATGCGGGACGGGACGGTCCCGCCCACCCCGAACGTGCACCGGGCCGCCCCGGAGTACCGGCTCGACCTGGTGACCGGCGCGCCGCGGCGGATGCCCGTCCGCAACGCGCTGGTCGTCGCCCGCGGGTACGGCGGCTTCAACTCGGCACTGGTGCTTCGCGCCCCCGGACCTCGTAGACCTCGTGGACTTCATGGAGAGGAGTACTGAGCATGAGCGAGCACACCGAGAACACGGTGTTCATCGACGCGCCCCTGGAACTCGTCTGGGAGATGACCAACGACGTCGCCTCCTGGCCCGACCTGTTCAGCGAGTACGCGTCGGCCGAGATCCTGGAGCGGCACGGGGACACCGTCCGATTCCGGCTCACCACCCACCCGGACCCGGACGGCAAGGCCTGGAGCTGGGTCTCAGAGCGAACCGCCGACCCGAGCAGCAGGACCGTACGGGCCCACCGCGTGGAGCCCGGCGCCTTCTCCTACATGTGGATCTTCTGGCAGTACTGGGCCGCTGGCAAGGGCACCGAGATGCGCTGGGTGCAGGACTTCGAGATGAAACCCGAAGCCCCGTTGGACGACGCCGGGATGCGTGAGCGGATCAACCGCAACTCGGCTGTCCAGATGGGACGCATCAAGGACCTCGTTGAGCGGCGCGCCCTCGCCCTCACCACCGACTGACACACACCTGGAGGCACGCATGGAAGCCCGTACCGAAGGAACTCTGCACGGCAAGCGCGCACTGGTCACCGGGGGAACCAGGGGCATCGGGCGCGCGATCTCACTGGCACTCGCCGAAGCAGGAGCCGGAGTGACCGCCTGCTACCGGCACGACCAGGAGTCTGCGGTGGCCCTCGAACGCGAGCTCAAGCAGACGGGGAATGCGGACCACGGTACAGTCCGTGCCGATCTCGGCTCCGCTGAAGAGGTAGGCAGGGTCATCGAGTCCTGCCGGCAGCGGCACCCCGCGCTCGACGCGCTGGTCCACAACGCCGGTGCGATCAGCCACGTCCCTTTCGACCAGCTGGAAACCGCCGAGTGGCACCGGGTCCTCGACACCAATCTGACCGCCGCCTACCTCCTCGTCCAGCAGGCGTTACCAATGCTCGGCCCCGGGGCCTCTGTGGTCCTCGTCGGCTCCAAGGTCGCGCAGGTCGGCGTACCGCTGCGGGCGCACTACACGGCGGCGAAGGCGGGACTGACCGGCCTTGCCCGCAGCCTGTGCAAGGAACTCGGCCCGCGCGGCATCCGCATCAACGTGGTCGCCCCGGGAGTCACCGAGTCCCCAGCCGCCGACCAGTTGAGTCCCGAGCAGCGGGCACGGTACGAGTCCATGGCCGCCCTGCGCCGGCTCGGAACCCCCGAGGATGTCGCGGCGGCGGTCACCTTCCTGGCGGGCGGGTCCGCGGCCTACATCACCGGGGAGACACTGCACGTGGATGGTGGGATGTGAGCCCCGCCGACTCCGGTCCCGCGGTGCGGGTGCTGGTCTGGTACCGCGAACCCGAGAGCGATCCGGCGGCGCTGCGCCGGGCCTTCGGCCAGGTCGAACGGGCCCTGCAGCGCACCCCCGGGCTGATCCGTAGCGAACTGCTGAGGTCGGTGGTGCGGCACGGGAGTGTCGCCGTGCACAGCGAGTGGACCAGCCTGGACGCCTTTCTCGCCTGGGAAAAGGGACCCGACCACCGGCGGGACACCGCCCCGCTGCGCCCCTACCAGGACACCGGCCGGGACCAGGTCTTCGACGTGTACGCGGTGGCACCCAAGGGCGGGACGGACGTCATCACCGGGGCCGGCAGGGCAGGGGTATGAAGGCGCTGGTGCTCTGCGGAGGCTCGGGCACCCGGCTGCGGCCGATCACCCACACCTACGCCAAGCAACTGGTGCCGGTCGCCAACCGGCCTGTGCTCTTCTACGGCCTGGAGGCCATCGCGCGGGCCAACATAACCGAGGCCGGCATCGTGGTTGGAAACAACGCCGACGAGATCCGCGCGGCCGTCGGTGACGGCTCCCGGTTCAGCCTGCGTGTCACCTACATCCCCCAGCAGCGCCCCCTCGGACTGGCCCACGCGGTGCTGATCGCACGGGACTTTCTCGGCGACGAGGACTTCGTCATGTACCTGGGGGACAACTTCGTCGTCGGCGGCATCACGGAACTCGTGGACCGCTTCGACGCGGAGCACCCCGACGCCCAGATCCTGCTGACCCGTGTCTCCGACCCTTCGGCCTTCGGCGTCGCCGAACTCGACGGACGCGGTTCGGTGGTGCGCCTGGAGGAGAAGCCGGAGCATCCCAAGAGCGATCTCGCCCTAGTCGGGGTGTATCTCTTCGGGCCCGCCGTGCACCGCGCCGTACGGGCCATCGCTCCCTCTCGTCGCGGCGAGCTCGAGATCACCGATGCCATCCAGTGGCTGATCGACGACGGCCGGGACGTGCGGTCCACGACCATCTCCGGCTATTGGAAGGACACCGGCAACGTCGACGACATGCTGGAGGTGAACCGCACACTCCTGGAAAACCTGGTCCCAGGTGTCGCCGGAGAGGTGGACGACACCAGCGAACTCGTCGGCCGGGTGAGGATCGAACCGGGCGCCCGGGTGTTCGGCTCGCGCATCGTTGGGCCCGCCGTCATCGGTTCCGGCACCACCATCACCGGTTCCTACGTCGGGCCGTTCACCTCGGTCGCGGAGAATTGCCGGATCACCGACAGTGAGGTCGAGTTCTCCATCGTGCTGTGCAACTCCCGGCTGCACGGAGTGCGCCGGGTGCATGCCTCGCTCATCGGCCGGAGCGTCGTGGTGACCCCCGCTCCCCGGACCCCCGATGCCCACCGCTTCGTGCTGGGCGACCACAGCGAGGTGCAGATTCCCACATGACGACGAACCGACCCACGACACGGCCCACGCGATTCCGGCCCACGCGCAGGGTGCTGGTGACCGGAGGGGCTGGGTTCATCGGCTCGCACTACGTCCGCTCCCTGTTGGGCGCGGACGGGCCCGGCGGCACGGCGGTCACCGTGCTCGACAAGCTGACCTACGCCGGAGTCCGCGCCAATCTGGACGCCGTGCGCGGCCACCCCGGCTTCGCCTTTGTCCGCGGGGACGTGTGCGACGCTCCCCTGGTTGGTGAACTCGTGGCCGCTCACGACGAGGTGGTGCACTTCGCCGCCGAATCCCATGTGGACCGCTCGATCGATCGCCCGGCTGACTTCGTACGGACAAACGTCCTGGGGACGCAGACGCTGCTGGAGGCGGCTATCCGGCACCGGACCGAACTGTTCGTCCAGATCTCGACCGACGAGGTGTACGGCTCGGCGGAGAGCGGCTCGTGGCGGGAGGACTCCCCGCCCGATCCGAACTCGCCGTACTCCGCGTCAAAGGCGGCCGCGGATCTTCTGGCCCTGGCCTGTCACCGTACGCACGGCCTAGACGTACGCATCACTCGGTGCTCCAACAACTACGGCCCTCACCACTTCCCGGAGAAGCTCATCCCGCTGTTCATCACCCGGCTCCTGGACGGCCTGCCCGTGCCCCTGTACGGGGACGGCGAGCACATCCGCGACTGGCTGCACGTCGACGACCACGTGCGGGGCATCGAACTCGTCCGGCGGCGTGGACGGGCGGGCGAGATCTACCACATCGGCGGCGGCACGGAGCTGAGCAACCGGGAGCTGACGGGCAGGCTGCTGAAGGCGATGGACGCGGACTGGGACCTCGTGGAGTGGGTCGAGGACCGCAAGGGACACGACCGCCGCTACTCCCTGGACTGCTCCAAGGCGCGCACCGAGCTCGGCTACCGGCCCCGCACGGACTTCGCCAGCGGTCTGGAGGAGACCATCGCCTGGTACCGCGACAACCGGCCCTGGTGGGAACCGCTGACCCGCTCGGCACTGGTCCACCCGGCGGTCCCCCGATGACGGGCGCGTGGCTGGTCACGGGCGCCGGCGGGATGCTGGGCCAAGACGTGGTGGCCCGGCTCGCCGGGACGGCGGGCGAGCCGGTGGTGGCGCTGGAGCGGCGGTCGCTGGACATCACCGACGCGGCGGCGGTGCACGAGGCGGTCGCCGCGCACCGGCCCGCCGTCGTCGTGAACTGCGCGGCTTGGACGGCTGTTGACGCGGCCGAGTCCCAGGAGGCGCCCGCGACAAGGACCAACGCGGACGGGGCGCGCCATCTCGCGGCGGCCTGCGCCCGGAGCGGGGCCACGCTGCTGCAGATGTCGACCGACTACGTCTTCTCCGGCGACCGCGTCACGCCCTACCCGGAGGACCATCCGACGAAGCCGCGCACCGCGTACGGCCGCTCCAAACTCGCAGGCGAACAGGCCGTACGGGAACTCCTGCCGGACACCGGTCTGGTGGTGCGCACCGCCTGGCTGTACGGCGCCGGGGGCCGCAGTTTCGTGCGCGCCATGAGCGGCCTAGCCGCCGGGGACGGGACCGTCGACGTGGTGGACGATCAGTACGGCCAACCGACCTGGAGCGCGGACCTGGCCGCCTTGCTGATCCGGCTCGGCCGGGCGGCGCGGCAGGGAGCCGTGCCGCCCGGCGTGTATCACGGGACGAGCGCGGGGCAGGCCAGCTGGTACGAGCTGGCGCGGGAGGTGTTCCTGCTACTGGGCGCCGATCCGGAGCGGGTCAGGCCGACGCGGGGCGCGGACCTGGGGCGGGCGGCGCCGAGGCCCGCGTACACCGTGCTGGGGCACGGCCTTTGGGAAACCACCGGCATCCAGCCCCTGCGGCACTGGCGGGAGGCACTGGCTCAGGCGCTGCCGGTCCTGTCGCGGGAAGGGTGACCCCTCGGGCGGCGGCCGGAGTGGCCGCCGCCCGAGGCAGGACGGACATGCACGTATCAGCCGGCTCCCGCGCCGCGCAGCGCGTACACCATGTTCATGGTCATCATGGAGCCGGCGCCCCGGTACGGGTGGAGCAGCTCACGGTGGCGGACATGGGCCTCGCTGCTCTCGAAGGCACGGAAACTCGGCTCGTCCGTCCAGTCGCTGACGATGTAGTAGACGCTCCCCTCGGCCTCCTTCTCCCCTGCCTCGCCACGCAGCAGCCACTGCGCCAGATTGCCGGGATTCCCGGTCACCGCGTCGCCAACCTTGAGCCAGGTCTCCTCGAATTCCCGCTCACGGCCCGGATGGATCTCCATGCGCAGCAGCACCCGGAAGACGGCTGAGCCGGGCCTGTCGTCCTGGCCTGTCGTTGGCACGCCGGTCACACTGCTTCCTTGAGCCGCTCGGTGACGTAGTCGAGGAACGACCGCGGACACTCCAGCCGCGGCACTTCGGAGTCCTGGATGGTGACCCCGGTCTCCAGCTCCACCCGGGTCGCGGTCTCCAGCAGTGCCAGTGAGTCGACGCCCAGCTCGCCGAAGGCCGTGTTCTGGAGCTCCTCGGGCGAGGCGGAGTCCAACGGTTCCCCCGTCGCGGAACTGATGATGCGGAACAGATCGTCGAGCGTGAATTCACTCATTGCGCATGCCTTCCTCCCGATTGCTCCAAGCGTTGCTCCCGGATGTCAGCACTGTCTCGAGCCCGGGTCGAGCCGGGGAGCAGGAGCGGAATCGAAGGGGCGGAAGGGGTGGCGTGCTGACACACGAGCGCTAATATGTGTGTGTCACGCATGTGAAGTTCGACCGGAGGGGCCCATGTCCGAAGTGAACACCGAGACCGAGCGCCCACCGGGGCAGCCCTCGGCGCGGGGCCCACGCTATGTGCTGCTGCCCCTGGTCGGCGTACTGCTGGCACAGCTCCTGGCCATGCTCGACATGAACATCACCGCCACCGCGATGCCGGTGATTATCGACGAGTTCGGCGGGCTGAGCACCTTCTTCTGGGTGGCCACCGCGTACACCCTGGCCGCCACCGTCACCACTCCGCTGTACGGCAAGTTCGGCGATCTCTTCGGGCGCAAGCCCGTCTTCGTCTTCGCCATGGCCGCTTTCCTCACAGGGTCGATCCTGAGCGGCATCGCCCAGTCGATGCTCCAGCTTTCGCTGTTCCGGGCCCTGCAGGGTGTCGGCGCGGGCGGCTTCATCGTCTCGGCGATGGCGCTCTACACCGAACTGCTGACCCCGGAGCAGCGCACGAAATACCAGGGCTACTTCTCCACCGCCCTCACCGGCTTCGCCGCGCTCGGTCCGCTCGCGGGCGGTTACATCACCGATCAGTGGGGCTGGCGCTGGATCTTCTTCGTGAACATTCCCATCGGGGCCGTATCCCTGCTGCTGATCCTCACGACGCTGAAGCTCGACCGACGCGTCGCCCGGCCGAAGATCGACTACGCCGGCGCCCTGCTGGTCGGCGGAGTGGCTACTTGCCTAGTGCTCATCTCCAGCTGGGCCGGCACCGAGTACGGATGGGGCGATCCGCTGATCATCGCGCTCATCGGCGGGACGCTGGTGCTGCTGGCGTCGATCGGCCTGGTGGAGCGACGGGCCGCCGAACCGGTCGTCCCGCTCTACCTGCTGCGGAGGCCCATCCTCAACATCGCCAACTTCCAGGCCTTCGCCTCAGGCGCCGCGATGTTCGGGGCTCTGATGTTCCTGCCAATCTTCCTCCAGGTGAGCACCGGCAGTTCGGCCACAGACTCCGGCCTGCTCCTCCTGCCGCTGACCATCGGCATCGTGCTGGCCGCGCTGGTGGCCAGCCCTTTGATGGTGAAGTTCGGCAACGAGAAGTGGTTCGGCGTTTTCGGAGTGATGGTGACCGGCGTCGGGATGGCCATGCTCATCACTCTGACCCCGGACACCGGCAGGCTCGTCTCACTGGCTTATACGGTACTCATCGGCATCGGCCTCGGACTGATGACTCAGGTCTACGCGCTCGCCGTCATGAACAACTCGCCCCTCAAGGACCTCGGCGCGGCCGTCTCACTCCAGACACTCGGCCGCCAGCTCGGCGGTTCGCTCGGCCTCGCCGCCTTCAATGCGATCTTCCACGCACGACTCGTCACGGAACTTTCCGGACTGACGCCGGAGCAGGCGAAAGCGGCAGAACAGCCGGAGAGCGTCCATAAGATGACCGGAAATATTCGGGAAACTGTTTTCGGGGCATATGACGACGCTGTCGACCGAGTCTTCCTGGTGACTGCCTGCCTGCTGCTTGTCGCACTGTTTCTAGCCTTGCTCATCAGGCTTCCGAGTCGGCCGAAGGAGCCTGATCAAGAGGTTTTGAAAGATCAACTAAAGGCTGAAGGGCCCGCGTAGTCTAGTTCGCCAGAAGAGGGAAGGTGAGGTGGTTTCAGGTCTATCTCCCTAGGTGGGAGGGGTTTGGCGCGGGACCCATGTGTACCCGCAAAGACTTCCGATCAGTCGCTGCTCGTACCAGAAGTCGGGAATCCCACATCTGAGATCAAGTTGCCGCCAAGCGTGATAGCTTGAACCCGCAACTTATTGGTGCGGGAGTATTTGTGGATTCTCTTTGGTGGTGGGCGCTGGGTGATTGGTGAATCCCATCTCGAGAGCAGGGTGGCGCGTTCCGTGATGCCCAAGAGTCGCTTTCCGCACCGGCGTGTTGCTTTCTCAGCACAGTTGCTGACACTCCGGGAGGGAAACTCATGGAATTTCGCCTGCTCGGTCCCATGGCGGTCATAGACCCCCGCCTCTCCGCCCCTACGGCACCCAAGCCCCGCAAAGTGCTGGCCCTGCTGCTCCTTCATGCGAACCGGCCGGTCCCCACCTCGCTGCTCATCGAGGAGCTGTGGGAGGACCGGCCGCCCACCAGTGCGGTGCGGACCCTTCAGACGTACATTTTCCAGCTCAGGCGCCATTTCGCCGCAATCGACGACTGCGCGGACGAAGCACCGGCGGGCAGCGGGCGGGAACGCCGACTCATCGTCACCGGAGCGTCCAGCTATCTCCTGCAGGTCGACGAGGGCGCCCTCGACGTCACAGAGTTCCAGCGGCTCTCCGGGCTCGGGCACACCGCTTTGCGTGCCGGCCGTCCGGACCGGGCCGCCGAGCTGCTCGGCCAGGCGCTGGCGCTGTGGCGCGGCCCGGCGCTGGCCGATATGAGTCCCGGCCGGCCTCTGCAGATGCATGCCGTACAGCTCGAAGAGGACCGGCATGCGGCGCTGGAGAGGCGGATAGAGGCTGATCTGCTCTCAGGCCGCCCCTACCACGAACTGATCGGCGAACTCAGCTCGTTGCTGGTCGAGGACCCCCTGAACGAGGGGGTCTGCCACCGTCTGATGTCAGTGTTGTGTCTGGCCGGACGCCGGAGTGAGGCCATCACTGTCTACCACCGGCTGCGCCATCGGCTGGTGGAGGAGTTCGGGATGGAACCCTGCGGAGAGTTACGCGAGCTGTACCAGCGTGTCCTTTGCGACGATCTGTCCGCGCCCCAGGTCCGTGAATTCGTCAGGCTCTAGCGCGACCTGAACCCAGTAGATCCGCAGGCATAGGAGGTGCCCGTCATGGACGCGACCCGGCACAAGGAATCCATCGCCGATACCTTTGACCGCGCGGCGGCGGTCTTTGACCGCTCGCCGGTGGACTTCTTCACCCCACTCGGTGAACGGCTCGTCGCCAGAGCGGAGTTAAGGCCCGGCGATCGCATACTGGACATCGGCTGCGGCCGGGGGTCCTGCCTGTTCCCCGCCCGCGAGGCGGTCGGGCCGGACGGCTTCGTCACCGGCATCGACATCGCCCCCGCCATGGTGCGTCACACAGGGGCGGAGGCTCTCGAGCGGGGCTGGAACAATGTGACGGTACGACAGATGGACGCGGAGGAGCCCGAGTTCGCGCCCGAGTCGTTCGACGTTGTGCTGGGCGGATTCAGTGTGATGCATCTGCCCGGCGCCCCCGCGACGCTGGGGGCCTATCTCCAGATGCTCGCTCCGGGCGGCCGGCTGGTCTACAGCGACCTGGTGGACGAGGACGGGCTTCCACCCTTCGTGCCGCCGGACGCCTTCGCCGTACTGGCCCCTCACTTTCCACCCGGGCCCGATCCACGCGAGCGCGGCCGTGCACCCTGGTCCGAGTCCGCGACGAGTATCACCTCCGCGCTCATCCGGCTTGGATTCGAGCAGGTGACGGTGGCTGAGGAGATCCACGAGATGGCCGTCGCCTCGGGAGACGACTGGATCACCTGGTCGATGTCCACCGGACTGCGCGCCGCCTGGGACGAACTGCGCGGAGCCGAGGCCACCGCCGCCAGAGAGGCGATCGGCACGGTGTTCGAACGGTTGCGCGGTCCCGACGGCCGTATCGTCCTGCCCGTGCCGGTGCGCTTCGTCCATACGCGCAGGCCCCCGGAGAGCCGCAACCTCGCGGAGGAACGATGACCGCCCCGGACAGGCTCATCCCTCACGCGCCCGACGACATAGACGTCGTCTCCCTTGCCCGCACCATGATCCGGTACGACACCTCGCACAACGGCGAGGGCGCCGACACCCTGCCGCTCGTCCGCACCCTGGACCGCATCTGGCGGCACGCCGGTGTAGCCACCGAGATCATCCCGACTCCCAAACCCGGCAACGTCCACTTCCTCGCTCGTATCAAAGGGACCGGGGAGCGGGCTCCGCTGCTCGTGCTGTCCCACTCCGACGTCGTGTCCGCACATCCGGAGGACTGGCAGCACCCTCCCTTCGCGGCAGATATCTCCGACGGCTTTCTATGGGGGCGCGGCAGTCTGGATATGAAAGGCGCAGGCGCGGCCTTCATGAACGCCCTGCTGAGGCATGTGCGGGAGGGGGCTCTGTTCGACCGTGACATCATCTTTCTCTCGGACTGTGACGAGGAGGGCGGCTGGTACGGAACCCGTTGGCTGACCGAGCACCACTGGGACCGGGTCGCCGCAGGGGCCGTGCTCACGGAGGGCGGCTGGATGCTGGCCCAGCAGGAAGGCAGCACACCCATGCTGGCCTCGCTGAGTTGCGTGGACCGGGCCTTCGGCGCGGTACGGCTGACCGCCTCCGGGACAGCCACCCACTCCTCCCGTCCGCTCCCGGACTCGGCGCTGGCCCGGCTCGCCGCAGCGGTGCACGCTGTCTCACGCGCCCGTACTCCGGTCGTCCTCACCCCTCTGAACCGTGACTACTTCGCGGCCCTCGCTCAGGGCACCCGTGACCCCGAACTGGCCGCCGCCGTGCGTCGGCTCCTCGACGCCGAGGATGCCTCCGAAGAGGCCAAGCTCGAGGCGGCGGCGGAAGAGGTACTGAGCAGGTCGCCCTATCCAGGGCTGCACAACGCACTGCTGCGGGCCACCATCGCCTTCGTCTCCCAGGATGGAGGCCTCCGTGCCAACGTCATCCCGCGGCGGGCGTCCGCGCTCCTCCAACTGCGATTCACCCCGGGCGGCCAGTCGCCCCAAGAACTGCTCGATCACATCGGCAAGGTCATCGTGGATTACCCGGGCATCCGCATGGAACTGGTCGGCCCGCCGGGGGAACACTCCGCCGACACCCTTGCCCGTTGGAACCGAGACTGGAACGCCCGCCCTAGCCCCATCGACTCCGACGTCTTCACCGCCTGGCGCCGGGCGGTGGCCCTAACTCATCCCGGCGTTCCCACCGTACCCGCTATGTTCGAGGCGGGCACCAGCGGCAAGCCCTGGCAGGATCGCGGCATCCCGGTCTACGGCACGTATCCCTACCTGGTGGACAATCCAACGCTGACCGCCATGCACGGCGACGACGAGAGGGTGAGCGTGGTGGCCCTACGACAGGGCGCGGAGCTGCTGTACCGGATGTTCGGAGCGTTCGTCGTGCACCGATAGCCCGGCATACTGGATTCCGATCGAGACTCACACCGCTCGGCCGCTGCCCACAGGGCAGCGGCCGAGCGGTCGGGCGCCGTGAGTCTGCCCGCTGCCGCTGCCCCTGGCGGCTTACGGCCCGTTTCGGCCAGCGGCACGGCTCTGGCCTGCGAACCCACTCCACGACCGCTCCCGCTCAAGCCGCGCCCTTGCTGGGACCCAACCGCTCGGTGGACATCGGATCTGGGACCGCAACACTTCCGTGTCGCCTTCCTGCCACGTGTGCCACCAGCGGCGCCGAACGCGTAGCCACCCGTAGACCTTCGCGATGACCTCGGTCTTCTGCCCGCGCACCAACAGCTCGCCGCCGAAGTCGCAGCCGCTTCCCCATCTTCTCCTGCTCTCTGGAGGGCCAAGGGGCGGGGACTCCACCGCCTGCCTGGGCGCTCATCGGGTGGGGTAGGACTCGATTCCATAGGTCATGCTGCGGATCCTGTCACCACTGGTTGGTCGATGGCCAGGGGTTTTAGCTGGTCAGGAACGGACCTGAAGGACGGTCTCGGGAACAGCCAACCGGCCACGCTGTAAGGGGCCGTCTCTGGAGTAACCTGCGGGAGACCCGGCGCGCGTACGAAGAGTCTGTGGGAGGCCTACAATCTCGGTGACTCTGCTTCTTGCCACCCGTGGTGGCCAGCCGGTGGCCGGACGCCTTTGGACGGTGCAGCATCGGGTGGCACGGGTCAACCTGTTGCACGTGCTCTGATCAGGCACAACGTCACTACGCGGCACGGCGGAACACCACGCAACACGAACCCTCACGGTCTCGTAATGCGTAGGTCTCGGGTTCGAATCCCGAAGGCGGCTCCATGGTGAACCCCAGGTCAGGCCTTTGACCTGGGGTTTCTTCTCTTGGGTGACCTTGGAATTCGGGCCATTCGGACAGTTGGTTTCTACGCATCGCAATGCGTAGGTCGTTGATCTACTACCTGTCGCGCGTGGGTAGCCCAATGGGCTTTGAGCTGCGGTTTTGCTGCACTGAAGCGTTGAATTGGCCCGAGGGGCGGCCCGTCCGGTGGACAGCCGGTGGACAGCTGTGCGTGATGCTTCGTCAGAAGCCTCCCGCTCCTCTCGACCGGTGTGTGATGTGTCGCGTGTCCGAGAGAAGGGGACGGGCGGCATTGGGCTGTGCAGTTTCGACATACAGCAAGGCTTGTCGCTGGGCTCGTCCGGTTTCTGCGGTGAGCATCAATGAGATCGTGCAGGCGCTTCATGGGTGTCGCTACCCACGGCCCGATCCCCTCGGTACGGCTGACCAAGATCTTCCGACAGGCCAGCAGTCCGGGGTGGTGACGAGCACCCACTGGATCAACTAAGGGCCTGCCCCCGCTGACAGACGGCCTGCCCGACTTCCTCCTCTTCGTGGAGGACAACACCGACAACGCGGCCGGTCTTAACGTCGACGTGGTGGCCAGGCGGATCCAGCGGAAATTCGGCCTCGGCCACCGGCCGCCCTACCGGCCTCGCCGCCCTCAGCCTCCTGGCCGAGGGCTGAGGTTCCCCCTGTGTGCGGGAGGCGCTGATCAGCTGGTCAGGGCGGGTTGACGGGGTTTCAGGTTCGTTCGTTCTGAGGCGTCTGGCCCGCCGCCACTGAGATCGCCGAGCTGGACGCCGAGATCGGTCCGCTGGTCAAGCAGGCGGCCCCCGCCCTGTTGGAGCTGTTCGGGATCGGACCCGCGACCTCGTCCGCCAGCTCCAGGCCCTCGGCCACCAGGTCACCCTCGAACCCGCGACCGCCTGACCGGCCTCACTCCGATATCCGGTCCGCAAGCGGCCCGGATGCTGCCGCCTGCCCTACCGGAGATCGATGCCGGTGCCGGTCCGGTGCTGGTGATGCTGCACGGCGGCGGACCCGGCGCGAGTGCGGTCGCCAACTACCACCAGAACCTGCCAGCCCTCACCCGGCACTTCCGTGTCGTGCTGCCCGACCAGCCCGGCTTCGGCGGCAGCTACCGCCCCGCCGAAGCCGACCTGGACGCCCGCAGCATCACCGAGATCACGGTCGATGCCCTGCTGCAGACGCTGGACGCCCTCGGCGTCGACCGGTTCCATCTGCTGGGCAACAGTCTGGGCGGAGCAGCCGCCATCGCCACCGCGCTCGAAGCCCCGGAGCGGGTCGAGAAGCTGGTGCTGATGGCACCGGGCGGCGGCTGGCTGCCCTTCGGGCCCACCCCGACCGAGGGCCAGAAGGCGATGTTCCGCTACTACAACGGCGAGGGCCCGACCCTGAAGAAGATGCGGGACTTCATCGGCGTGATGACCGCCGAGCCGAAGCGCTGGGCGGACACTGCACAGGCCCGCTACGAGGCGTCCCTCGACGAGTCCCACATCGCCTTCTACCACGCCTACAACGCGGCCTTCGCCAAGCGGCACGGCATGGACCCGCTCTGGCAGCGGGTCCACAAGATCAAGGCGTCGACCCTCTTGCTCTGGGGCCGCGACGACCGCACCATCACCCTCGACGGCGCGCAGCTGATGCTCAAGCAGATCCGCGACGTCCAGTTGCACGTCTTCGGCGGCTGCGGCCACTGGGTCCAGCTGGAGCGGCAGGCCGAGTTCGAGCGCCTGGTCACCGACTTCCTCAAGGAGCACTGACCCATGGGCTGGCTGGAGGGCGAGGTCGCCCTGATCACCGGCGCCGGCTCCGGCATCGGCCGCGCCGTCGCCCTGCGCTACCTCGCCGAGGGCGCGAGCGTCGCCGTCCTCGGCCGCAACGCCGAGCAGCTGGAAGAGGTGGTGCGCGCCGCGGGCGAACGGGGGGACCGGGTGCTGCCCGTGCCCGGAGACGTACGCTCCCCGGACGACCTGCACCACGCCGTTGAGGCCACGGTCGAGCGGTTCGGCAAACTGGACATACTCGTCCCCAACGCCGGGATCTGGGACTACCACCGCAGCCTCACCAGGCTCACCGGCAAGGAGTTCTCCGAGGCCTTCGACGAGATCTTCGGCATCAACGTCAAGGGATACGTCCTGGCCGTGGAGGCCGCCTGGCGCGAGCTGGTCGCCACCCGCGGGAGCGTCGTGATGACCCTGTCGAACGCCTCCTTCCACACCGACGGCGGCGGCGTCCTCTACACCGCCAGCAAGCATGCCTGTCTCGGCCTGCTCCGCCAGTTCGCCTACGAGCTGGCGCCGAGCGTCCGGGTCAACGGCGTCGCCGTCGGCGGCATGCGCACCCAGCTGCGCGGCCCGCAGAGCCTGGGCCTTCAGGACCGTACGCTGGCCGCGTCCTTCGCCAGGAACGAGGCGTCCGGAATCGAACAGCCGCCGCTCATCCCGCTGTACGACTCCAGCGTCGAGCCAGAGGACTTCACCGGCCCGTACGTCCTGCTCGCCTCCCGCGCCGACAGCGGCACCGTCACCGGAGCCGTCATCCCCGCCGACGGCGGCATCGCCGTCCGCGGCTTCCGCACCCCTGCCGGCGGCGCGGGCCTCTGAACCACCGCCACCGTCCGTCGCCCGTCCCCGTCACCGACAGCCATCGAAGGAGCCGACACCATGGCCGCCGTCGACATCAGCCCCGCCGCGGCACTGCACCGCAGAGCCCAGTTGCCCACCGCCAGTGCCCTCGTCTACGAGGGCCGTGAGATCTCCGCCGCCCA
This sequence comes from Streptomyces dysideae, assembly GCF_001514305.1. Taxonomy (GTDB): domain Bacteria; phylum Actinomycetota; class Actinomycetes; order Streptomycetales; family Streptomycetaceae; genus Streptomyces; species Streptomyces dysideae. Next base: position 31,675 of record NZ_KQ949119.1, read on the forward strand.
ACTCAGCCGCACCGCAGCCGAGTTCGCCGCCGGACTCGCCGAGCACGGGCTGCGCCGCGGCGACCGGATCGCCTACCTCGGCTTCAACAGCGTGACCGTCTTCGAGACGCTCATCGCGGCGGCTCACCTCGGGGCGATCTTCGTCCCGGTCAACTTCCGGCTCGCGGCCGACGAAGTGCACCACATCCTGACCGACAGCGGCGCCCACACCGTGGTGGTGGAAGCGGGCCACCGTGAACTCGTCGAGTCGATCATGGGCGACATACCGGCCCGCCGCCACATATTGGTCGACACCGATCCCCAGTGCCCCGCGGCGGCCGCGCGAGCCGCCGTCTGGTCCCCGCTGTCGGAGCTGCTCGGCCCCGACCGGCCCGCAAGGGAGCGCGCCGCCCTGTACGACGACGACCTCGCGGTGCTCATGTACACCTCCGGCACCACGGGTCGGCCCAAGGGCGTCATGCTCACCCACGGCAACCTCTGGTGGAACGCGGTCAATGTTGACAGCGTCGTGGACACCCGGGCCGACGACGTGAACCTGGCCGTCGCCCCGCTCTTCCACATCGGCGGCCTCAACGCCCTCACCCTGCGCACCTTGCTGCGCGGCGGCACCGTCGTCCTGCGCCGCGGCTTCGATCCCGCCCAGTGCCTCGACGACCTGGTCCACCACCGCGTGACCGGTCTCTTCGCCGTCCCGGCCATGTACGCCGCCCTCGCCCGCGTGCCCGGCTTCGCCGAGGCCGACCTGAGTGCCCTGCGGTCGGCGATCGTGGCGGGCGCACCCGTGCCACCGCAGCTCATCAAGGACTACGGCGAGTGCGGGATCCTGCTCCAGCAGGCCTGGGGGCTGACCGAGACGGCGCCCTTCGCCACCTACCTGCCGGCCGGCCTGACGCGGGAGAAGGCGGGATCGGCCGGAGCCCCCATGCCGTACACCGAGATCTGTCTCGCCGACCCCGTCACGGGCGCCCGCATCCGGGAGACCGACGTGCGAGGCGAGATCTGCGTACGCGGCCCCAACGTGGCCTCCGGTTACTGGGACAACCCGGACGCCACCCGTGCGGCCTTCGACGACGCGGGCTGGTTCCACACCGGTGACATCGCCTACCGGGACAAGGACGGTCTCTACTACATCGTCGACCGGCTCAAGGACATGATCATCAGCGGTGGCGAGAACGTCTACCCTGCCGAGGTGGAGCGAGTCCTCGTCGAGTACCCGGGCGTCCTGGAGGCCGCCGTCATCGGCGTCCCCGACCCCAAGTGGGGCGAAACCGTCCTCGCCGTCCTCACGTGCGAGCCTGGCACCGCTCCCACTCTGGAGGACGTCCGCGGCTTCGCGGGCCGGCACCTGGCCCGCTACAAGCTCCCCACCACAGTCCTGATCGCCGAGCAGCTGCCCCGCAACGCCAGCGGAAAGCTCGCCAAGGTCGAGCTCCGACGCTGGGTCGAGCAGCAGGCCGCCTCGGCTCTCTGACCCGTCCCCACCACCCCTGACCCGCCCGGCCCTGTGCGACACGGCCCGGGCCGGCCCTACACGACCGCGGAGCCCTCGCCATGGCCATCCTCCTCGATGCCGTATCGCCGCCCCCCCGTGCCGGCCCTCGGCGGCGGCTGGAATTTGCGGCCGACCGGTGATCCCGTCGGCATCTCCAGCCGTACCGTCGGCGCCTACGCCGCCACCTTCGACGGCGGGCCGACGATCCTCCTGGAGATCCACCGCGTCCCGCACCACCCGGTGTGCGTCTGCTATCCCTTCGGGGCCCATGACCTCGCCGTCGGACTCACCCTCCCGGACCCCGCCCCTTCGGAACAGGCCCTGGCCTCCCGCCTGCTGCGCGAACTCGTCCCCGCCCTCTTCGCCGCGGACCCACACTGCCGCCGGGTCGTCGCCGCACCGGCCGAGGACGACTCCCCGGCCCAGCTCACCCTGGAAGCCGCGGGCTTCCGCCGGGTCACCGAGGCCGACCTGCCCGGCGGCACGGTCGTGCTGTTCACGGCCGAGCCACCGGCCGTCATGCGTGTGTCCACCGCTCTCGACGACATGCCGCACTGAACCGCCGTACGGCACCGCGAGCCGGCCGCCCACCAGGTGAACCGGCGGGCGTGACCGGCTGACTGCCGTGGCGTCATCCGCGCGGTGAAACCCCCCTCGTGATGCGGTCCTCGGAGCGGGCCGCCCGGCTGGCCGCGCGGAAGGGCGCCGATCCGAGCCAACCGAGAAGGAATCCGACCGGAACCGAGACGATGGCCGGGTTCCGGAGCGGGAACACCGAGAAGTCCAGGTCGGGCAGCACTGCGGTGGCACTGCCGGAGATCTGGGGCGACAGGCACATCAGCGACACGGAGGTGGCCAGACCGCCGTAGATGCTCCACATCGCGCCCCGGGTGGTGAAGCCCTGCCAGAACATGCTGTACAGCAGAGCGGGCGCGATCGCCGAGGCGGCCACGGCGAAGGCCAGACCTATGAGGAAGGAGACGTTGAGGCCGCCTGCGAACATGGCCAGCAACGTGGCGCTCGTACCGACCACCACGGCCGCCACCCGTGTCACGAACAGCTCGCGCTGCTCGGACACGGTTCCACGAGTGATGACCGCGCCGTAGATGTCGTGGGCCAACGAGGTCGCGGCGGCGAGAGTGATACCGGCCACGACGGCCAGCACCGTGGCGAATGCCAGGCAGGCGACGAGGCTGAGCAGGAGCGAACCCCCGATTTCCGCCGCGAGAAGGAGCACGGCCGTGTTCCCGGAGGGGTTGTCCGCCGCGATGGCGTCCGTGCCGACCAGAGCTGCGGCTCCGAAGCCGAGCACGCCGGCGGCCACGTAGAACGCACAGGTCAGCAGGGCCGCGTACTGGACCGATCGCCGCGCGTCGCGCCGGGAGGGCACGGCGTTGATCCGCATCAGGAGATGCGGCAGTCCGGCTGCTCCGATCAGCAGGGCCAGTTGCTCGCTGGCGGAGTCCAGCCTCGTCGTTCCGCCGTCGCCGAAACGCAGCCCCGGCTGCAGGAATCGTTCGCCGTGACCGCTGTGGTCGGCCGCGGCGCTCAGGAGCGCGCCCGGGTTCCAGTCGAATCTGGACAGCACCGCCAGCGCCAGGGCGGTGCCGCCGACCAGCAGCAGGACCGCCTTGAGGGTCTGAACCAGCGTGGCCGCTCCCATGCCGCCCAGGACGATGTAGAGGATCATGAGAGCGCCGAGTACGGCGGCGACGCCCTGCTCCATGCCCCGGCCGGACGTGCCCAGAATTCCCACCGTGAGTGCGCTCGCTCCGACGAGTTGGGCGGTCAGGTACATCAGGCAGACGAGGAGTGTGGCGATGCCCGCCGACAGATGCACCGCACGCGGGCGCAGACGACGGGCCATTCGGTCGCCGATGGTGAACTGTCCCTTGCCGTGGTACGGCTCCGCTACCAGCAGGAGGACGACGACCCAGGAGACGGCGGGCCCCAGAACGGAGAGCGTGCCGTCATAACCGGTGAGGGCGATCAGGCCGGGACTGCCCAACAGAGCGGCCGCGGACATGACGTCTCCGAAGAGGGCCAGACCGTTGTGAGCCGGCGTCAGGCGACCATCGCTGACGTAGAACTCCGTGACGGTCCCTCGGTGCGGGGCGGCCCATACCGCCAGGAACAGCGCGCAGACGAGGAAGACGGCGAAGACCGGTAGATCGGCAGTGACGTGATCCGATGTCATGAGCGGTGCCTCAGCTCCTCGGTGGACGTTCCCAGGCTCTCGAGGAGAGGGTCGAGTGAGGTCTCGGAATACCGCCCGTACCACAGGACCCAGGCCGCGACGGCGACGAGTTGCAGCAGACCGAGGCCGAGACCCACGTTCAGCGGGCCTGCCACCGGCAGGGCCATGAAGTCCCTGGCCGCGTTGGCCGAGCCGCTGATCAGCAGGTACAGGGCGATGACCGGGGCGCCGGCGAGGAGGGCGCGGCGATGTGCCGCGCGCGCTCTGCGAGGGACGCCCGCCGCCTCGAGGGCGGCTGACAACGTCGTCCCCGAGGCGATGGGCACGGAGCGGGCATGAGGATGGCGCCGAGCCAGGTCCGCGGCAACGCGCGAGGCCCACGCCCGCCGTTCGCGGCGGGCGCGGGCCTCGGTGCCCTCGGAGCTCAGCGATCGCCCGTACCGGAGGCTGAGTGTGTCCAGGCTTCCGAACGACGCGTAACAGTCGTTCATCGCCCGGGCCAGCTCGTCATCGGAATACAGGCGTCCGTGGTCGAGACGGCTCAGGTACAGGATGACGGCCGCGAGCGCATCCTGTTGGGGAGGTCTGCTCTGGGGATACATGGGCGGCTCTCTGCGTAGTGGGGCTGCGTGATGTGTGGATGGTCGCGGCGCTGTAGTCCCCGAGCGCCGCGAGATCCAGCTCCCGTCCGCCGGCTGATGAGTCGGTCGCGGCAGGGGCTGCGCCGGGGCGTCGCGGTGAACGGCGCCCCCGGCCGACGAGCCATCCGCCCCTCCGCGGCAAAGGCTGTGAGTTCCGGGAGGAGGGTCGGTGGCGTGTGCGTCACATCCGGACATCACATACCCGTTGCAGACGTGGCCACAGCGGTTGTTCCGCCATGCGGCACAGGGAACACCTGGCGAAGCCCGGGCAGTTGCGCCGAATGACCCCGGCGGATCACCGCGTCAGCCGACGCGCGTCTTCGGCAGTTCGCGGCGGATGCCCGGCCAGGTGCCGCCGGCCGGGCAGGATGAGGGTGCGGGGCTCTGCACCCTCATCCTGGCCGACATCCGCCGGATCTTCGCCGCAGAGGGCGATCCTGCAACGCTGCGGACGAGCCGCCTGATTGAGCAGCTCAACGCTGGCTCGGAGACGCCGTCGGCCGAACACGGCCCGCAGAGGCTGACCCCGCGCGGCCTTCAGCTGCTGGTGAAGGACTACGGCATCGGCTCGGCCAACCACCGCTTCCCCGGCGGGACTCAGACCAATCCGGGCCCGACGCGCGTGGCGGCCCAAGCCGCTATCTGCGCCCGTGATCGCAGCTTGAGTTTGTCCCGCCGTCCTCATCACCCTCCTCCTGCCCGGCATCGGCACCATCGCCGAACTCGAACGAGCCCACGACCTCGGCGTCCGCTCGGTCCGCGTCGCCACCCACTGCACCGAGGCCGACATCGCGGCACAGCACATCGCCAAGGCCCGCGAACTCGGCATGGACGTCGCCGGTTTCCTGATGCTGAGCCACATGGCCCCGGCCGCTGAACTCGCCACCCAGGCCAAGCTCATGGAGTCGTACGGCGCACACTGTGTGTACGTCACGGACTCCGGCGGCCGGCTCACCATGGACGGCGTCCGCGCACGCGTGCGCGCCTACCGTGACGTGCTGGACCCGGCCACCGAGATCGGCATCCACGCACACGAGAACCTCTCCCTGTCCGTCGCCAACAGCGTCGTCGCGGTGGAGGAGGGCGTCACCCGCGTCGACGCGTCCCTCGCCGGACAGGGCGGGGGCGCGGGCGCGGGCAACTGCCCCATCGAGGCCTTCGTCGCCGTCGCCAACCTGCAGGACTGGAAGCACGGCTGCGACCTGTTCGCCCTTCAGGACGCCGCCGACGGCCTCGTACGACCGCTCCGGGACCGCGCCGTGCAGGTCGACCGGGAGACACTGACGCTCGGCTACGCGGGCGCGTACTCCTCGTTCCTGCGCCACGCCGAAGTCGCCGCCGAACGCTACGGTGTCGACACCCGCGCCCTGCTCCTGGAGGTCGGCCGCCGCAGGCTCGTCGGCGGCCAGGAGGACATGATCGTCGACATCGCACTCGACCTCGGGTCGGCCGCGCCCGCCACCCCGGTTCCGTAGTTTCCGTGTTTCCGTTCGCACACCCACGGCAGATGGGCCGATGGGTGTGCGAACGGCTGCCCGCGTTCCGGGCAAACGCAGGCATTGCAGGCGGCCAAACGTGCATATTGCAGGCACCTGGCCGCTGTTGCGCAGGGCGGCACATCCATGCGCGGACCGGTCACGGGCCTCTTACAGTCCACCGCACCCAGTCCCCACTGTGGCCCGGATCACTTCGAGATCCGGTCCTGTCGGAGGTGAGCCGCTCCATGTCCGAGACCAGCAGCGACACAGCGCCCGTCGGTACCACCACACCCCCCGCCCCACCGCCCGCGGCGAAGGAGAACGTGTCGCGCGTCGCCGTCGCGAGCCTTGTCGGAACCACCATCGAGTACTACGACTTCGCCGTGTACGGCACAGCGGCCGCGTTCGTTCTGGGCCCGGCCTTCTTCCCGTCCGGCAGCTCCACGGTCTCGACCCTGGCGGCGTTCCTGACCTTCGCCGCCGCGTTCCTCGCCCGCCCCATCGGCGTCGTGCTGTTCGGGACCATCGGTGACCGGCTCGGCCGCAAGCGGGCCCTGGTCACCTCGCTGGTGCTGATGGGCATAGCCACGGTCGGTGTCGGTGTGCTACCGACGTACGAGACGGCGGGGCTCCTCGCCCCGGTGCTCCTGGTCGCCCTCCGGCTGTTGCAGGGCGTGAGCATGGGCGGCGAGTGGGGTGGCGCGGTACTGCTCGCCGCCGAGCACGCGCCGCCCGGACGACGGGCGATGCACGCGTCCATTCCGCAGATCGGCGCGCTGCTGGGTTTCCTGCTGTCCAGCGCCGTGATCCTGCCGACCATCGCCGTCGCGGGCCGGGACGGTTTCGCCGACGGGGCGTGGCGCGTGCCGTTCCTGCTGAGCACGCTGCTCATCGTCGTCGGGTTCTGGGTGCGCACCCGTGTGAGCGAGTCGCCGGTGTTCAGCCACCAGTCCTCGGACGCCCGCCCCGCGCCGCGGTTTCCCCTGGGCGCCCTGGTCAAGGAGCACCCGGGGCGGCTGCTGCTCGGGATAGGCGTGGCGGTCGGCGGTTCGGCCGTCTACTACCTGACGATCGTCTACAGCATCTCGTACGGGCCGAAGGCGCTCGGCATCCCGCAGAACACCATGCTGGCCGCCGCGAGCGTGGCCGCCGGCGTGACCGCCATCGCCGTGATCCCGGTGGCCCGGCTGGCCGACCGGGTGGGGCGACGGCCGGTGATCCTGACCGGGGCGATCGGCTGCGTGGTGTGGGCGCTGCCCATGTTCGGCTCCATGGAGACGGGCAACGGGCTGGTCATCACCGGAGCGTTCACCGTGGGACTGGTGCTCTTCATCCTGATGTTCGCGCCGATCGCGGCCTTCCTGCCGGAGCTGTTCCCGGCCCGGCTGCGCTACACCGGAGCCTCGGCGACCTTCATCCTCGCCAACACGCTCGGTGGCGGCTTCGCCCCGCTGGTCGCCACCTGGCTGAACTCCCAGTGGAAGTCGCCGCTCGTGCTCGGTGCCTACGCGGGCGGACTGTGCCTGATCAGCCTGCTGTGTGTGCTGGCGCTGCCGGAGACGCGTGACCGCGACTTCGCGGCCTGACACGCCGACAGCACCACACACGGAGCCGCTCCACCGGCCGTGCCGCGCGCACGGTGACCGTGCGCCGCGTGTCGGCCGCGGTACGACCGGTGGAGCGGCTCGTGACGCCCCGGGTGCGGCTCGGCGGGCCCGCCCGTGCCGCTCGACGCCACCGCCCCGTCGTCCCTGGCGCTCAGCGCGGACCGGTGCCGTGGGTGCGGGCCACGCCGGTGGCTCCGGTGCCGGGCTGGACGCGGGGCACGCTGACCACGATGTGCACCAGGCTCTCGCCGACCAGTGACTCGTACACATGAGGCCGGTCCCCGGGACAGCGCACGAAGTCACCGGCCGTCAGTTCCACCGGGCTGTCGGCGGGGCCCACCGCACCGTGCCGCTGATGACGTACAGGTGCTCCAGGGTGCCCACCGGGTGCGGCTCGGAGGGTCCGCCCGCACCGGCGGGATCGTCGCAGACGCGCACCAGACAGTTCTCGATCACACCGGAGTCGTACACGCTGTCGAGCAACCGGGACTCGTATGTTCCGTGCCGCTGCCACACCACCTCGTCGCGGCGCTGAACGGTCATCACCTGCTCCAGGTTGGACAGCGTCTGCTTGGCCAGGCCGGACTGCCGGGCCAACTCGGCCAGGGACAGGCCCCGTTGCTCTCTGAGGAGGCGCACATTCCGTGCGACCACGGTGTTTCCCGAGGACACGGGCACAGCACCACCGGGGGCCCGGTGCATTGGCACCCTCGCTATGGCCCTCACATGGCTCTGTTGTTCCATTCGCGGTCTCCCTACCTTGCTTGAAAGGCGACCGACTTCTGGTCGGATCTCGCCGGCCGTGGGTGAGGAGGGCCACCGTACATGCGTACCGATATCGGCACTCGATCCTTTTTCGTTTGGAATTCCGGTGACGGGTTCACCGCCGAGGAAGACGACCAGGGGATGGTCATAGCCGATTCCTGGCTGCTTCGGGAGGGCCGGGTCCGGGGTTACGAAATGCACTGGAACCGGTTCGGAAACGCCATCGGTGCCTGTGGTGTCGACCGTGCCGGGATCACGGAATTCCGAGCCGCCGTCACCGCGCGACTGCCGCGGACCGGAACATGGTTTCCCCGGGTCGAACTGCTCGGCGGCCCGTCGCCCCGACTGGCGCTGAGGCTGCGTCAGGCCCCGCCACTTCAGGACAGCGCCCGTGTCTGGGTGGCGGATCGCGTCGATCCGCGCACGTGCCCCACGCGCAAGGGGCCCGACTTCCCGGTGCAGGGGCGGCTGAGGAAACAGGCCAGACAGCACGGTGCCGACGAGGCGATTCTGGTCGACGAGCACGGCAGGGCCGTCGAGGGGGCCTTCAGCAGTCTGCTGTGGTGGGACGGCGGCGACCTGTGCACCGCACCGGAGGACGGCCGGATCCTGCCCGGCATCACCCGACGTCTGCTGCTCGACCACGCCGCCCGGCTCGGAGTGACGGTGCGTCATACGCGGGTGAGCCCGGCCCGGCTCGCGCGGTGCGAGGTGTGGATCACGAGCGCCCTGCACGGCATCCGCGTCGTGACGGGCTGGGAGCCACAGGGCGTGCCCGCACCACCCGTTCCCTCGGCCGGCGGGCCGTGGCAGGCCCACCTGGAATCGCTCATGGAGCCGCTGCCCCTGCGGTGAGACACCGCTGTGGCACCGCACGGTGTCCCGGCTCGACGCGTCCCGCCCGTCCACCGCGCGAGCCGTCACGCGTCCCACGAGTTCACCACAGAGTAAGGAGAATCGAGATGAACATCCGATCCCTGCAACGGCATCTGGCGTCGGTTCGCCGTATGAAGCTCGGCCCTTCGCACCGGGGGTTCCGGGCACGGCTGGAGCTGGTGTCCGAGCGTTCCCTCGGCGTCGGGACCTTCCTCTGGCACACCCTGGACCGGGCAGCCGACCAGGATGCTCCCCTGCTGTACCACCTGCCGCGCGGCGGTGGGGAGAAGGACGTCCGCGTCTTCACCCTGGCTGATCTGCGGGACGCGACCGAGCGCTACGCACGCTGGTTCCACGCCGCCGGTGTGGTGCGCGGTGACCGGGTCGGCATCTACAGCGGGGACGGCATCGCCAACTTCGTCCACTTCATGGCCCTGAACAGCCTTGGGGCCATTCCCGCCCCGGTCAACCCGAACATGGCTCCGCACATCGCGGCGCGCTATCTGAAGCGACTGGAGCCGCGCGGGGTCGTCGCCGACGCCGACCGGCTGGACTCCCTCGTCGAGGCCGCCGAGAGCCCGGACGGGTTGGGCTTCACGGTCGCGCAGGAGGAAGTCGACGCCGCGGGCAGCGCGGGCCCGCTGCCCGTCGGCTACCCCTACATGCACGGTGACCACGATCCGGTGCTGATCGCGCACTCCTCGGGGACCACGGGCCTGCCCAAGGCGCCGATCCTCGGCCACCGGCAGTTCTTCGCGGGCAAGCGCCCCCGCATCCTCACGATGCCGTCCGGCGTCGACGACAGGAACCTGCTGGTGTTCCCCCCGTCCCACGGCTCCGGCCTCAGCTACATGATGATGGCCACCCTGACCGGTGTGCCCACCCTGGTGATGGAGGAGCAGCGGGGACCGGCGGTGGCCGAGGTCATGCGCTGGTGGAAGCCGACCGTGGTCATCGCCTTCCCCATCACCTTCGGCGAGCTGGCGGCGCTGGGCGTGGAGCCGTCCGCGGCCTCGCGGGTGACCACCTGGCTGAGCACGGCCGACGCCTCGCACGAGGCCCACATCCGCGAGCTGGTACGGCTCGGACGGCACCGCTCCGGCGGCAAGTGGCGGCAGGGTTCGCGCTACATCGACGGGCTCGCCTCGACCGAGGTGGGCATGGCCGTGTTCCAGAACATCCACGGCCCGGACACCGACGCCTACAAGCGGTGTGTCGGCCACCCGGAGCCCATCGTCGAAGAGGCCACCGTCTACGACGAGCAGGGCAAGCGGCTGGGGCCGAACGAGATCGGGTTCATCGCGGTCAAGACACCGACCGAGACGCTGGGGTACTGGAACGACCCGGATCTGACACACCGTTCGAAGCACGACGGCTTCTGGCTCACCGGCGATATCGGCTACTACGACGAGCAGGGCCGCTTCTACCAGTACGACCGGGTCACCGACGTCATCCACACCGCCCGCGGGCCCGTCTACAGCCTGCCCACGGAGGAGCTCGTCCTGAAGGCCTGCCGTCAGGCGGTGGACTGTGTGGTGGCCGCCGCCGTCAGCCCCACCGACGAGGAGCTGTCCGAACCGATCGCCGTGATCCGGCTGGCCGAACCCTGCCGGCTGACCTCGGAGGAGCTGCTGTCGCAGATCAACGGGGCACTGCGCAAGGCCGGTACGCACGAGGTCTCCGCGGTCGTACTCGTCAAGGGCGAGAACGACATCCCGCTCGGCGTGACCGGCAAGGTGCTCAAGCGTGAGGTACGCAGCGCCTACGAGAAGGTGCTGCTGTCCGACGACGACCAGGGGCTCGACATCGCTCGCACACGTGCGGCGCGGAACTCGCTGAGCAGCCGTGCCTCGACGTCCGACCCCCGGCAGGACCAGGCCGTCTGAGGCCGGCGCCGGCCCCGCGCACCCGTGCGCCGCCGCGGGCGTCCCGGCCTACCCGGGACGCCCTCGGCGGCGGGGCCGACCCCAGCGGGAGCGCTCCCGCACATGAGAAGGGACTCCCGAGACATGATCAGCGTTCTGCCGGGCACCGTCGCGGTCTACGCGGACCTCGCCTGCCCCTGGGCGCATGTCGCCGTCCAACGGCTGTGGCGGACCCGCGCCGAGCTGGGACTGGACGAGGTCGTGCGCTTCGACCACCGCGCCGTCCTGTTGGAGGTGATCAACCGGGGCTCGCTGCCCAAGCCGGTCATCGACGCCGAGATCCCGGTCACGGCGGAGATGGAACCGGACGCGGGGTGGCGGCTCTGGGCAGAGCCGGACTGGCGGTGGCCGGTGAGCCGGTTGCTGGCGGCGGAAGCGGTGCAGGCGGCCAAGGAGCAGGGCCTGGCGGCCAGCGAAGCCCTCGACCGCGCGCTGCGCAGGGCGTTCTTCGCCGACAACGCCTGCATCACGATGCGTCATGTGGTGCTGGACGTCGCCGAGTCGAGCCCCTCAGTGGACGCCGCGGCGGTGGGTGAGGCGCTGGACGCGGGGCGCGCGCGTGCCGCGACCATCGCCCAGGTCGACGACTTCGTCTCCGGCGGTGTGATCACGAGCCCGCACCTGTTCACCCCGGACGGGGGCTCATGGCCGAACCCGGGGGTCGACTACCAGTGGGCGGGGCAGCCGGGCACCAGTCCGGTCGTACTGAAGGCGGACGACCCCTCGGTGTACCGGCGGATCCTGACCCGGGCGGCGGAACACGCCCGCGAGTGAGCGGGGCGCGGCGCCGCCGTCTCCGCGGCCCGGTGTCACCGTTCGACATCGTCGGCCGGCAGCCCACCGGCCCGGTGTCACGGCTCGACATCGCTGACCGGCGGAGCCGCTGCCGGCGCTTCGGTGAAGTACCGCCCCGCGTGTTCCGCCGTCCCCGTGTGTCACGCCCGTCCGTTCAGGAGGCCATCGATGAGCGCCATGCCGAAGAGCGGCTCCCCCGACGGCACCAGTGCCCGGCGGCGGTTCGGACGGCCCGGCATCCAGCACTGGGATCCGGAGAACGAGGAGTTCTGGCGGCGCACGGGGCGACGCGTGGCGATGCGGAACCTGGCGTTCTCGATCCTCGCCGAGCACGTCGGATTCTCGGTCTGGAGCCTGTGGTCCGTGCTGGTGCTGTTCCTGGGGCCGGAGTACGGGCTGTCCGCTGCGGACAAGTTCCTCCTGGTCTCCACGCCGACGCTGGTCGGAGCCGTACTGCGGATCCCCTACACGCTCGCCGTGGTCTGGTTCGGCGGTCGCACCTGGACCGTCGTCAGCGCGGCTGTGCTGCTGGTCCCCACGCTGCTGGCGGCGGTGTTCCTGCACCCCGGCACCTCGCTGGGAACGCTGCTGCTCGTCGCCGCCGTGGCCGGCCTCGGCGGCGGCAACTTCGCCTCCTCCATGGCGAACATCAACGCGTTCTTCCCGCAGCGGCACAAGGGGTGGGCGCTCGGGCTGAACGCGGGCGGCGGCAATCTGGGCGTCGCCGTGATGCAGCTGGCCTGCCTCGCGGTACTGGGCACGGTGGGCGCGACCGAGCCCCGGCTGCTGTTGTGGCTCTGTATTCCGGCGATCATCGTCGCCGCGGTGTGCGCCGCACTCCTCATGGACGACCTGCCCGGCAACCGCAACGACACGGACGCGCTGCGGGACGTCCTGCGGGACGCCCACTGCTGGGTGATGTCCCTTCTCTACCTGGGCACGTTCGGTTCGTTCATCGGCTACTGCTTCGCCTTCGGCCTGGTGCTCCAGACCCAGTTCGACCGTACGCCGCTGCAGGCCGCGTCGTTGACGTTCCTCGGGCCGCTGCTCGGCTCGCTGACCCGGCCGGCCGGCGGGTGGCTGGCCGACCGGATCGGCGGTGCCAAAGTCACCTTCGCCGTGTTCTTGGCCCTGGTGGTCTGCACCGTGGTCGCCGTCGTGGCATCGCGGACGAACTCGCTCGGCCTCTTCGTCGCCGACTTCATCGTGCTGCTCATGCTGTCCGGGGCGGGCAACGGATCGACGTACAAGATGATCCCGGCGATCTTCCGGGCAAAGGCGCTCCAGGGTGGCGCGGGCAGCGGGACCGCGCAGGTCCGGCTGGAGCGGGCACGGCGGCTGTCGGGTGCGCTCATCGGTGTCACCGGAGCGGTCGGCGCGCTAGGCGGCGTCCTCATCAATCTGGCGTTCCGCGCGTCCTTCGCCGGCTGGGGGAGCGGCATTCCGGCGTTCACCGGGTTCCTGGTCTTCTACGCCGCCTGTGCCGCGGTCACCTGGGCGGTCTATCTGCGCCGCGGTCCCCGCGGGCGGACACCACGAGATTCACGTCCTGACGTCGTCCTCTCGGTCTGAAGGAGAAAACAGACATGGCAGTAGCCGCCGACCCCGTTCTCACCTTTCCCCCAGACCAGGTCCCCGATCCGGAGGAGTTCATCCAGGCCGCCATGCGGTGGCACTTCAGCCCCGAGACGGGCTCGCCGTACTGGATCGAACGGGCGAAGACCCTGGACTTCGACCCGCGCCGGGACGTGCGCACCTTCGACGATCTCCAGCTCTTCCCCAACATCGTCAACGAACTGCGCCAGGTGCCCGCCCGGGACCTCGTCCCCCAGGGCTACGGCTCATCCGTCGAGGTGATCGGAATCTACGAGAGCGGCGGCACGACCGGCGCTCCCAAACGGGTCGCCTACCTCGCCGACTGGATGGACCGCTATGTGACCTGGTCCACCCGTCAGATGGAAGAACGCGGTCATCCGCGTGACGCCCACTGGCTGGCGCTGATCCCCAGCGGCCCCCATCTGTGGGGTGAGGTCGTGGCCAGGCAGGCGCGGCGCCGGGGCGGCTTCACCTCCACCATCGACCTCGATCCGCGCTGGGTGAAGAAGTGTCTCGCCGAAGGGCGCGGTGACGAGGCCGGGCGCTATGTCGAACACATCCTGGCGCAGGGCGAGTTCCTGCTGGAGACCCAGGACATCCGGGTCCTGGTCGTCACACCCCCGCTGCTGGAACGGCTGGCGCAGCACGAACACCTGGTCAAGCTGGTGAACGAGAAGGTCCGGGTCATCATCTGGAGCGGGGCCCACATGGACGCCGACAGCCGGCACCTGTTCCGGACCGAAGTCTTCCCCGACGTCCAGCTGTTCGGGAACTACGGCAGCACCATGATCCTGTGCGGGGCCGTCGAGCGGAGCGGCAGCGAGGACGAGTGTGTCTTCGACCCCTTCGCGCCCCATGTCTCGTTCTCGGTCGTCGACCCCGAGACGGGGCGGCCGGTTCCCTACGGCGAGCGCGGCCAGGTGGTCATGAACCACATCAGCCGGAGCGCGCTGTTCCCCAACAACCTGGAACGTGACGTCGCCACCCGGATCCGCCCCCTGGCCGGACAACTCGGCGACTCGGTGGCCGATGTCAGCCCCGTCCGGACCTTCGACGACGAGGTCGTCATCGAAGGGGTCTACTGATGGACGAACCGATCCAGCTCGACGCCCTGGGCGCCCGTGGCGCGTTTCGGGCGCGGAACCGGCTGACCGTGTCCGATGTCACCGGGCGGCCGGTCGCCGAACTGAGCCAGGTGCCACGGCTGTTCGTCCAGCGCGGCCTGTCGGCGCTGCGCACCGCCACGCCCGCCGGATCCGACGAACTGTCCGCCGTCATCGCTCGGGCGGGGCACACCTTCGCGACCGACACGGTGGGCGGCCTGTCGGCCCAGGAGTACCAGTACCTCGTCAGCAGGGTCTCCGGCGTGCCGGTCACGGTGGTGCGGTCCGCCACCCGCCGTATCGAGCGCGCCGCGGCCGAGGCGTACCGCTCCGTGCGGTGCGCTCGCCCCGCGGCGGCGGTCGACCGGTGGCAGGACCCCGTGACGCGGGGCGGCGGCGCGGTCTGGACCCGGCGCGGTGACGTCTTCGCGGTGCACGCCGCGGGCAACCACCCCGGTGTGCACAGCCTCTGGCTCGAAGCCCTGGCCATGGGATACCGGGTCGCGGTGCGGCCCTCCGGACGAGAGCCCTTCACACCGCACCGCCTGGTGACAGCGCTGCGCGAGGCGGGGATCGGCGACGACCGGCTGATCCTGCTCCCCACGGACCACCACGTCGCCGACGACATCGTCCGGGGCGCGGACCTGTCCCTGGTGTACGGCGGCGACGCGGTGGTGCACAAGTACCGGGCGGACCCGAACGTCCTGACCCAGGGCCCCGGGCGGACCAAGATCCTGCTGGCGGACG
Source organism: Streptomyces dysideae (assembly GCF_001514305.1). GTDB lineage: Bacteria > Actinomycetota > Actinomycetes > Streptomycetales > Streptomycetaceae > Streptomyces > Streptomyces dysideae. The sequence continues at coordinate 46,897 of NZ_KQ949119.1, forward strand.
GGGACTGGGCGTCCTCGCTCGACACAGTGGTCGCCTCGATCAGCGACGAGGGTGGCGTCGCCTGCGTCAACGCCACCGCCGTGTTCGTGGCGGGCGACCCGGCACCGGTCGCCGCGGCCATCGCCGAGCGACTGGCGGCGCTCCCCAGCCTGCCGCCGGAGGACGACAAGGCGGTCCTGCCCGTCCGGCCCGCCGCCGAGGCACGTAGGACGGAGAAGTATCTGCTCGACCATGCGGACGGCGGAGTCCTTCGGTTGGGCGGCGACGGGATCGTCGACGAACTCGGCGACGGCAGCGCCGTTCTGCGCCCCGCGGTGGTCCAGCTGGACCGGCCGGACGCACCGCAGCTCGCCACCGAACTCCCCTTCCCCTGCGTATGGGTGGCCCCCTGGTCGCCGGATGACGGCGTCGGGCCGCTGCGGAACACCCTGGTGCTCACCGTGGTCAGCCAGGACGAACGGCTCATCGGACGACTGGTCGACGAGCCGAGCATCAGCAACGTCCATGTCGGAGACCACCCCACGCACCGGATGGCACCCGGCATTCCGCACGACGGGTATCTCGCGGAGTTCCTGATGCGCTCCAAGGCGGTCATCAGATGAACCAGGAGGGCGGACCCATGACACGTCTGTTGCACATCGCGGCCTCACCCCGAGCAGAGGACTCGGAGTCCCGGGCGATCGCCGAGACCTTCGTCGCGGCGTACCGCCAGACACATCCCGGCGCGACGGTCGACCTCTTCGACCTCTGGGCAGAGCCGCTTCCCGAGTTCGGGGCGGCGGCGGTCGAGGCGAAGCGGGCGGAGGCGTCCGGAGGGCGGGCCGAGGGCGAGGGCGCCGTGGCATGGGAGGCGGTCCGGCGCACCTTCGCGCGCTTCGACAGCTACGACCGATATGTGTTCAGCGTGCCCATGTGGAATTTCGGAATTCCTTATGTCCTCAAGCACTTCATCGACGTGGTGAGCCAGGCCGGCCTGCTTTTCGCCTTCGACCGCGGCTCGGGATACACCGGCCTGCTCAAGGGAAAGAAAGCCGTCGCCATTTACACCAGCTCGATCTACGCACCGGGACTTCCGCCCGCTTTCGGTGACGACCACCAAACGGCCGCATTCGACGGCTGGTTGCGGTGGGCGGGGGTCACCGACCTCTCCACGATTCACTTCAGAGCGCACCAGATCACCGAGGACACCGATCTCCTGCGACGCAACGCCCATGCCGAGGCACGGGAAATCGGCAAGGAATTCTGAGCCGCAGTACACACGTCCCTGTTCCCCGACGCACACCGTTTCCGATCCGCATCAGGAGCACCCGCATGCCCCTTCCGCCCTTGCTCGAATCAGCCGGCCCCGCCGACCATGTCCCGGACGCCCAGGGAACCGAGGTGTCCGGGGCCGCGCTCACCGCGTCGTCCTGGCATCCGCTCGCCTGGCGCGGACTGCCGATCCGGCAGCAGCCGCCGTGGCCCGATCCCGACGAGGTGGCGGCCGTCACCGACCGTCTCGCCCTGCTGCCCGCGCTCACCACGACCAGCGATGTGCGCAGTGTTCTGGCGGCCCTGGCCCGGGTGCAGAACCGGGAGGCGTTCGTCCTGCAGGGCGGCGACTGCGCCGAGCCGTTCGGCCCGGAGGCCGTCACCGGCGCCCGGGCCAAGCACCGGGTTCTGGGTGCCGTGGCGGAGCGCGTCAGCACCCGCCTGGACCTGCCCGTGGTCACGGTCGGCCGACTGGCGGGGCAGTTCGCCAAGCCCCGCTCGGAACCCCTCGAAGAGGTGGCCGGGCGGGAGCTGCCGGTGTTCCGGGGGCTCGTGGTCAACGGCCCGGAGCCGCACGAGGACAGTCGCAGGCCCGACGCGTACCGGATGCTCTCCGGCTACTACACGGCGAAGAACGTGCTGCGCGAACTCGCCGTCCTGGCCCACGAGACGGCGAGTTCGTTCGCCCCGCAGGCCTGGGAGCCCGCGGCCGCCCGTGAGCTGCTGTGGAACGGGCGGGGGGAGACGGCCCCCGACGGCTCGCTGCGCTCGCTCGTCCAGGGATACGGGCAGACCCGCTGGTCCGAGGGGCGCGGCTGGCGCCACACCGGGCTGTGGACCAGCCACGAGGCACTGCTCCTGGACTACGAGAACCCGCTGACCCGCCGGGATCCCGTCACCGGTGAATGGTTTCTGCTGTCGACGCATCTGCCCTGGCTGGGGGACCGCACCCGGCAGGTCGGCGGCGCCCACGTGGAGTTCCTGGCGGGCATCGCCAATCCGGTCGCCTGCAAGATGGGCCCCACCGCCGAACCCGACGAGATCGTGCGGCTGTGCGAGCGTCTCGACCCCTACCGCAGGCCGGGCCGACTCACCCTGATCTGCCGGATGGGCGCCCGTCGGCTGCGGCAACGGCTCCCGGCCATCGTCACAGCCGTACGCCGGGCAGGCCATCCCGTGGTGTGGATGTCGGACCCCATGCACGGCAACACCACGGTGACCCGCGCGGGCGTCAAGACACGTCATCTCAGGGACATGGTGGACGAGGTCACGGACTTCTTCGAGGTCCTGCGCGGGATGGGCGAGTGGCCCGGCGGGGTCCATCTGGAGGCTGCCGCCGCCGAGGTGACCGAGTGCGTGGGCGGCACCCGGGTCGCCGACGAATCCGCTCTCGCGGACGCCTACGAGACGCTGTGCGACCCCCGGCTCAACAACGAGCAGCTCATGGCGATGGCGGACATGGTCGCCAAGCTCGCCGCGTAACCCGTACCGGTCGAAGAAACCCCAGCATCCATGCCCTCAGTGAGGGCCGGCCGTGCCGTTCCCAGGGAGGCAGCCGTGCGAACCCTGCTCGTCGACAACTACGACTCGTACACCTACAACCTTTTCCAGCTGATCGCGCAGGTGAACGGGGTCGAGCCCGTGGTCCTGCACAACGACTCAGCTGACTGCGCAGAACTCGACCTGGACGACTACGACAACGTGGTGATCTCTCCCGGGCCGGGGAATCCGACCCGGCCGAAGGACTTCGGCGCCTGCGCGCGGATCATCGAATCGGCCCGCCTGCCCGTCCTGGGCGTGTGTCTGGGCCATCAGGGCATCGCCGCCGGGGCGGGCGCGGAGATCGTACGGGCGCCGCAGGCCCGGCACGGTCACCTCACCACCGTGCGCCACGAGGGAGGGGAGCTCTTCCACGGGATTCCGCAGGGCTTCACGGCGGTGCGCTACCACTCGCTGTGTGTGCGGGAGCCGCTGCCACCGGAGTTGGAGGCGACCGCCTGGGCGGAGGACGGGGTGCTGATGGGCATCCGGCACCGTACGCGCCCGTTGTGGGGCGTGCAGTTCCACCCGGAGTCCGTCGCCACGGAGTTCGGGTACGAGTTGCTCGGCAACTTCCGCGATCTCACCGAGCGGTTCCACCAGGCGCCCGGTCTCTCGCACCGGGCTCCGGGCCACTCCGGGGCCCGCCCGGCAGCCCGCCTTGTACCCGCGCCGACCGGCCATGAGCCGGGACCCCGGCCCGTCGAGGCACGCGCCTACCGCCTGCACTCACGGATCATGGAGTCCGCAGTGGAGACCGAGGCCGCCTTCACCCGGCTCTTCGCCGCCTCCCCGCACGCCTTCTGGCTCGACAGCTCCCTGATCGACCCCCGGCTGTCCCGCTTCTCGTTCCTCGGCGACGCGTCCGGGCCGCTCTCCGAGATCGTCCGCTACCGCGTCGGTGAGGGCGCCGTCGAGGTCACGGCGGCGGGCGGGGTGACCCAACGGGTCGACGGAACCGTCTTCGACTACCTCCAGACGGCGCTGCGCGGCCGCCGGGTCGAGAATCCCGCCCTGCCCATCGACTTCTCCTGCGGCTACGTCGGCTACTTCGGCTACGAGCTGAAGGCCGACTGCGGTTCCACCGCGAAGCACAGCTCGCCGACCCCGGACGCGTTCTGGATCTTCGCCGACCGCCTGATCGCTGTGGACCACCAGCAGGGCGCCACGTATCTGCTGGCCCTCAGCGACGGCAGCCCGCGCTCCGACCGCGACGCGACGGTGTGGCTGGAGAAGACCGCCGCCACACTCGCCGCGCTGCCCCGTCCCCGGCCGATCCCCGTCCCCGACCTGTCGCCCGTCGACAACGCGCGACTGGAACCCGCACTGGTACGCGACCGCGCGCAGTACCTCGCGGACATAGCGGCCTGCAAACAGGAACTGCTCGCCGGGGAGAGCTACGAGATCTGCCTGACCAACGCGGTCCAGGCCCCCCGCCCCGCCGACGGGCTGCGCTTCTACCAGGCTCTGCGGCGCTCCAACCCCGCCCCGTACGCCGCCTATCTGCGCCTGGACGGGATGGAGATCGCGTGCTCCTCCCCGGAGCGGTTCCTGCGCATCACCCGCGACGGAATGGTCGAGACCAAACCCATCAAGGGAACCGCGCCGCGCGGCATGGACGAGGCGGAGGATTCCAGGCTGCGCCGGGAACTGACGACGAGCGCCAAGGTTCGCGCCGAGAACCTCATGATCGTGGACCTGCTCCGCAATGACCTCGGCCGGGTGTGCGAGGTCGGCAGCGTCACCGTTCCCCGGCTGATGCGCACAGAGACCTACGCCACCGTGCACCAGCTCGTCTCCACCATCCGCGGCCGACTCCGCGCCGGAGTGGACGCGGTGGAGTGCGTACGCGCCTGTTTCCCGGGCGGCTCGATGACCGGTGCGCCGAAACTGCGGACGCTGGACATCATCGACTCGCTGGAGACCCGGGCGCGCGGCGTGTACTCGGGTGCCATCGGCTTCCTCTCCTGCAACGGCACGGCCGATCTGAACATCGTGATCCGGACCGCCGTACTGACGGAGGATGGTCTGCACGCCGGAGCCGGGGGCGCCATCGTGCTCGACTCCGATCTCGTCGAGGAGTACGAGGAGATGCTGCTCAAGGCGGCGACACCGCTGCGGGCGCTGCTGGCGGGCACGTCCGGCAAGGACGCGGGGCCCGTGACCGACCGGACGGCGTTGCCGACGCGGACCGCGGAGGGCGGGCTCCGATGAACGAGCCGGCCGACGGTATCCGTACGCACTGCCCGTACTGCGCCCTGCAGTGCGGGATGGTGCTGCGGCAGAGCCGGCCCGGCACCGGCCGCCGCGACCAGGGCGCGGCGGCACCTGTCACGGTCGACGCGTGGCCGCAGTTCCCGGTCAACCGCGGGGCGCTGTGCGGCAAGGGGCAGAGCGCCACCGAGCTGCTGAACCCGGCGGCCCGGCTCGGCACTCCGCTCGTCCGCGACGGCTACGGCACGGCGCTGCGCCCCGCCACCTGGGACGAGGCGCTGGAGCGCGTGATCTCGGGCATCCGGTCGGTACAGGCCGAACACGGCCGCGACGCCGTCGGGGTGTTCGGCGGCGGCGGGCTGACCAACGAGAAGGCCTATCTGTTGGGCAAGTTCGCGCGGGTCGCACTCGGTACGTCGGCGATCGACTACAACGGCCGGTTCTGCATGTCCTCGGCGGCCGCGGCGGTGAACCGGGCCTTCGGCCTGGACCGGGGGCTGCCGTTCCCGCTCGCCGACATCGCCGAGACCGACTGTGTCCTGCTGGTCGGCAGCAACCTGGCCGACACGATGCCGCCCGCCCTGCGCTACCTGACCCAACTGGCGGAGCGGGGCGGCCGGTTGATCGTGGTGGACCCGCGGCACACCCGCACCGCCGCGCGGGCCGACCTGCATCTGCGGCCGCTGCCCGGCACCGACCTGGCGCTGGCGCTCGGCATGCTGCACATCGCTCTCGCCGAGGGCCATGTCGACGAGGACTTCGTCGCCGCGCGGACGAGCGGCTTCGCGGCCGTGCGAGCCACCGCCATGGAGTACTGGCCGGCCCGCGTCGAGGGGCTGACCGGCGTACCGGCCCATCAGATACGGGAAGCCGTAAGGATGTTTGCCCAGGCGCCCACCGGAATGGTGCTCACGGCCCGGGGCAGCGAGCAGCACAGCAAGGGCACCGACACGGTGCACGGCTGGATCAACCTCTGCCTGGCCCTGGGGAAGGTGGGTCGGCCGCTCAGCGGATACGGGTGCCTGACCGGACAGGGGAACGGCCAAGGAGGGCGCGAGCACGGGCAGAAGGCCGACCAACTGCCCGGCTACCGCAGCCTGACCGACCCGGTGGCGCGGGAGCACACTGCCCGCCTCTGGGGAATCACCCCCGCCGAACTCCCCGGCCCGGGTACGTCGGCCTACGAGATGCTCGACACCGCGGGCACACCGGGCGGGGTGCGGGCGATGCTGGTCTTCGGCTCCAACCCGGTCGTGTCGGCACCCCGGGCGGATCACGTCGAGCAGCGGCTGCGGGCCCTGGACCTGCTCGTGGTCGCGGACGTCGTACGGTCCGAGACCGCCGAACTCGCCGATGTCGTCCTGCCGTCGGCCCAGTGGGCGGAGGAGACCGGCACCCTGACCAACCTGGAGGGCCGGGTCGTTCTGCGCCGCAAAGCCGTCGAGCCGCCCGCCCGGGTGCGTACCGATCTGGAGATCCTTTCCGCGCTGGCGGCCCGGCTGGGCCGGGCCGAGGGCTTCCCCGCCGATCCGCGCCTGGTCTTCGACGAGCTGCGGACCGTGTCGGCGGGCGGCCCGGCCGACTACGCGGGGATCAGCTACGAACGGATCACCGAGGAGAACGGGGTGTTCTGGCCGTGCCCGGCGGACGGACACCCCGGCACACCCCGGCTGTTCCTGGAGTCCTTCGCGACGCCGGACGGCCGGGCCCGCATGATGCCGGTCCACCACCGGTCGGTGGCCGAGACCACCGACGAGCGATATCCGCTGTACCTGGTCACCGGGCGGGTGCTGGCCCACTACCAGAGCGGCGCACAGACCCGGCGGGTGGCCGCGCTGCGGGCCGCCGCGCCGGAGCCGTACGTCGAGATCCATCCCTCCCGGGCCCGCCGGCTCGGCGTGCTGGAGGGCGAGCCGGTGACGGTGACCAGCAGGCGTGGAACGGCCGTCGCCCAGGCCAGGCTGAGCACGGAGATCCGCCCGGACGTGGTGTTCATGCCCTTCCACTGGTCCGGGCCGGGGCGGGCCAACACCGTCACCAACCCCGCGCTCGACCCGGTCTCGCGCATGCCCGAGTTCAAGGTGTGCGCCGTACGCGTCGAACCGGTGGCCGCGCGGCAGGCACCACCGGGCGGGGGCGGCGGAGCCGGGCGGGGGCGGCGGCAGCCCGGCCGACCGAGGGAGACCGGTTCCGCATCCGCCGTACAAACCCTGTGAGGTACCCATGGGAAGGCACGTGCGCCGCGTTCTGGTGGTCGGATGCGGCATGGCGGGAGCGCGCTTCGTCCGCCGGCTGACGGCCCTGAACCCCGATGTCCGGATCACTGTCTTCGACGGCGAACGCCACCCCGCCTACAACCGCCCGCTGCTCACCGGGGTGCTCGCCGGCCACTACCGGTCCGGGGACATCGCCCTGCCGCTGCCCCCCGGCATCGAGCTGCGGGCTGGTGTCCGGGCCGGCGCGGTGCATCGGGCCACCCGTACGGTCATCGACTCCGCCGGAGTCGAACACGGGTATGACGCGCTGGTCCTGGCGACCGGGAGCCGGCCGGAACAGCCGTGGCGGCACCCATCACGCCCCGAGCGGTCCTCGGCCGGTGAGCACCGGCTGCACACCCTGACCGACTGTCTGCGGCTGTCCGAGGAGTGCGTCGGTGCCCGCAGCCCGGTGGTCGTCGGCGGGGGCCTGCTCGGGGTGGAGACCGCGCTCGTCCTCGCCGGGCGTGGACTCCCGGTGACCCTTGTCCACCAGGGGCGGCACTTGATGCACCGCCGCCTCGACGCCAAGGCCGGAGCGCTGCTGCGCACCGTCCTCGAGGACGCCGGGGTGGCCGTACGGGCCGGGACGTCCGCGCGGAGCCTGACCGGCCGTACCGGGGTCACGGGGGTGCGGCTCGCCGACTCCTCCGTGCTCGCGGCCGATCTCGTCGTGTCCGCGTGCGGCACACGTCCACGCGTCGGACTCGCGCGTCGTGCCGGGCTCGCCGTGCACGCGGGAGTCGTCGTCGACGACACGCTGCGCAGCGTCACCGACCCGCACATCCACGCCATCGGCGACTGCGCGGAACACCGCGGGGTCGTCCACGACACCGCCGTCCCGGCCTGGCAGCAGGCCGAGGTGCTCGCGGCGCGGCTGTCCGGGCACGACCGGCACGCGCGCTTCACGGGCGCCCGTACGCTCACGCGCCTCATCGCGGACCGGCTCGACCTGGCGGTCTTCGGCGAGGCCACCACCGGCGTCGGCACCGGCACCGGCGTCCGGGGTGGCATCGAGGGCGCGGCGCAGACCGACGTGCTCTGCCTCTCCGACGACCGGCATCGTGTCTACAAGAAGATCGTCACCCGGAACGATCACGTCGTGGGCGGCATTCTGCTCGGCGACCTGTCCACCGTCGACACGGTGCGCCGGGCCTACGAGGCCACCGAGCCGCTGCCACCGAACCGCCTCCACCTGGTCACGGAACTCGGAGGAGAAGGATGAACAACCGTCTGGTCGTGGTGGGCTACGGGATGGTCGGCCACTGCCTGCTGACGGCCCTGGACGCCAGCGGCGTGCTGCGGGACTGGCAGGTCACGGTGCTTGCCGAGGAGGACGTCCCGGCCTACGACCGGATCCATCTGTCCCGGTACCTCCAGGAGACCGAGCCCGCAGGCCTTCTCCTCGGCGAGCCCGGCTTCCGCGACCGCGCGGGGATCCGCACCCGTCTCGGCGATCCGGTCGTCGCCGTCGACCGCCGGGGCCGCCGCGTGACCACGGCCGCCGGACACGTCGTCGGCTACGACGTCCTCGTCCTCGCCACCGGCTCCCGCTCCTTCGTGCCGCCCGTGCCCGGAGCGGACGCCACCGGGTGCTTCGCCCACCGGACGGTCGAGGACGTACGGGCCATCCGGGCGCACTGCGCGGGGGCGGGCGTGGGAGCCGTGATCGGCGGCGGGCTGCTGGGACTGGAGGCCGCGAACTCCCTGCGCGGCCTCGGCCTGACGCCCCATGTCGTCGAGTTCTCCCCGTGGCTGATGCCCCGTCAACTCGATGAACACGGCGGGTGGACGCTGCGTCGCCACATCGAGGACCTGGGCATCGCCGTGCACACCGGTACGAGCCTCACCGGTATCGACACCGACGAACACCACCGGGCGACCGCCGTACGACTCCAGGCACCCGACGGCGCGCCGCCCACCCGCGTCGACGTCGACGCCGTCGTGTTCGCGGCGGGCGTGCGCCCCCGCGACGAGCTCGCCCGGTCCTGCGGGCTCGCCGTGGGGGAGCGGGGCGGCATCGTGGTCGACGAGACCTGCCGTACGGAGGACGAGCGCGTCTACGCGATCGGGGACTGCGCGCTCACGGTCGACGGGCGGGTACACGGTCTGCTGGCCCCCGGGAACGCCATGGCCCGCGTGGTCGCCGACCGGCTCGCGGGCGGCACGGAGACCTTCACCGGAGTGGACACCGCGACCCGGCTGAAGCTGCTCGACGTGGACGTGGCCTGCTTCGGGGACGCACCCGGCGTGGCGCCCGGCGGGTACGAGGCGAGCCATCTCGACACCCGCGCCGGGGTGTACCGCAAACTGCGCGTCTCCGCGGAGGGCCGGCTGCTCGGTGGATTGTTCGTGGGGGACACCTCCGGATACGCGGCTCTGCGTCCGCTCGCGGGCAGTGGCCGTCCGCTACCCGCCTCCGTCGAGGAACTCGTCGTCCCCGGGCCGCTTCCGGGGCGGTCCGCGGCCGTCGGAGCACTTCCGGACGAGGCGGTGGTCTGCCACTGCCACCACGTCCCGGCGGGCACGGTCCGCTCCGCCGTCCGGAACGGCTGCGCCGACCTGGCGTCGGTGGGGTGCCGCACCCGCGCCGGCACCGGATGCGGGAGCTGCACGGAGGCCGTGGCCTCGCTGCTTGGCGAAGGGCTCACCGCCACGACCGGCATCGACGCGACCGCGATACCGGTGACGGGGAGCCCCGTATGACCAACCGCCGGACAGCACCCGGGACCTGCCCGGCGGATCACGCCTGGGCCGCAGGGCCTGGCACGCGCGTCTGCCGCGTTGCCGTCGGTCGCCGACGCTCCGCGTCGCCCGCCGCGGCAGCGGCTGATGTCACAGCCTCCGCCACCTCGCAGCCGCACGCACCAAGCCCCGCTCACCGGCGATCACCAGACGCCGCAGCCCGAAGCCGGCATGATGCGCCGGACAGGCCCTGGGGGCTTCTGACGGATCTCGAGGACGCCTCCTGGCTGGAACGGGCGCGCCCAGCGAGGCGATCGGCGCCTCATGAGGCGGCTCATGTCAAGCCGGTCGGTTGCCCGGCAGCCGACCAAGAGCCATCAGAAACGTCCTGGTCGTCGGCGGCCCCGCGGCCGCGGATCAGGTCCGAGGCCTTCTCGCCGATCATGATCGTTGTCGCGTTGGTGTTGCCACGGACCAGGGTCGGCATGACGGACGCGTCCACCACGCGCAGCCCCGTGACGCCGTGGACCCTCAGTTCGGGGTCCACCACGCTGCCAATGGCGCAGGTACCGACGGGATGGAAGAGGCTGTTCGTCACCCGCCGTGCGAAGCGCAGGATGTCGGCGTCGCTGTCGGAGTCCGGCACGCTCAGCGGTGCCCGTCGGTGAGCCTTGAGAGCGGGCTGGTCCGCCACGCTCAACAGGGCCCGGACCCCTCGGACCACCGCCTGCCGGTCCTCCTCGGTGGTGAGGTAGTTGTGCAGGATGCGCGGTGCGCTCCCCGGCATCGCCGTGCGCAGTGAGACCCTGCCCCGGCTGGTGGGGGTGAGCAGGGTCGGGCCGAGCATGAAGGCGTGGTCGTACGGAGCGGTCAGCCCCTCGTCGAGGAACATCGCCGGGCTCGCGGTCACCTCGACATCGGGCGCGGGCAGATCGGGCCGAGTCCGCAGGAAGCCTCCCGCCTCACCGAGGTTGGAGCTCAGCGGGCCGCCCCCGGTCGCGCGCCACAGCTCCAGGTTCTCCGGCGTGAACTGGGTCTCCTTGGTCTCGGTGTCCGTGAGGTACACCAGCGCCACATGCGGGTGGTCCCGCAGGTTCTCGCCGACCGGCAGGTCCACCACCGGGCGTATGCCCATCGCCTCCAGATCCGCGGGGATCCCCACACCGGAGAGCATCAGCAGCTTCGGTGAGTTGTACGCCCCCGCCGAGACGACGACCTCACGCTCCGCGCGCAGGCTCACCAGCTCGCCGGCCCGCTCGGCCTCCACCCCGACCGCGCGCCCGCCGTCGAGGACCACGCGGTGGACGAGCGTGTCCGTCCACACGTGCAGATTCGGGCGGTGAACAACCGGACGGAGATACGCGGCGGCGGTGCTGCTCCGTACACCGTCGCGGACCGTGACCTGGTACCAGCCGAATCCGTCCTGCTGGGCGCCGTTCAGATCGGGATTGCGCGGATGACCGGCCTGTACACCCGCCTTGATCAGATCGGCCATGATCGGGTGCCGGGAACTGTTGTCGGTGACCCCGAGCGGGCCGCCCACCCCGCGCAGCTCATCGGCGCCACGGGTGTTGTCCTCCGCGCGCCGGAAGTAGGGGAGTACGTCGTCCCAGCCCCAGCCCCGGGCGCCGAGCGCCGCCCAGTCGTCGAAGTCGCGCTTGTTGCCCCGGACATAGATCATGGCGTTGATCGAGGAGGATCCGCCGAGCGTCCTGCCCACCGGCAGGACCCGTCGCCGTCCTCCCAGCCCCGGCTCGGGCTCGCTCAGGTACCTCCAGTCGTACGCGGACTGCAGCAGCCTGGGCCACGCCATGGGAAGACGGATCTCCTCGGCGGTGTCCGCCGGACCGGCCTCCAGCAACAGCACGCGGGTGCCGGGGTCTTCGGTGAGCCTGGCGGCGAGGACACAACCGGCGGAACCGGCGCCCACGACGATGTAGTCGTACACATTCCCTCCTGGGTTTCAACGGGTGCGGGTGCGGGATCGCCCGACCGGGGACGGCGGCTGCGAGCCGACGGGCCGGGCGGGGCCTTGGCGGATCAGCTCGCCGCGCGGGTGGACTGTTCGAAAGCGGCTGCGATGTGACGCACACCGAGAGTCGCCTGCTCGGGCGTCGTGGCGCCGTAGCCGAGGACCAGAGAGGGGGTGGGTGCCACACCGGTGGAGTGATAGGAGGAGAGCGGGTAGACAGTGGCCCCCGAGCGGCGGCTGAACCGGGCCAGCCGGTGCTCGTCCGTGCCTGGCGGGAATCCGGCGACCAGATGTGTACCGGCCGACGGCGACATGATGCGCACCAGATTGCCGAACTGGGCCTGCAGCGCCTGGACGCAGGCCTCACGCCGCTCGTGGTACGCCTGGCGCATACGGCGAATATGGCGGGCGAAGTGATGGTCGGCCATGAAGTCGTGCACGGCGGCCTGTTCGAGCACCGGCGGCGCGCCGTACGCGGAGTACTGGGCGGCGGCCACGACGTCGACGAGTTCGGGCGGGACCACGGCGTAGGCCAGACGCAGTGCGGGGAACAGCACCTTGTTCAGTGTGCCCACGTAGATGACCCGGTTCGAGGTGTCCATCTGCTGCAGTGGCGGGAACGGGCTGCCCGACCAGAACTCCCCGTCGTAGTCGTCCTCGATCAGCCAGCCGTCCGCCCGTGCCGCCCAGTCGAGCAGCTGGCCGCGCCGGAACTCCGTCATGCGGCAGCCCGTCGGGAACTGGTTGTTGGGGGTGACGAGAGCCATGCGTGCCCCGGGGTACCGGCTCTCGCCCGAGGAGATGCACAGCCCTTCGTGATCGACATCGACGGGGCAGGGAACGACGTCGGCGGCCATGAGCGCGGCGCGGGCTCCGAGAAAGCCTGGATCCTCGACGAGCACCTGTTCTCCGGGCTCCAACAGGATGCGGGCCAGAAGGTGGGTGATGGTCTGGGTACTGCTCGTGATCACCACCTGTTCGGCGGTGCAGGAGAGACCGCGTGTCAGACCCAGATAAGTGGCCAGCTCATTGCGTAACGGCCAGTAGCCGACGGGGTCCTGATGGTTCATCAGTGAGTTCCTGAGCCGGGAGGCACGGTGTGAGACGACGCGGGACCAGAGTTGGGCCGGGAAGAGGTCCAACGCCGGTACGCCCAGGATGAAGGGCTGCGTGGGTGTGCGGGAGATCAGGTGCCGGCCGTCGAACGCGTGCGAGGCCTGGAGCATCACGCGCCCGGCACGGGACAGCCGGGGAGTTCGTCGTGGCTCCCCGGGTGGAGTCGGCAGCCGGGTCGTCTTCGGTGTCGAGCCGTCAAGGTGTCTGCCGCCGTTTCTGTCGGCGACGTGTGTGCCCGATCCCACCTGACCGGTGGCGAATCGTTCCGTCATGAGCCGTTCGTAGGCGACCAGCACGGTGTTCCTGGAGACCTGGAGTTCTCGGGCGAGCGTTCGCGTCGCGGGAAGACGTACGCCGGGCCGGAGTTGCCCGCTGGAAATGGCGTCCTTGAGCCGTTCGTAGAGCTGTTGGTAGAGAGGCTCGGGAAGGTTGCGGTCAAGAGCGAATCCGCCTAGCGGCAGAGCAGTGGATTCTCTCGGCACGGCCTGGCACCTCCTGGTGGGGGAGACGTGAGAAGGGCTCGTGGCGCTGTTTCCTCGTTGGTGCCGTGGATGTACGGGAGTGGGGGGAGGGCCGATTCCGTCAAGATCGGTCGAGTGGAAGGCGCTGTTCCAGGCCAGGAGACGTGAGCGTGGACACAGGGCGCCAGTTACCGTGCCGTAGTGCGGGACGCGGCGTTCCGACGCCGCGTGAGGTGGCCGTGGAGCGAGGCGGAGGGCGGATGCTCCGTCATGTCGTCGTACATGAAAGCCGGTTGGGCGGAGTTGATCCGCAGGAAGCTCTGCCGACGGGAGCCGGGAAGGATCTGAGGACCGGCCGGGAGGCGCCGCGCGACTGGGCGCGGGGCCGAGCGGGCCCGTCGCTGTGAGGGGCGAGGCCCGTGCGGGAAACCACCCCACAGAAAGGCGGATCAGGCGACCCACGGCATGATCACGGCCTGGCTGGGATGAGCGACGTGGGATGCAGCCCGCGCCTTGAAGGGGCTGGCGCGACTCCCGCCAGCGGGGGTTCACGGACCGTGACGCCCCGGAACAGCTCGGGTCGGCGTGCTGCCGGACCGAGAACAATCGACGCTCCGAAGGAACTGCCGACGACGTGCGTAGGCGCGTGGCCGAGCCCTTCGACCAGCGCCGCGAAGGCGTCCTCGTCCTGCCTTCGGGTGCCCTGGCCCGGCACCTATTCGGGCGCGTATCTGTGGCTTGGAGTTGTGAGGAGGCGTGCGGGTCACGGGCGCTTCGGCGGCTGGTGCAGCCCGAAAGCCCGAGCCCTGATCGTCGCGGCACAGCTTGAAGCGGCCGAACCGGGCAACAGACTCCTCGTCATCCTCTCCCTCGTTACCGATGTCCGTGACGGTTCCGCCCAACTCACGCACCTTGGTGACCGCCGTGCCCAGGACCTCGACCCCGAAGAACAGGTAAGGGGACGCGCCCTTGTCGCCGTCGTGCAAGCCGCCCGGTACGCCGCCGGTGGAGAGGGCGAAGCCCCGCCCGGTGGGGCCGGGCTCGAAGGTCCAGTCGAAGAGGGCGCCGTAGAAGGCGCGCCCGCGCTCGGCATCGGCCACGCCGAGCGCGAAGAAGGTCCGCTCGTTCGCCATCGCGTACCTCCTGCGCTGATATCGCTGGCTCCATCGTGCCTCCCACCGAGCGGCACCGCAGCTCAGCCACACAAGCGAAAGACCGCGGGCCGGTCAGGTCGACCAGCACTCCGGCGGAACACAACCGCGCCAGGGCCGGGCAGGCAGCGGCTAGGGTGAGGTGCTACCGGAGAGGCATCCGTGGAGGAACCCACTCGCGGATGGCTTGTAGAGGTCCCACAGTGACCTCCGCTCGCCTCTCCGACAGGTCGACAGCATCGCCGGCAGCCCAGCAGCAGTCTCACTGGCGGGCCGGCGAGAGCCCTACCGGTGGACAGCCGGTGGACAGACGCCTTTGGACGGTGCATCACGGGGTGGCACGGGTCAACCTGCTGCACATGCTCTGATCAGGAAAAACGTCACCACGCAGCATGGCGCGGCATTACGCAACACGATCGCTCATGGTCTCGTAATGCGTAGGTCTCGGGTTCGAATCCCGAAGGCGGCTCCATGGTGAACCCCAGGTTAGGCCTCTGACCTGGGGTTTCTTGTATTCGTTGACCTTGGAATCCTGGCCAATCGGACACTCGTAGTCTGCGCATCGTAATGCGTAGGTCGGAGGTGTGGTTTCCGTGACCGTATAGACGGCCTGGGTCTCTGAGCTGGACTTTTGCTCATTTGGGAGGGTTGGGCCAGGCGTGCGCAATGGGCTTCGGTGGACAACCGGTGGACAGGTGTGCGTGACACTCCATCAGGGCCTTGTCGCTGCCCCAGGGGCGACGGGTGAAATGCGACCATCTTCGATGGGACGATCGGTAGCGGCGGGACTGTCCAGTCCTGACAGGTCTCACGTCCGGCCCGGGTCCACGAACAGCTTGGTGCGGACCGGGAGGGTCGAGCCGCCGACGACGGTCGTGGGGTCGGTGAGGCCCCAGTTGGCGTCGTTGCTGCCGGCGGTCGTTTCGATCAGCGGCTGGAAGACCCTCAGGCTGGGGTCTGGGAGTCGGCCAGACCCTGGACGGTCTCCGCATCGATGATCGCGGCGTTGATCTGGCACGCGTCGGCCATGGGGGTCGTGACGCTGACCTTGTAGTCGGTGGTGTCGGCTTGGGGGCGTCCGGTCGCGGTGCCCTCCGGGGAGGTGCTGAGGTCCAACTCTTCGGATCCGGCAGTCGGGTCCAGCTTGGATACCAGGACGTTCCCGTGTGCGTCGACTATCGGAGTGTCAGGCCTCCGTTCTGAACCGCTGCCGGCTGGACGATCAGTCGGATGTGGGCGGACAGCGTCGGCGGTCGGCCTACGCGGATGTTGATGTCACCGGGTGCCCCGTACAGGCTGACGTCGGTATTGGAGTCCGGGCCGGTCACGCGGGGGCCAGCCCGGCGCCGCGGTTTCTGGACGGTGAGAGGTCGTCCCGCGCCTCAGGACTCCAGGGCCGCAACTGCCCTCTCCCGCGACCATCCGAAGGCGCGGCACAGAGCAGCAGGCTTCGCCTCGACCATCGTGTCCACGAAAAGGGCCGCCGCCCGCGCGTCGCGCTCGGCGCGGCTGCCCTGCGACGGCACGGAAAATACCCGCGCGGTCAGCTCGATGACGCAGCTGGCCCAGCCGGGGCCCTCCTCGACACCGTAGTTGGTGATCAGAAGGCGACGGCCCAGCTCGGTCAGTATCTGGTCGAACCTCTTGCCTGTCACTCCGACGGCATCGCGCAGCGCGCGGGTCGCCATCGGCCCTTCGTCCAGCAGGAGGCCTGCCAGTCGGCCAGCCTCCTCGGAGAGGCCGACCACCGACAGAACGTCGTCCTCCTTGCCCTCGAACTCGTAGAGGTCCGCGAGTAATTGGCCGGAGAGTAGGGTCTGCTTGCCGGACAGGTAGCGGCCCAGCCAGGCGCGGCCCTGGACGGGGAGGGTGTCCTTCCAGGTCCACATCGCTTCCAGGTCCTGTCCCCATCCTGAGGGAAGGCGGGGGAGGGATTCGTCGCGCGAGGCCTCGCGAAGCGACGGGTAGCGAGCGGCAGCTCCGCCGAAGAGCAGCGAGATGCCGACATCCTCGATGTACTCCCGCGCCTCCGCCAGGGAGCGCAGCGGGGGGCCGTCCTGCCACCAACGTTCCCGGCGCGCCTCGACGACGGTGCCGCCTGCCACTCGTGATCCCCCCCCATGCGGTCCATACCGGACTTCCGGCCGCCCGTCTGCGTCCACCATGTGGACATTTTCAATTTCAACCTACGCGCCACGCCGAGGCAAAACAAGCCTTGCTTCTCGGCTCCGAGTTGATGAATGATCGGGCCCGCCGCGGTCCACAAGACCCGACAACTGGGGGAATTCATAGGGAAGTTACTGATGGTTGGGTGCGGCTGGATGGGCCGTCCCTATCTGGGTCGGGCCCACGCGCGTGGCTTGGATGTGTCGGTCCTGGACACCTCCGCCGCACTGGGGTGGGAGGAGACCAAGGCCGCTCTGGGCCTGGGCGACCAGGGGTACCCGGTGACGGCGACGGACGACGAGGGCTGGCTGGCCGCGGCCACCACCGCCCTGGCCGATGGACCGGTGGCCGGCGTGTTGGGCTTCTCGGAGCCGCACATCGTCGCGGCCGCGATGCTGGCCGAGGAGTTGGGCCTGCCGGGGCCCGGGGTACGGGCCGCGGTCATTTCCCGCAACAAGCTGATGCAGCGCGAGGTGTTCGGCCGGGTCGGCCTCAACCAGCCCGAGTACCTGCATGCTCGGGACGCGCGGGCTGCCGAGTCGTTCGCGGCCAGCCGCTACCCGGTGGTGCTGAAACCTTTGTTCAGCATGGGCAGTCCGGGCGTGCGGATTGCCGCCGATCACTACGAACTGCGGGCTTGGGCGAACGAGCAGCCCGCGAATGCCTCGTTTCTGGTCGAGGAGTACCTCGACGGTCCGGAGTTCAGCGTCGAGGCCCTGATTGTCGACGGCGTACCGGTCTTCGAAAGCGTCACCGCGAAGACCACCACTGTGGCGCCCTACCGGGTCGAGCTGGCCCACCACGTCCCCGCCGGTCTCGACGCGGCGGACCGGCAGGCGATCTCGACCCTGCTGCGCCAGGTGATCGGGGCGCTGGGCATGCGGACCGGCGTCGTTCATTTCGAGCTCATCTTGCGCTCCGACGGCCCGCATATCGTGGAGATCGCCACCCGCACGCCCGGCGACTACCTGATGGACGTCATCCAGGCTGCCACTGACGTCGACCTCTACGACGCCGCGGTCGCGGCGGCCTGTGGACTCCCGGTCAACCTGCCGCCCGGCGCGGCCGGGACCCCGCCACGGATGGCCTCGGTCTGGTTCCCGACGCCTCCGGTCGGCACGGTGAGCGCCGTGGAGGGCGTGGAGCGGGTGGAGAAGCTCCCCGGCGTGGTGAAGATCGAGATCGACGTGGCACCCGGCGACGAGGTCCACGAACTGCGCTCCTCGATGGACCGGGTCGGCATGGTGGTCTACCAGGCCCCCGACCGGCGGGAACTCGATGCGGTGTTGGCCCGCGTGCGTGACGAACTGCGCATCGCGGTGACGGCGTGAGCCGGTCCTCGGCTCACGGGGGAAGCATCGTCCTGGTGGACCCGGCCATGACCGGGCACCCGTTCAAGGACGCCTGCCGCCGTCGGGCTCTGCCGACCATCTCGCTGTACACCTTGGACGAGGCGCTGCTCGCGTCCTACGACCCCGACTACCAGCGCGACGACGAGCAGGTCGTGCACGCCGCCGACGCGGGAGAGGCCGCTGGCCGGCTGACGGGGCCGGTCCGCGCGGTTGTCCCGACCACCGAGCCGTCGGTGGAGATCGGGGACCGCCTGGGCGAGCTGTTAGGGGTGCCGGGGAATCCGGCGGTCACCGCGTCGGCCCGGCGCTCCAAGGCGGCGATGCGAAGACACGCCGTGGAATCGGGCATCCGGGTTCCGGCCTTCGAGGCCGTCTCCCGGGACCGGGTCGCAGAGGCGGCGACGCGGATCGGCGTACCGGCCATCGCCAAGCCGCAGCGGGGTGCGGGCTCGCACGGGGTGACGATTCTCCGGGGGCCGCCCGACGTGGGCGACCTTCCGGCCCACGACCTGTTCGGCCGCGCGAACGAGGAATGGCTGGTCGAGGAGTACGTGCGCGGCCGGGAGGTCGCCGTCAACTGCTTCAGCCAGGACGGCCGCCACCGGGTGCTGGACATGTGGGAGTACCGGCAGCCCGGCAGCGCCGACTACGACCAGCCGTACTGGGACCTGGTCCAGCTCGGTCCTGACGATCCGGACTGGTCGGCCGCGGAACGCTTCGTCCTGGAGGCGCTGGACGCCTACCAGGTGCGGCTGGGCCCCAGCCACACCGAGATCAAGACGGATGCCGCCGGACCCTGTCTGATGGAGCTGGCCAGCCGCCTTCCCGGCGCGCACATGACCGACCACTGGCTCCTGCACAGCACCATCCGTCCCTACGACGACACCCTCGGCGCGTACCTGGGCGAGGACACGGAGCTGCTCTCCCGTGACCTCGGATTCGACGCGGCACTGGGCATCTGCTGTCTGCGCAACGACGACCGGCCCGGAGTGCTCACGGAGCTGGCCGGCCTGGACGAGGTCCGGCTGATGCCCGGGGTCGACGCCGTGTACCCCTGCGTCACTCCCGGAGACTTCGTGCCCCTCACCCGCGATCTGGGATCCCTCACCGCTTTCGTGCTCGTCCACGGCCGGGATGCGGCCGAGGTCGACGCCATGCTGCGCACTGTCCGCCAAAATGTGCGATTGGAACTCAAATGATCAGCCTCATGCCCGGCAAGACCCTGATGAAGTTCGACCGTCAGCTCCCCTTCTACAACTGGCTCTACCCGATGAAGGGCCAGGAGCTGGACACGGTCACCCACCACGAATTCCACTCCGGGATCGGGACAGAGGGAGTGCGGTCTCGCGCGCTCTACTTCCACATCCCGTTCTGCGACACGATCTGTACCTTCTGCACCCTCAACCGGGGTCTGGGGAGCACCGGCGACGAGCAGATCGAGACATACGTTCAGGCCCTGCTCAAGGAGATCGCGCTCAAGGGCCGTTACGCCGAGGCCGCTTCGATCCCGATCCGGGCGATCTTCTTCGGCGGCGGCACTCCGACCACGCTGACCGCCGGCCAGATCACCCGTATCGGCCAGGCCGTGCGCGACCACTTCGACCTCTCCCAGCTCCAGGAGTTCACCTTCGAGGCCGAGGTCAAGAGCGTGACCGAGGAGAAGTGCGCGGCGATGCGGGACATCGGCGTGGACAAGGTCCGGTTCGGCCTGCAGAGCTTCGACCCGCTGTACCGCGAGCTGTTCAACATCACCGCGACGATCGAGCAGGAGTACGCCGCGGTCGAGCTCTTCAAGCGGTACTTCGAGCACACGAGCTTCGACATGATCTACGGGATGCACGGGCAGACGTTCGAGCAGTTCTCCCGTGACATCGAATACGCCACGAGCCTGGGCACCCCGACGATGGAGCTGTATCCCATCAGCAACGTCGTCACCCAGGCACCGCTCCACCGGGCGTACGCGGCGCGCGGCCTCAAGCCGCCGAGCTTCATCGACAAGATGGCCATGACCATCTACCTGAACCAGTACATGCGCGCCTCGGGGTTCCAGCAGCACAACG
This sequence comes from Streptomyces dysideae, assembly GCF_001514305.1. Classification (GTDB taxonomy): domain Bacteria; phylum Actinomycetota; class Actinomycetes; order Streptomycetales; family Streptomycetaceae; genus Streptomyces; species Streptomyces dysideae. Next base: position 67,119 of record NZ_KQ949119.1, read on the forward strand.
GGCACGGCTATTTCCGCCTGCCGGAGGGGCAGCGGCCGACGACGCCCTTCATCTCGCGTGACTACCTCAACCTGTACAACACCCACACCTGGTCGTACCACGACGACGAGCTGATCGGTCTGGGCAACAGCGCTATCTCACAGGTCGCCAACTACACCGTGATGAATGACGAAAACCGCGCCACGTACGTCAAGAACCTGCTGGAGAACGACGATGTGAAGATCAACATCACCGTCGGCGACGGCATCCCCTACGAGCGGGGAATCATCCTGCACCTGCCCTACTTCGGCCATCTCGACAAGAGCCGCATCGTCTGGGAGCACATCCCCGACGAACTCACCGGCAAGCTCGCCCTGTTGGTCTCCGAGGGAATGCTGGAGGAGGACGAGAAGGAGTTCCGGATCACCGAGCTGGGCTGGGTCTGGTACGCCAACATGATGTACTACCTCTCGCCGGCTTCGGACCAGAAGGTGCTCGACGAGTTCACCGCTCTCAAGCGCAGGACCAAGGGTCTCACCGACGGCGACGACCGCATGCTTCCCCTGCTCCCGATGGCCTCGGCCCGGTGAGCGAGCCCGTCGGCAAGGAGGCCTCGCCACTGTGGCGGCTCGACGGTGTGCAGGCGTTGCTCGCGGCCGGCTCGTTGCTCAACGCCATCGCGTTCTTCGCGGCCATGCCCTTCGCATCGATCTATCTGGCCTCCAACACCTCGCTGTCCGCGGTGGCCATCGGAGCCGTCGTCGGATCAATCGCGCTCATCGCCTCGGTCGGCGGTGTGGTGGGCGGGATGCTCGTCGACCGCTTCGGCACCGTGCCCATGATGGTCCTGGGGCTTTCCGCGTACGTGTGCATCTACGCGGGACTCACGGTGGCGGACGGGGCGCCCGCGATCGTTTCCCTGCTCCTGGGGCTGGGTGTGGCCCGCCTCTTCGTCGAGCCCGGCGGCAAGAAGCTGATGTCGCTCGCGGCCGACGAGGACGGCCGTATCTTCCGCGTGCGCTACATGGTCCTGTGCATCGGCGGCATCGTCGGTCCGGCGATCGGCGGAGTCCTCTACAGCATCGGCGCCGTCGTGTTCTTCGCCGTTCCGGCCGTGTTCTACACGGGCTACCTGCTGCTGATCCTGGGCCGTCGCAAGCAGCTCGCGGCGCTGGAGGGCGGCGCCGAGGACGGCGGTCCGCGCTTCCCGCTCGGTGCCGCCCTGCGCGACCGGGCGCTGCTCGCCGCGACGGCCGCCGGACTGGTCATCTTCTTCGTGTTCTCCCAGTTCGAGTCGATGATTCCGCTGTACATGGCGGGCGAGTGGGGAGAGGACGCCGTGCACTACTTCGCGGGCCTCTTCATCGCCAACGCCGTTCTGGCGCTGCTTCTCCAGGTGGCCATCGTGTGGCTGTCCCGGAAGCTGCGGCCGAACCTCGTGATCGTGATCGGCTGCGTGGGATTCGCCCTGTCCTTCGCGTGCTTCTACGCCGCCGCCACCGAAGGCCTGTTCATGCTCTACCTGGGGATCGTCTTCTGGACCGTCGGTGAGGGTGTGCTGCTGCCGCTGCCCGACATCGCCGTCCACGAGATCGCGAGCGACGACCGCAAGGGCACCTACTTCGGCGTCGCCGAAATCCGCTACCTCGGGTTCTTCGCCGGCCCCTTCGTCGGCGGACTGCTGCTGGGCGGCGACGCCGTCTACTTCGTGGTGATGGCCCTGTCGATATTCGTGTGCGCGCCACTGCTGATGTCCAGGCGCAAGACCGCGGTGAGCAACGGAGGAACGGAGGTGACCGTCGGTGCGGACGTATGACGACGGCCTGATCGTGGTGGCGCACCGGATTCCCGCCCGGGTCACGCCGGTGAGCGAGTGGCTGGCCGAGGTGGCGGACCGGGTCGTGCTCATCACCAGCGAGGAGGCCGGGCCGGGATACGCTGGCCAGTTCGGCGAGGTGATACCGGTTGCCGACTATTCCGGTTCCGATGCCGTGGTCGCCCATGTCGACCGGTTGTGCGCCGAGCGCACGGTGTCCGCGGTCGTCCACGGGACCGAGGACGACATCCTGCGGCTCGCCCGGGCGCGCGACCGGCACGGGATCGTCGGCCTCTCCGGGGCGGACGCGCTGGTCTTCCGGGACAAGCACGCCATGAAGGCCGCCGTGGCCGCGGCCGTGCCGACGCCCCGGTTCCTCGCCCCCGCCGGGCGCGCCGACGCCGAGGAGTTCGCGGAGCGGGCCGGCTGGCCGGTGGTCGTCAAGCCGCGGTTGGGTTACGGGTCGCGTGGCGTCGCCGTGGTCCACGACGTCGGTGAGCTGACGGCTCAACTGCTCGGCCACGATCCGGACGACGTTCTGATCGAGGCCTATCTGCCGGGTGCCGTCCACCATGTCGACGGCTTCATGCGGGAGGGCAAGGTGCTCTTCGCCCTTCCCTCACGCTATGTCAACTCGTGTCTGTCCTTCGCGGACGGAGAGAGTCTGGGCAGCGCCCAGCTCGACGAGCACGACCCGCTCGGGCAGCGCCTCGTCGCCTTCACCGAGAGAGCCGTCGCCGCTCTGCCCCCGACCGGGTTCACCCCCTTCCACCTCGAGGTGTTCCTCCACGAGGACACGGAGGAGCTGTACTTCTGCGAGATCGGTGCGCGCCTGGGCGGCGGGCACGTCTACGAGACCCTCACTCTCGGCACCGGAGTCGACCCCGTCGAACTCTGGTTCCGGGATCAGGCGGGAGTGAGCTGCGGCGACGCCCTCGTCTCCCGTGGTCCCGAGTGCTACGGCTGGCTTCTCGTGCCCCCACGCCGTGGCACGTTGGAGGAGATCACGGACATGCGCCTGCCCGATTCGGTGGTCCAGCATCACCTGCCCGTCGAGCTCCCCGCCGCCTACCCCGCGGCCACGGCGTCGACGGACGCGGTCGTGTCGTTCGTCGTACGCGGCACCGACAACGCGGCGGTGGAAGCCGCTCTGCACGAGTGCGCGCAGTGGGCCTCGGACGCTCTGAGGTGGTCGGTATGAGCGTGTACGCCTTCTCCGGGACCCATGTGCTCTGCGACATCGTCGGCATCGCCGCGGAGCGGATCAATGACAACGAGCTGATACTCGCGGCCATCAGGAAGGGCATCGAGGTCAGTGGGGCGGAACTGTGCGGGGTGCAGACCAAGGAGTTCGAACCGGTCGGCGTCACGGCGGTGTTCGTCCTGGCCGAGTCCCACGTGTCGGTCCACACCTATCCCGAGCAGGGTTCGCTGTTTCTGGACGCCTTCACCTGCGGCACGCGCTGCGATCCGCAGCGCATCGTGGAGGTGGTCCTCGAAGCGCTCGGGCCGTGCGAGCACCGCACCAGCGTGCTCAGTCGCGGGGAACCGGTCCGCGTCCTGGCTTCCGCGGGGTACGCCGCATGATCGCCGAAGAGGTCAGGGCGGCGCACGAGGAACTCGTCCGGAGCGGCACGGGCCTGGGGGCGGCCTGCGCGGCCACCGCGGACGCCACCAGCCGTCAGCGGGCCGGCTCGGACGCGCATGCGGCGCTGGACGCTTGGGAGAATCGATCCTGCTCGTTATTTCCCTACGACGAAGTGGTCACGCACTTCCGGGCGGTGGGGCGCACCCGGGCGGATCCGGTCCTGGTGCGGCGTCTTTCCTCGGTCCCCGTGGACCGGCAGGACGCCTTCCTGGCGGCCTGGCTCCCGATGACCAGCGACCAGGAGACCGGAGGGTACGTCACCTACGCGGGCCTGCGCCCGCACCTGCTGGCGGCGGAAGCCGGTCACGGCGAGGACGCCGGTACGGCCCCGCCGCACGGCGGCAGGCGGGACCGGCTCCGTTCCCGCCTGGACGAACTCACCGTGGCGGTCCTGGGCGACCTCCTCCGCACCGAGGCAGCGGCGGCCGGCGCGGGGGCACCGGCGCCGGCGGTCCGCACTCGTCTCCGAGCGACGGCGCGACTGCTGGTCCTGGCCGGCGAACTCGCCCCCGGCCACCCGCTCGACCCGTCCGTCACCGCCGACGTGGCCGCCGTCCTGGCACAGACTCACGACCCTCTGGAGCCGCTGGCCGAGGCATCGGAACGCGCCGCGAAGACCGTCCTGGAGCTGGTGTCCCCCTCGTCGGCGCAGACCGTGGCCCGCTCCCTGCTTCCGGTCACCTGCCTGCACGACGAGATCATGTTCATCCGCTCCATCCAGGTGTTCGAGGCGCTGTACGAGCAGATCGGACTTGCCGTCACCGCATCGCGCGACGCCCTCCTCGAGGGGCGGATCGACGAGGCGGTCGACGCCCTGGTCGCGGTCACCGACCGGATGGCCGTGCTCCCGGCCCTGTTCCGGCTCCTGGGCACCATGCCGGTCGAGGTGTTCGCGGTGATCCGCGGGTACACCAGCGGCCGCAGCGCGGTCCAGTCCCGCTCGTACCGGCGTATCGAAGCCGCGTGCGCGCCCCACCCGCCATCCGGTGCCGTGGACACCCTGTGGACCGGACCGACCCTTCAGGAGGTCTGGGCCGAGGTCCGCACCCGCCCCGGGGCGGACAGGCTCACCGAGCAACTGAGGTGTCTGGACACGTCGTGGCGCGGGATGAAGCGCAGCCACTGGGGCATCACGCTGCGCATCATCGGCGAGGTCCCCGGCACCGGCGGCACCGCCGGGGCCTCCTACCTGAAGACCACCTCCGAGACACCGCTGTTCCCGGCGCTGACGGGGAAGGGAGAACGTTGACAACGGAAGAAGCGACCGCGGCCCGGCACAACGAGCTGCTCCGCCGCAAGATCATGGGATACCTGGTGTCCCGGTCCATCTCCGCCGTCTGCGAACTCGGCGTGCCCGACCGTCTCGCGACCGGACCGATGCCGGTGGCCGAACTCGCGCACGCGGTGGGGGCGCATCCCGGAGCACTCGGCCGGTTCCTCCGGGTGCTCGCCGGAGAGGACCTGTTCGACGAGGTGGCGCCGGACGTCTTCGGTCTCACCCCGCTCGGCACCCCGCTGTGTACGAACACTCCGGGCTCGCTGCACCAGTTGGTGGAGCTGATGGGCGGCGAGGCCTACCGGGTCTGGGAGGCCGCGGACCACTCGCTGCGCACCGGGGACGCCGCATTCCCTCCGGTCTTTGGTCAGCCCTACTTCGAGTGGCTCACCGAACACCCCGACGCCGCCAAGCGCTTCGACGAGGGGCAGGCCGGACTCGTCGAGCTGCGGTTGCTGCCGCTGCTGGGCCTCGACTGGGCCGGCGTCGGGACCGTCGTGGACATCGGAGGGGGCACCGGCGCGCTGCTGAGCCGGCTGCTGACCGGCAACGCCCACCTCCGGGGGACGGTGTTCGACCTGCCGCATGTGGTGGCCGCCGCGGCCCCGGCGCTTGCCGACGCCGGAGTCGCCGACCGGGCCACCGTCGCCGAGGGCGACTTCTTCGAGCGGATCCCGCCGGGCGCCGACGTCTACGTCCTGTCGCAGATCCTCCACGACTGGGCGGACCGGGACGCCGTACGCATCCTGCGGAGGTGCCGTGCGGCAATGAGCGCCGACTCCCGCCTGCTGATCGTCGAGCACGTGCTCCCGGAGAACGCGGGGGCCGGTGCCGCGGGGCTGCTCGATCTGCACATGCTGGTGCTGCTCGGCGGCCAGGAGCGGACCCTGCCTCAGTGGGAGAGCCTGCTGGACCGGGCCGGATTCCACCTCGTATCCGTGACCGAGGGACCGCGGTCCTCGGTACTGGAAGCCCGGACGTGACGTGACGGACATCGTTCTCACGGGCGGCCGGGTGCTGGGTCATGAGCACGCGGACACCGTCGTCCTGCGCGGGGACCGCGTACTGGCGACCGGTTCCGCGCCGGACGTACTCGGCATGGTGGGCGAGGACGCCCAAGTGGTGCGCACCGAGGGCCGTCTGGTCATGCCCGGCTTCCAGGACGCCCATGTGCATCCGATGGCGGCCGGACTCCTTGAGTCCTGGTGCGATCTGAGCGACGCCGTCGACCTCGGCGACGCGCTGACACGGGTGGCAACGTACGCCCGGCGACACCCGGATCTCCCGTGGATCGTCGGGGGCGGTCTCACCTCGGCCTTCCTGCCCCATGGCACACCCGTGGCCGAACTGCTCGACACGGTCGTACCGGACCGGCCCGTCCATCTCCTGGGCTCGGACCTGCACGACGCCTGCGTGAACAGCGCGGCACTGACTCGGGCCGGTGTCGGCGCGCACACGCCGGACCCGCCGTTCGGCGCCATCAGCAGGGACCTCGGCGGTCGCCCGACGGGCCTGCTGCACGAGGCGGCGGCCGACCTGGTGGGGCGGCACGTCCCCCCGCCGGACCGGGTCGCGCAGGAGAACGCGCTGCTCACGGCCCAGCGTCTGCTGCACCGGTACGGCATCACCGCGTGGCAGGACGCTCTGGTCGGGCCCTACCTCGGTCTGCCCGACCCGCTCCCCGCCTACCTGGAGCTGGCCCGCCGGGGCGAGGTGAGCGGCTCCGTGTCGCTGGCCCTGTGGTGGGACCCGTGCCGCGGGCCGGAACAGATCGAGGACCTGTGTGAACGACGTGCGCAGGCCCGCGCCGTGGGGCTTCCCGCCGACCATGTGAAGATCATGCAGGACGGCATCTGCGAGAACGGCTGGGCGGCACTGCTCTCGCCGTACCTCGACAGACCCGTCACCCCGCCCGGCCGGCTGGACGCCACGGACCTGAGCGAGGCCGTGACCGCGCTCGTCCGGGCGGAGTTCTCCGTCCACTTCCACGCTGTGGGAGACAGGGCGGTGCGCGAGTGCCTCGACGCCGTCGAGGCAGCCAGCTCCTCCTCGGAACGCCGCCACCACATCGCCCACGTACAACTCGTCGACGACGTAGACCTGCCCAGGTTCGCCGAACTCGACGTCACGGCGAACGTGCAGCCGCTGTGGGCGGCGGAGATCCCGCACATGCGGAAGACCTACGAGCCGATGCTCGGCCCGCGCCGCGTGGACCGGCAGTACCCCTTCGCCGGTCTGACGCGGGCCGGTGCGCGGCTGGCGGCCGGCAGCGACTGGCCTGTCAGCAGTCCGAATCCGCTCTGGGGCGCCTATGTCGCGGCCACCCGGCTGCCGGCTCTGGCCAGCGCTCCCTGGATGGGACCGGACTACCGGCCGGCCCCGTTCAACCCGCAGGAGCGGATCGGCGTGCCGGAGATCCTCCGGGCGTACACGGCAGGCTCGGGCCATCTGCACCGGCGTCCGGCCACCCTGGCGCCGGGCTCCCCTGCCGACGTCGTGGTCCTCGACGTCGATGTGCTGCGGGAAGGACCGGACGCCCTGTGCGAGGCACAGGTGGACCTCACGATCGCCGGCGGCCGACTCGTCCACGACCGGCTGGCGGGGCAGCAGCAGAGCCCCCCGGCGCGGGCCGCTTGACGGCCGAACAGCAGGAAGAAATCCAGCACTTGACCGCGAAGAGTTCCGTCCTGCCGGGCGCCGCTGGTTCCGAGCGCTGCTCCCCAGGCCGTACATCTGGAGAGGAAGGCAGTCATGGCGACGACCCAGTTGAGTATTGAGCAGTCCCCCACGACCGGCGTCAGCACCCGGGTCGAGGGGTGGAATTGCGGACTGGTCACCCCCGAAGTCGTCTGGAAGGGAGTGATCGGCGCCGTGCGCGCAGTCATGGCGGGCGACGACCAGCGCGAGCTGATCAAGATCACCGTGGGCGGCGACGTGCTCTCCGACCATGCCCTGATGCCGGCTCCGGACGGCAGCGAATCGCCGGACGAGTGGTTGACCAGGATGCAGCAGAAGTTCGGCGCGGACACCCCGATTCTGCTCTACGCGCGGGAACTGACCTT
>NZ_KQ949120.1 GCF_001514305.1 Streptomyces dysideae
CGATCTGCTTGACCCAGAACGTTGTGCCCGTACGGCTGTTGACAGGCAGCTTCGCGGAGGCGGTACCGCCTGCGCCGGTGGTGAGAGTGAGAAGGGTGGTGTCGCCCGTCCCGATGTTGACGGTGGATCCGGGCAGCAGCTTGCCGCTCTTGCTGTCCCTGGCCTTCAGGGTGACCGTGGCGGGCTTGAAGGGGTCGATGATCGTCAGCGGAGTGTTGGCGCCGGGGGTGACGATGACGTCCTGGTCGTCGACCACGTCATGCAGTGGGCTGCCGCTGGAAGCCTCCTTGAGCCGGTAGACCCCCGGCGGGAGGTCTTCGAAGGCCAGTTTGCCGTCGGCGTTGGTCTCGCCACTGGCGGCCTGCTGGCCTTGGGAGTCGAGCAGGGTGAACGACGCGCCGGCGAGGACGTCTCCTCCGGGATCCTTTTTCAGGATGGTGACCCCGCCGGTCTCAGCCGCGCTCAGCGGGACAGTGGAGGTGGACGGGGTCGGCTCGGAGGTCTGTGCCGCGGCGGCCGGTGCCAGGGACACGGTGCTGGCCACGGCGGCGAGGGTGACGGCTGTGGCGGGCAGGCGGCGGGCAGGGCGGGTGTGCAAGAAGGGGAGTCTCCTGAGTGGGGCGCGGGCGGGGCTGCCCGTCGAGTGATGGCTGAGGCCGGTCAGCGGGTACGGCGCGGGGGCTGGACCCGTGGGGCAGTTGGTACTTGACGTGTTCGTGCCGGGCGGCGTGACGGCTCGGTGGTCGCGTAGCGGCGGGCCGCTGCTCGTACGAGATTTTCCTGGTCTTCGATGGGCAGTGTCTCGATGCGGGCCAGGCCCTGGGCGATGGTGGGGCCGAAGAGCGGGCCGGCGGGCTTGCCGGCGGCTTGGACGATCTGGGCGGCTGCGTCGGCTTCGACGAGGATGCCGTACTGGTCGGGGATGTTGAGCAGGTCGGCGGCGTGGTAGCGGAAGCCGTCGATGGCCTCGGTCAGGGTGAAGTCGTCGTGCATGACGTCCTCGACCAGGTCGAGCAGGGTCAGCGTGGCGGAATGCAGCCGGGCGGAGAAGTCCGGGTCCGTGAGCCAGGGACCCTGCGGTCCCAGCGGGGTACGGGACTCGGGTTCGACGGTGCGGGTGGCCTCGGGTTGCAGCCGGCGCCGGAAGGCAAGCCAGCGGGGCGGGGGCATGGGCTTCTCCGTGTTCGGGGAGCGGGTCAGCGTGTTCGGGTTCCTGTGGGGCCGGCCTGGGCTGTGGGGATGTTGCGCGCCGTACCGGCCGCTGGCCGGGAGCGTGCGGTGGTCGTCCAGGCTCCGGGGAACCAGACCTGCGTGTACTGCTCGATCGCGGCCCGCAGTCCGCTGACGTCCGCGCCGCTCCACGGCGGCTGGCGGTTGTGGTGGCGCAGGTCGAGGATGCGGGCGTAGCCGCTGTAGCCGGGTTGGACCTCATGTGCGGCGTCGCGCCGGGTGAAGGTGTCGTGTTCGTCGAAGGTGAGGACCACGGCGTCGACGTCCCCCTTCTCGGGGTGGACGACGGCAAGGCGCAGACCGTCGTACTCCCTTTCGCGGATGGTGCGCGAGAAGTCGATCCGCAGCCGTAGCAGGGAGTTGGGCAGCGGGGTGGCGTAGTAGGTGTTGCCGACGATGGTGCTCTCGGTGAACGGGAGCGTGAGGTGCTCGGTGAAGAACTGCTGAGCGTGCAGGGACACTTACGGGTTGCCTTCTGACGTGCGGGGCAGGAGAGGCCGGTTCAGCGGCGTGGGCTGCTGCGGGCTGCTGCGGGCTGCGGCGGGAGCTGTGGCGACGGTGGTGGTGCTCCAGCGCGGGACACTGCGAGTTCCAAGGGCCGGCGGGCGGCGGGCGGCGGCGCGCTGGACGTCGAGGGGCGTGGGAACTCGCGGTGCGGGCGGCGTGATAGGGGTGAGCTGTGCGGATTCGCGCAGCCAGGGGAGCATGCCGTCTTTCCAGCGCGGCAGCGGTGTCGGGTCGGCGACGCTCTGGGTGATGGCCTTGACCAGGGCGGTCGGTGTGTGGGTGGTGGCGGTGGCGTACCAGCGGGCGTGGCCGCTCTTCGGGCCTCCCCAGAGGTGCCAGCGGGCCTGAAGGGTGGTGAGTTCCTTCTCCGGGTCGAGGCGGCCGGTGGTGTATTCGAGGGTGGCCATCCCGTCGGGGGGCTTCAGTTCCATCACGCCCCAGCGCGGGTGCTGGAACTGCCAGCCGTTCTTGATCAGCGGGACCACGGCGTCGAAGGCGCCGAGCTCGGGGTCCTTCAGGTCGGGCGGGGCGAGATAGGTGTCGGGGCCGGCGGTGTATGCCTGGGCGAGGGCTGTGGTGAAGGCGGTGACGAACTCCGTCGGGCAGTTGTCGTTGAAGCTCACGCCCCATGCGGGCGGGCCGAAGCGGTCACGGTAGGCGTTGATCCTCCATAGTCCGTCGTCGTCTCCCTCGGGCAGGAATCCGAGTCGGATGCGGTGGTCGGGTGCGGTGACGTAGGCGTTGCCGAGGTCATCGTTACGCAGGTCGAAGCCGAGCGCGAGGAGCGGCTCCAGCGCGGGGTCGCCGACGGCGGTGCTGCCGGCGAGGTAGCGGGGAGAGACGAGGACGTCGCCGTCGATCTCTTCGGTATCGGGCACAAGGGTCCTGGGGTCAGCAGTGGTGTCGAGCAGGGGAAAGCGAGATCAGCGGCTGGTGCCGCGCGGGGCTGCTGTCGGGCGCACGGAGGCCGGGCCGACGGAAAGGAGCTGCTCGGCCAGGTCGGCGGGTTGGCCGGTGTAGTGCAGGGTGCGCAGGCCGAGCTCGGCGGCAGCCTGGCAGTTGTCTTCGCGGTCGTCGATGAACAGCACACGTCCGGGATCGGTGATGCCGGTGGCCGTCAGGGCGTGTTCGTAGGCGGCCGGGTGGGGCTTGCACAGGCCCAGGCGGGCCGAGTACAGGGCGTCGGCCATCAGCTCGCGCCGCCAGCCGGTGGCATCCAGGACGTTGCTGAGGTAGGCAGGGGCGTTGGAGAGCAGCACCATGGGCAGCCCCGTGGCGCGGGCGCGGCGCAGGATGTCGAGGACGCGGTCGTCGGTGCGGATCCACATGGCGGTGTCGGCTGTGCGTAGGGTGCGCAGCCACCACGCGCCAGGGTGGTGACCGAGGACCTTGGCCCAGTAGGCGAGATCGCTGAGTCCGCCGGAGTCGTACGCCTCCCGGGGTGCCCAGAAGGCGTCCTGGAAGGAGGCCACTTGCCCGCTGGGCCACTCGGCCAGATCAGCGAGGCGGGTCCACATGGCGGAGGTGGGCTGTCGGCCCAGGACACCGTTGTAGTCGATGATCACGGCGTCCGCGCGGGTCGGCGTAAGGGAAGTGCTGGTCAAGGGGCGGAGTTCTCCAGGGCTTTGCGGGACAGGGTGGCGACGCCGGCTGCGAGGAGGGCTGGCAGCAGCAGCGCCATCGGCAGGGTGGTGAGGGTGGCGAGGGCGCCGATGAGAGCGGGTCCGGCGAGCAGGCCGACGTAGCCGGTGACCGCGACGGTGGCGACCGCGCGGGGGCCGCCGACGCCGGCGGCGGTGATCAGGCTGGGGATCGTGACCGACAGGCCCAGGCCGAAGGCCGCCCACCCGGCAAGGGCGAAGGCGATGGTGGAGCCGGCCAAGCCCGTGGCGAGGCCGAGGGCGGCCAGGGCGGCACCGGTTCGCACGACGGCGACAGCGCCGTAGCGGGTGGTGAGCCGGTCTCCGGCGAGTCGTCCGGCGGCCATGGCCGCGCTGTAGAGGGCGAACGCTGCCGCGCTGGTCGCGGCCGTCGCATCCAGGCTGTGCAGGTGGACGGCGGCCCAGTCAGCGGCGGCCCCCTCGCCCAGCAGGGTTGCTGCCGCCAGCGCGCCCAGCAGCCACAGACGGGGCCGGGACGAGCCCCCACGCTCGTCCGGACCAGGTGTGTCGGGGTTCTGGGCGGGCTCGAGTCCAGAGGCGGCAACGCAGCGCGTGAGCCGAGTCGTCGCGCAGGCCGCTGCCGTGGCGGTGGCCCCGACACCGGCGAACAGGACCGTGTGCGGGGTGTGCGCGGTGGCCGCGGCCACCGCGGCACCTGCGAGCGCGCCGAGGCTGTAGCTCGCATGGAGCCCGGCCATGATCGGGCGTCCCTGCGCATCCTGGCAGCGGACCGCCGAAGAGTTGGCTGCGACGTCGAGGACGCCGTGCGCGGCGCCGAAGACGAACGCCACCGCGAGGAGGGAATCCAGGCTCCGGCAGGCGCCGAGGGCGGCGAGGCAGACGGCCAGACCGAGGGCCCCGCCGGTCAGCAGGGCGGGGAGCCGGGCCGGGTGGGCGAGGCGTCCTCCCATCTGGAGGCCGACGACCATGCCGAGGGCGGCGGCCAGCAGGACCAGGGCGAGCTCGGCGGTGCTCAAGCCGGCACTCTGTTGGACGGCGGGCATACGCGCGCCCCACACGGCCATCACCACACCGAGACCGGCGAAGTACCCGATCAACAGACGCCGGCTGCGCACCAGCTCGGTCGCCACAGTGCCGCTCACTCGGCGAGACCCTCTCCAGCCTCATCCACCTGCGCAGCGGGGATGATCTGAACATTCAGGTGGCGGTACGCCTCCTGGGCGCGCGCCTGAGCGACGGCGGCACTCCGCCCGGTCGTCACCAGGAAGCCGATGCGCGCGGTGAACAGATCGCCGCCGTCCTGCGGCAGCACCAGTTCCTCGCCCACCTGCCGCTGGAAGCGGACCCGGTCCAGTCCCTCGGCCTGCTCGGCAAAGCCGTCGGTGAGACGGCAGGCGGTGAGCAGGCCCGAGTAGGCAGGGTAGACGAACCGGATGGCGGCAGCCTCGTGGCGGGTGGGCGTCAGGTCGGGAACGCGACCGCAGGCGATGTCGGCGGCGGCACGGGCGAGGTCGACGCCGGTGGCGAGGTAGACGAGGTGGCCGATCAGGTCGCCGGCGAGGCGCGCGTTGACCTCGATCAGCCGCGGACGGCCGTCGACCAGGCGCATCTCGACGTGGCTGATCCCATCGGTGATGCCCAGCGCGGCGATCGCGGCTTCTGCGGCCGGGGCCACGGTGGCCAGCAGCGGGTCGGCCGCGTCCACCGTGTGGGCGAGTTCCTCGAAGTAGGGCTCCAAGCCGACGGTCTTGCGGGTGACGGCGACCACCGTGGTCTGGCCCTGGAAGGTGGCGCACTCGACGCTCACCTCGTCCCCGTCGAGGTACTCCTCGACCAGGACCTCGGTGCTCTCCACGCCACGTCCTGCCGTCTGGGCGGCGATCGCGTACGCGGAGGGCAGTTCGCCGGAGGTGTTGACGCGGATCACGCCGATGCTGGCCGCGTGCGCGGCGGGCTTGAGGACCACCGGGTAGCCGATCCGTGCTGCGGCCTGCGCGGCCTCCTCAACGGTGCGGACCCGGGCGGATGCGGCCGAGGGAACGCCGTGGCGGGCGAAGAGAGCGCGTGCGGTGGCCTTGTTGCGGCAGCCCTGCATCACCTCGGGAGGGGTTGTCGGCAGGCCGAGCCGGCGGGCGAGGCGCGCGACGGGAACGAGGTACCACTCGGTCCAGGTCGTGATCCCGTCCAGGCGATGGCGTTCGGCGAGGGCCTGACCGGCCGCAGTCAGGGCGGCCTGGTCCGTTGGGTCGGCAACTTCCCAGTCGGTGATGAAGGCGCGCTCCCACGTCGGTTCGACGCTGGTGATGAGGACCACGTCGTAGTGAGCGGCGACGTTCTCCAGACAGAACGCGCGGTACGCCTCGGCCTCCATGTCCGCGGCGGCAACGATCAGGACGACCGGGTTACCGGTACGAGAGGGCAAGCAGGGCTCCAAACAGGGGGAAGGGAGAAGACGGTCGAGAGCTGGGCTCTCGGCGGATCAGGGCGTTCGTCGGCGTCGCAGCTCGAATGCGGAGGCCCAATGGGGGTGATCGGCGATCAGCTTCCGCGCGTACAGGGCGGTGAAGTTGTTGTTGAGGCCGCGGATGCCCTCGGGCAGCTGCCAGCGCAGATCTTCGAAGAGGGCCTTGAGCCCGATACGGGTGGCCCCGGAAGCAAGCCGCTGGGCCGTCGACGTTCCAACGCCCGGTAGCCGTACGGGTGCTGGGCGTCAAAGGCGAGGAAGCGGTCCGTGATTGGAGGGCCTCGATCCCGCGCGGTGCGACGGACGGGTTGCCGACCTGGGGTTTTGGTGGGCGCAGGCGTGGGGCGTGGGCATCGGGTGGTCTCCGTGAGGACGAGCCGTCGGCAACGGCCGGCCGAGCGGGTTCAGGCGAAGGAGGTGCGCAGGCCGGGGAAGGTGCGCAAGCGCGCGAAGGTGACGGCGAGGCCCAGGGCCTGCAGGACGGCGAAGCCGGTGATCGCGTGGCCAAGCAGCGACGGCGGTACGGCGGCGACGAGGATCCCGGCGACGGGGAAGGGCAGCAGGAGCAGCAGGATGGTCAGCGAGAGGGTGGCGCCGAACACTTCCGGCGGGATGAGGTGGGTGCGCAGGGTGCGCAGCACCACGGTCAGGCCGCCTTCGCCGGCCATGAGGACAGCGGTGAGTGCGAGATAGGCGCTGTAGGTGTGAGTGAGGGAGATGGCCAGGCATGCAGTGGCGGCGATCGCCGCGGAGACGGCGCCCACCGGCCACAGGCCGTAGCGGTCGATGGCCTTGCGGCAGACGGCCACCGCCACGAGGGAGGCCAGGGCGGCTGCGGACCAGATGAGGCCCACGTCGGCGGCGGTGTGTCCGAGCTGCTTGACCACGATCACCGGGGCGGCGGCCTGCAGCAGTCCGACCGCCAGATTGGACAGGGTCAGGCCGGTCACCAGCCAGCTGAGTGTGGGCAGCGACCGAAGTGTGGACCAGCCGGTACGCAACCCCTTCCGGACGGTGGCTGCCTCGCGAGCCTGTTCGCGCAGTCTCCGGCACGGGACGAGGGCACAGCCGAGGAGAGAGAAACCGGCGATCGCGATCAGCATTCCGGTGGCGCCCGTGAAGTGGAGCAGCAGTCCGGCGAGCGCGGGGCCGGCCAAGGTCATCGTCTGGTCGATGCCGAGCAGGACCGCCTGCACACGGTGTGCACGCATGCCAGCTTCGCGGCCGGCCACGGCGCCCGCGGTCTCGGCGGCGACGTAGGAGAACTCGGTGAGCGCTCCGGTGCCGGCGGCGAGCAGCAGAACGGTGACGGTGGCCGCGGCGGGATCGCTCTGATGCGGCAGCACCAGCGCGGCGGTCACCACCACGAGCGCCCGCGCCGCTGAGGCGAGGCGGAAGACACGAGTGGTGCCGTGGCGGTCGACCAGGGAGCCGGCCAGCGCGAACGCCGCCAGGCGGGGAATCCACTCCAGTGCGAACGCCAGCCCGGTCAGGGCCGCGGAGTTCGTGGTGGCCAGGACCAGCAGGGGGATGCCGTACGTCGTCATGGCGAACGCAGCGGCGTCCATGCTGCGCGGCAGGTAAATGCCGCGCAGCATGGTGGGGACCGTTCGGCGTGCGTGCCGGTGTCCGACACGGGATCTCACGCAGCGCACTCCAGGTCCTGCGCCGCGTGGGATGAGCGGGGTGCGGTCGAGCGCAGGATGTGGGGATGCGTCTGGAGCCACTCGGCCAGCGCCGCTTCGGCAGCGTCGGGTATCAAGGCCACGTCTGCGTCGGTTTCCGCCTCTAGATGGCCGGTCGCGGGCACGGCCGGCTTGCCGGCCTGGTCGGCTTCGCGTACGGCTGCCGTCGGCTGGGTGAGGAGCTTGAGGGTGTGTTGGACGCGGGTGACGAAGTCGCTGGTAGGGCTCGGGTATTGGTGGGTGCGGGCCCAGCGGGCCGCCACGTCGTACACGCCGGCCAGATCCTCGCCTGCTTCGGTGAGCCGGTAGCGGGTCGGTGCTTGGGGGTCGGCGTGCACTAGGCCGAGGTCGCGGGCGACCTCGATGGCGTAGCGCAGCTGGTTGACGGTGAGGTCGCCGAAGGCGCTCTGCAGGCTGCCGCGTCGGTGGCTGATGGGGCCGTTGTCGTCGATCTCGCTGACCAGCCGGATCAGGGACGGCAGAGACAGGGCGCTGATCGCCCGGCAGGTGTGCGGGTGGTTGAGCATTGTGCTGGTCACCGGCGCGGGCCTCCTGCCGGGGAGACCTGGAGAGGACGGGTGGGTATCTGGTGGGAGAAGAGGTCGCCGGTCCGCCACGCCGGAGCAGTGGCCGATGGGGCGGCGGGGCCTGCGGGGGCCGGGAGACGGGTCTGTGTGGTCAGCCACGGTCCGGACCGGGTCCGGGCGGAGGCGGGTGTCTGCCCCCACAGCGGGTGGGCGCCGGCGGTGCCGAGCGGGCGTCCGGCCGCCCAGGCCGAGAGGCTCTGGAAAACGGGCGCGAGGGCCCGGCCGGTGGCGGTGAGCTGATACTCGCCGGCGCCCGCGGCCGTAGAGCGGTTGATGACCAGGCCGTCGGCGACCAGCCGGTCCAGCGGCAGGTAGACGGCGGGCAACAGGTAGGTAGGCATGGCCTCGGCGGCCAGAGCCTTCGCACTCGCCGCCCCTCGCGCCTTCAACGCCCACAGGATCGGGGTGGCGTGCCGCGGGCTGATCAGGGCAATGGTGTCCTCGGCGTTCTGGGCCGCGGCGATCGGCTCGGGCTCCGTCTCTCCCGTGCGCGCGTTGCGCACGAACTCCTTCTCCAGGTGTTCGTCCCCCCAGGCAGCGATGACGGTCAGGACGGGCAGCAGCTCGGCGGCACGTGCCGTCAGGCCGTACGTGACGTGATTGCGGGCGTGTTCCGTGCGCTCGATCAGGCCCGAGTCGGTGAGCTTGCGCAGCCTCGGGTTGATCTGGCCTGACTGCAGCCACGACATCTGGGACTGGATCTCCTTGTAGCGCAGCGGCTGTTCGGCGAGCGTCATCAGCGTCCACACGCTCCAGCGCGGGGCGAGCATCTCCAGTGCCTCGGTGACGCGTGCGAGATCAGTACGGGTGGTACGGGACAGACCGGTGGCGGCCAAGGGAGAACTCCTCAGGCAGGGGCGGGAAGATCAGCGGGTGCGGGCGGCAGCACGCGCGGGAGCAGGAACGACTGCAGTGCAAGGGGCCGGACCCTGCTCGGGTTCCGGGTCGGGGACGCGGTGCAAGCTGGCCAGGACGCCGTTCAGGGTTTTGGTGTGGGCGTCGCGGGTGGCGACGGAGTCGGCAAGCCGGCGGGCGCAGTCGAGGATGTGGACGGCCTCGACGGGGCCGATCTGACGCTCCGGGTGGGCCAGTTCACGTAGCCGCTGCAGCTGGAAGGCGATATTGCGTTCGGCGAACTGCAGGTCGGTGAGGCTGCCGATCAGGGCGGCCAGCATGCTGCCGTCGGGATTGGCCTCAGCGACGGTTTCGAGGTCGCGCAGGGGCTTGGCGTAGAGGTCCTCGATGCGCCCGGCGATCTGCTGCGAGTCGCTGGCGGAGGGCTGGGACAAAGGTCAATGGGACTTTCAGTGGCGGTGGGTTCGCACCGCCCCGGCGCGCGGGGGCGCCGGGGCGGGCGCGGCAACAGCCGTGATCTTCTGCTGGGCGAACTGGAGAGGCCGAGCCGGGCGTTGGCCGGGCTCGGGCATGGTCCGCAGGAGCTCGCCGAGGGCGGCGACGTAGCCGTTGCGTCCGGACAGGGCGGCCTCCAGCCACTGGGCGTCGAAGCGCAGGTCGTCGGCGGACAGCTCGTTCATGTCCCGGTCAGCGGCGGTGGCGCCGTGGACGCGGTCCCGTACCTGGGCCACCTGCTCCTCAGCCACCACCAGGAAGCTGCGCAACTCCAGCGCACGCACCAGGGCCGCGGAGGCGTCGGGCCCTGTCGCCTGCGCGTACAGCTCCCGGACCGGGGCCCCGAACGCCTCCTCCAGAAGGGTGTCCCGTGTGGAGGTCTTGTCGATCACGCTCATCGGACCGCTCCGCGTACGGGAGCCTGGCCAACGGCGGGCAGCGACGGTTCGGTGGTCGGCAGGGCCGGGCTCCGGCGCGCCGCTGGGGAGCGCCATACCGCTGTGCGGTTTCCGATCGCCTGGGGGTCGAGGAGGTGGCGCACCGTCATGGCACGTCCCTCACGCACCGTGTGCGCGCTGTTCACCGTGTGCGCGAACTGCATGATGTGCTCGGGCAACTCGACGAATTCGTCATCGGGTACGGCGTCCATGTGCTGGGCGAGGGCTTCGGCAAGGGCGTCTTCGGCCTGGTCCAGCACCTGCTGGGCCTCGGTGAGCATTCCGTGCCAGCGCACGATCGTGGCGGCTTCCGGGCTGGCCTGGGGGGCGGCGGCTACGGCTTGGCGCAGTTCGGCGATCGGCATCTGGAAGCGGGTCTCTATCTGCTCGGTGAGGACGCCCAGCACGTCGTCGGCATCCGGCACAGCAAGCTCCTTTCCGTGGGCATTCGGGGAAACAGGGCCGACAATTCACGACCCAACCGCCTTACAGGTGGCGGCGATACAGCACGGACGGTGCCGGGGCAGCTTTCTGGCTAGTCCAGGCACATGCCGACGGAGCGGTAGACGTAGGTGGCGGAGACCCAGCCCTTGACGCCGGTCGTCTTGTCGGTGATGTAGCGCCACTTTCCGCTGGTCTTGTGCACGGTGAACTTGTGGCCCCGGTACAAGATCCCGACGGCGGTGGACGTGGCGGACGCCTTGGAGCGGATGGTGACGGCGTTGGTGCCGATCACCCAGGGTCCCGGGCCGGTGCAGGACGGGTTGCCCATCGAGGCAGGCACCTGGGCGGGTGCGGCGCTCGCAGCGGTCGCGGAGACCAGGGGCAGGGCGAGGGCGCCCAGAAGGGCAGCAGAGACGGCTATTCGGGTTGAGCGCATGGGGAATTGGACTCCATAGAAGGGGAAGGAGAAATGCAGGAACAGGCCCGGGCAGATGCAGTGCGGGCCGAGTTCAAGAGTCCGGAGAATCCCCGGTTTCGGTAACCGGGCATGTGCTGCTATATTCCGCACTCACATACGCGGAACGACATCCGTTCCGGCGCGAAATGGCGTGACACAGGAGGAGGTTCTCGTATTCGGCTCAGCGCCTTGGGCTGCGTGGCGGCGTGGGGCGTGCCGGCGACGAGGGCAGCGTGGTGCGGTGGGTGGGTGGTGCGGGGGCGGGCAGCGGGATGTCCTCGCCGCTCCAGTGCGCCTCCCACCAGGTCGTGGCGGCCTCAGAGGTGGCGAAGCCGCCCTCGCGCAGCGTGTGCGTGAAGGTGTCGGTGTCGGCCTCTTCCAGCAGCACCCGGAACGGCACGGGCGCTCTCTCGTCGAGGGCGCGCAGGAGCACGGTCGTCTGGATGGGCTCGCTGTCGTTTGTGTAGCTGGTCAGGAGGGCGAAGTGGTCGCCGTCGCGGCGCAGCCGCTCCTCCAGCGCTCGGGTGGCGTCATCGGCGGGCGTGGTGCCCATGCCCTGCGGCAGGAGGATCTTCTCCTCGGGGCAGCCGCGGGCGATCAGCCACGACTGGGCCATGGCTGGCAGGGGCAGCTCGGCGCGGGCGAAGCGGAAGGTGCGCGCCGCGGTGTCGCGCTTGAGGTGCAGGGCGACGATCTGGGGCTCGCCGGGGATCCCCCAGGTGACGGCCCCGTTGTGCAGGACGTAGAAGCTGTGCTTGTCGTCGCTGGTGTGATGCTCGGCCAGGACGGTGAGCATGTCGTGCTCGCTGGCGATGTGCTGCCAGAACTGCTCGTCAACGCGTTCGTTGACGGCCTCGTAGCCGTCGAGGCGGAGGTCCGGGGTGGATCTGGGCATCGATGCTTTCGGATCGAAGGCAGGAACGGGACTGTGCGAGTGGGCCGTTGAGGCGTTCAGCGCCGAGGGGCGGACGCAGTCGGCCAGGCTCCAGCTCGCCGCACGGGCGGCAAGGGCTGTGGTCCGGGTGGTCGTGGCGCGGCGAGGAGTGGGCGGCCGGCGTCGGTGAGGGTGACGGGCTGCCCGGCGTGCAGCGGGTGGGAGTCGTCGCGTGCGACGAGACCAGCCTGCTCCAAGCGACGGAACTGGCTGTAGGTGACCCGGGTGCCAGAGGCGGTCACGACCGACAGGCGCTGGGTCAGCAGGTGTTCCCGCAGTGTGGCGCCCTGGGCGATGGCGAGCAGGGCCGCATGATCGGGCGGAGGCAGCTCTGCCGATGGACCGGTCCCGCGACTTCGGGTGGCGGCTTCCACGGGCTCCAGCGCCGCCTTGACCTGTTGTTCGCGATCATCGCGTGCGGCGGCGGCCTCCTCCAGCGTGGTGACGGTGCGGTTGATGCGCGTGAACAAGGCATGGTCGACGGCGAACTCACCGGAGGCCAGCCTCTGGAGCTGGACCCGGTAGAAGGTCACGGTGTGTTCGGCCTGGACAAGAGCGCGGTGTGCCTCAGCCAGGCGGGCATGCGGCTCGTCGAGGAGGTCGCGGTCGCGGTGCTGCCACAGCTGATCGATGCTGTGGCCGACAGCCGCCTCAATGCGGTGATCGAGGGCCGTGAGCGCCTTCTTCGCAGGCGGAGGAGTGGGAGGCATAGGCGGGGTTGGTTTCTCGGTGGAAGTGATCACGGTGGCCCGCTGTCGGCAGACGTCTCGCCGAGGGCAATGCGGACATCGAGGTGGGTGCCGTCGCGCGTGTGTACGGCTGGGCCGAGAGAAGCGAGAAGACGCAGCATCGGGATGTTGGAGGCGTCGGTGTACGCGGTCAGAGTGTGAGCGCCCCGGGAGCGGGCGGCGTCGGCCGCGTGCCGGGCCAGGGCAGTGCCGATGCCCTGGCGCTGGCGGGCGTCGGCGACCTGCAGTCCAAGGTCGACGACGCCCTCCTGGCGGCTGACAGGGCCGACGCAGACGAGGCCGACCGGTTCCTCGTCGACGTCGAGCCCGACCCAGCACTCCGCATGGGCGAGCAGCCGCGAAAGGTCACGGCGCGCGAAGCAGGTTCGGCCCCAGCGGCGCAGCAGGCTCGTCTCCGAGCAGTGCTGGTGGAAAGCATCGACCAGGTCCCAATCCCCGGCCGTCACCCGTCGCGTGCGCGCGAGAGCAGGGTGCGTCAGCAGGAGCAGCCCGCCCGTGCGTCCAGCAGATCGGTACGCCGGTACGCCTTGTAGCGGCGGCCGTCGTGGCCGGTGGTGTCGCGGGTGCGGACCCCGTAGGGAGCCAGGAGCTGGGCAAGGCGGACCTGGGTGAGGTCGGCGTACGGCCAGCGGCCCTCGGCGTCGCCCGGCAGGTCGCGCAGGCACAGGACAAGATCGGCGGAGGCCATGGTGTCCGGGTCACCGACGACGTCGAAGACATCGAGGCAGGCGTGGACGATCGTCTTCGGCCGGCTCGGGCAGGACAGGAAGTCGGCGTCCTCATCCTCCGCCTCGTCCGGCACATCCTGCGCATCGTCTTCGTCGTCGCCCTCGGGTGCAGCGGCGCAGCAACACGAGGTGGACAGCAGCACGTTGAGCTCGGCGCCCGCGGCCATGCGCTCGACGAGGACGTCGGTGAGCTTCTCCAACTGCTCGGCGGCGCTGACGCCGTCGGGCAGCTTGTCGCCGGACAGGGCGCCGAGCTGCCGGTCGAGGTCCTGGACCTCGGTGAACACGTCGAGGATGGCGCGGTGGTGCGGGTTCTCGGTCGCCGCGACGGGCGCCAGGACGGCGGTGGCGACCTGGTCGATCAGGGTGGGGAACTGCGTCAACGAAGGGGGCCCTTCAGGGGTGTGGTGGGTGCGGGGCGGGGAAGGCCGGGCATCGCGGACGGCGGCGGGCCCGGCTTGGGGATCGGCCGGGGTGCGTCCAGCTGGGGGGAGCGGGTGCGGGCGGCATGCGTCCGCGCGCCCGTTGGACGCCGGGCGATGCCGAGGCGGGTGCGGGCGGTGTCGTACACGTCGTGCCTGGCGCGCGGGCGGACGGCCACCACGTGGATCTCGGTGCGGTGTGTGGAGTTCGCGGGCGCCGGGCGCTGGGCGTAGACGATGCGCCACTCGTTGCGGTGATCGACGTACAGCTTTCGGCAGCCGGCGAGGTCGCGTTCGAGCTTGCTGCCGAACAGCCGGGCGTTGACGACGTCCTGGAGCTGGGCGAGTGCCAGATCGCGGATGCCTTCCGGGGCCTGGAGCAGGTCGGTCAGGGCGCGGGGGTCGAAGGACAGGCCGAAGGCCGGCCGTGCCTCGGGGCTGCCGGTCATACGGCCTGGCCTGGAGGGACGTCCTCCTCCGGCTCCCTGGAGGAGCGGGAGGAGGGCTTCGGGCCGGGCAGCAGGCGGTGGGCGGGCCGGTCCGGGTCCGTCATACACGCCGACAGCGGCCCGCCGGGCGCCCGTACGGCGGCGATGGCGTGCGTGAGGAAATCGCGGTGCCACACGAACATGCCCGACAGGCCCGCCTCGGGTTCCCTGTGGTGCTGGTAGGCCAGCCACAGGGAGTGCAGCCAGGCCACGACGTCCTCGTGCTCCTGCCACTGCTCGCACCAGGGCGCCGCGGTGGTGACCTCCGAGCCGTACCGGACGAAGTAGCCGTTCACCCAGTCCGTGAGGGCGTCGAGTTCGTCCTCGTACTCCTCGCCGTCCAGTTCCAGGATCGGTCGCGGCTCCGGCGGAGCGGGCGGCAGGGGCATGCCCGCGAATCCCGGCATGTCGTAGGCGGTGAACGGTGAGGGGGCGGGTGCGGAGGACAGGCTGTCGAGCTGGCGGGCCTGCTGTTCCGACTGATCGAGCAGCTTGCGGACCTTCGCCTCGATGCTCTCCAGATCGGATTCCGGCAGCCGGACCGGTTCCATCTCCCCGTCATCCGGGGTGTTTATGGATTCAGGCACGAAAGGGGGTCTCCTTGAAGGCGCAGCCGACGGGTGGGATTTCGGCTCCAACCATCCGGACGATCCCCGGTTTCGGTAACCGGGACTTGCGTGCTACAACGCCTCTGCGGGTGAGGGAGAAAGACGCCAGGCAGCATTCAGCGGGCCGCTCCGGGCATCGGAAGACGGCGGTCAGGACGTGAGGGTGACGTCGTCCTGGGTCAGGGTCTGCTGGAGCGTTTCGGTGAGCCGGGCGGCGGCGATTTCCGCATAATGGCGGGTCTTCTCGACGCCGATGAAATCGCGGCCCTCCAGCAGTGCGGCCACGCCGGTAGAGCCGGAGCCGCAGGTGAAGTCGAGCACAGTGCCACCCGGCGGGGCGATTTGCACCAGCTCACGCATGACCGAGACAGGCTTCTGCGTGATGTGCTGGCGGGCCTTGCCTGAGGGCTGCGAGGCGCTGTAGAGGCCCGGCAGGTAGACGGGATTACGGGAGCCGTCGATGGCCCCCTTGGACGCCCAGACGATGAACTCGCAGTTCTGGGTGAAGCGGCCCTTCTGCGGCCTGGCCTGCGGCTTGTGCCAGGCCAGCACTCCACGCCACAGCCAGCCGGCCGCCTGGATCGCGTCCGTGGTGATCGGCAGCTGACGCCAGTCGGTGAACAGCAGCGCCGTGCCACCGCTCTTCGTCAGCCGGTGGGCCTCGGTCATGATCTGCGTCAGCCAGAACCCATACGACCGCTGATCCATGTTCTCACCCGTGAAGTCCGGCAGGTCATGACCGGCGTCGACGGAGGTGTACTTCTGCTTGGCGCTGCGGCTCGTGCGCTCCTTCGCGGTCCGGCCGCCGGAGTTGTAGGGCGGGTCGGTGATGACGGAGTCGACGCAGTTGTCCGGCAGTTCGGCGAGAACGCTGAGCGCGTCGCCCTGATGCAGGGAAAAAGGCAAAGAGGTACCCCAGTTCGGATCGGTGAAGAGGACGGGACTGCCTCCAGACCCGCAGCAGTGATCCCGTCGTCGGCATTCGGGCGTGACAAGGCCCGCCGACGGAAGACGGGGATGCGAGGGGGAGGGACCAAAACTGTAGGGCACGATCCCCGGTTGAGCGCTATCGCCGCCAAAATCCCCGGAATCAAGCCTTGATCACGAACGATTTCGGCAACCGGGGATCCGCCCTTACTGTTTAGGGACTGCCCGGCGGAGACCGCCGATGGCCCACTCCCCTACCCCTGCCCCTGCCCTCGTGGAGGTTCCCCATGTCCCGGCACACCTGACCCAACACCCTGCAACGGCGTGAGGTGCAACTCCGCCCCGTTGCCCAAGGCATCCCGATTCACCCAGCCCGGCCGCCCGCTCCCTTTCCACCCTGCGTACGCGCGGCCAGGGCTTCGCTTCCAAGGACACCGTTGACATCGCTCTACCCTCCCCTGCCCACGGGCGCCCCGCCGCCGGATCGTAGCCGTCCGCCGGGAGGCCAGCCGGATTGAAGGGCATAGCCGCCGGCATTGGCGTCTTCGTCCTCTCCCCCTTCCTCCTCGCCGGCACGGCCATGCTGATGGCCTCCTCCAGCGAGGCTGCCCAGAGCACCTACTCGTCCCTCGCTTGCGTGGGCGACATCGACACCGATGCCGTCGTCGAGCAGGTCACCAAGATCCTCAACGGCGCGTCCGCCAAGGACGTCCACGTCGAGGGCCTGTCCCTGCCCGAGGAGCAGATCCCCAACGCCCGCACCATCGTGGCCACCGGGATCAGCCTGAACGTGCCGAAGAAGGGCCAGATCATCGCGCTCGCCACCGCGATGCAGGAATCACGGCTGCGCAACCTCGCCTCCGGCGACCGCGACTCGCTCGGCCTGTTCCAGCAGCGCCCGAGCCAGGGCTGGGGCACCGCCGAGGAGATCCACGATCCCGTCTACGCCTCCACCCAGTTCTACAAGCACCTGCTCGCCGTGGACGGCTGGCAGCAAATGACCGTTGCCCAGGCCGCCCAGGCCGTGCAACGCTCCGCCTACCCCGACGCCTACGCGCAGTGGGAGGAGCTGGCGACCGCCCTGCAAAAGGCAATCGCCGCCACCTTCCCGGACGCCTCCGGCACGGACACGGACACCACCTCCAGCACCACGTCCTGCACGGCGACCGAGGACGGCTCCGGGTACGGCACCATCCCTGAAGGCTCCGTGCCCAAGGGCTACTCGATCCCCAAGGACGCCGATCCGAAGGCGCGCAAGGCGATCGCGTGGGCGATGGCGCAGCTCGGCACGATGTACCAGTGGGGCGGCACCTGCACCGCACCGCACGGCCCGGACCCGATGGGCCGCTGCGACTGCAGCTCGCTGACCCAGCAGGCGTATGCGCATGCCGGCATCCAGCTCACCCGCACCACGTACACGCAGGTCAACGAGGGCAAGGCCGTCTCCCCGAAGGCGCTGAAGCCCGGTGACCTGATCTTCTCCCGCGGCAGCGCCGCCCGCCCCGAACATGTCGGCATGTACATCGGCTCGGGTCTCGCGATCGAGGCACCCCGAACTGGAAAGCCTGTTCGAATCACGCCGCTTGCGGACTGGGACATCCTCGCCGCCCGCCGCGTCATCTGACCCCGTCTGCCGGGGCGCGCAGCCCCCACGTGCTCGTCTCACTAGCACAGCACCGGCACGACTGGCCCGGCACCCGAACGGGGTCGACGCCGCCCCCTGAGCCGCTCCCTCACGCCCCTGGAGACGGCCCATCGGCAGGACCGAGCCGCTCGTCCGCTTCCCTCCCCCTTCTCTTGTCATTCGCGCGTCGCTTCGGCGCGCGCAAGGAGCACCTTTGCATCTGCTCGACACCGTGCAGTACCTGGCCTACGACCCCGGCATCACACCCTCGGGCGGTGGCCTGCCTGGCCTGGCCGTGCTGAAGAACGTCGTCAACTCGATCAACCTGTTCGCGATCGTCGCCGTGGTCGGCGCGCTCGCCGTTTCGCTCGGCGTGTGGGCCTGGGGCCACCACACCGGCGGCCACCAGGCCGAGGCCAACGGCAAGAAGGGCGCCGTCGTCTCGGCCGGCGCCGCACTCGGCCTCGGGGCGGCCAACGGCATCGTCGCGTTCTTCTCCGCCCTGGGATCGCAAGTCCATTGATGCCGAAACGACTTCCCTCCCTGTCCGGCTACGGCCTCGGATGGTCCACCCGGCAGCGCATCACGGTCATCGCGATCGGCCTCACTGTGCTGCTCGCACTCGCCGCCACCGTGGCCCTGTTCACCGGGCGCACCGGCAACAGCGCCAGCCACACCAACACTCCGACCGGAGCACGCAGCACCGCCTCAGCGTCCGCCGGTCCGACGGTGTCGGCCGGGGCCGGTTCGGTGGCCAAGCCTCCGCCGCTTGCGGACCCGGTCGCGTTCGCCAAGGCAGCCGCCGCGATGGTGTGGTCGTACGACACCCGGACCACCAGCCGCAGTGAGCAGCTCGCCGGGATGAAGGCGTGGCTGACGGCGGAGACCAAGTACGCCGACTGGCCGTCGATCGCCGCGCAGGTGCCGGATCCGGTGCTGTGGTCGCGGATGGCGGATCAGGACCAGTACGCCACCGCCACCGTGTCCGAGGCCCACTACCCCTCGGCGTTCAAGCAGGCCCTGGCCGATGACCCTGACGCGATCACCGAAGCGTATATCTACGCCGTCACTGTCACCGGCAAGCAGCAGATCGCCTGGAAGCAGGGCGGTGCCGGCGCCGAGGACCGCTCGATCACCCTCGCCGTGCAGTGCCGCCCCAACGCGAACTGCTCCCTGGTCTCCATCGCTCCCCACGTCGTGCCCTGACGTGCCCCGCGCCCACCTGAGAAAGGAGGGGTGACTCCCCTTTGGGCTTCTGTGACCTCCCCCTCGCGGACAAACTCTGCGCCGTCGGCGACGCGGTCGACTTCGCCTCCAACCCCGGCGAGGCCATCGGTAACTGGATGGCCAAGAGCGCCGGCGAACTCGCCGCCGCCGCTGCCGACCTGGCCGCCGAGGCGGTCAACACCACCACCAAGGTTGACCTGAACGCCGGATGGTTCCGCGACAACTACGAGATGATCCTGCCGATCGGCCTGATCGTCCTCGTCGCCACGTTCTGCGCCCAGCTCGTGCGCGCCGCGATCCGCCGCGACGGCCAGGCCCTCACCCAGGCATTCACCGGCACCGCCACCGGCGTGCTGTTCGCCTTCACCGCGATCGCCTTCACCAGCGTCGCCATCGAAGTGGTCGACGCCCTCTCCGATGGCCTCTTCAAAGCCGCGCACCTGGACATCGCTACGGCGGTGCGACGCATCGTCAAGGTGGGCCAGATCGCCTCCCTGTCCGGCCTGGGCTGGCTGGTCACGGTCTTCGTCGGCGTCGGCGCCGCCCTGGGCGCCTTGCTCTACTGGTGCGTGATGATGGTCCGTAAGGTCGGCATCCTCGTCATGGTCACCCTCGCTGTCTTCGCCGGAGCGGGCGGAGGCTGGGAGGTCGCCCGGCGCTGGCGCAAGGGCTGGATCGAAGCCACCGCCACCCTGGTCGTCTCCAAGCTCCTGATGACGGTGATCTTCGTGCTCGGTATCGCGGCGATGGGCAAGACCGAGGTGAAGGACGGCATCGCCGCGCTCGCCGACGTGATGGCCGGCATCGTCATCCTGGCCCTGGTGTTGTTGTGCCCGTACGCGACGTTCAAGTTCGTGCACTGGGCCGCCTCCGAAGGCTCGGACGCCGAGACGCTGCACCGCTCCGGCGGCGCGGGCGCGCAGATGGCCCGCCAGCACGCCGAACGCGCCGGACGCAAGGCCGCCGCCGCTCTCGCCACCGCCGGAACAGGTGGTGCCGCGGCCGGAGCGGGCGCCGCTCCCCAGGGTCCGGATGCCGTGCCGGGCGGTTTCCCCGGCGACATCGCCACCAACCCCACGCCGGACACCGGTAACGAAGGCAGCAGCTCCACAACGCCGTCGTCCGGAGGCGAGGGAATCAAGAGCGGCCTGGAGAAGGCGGTGCAGCCCGCGCCGACCAGCGCGCGCGACGACACCAGCGGCCACCTCGGCGGCACGCCCGGGCCCGGCGGGTCGGGTAGCGGGTCCACCCGTCAGGGCAGCGGGTTCATGTCCGCACCCCCCACCAGCGCCTCCGCCCCGCCGCCGCAGGGCTCTCCGCCGGCCACGGACTCCACGAGTACGGCCTCAACCGGCACGCCGCCGCCTCCGCCCACCGGCCTGTGACCCATCCCCGCGCCGGGACGGCGCCCCGCACTCCGCGTGTGGGTGCGCCGTCCCGGCCCCGCCCCGCGCCTCACCGGAAACCGGCTCTTGTCTGAACTCTCCGTCTCCCCGATCACGGTCAAATTCCCGCACCGCTCCAGGCGCGGCATCCTCCTCGGCCTCTCCCTGCCCCAGCTCCTGCTCGTCTCTTCGGCGTTGGCCCTGCTGCTCATCACGGTGGTGACCACCGGGCTGCTCGGCGCGATCGCGCTGACCCCGCTGTGGGCAATCGTCGCTGCCCTGGTCGCCATCCGCCGCAACGGCCAGTCCCTGATCGACTGGGCTCCGATCGTCGCCCGCTACGCCCACCGCCGCCGCACCGGCCAGACGCTGTGGCTGGCCCACCCGGTCTCCCGGCCCCGCCAGGACGGCGTGCTGCACCTGCCCGGCACCACCGCCTCGTTGAAGGTCGTCACCCCCGGCGACTCAGCCAACCAGGCTGCTGCCGTACACGACCCACAACGCCAGACCCTCACCGCTGTCGCCCGCGTCAGCAGCCGCGCGTTCGCCCTGCTCGACCCCGCCACGCAGAACTCGAACGTGGCGGGCTGGGGCAGGGCCCTGGCCGGCATCGCCCGCACCGGACACGTCGCCACCGTGCAAGTCCTCGAACGCACCGTCCCCGACTCCGGCGACACCCTCGCCCGCCACTGGGCACAGCACGGCCGCCCCGACACCCCCGTCGCGGGGCAGGTGTACTCCGAGCTGGTCTCTTCCGCCGGCCCGGCCGCCGCTCCGCACGAGGCGTACCTGGCCATCTCGCTGGATCTCAAGGCCGCCAAGCGCCTCGTCAGCCAGGCCGGTGGCGGGCTGCCGGGCGCATTCACGGTCATGGAGCAGACCACGTCGGCCATCGCGCTCGCGGCGCGCAGCGCGGGATTGATGGTGACCGGCTGGCTTAATGCGCGGGAGATCGCTGCGGTCATCCGCACCGCCTACGACCCCCACGCCCTGTCCGCGCTGCAGCAGTGGTCGCCGACCGGGCGGGCCGAAGCCGAGCCTGCTGCGGCCGGGCCCGTCGTCCAGGTCGAGGAGTACGACCGCCTCGGCACCGACAGCGCCCGCCATGCCACCTACTGGATTGAGAACTGGCCCCGCACCGAGACCACCCCCGGTTTCCTGCACGGGCTGATGTTCACCGCCGGTGTGCGCCGCAGCCTGTCCCTCATATACGTGCCGCAAGGACTCGAGTCCGCGCTGCGCGATGTTCAGCGCAAGAAGGCCGCCATCATCGCCGACGCCAACGAACGCGCCCGCCGCGGACAAGTCGACTCCGAGGCCGACTCCGTCGAGTACGCGGACGTCAAGGTCCGCGAGCGGCAACTGATCGCCGGTCATGCCGACGTCGCCCTGACCGGCCTGCTCACCGTCAGCGCCGAAACCGACGCCGCCCTCGACGCCGCGTGCGCGCAGATCGAGACCGCCGCCGTCACCGCCCAGGTCGACCTGCGCCGCCTGTACTACCAGCAGCCCGACGCCTTCACCCTCGCTGCCCTGCCGCTCGCCCGCACGGCGCTGTGACCAGCCCTCCACCCCGTTGCCGATGACGATCACCGACCACGCCCGACTCATCCACGCCTTGCATGGCCTCCTCGCCGCCTGCCAGGACCTCGCCGCCCGTCACCAGGCAGCCCTCGACCAGTACCGCGACCTCGACGGCTATGTGCGAGAAGACGCGTATGCCGACTACGAAGACGCACGGATCGTCACAGCCATCGAGGCCAGCGACCACCTCGACACGGTCGTCGCACAGCTCACCCGGCTCGTTGGGCCGCTACCGCCGCGCACATTCACCCTGACCTTTGCCGGACGCGAGCGGCACGACGGCGAACGGCCCACCAGCTTCGCCCTCCGGGCCGCCGACCTACACGAGGCCCGCCGTGTCATCGAACAGATCCCCGGCTTCCAGCAGTGGTGCCAGGACAACGCACCCGACGACGCGCCAGGCCCAGCGGGCCCGGACGTGGTCTTCCTGTCTGACCAGAGTCACCCCGGGCTGCGCGCCCCCGGTGAGTACGTCGACCTGCGGCCCGAACAGGCATCCTCCGCCCCGGCCGCCACCGGCCACTCGTCGCCGGCCGGTCTACGGCCGCCGCCCATCACCTCGCTGCCCGGGCCCCGCTCCCGCCCGCGATGAACGTGCCGCTCTGCGGCACCAAGGACCCCTTTGAACGCACCCCGCACCACCGACGCGCACCCCTACCTCCGTGCCGCCACCGCTGGCCTGCGCCACCACACCCGCACCGCGACCGGTACACCGGCCGACCGCATGCACCTGGACACGCTGCACGCCCACCTCACCGCAGCCCATCAGCTCCTCGACCAGCTCACCGACAGCACCCGGCCCCCGAACCCCGCCGCCGGGCGTCACCTGGCCGCAGCCCACCTGCGGCTCTGGCAGGCCACCGCCGCCGTGCACGACGCCTTCCACACCGTGCCAGCCGACGCGGAAGGTCCCATCGACGAGGAGTGCCGGCCCGAACGTCTGCCGGACGGCCCGCTGGTGCTGACCATCTGCCAGCGGCACCTGGCGGCCTCCCATGCGATCCGCCGCAAGACCACCCCCACCGACCTCAACACCCCGCTGCACGGCCACACCACCACCTGCAGTCAGTGACCCCCGCTCCGTGAAAGCCGCTCCGTCATGACCCACCGGCCCGCGCGCCGAGCCCGCCACGCCTCGGCCTCCCCCCTGTTCACCCCGCACGGCACCGACCGGGCCAGCCGCAAGGCCGCGCGCCGTCAGCTCGCCGAAGCCGCTGCCAAGGCCCGCGCCGAAGCAGGCGCCCACCCGGACGGCCATGCAACTGTCGAACCCGAGATGCCGCCGCCGCTGTTCCCGCCCCGCGGCCGTCCCGGGCCCGCCTCCGCACGCGGCGGACGACTGAAACTGCCACAGCACCGCATGACCACCGCCACCGCCAGCGGGGCGTATCCCTTCCTCGCCGAGGGCGGCCTGGGCGCCGAGGGCATCTACATCGGCCGTGACGTCCACGCCGAGGCCAGTTTCACCTTCGACCCGTTCTCCCTGTACGGGCGCCTCGAAGGGTTCACCAACCCCAACGTCCTGCTCGCTGGAGTGATCGGCCAGGGCAAGAGCGCGCTGGCCAAGTCCTTCGCCCTGCGGTCGATCGCCCACGGGTACCGCGTCTACGTGCCCTGCGACCCCAAGGGCGAATGGACCCCGGTCGCCTCCGCGCTCGGCGGCACCTCCATCGCACTGGGCCCCGGCCTGCCCGGCAAACTCAACCCTCTGGACGCCGCCCCGCGACCGGCCGGCGTGCCGGAGGCCGATTGGGCGGGCGAGATCCGCAAGCGCCGCCTGCTCCTGCTCGGCTCCCTCGCGCGGACTGTCCTGGGGCGCGATCTGCTGCCCATGGAGCACACCGCGCTTGACGTCGCCCTCGACGCGGTCGTCACCCAGGCCACTGCCGTCCACCGCACACCCCTGCTGGGCGATATCGCCGCCACCCTCAACAACCCCGACCAGCTCGATGCCGCCGCCGGGACCATGTCCGGACGGCTCGGTGAGGCCGCCCGCGACCTCGCCCACGCCATGCGCCGCCTCGTCCACGGCGACCTGGCCGGCATGTTCGACGCCCCCTCCACCGTCGCCTTCGACCCCAGCTCCCCGATGCTGACCATCGACCTGTCCCGGCTCGGCGGCTCCGGCGACGACACCGCCCTCGTCCTCGCCATGACCTGCGCAAGCGCCTGGATGGAATCCGCCCTCACCGACCCGCACGGCGGCAGGCGCTGGATCGTCTACGACGAAGCCTGGCGCCTGATGCGCCACCCCGGACTCCTCCAGCGCATGCAGTCCCAGTGGAAACTCTCCCGCGGCCTGGGCATCGCCAACCTCATGGTCATCCACCGGCTGTCCGACCTGCTCACCGCAGGCGACGCCGGCTCCCAGGGCCGCGCGCTCGCCGAGGGACTCCTGGCCGACTGCTCCACCCGCATCATCTACCGCCAGGAAACCGACCAACTCCACGCCGCAGCCGCCCTGCTGGGCCTGACGAGCGTGGAGACCGAAGCCATAGCCCACCTCAACCGCGGACGCGGACTATGGCGCGTCGCCGGACGATCTTTCATCGTCCAACATCAACTCCACCCGCACGAGCTGGCGCTGTTCGATACGGACGCCCGTATGCAGTAAGCCGCCGCGAGGCGCACCCCAAGCCCCCACCGAATGAAAGAAGACCACACTGCAGCACCCCGACTTCGAGCTGTACGACAACGTCGGCCGGACCGCCCAACAGATCCACGCCTACCACACGCGGTCCGCCACCACGGATGACCTGTACCGCTGGGCGAAGCGAGACGCCGAAGGCTTCCGCACCGAACACCCATTGCCTGACAAGCCGTTGCCCGTGCCGGACCTGGACCCGTACCTGACGGCGCTGGCCGCAGCCGAGACTCCCGCCGAGTTCAGCACGGTCACCAACGCCCTGCTAGATGCCGCCGAACCCCTTCTCAACACGGTCGTCGACTACCTGGCCGCAGCCGCGCAATGGCGCCGACAGAACCGCGGCGCCGCCCCCGGCTCCCCGCCCAAACTGCTGAGGGATGCCGCCAGCCGGATCAAGACCGCCGTGGCCATGGCCGCCGACGCCGACCTGCAGATCCTGCGTGCCCACTACGACCCGCCCCCGGACCTCGACGCACTCACCAAGCAGGCCCGCGCAGCCCACGACACGCCACCGGCTCCCCCACCGCCCGTTCAGCAGCCAGGTCCGGGTGGGCCACGGCGGTGACCGAAGCATCATCACCGACCGCCGCTGAAACCGGAGAAACCCACCTGCCACCCCAGCCCGACACCCCTGCCGCCCAGGACTGGGCGGCCGATGCCGTACGTGATCTCACCGACCGGCTGAACGCCGCCCGCTCGTACGACGAAGCCGCCGGCCTCCTCGATGAGGTCCTGGAGCCGACCGAGGGACTCCTCGCCGGCCTCGAAGACTTCTTCGAAGCGGCAGCCAAGACGGCCAAGGCAGCCGAACGCCAGGACGGCTTCGACCTCTACCACGACCTCCAATCGGCCGCGCTCACGCTGCGCCGGCTCGGCGAAGACCTGCACGTCGCCGTCGACCGCATGCATGCCCTCGCCGTTCCCCGGCGCCGGAGCTGGCAGGAAGCCGTGGCCGACTACTACGCCGCCCCCAGCGCTCCCAGCCATTCGGCACCAGCGGCCCCGCCCGCCGGACCGTCCCCCGGCCGCACCCGCTGACAGCGCCTCAGGAACCCATGACCGCATCCCGCACCGACCTGTCCGCCTTCGCCACCGCCCTCGCCCAGCACCTGCCTGGGCAGTGGTACCGCAAGTACGAAGGCTTCCCTCCTCCCAAGGACCACCGGTTGATCGCCGACCGCGTGTGGGACTGCGGTCCCGCCAACTCGGCCGTCCTGGACTTCCTCGACGCCCCCATCCCGCTCCTCGAAGGGCCCGACGACGCACAGCTCTGTGTCATCGAACGACCCCGCTACCCCCGCCAGTACCTGGTCGCCCCGCTGGAGCCCGAGGGCTTCAAGCCACACCACTTCCGCATGGTGGACGAGCCGAACGGCATCGCCGTCCCCGACGACCCGGTCCGAGCCGCCGCCGCGGTCTCCCGCCGCGTGCTGCCCCGCTACCGCCAAGCCATGGACGCGGTCCGTCACAACGCCCGGACCCAGCCCGAGCCCCCGCACCGGCTGCCCGCACCGGAGGTCACCCAGACCCTCACGCTGAACTGGTACCCCGACGGGGTCGTGGGCGCACCGTATAAGTCGGTGCCCGAAGACGCCCGCATGGTGCTGTACGGCTGCCGTTTCCAGTACAGCCCGCACGAGGCTGCCTTCGTGCTGCCCGCCTCATACAGCACCAGCGACCGCGCCCTGCTGATCCAGACCGCCGTCCGGCTCCTCACCGCCCAAGGCATCGGCGTCAACTTCCGCCACGCTGCCCCCGCCTCGGCGGGCCCACCGACCCGCCCGCCCACAGCAGCGCCCTGCACGCAGCCAACAGCGGGCACGCCGTCCTCAGCGCGGCGGTAGACGACCCCACCTCTCCTGGAGTTGCCGCTGTCCGATCCTGACCAGCGGATGCTGCTGCACGACGTGGCCGACCGGCTCAATACCGTGGCTGACCACCTCCCGCTCCCCGACCAGATCCAACCGGACCCGGCCCTGAGCGAGATCCTGGACGACGAAGTCCGCCACCTGGCCCGGCTGCTGGGCTATCTGGTCGGGGAGAGCGCCTTCCGCCACCGGGCCGCCGCCCGCTACCCGACCCGCGTCACGGAAACCCACCGCCGCACCACCCTCGCGCTCGCCCAAGCGGCCGAGCCCACCAGTGCCGCGCTCGCCGCCCTCGGCTCGGCCGTGCACCACCTCGGCCTCCTCGCCGACCGCACCCACCAAGCACCTGGTCCCGCCCGCAGCCGGGCGATCGCCTCCACGTACCAGGGTCTCGTGGACCGGCTCGGTGAGAGCCGCACCTGCCTCGCCCGCGCCGCGAAGCAACTACGTGCCGCCGCCGATACCCGGGCAACACCGGCCGTGACCGCGCCGTCCACGCCGACGGCATCGGCCACCGCATCCCGTACCCGCTGATCCGCTACTTTCCCGGAGCTCCCTCATTCCCCTGAACACCTCCGCCCGCCGCACCGCCCTCGTACTCACCGCCGTATCCGTCGCGCTGACCGCGTCCGCCTGCGCCACCTCCGGCAGCCCGGACGCCGACACCATGGCCACGGTCACGGCCACCCGCAGCGCCTCCCCCACGCCGACCGCCGAGCCGGCGCTGACGAAGAAGGAGGCCCTCGCCCAGATCGCCCATTACTCCAAGATCAACAACGAGGCCAACGCCGACAACAACCGAAAGCTCCTCGACACCATCGAGGACGGTCCGCTGTACGCGATGTCGGTCGCGGACTACAAGCAGGACGAGGGCCTGCCCAAGGCCGACCGCGAGAAGTACAAGCCGTGGTCGTACAACCTCGCCTCCACCGACGTCTACATCCCCCGCTTCACCGCTGGCCAGCCCAAGTGGTTCGCCGCCGTCACCTACAGCGGCAAGAACAACAAGTACGCCCGCGTCCTGATCATGGCCGAGCAGCCCAAGGCGCAGCGGTGGGAGATGGTCGCCGCCGTCGACCTCGACGACACCAAGCAGGTCCCGAAGATCGCTCTCGACGCAGACGGCTACGCCACCGCCATCGACGCGACCTCCCCCAAGGCCGTCGCCGCCCCGGCCGACGTGCTGCGTTCCGCCGTGATCGACAACTTCTCAACCGGCGGCGACCTGACCGGCAAGAAGGTCTTCGCCACGACGAAGACATCGAAGCGGCAGATCAAGGTCCACGACGAGACGATCCACAAGTTCGGCAGCCGCGGCACCACCGAGTTCTCCTCCGCCGTCACCGAGTTCCCCGACAGCTACGCGCTCAAGACAGCCGATGGCCGTGCCCTCGTGGTCCTCGCTCACGCGCACACCCAGCGCGACGCCGTTGCCCACTTGGGGCTGCAGATCGTGCCGGACAAGGAAGACCGCGCCTGGCTCGGCACCACCCCGAGCCCTTCCTTCACGTACACGTTCACCTGCTCCGACGTGGCCACCGTCCCCACCACGCCGGGGAAGTCGCAGCTGATCGGCTACACCTGCCGCCGAACCGCCGCCGAGGGCCTGTCCACCTCCGCGTGAGCACCGCCCCCCCAGAAGCCACGTGGACGAGGAACCACCCTTGCATGTAACCGAGTTCGCCACCGCGCTCGCCGACCGCCTGCCCGGCCGGTGGCAGCCCGATCCGGCGATCACGCTCATCGCCCAGGACGTCGCCAGCAACCGCATCTGGGACAGCGGCCCCCTGGCGTACACCGCCTTCGAAGCCGCCGACGTGCAGCGATGCGTACTCACTTCCCCGCACGGACTCCAGCTGTACGTCATGCCTCGCCCCCACCGCCCGGAGCAGTACCTTGTGCTGCCGATGCTGCCCGCCGGCACCAGCCACGAACACGTCCAGGGCCTGCCGGATGCCCCGCGCGGCATCGCCGTTCCCGCGCATCCCGCCCGCGCCGCAGCCGCCGTACGCCGCCGCTTCCTGATCGACTACCGTCTCGCGGCCATGCCGGCGTGGCGCCGCGCGAGTCCCGGCCGTCTGCGGGTGGAGATCCGGTTCGACGCCGGGGCCCGCCCGCGCATCACGTGCACCTACGGCCGCGCCCTCATTCATCTCCTCGCGTACGGCGGCTTCCTTCTCGACCCCGCCACGGGCGAGTGCCACCTGCCGCAGGACCTCCCGCCCGAGCAGGCCTCCCGCCAGCTCCACCGCGGCGTCGCACGCCTGGAAAGCCTGGACTTCACCGTGGCCGTCCGGCCCCCGCACAGCCCGGCACCAACCGCCGACCGGCCCGTGCCGCCACCGGCCGACCCGCACCCGGGCAGGCGCCGATGAGTCTTGCCGACGACGCCTTCATCGACGCTCGCCTGGCCTACTGGCAGCGCCACATCACGCAGACGGCCGCGAGCCTCATCCCGCCGCAGACCGGTCCGGCACGCGCTGCACTCGGGCCTGTGCTGGACCAGCTCGTCGCCGTGTACAACCTGGCGGGCGGCCTCGTCGCCGACCTGCGCCAGTCCGCCGACGGCTCCCTCGCGACGAGCGACGCGGGATGCGCGTACCTGGCCCAGTTGGCCACCGCGCTCGCGCACAGCAACCGTGCCGCAACTCACCTGAGCACGGCCGTGATCGGCCTCGCCGACACGCACCGGCTCACCCCAAGTCCCGGCACCGCCGCCCCCGTCGAGAGCCGGCTGGCCGTGACGCTCGGCCACGCCGCCGCGCTGCGCAGCCTGAACCGGGCACTGGCAGCCGTCACCATCCCACTCTCCGACGCTCAGCCCTGCACAAGGCCGGCGCCAGCGCCCGCTGCCGCCGAGCAGCACCGCCGTGCCGCCGACAGCACCAGCGCCCACCCCGTGCGCCGCCGCCCCTGAATTTCGGGGTCAACCACCCACCGTCCGAACGTCCTTGGAGAACTCCTGGCCACCCGTTCCTTCATCGCCCGCCCCACCGACACCGGGTACGCCGGCGTCTACGTCCACTGGGACGGCTACCCCAGCCACCATCTCCCCTTGCTGCTCGGCGCCTACCAGTACCGCTTCGGCGGTGATGTCGACGCCCTGTGCCGGCACCTGATCGACGAGGCGCCCGACGGCTGGTCCCAGCTGGGCACCGACCTCCTCGACGGCGCCCCCGAACCCCTGCGCGCCGAACTCGTCGGCAGCGACGAACACCCCAGCAGGAAGCTCGACAACGTCCACGTCATCACCGTCGGCGCAGCCGAGGCCGAGCCGTGGACCGTCACCGAGACCTCCCACCGGGGCCTGGACTGGGGGTACGTCCTGCACCCGCACGGCATCGAAGTCATCCCGCTCGACGCGGAGGACCGCGGTCCCGTCGTGGCCTGGGACACCGACCCCAGAGCCCGGTTCAGCAACAGCCCTTACCGGTGGCGCCCCGGCCACCCGGTCCCAGCGACCCTGCCGCCCCGCACGACGGCCTCGACCATCAGCCCCGCCGCTGCGGCGCCCACCGCCCGGACCGCTCCCCGCCGCTGACGCAACTGTCCTCGCCCCGTTTACCTGTCCCGGAGAACTTCCTGCCCGCGCCATCCCCCGCCAAGATCACGGTCGTCATCGCCACCCAGCTCAAGCCCGAGCGGCTCGGCCACCTGACGGCCATGTACGAAAGCCTCACCCGCCAGCAGGTGTCCTGGGAGGCGGTCGTCGCGCTCGACGGCGCCGACCCCGCCCGGCTCCCGGCCCCGCTCGCCACCGATGACCGCGTCCGGGTCCTGCCGCTGCCCCGCCCGGTAGGGGCAGCGTGCGCCCGCAACCTCGCGCTCAACGACGTGCGCACCGACTACACCAACTGGGCCGATGATGATGACGAGTTCAGCGACCATGCGATGGCCGTACGGCTCGGCGTATTGGAGGCGACAGGTGTGGGCTGGTGCGCGGGATACAGCCAGGACGTGCACGCGGACGGGTCGACGACGCTGTGGCGGTGCCCGACTCCGCCCGGCCGGCACGAGGCCGGGGACGTGTGGACGTACTGGAAGAAGCCCGAGGACACCATCCCGATCGGCCCCACCACCATCCTCGCCCGCACCGACCTCGTTCGCGCCGCTCCCATGGGTGGGCCCGTCCAGGGCGAGGACTACGTCGCCGCCCTCGGCGTCACCAGCCTCGCGCCCGGCATCCTGGTGCCCGTCCCGGTTTACCGGTACCGCAAACACCCTGGCCAGATGACTCGCCAGGACGCGTACGACGCCCTGGAGGCAAGCGCTCGGCGGCATGCGTGGAACTTCGGACGCAGCCTGCGGGCCGCCCTGTCCCGCCTGGAGCCGAGCGATGTGAGCGAGGCGGTCTGATGCGCGCCTCCGCCACCCAGGCCGCTCTTAACTACCTGGGCCGGCGCCTGGACGAACTCGCCGACGCCTTCCCCACCAACGCCGCGGCGGTCGACGTGGTCGCGTTGACGGACGACATCAACGTCCTGGTCCACCATCTTGAGTACGCCACCGAGCGCGCGCAGGAACGGTTCGCTGTGCCGGAGACGGTCTACCTTCCGGAACGCGTCGGCTTGGCCCGGCCCGCCGAGGCCGCTGCCGGGATCGCGGGTGCCCTGAACATGCTCACCGAGGCCCTGACCTACGCCGCGACCGGCTTCCACCGGGAGGCCCTGCCGAACCTCGCCGCCTCCCCTCTACGTAACGACCCGGAAGTCATGCGGAGTATCGCGGCCGACAAGTACGCCGAGGCCGCCGCCCGGCTTCGCGAAACCGCCACGCTCCTGCGCCCTGCGCCCGTCCCGGCGGCACCTTCCACACCGCCCTCAGCCGCGCTACGGACGCAACCGCCTGCCCATGCCGGGTCTCAGCCATGGCAGCGAGCGCAGCGCTGAGTCCACCGAAAGAACCCCGCATGCCTTGGAAACCCCCGGCCGAGATCGCGCTCGCGTTGAGTCCCCGCGCCGGCATCGTCGCCGTCGCTCACGGCGAGCACTACCAATGGGCCCAGACCGCACTGAAGCTCGTCGGATTCCACCGACGCGACGACGGCGCGTTCGCCCTGGCGGTCGACGATCCGCAGGCGGCGCGTGACGCCGTGCACCAGCTGATCCGCACCGCCCGCCGCCACCAGGCCACCGTCACAACCAGCAACAGGCGCTACCTCGGCGACGTCGCCGACGAGATAGCCGCCCACCTACCGGGCCCTTGGAGCGCCAAGGTAGGTGTGCACAGCCACCCGGTATGGCAGCACGACCTGCTCCCGTGGCTGTGGGATGCCGGCGAACTGATCCACGCCGTCCAAACCGAGCGGCTCCCCTACACGGCGATCCTGACCGACGACACGGGGATCGAACTGCTGCTCATTGAACGGCCCAGACACCAACACGACTACGTGCTCGGCGCGTTCGCACCGAACGGCTTCGATGAACACGTCGCAAAGACGAGCCCGCCGAGAAGCATCGTCCTGCCCGCCGCGCCCGGGCAGGCCGCCCAAGCGATCGCCAACCGGTTCCTGCCCGCCTACCACCACGCCCTTCACACACGGCGGTGGGCCACCGTCGCCTTCGCACTCGAGCGGATCCGCGAGGAGTACGACGCACGGCAGGCGATCACGGAGTCCGGCCGCTCCAGCGACAGCAGCCCCATGAACCCCGACCACATCCCGGACCTGGAAGGGCAGTCAGCCAACTTCACCTGGCAGGAGTTCCTCGACGTCCTCACCCACGCACCGGCCCTGCTCGATCAGTGCCGCCCCGCCACGACCACCTGGCCCGAAGACGCCGCCGCACTGCACCGGCTGCGCGACGCCCTGGCGCAGGGCACCGGGATCCTGGCCAACTGGAACGCCCGGCTGGACGATCTCCGCCAGACTCCGGCCGGACTGCCGGCCGAGACGTACGGGGACGCGAAGGCCGAGCGCGACGCGCTCATGCTGCCCGTGATCGAGGCATGGATGGCCGAACGCGAAGTGTTCCTGCGCCAAGCCCGCGCCGCCGCCCCGCTCCACCCACTCGCCGCACACGACCACGCTGTCCGCGCGCTCACGCCAGTCCCTACCCACGCTCCCGGTGCGAGTTCCGCGCGCCGGTGACCCGAGAAGAAAGACCCCGCACCTGTCTGACCACTTCCGCTTCAGCGCCCACCCCGAACACGGCTTCGTGGCCACCGCCACGGCGAACATCCCCCCACACCTGGCCCAGTGGTTTCTGATCCGTGAGCAGTTCGAGCCGGTCCCCGATACGCCGGGTCTGTACCGGCTGACTCATCCCGAGAAGGACGGCCTGCGCCGCACCCGCCAGGCGGTGAAGGACCTTCGCCGCCACGGCTACCAAGTGCACACCGAGCCCGCCCTCGACCCCGGCCCGCCTCAACCGAACGTGCAGCAGGGGCTGGCGACACCCCGCGCCCGCGTCGCGCAAGCCGCCGCACGCCCTGCGTACCTGCCTCCCGCTCTCACCACCACGCCCGTCCCGGCGCCCCGGCCAACCACCGTCCCCGGCACCGGCATCGGTCCCTCCTCCAGACCCGGGCGAGGCAGGTGAGCATGACCAGCACGCCGATCCGCATCCTCCGCGGCCCTGGTGGCGAGGTTGAGGTCGAGGGCCCGTATGACGCCTTCGCCGCGAGCGTCCTGGCCCGCGCCGGATTCGAGACCTACCCCACCCTGCGCGGGCAGTGGGTCCGTCTCCCGTTCGACCTAGGCCGCACCTGGGAGAACGACCGCGCCACGTGGGCGGCCGACATGCTCACCGCCGCCTGCTACAACGTCGACCTCGACCCGGACCTGCGCAGCAGCCCGCCCGGTACGTCCACGCCGCCCTCGGCACCACACCGCACGAAGGCCGCGATGACCGCACAGCCCACCCGTCGCGGCAGCCGCCGCTGAGGTACGGCCACGGCACCCGAGATATCACCAGGCCGCCCTCCACAGCACCCGTGCCGGCGCGAGTCCGTACAACACCGTCGCCCGCACCCCTGGTGTCCGCCAACAGCACCGCCCTACGCCGCTGACCCCTTGAATGGAAGCCCCTCTCTCCAATTGACCACCACCGATCATGTGCCGGCCCAGGTCCCGGCCGCCGCCTCGACTTCCTATCGCGCTGTGCTGGGCAGCCGGCATGTCGCCCGGCTGCTCGGTGGCACCCTCGTCGGACGCATGCCCAACGGCATGGCGCCCGTCGCCATCGTGCTGCTGATCACCTCCCAAGGCGCCTCCCTGGCCTCAGCCGGACTGCTGAGCGCCCTGTACGGGCTGGCTGGCGCGCTCTCCCAGCCGGTCAAAGGCCGCCTGATGGACCGCCATGGCCAGATGCCGGTGTCCGCGCCCGGCGCAGTCATCAGCTCCGGCTGTCTGCTGCTCTTGCTGGTCGGGGACGATCCGACCCTCGCGCTCTTCGCCGTCGTGCTTGCGGGCCTGTGCTCCCCTCCCCTGGAGGCGGGACTGCGGGCTCTGTGGCCCACCGTCCTGCCTGACCCTGGCCGGCGCCGGGTCGCCCTCGCGCTCGACACCGGCTCCCAGGGCCTGCTCTACATCGCCGGCCCGCTCATGGTCTCCGCGCTCGCCACCGCCTACGGTCCCCCCACCGCGATTCTCGCGACTGTCGCGCTCGGCCTCGTGGGCACGGCCGTGGTGCTCACGGCGCCCCCGTCCCGCGCCTTGCGCCCGCAGCACACCGCTGGCTCCACCGCGACCGGGCTGCACAGCACACCCCTGTCGCTGGTCTTCCTGGCCCATGCCGGCTTCGGGATCGTCCTCGGCGCCATGAACGTCTGGGCGGTGGCCATGGCCGAACTGCACGAGGTGGAGCTGCTGTCCGGCCTTATCCCCGCAGCCTTCGCCACCGGCAGCTTCCTCGGCGGCCTCCTCTACGCCCGCCGAGACTGGCCGGGCTCGCCCATCGTCCAGTTGCTCACAGCCGCGGCCGGATTCTGCGCCGGGTGGCTGCCGCTGCTCGCCCTTCCCGGCCCTCGCATGGCGACCGTCGTGGTCACCGTGCCGGGCGTGTTCCTCACCGTGGTGATCGCCTGCGGCTTCACGACCGCGGATGTCCTCGTGCCACCTCTTCGGAGAACCGAAGCGTACGCCTGGCTGATCGCCTCGGTCGGCGTCGGACAGGCCGTCGGCACCGCCCTGGCCGGGGCCCTCGCCACCCACCGCATCACCGCCGCGGCCCTGCCCACGGCCGGAGCCGCCCTCGCCCTGGCGGTCCTGGCCGCCGCCCGCCACCGCATCACCGCCCGCGGTGAGCACTGAGCCCACCGCCGTCGTCCCCCTGCCCCGGGGACGTCGCCACCGCCTCGCTTCCCATGCCCCAACTGAAAGGACCTTCCGCCATGCCCCGCCCCTCTTCGCCCGCCTGGGACCACCACATCGAGGACTGCCCGGTCTGCACCTCGCCCGACCGAGACGAGCCCACCCTGCTGCGCTGCGCCGTCCTGACACTCCTGCAGCACGGCGTCTTCATGGCCGAGGACGACATCCCGCTGCCCAAGATCCTCAGCGACGGCGGCCACTACCTGCGCGGCCTGGCTTCGTCCTTGGGCGGCGACGAGACCACGCCGGTGCCCAAGACCGAGCAGTGGCCCTGGGTCGACGCCGAACTGCGCCTGGCCGTCGCCCGCGCCGCAGGTCTGGACGCCGTCAGCACCCTCGATGCCCGTATCGACGGCGCCCTGGCCACCGCTGCCCGCAAGGCCCCGCGGCGCCAGGCGGACCTCCTCGAACGCGCCGCCGAGCAGTTCGCCCAGCAGCACGCACCCGCCTCCCGCACCCCCTGACCCCGCCGACGCCCGCGCCGCCCCAACGCAAAAGAGAATTCCCGCCCATGGCCGTTGTTGGTACACCCGGCTATCGGAACGTGCGGAAAGGCGAGTCAGGTAGCTGCGGGGCGGTGAGGCCCGCCCTGGAGCAGGTCGGCAGTCATTGCCCATCGTTCGTGGTCCAGCCACGCACCGTTGGTGTGCTGGAAGCTCCGGGCCCGCCTCGCCTTCGCCCAACACCCCACCGCTTTCCCGCCACCACCGATAGGGGATCCGCCTTGCCCGAAGCACCAGCAGAGCCGTTCATGACGATCCGGCACACCATCACCGGCGAGATCACCACCACCGGCTACAACGCCGCCGCCCGGCGGATCCTGCTCCAGGCCGGCTTCGAAGAGACGCCAGGCTGCGCCTGCCGGGCGACGGAACCCGGTACGGAGCGGACGCACGG
The DNA here is from genome assembly GCF_001514305.1 of Streptomyces dysideae. Taxonomy (GTDB): domain Bacteria; phylum Actinomycetota; class Actinomycetes; order Streptomycetales; family Streptomycetaceae; genus Streptomyces; species Streptomyces dysideae. Next base: position 35,183 of record NZ_KQ949120.1, read on the forward strand.
GCCTGCTCGGCAGTCAGCGAGCTGCTCGTCGTCGGCCATCCCGTGCACCTGGACCGAGCCCTCGGTCGGCCGGTGAGTGCCGACGGTACGCCCCGGTTGGCCCGGTCGCCGATGTCGGCACAGTCCGTGATCCGCTCCGAGAGCGGCCAGCCTCTCCAGCGCATCGCCCACCCCGCCCGCACCCGCACCTGTTGAAGGATCCTCGTTTTGACCACACCCGGAACGCCTACCAGTCCAGCGCGCACCAAGGGCGGCGAACTACGGGCCAAGGTGGCCCGACTGCTGGCCGACCGGCCGGCGGACACGCTCACCATCGGGGACATGGTCAGGCAGCTGGGCCACTCCCACGGCGCCGTCCGCAACGCCGCCCTCACCCTGGTGCGACGCGGCGAGGCCGACCAAGGCGGAACCGGACAACCGGAGTTCCGCGCGAACGCGAAAACCGCCGCAGCCGCGCAGACCGCTGTGATCAGCCCACCGGGCACCCACTCTCCCCGCGCCCAGGCGGCCACGGCCCGCACCACCACTCCCGCAGCAGCCACGCCCAGGCAGACCGGCCCGATCCGCCGCGCGGGGGGCCAGCTCTACCACCCCCGGGAGCTGGCCGATCTGCCCGACGTCGAGGCGTTGAATCGCCTGCGCGACGCCGACGTGCCGGTGCTGCTCTACGGCCCTCCGGGCACCGGCAAGACGAGTCTGGTCGAGGCGGCGTTCCCGGACCTGCTCACCGTCGCCGGTGACGGCGACACCACGGTCGGCGACTTGATCGGCGAGTACACACAGGACGACGCGGGAGCCTACGTCTTCCAGTACGGTCCGCTGGTCACCGCGATGACCGAGGGCCGCGCCCTGCTGATCGACGATGCCACCCTGATCTCACCGAAGGTCCTGGCGGCGCTGTATCCCGCGATGGACGGGCGCAGGCAGATCCAGGTCAAGGCCCACAAGGGCGAGACCATCAAGGCCGAGCCCGGCTTCTACGTGGTGGCGGGCCACAATCCCGGCGTCCACGGCGCGGTTCTGACGGAGGCGCTCGCGAGCCGGTTCAGCGTGCAGATCCAGATCGGCACGGACTATGACCTCGCCCTGGCGCTGAGGATCGATGCCCGGGTGGTCCGGGTCGCCCGACACCTCGCCCACCAGGTCGAACTCGGCGAGCTGGGCTGGGCCCCCCAACTGCGGGAACTGCTCAGCTACCAGAAGACCGAGGCCGTCCTCGGCACCAAAGCCGCGCTCGCGAACCTCGTCGGCATCGCTCCTCTGGAGGATCGCGACGCCGTCGCCGCCGCCGTCATCAAGGCTGTCGGCGTCAAGAAGATCGCTCCCCTCACCCTCGGCAAGCAGCTCCCCGCCTCGGCCGCCCGGCAGCCCCCGGGCAGCACCGGCTCCGCACACCGGGGCCGCTCGCGATGAGCGCCCACCACCACGTCCAGTCCCCCGCCACCACGCCGGACGACGACGCCGACCTCGCTCGATGGGACGACGACGGCGCCCCGCCCGCGCAACCCCGTTCCTCCCCGCACTTGTGGCTGCGCGTGGGAGCCGAACTCGGCGACCGGCTGGTCGACCTCTCCGGCCGCCAGGACCTCCTCGTCACCTGCCGCCCCGGCACGCGCAGCGGCGCACCGGCCGCGTTCTTCCCCACGCTGGGCGAGGTCGAGTTCGACGCCGGCCTGTTCGCCCCGCTCCAGCCCCACGAGATCCATCCGCGGATCGTGGGTGACGAGGAGCGGTATCCCGCCGCCTGGGGAGTGTTCGTCCACGAGGCCGCGCACGCGGCCCACTCCGTCTGGACACAGCCTGCCGGAGCGAACCCCCGTGTCGTCGAGGCCGCGCTCCTGCTGGAGGAGAGCCGTGTCGAAGGCGCACACCTGATCACGCGGCCCACGGACCGCACATACCTGCGCACCAGTGCCCGAACCCTGGTCATGCCCGACATCGCCCACCCCACCCTCCAGGGCATCGAGCACGCCGCCGCCGTGGCGGCCCTGGTCCTCGGCCGCCGTGACGTCGGCATCCTGGACGCCGGCGAGACCCGGGCCGTCGCCGATCTGTGCGAAAAGGTGCTGGGCGCAGACCTGCTGGCCACACTCACCCGCATCTGGACCGCAGCCCACCAGTGCGCCGACCACGACGCCACGACCATGCTCGCGCACGCTCAAAAATGGTGCGACGCTCTGGACACCGCGGCCCCCGCCCTGCCCGTGCCGGAGAACCTCACCGATCTGCTGTCCGGCGCCGTGGGGGTCGTCATGGACAGCACGGCAGCCACCGACGCCGCCGACCTCGCGGCACAGGCCGCAGCGACCAACGCCATGGCCGCGCAGTCCAAGGCGCAGGCTCAGGACCGCGCCCAGCGGGCCGGCCAGCGACGCAAAGCCGCCGCCACCGCCAAGTCGGTCTTCAACGCCCGTGGCACCACCGTCACCCCCGACGGCACACCGGCGCCCTACGGCAACCCGGTCACCGGCACCCGCAGGCCCACCGCCGCCGAGCAGAGTGCCGCCGCGCGCCTGAGCCGCGCCCTGCGTGCCGCCGCCTACCGCGAACGGACCGAGGAGCGGACCACCAGCCCCACCCCGCCCGGCCGCCTCAACATGCGCGCGGCCCTCGCCCGCGACGCTCAGCGCGCGGCCGGGTCGGTCCCCACCGCGGAACCGTTCACCCACACCCGCCGCCGGAACTCCCCCACCCCACCGCTGCGTGTGGGTATCGCCGTCGACGTCTCCGGCTCCATGCGTGCCGCCTGCGCGCCCGTCGCGTCCGCTGCCTGGATCGTGGCACGCGCAGCAGCCCTGACCGACCCCGACTCCCGTACCGCCACCATCGCCTATGACAGGCACCTGACCGCATTGACCCGGCCCACCCACCGAGCACCAGAGCGCGTGACGACGTTCGATGCCACCGGCGGCCACCACAACCTCGGCGACGCCATCGACGCACTCGACCACGGCCTCGAACTCAGCCGACCCGGCGCCGGCCGCCTCCTCGTGATCGTCACCGACGCCCGGTACGGCAGCGACGAAACCGCTCAAGCCGTCACCCGCGTCAAGCAGCTCACGACCGCCGGCTGCGCCGTACTCCAGCTCACCCTCACCGCGAAGTCCCACCACTTGCCGGGGACCACCTTGCTGCACCTGCCCCAGCCCTCCAGCGCTCCCGTCGCCATCGCCACGGCGGCCACAGACGCCATCCGCAGGACACGCTGAGACGACGCAGAAGGCGGAAGCGTCCCCGAGACCACCGCCAAGCACTCCAGACCGCCTCCGTCCGCCGCATGAATCGTGCATCTGATGCACGACCCGCCGCAACGACGCAGGCCACCACCCCAACCGCCAACGAAAGGCACTCGATTTGAAGCCCCAGACCAGCAGCCCGACCTCGAACGTAACGCCCATCAAACGGAATTCCCCGGGGGTCCAGAAGACCTGGACCGTCGTCCACGCCTGTGGACACGAGATCACGCACGACCTGTCCGACCGTCCCGCCGACCAGCGTGCCGGATTCGCCCGCTGGCTCACCGAACGCGACTGCACCGACTGCTGGAAGGCCGCCCGTGACGGCGACAGTGCCAGCAAGGAGGAGTGGCTCGCCGCCCGGCGCACCGAAGAGCAGCAGGCCGCCGCTCAGTGGGCCGAGCAGTTCGACATGCCGCCGCTGGAGGGCACCGAACGCGCCCAAGGCTGGGGCGAGCGCTGCCGCCATCAGCTGGCCACCCGCGCGTATGCCGCCCTGGTCACCGAGGGCACCTGGGACGAGACCGACTGGACGGTGCTGGAGGAAAAGATCCGCACCGTCACCCGGGCCGGATGGTGGATCGACCAGCGCGATGCCGAGGGCACCGATCTGCCCGAACTCCTCGACGCCGCCACCGAACACGACCGGAGCACCGAGAACCCCTTCCGGTAGCCGACCAGCGGTTATACCCGACGATCCCCGGTTACCGAAACCGGGGATCCGCCGGAGCATTGAGCCTCCCACCGCCATCCGTGCCGCTCGTGGAAGGACCCATGCTGTGCCCGACGCTCCCGGCCCCTCGCACATACCCGCCGCCTGGACGCCGTCCCTGGAGACGCTCACCGCCAGGCGGGACATCACCCACGCCCATTTCGTCCCGGGCGACACCGTCGTGATCCCCACCGGCGTCGCCGACGGCCATCTGTCGGGCGACGTCATGACCATCGTCGCCCCCTCCTGGCACACACCGACGGACGAGGACGGCTGGCGGCTGCGCAATCCCAAGGGCGGCGAGCGCACCTTCATCACCGCCCACCCCCGCTACATGATCCACCTCTCCCGTCACTGCCCCGACTGCCTGATCTACCGCCGGGCCCTGGAGGACTACGTCCTGCCCAAGGTGCCCTCGGCCAGTGGGTCCTTCGACTGCGGCTGGTACTCGCTCACCCACCTCAACCAGCTCGTCCACCGCGCCGACGCCCGAGGTGGCCGGTGACCCTCCAGCGGATCCGGACGTCCAAGGACTGGGCGGACCACCCGGACGCGCCGTCGTGGGAGCATCCCCGCGCCAAGGGCCCGCAGAAGGAACGCTTCGCCATCTGGCACGCCGACGTGCGTCTGGCCCCCCGCGACCGCCAGTTCACCGGCCCGGAATGGTCCGAGATCGCGCACCGCCTGGCCCGCGCCGCGGGTACCGCCGCCCCCGGCGACACCAAGGGCTGCCGCTGGATCGCCCTCCAGGCTCAGCCCCGGCGGCTCGACCTGATCGCCAACCTCATTCGCCCCGACGGCACCTGGACCGTCCAGGCCAGCTTGCTCCTCCGGATGGCGGCGGAATGCCGACTCCTGGAGACCGCCCTCAGCCTCCTTGCGCCCCTGCCCGCCCGGTCGTCGCGGCGCACCGCCGCTCCCCCGGCCGCCGTGCGCGCGGCTGTCGGGACGACGGGGCAGCTCGGCGAGCTGTTGCACCAGCTCGCCGACGAGACCACCGGGCCGCTGGCCACCGCGCGCGGGCTCGTCGAGCACGCGGCGCACCGCCTCGGCGCCCTTCCCCACCCCGATGGCCTGGTCACAGAACACCAGTTGGAGTGGATCGCTCGCCGCCTGTACGGCATCCAGCAGGACCTGGACAGCGTTGCCGCGGACCTGGCCGCCCCATTCCGCCCGCCCGTCCCCGCCCCCGGGGCGTCTGTCCCCCGTTCCACGTCCGCGTCCGCTCGTACTCGATCAACTCCTTAGAAAGTTGCCGCTCTTTACCGACCGCCGCGAAGCGTACGAGCTTCCGCTCGGCGTCCAGGTCGCACATCTCGCCGAGCGCCTACGCCAGGCCATCACCACGGACGAAGCCACTGATGTCCTCATCGAGTTACCGCCACCCACGACGGCATCCTGACCGCCCTGGGCGACGTACTCGCCACTACTGCCGACTTCTACGAACACCTCGGCCACCCCGCCGACTGGCACACCACCAGCGGCTGCAGATCGTCTGAACCGACCTGGCCCACAGGCGCGCCGACCTCGCCGACCGGCATCAACACCCCGGGCGGCGGCCGTTGCACCGTCGAGACCGGGCCGGGCGAGAGGGAAGCCTCCGCCGTCTGCTCCTGCCCGCCGCCCCACATCCCCACCACACTGCATCCCCTCCCCGCCGTGCCGACTCCCACCGGCCGCCGAAGATGCCCCATCCCTTGAGGAAACTCTTGCCCGCCACCGATGACTCTCTCGCCTCCTTCGCTGCCGTCCTCGCCGGCGAACTGCCCGGCCAATGGAGCAGCGAGTACCACCCCGACCGCGGCGGCTCCACCGACCACGGCGAACTGACCGCCGAGGTCTGGGACCTGGACCAGGTCGCCGCCGCTCTCGCCGAGCACTCCCTCGACCACTGCGCGGTTCTGACCCGGCGCGCGGACGGCACCCGGCTGTTCGTCATGGACCGCAACGACGACGGCTTCCTCATCTCCGCCATGGCCCCCAACGACCTGCCCACCGAGGCGTACCGCGGGGTCCGCGAGCCCGACGGCATCGCCGTCGTCGCGAACCCCTTCCGCGCCGCCAAGCACGTCTCGCTGCGCCTGCTGCCCCGCTACGAGCAAGCCCTCGCCCAGGTGCGGGACAACGCCGCCCGCCTCTCCGCCCAGGCGACCGACCAGCAGGAGCGTGTGGTGCTGACCTGGTCCGGCGAGGACATCGTGACCGCCCGGCCCGACCGCGCAGACATCGCCAAGGCCCTTACCGAGCACGGCTTCGTGTCCGACGAGGCACGCAACCTGTTCGTGCTGTCCGACGGCGATTCAGCCCAGGTGGCGGCATCCGTCCGCGCCGTCGGCCACCGGCTGTCCGCGCTGGGCCTCGGCGTCCTGCTCTCCCGCCCGACAGGCCGGCCCGCGCCGGACATCACCCACGCCCAGCCTCCCGCCAGGCCAGTTCCGGCCTCTCACCGCACGCGGTGAACGGCCGCGCACAGGGGGGCGAGCCGGACTTCTTCGTCCTCGACTACATCACCATCACCCGCGATCCGCGCACGCAGCTGGTCGTCGCCATCGGCGGCGACGACCGCGCGGCCGGCATTCTGCAGGCGGCCGGGGGGTTCATCGACGCCCCCGGCCCTCGCGGCCCGTACCACCGCCAGCCCCACACCATGGCCGTCGACCAGCAGCGAACCGGCGCCACGGCCGCAGCCCTCGCGCTGTTGCAGGCCGGATACAGCGTCCACATCGACCCCGACCTCAACACGCTGAACACCTCGGACGGGGACCGCAAGGCCGCCCACCGTTACCTTCACCGGCTCGCCGAGCGCGCCCGCGAAGCCGACAGCGATCGCGACGTGGCCGGTTACCGCAAACCCCTGACCGACACCGTCCACGCCGACACCCCCACCGGCGCACCCGAGCAGCTCCTCGCGCTGCTCGACCGGCTCGGCTTCGATCGCAACACCGTCCAGCCCGCGGGCCCTTCGGGCCCGGCCTACCTCTGGCACGAAGCCCCCGCCCACCTCGGCGAGGACGAGAAGAAGCAGCTCGCCTCCCGCGCCGTTCCCACGCTGTTGATGGCCGGATACGTCGTCCACATCCCCGACTACCTCTTCGACGAAGCCGCCTACCGCAGCGCCGCCGCCCAGATCCGGGCCCAGCGCGCCGCACCCACCACACCCGCGCCCTCAGCCGGGGCGTCCTCCCGGGCCCGCAGCGCGCGCCGCGCCGGCTGACGTCGCCCAAGCCCTCTGTTCGTTCCGCAGGAGCCCCATGCACCACCCCACCGTCCCCTATGTCCTGGCGGCGCCCGGCTACCTCGCCGGCGGCAGCGACTGGGAGCATCTGACCGAATGGCTGCTGCGCGGCCACGGCTGGCGGGACGTGTCCACGATCGACCAGCACACCGCCCTGGCCAGCCCCGACGGCCGCCTGCACGTCGCCCTCAACCGCCGGGGAGCCTGGACCTGGACCCTGCGCGCCACCGCCCCCGCTGGCCGCGAATGGGCAGCGATCCTCGGCGCGCACCTTCCCGTCGAGTACATCACCGCGCTCGTGGACACCATGCTGCGGCCTGACCCCCACCACCGCCCTGATGTCCTCGGCTCGTTGCACGCGGCAGGCTGGACCGCGGACGCCGCGGCCCCCACGCCTACGGTCGTCTCGCCGGACGGCCTGGTCCGCTTCACCGAGGAGAGCGCACTAAGCCCCACGCGCGGGCCGTGGCGCGCCGCCTGCACGGTCGACGGACATACCTGGTGGACAGCCGTCTTCAGCACCCACACCCCGCCCGGCGTCGTCGCCGCGTTCACCCGCAGCCTCGCCTCCGACGACCCGCTGCCGCGCATGGCCATCGGAACACCGCTGTACGGATGCGGGCCCTACACCCGCCTCACCCAGACCCTCTACGGATACAACGACGAGCAGGCACAGCTCGAAGCGCGGATCACCGAAGCCCGCGGCCACCGCCTCGCCGTCGCACCGCCGCCCTCCTCCCGTCGCACGCCCCGCACCCGCTGACTGCCCCTCCCTTCCGCTCATCACCTCGTCTCAGGAGCTTTCCGTACCTCTCGTACCGCATCGAACCCCGCCGCCGATCACAGCTGAACGTCCGCCCCGCCTGGCTGTCTTCCTCTTCCGCCGATACCTGCGTGCCCTCGTCCTGAGTCCTCGTGAGGGGGCCACTCCGCTGGCCGCCGGCCGACCCGAAGCCGCCCTGGACGAATCCCGCCGCCTCGGCCACCACATCTGACTCCCACGCCCCGCATCCCGACCAGGAGGCCCGTGACCGACCACTCTGTTCACCCCGTGAGATTCGCCCAGGAGATAGCCGACCAGATCGGCTGGCTGACCGAACATCTCGCGCTCGCGCCGCCGCGCGAGGCCGCCCACATCCTCGCCACCGTCCTCGACCAGGACGTCGGTGTACTGGGCCGGTTCACCGCTTTGATGGCCACCGGCTCGCAATTCGCCAAGCACCACTCCGAGCGCGGCATTCTCCCGCCCGAGGTCTGGCTCGCGGTGGGCCGCGCCGCCAACGAACTCCACAGCATCGGCCAAGACCTCGACGAGCACGTCGAACAACTCGACGCCCTCGCCAACCCCGCCGCCCCGCCCCGGCCGGCAACACCGCCACCGGCCGCTTCAGCGCTCGTCGTCAGACGGCGCCGATGAAGAAGCAGTGGACCGGCTGGGGGCCGGGGCAGCAGCCAGAGCAGCACTACCTCATCCAGCCCCGCCATCTCGCCGGTGGCGGCGACCTGCGGCACGTCACGGAGTTCCTGCGCGCCTCAGGCTGGAAGGACAAGTCCACCACCGGGGGCCGTCTCGTCTTCGACAGCCCTGACCGTACGGTCCGTGTCGGCTACGACCCGTTCACCCAGCCCGGCGGCTGGACGGTCTCCGGCAAGCCGACCGCGCAGCAGCACGCGTGGCATGCGACCTTCGGACGACAGGTACCTGTGGAGATCGTCGCCGGGTTCACCGACGCGCTCACCCAGCCCCGCTCCGCGCACGCGCCCAACGTCTGGGCACCGCTTCAGCAGCAGGGCTGGAGGACCGAACGCGACGGGCAGTTCACCGCGACGAGCCCGGACGGCGACGCGTTCGTGCAGTTCTACTCCGACGGGGCCGGTCAGGCCCACTGGTTCGCCGGAGCCGGTACCGAGCACGGCCGGAGCTGGGACGCGACGTTCACGCCGACCACCCCGATGCATCTCATCCAGGCGTTCGCTACCGCTCTGGCCGACCCACGGCCGGTGATGCGTCCGCGCGGGCACGTCCCGCCGTCTACCCGGATCCGCACCACCTCCGTCTCCGTGCTGCCCTCCGAGCTCGGAGCCTGGCAGCAGGCCCGGATCACCGCCGCCCGCGCCGCGACCTGGGCGCGCAACTCCTGGACTACCGCCCGGCCCCGGCGTACCCCCGCCCCGGGCCCCTACTCCGCAGCGGGCAGCGCACGCCGCCGCTGATTACACACCGTCGCCATTCGCACAGCCGGACCCGATGCCAGCCCGACGGGCGACGCACTCCCACCCGCGGTCTTCCGCCGGGCCCGCTCCCACTCAACCCGAGGACCCTTCATGCCCGACCACTTCCCGGACGACGTCACCCCCACCCCCGACGACATCCGCGACGCCGCCGAGACCCTGTCGCAGCTCACGGAGTATCTGCGCACCAACCCCGACCTGCGCACGGCACTCGCCCTCATGGAGCCGCTGCTCGACGAATACGCCGGCCTTCCCATCCAACTCGGCGACACGCTGCGGGCCTTCGCCCGGGCCCTCACCGACAACCCCACCATCCCGCACGGCGCTGCCCCCACCCTCGTCGCCGACCTGCGCAGCGCAGCGTGGGAGCAGACTGGCCACCACAGCCTGCACTACACGCTCGACGAACTGCGGGCCATCCTGCGCTCCGAACTCGGCACTGCACAGGGCCGTTCGTGACGCACGCGGAGCGGCAGCTGACCGAGCACTCCGTCCAGATCTCCTGGAGCATCCGGCACGACACCAATCCCCGTCACCTGGCTGGAACCGGTGACGCCCGCCGTCGCACGCCCACCGGCACACCGGCCAACGCCGATCAATCCGAGCGGACTGGCAACGGTCTGGCCCTCTCCATCCCTCTCCCATCCACAGCCCAGTGACCCACCCCTACTTCCCCACCCGCGCCAACGAGCCGCACAACACCATCTGGTTCGAGACCCGGCCTCGGCACCTGGCCGGACGCGGCGATCCCCGACGCATCACGCAGACGCTGCGCGCCGCCGGGTGGAAGAACGATTCCGACCCGGACTATCCCCACGTCCTCCTGGCCAGCCCCGACTACCAGCACACCCTGGTCCTGGAACCCGGACCAGAGCCGTACGCAGCATGGTGGCGCATCCGCAGCGGATCCCAAGAGCGGCGCTGGTACACCGAGTTCGGCGGCAACACCCCTGTCGAGATCCTCGCCTCACTCACCGACGCCCTGCTTCAGCCCGCACCCGAGACCACCCCAGACATCTGGCCGACCCTCACCTCGGCGGGCTGGACCTACGAGCGCGACGAGAACGGCAACGAGAGCGCCGCGCATCCGGACGGCATCCTGAGCCTGCGCCGCTGGACCGTCTCCCCTGCTGAGCGCTTCTTCTGGACCGCGGAAGCCACCCTCTCCACCGGGCTCGGCGGCCTTAACCGGCTGTGGCGCGCCTCCCTCGACGACAACATGCCGCAGCATCTGATCGCCGCGTTCGCCGCCGCCCTGGCCAGCGACGAGCCCGTGCAGCGCGGCCGTTACGACGTGCCCCACTCCCATCTGGTCACCCAGCACCAGCGTGGACCACAGGGCGAACAACTCGCCGCCGCCCACGAGGCACGTCTGAAGGCCGCCCGCACCGCTGCCCGCAAAATCCGACGCAGCACCGCCCTGCCGACGCACAGCGGACCAGCTCCCGCCACCGCCTCCCCGGCCACCGTGCGGGGTCGCTGACCCGGCCAGGCGGCCCGGCCGCCCGGCTCACCACCCACCCTGCCCTCACACCAGACCCTGCACCCGGAATGCCTTTGATCCCCACCACGCCCACCCCGAACGAGATCCACCAGTTGCAACTGGACCAGTTGGACGCCTTCCTGCGCGAGAGCGAACTCATCCTCGAAGCCTGGAACATCTACTCCGACGAACACACCGACCTCGACGGCTGGCCACACGACGATGACGCCTACGGTCGGCGAGCCGCCCAGCGCGACGCCGACACAGCCAACGCGTTCGAGGCAGTCCGCGAGCAAGTTCACCAGCTGCTCGCCACGGCCGAGATCCAGCTCGCCTCCCTGCCCGCCCGCGCGGTGCAGAACCGCTGGGTATGGCAACTGGGCACCCTGCGCGACGCGCTCGACAGGCTCGACGCCCTGCATGACGAGGGGCACCAGGCCCTCGACGGCTTGCCTGCCGACGCCCGTCCCGGGACCGAGTTCTTCGACGACGCGCTCGCCATCCACCATGCCGAGGCATGGAGCTCGCTCGACGACTGGGCCACCCACGGACACGTCATCCGTGACATTCACGCCGCCGCCCGCCACGCGCCCTCGGCCCTGGCCCCGGCGCCGACCACGACCGCGGCCTCCGTTCCCGGCCGGCACAGCCCGGCGCGGAGGTGACGGTGTCCGGCATCGCCCCGTCACGTACGTCGCCCCGCGCCACCTCGCCGACGCGGGGCGACAGCGGCCGCGTCCTCGCTCACCGCGCGAGCCCCCTCGACTCCCCATCACAGGAACCGCACCCTGTCCGATAACTCCGCCAACAGCACCGACGGCTACGACATCGTCCTCCGGCTCCTCCTGGCAGTCCTCGCCGTCTTCGTTCCCCTCTCCCACCTCGCCTGGCTGTCCGGCAACGTCACCGCCTACCTCACTGAGGGTGCCTGGGCTCCCTACCAGCCGACCGCTGCCCTGCTCCACCCCGACCAGCTCTGGCCCAAGGCCGGAGAAACGTCCCTGCTCATCGGGGCCCGCATCGTCCCGACTGTCGTCCTCCTCGCGCTCGGTGCCACGGCCGGAGCCCTGTGGGCCCGCCACAAGAACCGCAGCGGCGGCCGGAAGAAGATCAACGGAATGGCCAAACCGCGGGACATCGAGCCGCTCATGGCCAAAGCGATCACCGCCAAGGCCCGCTCCCTGCGCCCAAGTCTCAAGAACGCCAAACACGTTGAAGCCCGGGACACGGGCATCCTCCTCGGCAACCTTCAGGGGACCCGTCATGAGGTGCGCATGGGGTACGAGGACGTCGCCGTCGCCATCATGGCGCCGCGCTCCGGCAAGACCACCAGCCTCGCCATCCCCTCCATCCTCAACGCCCCCGGCCCGGTGCTCCTGACCTCGAACAAGGCCGCAGGCGACGCCTTCACCGCCACATACGACGCCCGCGCGAGCGTAGGGCAGGTGTGGGCCATGGACCCACAGCAGATCGCGCACACTGCCCGCGAGATGTGGTGGAACCCCCTTGCCGACGCCAAGACCCTCGACGGAGCGGGCAGACTGGCCGGCCACTTCCTCGCCGCCTCGGTGGACGCCTCCCAACAGGGCGACTTCTGGTCCAAGGCTGGCAGCAACATCCTGTCGCAGCTGTTCCTCGCCGCAGCGCTCGACGACCGCGCGATCACGGACGTCATGCAGTGGCTGGCCTTCCCCGCTGACCGCACACCGCTGGACATCCTCCGGGACCACGGTTTCACTGCCGTCGCCGCGCAGCTCAAAGGCACCGTGGAAGGCCCGCCCGAGACTCGCGACGGCATCTACGAAACCGCCCGCCAGTACGCCGCCGCGCTGCTCAACAGCGAGATCGCCGCATGGGTCACACCACAGAAGGATGTCCCCGAGTTCCGGCCGACGGAGTTCGTCACCTCCACCGACACGCTCTACCTGCTCTCGAAGGACGGCGGAGGAGGAGCCTCAGCGTTGATCGCCGCATGTGCGGACTCCGTGATGCGGGCCGCGACTGCTCAGGCCGAACGCGCCGGCGGACGGCTCGACCCGCCGATGCTCGCGATCCTCGACGAGGCCGCCAACGTCTGCAAGATCAGCGACCTGCCCGACCTGTACTCCCACCTCGGCAGCCGAGGCATCATCCCGATCACCATCCTCCAGTCTTACCGCCAGGGCCAGAAAGTCTGGGGCGACGCGGGCATGGACGCCATGTGGTCCGCCTCCACCGTCAAGGTCATCGGCTCCGGCATCGACGACCCTGACTTCGCCGACAAGCTGAGTCGGCTGATCGGCGACCACGACGTCGAGACCACCTCCACCTCCCACTCCGAGTCCGGCAAGTCCACCTCCGTATCGATGCGACAGGAGCGGATCCTGCCCGCCGACGCGATCCGCGCCCTGCCCAAGGGCACCGCGCTGTGCTTCGCCACCGGCATGCGCGCCGCGATGCTCGACCTGCGCCCCTGGTACCTCGAGCCCGGCGCCGACGAGCTATCAGCCGCCTCCGCCCGCGCCTCAAAGGCCATCACCGCCCGCGCCGTAGCCAAGGCAGCGCCGAATCAGAGCGACTACCGGCCCGCGGCCTAGGAACGGCGACCCGGTCCTGAGCGCCCTGATCAAGCGAGGACTCGTCGCGGTGGACACCACGACACTTTTGCACCCGGGCCAGCGCCTCCGCGTCACCGCCGAAGGCCATCGCGCCCTCGCCCATCACAAGCCCACCACGGCCCCCACCCGAACAGCGGCGGTGACGCCACCAGCAGCGCAGCAGGCCGCGGGACGTACGCGATGACCAGCACCGACCCACCTGGCCCGCCATCTCCTTCCACCGGGCACAGCGACACCCAACCCTGCGGTCCTGCCGAACCGCCCTTCTCCGCCGCCGAGCTGTCCGCCATCGCACGCCGTATGACGTGGCAGCAGCGCGCCGCCCTACGGGTCCTCGCCCGGACACCCAGTCGAGTCCGGCAGCGGAACAACGGCTCGCCGTACGTGGACACCCAGACCTCATCACACATCGCGATCACCACGTGGCACGCCCTGGAACGCAAGGGCCTGGCCTACCGCGACGCAACCGCCCACCCCGCATCCCTCATCGGTCAACGCCTGGCACTGACTCCCAAGGGACTGGCCGTCCTCAACCACCTCGCCCAGGCCACCTTCCCTCCCTCGGCGACCCAACTCTGGCCACCCACTCCGCCGCGTCATTTCCGCACACCCCAGCGCCCACAACGCCCGCGCACCCCACGCCCGGCGCAGCGGCTGACCACCCGCGCCCCACGAGGCCCGCTCCTCGCCATCCGCCCGCCCGCTCACGCGGCCAGCCGACATCCAGGCCGAACAGCTTCCACCAGCGCCGAGTGGGCGGGGCACGGCGGCGGCCCTCAACTGATCCCCCTCCGGAGTTCCTCTGTGCTCAATCTGCCCTATGCCACCGAGGTGTTGTCGGTCCCCACCGCTGACGGCACTGCACTGTCCGTCTACCGCGACACCCCAGCCCGCCCGCAGCCCGACGGCGCGACGATCGTGCTGGTGCACGGCGCGTCGGTCACCGCCGACCTGTGGCGCCTCCACACCCGGCACCTGACCAGCCTGGGCTTCAACGTGCTGCGCTACGACCAGCGCGCGCACGGCCGCACCCCGCGCGGTCAAGCACCGCTGACCATCGAGCAGCTCGCCGACGACCTGCACCACATCCTGCGCGCCCTCACCCCCACCGGGCCGCTGGTGCTCGCCGGCCACTCCCTGGGCGCGCTCGTTCTCCAGGAACTTGCCGCCCTGCACCCCCAGCTCCTGCCACGGATCCGGGGCATGGTACTGCTGTCGGCCACCGCCCACGGCGCGAGCGTTATGCCCGGCCACAGCCCGCGCGCCCTCCTTCTGGCCACTGGACGCAGCCTGTTCGCTCTGACCTGCACCCACGCGCCCCAGGCGGTGGACCGGGTGCGACGCCTGCTGCCCGACACTCACCCCTACACCCTCACACCCCGCCCCGGCACCGGACCGGACGACAGACCGCTGCCGTGCCGCCACGGCGTACGTCACACCACCACCGCGGATCTCGCCGCGCTCTGGCAGTCCCTGCGCCGCTACCGGGCACGGCACTTGCCCGTGCTGGAGCAGCTCGGCGGGCGTCTGCTGCTGATGGCCGGCGCGGAGGACCGGCACATCCCCGCCGCCCACACCGCGCAGCTGGCCGACCGACTGTGCGGCGCCCGCCTGGAGATCCTTCCGCGCACCTCGCACGCCCTGCCCATCCGCCACCCAGCACTCATCAGCGCCCGCATCGCACACCTTGCCACCGGGCCGCACTCTGAGTCTCACTTCCCGAAGGACCCGCCATTTCCGAACTCTCAGCTTTTCGAGCAATTTCACTAGGCGCCGGGATTCAGTCCAGCGCTATGCTCGCCCTGTCAGCCGAAGGCATTCTCCCGAAGGTCGACTACGCGATTTTCGCCGACACAGGATGGGAACCCAAGGCCGTCTATGCCCACCTGGACCGCCTGGAACGCGAGATAGCCGAACCCGCAGGCATACCCGTTCTGCGTGTCTCCTCGGGAAACATTCGCAAGGACGCCCTGGACCCAGAACACCGCTTTGCGTCCATGCCGCTCTACGTCCTCAACAAGGATGGCAGACCCGGTATGACCAGGCGCCAATGTACAGGGGAATACAAAATAAAGCCGATCAAGAAGAAGGTGCGGGAACTCCTCGGCTACCCCTATCCGGCACGCATTCCCAAGGGCGTATTCGTCGAGCAGTGGGTGGGTATTTCCACCGATGAATTCCATCGGGCCAAGGACGCCGATGTGAAGTACATGCGCAACCGGCATCCGCTCATCGACATGGGCTGGTCGCGATCCGACTGCGTGCGCTACCTGACCTCGCTCGGACTGGCCGACACGCCGAAGTCGAGCTGCCTCGGTTGCCCATTCCACGGAAACGCCCAATGGCGGCATATCCGCGACAACTCTCCTGAGGAATGGCAGGACGTGGTGGAGTTCGATGCGGCCATCCGAATGGGGAACGCCCGCGCCAACGCCACCGGCAACAGGCTGCTCGGTGAGGCGTTTCTCCACCGCTCCCGCGTCCCTCTCAGCGAAGCCCCGATCGACCACGTCACCGCCGCCGAGTGGGCGGCGATGCAGCAGGAACTCACCGACACCGGACCGGACCTTGAGGAACTGGAGCAGGGCGTCATCGACGGCTGTTCCCCGTGGGCCTGCCGCGGTGAAGTCGAACCGGTGCAGGACGACTTCGGACTGGCCTCTTGATCACCCTGGACCTGTTCGCGGGACCGGGTGGATGGAGCCACGCACTGAACGTCCTCGGCGTACGGGACGTGGGCCTGGAATGGGACGAGTGGGCCTGCAAGACTCGTGCGGCAGCAGGGCAGTTGACGATTCGCACGGACGTGGCCATGTATCCCGTCTGGCCTTTCCTCGAACGGACCACCGGGCTCATCGCGAGCCCGCCCTGCCAGGCATGGTCCATGGCCGGCAAACGCCTCGGCCTGGTGGACCAGCCGCTGGTGCACCAGGCTGTCGCGGATCTTGCCGCCGGCCGCGACACCCGCGCCAAGCTGCTCGCCTCCTGCCAGGACGAGCGCAGCCTCCTGGCCGCCGAGCCCATGCGCTACCTCCACGCCCTGAACACGGTGGGCCAACCGGAGTGGGTCGCTATGGAGGAGGTCCCCGACGTCCTGCCGCTCTGGCGCCAGTACGGGGTCATCCTCCGCCGCTGGGGATTCTCCGTATGGACCGGCATCCTCAACGCCGCCGACTACGGCGTACCCCAGACACGAAAGCGCGCGATCCTGCTCGCCTCCCGCGTCCGTACGGCCGAACCGCCCGCGCCCACCCACGCCCAGCTCGCCGAGCCTGATTCGCTGTTCGGGCCGGGCCGCGCCCGCTGGGTGTCCATGGCCGAGGCCCTCGGCTGGGGCGCCACCGACCGGCCCGTCCCCACCGTGTGCGCCGGCGGCGGACCAGGAGGCGGCCCCGAGCCCTTCCCTTCCGGCTCACGAAAGACCCTCTCCGACGCCCGTGACCGGGGAACCTGGGCACCCCGTGCCGACGGGATCGTCCTGCAGCCCCGCCGGGAAGGAGCAGGCTGGGCCGTCCGGCACGGAGTCCGAGACAGCCGGCCCGCTGACACACCCGCTCCGACCTTCACGGCGGAAGCGCACCGCTGGTCCTGGTCCCTGCGCAGCAACAACCAGGCCAACGCCACGGTCAGGTCGATCGAGGAGCCGGCCGGGACGCTGTTCTTCGGGCACCGCGCGAACGAGTGCACCTGGATCGCCGAGCCCGTCGGCACCCCGCCGGAGAATGAGACGGAAGCCGCGCCGGAGCCGATCCGGATCACCGCACGCGAGGCCGGCATCCTCCAGACCTTCCCCGCCGACTACCCGTGGCAGGGCAACAAGGGCCAGCAGTTCTCCCAGATCGGCAACGCCGTGCCCCCGCTGCTCGCCGGCCACCTCCTCGCTCCGCACCTGCGCGTTCCGCTCAACCCCGACGACTTCACCCTGGCCGCCTGATGCCCCGCACCCCCGCCCTCGACGAACCCGAGGACGACCTCGCCGACCTGCCCGACACGCATCCGCCGCAGCCCGTGTACTACGCCGAACAGGCCCTCCTCGGCGCCCTCCTCCTCGAACCGCGCCGCCTCACCGACATCGCTGGGATCGGGCCCGACTCGTTCTCCAACTACGCGCACTGCGCGCTGTTCGCCGCAATCCGTTCCCTGCCGGCCCCCGACCCGCACCAGCACGCACAGGACACCAGTTGGCTGAACGCGGTACTCACCGCCGCACGCGAGCACGCCCGCGGGCTGACCGCCTCCTACCTGCACACGCTCATCCAGGTCTGCCCGTGGCCCCGGCATGCGTCCGCGTACGCCCGGATGATCGAGACCGAGCATGCCCGCCGTACCCTGCGCGCCCGCGCCGAGCGCCTCGCGCTGACCGCGACGGACGTCACGCTCCCGCACCCGGTGCCCACCACCCTCGCCGAAGCCGACGCCCTCGCCCGCGCCGTGGACGACATCGCCGCCAGGTTCCCGGCACACGCCGGCTCCCTGCCCCGCACCCCCGCACCCCCGTCGGCAACCAACTCCGACCACGATGAGGAAGCGGTCGAGGAGGAGCGGCTGCTGCTCGCGACCGCGACGGCGTACCCTGCTGACGTCGAGCAGATGCGGTGGCTGACCGCCGACGACTTCACCCACCCTCTGCACGCCGGGCTGTGGCAGTGCCTGACAGCTCTGGCCCGGCGCCGTGCTCCCGTTGACCCGGTCACCGTCCTGTGGGAGGCCCAGCAGCGCGGCCTCCTCGCATCCGGGGCCGAACCGGCCGAACTGCTCGACCTCCTCGGAGCACCGGCCGGTTCCGCTGAGTACTGGGGCGAGCGGATCCTCCAGCGCTCCGTCCTCGCGACCGCGCGTCACGTGGGCCTGCGTATCGAGGCGCTCACCGATGACCCGGCGACCACGCCGTACCAGCTCATCCTCGGCAGCCGCCGCGCGCTCGCCGATCTGTCCGCCGTACGCGCCCGCTGGCACCACGCCACCTCACCCACACCAACGACCACGCGCACCAAGACCACGGCACCGCCCCGGGCCGGCCCGCCACGGACCACGGCATCCCCCGCCCGTATCTCCCGCTGACCCCGAACCCGCCGGTGGCCTGGCCTCCAACGGTCCGGCCACCGGCAGAAGCGAGCACCCCTTCGTGACGTCCCCCTCCGCCGACGCGTATGTCCGCCTCGACGCCCACCCCAGGCACACCAGCGCCGTTACCGCCACGATCACCGGCCCCCGACGAGGGCACGCCCGTGCTGCGCTGACCGTCCATGGCTTCGAAATCCTCGGCGAAGACACCCTGGTCATGGCCCGCATCGACCACGAAGAGCCCTACTGGGCCGAGAAGGCCGCACAGGCCCTGACCGTAGACGGCTTCATCACCGAGATCACCCCCCGGCTCCGCGAAGCCATGGAGGAGGAGTGGACCTGGGCCAACTACCCGATGCCCTGGTGTACCCGGGCGGAGATCCGGGAGGTCTCCAACGAAGCGCAGAAGATCTACGACGACATCCGTCACGGCCGGCTCATCATCCACGCCCACGCCGACGACAGCGGCACCACCGTCGCCGTCGGCACTTACCGCGAGACCGGCAAGAGCGTCTACCTCCACGGCGAGAACCACCTGCGGCAGATCACCGACACCTTTGATTCACCTGCCCAGGCTCTCACCGCCTTCGAACGCCTCCATGGCGACACCATGTGCCCCGGCCCTGCGCCCGTGACCGACACCGAGCGCGCCGTCGCCGAAGCCCGCATCTCGCTCGACATACCCGCCACAGAAGCCGAACCAGCCGCCCCGGAACCAGAGATCGTGCCCGCTTACACCGCCGATGCCGGCGACCACGACGCGCTCCTCGACCAGTTCCTCGCGGCACACAGCGACTGGGAGAAATGGCGCACCTGGACCGACGACACCACCCACGCCATCCACGAATCACAAACCCTGCGGGTCGAACGCGTCCACGAGGCCGATCCCCGCGAGACTGCCTGGACCGTCGCCGCCTACGAAACCCCCGTCTCCGACCGGATGTGGCACCTCACCGCGACCGGCACCACCCCTGCCCCCGTGCTCCAGACCCTGCTGCACCACCTCGCTGAAGGCGACGGGTGGGACACCGCCATGGGTAGCCCCGTCAACCAGAAGACCGTCACCGCCGCCACGAAGCCCCTCTCTGACGCCGGATGGAAGCACACCGTCGACGGACGCTGGATCGGCTGGACAACTCCGTCCGGGGACGTTGGCATCCAGTTCGACGCCTTCGCGGCCCAGCAGCCGAACAGCACGCTCGTCACCTGGACCATCTGGGCTGGCCCCAGCATCGACCGCCCAACCTGGACCGTCACGGCTTCCCCCTATACCCCCAGCTCGCTGCTGGCCGATCTCGCCGAGACCCTCGTCCACGGCACCGGACCCCGGACGCACACCGCCGTGAAGGTGAGGCACACCACGCACCTCATCACCACTCCCACAGCACCGCCCCCGAGTGCAGCCACGGCACAGGCCAGCCGATCCCGCTGACAGAGTTTGTGCTCGGGGTGCCCATCACTGCGCGTATCACGGCCAGGTGGCTGGTTATCTCGCGGCACGGACGGAACCCTGGTTCGCCGAGAACTGACTTGCGCACCGTGGAAGCCGAATACATATCTTTCTTGGATCTTTTGGACTCTATCTGTTGCGGGCCGGTTGCATGGAACTGTTCCATGCTGTTCTCTGGAGCGGTATGGGACGAGAAGAGTCGTTCAAACCTGAAGTTCTTCGGCAGTTGCGGGAACTAGGGGGAGTGAGCCGTCATGCGCTCGCTGACGCGGTAGGCGTCACTCAGCGGACGGTCGCGTACTGGGAGAGCGGTCAGCGCAAACCGGAAGCCCGCCAACTACACGCTCTGATGAGCTTCTTCAAGGTCGATGTTCACTACCTCACGAACCGGCCCAGGGGGAGTGCGACTCTCCGCGATCTTCGGCGGGAAGGCGGGTTCAGCAGTGCTGACCACGCGGCGCAGGCCGTGTCCGGCAAGAAAGTCATGCGCGGTGTCAGCTTTGACGGCACGAAGCTGCTTCGCCTTGAACGTGGCCTGCCCGTACGCGGCGTAGTCTGCTCCACCCCCGAGCACGCCGGACGCCTGGCCAAGGCCCTCGCCTTGGTTTACAAACTCCCCGAGCACGTGGTCGTTGATGCCTGGCGCAGAACCCGACCTGACGAGCCCGCCCCGGTGCTGCCGAGGCCGGGCCCCCGCCAGGAACGCTCCGCTCTCATGGAAACGTGGAACAGCCTCAATGACCGCCAGCGGATCTACCTGGAAGCCTGCTTCCTCCAGGACATGGAAGAAGAGCGGGTAGAGCGTGAGCGCTACGCGCACACCGGCCAGCGTCGCCCCGCCGTCGAGTGGCGGAAGATGACGCTCGCCCTCTACGCCCCGCCGGAGATCACGGGCTACAGCCGTCTTCAGGAACGCCTCCGCGACCAGGGCGTCCATGACCCCGGTACTGGCCCCTCCATCGCCGCACTGAACCGGCGCGGCCTGATCGCTGTTCACCACGACACCGTCACGATTGCCGGAGCCGGGCTGATCAAACGGACCCAGGTCGAGATGACCAAGCGGGGCAGGGCGGTTGCCCGCGCCGGCCTCGGCGTCTCACGTAGCCAGAGTGCTCCCGCCCCGATGATGTCGGTGTGGTTGTGGCGGACACTGGTGCGTGTTGCCTTTGCCAGTCAGCACGGCGGCGATTACGACCTGGTCGGCCGGGCACGTCTCCACCTGACGGTAAAGACCGGACCTGGCCAGGAGGCGCCCTCTCGGGGCTATCTCGAGCATAGGCTCCCCGACGGCGCTACCTGGGGGCGGCATGCCTGGTATCCCTCAGCCTCCGGCTGGAGACACATCGCCGACTACCTCTCCCAGTACCGGGAGTTGTATCCGACGGTTCCCACCGACGGCCTCGAAGACCTCATCCCGCCGCCGTACCGGACCCCGACTGTCAGTGGTGGCCCGTAGGCTGCCCGGCATGCCCGAGCACGATGAAGTACACCCGGAAGAATGGCAGTTCGACGAGACAGTCCTGCGGGCCGCCAGCGCGTTTGCGCTGTGCGAGGAGGCCCGCTACAACGACGGTCTCTCTTCCGGGCAGCGCGTCGAGAAGCTGATGGAGGCCCAGGGAGTGATCATGGCGACCGTGGGCCCCCGGTTCCGCGTCACTTTCCGGGATCTCCTCAACCGTCTTTCCGGGGACCAGGCCGGGAGCCTCGTCGGTATCTTCCCCGACGAGGCTCTCGCCGGCCCTCTGCGTAACCTCCGCTTCCTGGACAGTGTGGGCGTGTCTACTCAGGAGGGCTGCGACCTGCTGTGGGAAGCCGCGGAGATTTTCAAGATCGTCGACAAGAAGCAGAGACGTGGGGAGAGGTTTACTCACTTCGAGCTGGAGAGTGAGTTCGGCCAGGAGCAAGTATTCAAAGCCATTAAGGGTGGCCTCTACGAGCGGCACCGCCGGAACATCATCGAATACCCTGTCTGCGACAAGGAACAGCTGGAGGAACTCGGATTTCCTCCTGCCGTGGCTCAGGTCTTCTATCAGGACATCCCGTCTTACTGCCTCTACAAGCGGCAGTGGTGGTTCGGATGCCCTGCCTGCGCCTATCCCATGCAGGTGATTCCGCACGACGACGGCAGGACCTACGCCGTCAGGTGCCTCTACCCGTGGCACCAGGACACCGGAGCCCGCTTCAGCTTCACTGCCACCCGCGACCAGGTCCCGGTCCTCCATGCCGAGGACCGCATCTACATCCCCAGCAAGGCCGAGATGCCGCTCTATACGGGAGCATCGCGTGAAACCCCAAAGGCCCGGCCTGCTGAGGGATACCGTGCGCTGGTGCGCCGTGTCTGGCGCAGCACCTGCATCCCCGGACTCCCGGAACTCAGGCTTGCCGACGTCCTCACGGAAGCCGCTGCAGGGACCCGGTTGACGGTCGAGATCTGGCCGGACAACGACCGCGTCGACATCGAGGTCAAAGACGGTGACACGGTCGTCTTCTCCATCGACGTTAAGGACTACACCTGGCCCGGAACCCTGGCCAAGAAGCTCATCGAGGACCGCGGTGACAAGGGCGGAGCCACCTGGCTCGTAGTGCCCGACCACCGCCGCCAGCAGGTCGGCTACCTCACATCCGTCATTCACCGTGAACGTATTGGGATGACGGTCATGGCCGCGTCCGACTTCCTGGCGCTGTTCACCGACCGCCTGAAGGAGTACATGTGAGCAGTGGACGCTCCCCCGAGCAGAACGCCCTCCTCGCCGCGTTCGCCCTGGCATGTCACCTCTTCCCGGCAACCAGCGACGACGGCACTCCCATCGCGTCCTTCCGGCACGTGGCCCTGCTCGCCGAACGCAAACCCTGGTCGTTGAAACAATGGGACCAGCTCACCACGGACGAATACCGCGTCTTCGGGCGCGTCATCAGGAAGCTGCCCTCTTCCTACACGTCGGCCGACGCTGTCCGCGTCGCGTTCCGGGCCATGCTGGGCGACGACAGCGAACATTCCGTGGACCTGACCGACGGACTGTTTGCGCTGCCCTCCGACGGCACGACCGGGCATGTGCTCTGCTACCTGCCCGAGCCGCCACTGGACTACGCCGGCAGCATCATTCGGGGCTACTACACCATGGGCAAACGCCCGCGCGCGCTGGAATTCGCCGGCCCCGGCCACTACACGACCCGCGTCGCCTACCTCGGCAAGGATCTCGGCCGGGCCGCTGTCGGCCTCACCTTCCCCTCAGCCCCGGACTTCGAGGAGGCCCCCGGTCACGACGCCCTTCCCCACATCGTCACCGTCCCTGAGACACCCGAGCTCTCGTTCAGCAAGAAAGAGATCCTGGAGGTCGCCGAACTCCTCAGCCGTCCCGAACGCAAGGCCGGGACCAAGTACATCCGCCGGACCGTGAAGAAGTTCCTGAAGAAGCTCCGTTGCCCCAGCGGCAAGGTCAAGGCCCTTGAGCTGATGAACGGAAGCTTCCAGATCCTCAACGCGCCCACGGGCAGCGGGAAGACGGTCCTGGTGCGGGTGCTGGCCGCGTTGATGGCCAAGCGGGACCTGCGTCTGGGGATTGTCGTCCCGGACGTCAAGGCCACCTTGAAGATGAAGCGGGACATCGGCAGCGATCTCGACTGGCTGTACCAGTTGAAGGAGCTCCCTGAGCCCAAGACCTGCGCTGCGCTGATGTCCCCGGCCAAGCGGCACGAACGTGCCTTGGAGTACGGGGCGCTCATGAAGGACACGCCCATCGAGCAGTGGGACGGTAAGAACCTGGAAGATCTCGCCGAAGTGGGCTACGCGTGCGCCCAGAAGGCGTACATGACGGTCCAGGACCCGTTCCCGGCCGGCGAGGAGAACTGCCTGACGCTGAGCAAGCCCGGAGAGAGTGGCACCTACGCCTGTCCGTTCATCCCGGTGTGCGACAAGTTCCGGCCCCTCTACGAGGCGACCCGTGCCAGCGTCATCATCACCAACCACATGAACTTCGTGGAAGGAACTCTGCGAACCGGAGTCGTCTTCGACGGCGATTCCTTCCAGGACAAGCCCCGAGGGACCCGTGGGGCGTCCGTGTTCGAAGCAATGGCGCGCATGTGTCATTTGCTCGTCGTGGACGAGGTGGACGCCCTCCAACTCAGTGCCATCAAGGGATGCGCCAAGGAGGCGGTCCTCGCGTCCCTGATGAAGAAGTCCCTGCTGGACGTCGTCGATGACGACAGGCGAAATCTCCCGCCACACCTGCGCGAACTGCTCACGAACCCCCTCAGCCACGCCCGCTTGACCGCCGAGAACCTGCTTCTGTGGCTGGCGAACAAACAGTTGATCCTCAACCCGCCAGCGCTCAGCAAAGCCCGGGACGACAAGGACGACGCCTACCGCGACAACAAGGGATGGCGGACCGCGACGTCCCGGGACCGGGAGATCATTAACTACCTGTTCCCCGACGACCACGACGTCGACGAGCCGATCCCCGATGAGCTGTTCACCCTGCTCAACCAGCTCATGCCCGGCAAAGACTCTGACGAAGACCAGCCCGTGGAACTGCTGCCGATGCCGGAGGGAGCCGACTGGGAGCGTCTTACCGACCAACTCTACGACCTCGTCTCTCCACGCGGCCGGCACAACCTGCTTCCCGTAAAGCAGGCCATGCACCAGTCCATTGAGGAGACGGTCACCGAGGACACCGTACGTGCCCGTCTCGTCAACCTCATCACCGTGCGCGCCATCCTGCTGGAACTGGGACAGGCTCTTTCTCTCCTGCGTGAACAAGCGCAGAAGGTCCAGGACCACGACAGCGCCGCAGCCCGGGACATCCTCGCCATGACGTACCGGAGCACGGTCTCCAAGCTGTACCCGACCGGCATGCTAGGCCGCGACATCCACGGATACCAGGTGACTGGAATCGGTGACGACAGCAAGCCGACAGCCGAACTCCGCGAGAGCGCCACCATCGGTGACCCTCACACGTTCATCAGCGAACTGGGCCGTCTGACCTCGCTGATGGAGGCCGGGGTACGACGTCCCGTCCTTGGCCTGTCGGCCACTGCGTTCTTTCCCCACGCCTCCGGAGAGCACGTCCACGCGCCCGTGGCCTGGTGGATGCCCGACGTCAAGGAATCCATCAGGGCCAACAGACTGCCGGTCACCAACAGCGACGTGCCAGGCGGAGAGGGAATCCAGATCGCCGGCCTTTACGACGAGCACAAGCTTTCGGCACTGCGGGAGATGGGCCAGGCGATCTACGAGCAACAGCTTCGGGGGCGTCTCGACTGGCTTGCACGCAACGACCAGGACCGAGCCCGCTGCATCCTCCAGGTCAACGGCTACAAGCAAGGGCTCTACCTCGCTATCGGCATGGCGCAGGCGGAAGGGATGACACATCGCGTATGCGTGCTGCTGCGCCGTGAAGATCTCGCGGAGTACAGAAACATCCTCCCCAAGGGCGTGCGCGCGATCGTCGCCGAGGAACTGGAGGACTTCCACGAGTTCGGCGACATCCTCATTGCCCCCATGGCCCGGATCGCCCGCGGCCTGAACATCGTGGTCGAGACCCGATCGGCCATCAGCGACGTCTACCTGTGCGTCCGGCCAGTCCTCAGCATCGAGGACCCAGCGTGGATGCATGGCAGCGTCAACGCATGCGGCCAACGTGCCGCGCGTTCCTTCAGCGGGGACGACCCATACGAGGCGATCGAGCACGCCCGCACCGCATCCCGTGAGCACCTGGTGAAAATCCTGCGCTCTCCCACGCGGTTCTCCAGCATGCATCAAGACCTTCAGATGGAGTTGATCAGCTCCATGCTCGTGGAGCTGATCCAACTCGCCGGACGGGCACGACGCGGCGACACCGACATGGATCTATTCGTAGTCGATCAGGCCGCGTTGGGCACCAAATACACGACGGGCCTCGCAGAGGTCATTCGGCTCATCTACGATGCTTGGTCACCGGAGGAACGCGAGATGATGAACCGTTTGTACGGTCGAGCCATCATCGAATTCCTGCGCTACGCCGAGGTCTCGCACTCTTTCTCCTGACCCCGGCCGGTCTAATCGAAGAGAGGTTCCGGCAGCCGCATGGCAAAGCTCACCACCATCTACACCTCGTCTCTCCTCCTGAACGACGCTGTGCTGTCGGGCCAGTACGCGTACCTGTGGTCCTTCCACGACTGGAGCGACTTCGGCGGAGAAGGACGAAAAGACAAGCCGGAGATTCTCGTCGAGTGGCACAAGTATGGTGCGTGGGCTGGGGAGAGCCGGAAGAACAAGAATCTCCCCGAGGGTGTGGACGTGGCGATGCTGTGGCCGCTCAGTATCGCCACCACCGCCCTGCAAGCCCTCGCCGAGGGCTACGTCCACCTCGACAAGCACTTCCGCTACATGATCTCCCTCAAGGAGATCGACCCCGTCAAGCTCGCCAAGCTGTTCACCTACCTCGAAGCCGCGGTCAAGGGCACGTCGCTCGACAGCGCCTCCGACACCGGGAGGTCCACACTGCCGGGCCTTGTCCGTGCCACCACGCCGGCGAAGCTCTCCCTGGCCGATGTCATCCTCAACCGCGGCAGCCTGGCCCCCAGCCCGCCTGACTGGGCCTACCAGGCCGTGCGCTGGTGTATGGCCGACAAGTTCGCCGGGACTCCCTTCACCGAGTACGCCATGAAGCCGGTGACCTCGAAGAGCAAGGAGTCCGAACAGGCAGAGGACGAGAGGGAATCAGAGGAGACAGCCAAGCCCCGGCAAGCGGGATGGGCAAAGGACACCGAAACCGCCGTCACTCTCGCCTACCGGCCACTCAGCGACGGCAGCGTCATCGCCTGGGACCACCCCTTCGGACCCGCCTTCTCACACATCGGGCACCCCCCAGGCGCCGAAGCGACACAACAGATCGCTGACAACTGGTCCGAACTCCCCGATGAGTGGAGCGCCCGGGACTACGCGCTCTCCCGCGTTGACACCAAGATGGCCACCTTCACCGGCTACGCCAACCCCGTCATCCACTTCCACGGCAGCAACCGGCGTATCAGCAACGCCGTCATCTACGCCAAGACGGCCATGGTCGACTGCGGCGGCGACAAGCCGGTCCTCTCCCTCAAGCTGGACGGCCCCGGAGGCTTGAAGTCCGCCAACCGATACGGACTGGAGATCGCCGCCCGTCTGGACGTCGACCACACGGGCCTGCTCGCTGTCCAGACCCGGGCCAATACGGAGATCGACAAACGCGGCAGCGGCAAATCACTCACCATGGAGGCGCCCGGCAAGGTCCGGCCCCTGCACGCCACCATGCCCAAGAGCAACGGTGTCGGAACCGGCACCGGCACCCATCACCACCGTCTGATCATGGAGCACCTCCACGCCTCCTTCGCCCCGGAACTGACCGGGAACGGCGAAAGTGACAGCGAAAGCGGCGCGGCACCCGTGATGACCCTGGTCAGTGACAGCAAAGGCTTCGGCAAGCGGTACTTCCAGGACACATCCCACCTGCAGTGGGCGCAGGGGAAGGCAAGCGACGACGAGAGCAGCAAGAAGGCAGCTGCCCGTTTCCAGGACAAGGTCGGCCTCCCCTCCCCAGAATCCATCCAGCGCTCCATCGAAGAGCAGGGTGAGGGCGAGCTGGTGTATCTCGGCCTGTGGTACCGGTACCCCACGCGGCGGCGCATGGTGCAGGCCCTCGCCTGCGCCTATGGCATCGATCCCGAGACGATCAAACCCTCCCTCAGCGAGGTCGAACTCCGCCCCGGTATCCGCCTGGTGCTTCACAAGGCAGAAGAACTCCTTCAGCACGGCACAGGACGCGCTGGCATCCGCCGCGCTGAAGTCAACGCGCTCATCAACCGCTACAAGGAGCCGGGGACCCGCCTGGTTGTCTGGTGCGAAACCGAGATGCCCCGCGCCGACCAGGACGGTGCAAACACGCCGGCCAACGGCAGCCGCATGCGGAAGAGGGCTGAGGAGACCGAGAGGAACGAGAAGGACGCCAAGCACGCGGTGCGTGGTCTCTTCGCTGAAGCACGCGTGCCCAGCCAGTTCACCATCGGCGCCAGGCTCCAGTACCGCAAGGGAACGGCCGAACCCGTCCTGACCGAGATTCAGCCCCAGAAGAAGGAGTACCACAAGGACCACGCCGCGTTCGCCGCTGTCCTTGACATGCACCGCAGCCTCGGCGTTGTCGACGACCGGTACGAGGCCATCCTGCACCCCGAGAAGAACCCGCTGCCCCGCATCGCCTACTGCGGCCTGCACTGCCGGATGCAGACCAAGAGCAACAGCTACCGGGGCGAGCCCCTCTGGATCACCACTGCTGCCGTGCTCATCCCACCCAGCAAGCCCGGCGGCGTGTGGTCCATGCTCGGCTGGAGCAACATCACCAACACCTGGGCCCCGTATTACGACGCGAACACCGCTTTCCACGCCAAGAACTACCCCCTGCACAACGAAAGAGACGCGAGCAAGACGCGAATGGACCGGTGGTGCGAGGTCGGCAGCGACGCTGCCCGTGCGCTGGTACAGCTTCAGCAGAGGCCCGAAATGGCCGGTCTCGATCTCGCCGTCATGCTCGATGGCCATGCATGGCGTCGCATTTACCCTGGCTTCCACAACAGGAGCTTCGGTCTGACCCGCGACAGCCTGCCCGAGGACGACAAGCGTCTGTGGACTCCGCACCAGGACATCGCGGACGAGCGTCTGCACCCGATCAGCTACATCCGCGTCAACACCATGCAGGACGAACTTCCCCGCTTCGTCTACGCCGAGAAAGAGGGCATGGCCAAGAGCCGGCTGGCCAAGGGACTCGACCCCTTCATCAAGGTCAGCCAGTATCTCGCCTGGCCCGGCCACCGGCCCGAGGGACACCCCTGGTTCCTCTTCAATGAATCCCGTACCCACAACCGCAGCCGCCTCGGGGACGACCGCACCCGCTGGCGCGCCAGCGACGAGAGGGACGCGCGGGGGGATAGCGAACTCAACGGCAACTGGCACTCCATCACCACCCGAGAGATCAATCCCATGTTCACACGCCGCTACTCCCGGGAAGACCTCGCCCGAGCCACCGCCTGCCTCTCCCACCAGGCCATGTCCTGGTCCGAGCGCACCCGCTACCCCGCCCCCCTGCACGCCGCGCTCCAGATGGACCTCGACCACCCCCAGTACAGGCGATCCGCCCCCAGCAACAGGGACGCCGACCAGGAACAGAAGAACATCATCGACTCAGCCACCGGAGCCCGCTGAATACCGGCACGCACGAGCGTTCCGCATCCAGAGCCCCCGAACGCGATCAACTCCGACCAGCCACGCAAGGTTGACACGAGAGAAAGACAGCCGGTGCCACAGTGACTGGCGTGATTCCCGCACACGTGAACGACGCTCCGCCCCCCGTCTACGCCGACAGCCTGGACATACCTGTGCTGTTCCGCGACGGCCCGGCACGGCGCCCCTATCCCCAGTGGCGCACCGCCCCGCACGCACCCTGGGCCACAGCAGCTGCCTTCCCGGCCGGCGACGGGTGGTACGCCCCCACCACCACCTGGCGGGAAATCATCAAAGCGGCGACCGAGGTGGGCCGCGACGTCACGCCGAACCTGCAGCAGGTTCCGCAGCTCGCGCGGGGTGAACTCGTCGCCCGGGTCTCCCCGCTGTATGCCTATCTCGGTATTCACCATGTCACGCCCAAGCACCCCCTCCCGCATAGCGCGGGGCGGCGCCTCACCCTCAACGCGGTCTACGAATACGGCACCGAGCGGACCGCGAAGAACGCCCTCGGCTACCGGCTGGGCATGACCATGGCCGAGTGGGTCTGCCGCTCGCTGATGGGCCTTGGACAGACATGGCACCTGGAAGACGGTGGCCCCGACCCGGCGCTCGCCGACGCCTTCAAGGACCCCACCCGGCGCCTGCCGGACCTGTGGGGCCTACACGAGGCGGAGAATGCGTACTGGCTCATCGAGGCGAAAGGCGGCAACGTCGGCAAGACGACCCTCAGGGATGGCTGGAAGCAACTGAGCGAAGGAAGCAAGATTCTCCACGCCTACGCCCACCGCCGGGTCCTGGTCGGTGCAGCGGTACAACCCCAGGGCGACCTCTTCCTCACCATCGACCACGACCAGCACCCCGGCCAACCACCTCTCGATACCGGCGGCATCTGCCCCACACCGACCATTCCCGGCAGCCCCGAAGACCACCTCGGCGCCAGCGACGACGCCCTCATGGGCACAGCCCGCACACAGATGCTGGTCTACCTCGCCCTGCGCTCCGCGCCACCGTCCCAACTACGCACCATCGCTCTGCCCGCCGACCGCACCACCCGCCGCCGTCGGAGAGAGGGGATCATCATCCCCTTGGAAGGGGACGACGCCACACGCGCCCTGCGCGCCGACGCCCGTAGTGCAGCCAGCAACCTGGACGACGAGCAATCCCTCCGTGAGGGGGCACGTCTGATCGGTCTCGACGACTTCCTCACCTGCCGTATCCCCGGCACCGAAGTGCACCTGGGCATGTCCCGCCGCCTGTTCGCTGCCTGCGCACTGCTGCACCACGAGGACCGGATGATCGCCGAACGCACCCCCGGACTGCGCGCCGAAGATCAGCATTTGGCCGAAGAACCAGCCGACGAGGAAGCCGAAGAGGAGCGCCGCCGTACCAAGCGGCGCATCTTCCGCGAGCAGCAGGAAGAGGCCCGCCCTCGGGTCCGAAGGCTCGTCCGCCAGGCATTCGACCAGGGCGCGGACCGCGAGTGGAGCGACCTTCTCCCGGACCAGCAAGAACCTCGACTCGACCTCGATGACCATCCGGGCCTGCTGGAAGCCGCAACCCCGGAGACCTACCTTGCCCTGCGCCAGGACGACCTTCCTTACCGCCGCCGCTAAATGCGGGGCTTTACGAGCGCTGACCGGTCAATGCTGCGCACGGTCCCGCGCCGCGGTGCTCGCTCCGACGCATGGTCTCAAGTGATCACGGAGCTTGGGATCTGCGTCGCGGCGGCTGATTGCTGATGCGTCGCAGGGAAGGCTGAGTGATTCTCAGAGAGGGCCGGCAACCGACTGTGCGCCATTCTGGTGACGCGGCGGTGCGTCATCCCGGTGACCAGGGCCCGCCCCCGGTCGATGTGGTCGAATCCGAAGTGGTGGGCCCGGCGGGGTCCCTGCCCCGTGCTCGACCCGACATCGAGTACACCGTGGAGAAGCCAACTCGGCCGGCACCGCTGCATGGTCCTGATGTTCCTCGTGGCTCTCGGCCGCGCGCGCCGTGTCGGGACGGCTCCGCGGTTTTGAGGGGTCCCGAGTCATGAAGACTACTGCCATCGAACGCCGCGCCGAACTGCTGCGTCTGTACACCGGGCTGCCCTGGCAGTTCGCCCGGCGCCGGGTCGAGGCCGCCGCGCCTGGCTCCCTGCTGATCCCGCAGCCGGACGCCGACCAGCTACTGCTGGAGGCCCGGGTGATGGCCGCACTGGCCTGGCGTCGGATCACCACTCTGCACCCGTGGGGCATTGAACACGTTGACCCGCGCCCCGACCGCCTCCTGATCCGATTTGAGGCCGACGCGGTCGAGCGGCGCGCCCCGGACGAGAACCAGGCCCTGGACCTGGCCGAGGTGCTGCTGCCACGCGCCGACGAGTACGGCGACATCAAGGGGGTGCCCGGGGCTCGTACCCACGTCGAGGGCGGGCAGGTGGTGCTGCGCATGCTGGACACGTCCGCCTCCGTCACCCTGCTGGGTCTGGATCCTGACGAGTGGCTGCGCGCGGTCGACGTCCAGGACCAGCAGATGGGCACCTACGGCATGACGCCGTGTCACCGCGAACTGCCGGCCCGCTGGCACCCGGCCGAGCGCCCCTACCGGCGGCCGGGCCGCCAGGGCACCGCGGTGTCGGCCTGGCTGACCAGCGGACTGTTGCGCCGGGTCGGCCTGATCCGCACCTTGGGGGTGCCGCTGGCCGTGACCGGCTGGCTCGGCCACCACGAACGCGGCGGCGGCGAACGCTGGATTATCGACCCCACGTTCGCGGAAGGTTCCGGCGCGACCGGCCACCGGCGGCTGATGGCGCTGCTCGCGGCACCCGGCTGGGGCCTGCCCGTCACTCCCTTGGACGACCACTGCAACTGCCATCTGCCGCTCGGTTACAGCGACCAGTGCACAAGCATCACCGCTGGCCTGGCCGAGCGGCCCGGAGTGCTGGAGGTTCGCGCCATCCAGCGCCGCGGCGACCGCCTAAAGCGGATCCAGGAGCACCGCCCAGCGATCTACGCGGCCCGGCAGCAGATCGCCCTCCCTGTGCCCGCCTGGGTCGACCGCTGGCTCGAGCGCGGCGGATCTCCTGTTCCGAACCTACCGGTCGGCGCCGTCACCAACCTTCGCTGAGAATCACTTAACTTTCCCTGCGATGTGCGTCCAGCGAAAGGAAAGGCAGGCACAGATGCCTGGGAATGCACGCTGCTGCGAAGCGGAGCAACATAGCGCGGGATCGCCGGTTAGCCAAACCGGCGATCCCGCGCATCATTGACGATCCACGGCCACTTTCTGCCCGTACGTCGGAAGGCACGACCACCCCAACATCCACAGCGGCCCAGTCCCGAACCCACTCACGTCACAGACGCACCGGACCGCTACGCCGCCGCGTAGCTGGCGCGGAAGAGGTCCACAGCTCGCTCCACGTCCCGCTCGGACCGCAACTGCACCTCCAGGTCGCCCGTGCCGTGGTGGCCCAGCCCTGTCACATCCCGGGTGAGGCCGGGCACGAGGTCGACCTCCTTCGGGTCGGCCTTGAGGTAGATGAGGAGCTTGGTCTTCTGGGGCGGGCAGACGCAGGCGAAGTTCCGCAGGCGCTGATAGGCCCGGTACTGCTTGCGCTGCACCCGGCTGACGCCGTCCCCGAGGCCGAGCAGCACCTCATCGACCGCCTCGGCCAGTTCCGTCAGCGCCCCGCCCTGCCCGCGGACAGGCGGCAGCCCGGCCGCGCCCCGACGTACCCGCCTCACGGCCGGCGTCCGGCCGGTGACGGAAGCCACGGTCTCAAGGCCGATCAAGTCCTTGCCGAAGAACCGGTAGCGGACAAGGTCGATGCTGCGCCGGTGCTCGCGTACGGCGTGCGCGTCGTAGCGGGTGAAGTCGCCGGCGACACAGATCAGCCGGGGTGCGCTCCACAGCACCTGGGACGCGGCCGTTACCCCGAGCCGGTCGCGGACCAGGTGCCGGAAGGAGTCCTTGTGAGCCGAGAGCCACGACATGTAGTAGAGGCCCTGGTTGATCACCCCGGCATCGGTGCCGCGCTTGTACTCGACGACCACCGGCGCCCCGTTCTCATCGAGCCCCAGCGAATCGATCCGGCCGGCGTCAGCACATTCGATGACGTACTCGCTGGCCAGGAACCGCACCCCCAGCATCGTCTCCATGTGCGCCTCGACGAGGCCCTGCACATCCGCCTCGGCATCAGCAAGACGCGGCATGACCTCGGTCACGCCGCTATTCGTCGTGTGGAACAGCTTCAGGCCCGACACCTTCCCCTCCTCGACTCGAAGATCGAGAACGTCAGGAAGGGGCAAGATTGTTTCCGTGAGACCCTGCGGGCGAGTGAAGATGGTGTGAGAAGCTACCTCCGGGCCACCGGGGCGCACCAACGTCCCACGAGTCCCAGGGATCGCCAGATCCCACATACGTCCCACAGGTACCTGGGACGAGCGCCCGGAAGCCTGCGTCCGCGCAGGTCAGCCCCCGTAGCTCAGTGGATAGAGCACGTGCCTTCTAAGCGCTTGGCCGCAGGTTCGAGTCCTGCCGGGGGCGCCACAGATGCTCCGCTGAAATGGCGACGTTTTGGCAGGTCAAATAGGGTGCATCCGATCTACTGGATCAATCGGATGCAGTCCTTCCGCCGAGGCCTCAGTCCGGCTGGCACCGGCTGAAACCGGGTTTCTACGGGTGTCTGTCCCCCATGCGTCCCCCAGCGCCCCCGCCCCGGGACGCCTCGCCTTGAGTCGGAAGATAGCGAAAAGCGGTCCGGGGCCCACTCTCGTGGGCCCCGGACCGCTTCGTACTGTCACCGCGGGAGGTAGCTGGCGCCGATCCGCTTCAGGTAGTCATCGCGCTGGCCCTGAATGCATCGTGCGTAAACGGCGTTCAGGACGGGCACGCTGTTCCCCGCCCATTCAGCGACCTCTGCCGGCGGGATGCCGTCGTTCAGCCACCCCGTGAGGCACGTGTGACGGGCGTCATACACGCGCTTCCCGGCGGGAGACTTGAACTCGTGGGGGGGGGTGAGAACCGCCTTACGGGCCTTGCCCCAGACTCGCCGGAAGACGGATCCGGCCAGCATGTCGCCACCCTCACCCGGGAAGAGGAGATCACCCGGTTTGAGCTTGTAGCGCTCGATGATCCCGCGCAGCAGGGCGACGAGGTCAGGGTGGATCGGTACGGTCCGCGTGTCACCTCCGGCCCGCCCCTTGAGGTAGCGCTCTTCGTGGACCTCGCCCGTGTCGGTCCACTGGCTACCGGCCTCGGGCTGAGCCTGATGGACGACGAACTCGCCAAAGTCCGACTCCGGGAGCGTCGCGTCACCGACACGCAGTGCTACAGCTTCCTCCGGACGGAGGCCGGCGTAGAAGAGGGTGGCGAAGAACGCCTGGTAGAGGAGGCCCCGGCGTGGGCGCTTGCCTATCCATTCGAGCAGGGCGGTGACCTGCTGCGGATTGAGCAGTGAGCGCTTGTCGATGGCCTGGGCTACCTTCGGGGCGCCGCCGCCCTCGCCATTGCCCTTTCCCTTGGGGAGAGGGTTGGCCCGCAGGATGCCGTGCCGGATGGCGTACTCCATCGCCAGGTTCATGATCCGGCGGTTTCGCGTGACGGAGCTGGCTGCTGCGGCGGTGCCGTCCAGGAGCGTTCCGAGCGCGGCGACGACGGTGTCGACCTTCTCGGTCTCCTCCCATGCGGACATCGGCAGGGTGTTGCGCTGAATCCAATCGAGGATGACGCGGACGTCTTCCGGAATCGGCTTCTCGAGGTCGGTCCGGCGCTTGGTGTTGAACGCCCACTCACGGAGCGCTGTGCGGACTTTCAGGGGTTCGAACTGCTTCGGGGGCGTCCGCAGCAGCGCGATAGTCGCAGCGGTCATCGCCTTGGCGACGTTCTTCCGGTGATTCGCCGAGGATCGTGTCCACGTCTTGTCTACGTGCTCGATGGCGAAGTCGTACCAGTTGGTCTCCGCTGCCTTGCTGGAGTACGAGATCGGCAGGCCGGTGACGAAGCTGAATGGCTCGCCGCGTTTAACGGCGGTCATCAACTCGGAGCGGCGAGCATCCGCAAGTGCCCTGGTGGGGTAAGTCTTGCTGTGCTTCTTGGTGTCGACCTTCCAAACGACTTTGTACGTATAGCCGTTCGCCCTCTCACGCCGCTCGATGCTGTAGATCCGGACGTCAAACGTGCCCTCTATCAAGGACGATCCTCACAATCAGTAAGCCAGTTTTCGAAATCGCTGCGTCGTATTCGGAGGGCGCCGTTAGGCAGCCGGATGCAGCGGGGACCGCGCCCCTTCTGCCGCCAGTCGTAGAATGTCGAACGGGTAATCTGCAGTTCGGCGCAGATTTCGTCGACCGTCAGTTTCTGCGCAGACCGTGTAGCTACTGAGGTTGAACTCGTAGTGCCGGGTGGGGATCTGACGTTTCGTGATCGTCGCGGTATGCCGGAGGGATGAGGTATGCGCAGGGAGGCGGGCTGACGCCGAAGCAGCAGGCGGCTCGTGAACAGTTGAGGCTGGAGGCCGCTGAGCGGTTCGCGTGTGGGGAGAAGACCAGGGACGTTGCGCGTGCGCTTCGGGTCGGGGAGCGCCAGGTGGAGAAGTGGCGCAGGACGTGGCGCGAGGGCGGGGCGGAGGCGCTGCGCTCGAAGGGGCCGATGTGCGTGGAACTTCTGAGCCCTGCGCAATGGGAGCGTCTCGTGCGGGAGTTGGAGCGCGGCACCCTGGCGCACGGCGGGGATGAGGAGCAGGGCTGGACGCTGGTGCGGATCCGTGCGCTGATCATCCGGTTGTTCGGGGTGGAGTACACGGTGCAGGGGGTCTGGAAGCTGATGCGGCGGCACGGCTGGTCCCCGCAGGTGCCGGCCCGGCGGGCATTGGAGCGAGATGACGCGAGTGTCGAGCGGTGGCGGAGTGAGGTGTGGGAGACCGTAAAGCCACCGCAGCGGCCCAGGACGCCTACATCTGCTTCGAGGACGAAGCAGGGCAGGGACTGAGGCCGCCGAAGGGACACACGTGGGCACCGCGCGGCCGGACACCGGTGGTGCGGGTGCGCGGCTCGAACCGGGGGCAGGTCTCCGTGGCGGGAGTGGTCTGCTTCAGGTACGGCGAACGATCGCGTCTGTTCTACCGGTTGCACGTGTACCGAGGGCGGAAGGGGGAGGTGAAGAGCTTCACCTGGCAGGACTACCGTGACTTGATCGTCGTGGCGCACAACCAGCTCAAGGCCCCCGTGGTCTGGGTTTGGGACAATCTCAACGTCCACCTGGTCGACGAGCTGGCGCTGTTCTTCGTGGAGAACGAGGAGTGGCTGACGGTGTTCCAGTTGCCGTCGTACGCTCCTGAGCTCAACCCGCAGGAAGGCGTTTGGTTGCTGGTCAAGCGTGGCCTGGCCGACTTCGCCGCCGCCAACCTCGACCACCTGGCCCGCGTCATGAAACGCAAACTCAAGAAGATCCAGTACCGGTCGGACCTGATCGACGGCTGCCTCACCGAAACCGGACTGATCATGGGTGCCGGATGACCGACCGGCCCGCCACGGCTCGGGCTGGCTTAGTTCGGAGAAGGACCTCTCTGCGGCAGTTGCAACACCTTCGAGGACAAGGAGGGGCCGTGCTGTACCTGCTGGAATGCCGTGGCTGCCTGGAGCAGGAAGCGCCCCTCAGTGACTGGGCGACCTCCTCCTCGGCTCCACCGCCGCCCCTGCGCCCGGCACGCGCACTGCCCGGTCGTGATCGCCCGGGAGTCCTGACCGACCGGTCCTGTCGCCCCGTCGCCATATCGCATCGCGATGTCGCAGCGCCGGAACTGGATGCCAGCAAACAGGTGATTATTCGCCTTCAATCACTCGAAGAGCCCATGAAATAGCTCGAATGCGGATCTTTCCGCTGGCGAGGGGCCGCAATCCAGCAGAGCGTAATCACGTCGCTACTGCGATCAGGATGAGTCGGCGCCGTGCCGGCTACGCAGTCGCGACGAAAGGGGTAGTCCCATGCGAATTGCCCGGACCCTGTTCGTCTCCGCCGCAATCACCGCGTCCGCCGCGCTCTGCGCTCCCGCCGCGAATGCCGTGACGGCGACCGAGCCTTGGACGCCGGTCAACGCCACTTCCTTCGGCAGCGACGACCACGACAAGTTCAAGGACGGCAAGGAGAAGTTCAAGGACGAGCACGACAAGAAGGACCACTTCGGCAAGGAGAAGCCGAAGGGCGGCGTCCACGCCGGTGGCGGCGCCCTCGCCATGACCGTGACGGAGGACGGCGGCCACTTCGACGACGAGCGCGACAAGTTCAAGGACGGCAAGGAGAAGTTCAAGGACGAGCACGACAAGAAGGACCACTTCGGCAAGGAGAAGCCGAAGGGCGGCGTCCACGCCGGTGGCGGCGGCCTGGCAACGTCCGGAGGCAGCATGACCGCAGGCTCCGTACTGCTGCTCGGCGGCCTCGGGGCCGGCGCGTACATGCTGCGGCGCCGCAACGCGTCGGATGCCGCGGCCTGATCACCTTCCTCTCGCGGTTCGCCGCGTTGTCGCGGCCGCCGTCACCTTCACCGGGCGACGGCGGCCGTGGCGTTTCGCCGGCCCTTCATGCCTCACCGCCGTCCCGTTCACCTGATTCTTGCGAGGATGCCCCGGCGTTCAGGCCAGCCGCCCCCGCAGGGGCGGACCTGGTACGGCGTGGGCTCAGGCAGCGGTGGCCGCCGCGGCCAGCAGCCGGGCGAGTTCGACCGGCTTGGTGGTCATCGGCCAGTGGCCCGAGTCGATGTCGACGAAGTCCAGGTGCCTGGTGCGGGCGACCTCGGGCACGTCACCGGCGTCGATCCAATCCCGGGCCTGGGCGGGGTGAACTCGGGGCACACGAGCAGCATCGGGACGTCGAACCGCCGCTCGTCCTTCAGCCGCACCGTGTCCTTGGCCACCCCCTCGGGCACGGGAATCGCCGCCGAGGCAATGCGGCTACGCGTCTCCTCGTCGAGGTCGACGGAGTCCGGTCCTTCGAACGGGCCCCAGCCGGGGAAGGGCATCACGCCGGCCTTGGTCTCGAAGAAGTCGGCGTACGGCTGCCCGTCGGCGTACGGGAAGCCTCCGATGAGGGCGACCTTGGCGATCCGCTCCGGCCGCGCGTCGGCGGCCAGCCAGGCCAGGGTGCAGGCGGCGGAGTGCCCGACCACCATGGGCTTCTCCGGCGCCGCGTCCACGGCGGCGAGCACCGCCGCCACCTGGTCTTCCAGCATGGCGGACTCAGCTCCGTCACCCTGACCAGGGAGGGTGAGCGCCACGGGGCGGTGGCCGAGTTCCTCGAGCGCGGGCACGACGTCGTCCCAGGCGGATTCGTCGAGCCACAGGCCGGCGATGAGCAGGATGTCCATGGATCAGTTCTCTTTTCCGTGTTCCCGTGAAGCCTGTGAGGTCGGTCAGTGCCATCACGCTACGACCGGTTCCGGACAATCCACTTCCGGTATGTCTCGTGACCGCCCCACGCACGAACCGCTCTGCGGCCCCCAGCCTCAACTGCTCACGAGCCGCCTGCTGCTTCGGCGTCAGCCCGCCTCCCTGCGGATATCTCATCCCTCCGGCATACCGCAACGATCATGAAACGTCAGATCCCCACCCGCCACTGCGAGTTCAACCTCAGTACCGCCATGCCGGCACCTCGCGGACACGAGCGCGCTGGGCGTCATCAGCAACCGCAGTCGGACATTGCTGGGTGAGCTGAAAAAGGGCAGGGGGTATCGCAAATCGGCACATGGAACGGGATTCCTTGCGAAGCTGCGCGCTGGGCGACTAGTGTCTCGTGATCCGGTTTGTGTCAGTTCGAGTTGTTGTTGACGAGTTTCTTCACGGCGGTCTGGACGAGCCGGACCTTGGCGAGGATCTCCCCGGCGGTTGCGGTCCAGGCGAAGGGTTTCGCGCTCCCGTTCCAGGAGTTGATGTAGTCACGGATCTGCTTGACCAGGACGTGGACGCTGGAAAAGGTGCCGCGACGGATCGACTGTCGGGTGATGATCCCGAACCAGGTCTCGTG
>NZ_KQ949121.1:0-30622 GCF_001514305.1 Streptomyces dysideae
CCTTCATGCCCCCGCGCGGCCACAATCACCTGAACAGCACACCCGTACGGAACCCCCAGCTCCACACTCGGTTTCGAGAAGCCCTCTGACCGGCGTGCTCTACGGCAACAAGGCAAGGCCCCGCAGCAGCCCCTGCACCAGACTGACCTACGGGCTCAAGGTCCCAACGAGACAACGGAGTCGGCGAGCGGGCGCCGCGATCTTGTTTTCACGCCGGCAAGGCGTTCCCCGACAGGGACCAGAAGGACTGACCTGCGCCTATGTGCTGAAGACGCGTACGGGTTCCGGTCGGCTCTGCTGCGACGGGGCAATGATTTGAGGCCATCCTGAGGCCGAAGGTACCGGGGAGTGCCCGGAGACTCGCGGGCAGGGAGTAGCGCGGCGCCGACCCCGGCTGTTCGTCCTCGGCAGCGAGCTCGCCCGAGGTCCTTCGGCCACTGCGAACCGCTGTCCGCCCCGGGCGAGGCCTGCCGTGCCTCGGCCGGGCATCTGTCGGTCAGCTCCTGGATCCGGACGGCCGGCCAGGCCGAAGTGGCCATGCTGCGGCATGGCGGGGCGGGCTTTCCCGCCGTCTTGAGAAGGGGTCCCCTCGTCCCGCTGTGGAGGAGAGCAGCGATCGGCATCGCGGCGGACGGCCGCGATGCCGATCTCGACAGGGGTGTGGTTCTCGTGGCGGATCGGCGCCGTGGCGGGTCAGCCCGCCGGCTGCTCGATCGGTTCCGGAGCGGTCCCCGTCCGGCGCCGTCGGGCGGTGAGGGCGAGTGCGGCGGTGGCGACTGCCCCGGCGAGGGCGAGAACGCCCACGGCGTCCGCCAGGCTGCCGACGGCGGAGGCGAGGGCGAGTGCCACGAGCGGGCAGATGAACTGGCCGGCGAAGAAGGAGCCTGTCCACAGGCCGGTACCGCGGCCGCGGTCGGCGTACTCGAGCTTGGACATGGCCAGGGTGAGCAGGCTCGGCAGCATGATGCCGCCGCCGAGGCCGTTGATCACGGCGCCGATGGTCAGTATGAAGGGGTTGGGAGCGAGCCAGACCACCGCGAAGCCGAGGGTGCACAGGCCGAAGGCGGTGGGCATCCAGGATTGCGGGCTGCGGCCGGCCTTGGCGAAGGTGACGGCACCGATGACGATCGCGGCGCTGGAGATGGCGGTGGCCAGTCCGATCATGCCGGGGGCGGTCACGCCCATGTCGTCGAGGAGGAAGGCCATTTCCACCTGGAGGGTGTAGAAGAGGACGGCGCCGAAGACGGTCAGCGCGCACGTTCCGGCCAGCGGGCGCCAGGGGAAGGGCCGCTTGACGCCCGCCGGGGCGGTAGGGGAGGACGTGGTGGTTCGGTCGGCGGGTCGGGGCCGGGGCAGGAAGGCGGCCATGGCGGGGGCGAGCAGCAGGCTGACGGCGTAGGCCCAGAACGGCATGCGCCAGCCGGCCGATCCGGCCGCGCCGCCCAGGACGAAGAAGGCCGTCGCGGAGATCGAGGCGCACATCGTCTGCATCGCGAGATAGCGGTCGCGTTGCCGGCCGGAGTAGTAGTCGCCGATCAGCGTGGTGCAGCAGGTCATGATGGCGGCTTCGACGACGCCGACGAGGGCGCGGCTGGCGACGATGGAGCCGAGGGAGTCCAGCCACAGCGGGGCGGTGCCGAGGATCGCGTACAGCACGGTGGCGGTGACGAGCAGGCGTTTGCGGCCGAGTTTGTCGACGATGACGCCGGCGAAGGGGGCCAGCAGGGCCAGGGAGAGGGCGGGGATCGTCAGGGCCATGGGGACCAGTGCGTCGACGCCCGGCACGTCGGCGAAGTGGTCGTGCATCTGTGGCAGCACGGGGGCGATGAGCACGGCGCCCAGGATGGGCAGACAGCTGCCGGCCATCAGCAGCGTGAGGCGAAGCCGGTGGCCGGGACCGGACACCGTCTCCTCGGATGGGGCGTCCTCGACGGCTGCGGGCGGCGGGGACGGGAGCGGGGGCACGGATGCAGGCATGCGGGAACTCCACCTCGGGTGTCGGGAGAGCGTGTCGGGAGGGGAAGGGGGTGGTGCGGCGGCCGTCTCGGTGAGGCCGCCCGGAGCCCCAGGCAGGGTCGGAGCAGGAGGCGCGCCGATGACTGCCGTGGAGTTGCGAAGGGCCGGCTCGTCGGGCGCCTGCGCAGTCCCGGCGCGGGTCCGTCGTGCGGCTCCGGCGCCGGGTTGAGATGACTATGGGCTACCGGGCAGGTCCTGCCTAGCCCCCGTCCGATCGAGATCGAGGATGCGGATCATCCGGCACTTGGATGCTGGGCACCTGTGGGGCCCGCCATCTCGTTGGGGCTGCGGCGATCCGGCCGGGCTCAGACGTGGTCAGTCGCGCTCCTACGCGGCCCGCGGTCTCGCGCAGCCAGATGTGGGCCGTGTCGTGGGTGTGCAGCGGGTGCCACCACAGTGCTTCGTGGAGAGGGGGCCGCCTTGTACGCCGCTTCCATGACGCGTACGGCGGCCCCCTCTCAGCTGCTCGGCCAGGTGCTGCTGCACCAGGGCGATCCGGCGGGTGCCGGCGCCCAGGAACGGCAGGGCCTGGAAGCTGTCGACGGAGACCTCGACGTGGGGGTCGATGCCGAGCATGCTCAACTGCCGGGCGGCCGGAGCGTCGTGGGTGCGCTGGTGGATGCCCAGCCAGCCGTGCCAGGTCGTGGTCGACCAGGCGGCACCCCGGGAGCCGGGCGAACAGAGCCTGGATCTGGGGCTGCCCCTATCAGCGATCGGCTGGTGCCTCCCGGCCCGATGGCACACCCCGGGTCATGGTCGGCAGGGGCAAAGTCATGCCGGGCCAGGAGGCCTCGAGCCCCGAGCCCGGGGCCACGAAGAAGGTGAACGGGGGCTCCGCTGACCAGGGGCTCCCGGTCACGCCTGTGGGAGCTCCTGCGCGGCGGTCGTCCGGTGACGGAGGAGGAGGGGCAGGAGCCCGAGCGCCACGAGTGCTGAGGCGAGGCCGAGGAGACCGACGGCGGTGGCGAGGCTGCCGGTGGCGGATTCGACGGCGATCAGGGCGAGTGGGCAGCTGAACTGTCCGAGGAAGAACGACGCTGTCCACAGGCCGGTGCCGCGGCCGCGGTCGGCGTACTCCAGCTTGGACATCGCCCAGGTGAGCAGCGAGGGCAGCAGGAGACCGGTGCCGATGCAGCTGAAGAAGGCGCCCATGATCAGGACCGCGATGTTCTGGGCCAGGCCCATCAGCACGAGCCCGGCTCCGCACAGGGCGAAGATGGCGGGCAGCCTGCGCTCCGGCCGGCCGGGCAGTGAGGCGAAGACGACGCATCCGGTGACGGTGGCGGCGCTGGCGATCGCGGTGACCATGCCGATGAGGCCGCTGGATTTCACGCCCAGGTCGTCCAGCAGGTAGGCCGTTTCCACGGGAACGGTGTAGAAGACGATGGCGCCGAACAGCGACAGCACGCAGATGCCCGCCAGCCGGCGCACGGGGAACGGCAGTGCCTCGACGGTGGAGGCGTTTTCCGTGATGGTGCTCGGCCTGGGCCTGGGCCTGGGCAGGAAAGCGGCCATGGCGGGGGCGAGGAGCAGCCCGGCGCCGTAGAGCCAGAACGGGGTTCGCCAGTCCGAGGAGCCGAGCGCGCCGCCGAGCATGAAGAAGGCGGTGGCGGAGGTGGTGGCGCACACGGTCTGCAGGGCCAGGTAGCGGTCGCGTACGTGGCCCGTGTAGTAGTCGCCGATCAGTGTGGTGCAGGAGGTCATGATGGAGGCTTCGGCGACGCCGAGGAGGGCGCGGCTGACCACGATGGCACCGAGCGAGTCCAGCCACAGCGGTGCGGTGCCGAACAGTGTGTACAGGACGCACGCGACGACCAGCAGGCGTTTGCGTCCCAGCC
The DNA here is from genome assembly GCF_001514305.1 of Streptomyces dysideae. Taxonomy (GTDB): domain Bacteria; phylum Actinomycetota; class Actinomycetes; order Streptomycetales; family Streptomycetaceae; genus Streptomyces; species Streptomyces dysideae. The sequence goes on from NZ_KQ949121.1 coordinate 3,855, forward strand.
GGTCGATGATGACACCCGCGAAGGGGGCCAGCAGGGCGAGTGCGAGCGCGGGGGTGGTCAGGACCATCGGGACCAGCGCCGTGGCGCCGGGCACGGTGGCGAAGTGCTCCTGCATTTTCGGCAGTACCGGAGCGAGCAGCACCGCGCCGAGGATCGGCAGACAGCTGCCGGCCATCAGGAGCACGACGCGCAGTCGGCCCCCGGCTTCGGGTACGGGCTCGGTGCTCTGGGCGGCGGTACCGTGCGCGGGCACGGGTGGGGAAGCGGATCGGGGCATGCGGGGCCTCCACGAGGGCGGTGGCGAGGGCGCGGAGCCGCGCCGCCACGGTGGCCGTGCCACGTGGCAAGGCGCGCCGATGCACCCGAAGTGAATGCGCCCGGAGGAGCGGGCGTCAGGAACTGGCACGACTATGAGCCCCGCTCCTACCGGCGCCTACCCCCTGCACGATTGAAGTCCTGGATCGCGTTCATCCATCCTGTGGATGCTCTGACGGCTGTGTGGCCCGCCTGGTGAAGGAGGCGCGGGCGGGGACGCCCCAGGGGATGGGAGGCGCTGTGGACCTCGTGTACGGCGCCCGCCGCGTCATCGTGCAATGGCTCGTCATGGCTACCCGGTCGCGTTCGAGGTCGGTACGTCCTCCAGGCCGGGCGTTCCCTCGCCGGGCAGGCGGGCGAGTGCGAGGCGCAGGAACGCCTGGGCGGCGGGTGAGGTCGGGGCCGGGTCGCGGTGGGCGAGCGCCAGTGGCTGGAGTGCCTGCGGGTCGTCGAGGCGCAGGACACAGTCGGCGTGCTCGGCGGGGACGATGGCCTCGGCCACCGGGCGGGGCACCACGGTCACCCCGATGCCCCCGAACGCCAGCGAGGCGAGGTCTCCGGCACTGCGCAACGCGCAGACGCCCCGGCGGCGTGCTCGCGCCCGGTCGAACGCGGCGTCCACCTGCGCGCGCAGTCCCGTGTCCGGACCGCATTCGAGGAAGCGTTCGTCGGCCAGCTTTGCCAGGTCCGTGACGCCGGCCCCGCGCAGCCGGTGCTGACGGCCGACCACGGCCACGAGCGGCACCAGGCGCAGCAGGTGGTACGCGATGCCCTGGGGCAGCTGGTGCTCGTGCAGGGCGACGACGGCGACCTCGAGTTCGCCGGTCAGGAGCTGGGCGGCGGCCTCCACTCCGTCGGCGTCGAAGAGGGTGACCTCGACCGCGGGGTATACCTCCTGGTACTCCCGCAGCAGACCGAGCTGGTCGATGTCCCCGGCCGTGAGCGTCACCGAGCCGATGCGCAGCCGTCCTCGTACGGGTCCGTCGAGCGAGGCGATCTCGGCCTGCATCTCCTGTACCGCCCGGAGCACCCGCCGCGCGCAGGCGACGTAGGTCTGCCCGGCCTGGGTCAGCTGGACGTTGCGGCTCGTCCGTTCGAAGAGCCGGGCTCCGACCTCGCGTTCGAGCTGGGTGACCTGGTGGCTGAGCCCGGACTGCCCGATGCGGCAGCGCGCCGCAGCCCGGGTGAAGTTGAGCTCGTCCGCGATGGCCACCGCGTACTCCATCTGCCGCAGATCCATCGCAATCTCCGATCATTTCGTGCGTGTTTCAGTGTTGGACGTCGAAGACACGCTGGGGACATCATGGCCAGGACGAGCTGTTCAGCTCGGTTTCACCAGATTCTTCGAGGCCCGGTCTCGCGGGAGAGCTCCGCCACCGAGAGTCATCGATCACGTTCTTCGCTTGATCCAAGCATGCCGTAGGGGAGAAAGCCATGGCCACCGCAACGACGCAGCCAAGCGGGACACCCGGGCAGGAGCCCGTGGGGACTCAGCCGCCTCCGGAGACCATGACGTGGCCGGACACGCCGAAGTTCCGGGGGTTCTTCGCCCCGTCACGGATCGAGGCGGACGTCTACGACCTGGAGGTCGAGGGCCGCATACCCCCCGAGCTGTCCGGCGCCTTCTACCGGGCCGCCGCGGACACCCAGTACCCTCCGCGGTTCCCGAACGACGTGTACATCAACGGCGACGGCATGATCCACATGGTGCGGTTCGAGAACGGCCACGCCGACCTGAAGACCAAGTACGTCCGCACCCGGCGGTTCGAGCTCGAACGCCAGGCGCGCCAGGCCCTGTTCGGGGCCTACCGCAACCCGTACACCGACGACCCGTCCGTCCTCGGCGTCGACGACGGCAACGCCAACACCTCGATCATCTGGCACGCCGGCAAACTGCTCGCGCTCAAGGAGGCGGCCCTCCCGTACGAGCTGGACCCGGTGACCCTGGAGACGAAGGGCATCTACGACTTCTCCGGCCAGATCCCGGGTCGTACCTTCACCGCGCATCCCAAGCACGACCCGCGCACTGGTGAACTGATCGCCTTCGCTTACAACGCCAGCGGTCTGCCGGACAAGCAGATCCACATCTACGAGATCTCCGCCTCCGGCAAGGTCATCCGTTCCCAGACCTTCGAGGTGCCGTACTCCTCGATGGTGCACGACTGGCTGGTCACCCGGGACCACTTCGTCTTCACCATCTCGCCCATGGTTGCCGACCCGGAGCAGAGGAAGACGGAGGAGCAGTACTTCGTCTGGGACCCGAACCAGGAAACGTACGTGGCGATCATCCCGCGTGCGGAGGGCGTGAGCGGCATCCGCTGGTTCCGCAGCGAGCAGCTCATGGAGACGCACTCGTTGAACGCCTGGACGGACGGCCACACCCTGGTCGCCGACCACTTCACCACCAAGTCCGGCTGGTTCTCCCAGTTCCCGAAGACGACGGTGGGCCTGCTGCCCGAACAGCCGCCGTTCCTGCACCGCTGGACGTTCGACCTCAAGGGCGGCGCGCCGCACTGGGGCGACGCCACCGACACCTACCGCAGCGAGCAGCTCATCGCCTCGCCCGGCGACATGCCCCGGGTCGACCCGCGGGTCCTGATGGAGAAGAACCGGCACGCCTGGATCGGCGGTATGCACCCCGACGTGCCGAAGTGCGAGGTCGGCCCGATGGGCCCGCCCTTCAACTCCCTCATCCATCGTGACGACCACACGGGTGAGACGACCTTCTGGGCCCCGGGCGAGCACGCCGCGCCCGAAGAGCCGGTGTTCGTGCCGAAGTCGGACGCCGCCGCCGAGGGCGAGGGCTACCTGCTCGCGCTGATCGGCCGGCGCGACCAGAACCGGCACGACCTGGCCATCCTCGACGCCCTCGACATCGCCGCCGGCCCGATCGCCACCGTGAAGATCCCGTTCCGGCTCCGGTACGGCTTCCACGGCACCTGGGTGCCCGACAGCGAGCTGAGCAAGTGAGCGGGCCGATGCGAGTCACCAGGCGCGGCCACGCCTGTGTCCGGCTGGAGAGGGACGGCGTCGTCATCGTCGTCGACCCCGGCGTCTTCTCCGATCCGGAGGCACTCGAAGGTGCCCACGCGGTGCTCGTCACACACGAGCACGTGGACCACTTCGCCGAGCCCGTGCTGCGCGCGGCGGCCGAGGCCGACCCCTCCTTGCGGATCTGGGCGAACCGCTCGGTGGCGGACCGGCTCGACGGGCTCGGCGGCGGCCGGGTCACCGTGGTCGGTGACGGGGACGCCTTCGGCATCGAGGGCATCGGCGTCGAGGTGCACGGTGAACTGCACGCGCCGACCCATCCGGACCTGCCGCGGGTCACCAACGTCGGCTTCCTCGTGGGGAACACGGACGATTCCGTCTTCCATCCGGGCGACGCGTTCACCGTGCCCACGCGCCCGGTGGACGCGCTCCTCGTACCGGTCCACGGCCCCTGGTCCAAGACCGGCGAAGTCATCGACTACGTCCGCGAGATCAAACCCCGACGCGCACTGTCGATCCACGACGGCGGCCTCAGCGAGGGCGGAAACGCCCTCGTGGACGGTCTGCTGGAGGCCGGGTTGGGCGACTTCGGGGCCGACTACCGGCGGGTGGCGGCCGGAGCCGGGATCGAGCTCACGTAATGGTTCCCTCGAGAGAAGCACGGAGGCCCGCCATGGGATGGCTGGGGCTTGAGGAGCGCGGCGCGCTCGTCATCGGAGCCGGAGGGCTGGGCACGGCATGTGCCCGAGCACTGGCGGAGGCCGGGGCACGGCCGGTGGTCGTGGACGCGGACGAGACCCGCCTCAAGGCCCTGCGGGAGGATCCGGTCCTCGCGGCCGCCGATGTACGGACCGTCACCGCGGATCTGACCTCGTCCGAGGCGTGCGAGCGGGCGGTCACGACGGCAGCCCGCGAACTGGGCGGCCTGGACGTGCTGGTGCACGCCGTGGGCACGAACGACCGCCGTCCCGTGGTGGACACCCCGGACGACGTGTGGGACCGCATCGTGACCCTGAACCTGTCCAGCGCGTTCTGGACCGGGCGCGCGGCCGGCCGACTGATGCGTGAGCAGGGCCGGGGCAGCATGGTGTTCTTCTCCTCCGTGTCCTCCCGGCTCGCGCACCGCCACCACGCCCCGTACGCGGCGTCGAAGGGGGGCCTGGACCAGCTGGTGAAGGTGATGGCCCGCGAATGGGCCGCCGACGGCGTCACCGTCAACGCCGTCGCCCCGGGCTACACGGAGACCGAGCTGACCCGCGCGTACCTGGACAGGCCCGGAATGCGCGAGGAGATGACCAGCCTGGTCCCCGCCGGGCGCCTGGGCACACCGCAGGACGTGGTCGGCGCCGTGCTGTTCCTGGCCTCCGCCCGCGCCTCGTTCGTCACCGGCCAGGTGCTCTACGTGGACGGCGGCCGCACGCTCATCTGACCCCGATTCCCCCGATTCCCTTGAACTTCCCTCGAAGGGGGTGCGGATGACCGCGCGCCTTGCCGGACTGCTGCCCGGCGAATTGGACGAGCAGCAGACCGCGGTCCACCGCGCCATCACGGGCGGCCCCCGGGCCGCCGGACCGCAGGCGTTCGCCCTCACCGACGAGGAGGGCCGACTGCGCGGCCCGTTCAACGCCATGCTGCTCAGCCCGACCGTCGGACTGGCCGTTCAGGCGGTCGGGGCGGCGGTGCGCTACGAGTCGGTCCTGACGGACCGGGTGCGCGAGATGGCCATCCTGGTCGTCGCCGCCCACTGGGGAAGCACCTTCGAGCGCGAGGCCCACGAGGCGGTGGGCCGCGCCTGTGGTCTCACCGAACCCGAGCTGCGCACACTGCGCGCCGGTGAACTGCCGGACCTCATGGACCCGGCCGAGCGGGCCGCGCTGCTCGCGACCGTCGCGCTGACCCGATCCGGTGCGCTGAGCGACGAGGACTACTACGACGCGGCGGCCGCGTGGGGAGAACGAGGACTGTTCGAACTCACCACCCTGGTCGGCTACTACGCCCTGCTCGCCCTCCAACTGCGGGTCTTCGCCGGAGAAGGCCCTCCTCCGGTCCAGGACCACACCACCGTCACTCGTCACCACCTCGAACCCGAAAGCGGGACATCATGAAGCTGATCACCTTCGACGACGGACGCGTCGGCAGGCTCGAAGTGGAAGAACGGCTGGTGCTGCCGCTGGAGGTGAGAAGCACCCGCGAGTACTTCGAACGCGAGGGCAGGGTCCTGGAGACGGGGGAGCGCCTGGCCCTGGACGACGTACGGCTGCGTGCCCCGATCGTGCCGAAGAAGTTCTTCCATACGTCCGGCAACTTCCGTGAGCACGAGGACGAGTCGAAGAACGTCGACTGGTCGCACCCCATGCACAAGGGCATCGTCTTCTTCCAGAACGTCGACGCGATCGTCGGCCCCGACGAGCCGGTGATCTACCCCGAGCACCTGACCAGCGAGCTGGACTACGAGCTGGAGATCGCCGTCGTCATCGGCAGGCCCGGCAAGTTCTTCGGCGTGGACGACGCACCCGACCACATCGCCGGATACGTCGTCTTCAACGACATCACCGCCCGCGACATCCAGCGCCGCGAGATGGAGTCCGGGGTCTTCTCCTTCTGCAAGGCCATCGACACCTTCTGCCCCGTCGGGCCGTATATCGTGACGGCCGACGAGATCTCCGACCCCCAGAACCTCGACATGGAGCTGCGGGTCAACGGCGTGGTCCGGCAGAAGTCCAACACCAACCGCATGTCGGTCTCCATCCCGCACCTGGTCGCCTACCACTCCCCGCAGGACTACAGCGCCGGCGACCTGATCACCACCGGCACCGTCCAGGGAGTCGCGGGCTTCAGCGGCGACCCGGACATGTACCTCAAGCCGGGCGACGTCGTCGAGGCCGAGGTCGAGCGCCTCGGCGTCCTGCGAACCCCCATCGTCAGCTGGGCAGAGGGCCACGGCACCCCCGTACCCGAGAAGGTGGACTGGTGAGACTCGCCGTCATCGACGGCCGTGCCGTCCTGGTCCGCGGCGACCGCGCCGCAGACATCCGCTGGGCCTCCCAGGGTCGGCTGCCCACCGACCCGATGACCCTGCTGGAGCAGTGGCAACGGGTCCGCGACTTCGCCGTCGGCCTGTCCGACGACGCGTACGACATCGAGGTGGACCCGGACGCCCTCGAAGCCCCGGTTCCCCGACCCCGGCAGGTCTTCGCGGTCGCGCTCAACTACCCCCCGCACGCCGCCGAAGCGGGGTTCACCCCGCCCGACGAACCGCTGGTCTTCACCAAGTTCCCGACCTGCGTCACGGGCCCCCGCACCACGGTGGAGCTCCCCAAAGGCAAGGTCGACTGGGAGATCGAGCTGGTCGCGGTGATCGGCCGACCAGCCCACCACATGCCGGTCAGCCGTGCCTGGGAGTCGGTCGCCGGGCTCACCGTCGGACAGGACCTGTCGGAGCGGGTCTCCCAACTCCAGGGCAAACCAGCCCAGTTCAGCCTGGGGAAGTCCTTTCCCGGCTTCGGCCCGACCGGTCCGGTCCTCGTCACACCGGACGAGTTCGACGACCCCGACGACCTGGAGATCACCGGACTGCTGAACGGCGAGGTCGTCCAGCACGACCGCACCAAGTCCATGATCTTCCCCGTTCCCGAGCTCATCGCCCGGCTCTCCGCCGTCGTGCCCCTTCTCCCCGGAGACCTGGTCTTCACGGGGACTCCGGCCGGAGTCGGCAACCGCTGCACCCCTCCCCGCTACCTCACCGAAGGCGACGAACTGGTCAGCCGGGTCCAGGGAATCGGCGAGATCCGCCAGCACTTCGCAGCCCCCGCAACCTGACCGACCTCGGAGAAGAGGACTCCTGTCATGTCCGAGCACACCCCGCCCACGCCTCTGCTGCCCCGCCGTTTCGAAGGCCGTACCGTCCTGGTGACAGGAGCGGGCACCGGCTTCGGTGCCGAGATCGCCGTCCGCGCCGCCCAGGAGGGCGCCCGGGTCGCCGTCCACTACCGCAGCTCCGCCGCCGGGGCCGACAAGACCGTCGCCCGCATCAAGGACGTCGGTGGTGAGGCGTTCACCGTGCAGGCCGACATCGCCGTCCACCAGGACGTCATCCGCATGGCCGACGAGGTCTTCGGCTGCTTCGGCGGACTGGACGTGCTGGTCAACAACGTCGGTGACGTGGCGGCCGACCAGATGTCCTGGCGCGACGTCACCGAGGAGTCCATCGATCACGTACTCGCCGTGGACATCAAGGGAACCATGTTCTGCGTGCACGAGTTCGGCTCCCGGATGCTGGACCAGGGCCACGGCTCGATCGTCAACATCGGCTCCACCGTGATCGTCCGCGGCAGCGCCCGGGCTCCGCAGTACGCCGCCGCCAAGTACGGCATCCTCGGCATCACCAAGTCCTACGCCCAGGCCTTCGCGCCCACCGTGCGGGTCAACACCTTCGCGCCCGGCTTCATCGAGACCGAGCGGCTCCTCACCCGCGAGGACTGGAAGTCCGGCCGCCGCGAGGAGCTGATCGCCAAGACGCCGCTGGGCCGCATCCCGCGCCCGGCCGAACTCGCGGGCACTGCGCTCTTCCTGGCCACCGACGACGCCTCCCACATGACCGGCGCGTACCTGAACGCCGACGGCGGCTTCAACATGATCGGAGCCTGACCCATGCCACTCCACCGGAACCTCCTGATCGGCGGCAAGGAGATGCCCGCCGCCTCGGGCTGGACCACGGCCGACATCAACCCCTGGACCGGCGATCCGTACGCCACCGTCGCGGCGGCCGCGCCGGAGGACGTGCGGGCCGCGGTGGACGCGGCCGACGCCGCCTTCGCCCAGTGGGCTGCGCTCGCCCCCTTCGCCCGACGGAAGATCTTCCTGGACGCGGCGGACCTCATGGAGCAGCGCGGAGAGCGGGCCGTGGAATTGATGGGCGGGGAGGTGGGCGGGACCCGGGGGTGGGCGCTGTTCAACGTCCGACTGGCCGCGAACATGCTGCGTGAGGCAGCCGCCGTGATCACCGCCCCGCGCGGGGACGTGCTGGCCACCCAGGAGCCGGGCGGTGTCAGCCTCGCAGTCCGCGAACCCCTTGGCGTGGTCGCGGCGTTCGCGCCGTGGAACGCGCCGATCATCCTCGGCACACGGGCCGTCGCTGCCGCCCTCGCGGCGGGCAACACCGTCGTGGTCAAGGCGAGTGAGGACGCCCCCCTCGCATGCGGCCTGTTCGTCGCCGACGTGCTGCGCGACGCCGGACTGCCCGACGGCGTCCTCAACGTCATCACCAACGACAAGGCGGACGCCGCCGCGATCGCGGAGACACTGATCGCGGACCCGCGCGTACGCGCCGTCAACTTCACCGGCTCCACCGGCGTCGGGCAGATCATCGGTACCCTCGCCGCCCGGCACCTCAAGCCGGCAGTGCTCGAACTCGGCGGCAAGAACGCCGTGATCGTCCTGGAGGACGCCGACCTCGACCACGCCGTGAACGCCGCCGCGTTCGCCGCGTTCATGAACTCCGGCCAGATCTGCATGTGCGCCGACCGCATCCTGGTGCACACTTCACTCATCGAGGAGTTCACCCGGCGGTTCACCGCGAAGATCGCCGACCTGCCCAGCGGTGACCCGGGCCTGCCCGCCACCGTCATCGGCCCGCTGGTCAACGAGGCCGCCGCTCAGCGGGTCGCCGCCCTGGTCACGGACGCGGCAAAGAAGGGTGCGCGCGTGCTCACCGGCGGCGGCGCCCCGGAGGGGGCCCTGCACCCGGCGACCGTGCTGACCGGCCTGCCCGAGAACGCGTCACTGCACCACACCGAAGCCTTCGGACCCCTCGTGGCCATCCGTTCCTTCGCGGACGACGACGAGGCCGTGGCCCTGGCCAACGACACCGCCCACGGTCTCAGCTGCGGCATCCTCACCGAGAACGCCACCCACGGCCTGACGGTGGCGCGCCGCATCCGCACCGGCATCGTCCACGTCAACGACCAGTCGGTGGCGGACGAACCCCAGGCCCCCTTCGGCGGTTTCGCCGCCTCCGGCTACGGCCGCTTCGGCGGACGCTGGGGTATCGAGGCCTTCTCCAACACCCGCTGGATCACCCTCTCCACAGAGCAGGCGCACTACCCCTTCTGATCCCCGCCGCGTACGACACGACGCCCGCCGACCCGTTCACGGAGGAGTCCGGAGAATGTCCACCACGTCCACACCTTCATCCATGCATCCCCTCCCCAAGGGCTCGGCCGGACCGGGAATTCCGAAGTCACCATCCGACCCGGCCGCCCAACTGCAGTGGCTGGTGGACCGGGCCGCCATCAGCGATCTGCTGGTCGAGTTCGCCCGGGCCCTCGACGAGCAGGACTGGGACGCCTATGTCGCGCTGTACGTGTCCGAAGGAGTCATGTCCCCGGCCGAGTCGGTCCGGCTGGAGGGACACGAGCAACTGCGACGCGTGGGCGGCGCGCGACAGCTGGGCCGGTACAGCGGCACCTGGCACCTCAGCTCGAACCACGCCATCCACGTCGACGGCGACACCGCCCGCACCCGCTCCTACCTCCTGGGTGTGCACATGCTCGGCGACGACACCTTCCAGCACGCGGACGGTGCCGGCTGGTACGACTGCACCCTGCGCCGCACCCCCGACGGCTGGAGGTTCGTCACGGTCCGCGTCCACGAGGTATGGAACGCGGGGGAGCCGCTGCCGCACGTGCCGAGCCCTCCGGCCGCCAAGGAGATGACGTGACAACTCTTCGTTTCGACACCCAGGTCAAGCAGGATCCCGACCGCGTCTGGGCCGTGCTCACCGACGTGAGCACGATCCCGGAATGGTTCCCCGCCGTCCAGGAGGCCCACTTCGACGGCGTGCACCGCCACCTGCGCACCCCTGATGGAGCAGTGAAGGCCCTCGTGGTGACAAAGAACGACGAACTGCGCCGTTTCCAGTACCGGTTCGTCGAGGGCCTGCCCCTGCCCATCGACTTCCACCTCGGCACCATCGACGTGCTTCCCGACGGAGACGGCTCACGCGTGGTCTACAGCCAGGAAATCCTTCCGGAGGGCCTGGCACCCATCGTCGAGCGGGCTGTCAGCGAGGGAATCGCGGGCATCGCCCGGTACTTCGCCACACAGCCCTGACACGGACGCGTCCCGAACGGTGCGACAGGGGCGGGGTGGAGCCGTCGAAACGCGGCGGCAGGCTGTGATCCTGGTCGGTGGCGACAAGGGCGGCAACTGGTCCGGCTGGCACCGCGTAGCAGTACCGCTGGCGGAGCAGGCATACGAGGATCACCTGAAGCGAATCGAGGGAGAGGGCCAGGAGCAATGACTGATCACCTGAAGGACCCCCAGGCCTTCAAGGCGCTCGGCGGGAAGCTGAAAATCGTCGCTGACTGGCCCAGGATCCGGTTGACGTAGATGCCGGGCAGGTGGACGGTGTCGGGGTCGATGGCGCCGGGTTCGACGAGTTCCTCGACCTCGGCGATCGTGATGCGGCCCGCCATGGCCGCCAGGGGGTTGAAGTTGGCGGCGCTGCGGTGGAAGAAGAGGTTGCCGTGCCGGTCGCTGCGGGCGGCCCGCACCAGGGCGAAGTCGGTGGTGATGGCCTCCTCCAGGACGTACGTCCGGCCGCGGAACTCCCGCGTCTCCTTGGGCGGGGAGGCCACGGCCACGCTGCCGTCGCGGCCGTAGCGCCAGGGCAGTCCGCCCTCGGTGACCTGTGTGCCGACCCCGGCCGGGGTGTAGAAGGCGGGGATGCCGGTGCCGCCGGCGCGCAGCCGTTCGGCGAGGGTGCCCTGCGGGGTGAGCTCCACCTCCAGCTCACCGGCGAGGTACTGGCGGGCGAACTCCTTGTTCTCGCCCACGTAGGAGCCGGTGACCCGGGCGATCCGGCCGGCCGTCAGCAGCACGCCGAGCCCTTGACCGTCAACGCCGCAGTTGTTGGAGACCACGCGCAGTCCGCCGACGCCCTGCGCGAGGAGGGCGCCGATGAGGACGGTGGGGATGCCGCACAGCCCGAAGCCGCCCACCGCCAGAGATGCCCCTTCCGGTATGTCGGCGGCCGAGGCCATGACCTTGTCCACGTTGTTCGTGCCTTTCTTCCGGTGCCGGACGGGCGGTCCGACACCCGGGGTGTTGTCAGAGCCGGTTGGTGAGCGGGCGGGAGTCGGGGACGGGGCCGAGCCGTCGCCCCGGCCCTGTTTCCCGGACGTACGACGGTCATCGCCTGCGGCGGGCAGGGGGCAGAGGAACCGGAGCGGCGCCCTCGACGACGGTGTTGCTGAGGGTTCCGATGCCCTCGACCGTCATGGTGACGGTGTCGCCGGGGATGAGCGGTGGGGGTTCCAAGGCGCCGTTGCGGCCCCAGAGTTCGGCCAGGCAGCCGCCGTTGCCGCAGGTGCCGGAGCCGAGGACGTCGCCTGGGCGGATCCATGTGCCGCGGGAGGCGTACGCCGCCATCTCCTCGAACGTCCAGGCCATGTTGGCCAGCCTGTCCCGCCCGATCGTCTCGCCGTTGACCTGGACGGTGAGGGCCAGGTCGAGGAAGCCCTCCGCGTTGCGGTGGGGTTCGAGTTCGTCGGTGGTGACCAGCCAGGGGCCGAGGGTGGTGGCGGTGTCCTTGCCCTTGGCGGAGCCGAGTTTGACCCTCATCTCGCGGCCCTGGAGGTCGCGGGCGGACCAGTCGTTGAGGATCGTGTAGCCGATGATGTGCTCGCGAGCCTGCTCTGGGGTCAGGTCCCGGCCGACCACGCCGATGACGGCGGCCACCTCGAGTTCGAAGTCGAAGCGGAGGCAGCCGGGTGGCACGGGTACGTCTTCGTGGGCGCCGATCGTCGCGTACGGGTTGGTGAAATAGAACGCTGGCGCCGCGTACCACTCCTCGGGGACGGTGTCACCGTATCCCCGTGCGACGCCCGCGACATGGCTCTCGAAGGTCATGTAGTCGCGCACGGTCGGCGGTTGCAGCGGCGGCAGCAGCCGGACATCGGCCACGGGCACCGGCGGTGAGCCGGTCAGCGCGTGTTCCCCCACCCCGCGCAGACACTCCTCGCCCTCCAAGATCAGATCCAGCAGTTCGACGGGATGCTCGAAGGTGTGGACCTGGTCGTCGGCGACGATCCCCGACTGCCGTTTCCCGTCGTGCACGAAGGTCGCGAACTTCACGCCGCGCCCCCTTCCGCCTCGGTCGGGGCGAGGCCGATCCGGGCGAGGCGGAGCGCCGGGCATCCGGCGATGACAGTGCGGGTGTGCCGGGCGGGCGAGCCGGCGGGTGCGCCGTAGGCGGGGCTGGTGACCATGTCTTCTCCTTGGCGGGTCCGGGGGATGTGCGGCCACGGAGGCACGAGATCCGGGGCCGACGCGGCTCAGAGGCCGGGGCAGGGGCAGGCGAGGCCGGCCATGCGGCCGAACAGCTGGGGGCCGTCGAGCTGGGGCAGTGAGGGGTCGAGTTCGCGGTAGACGGTGTGCACGTTGACGGCGAGGCGTTCGCTCTCGTCGAGGTCGGCGAAGCGTCCGAGGCTGATGTCGCGTGTGGCTGCCTCGGCGGGCATTCCCGCGCCGAAGCGGGAGGTGGCCTGCTCGTGGACGTACGACAGATAGTCGCGGACGGTGTGGACGGCCTCCTTCGTGGTGACCGGACCGTGGCCGGGCACGATGATGTCCACGTCCAGGTCGAGGAGCAGGTCGCAGGCGGTGAGCCAGTTGGCGAACGGGCCGTGCCATATGACGGGTGTGGAACCGGCGAAGACGATGTCGCCGGTGTAGACGGTCCGGGCCCGCGGGACATGGACGATCGTGTCTCCGGCGCTGTGTGCGGGGCCCACGTCGATCAGATGGACCTCCGTCCCGCCGATGTTCAGGACCGTCTCGCCGTCGAAGACCCGGTGCGGAAGCACGGGGTGGACGTCCGAGTAGTCGAAGCGGCCGAAGATCCGGCGGGCGAACCGTCCCGCGACGGTGTCCGCGCTGGTCAACGCGCGCATCTCGGCCGGGCCCACCTGCCGCATGTCGGTCAGCGTGCCGCGGGCCGCGATGATCTCGGCGTGGGCCACGAGCTGGTTGCCGAACCAGTGGTCGCCGTTGCCGTGGGTGTTGACCACGGTCGAGACGGGCGCGGCGTCGGTCACCGGTGCCAGCCCGTCGAGCATGGCCCGGGTCAGGCGCAGGTCGTAGAGGGTGTCGACCAGCAGGGACTCGCCCCGGCCGGTGACCAGCCCGGCGTTGCTCATACCCCACCCGGCCGTACCCGCTACCCACGCATGACAACAGCCATGGCCGAGGTCGATCCGGCCGGCTGGGGAAAGCACGGAAGCCACACTGCCTCCTGTCCACGCCCCGAAGCGAAAATTCGAGACTGAAATCCATTGATGGACTGGAGTCCATCAGTGGGGCGACAATCTGCGCCTGGGTGCCTGGCAACTGCCCGGCCGCGGCAAGAGCCGTCGCAAGCAGCGTGACACCTCATGGGTGTACGAGCTCCTTCCGGACCTGGTGCGGGTACGCGAACGGAAGGCGGGCGGTCTGTCGGGAGGCCAGCAGCAGATGGTCGCCGTCGGACGCGCCCTGATGAGCCGGCCGGAGGTCCTCGTGATCGACGAGCTGTCCCTCGGCCTCGCGCCCCTCATCGTCGCCGACCTCGCCGAGCACCTGGCCGAGCTCAACCGGGAGCAGGGCACGGCCGTTGTGCTCATCGAGCAGAACGCACGGCTCGCCCTGGACCTGTGCAGCCGCGCCTACGTCCTGGAAGCGGGACGGATCGCCGCCGAAGGTGGCAGCGCCGACCTGGCCGCCAGCCCCGAGATCGCCCGGGCCTACCTCGGGGAGGCCCAGGGACTCCCGAGCCCTCCGGACGCTCAGGGCGCCCCGGGCCCGGACGCCCCACGTGCGGACGGCCCGGGCCCGGACGACCGGGCCACGGCCGACCCTGCACTCACGCCCGGCACCGCCAAGTCCGCCCGGGGCAACCAGGACACCGCCGTCCAGGCCGCACAGGCCGCGACACGGGAGGCGACATGAGCGACTTCCTCGTCTACCTCATCACCGGACTGGGCACCGGCTGCGGTATCGCCCTGATCGGCAGCGGCCTGGTGCTCATCCACCGGGTGACGCGCGTGGTCAACTTCGCCCAGGGCACCTTCGCCGTCGTCGGGGCGCTGACCGCCATCTCGCTCCTCGACACCGGCCTCCCGCACGGGCTCGCCGAAGTGCTCGGGGTCGCCGTCGCCGCCGTCGTGGGACTGCTCTTCGGCATGATCGCCATCGGCCGGCGGGGCACCTCGCCGCAGGCCGCGCTGATGGTCACCCTGGGACTGGGCATCCTGGCGTACGCCGTGGAGGTCATGCTCTGGGGGGACCAGGGCCGGTCCTCGGAGGGGCTCTCCGGCGCTGTGACCGTGTTCGGCGCTCGTATCCAGACCCACTACCTGTTCATCATCGGCGTCACCATGGCCGTCTTCGCCGCGATGGCCGCGCTGTTCGGCCGTACCGACGCGGGCAAGGCCCTCTCCGCGTGCTCCTCCAACCCGTACGCGGCCCGCGTCGTCGGGATCTCCGTCACCCGCATGGGGTTGATCGCCTTCGCCATCGGCGGCGCTCTCGGCGGTCTGGCCGGCGCTCTGCTGGCGCCCATGAACTCGGTGGCCTTCGACTCCGACGTGGCCCTGATCATCAACGGCTTCGCGGCGGCGATCGTCGGCTCCCTGCACCACATCGGCCGCACCCTCGCCGGTGCGCTGTTCCTCGGGGTGGCCGAAACGATGGTCGCGGGGTACGGAAGCGCCACGTACCAGACCGTGGTGGCGCTGGGTCTGATCCTGGCGCTGATGATCGGGCAGGCGGCCCGCACCCACAGCGTCGTGGCGGAGGCCGGATGACGCCTCGTCAGTCTGCTGTGGGACGCCCGCTGCCCTCCGCGCACACCGGGCGTATGTACGCATGGGTACCCGTCCGTGCTCGAGCCGTATCCGCCGCACCAGAAAGGCAGCACGTATGAGCGCCGTCACCTCCGGCCGTGAACGGGCCACTTCCCAGCCCTCCGGCGGCGCGGGCGACACGGCGAACACCGCCTCGTCGGACGCCCGAGGCTCCCTCGGCACTCCGTTCGCCGGCCGGGGAAGGCGGGTCGGCCTCGTCGCAGTCGGCGCGGCGGTGGCCGTGACCCTCGCCCTGCCTCCGATGCTGACCGCCGGCCAGCTCTCGGTGTACATCCTGCTCGCCCTGTCCGCCATGGTCACCGTCGGGCTGAGCCTGCTCATGGGCTACGCGGGCCAGGTCTCCATCGGCCAGGCGTCGTTCTACGCCATCGGCGCCTACGCGGCCGGCCTGCTGAGCATCCACGGCACACCGCCGATGCTGGCGCTGGCCGCGGCACCACTGATCGCCGCCCTGTTCGCCGCCGCCATCGGCGGACCGCTGCTGCGGCTGCGAGGGCACCACCTGGCCTTCGCCACCATCGCCCTGCAGCTCATCCTCATCTCCCTGCTCGGCGAGGCGGACTGGGCCGGTGGCTCGGTCGGTCTGCAGGGCATCCCACGACTCTCCGCCGGAGGTACGGAACTCGGCGAGGACATCCACTACGCCTACCTGGCCTGGGCTTCCGCGGCCGTCACCGTCCTGGTCGCCCGCAACGTCGTCGCCTCACGAGCCGGCCGCGGACTGCGTGCGCTGGCCACCAGCGAGACCGCGGCGAGCGCCAGCGGAGTGCCGGTGGCCCGCTTCAAACTCGCCGTGTTCACCCTGGCCGCCGCGTTCGCCGGCCTCGCCGGAGGGATCTACGCCTTCTTCATCGGCTACATCAACCCGGGGTCGTTCCCGGTCCTGCTGTCCATCCAGCTCCTGGTGATGGCCGTCGTCGGCGGGCTCGGCACCATCTGGGGCGCGCTCCTGGGAGCCACCGCGATCACCCTGATCGTGCAGTTCCTCAACGACCTGGGCTCCAGGCCGGGCATGCCCGCCAGTGCCCCCAGCATCCTCAACTACGCCGTGTACGCCGCCTTTCTCATCCTTGTCGTGCTGTTCCTGCCGCGCGGCATCGTCCCTGCGCTGCGCGACGCGTGGCAACGCCGCATCGCGGGGCGAGCGTCCTCGTGATACCTCGCCGCTGAGTCTCGCGTACGGCCGCCCGTTCCCGCCTGGCGACCGCGGATTCGGTGTCTGTTCCCGCAGCCAGGGCTGCGGGAACAGACATATGTGTTCGTGCGTGCGGCAGGAGCCGTTCGGGGCCGACCTCCAGGGCGGCTTCGTCCGCCGGGGTGGGGCTGCGCGGGGGACGGAACGGCTCAGGGCGGCGATGCTCTGCGAGTGCAGGGCGGAGCCTCTGCGCGCTGGAAGGGGAATCCGCTGCGGTCGGGTGCGAGACCGTTCCCCGAACTGGCGCGATCGGCTTCGGATCGGCTGAGCCGGTCCCTCCTGCAGGCGTTCGGGACGCGTTCGGGACGCAAGGACAGGAACAGACTGACAAGGAGTGAGGAGATCCGGCCTTGTTCACCCTCGCTGACTTGCAAGAACGTCAAGGATGAGCACGGATCGGCAAGGACCGCCAAGATCCTCTGGAGCTGAGCGGGCTGCGGAAAGGCGACGCGGCAGACGACGGCGGTTGGCTCAGCGGTGACCGGTGGGCCGACCTGCAGCGGCCTGGTAGGCCGCCGGGGACTTCGACTGTGAGAAACGCGAGGGGCTGGAGTGGTGTTCGTGCGCATGCCTGCGCGGCTTACCCCGGCCTGCGGGAGCGGTATTTCCGGGTCGTGGTTGTCGAGTGAATGGCCGGCCCCATCCCGTCTGCCTTCTACCGGTCGTGGAGCACTTTGCGGCGGGTGACGGGGACGACGGTGAGGAGGTCGTCCAGGCCTTTGAAGTCGTCGGGGTTGGTGGTGAACAGGGGGAGGTCTTCGGCGACGGCGATGGAGGCGATCATCAGGTCGGCGATGCGGCGCCGGGGTGTGCGGCCTGTGCTGATGACGGCGGCGCAGACGCGGCCGTAGATGCGGGCGGCTTCTGCGTCGAAGGGAATGGGGTCGAACTCGTTCTCGGCGCGCTGGAGGATGTCGGTGCGGCGGGCGCGTTCGGCGTGTTCGTCGTAGTCGTTCTGTTCGGCGTTGCTGCGTACCTGGTGAGGGCCTGCGGAGAGTTCGGCGAGGGTGATGGCGGTGATGGCCATCTCGGCGGGGAGCTCGCTGGAGTTGATCCACTTGCGCAGGATCATGATGTTGGTGTCGAGGAGGCCCTGCTGGTGCTCGACGGGCTGGTGCTCATCGGGCATAGGGGTCGTCCATGTCCTGCTCGGCGGTGGCGTCCTGGTCGGCGCGGAAGGTGTCGAGGGAGATGTCGGGGGCGGTGCGGGACATGGCGGCGAACTCGCCGCGCGGGACGAAGCGTTGGCGTCGGCGCAGGGGGATCAGCTCGCCGATGCGGTGTCCGTCGCGGGTGACGGTGAAGGACTGGCCGCTCTGGACGGCGTCCATGATCTCTTTGGATTTGGTGCGCAGGTCGCGCTGGGTGATCTCGGGTTGGGCGGCCATGGCTCCACGGTAGCCGTCGTGTGCCATCAGGTGCCACTCTGTAGCATGCAGGTGCTCCCGGCGTGGTCAACAGCCCGCTGTACGGCGTCGTCATCAGGTAGTAGTTGCCGTTGTAGTAGGTCATGTGCGGGTCCGCGCCGGAACTGTTGAGCGGGTTCGTGAACCGTCGTGGTGGCCGCTGCGCGACGGGGGCGGCCGCCCCCGTCCCGACCGTCGCACCGCCGACGGACGAGCTGTTCCACACCGGCAGATGCGGGAGCAATGCTCATGACAGAGACATCCTTGTTTCGCGCCGCGGAGCGGGAGCGGAGGCGAACCAAAAGGTTCCGGCGAGCATGCGCTTAGTTCGAAATGTCGGACACTGTTCGTGAAAGGCGTGGGGCGGCACCTGAGGGGCGGCCCACGCAAATCCTCCGGATTCGCTCCTGGCACACTGTCGCCCTCGACACATCGGCAAGGCGACGGGACAGGTGGGACGGGGTGCGCTCGCAGGGCACGCAGGAATGGCCGGACGTCGCCGTCGTCATGGCGGCGCGGGCTGGGGACCGGCAGGCATCGGAACAGCTGATACGGGACTGTCTTCCGTTGGTCTACAACATCGTCGGGCGGGCGCTGGACGGGCACAGCGACGTCGACGACGTGGTCCAGGAGGTGATGGTGCGGGTCCTGGACGGGTTGCCCGGACTGGAGCAACCGGATCGGTTCCGGTCCTGGCTCGTCGCCATCACCGTGCGACAGATCCGTGACCGGTGGCGCAGAGGGCGCACCTGGCTCACTGCGGAACCCCTGGAGGAGAACGCCCACGAAACAGACCCGCAGGCCGACTTCTCCGACCTGGCGATTCTTCGGCTTGCGCTGTCGGGCCAGCGGCGTGAAGCGGTGGAGGCGACCCGCTGGCTGGAGGTCGAGGAACGCGAGGTACTCGCGCTGTGGTGGATGGAGAGCGCCGGTGAACTGACCCGCGGCGAGCTCTCGGCGGCCTGCGGCCTCACACCGCAGCATGCCGCGGTCCGAATCCAGCGGGTCAAGGAACGGCTGGAGACGGCGCGCACCGTCGTGCGAGCCGTGACGGCCTCGCCGCGCTGCCCGGACCTGGCCGCCGTGCTCGCCTCGTGGGACGGGCGGCCGTCCGGGCTGTGGCGCAAGCGGCTGGCACGCCATGTCCGCGACTGTCCGCAGTGCCTGTTGAGCTCGTCCGACCTGATACCGGCGGAGGGGCTGCTGGCCGGCCTCGCGCTGGTGCCGGTGCCGGCCGGCCTGGCCGGCCTGGTACTGGCCAGGGCGCTGGGGTTGGACTCGGCCGGGGCGACCGTCGGCGCGGGCACGCGTACGGCGAGCGGTGCAAGCCGTACGGCGCGGACGGTCGGCAGGCTGGCCGCCAAGCCCGCGGCAACGGCAGCCGCAGGTGCCGTCACGCTCGCGGCTGCCGCAGTGGCCTGGTACACCGCCACGGGATCGCACGAGACGGCCCCGCGGCCCGCCGTCGCGGCCCCGCTGTCGCCCGCCGCCTCGTCCGTGCCGCCGTCCCCGAGAACGTCCGCCTCACGGACACCGACACCGACATCGACGCCGACAGCAGCCCCGGCGACGACGGCTGAGGCGCGGGTTTCGGGGCGGCATGCCCTACGGTCGGTCGACAACCCCGGCGACTACGTGAGCCAGTCCGGCCCACTCGGCATCCTGAGCCCGGTCGGCGCCACCAGCTCCGCGGCCACCCGGCAGGCGGCCACCTTCACCTTCGTTCCCGGCCTGGCCGACCCCCGCTGCTACTCACTCAGGGACGCCACAGGCAGGTATCTGCGGCACTACGCCTTCCGCATCCGGCTGGACACCGACGACGGATCCGCCACCTTCCAGAAGGACGCCACCTTCTGCCCCCGTTCCGGTTCCACGGCCGGTTCGGTCTCCCTGGAGTCGTACAACTACCCCGGCCGCTACCTCCGCCACCGGGACAACCTCCAGTTGTGGCTCGACCCTTTCGAGAACACGGCCGCGTACCGGGCCAGCCGCTCCTTCGTCGTCGTGGCGCCCTGGACCTAGGCATACGGGTGGAAGCCTGCAAGGACTGAGCCGCTTGCTGGATCCGTGAGCGGTCCAGGCCGGGGTGGGGCGTGGAGGCGAGCCACTGTCATCGGATGTACTTCGTCGGCTTGGTGGCGGCGGTGAGCAGGTACTCCAGGGGGCCGCGGCGGAGGAAGCGGGACCAGATCGCGGCGAACACGATCGCCCCCAGGATGTACGTGAGCACGGGCACCCAGGACTTCGTGGTGCCAGCGCCGGAAGCGGGCCACGCGGACTGTGCGAGGAAGTGGCCGACGTAGGCCGTCAGGGACATGGTGCCCACGGCGATGACCGGTTTCGCCAGGCGGCGCAGGCGCGGCAGGCGGTCCATCGCCACCGTCGCGCCCACGATCACGAGGGTCGCGACACCCAGGCAGCCGATGATGTCGAAGGTGGTGCCGGTGTGCGACACGGCACCCAGCAGGTCGGAGGCCGACAGCTCGGGCCCGCCGGACCCGCTGCCCATGGAACCCGGCCCGGACCCGCTGCCCATGGAGCCCGCCCCGGAGCCGCTGGACGGCCCTCCGCCTCCCCCGAAGCTCAACACCGCGCTCTTGCCCGCCAGCAGCACGGCCAGGCCGTAAGCGCCTGCCGTGAGGCCGGCACCGAGCGCGGCCAGGCGCCGCTGGACGGCCGGGGCGGACAGGTCGAGGCGGGCCAGCGCCATGCCGGTGACCACGAACGACATCCACGTGATGGTCGGGTAGAGGCCCGTGAGCAGCAGATCGAGTACCCCCACGTCGCTGAGCCGTTCCAGCGGGTCGTAGGCATTGATGCTCTGCTGGACGGAGTCACTCAGCCACATCTTCAGGACGAACGCCAACTGCGGCGTGACGAGCGCGAGCCCCGCCGCAATGATCGCCAGCGTCCTGGCGCTCAGTCGCACCAGGAGCAGGGCGAGGAGGAAGTAGACGCCGTAGAAGGCGAGGATGACGATGTCCCCGTACTCCATCGCCAGCACGGTGCCCAGCACCAGCAGGATCACGGCGCGGATCGCGATCCGGGCCTTCGCCTGCCGGCCCGCCAGGCCGGTCTTCGGCTCACGGCGGCCGGCGATCAGCATCAGCGAGAACCCGGCGAGGGTGGCGAACAGGGCCGACGAGCGCCCCTCGGCCAGGAAGTACACCCAGCTGCCGACGCTGTCCGTGGCTGACTCCATCGGGGCGATGTGCACGATGTACATGCCGAACACCGCCAGCGCGCGGGCCAGATCCACCCCGACCAGGCGTCCCATCGAGGGGCCGCCCGAGACCTGCACGGCGGACTCGGACGAGGTTCTTGGCCCTGGGGGCGAGTGCTCCTGCGGAGCCGGTGTCTCCTGCGGCGGCTGTGTCTGTTTCATACGGAGAATCTCGCGTGGACGTCAGGAGGCGGACCATCCGACAGGCTTCGGTAACACCCCCGCCGACCGGCCGGGACCACCCCCGCCGACCGGCGGAACAGCGCCGCCCGGCCGGCGGGCCCGGACGGCCAACTGCCCTATTTGATGACGGCGTTGGCCACCACGACCGCAAGCCCGAGCAACGCGTCCACTGTGCCGATCTTCAAGGCGGAGCCCCATGTGCGACCGGCAGCGCGGGCAGCGAGCAGGACCCACGCGAACAGCAGCACCACGTTCACGGCGAAGACCACGTACTCGATGCCCGCTCATGTCGTCACGGACGGCGTCGGCGTCCCAGCGGGCGTAGCGCAGCAGCCGCTGCACCGGCCCCGGCCGGGCCAGGCCGGCTGCCTCGACGCCGCCGGCGGCAACACCGCCAACGGCACCACGGTGCAGATGTGGACCTGCCACGGCGGCTTCAACCAGGTCTGGCAGCCCTACGGCGGCGGCTACCGCAACCCCGCCTCCGGCCGCTGCCTCGATGTTCCGGGCTCCTCCACGACCGACGGCACTCGGCTCGTGTCGTGGGACTGCAACGGCGACTCCAACCAGAAGTGGACCACTCTGACCGCCGGATGACCCCCGCTCCCGGGATCTGAGCCCTCTCCGGGCTCAGATCCCGGGAGGACATCGGTGCCGGGCACCGCCGGGGACGGCACCCGCTGTGGTCGGCTCATACATGGCAGGACAGCGAGGACAAGCATCCTACGGCTGTGCGCAGAGTCGATCTGGGCGCGCCTGACCAGGCAGGCGTCGAGTCTCTGCCAGGCGCCACCGGCCGGGCGGACCTCGACGGTGAAGGCGGTGTTGAGCGGGACGTCTCCGGGCAGTTCGAGACGCAGGTCCCGTCCGAGCTGCTCCCGGGCGGCTCGCCATGGGTGTCGTTCCGGCTTCGGGCCCACCGTCCTCGCGGCCGAGAGCGACCGACAACAACCTGGTCGAGGTCTTCGCCATGGCCGGCGGGCACCAACTCGCTCCGAACCGACTGGCGTTCGTCCTGAACCACGCGGGCACGCGACCGGGTGTCCGTCGTTCTCGTCCCGTTCGCAGGCATCCGTGACTCCCGTTACCACCTCTGCTTCTCCCTGGCGGAGCCTGAGCGGCAGGACACATGGTCGGGCCTCCGCAACGGGCTGAGGTCGCGGGCCGACACCGGACGGTGGTCCTGTCGCCTGACAAGCCAGGACGGTGCCGCCACGGGCCTCCGGACGCTACACCTCTCAGGTAACACTGCCGGACCGACGTTCGGTTCAAAGCGGGCCTTGTGCACGGCGACCGCCTCGTCGACCAGGGCGCGGGCCTCGGGCCCCAGTTCCGGCAGGTGGCCGGAGAGGTGGCTGCGGCCGAGGAGGGGAGCCGCGGCCCCGGCTGCCTGGCCTCCTTGTTCCTGGTGCTCGCCGTTGTGCTCGGACTGGCCAGCGGTACCTCGACCGCCGCGACCGACGACACGGGTCGCAGGCACTCACTCCTCCTTCGGCGGAGCCGTGCTCTCCCGGACGGTGAGGGTGGTCGCGATCTCCAGTCCCACCTGCGGCACTTCCTCGCCGCGGCCGAGCACCAGAGCCAGTTCGGTGGCGGCTGCCGCCCGGATCACCGACTTCCGCAGCGGGAGGTGCTGCCAGGCCCGAGGCAGGCTCTCCCGGGAGCGACGGAGGGGGCGGGCACCGGAAGGGGCACCCGCCCGGATTGCTGTTCACAGGGAGCTTCGCCGGCAGGAGGCCTGCGAAGCTCAGGCGGTGGCCGTCCGGGAACAGGGAGACGGCAGCCCATGGGGGCTTCCCGGCTGTGGCCGGGGAGCCCCCATGGGGAAGGGGCGCGGGTCAGCGCATGCCCTGGAGGCGCCAGATCTGGTTCTTCTTCCAGGCCATGTCGGTCGCCGAGTCACAGGTCCACTGGTGGATCTTCGCGCCGGGGTCGGTCGAGATCCCGCTGACGTCCACGCACTTGCCGCTGTGCACCGCGGCCAGCTGGTAGTCCTTGCTGTTGCCGAGTGCGGTGACGGGGTTGAGGGTGAACATCTGGTTCGTGCTGCCGCTGCAGGTCCACTGGATGACGGCGGCACCGTCGGCCGTGGAGGCGCCCGAGACGTCCAGGCACTTACCGCTGTGCTCGTTCACGATGGTGTAGGTGTTCGCCCGGCCGGCGACCGGCTTGAAGTCGAGCATCTGCTGGTAACCGCCCTCGCAGTGGTACTGCTGGTACTGCGTGCCGTCGGCGGTGGAGAGGTTGGTGTCGTCCAGGCACTGGCCGCTGTGCTGTACCACCGCGACCGTGGAGACGGTCGTGTTCGACGGTGGCAGCAGCGTGACGGTGTAGCCGTCCGCGGCGTCCGTCCACGGCACGCTCACCGAGGCGGAGTTGTTGCTGACGGTCAGGGTCTGGTCGGAGACCGTCACCGGACCCGTCACGGCGCCCCCGCTGTTGTTCGGTACGCGCTGGACGATCGCGCGGACCCGGCTGTTCTCCACCACGGAGGTGGTGTCGAGACGGTTGAGGTTGACGGTGACGTTGCCGGTGTTGCCGTTGTTGCCCAGCAGGATCTTCGCGTTGCGCGCGGTGTTGTCCTTGGTCGCCAGCCCGTCGGTGTTCGTACCGGGCGTGAGGTTCACGATGTTGCCGGTCTGGGAGCCGTAGTACCGGTACAGGAACCACTCGCCGAGCGGCAGGTACTGGCCGGAGCTGTTCTTGGTGAGCAGGTTGGCCGCGTTGTCGTGCAGGTTGGAGCCCCATCCCCAGTTGGCGCGCATGCCGTCGGCGCCGGCCCGCTCCAGGCGGCTGATGAACCAGCCGCCGCCACCGGGGTGCTGCTGTTCGCGTCCGGCGTACTCGTTGATCTGGTACGGGCGGGTGTTGGTCAGGCCCGCGGCGGCGAGGGTCGAGTTGGCGTTGCTGACGGCCGTGACGGGGTCGTGTGGGATGGCGTGCCAGCTGTAGATGTCGGGGGCGACGTTGTTGGCCTTGACGTGGTTCAGGTAGGTCGTCCACCAGGTGTTGGAGGAGTTGGGCGGGTTCGCCGAGCTGGGGCCGACGATGAGCTGCCCGGGGAGGTTGGCCCGCACGGCGGCGTGGAACCGCGACCACATCTGCAGGTACTGGCTCTGGGACCGGTCCCAGAAGCCGCTCAGGTCCGGCTCGTTCCACAGGTCCCACTCCACCGTCATGTTGTTGGCCTTGACGTCGGAGATGAGCTGGTTGACGAAGTTGTCGAACTGCGTCCAGTTGCCGTTGTCGCCGGGGAAGGGCTGGCTGGTGGTGCCGTCGGCGCCCCACAGGTCGTGCGGCAGGATGACGAACGTCCCGCCCAGCGCCTTGGTGCGCTGGTACTGGGCGAGGGTGGCCCTCCAGCGGGTCTGGTAGTCGGCGAGGCTGGTGGCGTAGCCGCCACCGTTGAGCTGCGCGCCGCCGGCCCGCATGAATTGCCACTTGATGTCTTTGAAGAAGTGGTCCGGCGGCAGCGACCCGTCGGCGGTCATCCCGTAGATGATGCCCGAGGCACGGTAGCTGGGGGCGCCTGCGGCGTTGGCGAAGTCGACGGTGACGCTGGTGTCCGCGGCCTGCGACGGGCCGGCGGGCACCAGGGTCGCGGCCAGGGCGGTCAGGAGGACGGCCACGGACGAGGTCGCTCGGCGTCCGGTGCGGGTTGCGGGGCTGGGAAGTGTCCAGCGAGATTTCATGCTGCGGCTCCTACGTGAGCGGGGAGGATGACCGGGGTGGGAACGTCCCCGGGGCTGTGGGGAGACGGCGGTCAGCGGCTGTCTCGGTGTGCGTGTGCCTCGGCCAGCAGGAGGTAGCTGCTGGCGGTCCAGGTGTAGGCGCGGTCGCGCAGGCCCGTGCCGGTGAGGGCGTCGAAGTTCTCGGCGAAGCCGTGGGTTTCGCACAGGGCGCGGAAGCGGGCGCTGATCTCGTCGGCGAGGCGGTGGTGGCCGGCGCGGCGCAGGCCGTCCTCGATGAGGACGGTGGCGGGGGCCCAGATGGGGCCGCGCCAGTAGCCGTCGGAGAGGTAGTGGGGAGAGGTGGGCAGTTCGGTGGCCAGGCCGTACGGGGTCAGGTGGGTCTCGATCCGGGCGGCCAGGGCTTTGCCGATGTGTTCGGGCAGGTGCTCGCCCAGTGCCATCGGCATCAGGTCCAGCAGGCTGGAGCTCTCCCAGGTCTGCGAGCTGTCCACGCCGCGGGCGACGAACCGCTCTCCTGTCCACAGCTCGTCGAGCATCGCGGCCTGGGTCGCCTCGGCGGTTCGGGTCCAGCGGCGGGCCTCGTCGGGAAGGCTCAGTTCGGTGGCCAGGCCGGCGAGTTCGCGGAGCTGGAGGACGAGGAAGGCGGCCAGGTCGGCGGTGACGACCACGCGCTCGGGGTCGAAGGTGGTGGCGTTGTCCCAGCCGCTGTCGTTGCCGTGCTGGTAGTGGGGCAGGGCGGCGCCCGGGGCGCGGCGGGCGGTGAGCCAGAAGTCCGTCCACCGTGCCAATCTGCGGTAGATCTCGGCGAGTTCGGTCCGGCTGAGGGGTTCGGGGAGCCGTCTGCGCAGGTGGGACAGGGCCCAGCCGTGAATGGGCGGTTTGACGAAGTTGTAGAGGACCTCGGAGTGGGTCACCGAGTCGGGCAGGGCCCCGGTCTCGTCCTGGTGGTCGAAGGGCAGGGAGAACTGGTCCCAGGCCAGGGCGGGGGCACCGGGGGCGAGGGCGAGGGCGTTGAAGCAGTGGTCCCAGCTCCAGACCTTGTCCATCCAGTGCTTGGACATCAGCACGGCAGGCCGGGTGACCAGGGACGCCGGGCGGACGGTTGCCGACCACAGGACGTACGCGGCGAGTTCGGCGGCCGGGGTCGCGGGCGAGCGCCAGGGGGCCACCGCGTCGGCGAAGGCGGCGAAGGCATGCTCCGCGGTCGCCACGACGGCGTCGAAGGTCTCCGAGGACGTGTAGGGCAGGCGTGCGCTGTCCAGCTCCTCGACGGCCGCCTCCCAGCCTCCGCCGGGGGCCGCGGTGAGGGTGACGCCTCGTTCACCGCTACCGAGGGCCTGACTGCCGGATATCTCGGCGACCGTGCCGGACAGCACGGTGATGCGGTAGCGGCGCCCGGTCTCGTACGAGGTGAACACGTACGCCCCCTCCACCGGGTCGCGGTAGAAGTAGGTGCCCGTGAAGGGGGTCAGGGCGTCCGCCGCCGCGGTGATGCGCAGGCCCAGTCCTTCGCCGCGCAGGCGGACGGTGTCCGGTGAGGCGTAGGCGAGAGCGACGCGCCCTTGCTCACCGGTCCAGCTCAGCAGGCCCGGAGTCGCCTCGACGCGGGTCCCCGCGCGCCCGCCCGTCGCCGCGTGGAGGGGCGTGAAGCGCAGGACGGCGTGCATGCCGTTCTGGTGCGAGACGAGGTGGAGGTCCTCGGCACGTGACTTCTCCGCGAGCACGGGCGAGATGCCGAACCAGGATCCGTGCGTGCTGAACGGGATGTCGTGGAGGGAGAAGGCCGGGCCGGATCGGGCGGCGGTCATCAAGTGGTACTCGTTTCTTCAGCAGGGGCCACCGGCGGTGGTCGTGAGGTGG
>NZ_KQ949121.1:31366-57026 GCF_001514305.1 Streptomyces dysideae
CCACCAGGAAGAGGAAGCTGAGCAGGTCCCCGCCGCGGGGGCGGAGTTTCGCCAGCGCGTATCCGGCGGGCGCAGCCAGCGCCACGGTCAGCACGACCGTGCCCAGACCGATGACCAGGCTCGTGCCGAGGTAGGGCAACTGCTGGTCGAAGACGGCGCGGTAGCCGGCCAGCGTGCCGTGGACGGGGAACAGGCCGGGCGGCGACTTGCGCATGTCCTGGTCGCGAGTGAAGGACACGTTGAGCATCCAGTAGACCGGGAAGAGCATGACGGCCGTGAGTGCCAGGCCGAGGGCGGTCTTCCACCCCGTACCGCGGAACCGGTGCAGCAGGTTCATGCCAGTGCCTGCTTTCTCTGGACCTTCAGGTACACCAGGCCGAAGACCAGGGCGGCGACCACGAGCAGGTTGCCGACGGCCGCGCCGGGGCCGAAGGCGGGCAGCAGGTTGCCGAAGCCGAGCTGGTAGGACCAGGTGGCGAAGGTGGTGGACGAGTCGGCGGGGCCGCCCTTGGTCATGATCCAGATGATGTCGAAGACCTTGAGCGTGTAGACCAACCCGAGCAGCAGGGTGATGGCGGAAACGGGGCGCAGCAGTGGGAAGGTGATGCTCCAGAAGCGTCGCCAGGCGCTCGCGCCGTCGAGGGCGGCCGCTTCGTAGAGGCTGGCGGGGATGGACTGCAGGCCGCTGTGGAGCACGACCAGGTTGAACGGGACCCCGATCCAGATGTTCGCGATGATCACCGACGTCAGCGACCACTCCGGTGACGTCAGCCAGTTCACCGGCCCGATGCCGACGGCGTGCAGCGCCGCGTTGACGACACCGGAGTCGCTGTTGAGCATCCACGACCAGGTGGAGGCCGACACGATCAGCGGCAGCAGCCACGGCACCAGGAACAGGGCGCGCAGGGTGGCGGACAGCCGGAAGTGCTGGTTGAAGAAGACCGCCAGCGCCAGGCCGATGGCGTACTGGAAAAACAGGCACACGACGGTGAACACCACGGTGTGGGTGAGTGCCGGACCGAAGGTCGGGTCGTCGAAGACCTTCTGGTAGTTGTCCAATCCGGTGAACGGTGCGTTGCCCTGGACGAAGGAGCGGACGGTGTAGTTGCGCAGGCTCAGGTCGAGGTTGCGGTAGAGCGGATAGGCGTAGAAGAGGGCGAGGTAGAGGGTGACCGGGGCGAGGAAGGCCCAGGCGGCCCTCCCCCAGGCTTCGCCCGGGGGGACCCCCAGCTGGGAGGTGGGACGACGGCGCCGGTGGGCGATGCGGGCCGGGGGCGGGGCGGCGGTGGCCGCCGCCCCGTTCCGGTCACGCACCAGTCGGCGGTCCGGCAGGTGTGTGGTGTGCTTCATCGAGGAGCCCTGGGTCGCGGTTGCCTGCGGGTCTAGTTGACGGCGTCCTGTGCCGCGGTCAGCGCGTCCTTGGGCGACTTGGAACCACTGAGGGCGGACTGGACCGCCTTCCACAACTGCTCGGAGATCTTGGGGTACTTGGTGCCGAGGTCGTCGCTGGTGCGTCCCTTGGCTGCCTTGACCGCCTCGACCCACGGCTTCAGCTCGGCGTTCTCCGTCACCTGCTTGTCCTGGACCTCGCTGGTGGGAGCCACGTAGGACAGGGTGGTGTCGGTGGCGTACAGGTTCTCGGTGCTGGTCAGGCAGGAGACCAGCTTCTGTGTGGTGGCGTAGCGGCCGGTGTCGCCCTGGACCGGGACGGTGACGAACTCACCACCCGTCGGGGCCGCGGCGTTGCCCCCGTCCTTGCCGGGGATGGGCAGGACGCCGTAGTCGAAGCCGGCCTTCTCGGCATTGGCCAGCTGCCAGGTGCCGTTCTCCGCGAAGGCGTAGTCGCCGCTCGCGAACTCCTGCCAACTGGTGGTCTGCGTGTTGTTGATGACCGAGTTGGGCGCGTAGCCCTTCTTCAGCCAGTCGCTCCACAAGGACACGGCCGCCACACCCTGGGCGGAGTCGAGTTCGGTCAGCTGCGCGCCCGAACCCCACAGCCACGGCAGGAACTGGAAGCTGCCCTCCTCCGTCCCGATCGCGGAGAAGGTGATGCCCTTCTTGCCCGCCTTCTTCACCTTCTCCAGCGCCGCCGTCAGCGACTTCCAGTCCTTGACCGAGGCGACGTCCACGCCCGCGGCCTTGAGGACGTCCTTGTTGTAGTACAGGGCGAGGGTGTTCGCGCCGATGGGCGTGCCGTAGGTCTTACCACCCGACTGACCGGCCGCGAGCAGGTTGGGGTCCACCTTCGAGGTGTCCACCTTGTTCTCGTCGGTCGTGGTGAGCACGCCCGCCTCGGCCAGCGTCGACACCACCGGGTTGTCGACGATGAGCACGTCGGCGGAGTTGTCCTGCTGGGCTGCCAGCAGCGCCTTGTTCGTCAGGTCGCTGGTGTCGAAGGCCGTTCGCTTGATCTTGACTCCGGCCTTGCTGCCGCAGCCGTCCAGCAGCTTCGCCCAGTCCGAGCCCTTGGCGAACTGCGGGTAGGGGTCCCAAATGGTGTAGCTGCCGCCGTCTGTCGCCTTGGCGGACGTGGAGTCGTCGCCGGAGGAGCATGCGGTGGTGACGGTGGTGAGGGCGACGACGGTCATGGCGGTGGCGGTGAGACGGCGTCTGGTGGATCTGTTCATCGGGTGTTCCTTGCGTGTGTCAGGCATGGGCATGCCAGGGGAGGCGGACGGATGGCAGGGCAGGCTGAACAGCGCCGCGGAGTCGCGGAGCGGCCGGTTGAACGGTGACGGGGCGAAAGGTGACGGAGGACGAGCAGGGCCCTTGATCCACAGGGGATGCGGAGGGCGGCCTGTCAGGCGGTCGAGTCGACGTCGGGGATCCCGCGCTTGTCCCCCGGAGGGTGGGGGACGGCGGGCCCGGTGCTGGCGCGGAGCGAGATCGGCGGGGCGAGCAGTTGGTGGCGAGGGGGCGCGTCAGGGTGGTCGAGCCGCTCGACCAGCAGCTCGACGGCCAGGCGCCCCATCTGCGCCGCGGGCACGTCGGCCGCCGTGAGCTGCGGGGTCACCGTCTCGGCCCACCGGGTGGCGACGACACCGGTGACGGAGAAGTCGCGCGGCACATGGCGGCCCGCGTGGGCCAGGCCCCGGTAGAGACCTCCGAGCGCGGCCTCGTTCAGTGTGACGAGGGCCGTGGTGTCGGGATCGTCGTACAGGATCCGCTCCAGGCAGGCCTGACCGGAGGGTGCGTCGTCCTCACAGTTGTACGTGCGGACGGTGAGCCCACGCTCCGCGGCGGCCTTGGTGAAGCCGTCCAGCCCCCGGTGCGCGGACTCGTACCCGGCGCGCAGCAGCCGCTCGGGCCGGTTGACGAAGGCGACCCTGTCGTGGCCCAGGTCCGCGAGGTGGTGGACACAGGCCGCCGCCAGCGCCGTGTGGTCCAGGCCCACCCACCAGCCGCTCTCCGGCCGCGAGGTGCGGCCGATGCAGACCGCGGGAAAGCCCTCGGCGAGGAGGTGGTCGACCCGGTCGTCCTGGAGCCTGATCTCCATCAGGATCGCGCCGTCGACCCGCCGCTCCCCCAGCAGCCGCTGGAACGAGCGGTCGCTGTCCACACCGCTCGGGGACAGCAGCACGTCGTAGTCATAAGCGGCCGCGGCCTCCACCACGCTGCCGAGGAAATCGAGCTGCATTCCGGTGTAGTGGTCCCCGGCCGGCGGGAAGACCAGAGCGATGGTGCTGGTCCGGCCGTTGGCCAGAGCACGTGCGCTCGCGTTGGGCCGGTAGCCCAAATCGTCGATGACCCGCTGAATCTTCTCGCGGGTCTCGTCCGACACCGGACGCTTGCCGCTCAACGCATACGACACGGTGCTCCGCGAGACACCGGCCCGCCTGGCAATCTCACCGATGTTCACAGGGCTCCTTCATCGAACCGGTTCGCTACTTCCAGAGGAGAAGGAGACCGTTCACTTGCAGAGGTGGGAGTGACGCTTGAATCCGGCATCGAACCGGTTCGCGTGAAGGAAAGATAGGAGCCGACCATGCGGGTGTCAATACCTCGCGCAAACCTCATGAAACACATCGGAAACCAGTACGCGCGAACCCGCGGCCACCGTCCACACTCGCCGCCCCGCCAGCCAGAACGGCGTGTGTTGCCCACCGGACAGAACAGCGCGTGTTGCCCACCAGGCGCCAGGGGCATGCCCGCACCTGGAGGAGCAATGCTCATGACTTGTGGATCGGCCTCGGGTTGGACGCGAAGGGCGTACCTTCCCGAGTGATCGACTTCTGGTCATCGAGTAGGCCGACGTTGCACCGTCGGTCGGGAAGGGTGAAGCCACGCCCGTGCTGAGCGTAGTGAATGCCGACGGTTCCACCGAGACCGGCTCCTTGATTGACGACATCGTCCGCGAGGGCGCGAGGCGAATGCTGGCCGCCGCGCTGGAGGCCGAAGTCAACGCCTACACAGCCGAGTTGGCCGACCAGTGCGACGAGGCGGGTCGGCGTCTGGTGGTCCGCAACGGCTACCACCGCGAGCGGTCGGTGACCACGGCTGCCGGCCCCATCGAGGTCAAGGCGCCGCGGGTGAACGACCGGCGCATCGACGAGGCGACCGGCGAGCGCAAGCGGTTCTCCTCGAAGATCCTGCCGCCGTGGTGCCGCAAGTCGGCCAAGGTCTCCG
This sequence comes from Streptomyces dysideae, assembly GCF_001514305.1. Lineage (GTDB taxonomy): Bacteria > Actinomycetota > Actinomycetes > Streptomycetales > Streptomycetaceae > Streptomyces > Streptomyces dysideae. The sequence goes on from NZ_KQ949121.1 coordinate 35,993, forward strand.
AGGTGCTGCCGCTGCTCTACCTGCACGGACTGTCGTCCGGGGACTTCGTGCCCGCGCTGGAGCAGTTCCTGGGCGGCTCGGCCGGGCTGTCGCCGGCCACCGTGACGAGGCTGACCAAGCAGTGGCAGGACGACCACGCCGCCTTCCAGAACCGCGACCTGTCGCAGACCGACTACGTGTACGTGTGGGCCGACGCGGTGCACCCCAAGGTCCGCCTGGGCCAGGCCCGCTCCTGTGTCCTGGTGCTGATGGGCGTGCGCACCGACGGCTCCAAGGAGCTGATCGCGCTGGCGGAGGGGCTGCGGGAGTCGACCGAGTCGTGGGCCGATCTGCCGCGCGACTGCCGTCGGCGCGGCATGCGCGATCCGGCACTGGCGGTCGGGGACGGCGTGATGGGCCTGTGGAAGGCCCTTGCGGAGGTGTTCCCCGATGCCCGGCATCAAAGGTGCTGGGTTCACAAAACCCGAAATGTAACGAATGCCCTGCCGAAGTCCGCACAGCCGGGCGCGAAGAAGGCCCTGCAGGAGATCTACAAGCCGAGGACCGCACCCCACCTCGTCGCCCTCGTCCGGGCCGGCGCCCGCTTCGACAACGGTCACCTCGTCGAACGCCCCGAGGAACCCGTCGCAGCGTGACACACCCCAACCGACGCACAGCTCTTGACAGTTGCTCGTCTACCACGACCGCAGCTACAAGGACATCAGCGGCGACCCCCTCAAGGACCCCAACCGCCGCACCCGCGTCCAGAAGATCTACTGGAAGGCCGACGGCACACCCGACTTCGGCATCCCGGTCGCGGACGGCCTTACCCCGATCCGGCTCTCCTCGTACAACTTCCCCGACCGGTTCATCCGGCACTGGGACTACCGCGCCAAGATCGAGCCGAACGTCTCGCCACTGGCCGACTCGCAGTTCCGGGTCGTCACCGGTCTCACCGGCACGGGCACCGTCTCCCTGGAGTCGGCCAACTTCCCCGGCTACTTCCTGCGCCACAAGAACAACGAGGTGTGGGTGGAGAAGAACGACGGGACGGCGCAGTTCGCGTCCGACGCCTCCTTCACCGCCCGGGCCGGCCTCGCGGACTCCGCCGGAGTCTCGTACGAGTCGTTCACCCTCCCGGGCCGCTGCATCCGCCACTACAACTACCTGCTGTACGTCCAGGCGCTCAGCACGGCGACCGACCGGGCCGACGCCACCTACTACACCCAGTGAGCCACTACGGCCCGTTACTCGTCGGGCAGCTCCGACCTCACGGGCCGGAGCTGCGCGCACGCACCGGCCCATCTGCCACACCGCTCGCGTGGCAATGGCCACTTGCCGCGTCCATCGGTCGACATGACCGTGGCCGACAAAATCCACGCGCCCGCCGAGCCTCGACCCCGTCGACGTGTCTCCCGGGAACCGGCCTCGAAGGCAGCGTTTCAAGGGCGGTGCCGGCCCGCGTTTCGCCAGCACCACCCGCAGGTCCTTCGCTTCCCTCCGTCCGCCCCCCGAGCGGGACCTCGTAGTAGCCGTTTCCGTTGGATGACGTTGGCTCCGGCGGACGTCGACGCACCTGAGACATCGATCGCCTTGGCACTCTTCTTATTGAGAATCTTGTAGTTGGCGTTCGTGGCGGGGAACGAGATGGAGACGAACGCGTCCAGCGTGCAGACGGTGTTGGGAGAGGCTGTGTTCTTCTTCTCGAACAGCGGCACCTGCTTCGTCACCGTCGAGGCGTAGGCGTCGAATGCCCGGCTGACGGAACACCCCGGCTACCTGCGCTTGAAGGCGTTCGCACCGCTGGCGGCCGACAACCTGACCAAGGTGGGGAGCACCCGCCCTCAACGGGTGCTGCGCACGGCGGGCGGCGCGACGGTGACGGTTCGCCTCGAACTGGCCGGCCTCGCCGACGGCCGGCCAGCACGCCGGGCTGTGCCACTAGGCGCCCACCTACCCCGCACCGGACCACGCAGTCCGAGGCGGACGTCCTGCACACTGGTCCCCGACAACGGGAGCGCTCAATCGGCGAAGCCGTGGGGCTCGGCCGTACCCGGCAAGAGCGTGAGCACTACCAGTACCGGACCGTCACCCACGAAGAGATCGACCGAGCGTGTCTTCGGGGACCTGAACTTCAGGCCCACCCAGTCGTCGCGGGCGCGCATCGCGCGGGTCTCCGTGGAGACGGCCTCGCCGACCCACCGTACGAGATCGGTGTTCCGGGTCGCACCGAGGCCGACCGCCTGGGCGAAAACGGTGGCCTGGCCCATCCAGGCGACGCGATGCAGGGCCTCCTGGCCGGTGTGCAAGGCCGCGATGCCCAGCAGACACGTGGGATTCCCTTGGGGTGGAGCGGAGAGTGCTTTCGAAGCGCTTCGATGCGTGCCAGGGCACCAGGAGAACATCAAGAGATCAACACCGTCCATCAAGCAGGGAACATGGAGAACCTCCTCCAGTGCCTCGGAGGAATCTTTGAAGCGACCCTTGTGCGCCCATGGGCGTTCACTTAATCTCACAGCAACATCGAAGCGCTTCGACTGAGTATTGCGTCGACAGTGATGGGATGTCCGCTTTCAGCTCAGCTGGTTCAAGTCACGCCACCGCAGCCGACGGCCCACCGCCGGGTGTCCGGGTGCGCCATGAAGGGTTGACGCTATGACGCCGAACGTCGCCTCCATGTCCGTCGCCGCCGCAGCGGGGGCCGGTGGGATGCCGCTGCTCGCCGCTTGCGGCGGGTCGGACAGCGGGTCGCGCGAGGGCACCACGTCGGGCAAGGCCGCCGACAAGCTGCTCCCGACATATGTCGGGAGCAAGGTGGCCCAGCCGGTTCTTCCGGCGAAGAACGGCTCGGCGGCCGGCTACACCGGCAAGGTCGATCTCGCGGCCCTCGCCACCTCGGTGCCGTACAAGCTCGGCACCGGCGCCTCCTTCAAGATCATGTCTCCGTTCTGGGGCGCCCCTCCGAAGCCCAAGAACCCCTACTACACGGCGCTGGACGCCGCGGCGGGCACCAAGGTCACCTGGCAGAACCAGGACGGCAACACCTACGGCGAGAAGCTCGGTGCCGTCCTTGCCTCCAGCTCCATACCCGACATGGTGGTCGTGCCCAGCTGGGAACTGGTCGGCAAGATCTCCAACGCGGTCACCGCGAAGTTCATGGACCTCGGCCCCTACCTGGCGGGCGACAAGGTCAAGAAGTACCCGAACCTGGCCGCGATCCCCTCCGACGCCTGGCGCATGGGCATCTTCGGCGGCGCGCTGCGCGGGATTCCCATACCCTCCGCCGCCGCGACCTTCATCGTGCCCTACTACCGCAAGGACATCGTCGACGAGAAGGGCTGGTCCGTTCCCAAGTCGCCCGAGGCGTTCCTCAGCTGGGCCAAGGACGTCACCAGCGCCAAGGCGAAGGTGTACGCCTGCGGTGACATGAGCTGGAGTTCGCAGGCCATCTTCGGCGTCCGCCCGGCCGGGACGCTCGGCTGGAACATCGGGGACGACGGCAAGCTGACCTACCGCATCGAGGAGCCCGCGTTCCTCGAGGCCCTGGCGTGGGTCCGCAGAACGCGCTGGCCGCCGCCAACTTCTCGGCCGCGCCCTACGGCACCAAGGAGCGGATGCTCGTCGACTACGGCGTCGAGGGCACCCACTACACCGTCAAGGACGGCGTCCCGGCCAAGAACGACCTGGGCAACTCCGAGGTGATCAACGCCTGGTCGTCGCTGGCGGCGCCGGCTCCCTACGTCGCCCACCCGGACTTCCCGGACGTGGCCCGCAAGCAGGTCGAGTGGCAGCAGCGGATGGGTGCCTTCATGAAGAAGACGTCCAGGTACGGCATGAACATCGTCGAGCCCAGCCGCTACGCCAATCTCCGGAGCCAGTTCGAGCAGCTGGAGCTCGACTACGTGCGGGGCCACAAGAAGCTGTCCGACGTGCAGGCCGCCGTCTCCACCTGGAAGTCCTCCGGCGGCGACAAGCTGCGCGACTGGTACAAGGAGCTCATCGACAAGAACGGCAGCGGCAACTGATGTCTCTCACGGCCGGGAGCAGGCCCGACGGGACACGTCCCCCCGCCGCCGTCGAGGAACCGACGGCCGCGGTCGCCACCGCGGCGGCGAAGGACCGGGTGCCGCGCAAGACGAGCAAGGCCGGCAAGGCGGGCAAGGTGCCCTGGCGGATCCGGCTGCGCCGCGACCGCACGCTCATCCTGATGACCCTGCCCGTCACCGTCCCGCTCCTGATCTTCAACTAGGGGGTGTTTCGAAAGTCCTGTGCGGTGCCCGCGGTGTCCGGTGCGTGCTCTCGGCGCGCCGGACGAAAGCCCTCGTACTGGACGTACTTGGGCTTTTGGCCGGTGCGGCGAGTGGGGGCACCTCCCACGCCCTTAAGGCAGTGGGGGAGCGTGCCGGGCGCCGTGGGTGCTGTGCGGGACTTTCGAAACACCCCCTAGAACACCGAGGCCCCGAGGGGCCTCCAGCAGGCGGTCCATACCGGCGAACTCTCCGCGCCTCGTCGCGGTCGCCTCCCCGTTCGTCCAGCGGCACTTCAAGAAGGGCATGCTCACCGGGGCGATCAAGGGTTGACGCCCTTGCCCCGGCCCGCGCCGTAGAGCCGTCGGTCGCCTGTCCGTGGCTTCGTCGTGGCTGGTCGCGCCCACGCGGCGGAGCCGCACAGAGATACCGCCCCGCGCCCTGAGGGCGTCACCTTCCCCTTTGTCCTGCACAAGTGTCCTGCACAAGAAAGAGGTATGTCATGCGCACGTTCCATCTCAGCAGAAGAGCTGTGCTCGCCGGGACCGCTGCCACCGCCGCGGTCGCCACCCTGCCGGTCCTCCAAGGACGTGCGCAGGCCGCCGGTAACGGCGCCGAGACTGCCGCCCCCGCCTACCGCTGGCGCAACGCCGTCCAGGGCGGCACCGGATTCGTCACCGGCATCCTCTTCCACCCGTCCTGTCGCGGCCTCGCCTACGCCCGCACGGACATCGGCGGCGCCTACCGCTGGGACGACCGTACCGGCCGCTGGATCCCGCTGACCGATCACCTCGGCTGGGACGACTGGAACCTGCTCGGCGTCGAGGCGATGGCCGTCGACCCGGCCCACCCGAACCGGCTGTACCTGACCCTCGGCGCGTACACCCAGTCCTGGGCCGGTAACGGGGCCGTGCTGCGGTCCGAGGACCGCGGTGCCACCTGGAAGCGCACCGACCTGACCGTGAAGCTGGGCGGCAACGAGGACGGGCGGGGTGCGGGGGAGCGGTTGCTCGTCGATCCGCGGGACAGTGACACCTTGTGGCTGGGTACCCGGCATGACGGGCTGCTCAAGTCGACCGACCGGGGCGCCAGTTGGCAGGCCGTGAGCTTCCCGGCGGCCCCCAGCGCCACCGGCCAGGGCGTCACGCTCCTCGTCGCCGGGGGGCGTACCGTCTACGCCGGCTGGGGCGACTCCGACGGCACCGCCGGCCGGCCCAACCTGTACCGCACCTCCGACGGCACAACCTGGGAGGCCGTCCCCGGGCAGCCCACCGGCACCGCGGCCAAGGTGCCGATCCGCGCCGCCTACGACAGGCACACGCGTGAGCTGTACGTGACGTACGCCAACGCGCCCGGGCCCAACGGCCAGTCGGACGGCAGCGTTCACAAACTGCGTACCGTCAACGGCAAGTGGACCGAGGTCACCCCGGTGAAGCCGGGCGGAACCGCGACGGACGGGTCGACCGACTCCTTCGGCTACGGCGGAGTCGCAGTCGACGCCCGCCGCCCCGGCACGCTCGTCGTCTCCACGAACAACCGGTGGGCCGAGATCGACACCGTCTTCCGCTCCACGAACGGCGGCCGCACCTGGACGTCCCTGAAGGACAGGGCCGTCTTCGACGTCTCCGAGACCCCCTACCTCAAGTGGGGCGGGGACAACGTCAAGTTCGGCTGGTGGATCCAGGCCCTCGCCCTCGACCCGTACGACTCCAAGCATGTCGTCTACGGCACCGGCGCGACCATCTACGGCACCCGCGACCTCGAGAACTGGGCCCCGCAGATCCGTGGCCTGGAGGAGGCGTCCATCCGCCAGCTGGTCTCGCCGCCGACCGGTGAGGCGCACCTGCTCAGCGGGTCCGGGGACATCGGTGTGATGTACCACGAGCGGCTCACGGCGTCGCCGTCGCGCGGCATGGCGTCGAACCCGGTGTTCGGCACCTCCACCGGCCTGTCGCTGGCCGCGGCCAAGCCGTCGTACGTCGTCCGCGCGGGCTGGAGCAACGACGCCAACGGCGCCTACTCGAACGACGGCGGCAAGACCTGGGCACCCTTCGAGGCGCAGCCCGCCGTCGCCAAGGACGCGCCGGGGCCGATCGCCACCAACGCCGACGGCAGCGTGCTGCTGTGGTCCTTCGGCACGGCGAACCCCGGATACCGCTCGGCCGACAACGGCGCCACCTGGTCCGAGGTCGCCTCCTTCCCGAAGGGCGCCGCCCCGATCGCAGACCCCGTCGACCCGACCCGCTTCTACGCCTTCGACACCACGACCGGCACGGTGTTCGCCAGCACCGACAGCGGCCGGACCTTCACCGCGCGGGCCACCGGCCTGAGCACGGGCAACAGCGAGTTCCAGCTGACGGCTGCTCCGGGCCGCACCGGCGACCTGTGGCTCAGCCTCAAGGCGAACGGGCTGTACCGCTCGACCGACGCAGGCGCGACCTTCGCCAAGGTCAGCAGCTGCCACGCCGCACACACCCTGGGCTTCGGCAAGGCCGCCAGGGGCGCTTCCTACCCGGCGATCTACATGGTCGGCGCCGTCGAGAGCTTCAACGCCATCTACCGCTCCGACGATGAGGCCAAGACCTGGACGCGGATCAACGACGACCAGCATCAGTGGGGCTGGACCGGAGCCGCCATCACCGGTGACCCGCGCGTGTACGGCCGGGTCTACGTCTCCACCAACGGACGCGGAGTGCAGTACGGGGAGCCCGCCTGATACCCGACCTGGGCGAAGCTCGAACCTCACCCAGGCGCACGGGAGTTCGGCTGGCTGGGCAGGCCCACGGAGCTGATGCAGGCAGGCGGCATCGGCGTGGTCCTCGCCACCCCACCTCAATCGCCCCGCCCTGGATGGGCCGGCTGCACGTGTTCGGAGAGCCGGAAGCCGAGAGGGGCGTCGTCACGCATCACACCCTGGTACGGCAGGGCGGCGATCAGTCCCGCTGATTGAGCAATCACTCGCAGAACAGAGGAAACTGCATGAGAAAGTCTTGGATTCTACCCCTGATCACGCTTGTCGCCACCGCGCTCGGGGGGACAGCGGCAGGTGTGGCCCCTGCCTCCGCCGCCTCCGACACGCCTTTGCGGGTCATGCCGTTGGGCGACTCGATCACCTGGGGTGTGGGAAGCAGCACGGGCAACGGCTACCGGGGGCCGTTGTGGAACAGGCTCGCGGCGGACGGCCATCCGCTGGACTTCGTGGGCACGGGGCGGAACGGCTCGATGTCCGATCCCGACAACGAAGGCCACTCCGGATACCACATCAACGAGATCGCCGCACTCGCCGACGCCTCACTGACCCGCTACCGGCCCAACGTCGTGACGCTGCACATCGGCACCAACGACCTCATAGGGGCCTCCGGGGCCGACGCCGCCATCGCCGAACTTAGGTCGCTCGTCAACCAGATCACCGCCGACGTCCCCGACGCGACCGTCCTCGTCGCCTCCCTGGTCGTGTCCACCAACAGCTCGGAAGAGCAGTGGCGGGGCATGTACAACCAGGCCATCCGCCAAATCGTCAGCGAGGCACAGGCCGCGGGCAAACACGTCGCATTCGTCGACATGAGCAGTCTGACCACGGCCGACCTGGCCGACCCCCTGCATCCCAACGACTCGGGCTACCAGAAGATGGCCGACGCCTTCCACCGTGGCGTCCAGTCCGCGGACAGCGCCGGGTGGCTGAAGAACCCCGCCCCCGCGCCCTCCCGTGTGCAGTCCGGCATCGCAGGCAAGTGCATGGACGTCAACGGCGCCAACACCGCCGACGGGACCGCCGTTCAGACGTGGAGCTGCGGCGACCGTGCCAACCAGTACTGGTCCGCCTACACCGACGGCACCCTGCGCTCCCTGGGCAAGTGCCTCGACGCCGCCGGCGGGGCCACCGCCAACGGCACCAAGGTGCAGACCTGGGCCTGCCACGGCGGCGCCAACCAGGTCTGGCAGCCCTACAACGGCGGCTACCGCAACCCCGCCTCCGGCCGCTGCCTCGATGTTCCGGGCTCCTCCACGACCGACGGCACGCAGCTCGTGCTGTGGGACTGCAACGGCGGCTCCAACCAGAAGTGGACCACTCTGACCGCCGGATGAACCCCGCGCCCGAGGATCTGGGCCTGTCCTGGCCCAGATCCCGGGAGGACACCGGTGCCGGGTCCCGCTGGGGACGGCACCGGCTGCGGTCGGCTCACACATGGCAGGACAGCGAGGACAAGCATCGTACGACTGTGCGCAGAGTCGATCTCGGCGCGCTTGGACCATCGTGTTACTGAGGGCGCGCGCGAGCGGATCGTCAGGGGGTGTCCGGTGCGACGAAGTTCGTAGAAGCGGAAGCCGTCCGGGAGGGCGAAGGAGATGCGCCGAAAGGGCACCCTCGCGCAGAGGAAGACCAGTCCGCCGCGCTCCTCCTCGGCGAACCAGGCACATATCGGCACTGGCCGTCACGGTCGTGGGAGCAGGGCAGATGGTGTGCGGGGGCGGGCTGTCACGGTCTGGTACGGGTCGCTCGTCTGCCCGCGGGGCGTGGGCGGAGGAGGAGGGCAGTATCGGGGGTGTGAGCTTGTAGGGCTTTCTCGAAACCGAGTGTGGTTTTGAGAAAGCCCTTGCAGTCCTTGGCGGTGGTGTCAGCCGAGGTGCCACTGCTGGTTGCTGCCGCCGTTGCAGTCCCATAGTTCGACCAGTGCGCCGTTGGCGGTGGAGGCACCGGTCACGTCAAGGCACAGGCCTGACTGGACGCTGGTGATGGTGCCGTTGGAGTTGAGGTTCCATTGCTGGTTGGTGCCGCCGTTGCAGTCCCATATCGCGACTTTGGCGCCGGCCGTGGTGCCGGTCGCGTCGAGGCACTTCGCGCCGCCGTAGACGGTGAGCTGCTTGGGCGACGTGCTGGTCCAGGTCTGGTTGGTGCCGTCGTTGCAGTCCCAGATCTGCGTCTGGGTGCCGTTGGTCTGCGAAAGGCCGGGCACGTCCAGGCATTTGCCGGAACCGATGGCGTGAACCGGACCTGTCGTGGTCCCGCCGGAGCCGTCGAGTCCGAAGAAGGCGATGGCCCGGGCCGCCATACCGCTGGAGGGCAGGACGTGCCCGGCACCCTGGATGCTGATCGCCTCGACGGGTGCCTGCGCGGTGGCGGAGCCGTAGCGGGTGCGGGTCCAGCCGGACTGCGGGGAGTCGGTGAAGACCGGGGTCTGGCTCACCCCGAGCACATTCGTCCACTGCTTGATCTCTTCACCGAAGTTCGGGTAGTACAGCGCGTCGTCCTCGGTACCGTGCCACAGCTGCATCCGCGGCCGGGGGCCGGTGTACTCCGGGTAGGCGGCCCGGACGAGGTCGCCCCACTCCTGTGGGGTCTTGGTGATCTTGCCGGTGGCGCAGTCGCTGTTCCAGCCGGAGCCGTCGGTGGTGGCGAAGCAGCCGAACGGCACGCCCATGAACGCCGCACCGGCCTTGAACAGGTCGGGGTAGTCGCCGAGCAGGACATTGGTCGTCATCGCGCCGGACGAGGCGCCGGTGACGTAGACCCGGCCGGCGTCGGCGTTCATGTTCTGCACGGTGTACCGGACCATCTGGGCGATGCTCGTGGGGTCACTGCCCCCGTCATGCTTGAGCGCCTGGGGCGAGGAGACGTCGAAGCACTGCCCGCTGACGTTCGCGTCCGGGTAGACGACGATGAACCCGTACTGGTCGGCCAGGCGGGCGAACTCCGTGTTGGTGTAGAAGGTGGGCGCCGTGCCGGTGCAGTAGTGCACTGCCACCAGCACCGCCGGGCGTGCCGGAGCGTTGTCGGGTTTGTAGACGTACATCCGCAGGTTTCCGGGGTTGCTGCCGAAGTTGGTCACCTCGGTCAGTGATGCGGCCGACGCGGTGGTGGCCGAGGTGCCGGTCAGTACGAGCGCCGCGATCAGCGGCGAGATCGCCATCAGCAGGGCTACCAGTACATCTCTGACGCTTCTCTCTTTGGACTTCCGGGACATGACGGTGTCCTTTCTGGAATCCGGCGCGGCCGGGGGGATGACCGGATGGTGAAGCGCTTCGACGCTCCCATTGGCCTGGATGTGGTGTCAATGGTGGGCGGAAGCAAGGTTAGGTTGCCTATATGCCTCTTGCTTCACCAGAGAATTCTCATTAGCTTGATTCATCAGGTGAAGCGCTTCGACACTCGGCGAGAGGCGCTGGCCATTGATCCGACGGTGATGACCGGGCGGTGGCCCGGTACTGCTCGATCTGTGGTGAACGGTTTCGGCTGGATGCCGGCCCCGGGGCTCGGTTTTTGACGATCTCGCGGCGGGCGGACGCTCCGGAAGGAGCGAGGGGCCGCGGGTTCCTTGCGGGGCGAAGTGCCGCACCCGCTCTTCTTGAAGCCTCAGGTCGTCCCCCGTCGCACAGCAGCAGGAACTCGACACGGGCACCGGCCATGAGGGCGAGCCGGGCCTCACAGAGCCGCCCCCAAGCCACATAAGCGCAAGCCAACGACCACGTGGCCGCCCAAGCGCCCGTCGCTTCCGAAGCTGAGAGCGCGTGAAGGTCCGTCTCCGTCCCATCAGCACCGGTGGACGGAAGGCATCAACCACCAACGACCTGGTGGCCTTCCCGATCGAGTGAGAAACCGACGAGACCGTCCTGCCCGTCGAACTCACCGCATGGCCAGAACGAGAAGACCGAGTGGCCGTCAGTACACCACCTCGGCGGACGTGACCTGCCACGGGAGCGGCCGGCAGGTGACTGCGGCGATGGGCTCGAAGTCCCGGTCCCGGTGCAGGAAGGCAGTCCCCGCAGCTTGGCCTGCTGCCGTGGGACTGCCCTCAACCGGTCGGGCTTCTCCCTGCGCGGTGGCAGGGGTGGCGGGTTACGGGAGCGTGGTCCACTTCTGGTTGTTCTGGCCGTTGCAGGTCCACAGGATGACCGGGGTCCCGCCCGCGGTGCCGGCCCCGTCGACGTCGAGGCACAGCCCGGCGTGGACGTTGCGGATCGACCCGTCGGCTTGCGTGGTCCACTTCTGGTTGTTCTGGCCGTTGCAGGGCCAGATGATGACCGGCGTGCCGTTGGCGGTGCCCTGGCCGGAGGCGTCCAGGCACTTGTCGCCGTAGACGCGGATCTCGCCTCCGGCCCACGTGGTCCAGAGCTGGTTGGCGGCGGTGTGGCAGTCCCAGATCAGCGTCGCCGTCCCGGCCGCGGTGGAGGCACGGTCCACGTCCAGGCAGCGGCCGGATCCGGTACCGCGCAGGCGTGCGGTGGTGGCGGCCAGCGGGCTCCCGCCGGTCATCTTGAACACGGCGACACCGTGCGCGGGGACGCTCGCGGAGATCTGGCCGGAGGTACTCGACGTGCCGCCGGTCCACAGGTCGGTGAGGGTGAACGACCCGCCGGTGAGGCCGACTTGCGCGGCCGTGGCGGTGATGGTCGCGGTGCTCCCTCCCCGGTTGAACAGGCCCACGGCGACCGAGCCGTCGGACAGGGGCTTGGCGAACACCTCGGTGTCGCCGTCGTCGCGCACCCGGCGTCCGCCAGCCCCCAGCGGGTCCTGGTTCACCGCCAGCAGGCGGGGGTTGCGCAGGATCGCGCTCACGTCGGCCGACATGGTGCGGATGTCGTTGCCGGCCATGAGGGGGGCCGAGAGCAGCGACCACAGGGCGAAGTGCGAGCGGGACTCGGTCAGTGACAGGCCGGGACGGCCGACGACCAGCATGTCGGGGTCGTTCCAGTGACCCGGACCCGACTGGGCGGCCAGCGGCGCGGTGACGTCCAGGACGTTGCCGACGCCCATCGGGTAGCTGTTGGTGTTGCCGTTCTGCCAGATGTCGAGCAGATCCTCGGTCGTCCGCCACAGGTCGGCGACCTCGCCCCAGTTGTACTTGTCGCCGGTGGGGGAGTGGAAGCTGTTGGGATTGATGCTGTAGACGATCGGCCGCCCCGTGGCGCGCAGGGCGTCGCGCATGATGGTGAACTGTGCGATCTGCTCGCTGAGGGTGCCGCTGCCGGAGCACCAGTCGTACTTGAGATAGTCGACGCCCCATGAGGCGAACGTGGCGGCGTCCTGGGCCTCGTGGTCCTTGCTGCCGGTGGAGCCGGGGTAGGTGCCCACGCCCTGCGCGCACGTTTTCTCGTTGGGCGCCTGGTAGATGCCGAACTTCAGGCCCTTGCCGTGGATGTAGTCGCCGAGCGCCTTCATGCCGCTGGGGAACTTGGTCGGGTTGGCCCGGAGGTTGCCCGCCGCGTCGCGCTGCGGGTCGAACCAGCAGTCGTCGACGACGACGTACTGGTAGCCCGCGTCCTTCATGCCCGAGGACACCATCGCGTCGGCAGCCTCGCGGACCTGCGCCTCGGTGATCCCGCATCCGAAGCTGTTCCAGCTGTTCCAGCCCAGCGGCGGGGTGAGCGCGGGGCTGCCCGGCGCGGCCTCGGCGGTCGTGCCTGCGGAGGCGGTGATGCAGGCGGTGAGCGTCAGTGCGGTGGCCGTGAGGAGACGCAGCAGTCGTCTGTGTAGGGGAACCATGGAGGGGTTCCTTCCCGGCCCGCAAAGCGGAAGCCGCTTTGCGGGCCTGATCGGCGGGGTCATGAGCTTGTGATCATGTGCGCGGGTCAGCGCTGCAGGGTGAGCACGCCCGGCCGGTACGGCAGTTTCAGGTAGTCCATGCCGTCCGAGCTGGGGGACCTGCCCTGGTAGAGGAACTGCAGGTTGCAGGGGTCGATGGTCATGGTCTGGTCGGGGTTGTTGCGGACCAGGTCACCGTGGCTGATGTCGTTGGTCCAGGTCTGGTTGCTGTTGGCCTTGCCCGCGAAGGGGCTGCTCTCGCTGCCGGCCTGCTCGGTCCACGTACCGTTCAGGCCGGAGGCGGTGAACGAGCGGAAGTAGCGCCCGTTCGCGCCGATCGCCTCAACGATCATGAGGTACTGGTTCTGGCCCTGGACCTTGTAGACCTCCGGCGCCTCGAACAGCCTTTCCTTCGTGTCCTTCATGACCGTCGTGTACGACGAGCCGAAGCTGCCCGGGAAGTTCCCGAGCGCCATGGTCGACCTGTAGATGCCGCCGTTGTCATCGGCGAAGAACAGGTACATGTTCTGGTCGTCGGCGATCATGGTCGGGTCGATCGGGCCGCCTTCGGGGAGGCTGCCGGTGAACAGTGGCTGCGGGGCGGACCAGCTGTTGGGGTCGGTGGGGTCGCTGGACGTGCGGTAGGTGAAGGTCCAGGCGGTACCCCACCCATTCGAGACCAGCACCCAGATGTTCTTGGGCGCGAAGTAGAACAGTTTGGGCGCCACCGCGGACCCGCTGATCCCGGTCTGGGTGGCCGTCGCCATGTCCGACCAGTTCGTGAAGGGACGGAACGTCATCGCGCCCCACGACGATCCGTCAGAGGTGGTCGCGTAGACCAGGCGCTGGCCGTTGTACGTCGTGGTGGTGAAGTCCTTCAGCGCGACCCAGCCGTTCGACGGCTGCGCCAGTGGACCCGTCGAGGTCCACCGGTACGTCGACGGAAGGGAACACGTGGGCGACGTCTCGGACAGGCCGGTCCACTTCTGGTTGTTGCCGCCGGTGCAGTTCCAGAGCTGCACCGCCGTGCCGTTGGCCGTGGCGCCGCCGCTGACGTCCAGGCACAGCCCGGACTCCACGGCGACGACCGTGCCGTCGGAGTTCACCCGCCACTGCTGGTTGGTACCGCCGTTGCAGGCCCAGATCACCGGCCGGGTCCCGGCCGTGGTGGCATGGCCCGGAACGTCCAGGCACTTGTTGCCGTACACGGTCAGCTGGTTGTCGTCCGTCAGCGTCCACTGCTGGTTGGTCCCGCCATGGCAGTCCCAGATGTGCACGTTCGTGCCGTCGGTCTGGCTGGCGCCCGGCACATCGAGACACCGGCCGGAACCGACACCGCGCAATTCGCCGCTGGTAGCCGCCTGAGCGGGGTTGGCGACGAGCGTCGCCGCCGAAGCGACCAGGGCGGCGAGTACCACAGGCAGGTGTCTGCGGCTCAACCTACGTCTGTGCATGGGGGTCTCATTTCTTGAGTGAGCGTTTCCGGTTGGCTCCGTCAGGGGCTGTCCGGACTGTTGATGCGCTCTGACCCCGACCTTGGCGTTCGTGATGTCGAACGAGGGTCGAAGTGTCGGGCAAGCGGAAGAGTGGGGAGCGACCACGATGTGCTTCCGGGGCGGATCTCAGTTCCTCACGATGCGCCACCGGTTGTCGGCAGTGCCGTCGTCCGAGTCCTGGACTACGAACGCGCCGACGGCGGTGGAGTTGTCCGCGATGGCGAGCAACTTGCCGCTGTGCTCGTTGCGGATCTTGTAGGTCCCGTCTCCCTGGTCGAGCAGCGTCCATCTGTGGTCGGCGGTGCCGTTGTCCGACCACTGCAGGACGGTCGCGTCGTCTGCCGTGGACATGTTCAGGACGCCGAGCACCTTGCCGCTGTGGGCGTTGCGGAAGCGGAACCCGTTTCCATCGGTGATCATGTACCAGTCGTGGTCGGCGGTGCCGTTGTCCGACCACTGCAGGGCGGGGCCACCGTCGGCCGTGGACATGTACTGGATGCCCAACAGGAGACCACTGCCCACGTTGACGAGACGGACGCTGCCGCTTGCGTTCCAGTAGACGGTGTAGTTGTGGCCGTGCGCGTCGTGGAAGGGGCCCAGGTTGACGGTGGAGCCGTTGGCGGTGGCGGTGAAGGCGAGCGAACTGCTGCTGGTCCGTGTGATCGACGACGTGTTCAGTGACGGCAGGGAGCTGAGCGCGGAGTCACCGTAGTTGCCGGACAGGACCACCGGGCCGTAGGTGACCGCGGAGACGTTCCTGTTGTCGTTGGCCGCTCGCATGACGATCCGCATGGGCAGGCGGACGGTGACCGTGTCGCCGGAGGTCCAGGAGCGGCTCAGGGTGGCGTAGCTGCCGGGGTTGGTGGTGATGTTCTGGGCGACGCCGTTGACGCTGATGGTGGCCCCGGTGGTCCAGCTCGGGATGCGGATGCGCATCGCCCAGGTTCCGCTGACGCTGCCGGTGACTTGCAGGGTCGTGGTGTCGCTGACGGGATACGACGTGGTCTGGGTGACCGTGATGCCGCGCTGTGACCAGTTGAGTACCGAGGGCACGAACAGGTTCACGATCAGCGTGTTGTCACTGCGGAAGTAGATGGAGTCCATCAGCCTGGTGTGCATCTCCAGGCCCGTGCCCTGGCAGCACCAGAAGCTGTTGTAGTCCGTGCTCCAGGTGCCGCCGCCCCACGCCGGGCCCACACCGCGTCGGCCTCCCGGGTTGAGCGGGGTGAAGTAGGTGACGTGGCCGTGGTCGTCGGCCGGGTTCTGCTGGCCGATCATCTGGTTCAGCCACGCCCGCTCGTAGTAGTCGAACAGCGCGACCCGGTTCGGGTCCAGCGCGAACAACTCCCGGGTGAGGGTGAGCATGTTGAAGGTGTTGCAGCTTTCGCAGGTGTCCTGGTTCAGGTAGCCGGCGATGGCGTTCGGGGCGCGGAAGTGCTCCGCCTGGCTGTTGCCGCCGATGGCATAGGTGTGCGAGCCGACGGTGATGTTCCAGGCGTTGGTGGCGATGTCCCGGTAGCGGGTGGTGCCGGTGGCCTTGTACTCCCGGGCGGCCCCGATCCACTTGGGTACCTGGGTGTTGGCGTGCAGTCCGTTGAGCTGGTCCTGGTTGGAGGCCAGGGGGTCGAACACCGCGGCGTGGTCGAACCGCCGGGCGACGGTGAGCCACCGCGCGTCGCCTGTCTGCTGGTAGAGATCGGTCAGCACGGTGTTCATGCCGCCGAACTCGGTTTGCAGCATGGTCTGCATCTGCTGGCTGCTCAGCCGGCCGGTGCGCCAGTCGACCCATCCCGCCAGGGCGAGCAGCACGTCACGGGCTTGTGTGCTGCCGATGTGGCGCCACACGTCCAGCAGGCCGACGAGGGTCTTGTGGATGGTGTAGTACGGCACGTTGCCGTTGCTCAGGGTCCGCTGCTCGAGGGCGGTGAAGTCGGACTCGGGGTAGCCGGAGAGGTACCCGGCGCTGAAACCGGCAGCGCTGTTGTTGGCCTGGCATTTGGCCAGCTCCGCAACCATGTGGTTCGCCTTGTCCCGGCAGGTGGTGTCCCCGGTCACGGCGTACAGCTGTGCCCATGCCGTGAGGAAGTGCCCTTGGACGTGGGTGCGGAAGGGAAACGTCGGCCCGTCCCAGCCGCCGTTGGCAGCCGCGCCGTTGGTGGACAGCCGGTGGTTGGCGCGGAAGTTGTACAGCAGCCGGTCGACATCGACGAACCGCAGGTAGTTCCGCGTACGGTCCTGGTTGTCCAGCCAGCGGCTTGCGGTGAGCCGGACCTGGTCGAGTTCGAACGGGTGCGCGGAGACCCCGATGTCGGCCCTTGAGGGAGGGACGGCCGCGTGGGCGGGAGACGCGCCGACGAAGGATCCGGTGGCAGAGGCGGCGGCGGTGGCCCCGGCTACTTGCAGCAGGCGCCGTCTGCTGATGGAGGAAGACATCTTGAACCTTTCGGTGAGGGGAGAGTGACTGCTTGGTCGTCGGTGCGTTCGCTCGCATGTCCGACGGTCGGGTGCAGCACGTCACGGGCTTGTCTGCTGCCGATGTGGCGCCATACGTGGCAGGCCGACGACATCGCAGCGGAGCCGTTGGTGGCGGCCACCGTACCGGCCGCCATGCCGGGGAGAACCGATGCGCGTGAGACTCCTCCGGCACTGCGGTTGGTCCTGTTCGCTCGTCGGAACTGCGCCCGGAGCCGGCGACTGTGGGCCAGGCGGCAGCAGTGCTGGGCAACGAGGCCTGGGATTCATAGGGGTCTCGGTCCCATCAGCCCTCTCCACTGATACATGGGATGGATTAAGGGATACGAACGTTGCCTCTGTCTAGTCTTGCGACACGAAAGACTTGGCTACTTCCGGAAATGTGCGTCCGGCCCGCGCCCTGACGCCGAGCCAAACATGGGAGTGCCGAGAAGGAGTGTGAGGAGTGCGAGAGTTGGATGACGTCAGCTCGAACTGTCGACGGGGCTCCCGCCCCGCCTGCGCCGCTCCAGATGAATGCGCGGATACCGACATCAGCCCGTGCCCGCACGGACCATGTGGCCGGGCGCTTGAGTCGAACCGAGGAATCCCCCTTGTCCTACAGTGTCCGTGCAGGCGGCCTGGAACGGCACACCGCCGAAGAGATCCTCCGCGTCGAGCCCTGGGGACCGGACGCCGTCCGGGTCCGGGCCTCATCGGGGACCATCGACCCCGCCGTCCCGGGCGCGCTGGAGAGCCCTCGCCCTCCCCGCAGGCCGAGGTGTCCGTATCGGACGACGGCTGTACCCGCCTGCTCAACGGCCGCCTCATTGTCGAGGCCTCGGCCGATGGTCGGCTGAGGTTCCTGCACGCCGACTCGGACCGTGAACTCCTCGCAGACAAGGACCCCTACACGCATCACGCCGGCCCTCGCGTCCACGCGGCGGGCGGCCGGCCGGACGGAGCAGCACTTCGAGGCGTACGACGGGGAACAGCTGCACGGCCTCGGGCAGCATCTGCACGGGCGCCTGGACCAGAAGGGCTGTGTGATCGACCTCGTCCTGGGCAACACCGCGGCCGCCATCCCCTTCCTGCACTCCTCGCGCGGCTACGGACTGCTGTGGAACAACCCCGCCACCGGCCGCGTCGAACTCGGCGCCGACAGCACCCGGTGGACCGCCGACGCCGGCGGACGCGTCGACTACTGGGTCACCGCCGGCGACACCCCGGCCCAGATCCTCGATGCCTACACCCTGGTCACAGGACGCCCGCCCCTCCTCTCCGAGTGGGCGTCCGGTTTCCGGCAGTCCAAACTGCGCTACCGCACCCAGGACGAACTCCTCGCGGTGGCACGCCAGCACAAGGAGCGCGGACTGCCGCTGTCCGTCGTCGTCTCTGGAGAGGTGCCGCGGCATGTAGTTCCTCGTCTCCGGGGCCGCCGGACGCACCGTGGTGCCTGCGGGCGATGGGGGGGCCGCGCCGCCGCGGGTGGGGTCCGCGACGGCACGGCAGAGTGTGGGTTGGACAGGTCAGGCCCAGGGGCTGACCACCGTGAAGGAGCTGTCGGCGCGGTAGGTGTCGGTGTTCTGGTAGAGGTCGACGCGGAGTGCGTAGCCGTAGTGGCGGAGGTAGCGGCCCGGGTAGTTGTACGACTCCAGGCTCACCGAGCCCGCGGTCGCGCCTGGACGGGCGCAGTACGTGGCGTCCTTGTTGAAGACGGCCGTGCCGTTGCTGCTGTCGAAGCGGATCCGGTAGTCCCAGTGCCGCAGATAGCGTCCGGCGGAGTCGCGGAAGGAGTAGCAGTTGGCGTCCGCGAGGCCGGGCACGACGGTGAAGGTGGCGCTCTGCTTGACGGCGGTGCTGCTGGAGGAGGTCACCGGGTCGATGTAGCCGAGGTTGTCGGAGCGCACCACGGCGTAACGGCTCGGGAAGTTGACGGACTGGAGGGATCGTGTGGTGTTGGTCGGGAGGGTCACGCCGCCGGAGACCGTCTCCTTCAGCACGGTGGCGTGGCGTATGAAGCCGGACAGCCCGGGCACCTCGGTGGGCGTGGACCAGGTGGCGAAGTTGTCGTAGCTGTCGCTGTACCAGTACTTCCCGGCGCGGTAGCCGTCGTAGTAGATGCGCCAGCCGCCGTTGTCGAGCTGGACCAGGGCCGGGCCCTCGACCCAGTCGCCGAATCCGGCCCAGTCGCCCGTCTTCTGCTTGGTGTAGGGGCCGGTGAAGCTGGAGGCGGTGGCGTACTCGATGTACTTCGTCGTCTCGTTCTTGGTGAACGCGTGGTACGTGGAGCCGACCTTGACGACGAAGGTGTCGATGTTGTTCGGCCCGATGCCGGCCAGCTGGGTGGGCGCGGACCAGGCGGTCAGCGCGGAGTTGGTCGCCGTGATCTTGTGGGCGGTGAAGTGGGTCGCGGTGCTCGCCGCCGTCAGGGAGACGATGACGTTGACGCTGCCGTCGGTGTCGATGAACCACTCGGGCGCCCAGGTGCGGGTCAGCCCGCTGATCGGGATCGTGTGGTTGTACAGGAACGTCCAGTTCACTCGGTCGGTGCTCCGGGCGAAACCGATCGTGTTCCCGGTCCAGTTGGTGGTGTAAGTGAGGTAGTAGAAGCCGTCGGTGTGCTTGAAGATGCTGGGGTCCCGGATCAGACCGGACGGCGGGGTGTAGGCCGGGCCCTTCCGCAGGGTGAATCCGGTGGCGTCCGGCGAGTCGTACACGTACATGTTCGACTCGCTGCTGTTGGTGAACGCGGTCATCGTGTACCGCGTCGTCTGTCCCGCCGGCGGGTGGGCGGCTCCGGCCGTACCGGCGAAGGCGGTGGTGAGCCCCAGCAGGGCGGCCACCGAGGTGAGGAGGGCGAGGACCGCCCTGAGGGTTCTGTTCAACGCTCGTCCCATTTCTGCGTGAACTGCCCTGAGGCTTGAGGAATATTGTTCGAAGTACCGCACGGCGTGCGGTACTTCGAGCAGAAGATAGGTTTGAGTTGTGATTCCGTCAATGTTTCCGACGGGTTCCGTTCCGGCGCGGCTCGCGCCGCCCGGACAACCGAGCGGCAGTGTCGTCGCACACGTTGACTTCCGTACGGGGTGCCTTTTACATTCAGGCGATCATTCCGTATATCGACCCATGTTCGAAATGCCGGACATTCGCGGTGTGAGAGCGGTCCGGCCTCCGGAAGGAACCCCCGTGCCCCGAACCGCGCGCTTTCCAGGCGCGAGACGTCTGTGCAGAGACGCCCTGCCGTGGCGCTGACGACCGCCGTCGGCGGCCTCATCGGCATCCAGAGCCGGGAGCCCGCCGAACCCCTCCGGACGGAACCCGTCGCGGTGACTCCCACCGGATCGCGGTGCCACCGGTACCGATGGGCTGGGCGTCCCGGAACACCGGCGCCACGGGCACCAAGGTCGTCGACATCGCCGACACCAACGGCGGCAACGCGGCCCGTACGGCCCTCTTCCAGGTCAACGGGCAGAAGGCCGCCAAGGTCTCCTTCCCGCCGACCGGATCCTGGACCACACCGGGCACCGTCTCGGTCGAGGTGTCCCTGGCGAAGGGCTCATCGAACACGCTGACGTTCTCCAACTCCCCTGCATGGACCCTGGACTTCGACGCCATCGAGGTCTGTCCGCTGCCCGGCGCGAAACGGCGCCCAGGTGGTCGGACAGCAGTCGAACCGCTGCCTCGGCATCAACAACACCATCCTCAACGGCACCGACGCACAGCTGCGGGACTGCCACGGCGGTGAGAACCAGTCCTGGAACAACACCTCCCGCAAGCGGCTCGTGGTCTACGGCAACAAGTGCCTGGACGCCTACAACCGCGGCACGACCGACGGCGCCCGGGTTGTCATCCGGGGACTGCAACGACCAGACCGACCAACAGGGGAACGTCAACTCCGAACCTTGGATTCTGATGGCTGTCGCAACACCCCGGTTCAGGGGTGGCGACGGACTTCGAGATCCGGCGGGGAACGGGCCCCGGAGCCCAGAAAGCCGAGCCGGGAACGGGAGTCATGCTCCCGGCTCATATGGCAGGGCCACAGCGATCGGGCAGCGTGCCGGATTTCGGCGCAGAGGCCCGCACGGGCAGGGAGTGGCTTCACGGTCGTGAACCCACTGGCCCACAGAGGAAGGCGCCGGCACCGCTTGGCGCGGTGGCGGTGCCTTCCGGGCCGTCCCGGTAACTGTGCGAGGCGGTTTTCGCGCGCCGAAAGACCGCCGACACATGTGATGACTTCTCACAAGGGACGGAATCGTGGACTTCACCAGAAGACAGCTCGGCCGGCTCGCCGCGGTCGGTGCCGGGGCACTCGTGCTGCCGGGTCTGCTGTCACCGGG
>NZ_KQ949121.1:57715-71117 GCF_001514305.1 Streptomyces dysideae
AGTGGCCCGACAACGGCAAGTCGAACCAGCACTGGGCCTTCCAGTCCACGGGGGACGGCTACCACACCATCACCTGCGTCGGCAGCGGCAAGGTGCTCGACGTGGCGGGGTCCTCGACGGCGGACGGAGCGCCGGTGGTGCAGTCGATCGCCGACGGCCGGGCGAGCCAGCAGTGGCAGTTGCGCCCGCAGACCGGTGGCGAGTTCGCCCTGGCCAACCGCAACAGCGGCAAGGTGCTCGACGTAAAGGGAGGCAGTACGGCAGACGGTGTCGCGCTGATCCAGTACCGCGACGTCGGCAGCTCCAACCAGCGATGGACCTTCCAGCGCGTCACCGGCTAGGGACCCGAAGGGTGCCCCTTGCGCGCTCGAGCAAGGGGCACCCCATCGCCACGTAGCACGGCATCAGACCACGCGACCTCATCGGACGCTCATCGTGCAAGGACCCCTGAGGGGTGAAGGCGGGAGAGTCTCGCCGGATGCAGCGCCGCTGTGATCGTCCGACTCGGGAGCGGCCCGCCCGGTCGTCGTGCCTCCCACGCGGGGCCGGACATCGTCGGGCTGTTCACCGAGCGCGCCGCCGAGTACCCCGCCACAGTGGCCGTGTTCGGGCGGCCCGTGCCTCGGCCGCCGTCGGGCACGCGCCGGCCCGCACCGGGGCACGCGGTCCGTCGTCGTGCCGCCGGGACTGCCCGAGAACCTCGTCCCCGACGAGCCCTGGTCCCGGCTCGAGGACGTTCCGCCGCTGACGGTCGGCGGGCTCGACGGGGCGGACGACGTGGTCACCACCGCCGCACCGCCGCCGTCACCGGGGCCGTGGCCCCCGACCACGGCCCCGGCCAGGGGGCGCAGGGTTCTGCCCCAGTGATGTCCTGCTGAATGGCTGTCTCGTTCAGCGGCGTCAGGAGACCGTGAACATCTGGTGGTCGGCGCCGTCGAAGGGGTGTTGCTCCAACTGGTCGCCCTGGGCGTTGCCCGCGGTGAGGTAGAGACCGCTGTGGCGGTTGAGGAGCCGGATACGGCCGTTGCCCGCGTCTTCCGCCAGCCATTCGTCGTTGGTGTTCGCGTTGGCTTCGTACGGGTACTGGATGGCCTTCGCGCCCGCGTCGCGGGAGGCCCACCGGATGACGACGTCCTTGCCACTCGCCTGGTTGACGATCCGCGTGTATCCGTCGCCGAGGGGCACGAACGCGAAGCGCTGGTTGGTGCCGCCGGTGCTGGACCAGCGGATGATCGCGGCGTCGTCCGCGAGGCTTCTGCCCTTCACGTCGAGTACGTGGCTGCTGCCGGCGATGGTCACCGTGCGGTTCCCGGTCGGGACGACCGGGACCTTGGTCAGCCTGACCACATGGCCGCCGCCCGCGACCGCCGGGGCGCTCAGGGTGTCACCGGCCTGGATGACCTTGCTGGTGCGGGTCAGGCCGTTGGAGCCGTCGGTGGTGATCTCCGCGTGCCAGGTACCGGAGCCGAGGAACGTGGTCGGGTAGCTGATGGTGGTGGCGCCGCCGCGCCTGAGAGCCCCGACGAACCACCGGTCGCCGTCGCGGCGCGCGATGACCCCTCCGGTGAGCGGGTCGCCCGAGACGTACTTCGTCTCGTCCCACGCGGTCGGCAGCATGCGCAGCCACCGCTGTGCCTCGGGCCGGGCCTGGTAGTCCGAGATGCGGCTGCCGGGCAGCATGATGCCGCTGTCCAGGAGTACGCCGAGGGCGAGTTCGGCGGCGTCGCTGTTCGGGTTGCCCTGCTGGAAGCTCATCGGCGAGTAGTCGGCCGGGCCCAGTGCGCCGCGAGTGAACGGAAGCGCGGCCACGTGCCCGATGTCCCGGCCGCCGGGGTATTCCTCGCCCCGGACGGCCTCGTTGGTCAGCACGTGCGGCCAGGTGCGGTGGACACCGACGGACAGGCGCGAGCCGTGCAGGTCGACCATCAGCTTGTAGCGGGCGGTGTCGGCCAGGGCCGCGTCGTACCACTGCTGACGGGCCCGGGTCTCGGAACCCATGAAGTCCATCTTGACGCCGACGGCACCCCACCCGGTGATCTTGGTGAACTCGGTGTCCCGTTCGGCGGCGGTGTCCAGGTCCTGCCAGTGGTACCAGAGCATGATCCGCACCCCGCGCTCCCGGGCGTAGGTCACGAGCTCGGGAATGATCGCCTGGTTGGCCTTCCACCCGTCGTCCACGAGAAGATAGGGCCAGCCCTGCGAGGAGGCGTAGTCGGCCCACTGCTTGAGCTTGGTCAGGTCGCGCTGGGTGGCGAACATGCCGTCCAGCCACGGCCACGCGGCGACACCCGGCTTGATCCACGAGGTGTCGGAGATCTTCGACGCGGGCGCGACGTCGTCGACCAGCGTGGACTCCACGATCGTCGCCGTGCTGCCGATGGAGGCGGTGCGCCACGCTGTGGTGAACGCGCCGGATCGCGCGATCTGCGCGTCGGCCAGCGCGACGGTGAACCGGCCGGTGCCCTGGGTGTGGGTGAACCAGCCACCCGAATAGCCACCGTCCACACCGGACTCGGCGAGCAGCACCCGCGCGCCGTTGGTCTGCTGGGCCAACATGCCCATGTCGTAGGAGCCCGTCGGGACGTCGGCGACCGTAGAGGTCACATACCCCCTCTCGTGATCGGGACTGAACACCTGCCGGGACAGCTGGGCGTCGGTCGGCAGCTCGAACGACGTCGCCTCTCTCAGCACCGTCGCACCCGACGGCAGCTCGTAGCGCAGCGCCATACCGTCCGCGGACGTGCGGACGTGCACGGTCATCTGCGAGGAGCCCTTCGCGAACACCAGTCTCGTCTCGGTCGCGGACCGCGTCCGGACGCGGGACTTCCCCGCCATGACCTCGTAGTCGTACGAGACGGGCGTATCCGTGCGACGGACGAACTCCAGTCCGGTGGTGTAGTCGGCCTGACTGGTCACCAGCCCGATCGGAGCGGGTATCAGGGCTTGGCGGCAGTTCCAGGTCGCGCCGAGCGAGAGGGCTCCGTTCGCGTCCAGCGCCACGGTGGCGCGCACGCCGTCACAGCCGGTCTGTGCGACACCGGGCTGGACCGAGGTCCAACTCCCCGGCGTGGCGGCGGATGCGGGCACCGCAGTGACCGAGGCTATGCCGGCGAGGACGGCGGCGGCCGTACCGGCGACTCGAATCCCGCTTCGTTGGAGGAGTTTCATGCGGCCTTCCGGGTGGTTGCAGGTGGTCCGCCGCGTATCGCTCGCGCCGGGAGTCGGAGGGAGACTGCCTTTACATCCCATCACTGTCAAGGGATAAGCTCCCGGATTCCGGAGCTACCTCGCGGTTAGGGCTTACGGCCCGGATTTTCATGGGATGTCGTTGGCCGGGTTAGTCGACTGTCGTGTGGAGCACGCCCGTTCGCAGGCTGCGCAAGCGAGCTCGACGCACCCGCAATGGCGCCACGAACCAGACCACTGCTCACCGGGAGTTCCGACTGACCCGCCGAGGCGCTCGCCCGCGGCCACGAGGTCACCTCCATGGCCCACACGGCCCTGCCGGACGGTGCGGCTTCGGCGTTCGTTCCCCTCGGCGCCTTCCGTCCCCGTCCGGGTCGCCGAGGCTCGGCACCGGGCGCGACGCCGGGCTGTCCGCGGCAGGCCTTCCGTGAGCAGGTCCCCGGCCTGCTGGAGCGGTATCAGCGTCGCACGCCCCGACTGGCGGGCCAACTCGGCTATGCGGTCAAAGAGTCGGCGCGCCGGGCGGGCGCTCGCCTCTCCCGGTACCTCGTTGCCGCGGTCGCGCTCGACCGCGCTGCGGATTCTGACGCGGCTGCCGCTGCCCCCGCTGCGCGTACCGCCGGGTACTCGGCGTCGACGGCCTCTGCCCTGGAGGAGTACGCGATGCATGGACGGGCCGGTTCCACCCTCCTCCGCCACCGCATACTCTTCCACAAGTCGCCACACTTAGTCACCACCGATTACGGGACGTAGCCGCTGGCTGAGCGGACCCATTCGACGAGGGACTACGGATTGTCGGATGTATTGACGCACCCCGTTTCCCTCACTTAACTTCTGCCGAGCTTACGAACATTGTTCGACATTTCGCACAACTCGGCTGAGGAAACCACAGCCCGTCTGACCGCGCCGCAGCCACGCGCGCTCCGATCGCCAACCGTCCGCCCGGCCCGCACCGCGACCGCCCCACCCGGGCGGCAGCCGTGACTTCGCCGCACAAGCCGTCACACCGCCGACCCACCGGCTCGCGTGCCTGGCCCCGCCGTCACCACGGCGACATGCACCGCACACGGGCGACACACCGTTGCCCGAATCCGCCCCTTCCGGATCGTGCGGGTACCGGTCCTGTCCCGCCCGCACCGAGACCGAGCTTCCCCCGCCACCCCGCTGGCACTCGCAGAACGACAGGAGACGCGCATGTCCGCGCTTCGCGCCCGGCTGACGGTGATATTGCTCGCCGTATGCCTCCTCTTCACAGGTCAGGCCCTGACCGCACCCCAGCGGGCGGCCGCCGCCGAACCGGGCTACCTGATGGTGCACTTCACCGGCGATTCCGCGACCGGCCAGATGTTGTACCTCGCGCACAGCACGGACGGCCTGCACTGGAACGACCTCAATGGCGGAGCGCCGGTCCTGAACTCCACGATCGGCACGAAGGGGGTGCGTGACCCCGCACTGATCCGCTCTCCCGACGGGAGCAAGTACTGGATCATCGCGACCGACCTGTGCGTCCGCTGCGGCTCGACGTACACCAATGGCAGCCCCAACTTCGTGGTGTGGGAGTCGACCGACCTGGTGACCTGGTCGAAGCCGTGGCTGCTCGGCGCCGCCGGACTGATCCCCGGCGGGCGCAACGCGTGGGCGCCGGAGGCGATCTGGAACCCCGAGACCAACGACTACGTCCTGTACTGGGCGACGAACGCCACGGTGAACGGCGTGTTCAAGTACCGCATCTACTACGCCCGCACCACCGACTTCCGCACCATCACCACCCCGCAGATCTGGATCGACCCTCCCGGCAGCACGCCGGTCGTCGACACCCAGATGACCGAGGTGCCCGCCGGTGCCGGCAACTACCGTTACATACGGGTCTCCGGCGACGGCCAGAACAACGTCGAAGGCACCAACTCGATCCTGGGGACGTGGACCAACCTCGGCAACCTCTCCAGCATCGGCCTCACCGGCAACGTGGTCGAAGGCCCGGTCTGGATGAAGTTCCGAGACCGCGACGAGTGGGCCCTCTACATCGACTACAACAACCCGCAGGGCGTACGCGAATACAGGCCGATCCTGACCACCAACCCGTTCGACGTCGGCACCTACCGGCTTCAGGATTCGGCAAACTACGACATGGGCGGCACCCCGAAGCGCCACGGCGCGATCATGACCCTCACGGCCGCCGAGGAGAGCCGCGTGCTCGCCCGCTGGCCCAACACCCCGGCCCAGCGGCTCCAGTCGTACAACTTCCTGGACCGGTACGTACGCCACACCAATATGGACGTGCGCATCGATCCCGACGTCAGCCCCGCCGACGACGCCCAGTTCCGGCTCAGGCCCGGCCTGGCAGGCACCGGAACCGTCTCCTTCGAGTCGGTGAACATGCCCGGTTACTTCCTTCGGCACTACAACTTCGACTTCCAGCTCGCCCACAACGACGGCAGCAGCCAGTTCGCCGCGGACGCCACCTTCCGCCAGGTCGCCGGCCTCGCCGACTCGGCCTGGTCGTCGTTCCAGTCGTACAACTACCCCGACCGCTACATCCGCCACTACGCCTACCAACTGCGCCTCGACCCGATCACCACCGCGACAGGACGCAGCGACGCCACGTTCTCCGTCTGGTACTGAGCATCCTCCTCTCAAGGGGTAAACGGGCTGGCCGCGGCGTCGCCGGGCGGCTACGGCCAGCAAGCCCTCGTGATGTGAGCGATTCGCCCGTTGACCAGCCAGAGTTGGCGTACGAATGGGGCCGTCCGGGCCGGGGCGAGGGAGGGCGGAGGCCCGACCCGGCCCGCATACGCCGACATGGGTCAGACCTCCGGCATGAACCCGCTGAGCGCGAAGGCCTGTCCGTGGTCGGTCCAGTTCGCCCCGTCGACCGAGGAGTACGCGCGCCAGTCCTTGGAGTCCCAGTACGTACCGCTGTTGTCGGAGCCATCGATGGCGTAGACGTACATCCGCCGTTGAAGACGTGTGCCGACGGGTCGGCCACGAACCGACCCCGCCGAAGCGGGGAAGGGGGATGCCGGCGCTCTCCCGCGGAGGCGTCGGCATCCCTGTCTGCGTCGGGTCAGTTCGTCACGCGGAAGGTGGCGTCGCCACGTCCTGTCGCGGTGGTGATCGGGTCGAGACGGAGTTGGTACGCGTAGTGCCGGATGTAGCGGTCGGGGTGGTTGTACGACTGGAACGAGGACCAGGTGGAGTCGGCGAGGCCGGCGACCTGGCGGAAGGTGGCGTCAGCGGCGAACTGGGCGGTGCCGTCGTTGCGGACCAGCTGGAAGTCGTAGTTGTAGTGCCGCAGGAAGTAGCCGGGGAAGTTCACCGACTCGAAGGAGACGGTTCCGGTGCCTGCCAGACCGGGCCTCAGCCGGAACTGGGCGTCCGGGCCGGTGATGTTCTGGTCGATGCGCACGTCGTAGTTGGCGTGCCGTACGTACCGGTCCTGGAAGTTGTACGACTGGAGCCGGTTGGCCGGGGTGCTGGCCCAGCGTGCGAGGACGCGGGTCTCCTCGGCGGCCGTGAGGTTCAGGATCGAGCCGTGGCGCTTCTTGGTGGCGCCCATGGAGTAGGTTCCCGACGCCGGAATCCGGTAGGTGCCGGGGGCGGAGGGGTTGGTCGTCGTGACCGGCATGTAACCGCGTCCGGAGGCGTACTGGTCGAGGTACAGGGTCCACTCGTTGCGGTCCCGGAGCTTCATCCACATCGGGCCCTCGACCTGGGCGCCGGTCAGGCCGATGCCGGAGAGGTTGCCCAGGTTCGTCCACGTCCCCAGGATCGAGTTGCTGCCTTCGAGGGTGATCTGGCCGTCGCCGGAGGCCCGCACGTAGCGGTAGTTGCCGACGCCGGCCGGCATCTCGATGATCTGGGTGTCGATGAGTTCCTGGGTGCCGGGGCGGTCGATGTAGATCTGCGGGGTGGTGATGGAGCGGAAGTCGCTGGTACGGGCGTAGAAGATGCGGTGCTTCGTCGCGCCGTCGAGGGGCACGTTCGTCGCCCAGTACAGGACGTAGTCGTTGGTCTCGGGGTTCCAGATCGCTTCCGGCGCCCAGGCGTTGCGTCCGTCGGGGATCGCGCCGGCGACGTTGAGCAGCCACGGCTGCGACCAGGTGACCAGGTCCGTCGACTCCCACACCACGATGTTGCGGCTGCCGTTGTTGATGGAGCCGTCCACGGTCGACCCGCAGCCCCAGCACAGGTCGGTCGCGATGATCCAGTACTTGTCACCGCCCGGGGAGCGGACCAGTGCGGGGTCGCGCACGCCGCGCGTGCCTACCGTGGAGCGCAGGATCGACGCTCCGTCGTTGAGGTCGTTCCAGTGCAGGCCGTCCGTGCTGTGCGAGAGGTACATCTGCTGACCGGTCGACCCCTCCCCGGTGAAGTGCACCATCAGGTAGCCCGGATCGGCGGCGGCCGCCCGGTCCGGTGTGATCAAGGCTTGGGATGTGAAGAGCAGGCAGGCGGCGAGCAATATCGCCGACAGCCGGGCGCGAAGCGCCGACATGTACATCTCCTGTCATTCTGCCAGGGCCACCACCGGGCGAAGAGCACCCGAATCGGGATGGCGGGGGAAGCTCGGTCTCGGTGTTGGAGGGACAGGACCGGCTGCCGCACGGCGCCGAAGGAGCCGACCGGCTCCGGGTAACGGCGTGTCCCCTGTGTGCGGTGTACTTCGCCGAGGTGACGGCTGGAGCGGGCACACCATGCCGGTTTGTTTCGCGGTGACGGCTTGTGAGGTGATGGCTCCGTTGTCGCCCGAGTAGGGCCCGTCGTGGTGCGGGGCCGGCCGGGCGGTTGTCGATTTCGAGCGCGCACCTGCGCGGTGCGGCGAGACGGTACGCGGTTCCTTCGGCGCCTGTGAGGCGCTCTTCGCCCGCGCCTCTTCGGCATCCTGTTCTCGTACGACTCCTGTTTCTCTCTTGTCCAGGCCCAGCGGCCTTCGGAGTACGGCGAAGCCAGCGGCGGCCGACCGGGTCGCAAACGCCGCCAGGTCCTGACCTCTGCCGCGCCGTGCGGTGTGCCTACCAGTGCTCGGCCGGGGGAAGCCTCCGCAGCCGACTCCCTGTCCGCCGACGCGAGTTGTCCGATAAATCGAACGACGTTCGTAAGCTCGGGCAGACGTTAAGTGTGGGAAGCGGAATGCGTCAATACCTCCGGCAGCAGTAGTCCGTGGGACCTGAAGAGGCTGGTCGCGGTCGGCGAACGTGCCACGCAGGCGTTCCTGCCGAAGCATGGCCTGGGCCGGCCGCCCCCGGCCGCTTGCGAGGACCGCGACGCGAACGAAACCGCCTGGCGGGGCAGTGCCCCGCCGGTGCGTTCGGGGGCTGTGCGGTCACGGTGTGTCGTTCCTCCGTTGCACCGGGAGCCGTGTGGGACGGCGAGGGGTTACACCGATGCACGAGCCGACGCCGGTCCACACAGGCGGCGATGTGGTCGGCGAGGGCGTACAGGAAGGGCGCAGCCGTTCGGACGGCGCGGCCCGGCCCGGGCCGCCCAGAAAGGGCTTCCTGGAGCTGCTGTTCGTGGTGGTCGAGGAGTGTCAGAAGCAGGTGGGCCACTTCTCCGAAACGGCGATCGAACGTGCCCACGCTGATGCCGGCTGCGGGTGCCACCGCGTTCGTCGTGACGGCCTCGGGCCCCTGCTCTCGGACTCGCTGGCTGACCCTCGGGCGGCCGCCGGCCCTTGCGGGTCCCCCCGTCACTCCTCGGCTGTCATGCCCCGTGGGAGGGCTTCTCCCGAACGCAGGTGCTCTCTCAGCCACAGCTCGGTGTTGCCGACGTGCAGCAGCGCGGCGGCCTGGCTGAGGGAAGCGTCGCGGGCGGACAGTGCCCGGAAGATCTCCTCGTGCTCGGCGAGGGTCCGGCCCGAGACCTGGGTGTCGACCAGACCGCGCCAGACGCGGGCACGCAGGGTACGCCCGGAGATGCCCTCCAGGAGCGTGAGCAGAGTCTCGTTGCCCGTGGCCGAGATGACGGCGCGGTGGAAGGCGGCGTCGTGAACGTTGAGCCGCTCGACGTCGTCACGGGCCTCGCGCATGGCCTCCAGGTGCCGCTCGACCTCGGCCAGCTGCCCGTCGGAGATCCGGGTGGCGGCCAGCGCGGTGGCGACCGGTTCCAGGAGCCGCCGTGTCTCCATCAGGTCCTGCAGCGCGGTCGCGTCGCCCTGCAGCAGTTCCACCGCACCGCCGAGCCCCTCCAGGAGCAGGCTCGGTTGCAGGCTGGTCACGTAGGTGCCGTCGCCTCGCCGGACCTCCAGGACCCGCGCGACGGCCAACGCCTTGACGGCCTCCCGAGCGAGGTTGCGGGACAGGCCCAGCTGGGCGGCCAGCTCCGGCTCAGGAGGGAGCCTCGAGCCCGGCGGCAGCGCTCCGCTGCGGATCAGCTCCCGGATCTGCGCTATGGCCTTGTCCGTCAGAGACACCGCGCACTCCTTCCGGGCCCGTTCTCCGCGGGCATGTCCGACCTGATGAGTCCCCGGGCGCGGAGGTCGTCCCAAAGACCTTCGGGGATGTGCTGACGGTGGAGTTCCACATTCCGTCCGACCTGTTCCACAGTCCGCATCCCGAGGGTGACATTGATGATACTGGGATGGCTGAACGGAAAGGCGACCGCTGCCGCGGGCAACGTCGTACCGTGCGCCGCGCAGACCTCAGCGATCGCCCGGGCACGGGCGACCAGGGCCGGGGGAGCCTCCTGGTAGTCGCACTTCATGCCCTCGGCGGGCCGGTCGAGGGAAAGCAGTCCTGAGTTGAACGTGCCGACGGCCACCACGCTCTTGCCGAGTTCCTCAGCGGCGGGCAGGACGTCGTCCAGCGCCGACTGGTCGAGAAGGGTGTAGCGCCCGGCCAGCGTCACGATGTCGGCGGCGGTCTCGCGCAGGAAGCGGGCGAGCATGGCCGACTGGTTCATGCCGGCGCCGATCGCGCCGATCACCCCTTGGTCGCGCAGCTCCGCCAGGGCCGGCATGGCCTCCTCGGCGGCCTGCCTCCAGTGGTCGTCGGGATCATGCAGGTAGACGACGTCCAGGCGGTCCAGGCCCGTACGTTCCAGCGTGTCCTCGATCGACCGCAGGACCCCGTACCGGCTGAAGTCCCACTGCCTGCGCAGGTCGTCGCGCACGACGAAGCCCTCGTCGTCGGTGCCCCGCGGGTGCTCGTTGGGGACGAGCAGACGGCCGACCTTGGAGGAGACGACGTAGGTGTCACGCGGCCGGTCACGCAGAGCCGCGCCCAGGCGCCGCTCGGCGAGGCCGAGGCCGTAGTGCGGTGCCGTGTCGAAGTACCGGATGCCCCTCCTCCCCGGCCGCCTCGACCGCGGCCTGCGCATCGTGCGCCGGGGTGACTCTGTAGAGGTTGCCGATGACGGAGGCCCCGAAGCCGAGTCCGGTGAACTCGACACGAGTGCTCCCGATCCTCCGGCACCCGATGCTCCGATGTGTCAACTGTTCTCCTTGAAAAGTGGGGACGGCGTGACCGCCCATGGGGTCACCTTCTGACGGCGGCCGAGCCGCCTGCCATGAGCGCCTCCACCTCGGCGAGCGAGGCCATGGACACGTCGCCGGGGGTGGTCATGGTGAGGGCGCCGTGCGCGGTCCCGTAGGCCAGGGAGCGGCTCAGCCCGGCGACGTCGAGGTTCGCCATGGGCCTGGCACCGCCCGTCGGTCCGCCCTCGTCACCGCCGGCGGTCAGCAGTCCGTAGATCAGGCCGGCCGCGAAGCCGTCACCCGAGCCGATGCGGTCCAGGACGTGCAAGCCGGACATCTCCGGGCCGCGGACGAACCCGGTACGGGCCGACCAGGCGGCCGAGGACCAGTCGTTGACCCCGGCGGAGGGCACTTCCCGCAGGGTGGTCGCGAGCACCTCGGCCTGGGGCAGGAGCCCGGCCACGTCGACGAGGGCGTCCTGCACCTCGTCCGCCTCGATGCGTACCGCCCCTGGGTACGGGCCTGCCAGCCCCAGGGCACCCACCACGACGTCGGCGTGCCGGGCGAGCCGCACGTCGACCTCGCGCGCCCGGTCCGCGCCGCCCCGGCCGTCCCAGAGACTGCGGCGGTAGTTGGGGTCGTAGGAGACCGCCATACCGTGCCGCCGCGCGGCCGCCATGGCCTCGTCCGCGACGTCCACGGTGGTGTCCGACAGACCGGCGAAGATGCCGCCGGTGTGGAACCAGCGCGGACCCGAGGAGAAGACCGCGTCCCAGTCCACGTCACCCTTCCGCAACTGGGACACAGCGGTGTGCGCGCGGTCGCTGACGCCCAGCGCGCCCCGGATGCCGAAGCCGCGCTCGACGAAGTTCAGGCCGTTGCGCGCGCCGCGGCCGATGCCGTCGTCGGCCATCCAGCGGATCAGGGAGGTGTCGACGCCACCCTGGAGGATCAGGTCCTCGACGAGTCGGCCCACCGCGTTGTCGGCCAAAGCGGTCACGACGGCCGCCCGCAGGCCGAAGCAACGCCGCAGCCCACGTACGACGTTGTACTCACCCCCGCCCTCCCAGACCTGGAAGGAGCGGGCGGTGCGGATCCGTCCCTCGCCCGGGTCGAAGCGGAGCATCACCTCGCCGAGGGCCACCACGTCGGTCACGTCGCGCTCCCGTGTACGGCCTCGGCGGTCAGCCGGCGGATCTCCTCGTAGTCGCCCCGTCGAAGGTGGTCGGCGGTGGCCATCCAGCTGCCGCCGACGGCGAGGACCGCCGGGGCGGCGAGGTAGGCGGGCAGGCGTGGAGCGCCGATGCCGCCCGTCGGCACGAACCGTGCCCGGGGGAAGGGTGCCGCGAGGGCGCGCAGCATCGGGATGCCGCCGAGCGGTTCGGCGGGGAAGAACTTGACGGTGTCGAGGCCCGCCTTCAGGGCGCGCATCAGCTCGGTGGCGGTGGCGATGCCGGGCACCACGGGGACTCCCAGATCACGGCACTTGGCGACGACTGCCTCGTCGAAGCCGGGGGAGACGACGAACCTCGCCCCGGCCGCCACGGCACGGTCCACCTGCTCGGGCGTGAGGACCGTACCGGCGCCGACGGCCAGGCCGCCGTGGGCGGCCATCTCCTTGAGTACCTGCTCGGCGTCGGAGGTGCGGAAGGTGACCTCGGCGCACCGAGCGCCGCCCGCCGCGAGCGCGTCGGCCAGCGGGCCGGCGGTCGCGGCGGAGGGCACGGTCAGTACCGGCATCACGCGGGCTCCGGCCAGTACGGGGGCCAGATCGGTGCCGGTCATCGGCCGAGCCATCCGCCGTCGACCGGCAGGATCGTGCCGTGGACGTAGGCGGCGGCGTCCGAGGCGAGGAACACAGTGGCGCCTGCGAGGTCGTCGGCCCTGCCCCAGCGTGCGGCCGGGATGCGGTCGAGGATCGCCTTGCTGCGGACGGGGTCGTCCTGCAGGGCCTGTGTGTTGTCGGTGGCGATGTAGCCGGGGGCGATGGCGTTGACGTTGACGCCGTGGGGGGCCCATTCGTTGGCCAGGGCCTTGGTCAGGCCGGCGATGCCGTGCTTGGCGGCGGTGTAGCCGGGGACGGTGATGCCGCCCTGGAAGCTGAGCAGCGACGCCGTGAAGATGACCTTCCCCTGGCCACGGGCCACCATCGACGCGCCGACCGCGCGGGTCAGCGCGAACTGCGCGTTGAGGTTGACCTGGAGCACCAACTCCCAGTCCTGGTCCGCGTGTTCGGCGGCGCGAGCGCGGCGGATCGTGCCCGCGTTGTTGACCAGGATGTCCACCGGCCGCTCGCGCCCGGCCAGATCCGCGCCGAGGGCCCGTACGGCCTCGGGATCGACGAAGTCGGTCCGGATCGCCTCGAACGTGCGGCCCGCGGCGAGGACGTCCTTCTCCACCGCGCTGCCGGACTCCTCGAGCGAGGCGCTGACACCGATGACGTCCGCGCCGGCCTCGGCGAGGGCGCGGGCCATGGCCCGGCCGATACCGCGGCGGGCTCCGGTGACGACGGCGAGCTTGCCGGTCAGGTCGAAGGCGTTCACCGGGTGGCTCCCTGGGCGTCGTCGGTGCAGTCCACGAGGATCTTCATCACGTCGCCGCCGCCCTCCAGGGCCTCGAAGGCCGCGGGCGCCTCGGTGAGCGGCACGACCTTGCTGATCAGCCGCTCGGCCGGGACGGTGCCGTCGGCGACCAGGGTGACCGCCCGCTCGAAGTCGGAGCGGTCGTAGAGCCGGGCGCCGACGAGGGTGAGTTCGCGCCAGAAGAAGCGGTGGAGGTTCACCTCGCGGGGCCGGGGGTGGA